>CAVYEO010000003.1:0-60289 GCA_963767705.1 uncultured Acidobacteriaceae bacterium | reverse complement strand
TCGTGACGATCATTCCCCAGAGAATCGCGCGGAGCATGTCCACCTCCGGTTTCCTTCCACGCTAACATAGGAGGGGGAAGAATTGAACCACCAAGGTCGCGTGGAGCGTGGAGCGTGGAGCGTGGAGCGTTGGAACGTGATGAGTTAGAGGCAATCGGACTCGTATTCTCTTCCAACGCTCCCCACGCTCCACGCTCCACGCCCCACGATCTTTCGCCCCACGCGTTTTGCCCGGCACCCGACCGAGGTCGAGCGATGAGCCAGACCCCCGCGCCGCCGTTGTATCGCCTGGTCGTCTTCGACGAGCTCGACGACCCGCCGGCGGTCCGCGACCTGGTCTGCCGGGTCACGGGGCGCACCCGACCGACGCGATGCAGTGGGTCGCCCGGGCGCCCGGCGTCTGGCCGAAGCCGCTGGACGAGGAGAAGGTCCGCGCGGCTGCTCGACGGCCTGTTCGAGCTGGGCGTCGCCGCCGAGGCCTGGCGGGTCGACCCGTTCCCCGACCTCAGCCCGCCCGCGGACGATCCACGACGCCGCCTGCCTGCCGACGGGTTCCGCGTCAAGGGGCTCCGCGGCGAGCCGACGCACTGGGTCCCCTGGGACAAGGTCGAGCTGATCGCCGCCGGCCGGATCGCCGCCGAGGACGAGTTCCGCGACGTCGCCCCGCCGGGCTGGGTCTCGGCCCTGCTCCACCGGCCTGGCGCCCTGCCGATCGGCCGGCCGCCCCGCCGCCGCCGGAGCCCGCGGCCATGCGCATCCCGCGCGACCCGGTCGGCGAGGTCTTCATCGTCCGCCGCGACCCCCGGATCGCCTTCCGGGTCGTCGAGAACCAGATGAACTACGCCTACCTCGGCGACCGGCTCCGCCCCTCGGCCTCGGAGAACTTCCCCCTGCTCGTCGCCGACCTCGTCGCCCGGCCGACGCGCCTACATCACCCCGGCCACCGACTCCCCTGGAGCGCCGCGACGCCGGCGAGCACGAGTTCCCCACGCCGCAGGCCCTGCTCGACTACGCCACCCACCGCCTCCTCTGGAGCTGGTATCGCCGCGACCGCGACTCAGGACGCTCGACCTACTCTTAATGCCCGACCACGCCGACGCCGTCGGCGACGCATTCGACCATCCCACCGCAGATTGGTCCGTCCGCCCCCCGTGCGTAGGGTATGCTTTCCCCGGGACTTGACGAGCGGGAGGCTGCGCGCTCGACCAAGCCAGCGGTCTGGGGCCAAGTGTTGCGACGATGGGAGGGTGGTCCGAAGTGTCTCCCTTATCGCTCGGTCCGGGAGATCTGGGTCCGCCCCGATCTCGAATCCGAAGCGGCCGTCACTGGCGATCCGCTGGGACGAATGGGCGTTCCAACCGAACGAGTTCAGCGTGAAGGTCAACGGGATCTTCGAGGTGATCCGGTCGAGGTCCGAGGCAATCGCCATTCGGGCACCGGTCGGGTTCCGGCCGGAGAGGCTCGACGCCGCCGCCGTCTACTTCCTGGCGGCGAACCAGAGCGAAGGTTCCGGATTTCTTCGACAGGCGGTCTCGGTGGAACCGGACCGGCTGACCCTGGCCCCGATCCCGGTGCCCGACCCGCGAGGCCGAGCCGTTCCGGCTGATGGCGTAGCAATCAGGCGCTTGGGGAGACGCTCCTGGGCCGTCCTGGGCGATCCTCGGGTCCTTGAACGTGAACGCCCGTGTCGCCAACCTGGTCGCCTCCCCCGGCCCCCGTCGCAGGATAATGACCACCCCGATCGAGGGGATCATCAGGATCGAGTTTGGGAGGAGATTGCTCGTCGTCCATCCGCGTAGGCGCAGGGTTGCTCCAGCGACGGCGGCGAGCCTCGGCGAGCCGGAGGGCCGATCGCGGCGAGCAGGCGGAACACATTCCGGGGCCACTCGCGGTCCTCTTCGGGTCGGGTGGGCCATCCCTCCAGGATACGAACGAGATGGGGGACCGCCGGGGCGGCCAGCGGACCGAAGGGTACGAGCGAAGCGGAGAGAAGCCCGTGCTTCTCGCCTTCGTAACTCCAGTCGGGGTCGTACTCCTCGAAGGTGTCGAGGGCATCAACCAGCACCGGCAGGACCTGGTCGGCGAACCGCTTGAAATGGCGAAGCGAGTCGATCGCCGCCCCTCGCTCCATCATCACCTCGTCGTAAGTGTGGTCGGGGAAATCTTTATCGGCCCGCCACCGCGGCGGGCAGGCTCGACCAGCTTCGAGAACGCGCCGGAGGGCCAACTCGCTGTCACGGCCGACCGAGGCCAGGGCCGGGATTGCGGCACACACGAGTTCCGACTTATGGGTCGCCCCGAGCAGCAGGTCGAGCGCGACTTCAAGCCGGCCGGCCAGCGGCGGCCCGGCGTGGAAGATCGCCGCGGCCGCGCCGAGCGGATTGCGACTGGTCCTGACCGGAGACGCCTCAGCAGCCCGTCAATCACGTCCGGGTCGTCGCGGCCGATCGAGCCGAGGGCCCACGCACCCTCGAATAAGTTCGTGGCCTGCTCCGCATCGAGTTCCTCGAAGAAGACCGCGGCGAAGTCGACCGCCGGGGGGCCGATCCGTGCCAGGGCGCAGGCCGCTTCATCACGACGCATTGTCCGTGTCGGCGAGCATCGCGTGCGGCCCGAAACCGTGCAGGTCGGCCAGGAGGGACACGTCGAGCGAGTCGAAGACGATCGCGGCCATCACCCCCGGCGCGGCGGTGGACTTCCGCGCCAGCGAAGACGTCTCGACCTCGTTTCAGATTGCGGGCCATGCTCGCACAGAGCCACCGCAGGTAACGGCGAGTGGCCTCGGCCGAGCGAGAGGTCCCCGTCGGCGGCCTGGAGTCGCCGGAGGAGGCGATCCTGGTAGATGTTCGGGGCGTTGTCTTGCTCGTCAGCCACGTCCACGCGCCGGCGCCGGTCGTCCCTGAGCGCCATCCGGTAAAGGATCAGCTTGCGGACGAAGGCTTCACGCCAAAGCCCGGCGCCTTCAGGGCGGACCGGACCGCGTCCTTGAAGCGTTCCGCTTGTTCCGAGATCGCCCCGGCCGAGCCCCATTCGACTTCGGCCAGGTCGGTATGAACGCTCGGAATCCCATACATCGTCGCCTGGAGGGCCTCGCCCGCCGCACGCCGTGTCGGCGCACTCCTCGGCCACCAACTGAGGGAGCCAGGCCGCGAGCGGAGCGCCCTTGCGCATCGAATGAGTAATCGGGTCGCTTCTTGGCCATCGCGTCCGCCTCCCGGCCCGTCGTCCGAACGATCACGCTCCCCTGGAAGTCACAGGCCGGCCGCCCCAGGTTCGCGGCCCCCCGTGCCAACATCCCGCATCGGGCCGATCCCGAGCGGAACGATCGATCGCCACGTGCTCCTCGGCACCGCCCCGGACGCTTTTCCTGGAGGACCGGACCGACGTCCGCTTCCCGACGATCGAGCGCCTCCCGAGGCCCGCTGCACAACAAGCCGATTCCAGCAGGTCAATGACGGAAAGCAACCGCACGAAGTTGAGCGTCGCCTCCTTCAAGGGCCATCTCTTCGTCTCGATCTTACTCGGCCCTGGTCGCCGGGAGCCGGGCCGTCTTCGGGATTGTCCCGGCCGTCATGATCAGCATCGGCATCTGCGGCGGCGAGATCCGGTCCACGGCCGGGACACAAAGAGCAGGAGCCATCGCCCGTCCGTGCTTCGACCCTTTCGGGTCGGGGCACGGACGGGACGAGGAAGCGGTCGCCGCACGGGTGATTGGTCCTGCGGAAGGAATGGGTTTTCTTATGCACAAGCCCGCTGCTGCCGTCCAGTTTTCGGCAGCCCGGTCTCGGGCGAGCGAAGCGGACAGCAGCGGGCTTGTCTATGAGAGTGGTCCGCGGCGCCATCATTACTGGATATCCGCTTGCCGCCCTGAAGGGAACTCGCCAACCGTATCGCATGCTACGGGAATCGAAGCCGATGCGGTGATCGCAGTATCGCAGGGCACGCGGGAGGACATCCTTCGCGCATATCCGGATATTGATCCGGCACGCATCCACGTAATCTACAACGGGATCGATCTGGCCGAATACCGCAAAGCAAAGGCGCAGGATGCGCTGGTGAAATATGGCGTGGATCCGGCGTTGCCCTACGTGCTGTTTGTGGGGCGGATCACGCGGCAAAAGGGCGTGACACACCTTGTAGATGCGATCCAATACATGCCGGAGGGAACCCAGGTGGTGCTCTGCGCCGGTGCCCCGGATACGCCGGAAATTGCCGATGAGATGCGGGCCAAAGTGGAAGTGGCTCGGCAACGCAACCCGCGCGTGGTGTGGATCGAGAAGATGGTGACCAAGCCGGAGGCCATCGAGCTGTACAGCCACTGCCGCGTATTTTGCTGCCCGTCAGTCTATGAGCCGTTCGGCATCATCAACCTCGAGGCTATGGCGTGCGAGGCTCCGGTTGTGGCAAGCGCGACCGGTGGAATCAAGGAAGTGGTCGTGGACGGCAAGACGGGGTACCTGGTGCCTTTTGAGCCGAGCCCGATCACCGGATTTCCTCTTGACCCGCAACGGTTCGCGCGTGACCTGGGCGCGCGCACAACGGAGTTGCTGAACGATCCCGCGCGTTGCCGGGAATTCGGGCTGGCAGGACGGCGTCGCGTGGAGGATATTTTTAGCTGGTCTGCTATCGCGGAGCAAACCGTGGAGCTCTATCGGAAGCTGGTAGCTCGGGAAGCATAGTTCGTGCCTTGGCCGTGCCTGGGAATCCGGATTTTCCACGGACTCGGAATGAGCTGCGCACACAGGGCTGCGCCTCGCTCGACACCGGCCAGCGCCTGGGAATCCGGATTTTCCACGGACTCGGAATGAGCTGCGCACACAGGGCTGCGCCTCGCTCGACACCGGCCAGCGCCTGGGTGCCGCCTCATGTGGAGCTTGACGTTCTGCAATCGTCAACAGCGAATTGTTCGATCGCCAAATCAGCAGTAATCTCCGCAGGTGCCCGGCGTCATCAGGTAAAGTCCTGACACGCTTGGTGGGACGGCCCGCGCTCCGTAACCTGATACGTGGCCGGCGTGCGGTCGACGAGGCAGAAAGCATGAAATCCCTCATCTTCCGGGAGGTGTTCAGACCTGGCCATGATCACAGGCGATGCGTCGAGAAGCGGGCAAGGCACTTGCCCCGGCACAACTCTGCGGCGCCATGCAGGGGCGCTCCATAGCTTCGGAACAGTCCCAATCTGCAAGCGCCATTCTGTTAAACTGAGTAGAATTTACAGCGCATTCACTGGGCATATACGCACCGCCGGTCTGTGCGAAACCATGCACGCGCACGCTCCAACCGGCATACGAAAGGACATCTGAAGATGAGCATTGCCATCGTGACCGGTTCTGCCGGCTTGATCGGATCGGAAGCTACCAAGCACTTTGCCGCAAAGGGCATGGACGTAGTTGGGATCGACAACAACATGCGCGCCTACTTCTTCGGCGAGGAAGCATCCACGTCGTGGAACAACGACCGGCTCCGGAAAACAGTTTCGAACTACACGCATGAGGCGATTGATATTCGCAACAGCGAGGCCATCAATCGGCTCTTCGAGCGCTATGGGAAAGATATCAAGCTGGTCGTGCACACCGCCGCTCAGCCGTCGCATGACTGGGCCGCGCGCGAGCCCTTCACAGACTTCGGCGTCAACGCCGTGGGCACGCTTACCATGCTGGAAGCTGCGCGCCAGCACTGCCCCGAGGCTCCCTTTATCTTCACCTCCACTAACAAGGTGTACGGCGATACTCCTAACCGCCTTCCGCTCATTGAGCAGGAACTTCGTTGGGAGATCGATCCCAGCCACACTTACCACGACGGCATCCGCGAAGACATGAGTATCGATAACACCATGCACAGCATTTTCGGCGCCTCCAAGGTGGCCGCGGACGTGATGGTGCAGGAATACGGACGCTACTTCGACATGAAGACGGTCTGCTTCCGTGGTGGCTGCCTCACCGGTCCGGCACACTCCGGCACACAACTACATGGCTTCCTCGCTTATCTCATCAAGTGCTGCGTGACCGGCACTCCTTACAAGGTCTTCGGCTACAAGGGCAAGCAGGTCCGCGACAACATCCACAGCTCCGACCTGATCAACGCCTTCGATGCTTTTTTTGAAAATCCCCGCTCGGCGGAAATTTACAACATCGGCGGAGGACGCTTCAGCAATTGCTCGATGCTGGAAGCGATACAACTCTGCCAAGAAATAACCGGCCGCGAGCTCAAGTGGGATTACGTCGATCAGAACCGCATGGGCGATCACATCTGGTGGATTGGCGACCTCGCAAAATTCCAGAATCACTATCCCAACTGGAAGCTCGAGTACGACGTCGAAGGTATCCTGCGGGAAAGCTATGACTTCAATCGCGAACGCTGGTCCGATCAGAAGGCGCTGGTGAGCGCATGATCGATCGCGGCAAGAAGAACATCATGGGCGTCATGATCGATGCCGTCGATTACGAGGCAGCCGTTGCCCGCGTGATCGAAGCAGCGAAACAGCAGCGGCCCTACACTGTCTCGGCCCTGGCGGTCCATGGCGTGATGACTGGGGTCGAAACCAAGGAGCACCAGTTCCGGCTCAATACCTTTGACCTGCTCGTTCCCGATGGCCAGCCCGTGCGCTGGGCGCTGAACCTTCTTCACGGCACAAAACTGCGCAACCGCGTCTATGGGCCGGATCTTACTCTTTATCTGCTTGGTGCAGCCGAACGCGAGGGTCTCCCAGTCTATTTCTACGGCTCGACAGAGTCCACCCTGGCCGGCCTGCGCAAGAGTCTTGCGAAGCGCTTTCCCAAGCTGATTGTCGCGGGCGCGGAACCTTCGAAGTTTCGCAACCTGAACCCTGAAGAGCGAAAGGACGTGGCTCAGCGTATCGCCAAATCGGGCGCACGGATCACGTTTATAGGCCTCGGCTGTCCCCGCCAAGAGGTCTTCGCCTATGAAATGCGTGACTATGTCCCCATGCCACTGATCGCGGTTGGCGCGGCGTTCCCGTTCATCGCCGGGGAGCTGCCGCAGGCGCCTCCGAAATTTCAGAAGTATGGTCTGGAGTGGCTCTTTCGGCTCAAAACCGAACCGAAGCGCCTTTGGAAACGCTATCTTCTCCTCAACCCTTACTACCTCACCCTGCTCGCGGCACAGGCCCTCGGACGCCGCTTTTCGGCCTTGGGTTCCCAGCCTACCCGCGACATTCTTTACGGCTAGAAAAGCTGCACATAAGCACAAAAATGAGGCGAATTGGCCTCATTTTTGTGCTTATGTGCAGCTTTGGGAGGCTAATGCCAGGAGCTCAGATGCCCTTAGCAGCATAAACAAGGGTGTGCAGCAGGATGGCAATATCCAGCAGAACAGTGCGGTTCTGGATGTAATAGAGATCGTATTCAATCGACTCGTGAATTGCGAACTTGCGATCGGCGCTTAACTGCCAAAGCCCGGTCAGCCCTTGTGGCACCTGGAGCCGCAGCGATTCGAGCTGCCCATAGTTCTGCGTGATAAAGGGCATCTCCGGACGAGGGCCTACCAACGACATCTCGCCCATCAGTACATTGATCAATTGCGGAAGCTCGTCGAGGCTGGTCTTGCGCATAAAACGTCCAATGCGCGTAATACGAGGATCGAAGCTGGTCTGCGGCGAGGAGGCATATTTCGGCGCGTTCACGTGCATGCTGCGAAACTTGTAAATCTGGAACAGCTTGCCGTTCAGGCCCACGCGCGTTTGCTGAAAAAAGATCGGTCCTTCGGATTCCAAACGAATCAGTATCGCGAGGATGGCCCACACAGGCGCGCTGATCAGGATGACCGCGGCGGCTACGCACGCATCGATAACCCGCTTGACGACATCCTGATAACCGAAGGAGCGCCGCATACGCGAAGTCGCGACCATAAGGCCGTCCATCTCCCACAGCCACCAGGGAGAGCGCTCGGCCAGCGGCTCACGATGGCTCACCATCGAAAGTGTGCAATTCGCCGCTTGTGCGATTTCGCGGGCCCTGGCGAGCTCGTGATCCGAGATTTCCGGATCGCAGATGAAGATGTCGTCCACCGCCAGTCTCTGCAGCAGCGCCGCGCTCAGGGGCTCGTTGTAGACGGGCTTGCTGTGACGGTGGTGGTAGTCGTTGCTGAAGATGCGTGTGCTGCGCTCGCCCGGGCTGGGCAGAAAACCCACAGGCTCGATACGGAGCTTGGGCGACTGCAAGGCAGCGGTAAAGAAGCGGCGGGCAGTCCGTTTGGAGCCGTAGATCAAAGTCCGCCGCTTGGCTGAATCGCGATTCATAAAGTCAATCGCAAACTCATGGAGTGGCAGACGGAAGCCGATAAGAAGACCAGTGCTCACCAGCCATCCAGTCAGCACAGACATGCGGGGCACCGGATAGCGCGTGAGCGCGAAGGGAACTATACAAATCAGGAGCGCCTTCAGGGATACCCGCAGCAGGATCTCAGTTTCCTTCACGCGCAGCAGGCTGTAGGTGCGTCCGTACGCCCGATGAGCTTGCAGTAGCCAGGTAAATAGAGCCGCGAATACCAATGACGAGGCAAATAGCCCGTAAGGCTGGACAACAAAGGTGTCCGACCGCTGCAGGACGTGCCCGAGTAATCCACCAAGGATGGCGCCGGTCAGCAGAAGCATGAAGTCAACAGCGATTTCTGCTGCCGTGATGGACAACAGCGATGCCCGATGCGCGTCAAAGGTCGCGGCCGATGAGCCTCGGACTTCGACTTCGTTTCGCTGGGGTGGTATGGCTTGCGTGCTCACAACGAGGCCTCCGATTGCAGTTCACAAGTACGAAAAGCTATGCCTACCGAAGTATGACGCCCTTACGGGTAGCATGCGGCCTGCTTCATCAGAAAAAAGCGCTGAAGGGTAACGCTGAAGCCAGTTACTAAACCGACTGCGGGGCGGGGGGAACGCAACCCATCCTGTCGAAACCGCCAACGGGCGGGAAGTGTGTTCCAGCTTCGGCAATGTGCAAATCTACCGAATCATAGAACGTTGGTGTCGATCATGAAGGTAACAAGAATCACCTTGTCTTGCAATGAGAATAGAACGTAACAACGGTTTGCTCCGCCTGGACGAACCTGGCAAGCTGCTTCCGCTCGACTGGGAACGACTCCGGTACGGGCATGGCAGAATAAAAACAATGCTCAACCGCTTGGGCGGGTGAGGAAACGTATGTGAATTACAGAATCTCTGAATGTCTATTTACTGCGAAGAACAACTCTATGATGCCCTAATTTTAGGGGATGGTTGACCTGTGATGAAAATTTAGAATGGAACTCGGCACACCCGAGCATTCGGCAATCCTGGTCGTAGCTGTCGTAGATCCGCTTTTTTCCACTTTACCGGAGACGCATGAAAGTTCTCATCGTTCACAACCGCTACCAGCAGCGGGGCGGCGAAGACGCCGTCGTTCTCTCGGAACGCAACCTGCTTTCCAGGCACGGCATGGAAGTCGAGCTGTTGGAAGAGAACAATGATGCCATCACCGGATTGGCAAGCAAGCTAGCCGCGTCTGCCGACGTCTTCTATAGTCGACGCGGCGTGGATCGAGTGCGCGGAGCTCTCGATCGTTTTCAGCCTGATCTCGTTCATGTTCACAATTGGTTCCCCACCCTGTCGCCCGCCATTTTCTGGACATGCTGTAACAGGGGGGTACCTGTTGTGCAAACTCTACATAATTACCGGCTCTTGTGTGTCAATAGCGCACTTTTCCGCGACGGCCACATTTGCGAGGATTGTGTGGGCGCCCCGTTGCGCAGTTCCGGTATTGTGCATGCCTGCTACCGGGGCAGCCGGACGGGAAGTGCAATCGCAACAGCCGGCATGCTTGCTCATTGGAAGGCCGGCACCTGGCATCGAGCGGTAGAGCGATTCATCGCTCTTTCCACGTTTGCCAGGAACAAACTGATCGAAGGTGGCCTGCCAGCGGAAAAGCTGGTGGTGAAGCCTAACTTCCTCGATGAGGATCCCGGGTTTCAACCCGTGCCGGAAGATGATTTCCTGTTTGTCGGCCGGTTGACAGAGGAGAAAGGCATCTCGGTGCTTCTGGACTGCTGGCGTCGGCATCCTGATTTGCCCATGCTGCGCATCCTGGGCACCGGACCGCTGGAAGCGGAGGTGCGCGCTGCCGCGGCCTCCCTCCCGCATGTGACCTGGATGGGAAGCCGTAACCCCAGCGAAGTGCTTCACAGGATGGGCAGGGCTCGGGCACTGCTATGTCCCTCGCTTTGGTATGAGGGCATGCCGCGGGTCGTTATCGAATCTCTAGCTGTAGGCACTCCGGTCATCGCATCACGCCTCGGTACCTATCTGGAGATGATCGAGGATGGGAAGTTCGGCGCCTTGTTCGATCCTTATGATCCCCATGCGCTGCCAGAGCGCCTGAAGCAGCTTTTGGAAACAGGAGTTTTGGACAAAATGAGGCTGGCTGCGCGCCAGGAGTTTGAAGCGCGATACACGGGTCCGGCGAACTTCCGCATGTTTGAAGAGATCTATGCCGATGTGATTTCCACATTCCGCAACCTCCACGGGCGCGCCAGGCGGCAGCCCACGGGAGCGCATGCTGCAGAAACAAAGCAGCCGGGCTGAGATCGCTCTCAGCCCGGCTGTAGAAAAGTATTGCGGAATTGGTGATTTCTTCTTGCCGAAGCCTCTCCGTGACGGTCTGTCAACGGCAGTTTATGCGCCAGGGCTGATGGCTACGTTCACGGTGATGGAATGCACGCGCGCTCCGCTCCTTGCGAAGATCGTGACGGGAACCGTGCCTTGCGACTTGGATTGCGAAACATCGATCGTAAACTCGGCCACCGCGTTTTCAGTCGAGGAGAGGGCAGCCGCACCCAGGGACGTTACGACGCCGGACGGAAGCCCATTCGCCGTAAGGTGTATGACTCCTGAAGGGGCTGCGTTGCTGTTCAATGGGCCCACTCCGCTAGTAAGAGTGATCTTGCCCAGCCCGAAGGAGCGCACCTGAAGTCGAACCGTTGCTTTGCCATGTTGTGTTCTATATTGCGGGGCATCGGCATAGAGATTGAAATCCGCATAAGTGGGGAGGGGAACCGCGCACCCAGTGGACGGGCTGGCGACCGGCGCCCAGCTTGAGTTCCTGTCCTGGCCGGTCTTTTGGCGCCAAACGGTCAGGGTGGCGTGCTTCCCTCCAGACAGGGTGAAGGCGGCAGGCCGGGTCGCGTCGTACCAAACGTTGTCGTCCGATTTCAATGTGCTGGCAAATGAGTTCCAGTCTTCGCCGGTCTGGTACGTGCCGAAGACAGCTTGCTGCGCACCAGCGTCTTCAAAGCTGTTCTTTGAAAGGGTAGTGTTCGCAGAGATCACGTTGTGGTATTCGTGCGTTTCCCAATCGGTGAAGTGGCGGCCGCCCTTCTGTCCCGCCATGTAGAACTGCGCCTGCCAGTGCGCCGTGCCGCCGTTGTTGTAGAACCGGGTCCCTTGCACCGAGAAGCCGGAAGAGTTGACCAGATTGATGCCTTGCCCGCCCGAGCACAAGGTACTGTTCTCCATCGATATGGCGCCATCGTTCAGCTCCACTTGCAGATTGCCGAGGAAATTTTCTGAGAGGGTCGTGTTGTTGATCGTGACGTCGCGGTTGTCCGTATCGAACCAAAGGCCTTGCGCGTGGTTGCGGTAGGCATAGAGATCCTTGACCGTGACGCCGTGCATCAGCATGAGCTTGGTGCCGCCCATGCCCCAGTCATACAGCGCGCCCATGGCGCCCCGCCAGTTGTTGTAGTCGCTTTCGTCGTACTGGTAGAGGGAATTCTTCATGCGCCATCCAGCGAAGCCGACGCCGCCGTTATAGTTTGCAATCGAGTTCTGCACGGTGACGTCGCTGGTGCTGTGAAGCTGAAGTCCGCCCCAGTTGTTCCAGTTGGCCTGCACGCTGTCGATCAAAACGTTGCGGCTGCTGCGGATGTTGGCGCCCGATTCGTTGATGCAGGTTGCCGCGTGCTCGAAGACCAGCCCACGAAGCACAAGGTCGGTGCGATCCCTGATTTCTACGGTTTCAGGCCGGACAGCTACCTCGACCAGAGCCTTGCTCATATCTGTGCCGGAGGCAGGCCAGATGAAGAGCTCGCCGGCACCCTCGCCGACAAAGAAAGTCCCCGCCTGCATCTGCTTCGAGGAGAGTACCTGGGTGAGTGGCGTGCCGTTGACAAAAACCATCTCTCTCCGCAGCACGATCGGCTGGATGGAAAAGTGCCACGACTGGGGTACCTGGCATTGCCCAAAGCGATAGTGCCAGGGGTGCGCGTAAATGACGGAACTGCCTTTCCATGGCAGCCAATCTGTGAACACATCCGAGCCGGCGATCACTGCGGTGCCGGTTTTGACTGCTTCATAGGTCAGCGGAGCGGAACTATGGTGATAGGTGGGGCCGACGGCGAGTGTTTCCCGGTAGATGCCAGGGTTGAGCAGCACCTTTGTTCCAATCTGCCTGGCGTTGCGCGCAAGCGCGATTCTTGTGGCCGCGGCTAGGGTGCGAAGCGGATGTGCTGCAGTGCCGGAATTCTGATCAGAGCCGGCGTCTGCGTCAACGTAGACGGATGTTTGCTGGCCCTCAACCACATGGGCTTGCGCAGACGCGTTCTGTCCGGAGAGAGCGCATGCTACCGACAGCAGAAGTGCGACAAACGCTGACTGCGGATTCCTAAATCTATGGGCTGCTTGCAAAGCTGCAAAGGTGTACATGCTTACTCTCCTGCAATGCTGGATCGCGGTGGTCGCACGAGCGCGCGAGTCGCTCGGCTCCAGTGGTTTCACAACAGCAGAAGGGAACGGAAATCAAGGTCAGTCGAACATCGCGCAAAGTATGGGCACAATCCCTCTCTGCGCGTCCGCCGAGTGCTTGACGGCGACACGTTGGCCGCGCTTCTGCCGTTGGCAGCGCGCTCAAGCCACAGAGTTGTAACTGTCTGAGTTGTGTTAGACGGAGGCTACAGCAAAGCCCTAAGAAGACTCATCGCGCAAAAGTGTTATCGGGAATGGTTAGAAAGAGATGCTCGCGCTGAGCAAGTTGCAATTCAAGTTAACGAGATGGAGGAGATGCAGGATGTAATTGTGTGGACGATGCCATCGAGTGCGCAGCAGGTGCTGCACGGTAGCGATGGTCGGTTGCAATCAAGTAATTGCATGCACACGCGGAGTGTTGCCGTGAAAGCCGCAACCAGAATGCCAGGAGCGAGGCTGGCTAACTGGTAACGGACGATGCCTGCGCGATCAGCGCGCGCAACTGCTTTGTAGCATAGGCGATTGAGTCCGCCGTTCCACTGTCCCGGTCCAGGCAGAGGGTATGAAGCAGATAGTACGCGGTCAGCCCAGCAACGGCATTGCGGCTCAAGCCAAGTTTCTGGACGTAATTTTGGCAGACAGGATGCTGTGTCATTTGTTCCCATACCTTGCCGGGCCCGTGGAAGTGGGAATCCTGGATATAGAAGAAGTGGCAAACATCTTGCCAGGGGAGGCCCTGCATGGTGGCCCATTCCCAGTCGATCAGCGTGAGATGCCCGTTCGGCAGCCGCTTCAAATTCCAGGGAGCGAAATCACGGTGCTCGATACATACTGGCAGCGGCTCAGGGTTATCCAGCAGAGCGAAAGCCTGATCGAGCATTGCGGCCTCGATTGGCAGGTTTGCGTTCTTCACGGCGGCGGCTATCTCCGCACGCTGGTCGCGAAGGCAGACTGTTGTCCTGCTTTCGGCCAGGATAAGAAGCAGTTCGAGGTGTTTCTGGGTCAGAGATCGCCCTATCGGGTCGCCATCCATCCAACTCTGGCCGGCAATCCCTTGCTCATGATCGGTGAAGAGCATTTCGGGCACGGCAGACCGGCCCTGCAGATGCCTGAGCACGTCGGCTTCATTGATCACAGCTTCGCGAGCCGCTTCCGTGAGCGGTACCTTGACGACTGCCCGGACAGTGGAGGCTTGGTCCACAAAAAAGAGAATGGCTTTGCGCGTGACGGAGGGATGGCCGATGTGGATCACGGTCGTCCATGAATCCTGCAGCTCTGGCAGCCATCGACGCCATTGTGAAACATCCAGGGCGCGGGTTTCCTGAACGACTTTGGGAAGTCTGCCCAGCAAGCGGGTTCGGCAGGCAAGCAGAATCAGCCTCCATTGAAGACGGGAAAGCCACTTGAACGGCTGCCAACTTCCGAGGACTGGGAGCGCCGACCGGGTGTCGCCGATCAGGATCCACCGTGGTTGTGCACCTTGATGGAGAATGGAAACCAAACGGCTGGAAATGGCCGAGCCTCGGCCGGCACTGGGGGATGGAAACGCAATGCGGAGCGCGGCATCGGCCAGCTCGGTTTCTGGCAGCTGTTCTGTCAAAGGCAGGGTAGTCGTTTCGCTCATGGGGCTTGGGGGCTGGACTCGGGGGCTGGTTGCAAGGGCGGCATTGCCCCGGCAGTGTGCGTCAGGTGCAGCCGTGTACGTGCCCGCTGGGCAAGGTGGTTCAGAATGGCGTGCTGCACATCCTGGAGAACCTGGGCGAGCGGCTGCGCGGCGTCGATCACCACGGCCGAAGGTAACTTGCGAGCCAAAGCGACATAGGCCTTCTGTTGCCGAGCTAGTTCTGCGGGCGGAATCTCCTGTTTGCGAGCCCACAGGACCTCCGGGGCGGCGTTCAGGAGGATGACGAGATCCGGTCTGGGGGCCAGCTTTGCCATGAGTCGCAGCCACCAGGCAGGGCCGCCATAGCGTACGCGCCTGGGATCGACGAGCAGGTCATAGGCGTAGCGATCGAAAATGACCAGGCTGGTGCGAATAAGCGCCGGCCGGATACGCAGCAGATACCCTCCTATATAGTCCAAAGCCATGTACGCGGCCCGGACCATGGAAGAGAACGCGCCATAAGGTGGCTTCCCGTGCGGATCAGGTACGGCTGCACCTTCTGCGGTACGCGCTTTGAGCAACTTGGGGCGCAGGTGAAAGCGGCGCACTTCGCGAAAGGCTGGGCGGAACTCGGTCGCGACCGCTTCGATGACGGACGATTTGCCGCAGCCGTCCGGGCCCATAAAGGCGAGAAACACCCCGGTAGGCTGGAGGATGCGTCCGGCGTGATGGACGAGCTCCCGCAGGCGCGAAAAGAACCGGCGGAGGCGGGATTCCGGGCCATGCTGCCACAATTCCCGGCGAAAACGTTCCATATCGTGGATAAGCGGCTCCCAATTTCCGGAAGCGGCCATAACGCCAAGCGAATGCGCGGCCGGCGCTTTCCAGTAGCGCCGGAGAAGCGTGCGGACACCGTCCGGGTCTTCGGCGAAAAGACGGGACAACCGGCTGCCGTGCTGGGGCGCAAACTCGCGCTTGTTCACACGCTTAATAAGGTAGTACATGAACTCATAGGCGGCGCCAGGGATCCAGAAGCCGTTGGGGTGCCAGCGCCTGCTACCCAGAACATCCTCAGCGCGCAACCAAAGCCGACCATAATGACGGTAATCCGCGGTCGCATCGGGTTGCACGAACGTGAGCCTGGGCCCATTCTGCGCAGCTAGAAAAAAGGCGCGCGCGGTGGTCTCATGAGGAGTGATCTGGAAAAGGGAGACACCGGTCTCCGCGGCCACCCGACCTACCAGGCCAGGAATGCACTGGAAATCGCTCGGCATCACCATGAAGTCAATGTCAGAATCGAAGTGCTTCGGGAGGTGGTCGTAGCCGCTCAGGACGCAGAAGCTGTTGCACTCACGAGCCAGACCAGCAAGAAGGGAACGCGCCACTTCCGCTCGTATCTCCCCCGCTGGCCCAGGTTGGAGCGCCTCCGTAGGAGAAGCCGAATTCCCTGCATTTAAAACCAAAGCGATCCCTTCCGTAGTGGTGATTCTGAGCAAGCGCCACAATTAGTAGTTTGACCGATCAATGCTCCGAGGGCAAGGACGGCGGCCCATGCACTGGGTACTCTGGAGTAGACCTCCCATAAAAGGAATGCGGCTGCCGCACGGGTATGCGCGCTCCATGCACTCCCACAAAGTCTTGGTAAACTGCCGACAGCATGGGCCACTCGGCATGAAAATACTGCTTTCGGCATACGCCTGCGAACCGGACAAGGGTTCAGAGCCCGGCGTGGGCTGGAACTGGGCGCGCACGCTTGTTCTGCAAGGGCATCAGGTTCACCTGATCACGCGCAGCAATAATCGCGAGTTCGTCGAAGCGGCCGTCGCCGCGCAAAATCTTCCGCTCCAAACCAGCTTCTACGACCTGCCCGCGACAGTGCGTCGCTGGAAGCGTTTGCCGGGCGGACTGCAAACCTATTACCTGCTATGGCAGGCCGGTGCCTACCGGCTCGCCAGGCAGCTTCATCTGACCCAAAACTTCGATTGCGTCCACCACTGCACCTTTGCGTCTTTCCGGCAGCCCTCGTTTATGGGGCGGCTACGAATTCCATTTCTCTTTGGCCCGGTCGGGGGTGGCGAGACCACGCCCAGGAGCTTGCGACGTGGGTTGCCCCGCAAAGCTCGTCGCCAGGAAAGGCTCAGGGATTTCGCAAACTCTCTCGTGCGACATGACCCATTGATGCGCCTGGCTTACTCCCAAGCCTCTGTGGTCGCCTGCACGACGGAGGAGACGCGCAACCGCTTGCCCGCCAGTTCCGCTGCCAAATGCCTGGTCCAACTCGCGATCGGCATTGACGTCCCAGCGGACAGTTCCGCAATCGACGCCAGCGACCAGTTTTCCGAGACGCCCACCTTTCTCTTTGTCGGACGCCTGATCTATTGGAAGGGACTCCATCTGGCCTTGCGTGCGCTGGCTGAAGTGGGCCGACAGATTCCAGAGGCGCGCTTCAGGGTCGTGGGTCACGGTGAGGACGCGGCCTGGCTGAAGAGTGTTGCCGAGCAGGCTGGAGTGGCTGACCGGGTGGAATGGACCGGGTGGCTGCCCCACGCTGCCATTGAACAGGAATACCGCAATAGCACTGCCCTGGTCTTTCCCAGCTTTCACGATTCGGGTGGGATGGTGGTGCTCGAGTCGCTGGCGGCTGGCTTGCCCGTGGTCTGTCTTAAACTCGGAGGTCCCGGAGCCATTGTGAACAATACCTGCGGGATCGCAGTGGAGGCGGCGGGAGCCGATGAGCAGCAGGTGGTCCATGCGCTGGTCCGCGCGATGCTTGCGATTGCTACGGACGGCGCGCTGCGCGAAAGCGTGAGGCGCGGCACGCGTCCCCGAGCCCGGCAGTTCACCTGGGACATTGCAGCGCGCAATCTGTACGCCGCGCTGCCCAACAGCCAACAAAGCGCGCCGGCAGCCTGCGAGAGTTCGCTGCAATTCTAACCCGAAACGTATTTGCCTTACATCTGTCCCCCTTAATGCGGCCTCATTGAAGAGGTGAACTGGGAAGATATCTGGGGACGCTGAGGTGAATTTCGCCTCTGAGGTGCCAGTATCTCAGGTGAGCCTTAAGTAACTGCTTTGGGTTACTGCCAGCAAGGTTTCTGGCTGTCTAGACCTGATTTCGCGTAAGGGAATTGCGACTTTAGTTGTAGAATTCGTGCTGTAGAAGCCGAGAGCAGACCTTCGTTTCGCAGTGGGAGCCAAGGCTTGAGGCGTGCGTCCTGGCCGAGAAGTGACTTCAAACAGCAGGCGAGGAGGCTACCAACTTTTCTTTTGCTGCCGTGTCTGCATGATTGGTTCATAGTTGTGCCCCAAAGAGTGCTGAGAGTTGTACGGTCCGCTCGTCGAAGCGCAGATAGCCCAATAAGTAGGACTACACGTTGCACCACTTGTCTTGGACAGTGAAGAGCATTTGGGGTGCCTTTTTACCTCCGCGGCGTTGCACTGAAATGTACGGACTTGCACCAGGGCACTCGTCATCAAGGCGCTCACAAGGCATTCGGAAGCGGAACACTGGTAACGATGCCCATCCAAAGGTCTTGCGCATCTCGTGTTATTCGTAGCAGCGGCTTTTGGTGATCTGTCGAACAGGGAAGTTATACCTGCGGAATTGGAGAGACTTATATATGGTATTTCGAATTATTTCCAGAATGCATGCTGTCGTGCTTGGCGGCTTGTTCCTGGTGTCTTCTGCTTTTGGTTGGGCGCAGGATGTCACGCTTTCGCCCACGTCCCTTTCATGGAACACGGTCCAGGTCGGCCAAACCTCGAGTATCAAGTCGACCACGCTGACTAATAATCAGTCCGTGCCGCTCGCCATCTCCGGGATCGTGCTTCCCCTGGGCTCTGATTTTTCAGAGTCAACCACCACCTGCCCCGTGGGATCAGGTACCCTCGCCGCCGGCAGTTCGTGCAGCATCGGTGTAGCCTTTCGCCCGCTGGCGCAAGGAGCCCGCGGTAGCCAGCTTAGCATTATGGACAACGCCCCCAGCGGTTCGCAGCAGCTTGCCCTGAGCGGGAATGGTGTCACAGGTCCGGTGCTCTTTTCGCCCACGTCCGTTTCCTTTGGCAGCACGGCTCCCGGGTCGGTGAGCGCGGCTCAGACAGTTACTCTGGCCAACACATTGTCGACCGACATTACACTGGCGGGCATCAAGATCAGCAGCCAGTTTGCGCAAACGAACAACTGTCCCCTCAGCCCGAACACACTCCCCGCGGGCACAAGCTGCTCGTTCAGTGTGACCTTCGCTCCCACTGGCAGTGGCAATCCGTCTGGTACCGTGAGCGTTTCATACACCTCGGGAAGCACGGCATCTGCGCAGCAGCTTTACCTATCTGGATCGACCCCAGCCAATTACGTGACCCTCACGCCATCGAGTTATGACTTCGGCAACCAAGCAGTCAATGCAGCGAGTGCGGCGAAGAATTTCACTCTGACAAATACCTTTGGCAGCCCTATCACGATCGCCTCGATTGCGACCAAGCTTGCGGACTACAGTGTTTCCTCAACCTGTCCCGCCAGCCCGAATACGCTTGCTTCCAATGCAACCTGCACGGTTTCGGTGACCTTTCAACCGACGACCACCGGCGCGCGTGAGGACACTTTGACGGTCACCCACAATGCGCCCGGGTCGCCGACCACAGCAGCTTTGAGCGGTACTGGGACGAGCTCTGCGCCGCTCGGTGGCGTTACATTTACGCCGACAACCTACAATTTCGGCACGGTCGCCCCCGGGTCTTCAAGCGCCGCGAACACCTTTACACTGAGTAATACGCAGCAGACAGCCCTGAGCATCTCCTCGATCAGTTCTTCGAGTTCTGACTTCACTGCAACAAATACCTGCGGAACAAGCCTTGCTTCAGGCGCCAGTTGCACGGTATCCGTCAAGTTCGCTCCGGCGACGGCGGGTTCGAAATCAGCCACTCTTTCGGTGGTGTCAAACGATACCGGCAGCCCGCATACAGCAGCTTTGAGCGGGACAGCCGGTACAGCGTCCAACGGAGTTACGCTTTCGCCCAAGCAGTACAACTTTGGCAACCAGACTGTCGGGGCAACCGCGACTTCAACCCCCATCACACTGTCTAACGGTCAATCCACCGCGCTCAGCATCAGCAGTATTCAGATTGCGGCTCCTTTCGCCCAGACGAATAACTGCGGCGCTTCGCTGGCGGCAGGGGCAAGCTGCTCGATTACCCTTACCTACAGTCCCGCTGCGGCTGGATACAATTCCGCAACCTTGAGCGTCAGTGATAATGCGAGCGGCAGCCCGCAGACCGTTCCTGTTACCGGGAATGCTGTGGTGGCCGTGGGGATCAGTCCCAAGATCCCGGTCTATTTCTCGAACCAGCTCGTGAACCATACCAGCACGCCCCAGGCTGTCACCGTCACCAACAATCAATCCACAACCTTGAACATCAGTTCGATAGCGACTACCGCCAGCTTCCCGGTCACGGGCAATTGCGTTGGAGCGGTGGCTCCCGGGGCAAGCTGCACGATCAATGTCGCGTTTGACCCGCAGGCGGCGACCTCTTACCAATCGAGTCTCACCATCAATGACGACGCTCCGGGCAGCCCGCAGACGGTCGCCGTTCAGGGCACTGGCATTGCCAACACCGTTGTCGTAAACGTGGGGCCATACAAGCCCTGCGTCCTGCCCTCCTCCACGACCCAGTACACAGCCACGGTAGTGAACAGCACGAACACAGCCGTGAAGTGGTACGTGGACAGCACATATGGAGGCTCAAGCGGCGGCGGCACGATCACGCAAGGTGGGCTGTACACGGCCCCGGCTACCACTGGCAGCCACACCATCCGCGCGGTCAGCCAAGCGGTACCGAGCGCAAGCGGCACCAGCCCGACCACCATCACCTCCACTCCAGCCGTGAACATCTATCCCTACACGGCCTCCATCCTTCCCTCTGGGCAGCAGACCTTCCAGGCGCAGATCTGCGGAGTGCCTCAGACGGGTTCGCTCACGTACACAGTCGACGGGATCGCGGGCGGCAATGCGACGGTGGGCACAGTGACCAGTGACGGCGTTTATACCGCGCCGGGCAAGCCAGGCAAACACTCCATCAAGGTTACCGATGCTGCCGCAAACAACGGAAGCAGCACCGCGGTTGCGACGGTGTACTCAAACATTGCGGTGGACTTCGGTTCACGCACCAACACCACGTATCCGGTCCCGGCCGATGCATTCGGATCGGGAAGAGTCGAAACCCTGCAAACGCAATCAGACATGGCTTTGATCAAGGCCGCCGGAATCACTGTCTCCCGGACCTATGCGCAGATCCCGACCACCTATGCCACGCAAACGCCGAATTGGAAACTGATCGACGGGTATATTTCTAACCTGCAAACCGCTGGCATTAAACCTATTCTCCAAATTGCCTTTACGCCGGCTTGGCTGCAGCCCAACCCTAACCCATGCGGCGCCGGCAATTACTCGGTTCCGCCCACCGATCTGAATGCGTGGGCGCAGATCGCCGCCGCCTATGTAGCACACATGGATGCCAAGTTCCCGGGCTTTGTTCAGGATTACGAGATATGGAATGAGCCCGACGCCGGCAGCCTATGCACCAGCAAAAATCACTTGCAGACGTATATCTCTATCTATGCGGCGGCAGCCCCGGTGATGAAGCAACAGGCGGCGGCGGATGGTGTTTCTATCCGGATCGGTGGCCCGGCACTGGCCAGCGCCACGGCCACAAACTGGATTACGACCCTGCTTTCCACCTCCACTACAGCGCCCTATGTCGATTTTGTGAGCTATCACCAATATCTCTTCGGCCAGCAGAACCTGAATGTCTCCTGGGATAACTACACCGGTTATTCCTCGGTTTATCAGAGAACGCAGGATCCGGCACTTGGCGCCGTCGCTTACTACAGCAAGGTCGCTGCATGGGTAAAAGCCGGGCAGCAGCCGCTGGGCGCCAAAACACCGATTTACATCGACGAGTTCAATACCAACTGGGCCTTTTTTGCCGATTGTTGCCGGAACGATGCGGTGTACGCTCCTGTCTGGAACGCGCTTTATATCAGTGATCTGCTGAATAGTGTGTACAGCGGAACCCCTGCGGTACCGAACAAACTGGTCTATTTTGCCACCAACGCGTATCCGTACTTCTGCCTTTTGGGTACGCAGGACGCCAACATGGATTGCCAGTATTCAATCGGCGCCACTGGCCAGACGTATCCGCAGTACTACACCTACCAGCTGCTGGCCGCGCCCAGCTATCTGGGCTTGCAGAGTGGCGGATACCTCGCGGCGTCAGTTACGCCTCCAGCTGGTGGCGGCGGGCTGGTGGTCACGGCTTTCTACAATCCAAGCCAGGACGCTATTCTGATCACGAATCCAACCGGCACCGACTTCTCGCAAGTTCAGGTGAGTCTGCAGAATACTGGCTATACTGCGCCACAGGCGACGCTGTACGGAATTGTCAACGGCAGTTCCATCACTTCGTCTTCACTTTCACTCTCTCCGCAGGGAGCCAATTTCACGGCGAACATCGCTGTTCCGCGCTATTCGGTCCAGGCGATCTCGCTCAAGGGTCAATAAGTCGACCTGCTTCCCGCACCAACCACGCTGGCGGATTCTTCCGCCAGCGTTTTCCTTTGCCGTATAAAAGAGGCGTTCACGGGAGGCGGGTTACGCAGCGAATGATTGTTTAAGAGTAAGCAGCGATCATTCTCAAGTTGTGTCTAAAGTAGCCGATAACCCAGGAATGCAGAATTTCTTCATCTCGTCATCGCGTGTTCATGCAGGCTCGAGTTCCTTTCCGGTACGGTCTATTACGAAGGTGATGGAAATTCAGCCCGCTACAACTTCCGGGCTGTTCGCTCAAGCGAGTGCGGCTGGCACACTGGATCGAGAAGCCATGGATAGGAGTGCACGATGAGTACATCCGTCCCAGGAAACCTGGTTAGTCTGCCTGTACCGCGTTTCGAAAATGCTCCAGTAGAAGCCGAACAAGAGACTATGATCGGAACTTTTCCTCAGTACTACGCTCCTGTTTCAGCGATTGCGCCATTTCGCGCCGTGCTGCTGGCTACCGTGGCCGGGGCGCTCCTTTGGGTGGTGTTGTTCAAAGGCACGGCCCTTCTGATGCACTACTTCCAATCACTGCAATAGGTTCGACGGAGATCTCCGGCTGCTTACGCCGAACTGCTATTTCCCACCCGCTCGGCTGAGGACGAGGTACCCGGCATCGTCCCTTCCCCGATTCTGCGCAGTCCTGAACTGAGGATTTTGCGCAGTCCTCAACTGAGCCGGTGGGACCACCCAAGGCGCGCGGCGGGGTCCTTCCACTATCGGCGAGATTTTGAATTGCGCATCAGGCCCCGCAGCGGCCCCCGGTATCGTGGACTGCTGTCGTGTAGGCGCGACCACCGGCGGCAGGCCAGAGCTCAATGCCGGAGGGACACCAAGGTAACGGACCTACCGGTACTGCGGCATGCTTTTCTTGTCCTGCCTATCTTGATTGAGCCGCTTCCACAACTAGAATCGAAGTGTGGTTATGGCCTTCCAGGATCGCGAAAGAGCAACGAGTCAATGCCGCGTACTGCGCATTGCGAATGGCGCAGGCTCCAACGCGGTGTGGCCAGAGGGCTGCGTGGCAAGAACCCTGCGTCCCAGAAACGATGCAGCCAGAGCGGAATCGCTTGTCCGGCGCGCTGGCGTGCTTCTTCTCCTTGACTGGCTCTTCTCTGCGCAGCTATCATCTAATCTCCCTTTTACATCGGCTGGACTGGCTTGCCGTCTTCCGATTCGCATTGCCATCTAGGAGCTAACTGAGATATGTCCGCCCCCGTTCTTCCTGAAAGAGGCGCGCTCGCCCGTTACTCGCCTGCATCCATACCTGATCCTTACCTTGCGCCCATGAGCCCGCCCCCGGGTGAAGAAGAGTCGCTCAAGGGCATCCTCCGGGTGTTGCGCAAGCGCAAGTACTTCGTGGGGTTATGCGCGTTGGGGGGAGTCGTACTCGCCATCCTGCTTTGCGTTCTGATGACGCCGCAGTACAAGGGAACGGCGACCATCGAGGTGGGTAAGGACGCGGGCACGGAGGCGAATCTGCTGCACGATGCTGTGGCCTCAGGTGGGGGCGCCGATGAGTTGAAAGTGGACCTGACCACGCATATGGAGGTCCTCCAAAGCGACACCATCGCACTTGCGGTAATCCGCGATCTCCATCTGCAGGATCACCGGCCTTTTGCATGGAAGCCTGGCTTGATGGGATTTTTTAATGGAGAGAACGCCCGCATTCGCGCTGAACAAGGGCTGCCACTTGATCAGGCGCCAGCCACTCGGGAACGGCTTCTCACGATCTTTGCAAAGAAGCTCAAAGTCAAGAACACGCCGGATACCCGGCTTCTGACTGTCAGTTTCATGAACCCGGATCCACAGCTGGCGGCCAACGTTGCAAATGATGTCGTGAGCCAATACATCTACTACGAATCCCGCTCGCAAACCACTGGACCGGCTTCAAAGTGGCTCAGCGCGCAACTTGACGCCCTGAAGCAGAAATTCCTGGCATCACAGGAGCAGTTGGCAGACTTCGAGCGGAAAAATGGCCTCACAAACGTACTTTTGAGCACTACGGGGCAAGGCGGTGGTTCGGGGGGCAGCACGCATATCCCGGTCCTTGACAAGCTGGATGCCCTGAACCAGCAACTCACGGCGGCCGAGTCTAACCGGCTTGCAAAAGAGGCAATTTACCGGCTTACCCAGACACAGAATCCTGAGGTCGTTGTTGGCTTGGGCAGCAGCAGTCTCCCTGGTCTTGCCGCTTCTGCCGTGGTTTCGCAGGGCAGCGGTCTTGAGGCGCTTCAGTCGCTCCGGCAACAGCAGTCGGTCCTCAATCTTCAATATGCGGATCTCGCGACGAAGGACGGGGCCAAGAACCCTCATGTTCTCGAAGTAAAGAACCAGCAGGCGGCTCTCCAGCAGCAGATCGGGGAGGAGCTGCAGCGCATCAACGCGCGGGCAAAGAATGACTACCTCCTGGCCCGGCAGAACGAGACCGACCTCAAGCAGGCGTTCGCTCAACAACAAGAGGATGCCAGCCGGCTGAACGACAGTGCGGTACGCCTTCAGGTGCTTACGGAAGAAGCGGTATCGAGCCGTCAGCTCTATGAAGGACTTTACGGCAAACTGCAGGAAGCCAATGTCCAGGCAGGCATTCACGCGGCCAGCATCGGGATTGCCGATCCGGCCCGCACCTCTTCCGAGCGGTATCCTCCTCCGCCGATCACGGTGGCCATCGGCCTCGCAGCCGGCCTGCTCTTCGGCGTCTCCTCGGCCTTTATTCGCGAGCACCTGGACGACACTGTGCAGACACCGCTGCAAGTCGGGCCGATGGTGCAGTTGCCGGTACTGGCCAGCATTCCAACCTATGTAGAAATGGGAGCGGAACCTTCGGCACGGCTTACGCCCACGGCGTCCCGCTCTGGCGAGGCCAGCCTGCTTGTGACCCAGCCCGGCTCTTCGGCTGCCGAAGCCTACCGGGCACTGCGCACTTCCATCTTGCTTTCCTCGCCCGGAGCGCCGCTCCATACCGTCCTGGTCTCGAGTCCGCTGGTGGGAGAAGGCAAGACGACTGTTGCCTACAACACCGCGATCGCCTTTGCGCACGTGGGCAGGCGCGTTCTGCTGCTCGACTCGGATATGCGCCACCCGCGTCTCCATGACCTGTTCGGGGTAGCAAAATCACCTGGGCTCAGTGAAGTTCTCTCGAGTGGGCAACCGCTGGAGGCGGTAATTCGGCCTCACGCCAGCGTGCAGAATCTCTCGTTGTTGCCGGCCGGCAGCAAGCCGGGTATGCCGGCAGAGCTTCTCGGTTCCGCCCGCTTCGATACTTTGCTCCAGACACTTAAGGGCAAGTACGACCTCATCATCATCGATAGCGCTCCAATGTTGTTGGTTTCAGACGCCACGACGCTTGCCGGCCGCGTAGATGCGACCTTGTGCGTGATCCGCGCTGGAGTCACAACGCGCACCGCCGTCGAGCGCGTTTCGCAGATGCTGGAACGGAGTGGAAGCTATGCGACCGGTCTGGTACTCAATGGCGTCAATACCAACTCTGTCGACTTCTATCACGCCTATGGCTACAAGGGCGGCGCGAAATACTATGAGGAAACCTATGCTTAGTACACCGCATCGGCGCACCTGTCTTCTGCTCTGTTCTGCCATCATCATGGCTGCTCCTTTGCTAGGGCAGCAGTCCGGGGACGCTGCCGGGGGCGGCGCCTCCTCCACCTTGCCGCTTTCCTCTTCGTCGCAAAGAAGTACCCCGGGAAGCTCCGGGACTGCGGGTAGCTCATTGACTGCGGTGCCGGAAGACTTTTCCGACCTCAAGCTCGCCCCCGGGTTCCTTCTCGATGTCCAGGTTTACGATGACCCGCAGCTCTCCACCCAGGTGCGCGTGGACAAGGAGGGCAACATCTCCATGCCGTTCATCGGCAACGTGCATGTGTCGGGTGAAACCGTCGCCGTCGCGCAGCACACGATACAGGACCGGTTGCAGGAGGCGGAAATCCTTACTAATCCTCAGGTGACCGTCAACGTCCAGCAGTACACCGCCTCCAATGTAACCGTGCTCGGCGAAGTGCAGGCTCCCGGACGCCTCCAGTTGCTCGCCGCCCATCCGCTGCTCGACGTTCTGGGCATGGCGGGCGGCGAAACCAACCTGGCCGGCGATACCATCGAAATCAAGCATCCGGGCAGCTCCGGTCCCGTTTCTTCCAGCTACAAGTATGCAAGGAACAGCCCGGGTAATTCCATTCGCGACGTGATGGTCAATCCCGGAGACACCGTGGTGGTAGAGCGCGCCGGGATTGTTTATGTGTTTGGCGCGGTCAATCGTCCCGGCGGCTATGTCATGCAGGAAGACGGCTCGCTCAATGTGGCACAGGCAATTTCGCTCGCATTAGGGACTACGCTTCAGGCAAAAGTCGGCGACCTCCGGGTGGTGCGGCGCAGTGCCGACGGACGCGTGCAGGATATCCCGGTCTCTTACAAAGACATCTCCGACGGCAAGGAGAAGCCGCTGCAATTGGAGGCCGAAGATATTGTGTATGTCCCGGTCAGTAAGGTGAAATCCATCTTCACCGCTGGCTCCACGATTATTGGGCAAACGGCTTCGGCTTCCATCTATGCCGTTAAGTAGAGCCATCTCCTACCAGCAGGCAGCGGCGCGAAGTCCGTTCCAGCTGCCTTTTCGCAGTATTTATCCGTGGGACCTGAGCGCCTGGCGCACGGCACTGCGTGTGGCTGGGCTCCCCGGCTATGCGTTGCTTGCGCTGCTGCTTGGAGCCATCCTGCAGGTCGCCGATACCAGCGGGCAGGGAGCCGGGCACGCCAGCGCGGGCGCTATTCTGTATGTTCGATTTCCGCTCAGCCTGGTCGCTCTGCTCCTTTTGCTCTTTCATCCGCGTATTGTTCGCGTAAAGCTCACCGATACGCGCTTTCCCTTCCTGGCTTTTGGCATTCTGTTCGCGGTCTCGGTTTTGTGGTCGGAGCAGCCGCTCGGAACGCTCGGCAAATCTGTGGAAATCCTGCTGGCGAATCTGGTGTTTCTCGAGGTCAGCCGGGCACAGGATGCGCTCCGAAAAGTGGAGGCGCTCCGGCAGATCACTTTGCTTACCGTGTCTCTCGTTTCCGTTTGCACCGTAGCTGGGTACGTTCTGCACTTGAGCGGATTCGTGCAGCAGCGTGCCGGACTGTTTACCAGCACAACTGCAGAATCGCCTTTTCTCTCCGGCAACGGATTGGGCTATATCGCAAGCGCGCTCGTACTGGTTCTGCTTGCGGAATGGCAGTGCGGCCGCCTGCGTACCGGCTCCGCTATTCCCCAGTTGGGCTTTGCGTTGGCAATCTTTTCGCTTTCAGCAAGCCGCACTTCATTCGGCATCCTGGCGCTTACAGTATTGATCCTCGTGTACCGCCGTTCCAGAGTTTTCGCGGTTCTTTCTTTCGTCGTGCTTGGTTCTGCGCTCGTTGCATTGAAGCAGCTTATCCTGAATGATCTGCAGGGACATCAACCGGCAACCGATTTCCAAACACTGAGCGGGCGTACGGTCGTCTGGGCTGCTGCGCTCCGTCAATTCGGAGAGCACCCCGTCTTCGGCGCAGGCGGGGGCATCGGCGGAAAAACCGTGATCGCGCGCATTGGCGATATGTATCTGGAGCAGATGAGCTCACTCCACAACGGTTTTCTTGAAGCCCTCACAGGCCTTGGACTTGTTGGTCTGCTGCTCGGCATTTACATGCTCTTCCAGGTCACCTGGAGAACCTGGCCTATCTGGCGTGCCAATCCGCAGTATTCCGGCACCTATGTGCTGATCGTGCATGCCTGGATCACGACCATCATGTCCACGGGCGTACTCGGGTGGATGGGCTATGAGATGGCCTTCTTCCTGTGCATCGTGAACAATGTCGACCTGGTGCGGCGAGAGTCGGCGCGGCATCGAGTACGCTCTAGTGCGCGTCTTGTCCATTCCAGCCCTGCTTTGCCAGTCGGAGCGGACTAGCGCACTACAGCCGTCTCAAGTCGAGTTGAGCGGCAACTGCTTCCGCTCGCTATGCAGCATCCTAGCTCGGCCAAGGCAGTTTCTGCTGCGGTTTTCTTGCCGGCCATGTATTCGGAATGCTTCGAATCAACCTACCGGTGCCGTTCTGCCTTTGACCATGCGAATGAGCGGCGTCGCGCTCCCGCATCCCAGGGATGAAAGCGATCACCTTGCCCCGACTCTCACAATTTGTGTTTCGCTTCGGCAACAACCGCCGCACGCAAACGATCCTCGACCAGCTCATCGTGAGTGGCTCCAACTTCTTGACTGGAGTGCTGCTGGTCCGCGGACTCGGACTGGTCGATTTCGGCAGATTCACCGTCGCCTACACGCTTCTTCTGCTGGCAAACAATATCCAGTTGAGCTTTATCTCTTCTCCCATGCTCAGCCTTGGGGCCCTGTGCAGATCGAAAGAAGAAACCCGGCGGTACGTTCGGGGCATGTTCGCAGTTCAGCTCGCTTTCGCAGCTGTGGCACTGGTCCTTGCGGTAGCATCCGCAGGAATCTTCCTTTACTTGCGTCCGCAATACGGGAATCTCAATTCCGTTGTGGCTTTTGCCGCGAGCGTGGTCTTCTACTTGCTTCAGGATTGGTTGAGGCGTTACTACTTCGTCATCGGAAAGGCGGCTGCTTCCATTTGGAATGATGTGATCAGCTACCTCGGCCAACTGCTGCTTCTGGCTGTCCTCTTCTTCTCTCATCGCCTTACGGTCAACGCTGCCCTGTGGTCTATAGCGCTCACCTCGGGCGCGGCCTTTGCCATTGGGGCAGTACTGGAAAGACTGAGCTGGGAAGGGTCATGGGTGCGCGATGCCTGGCGGCGCTCTCGCGGCTTTTCGCGCGATCTCGCCATTGCCAGTCAGCTGCAGTGGTTCGTATACCAGGGCGCCATGCTGGTAGGCGCCGGCGTTCTTGGAGCGCAGGCAGCGGGCGGGGTACGCGCTACCCAGAACGTAGTCGGTCCTGTGAATATCGCTTTCCAGGCCATGGAGAACCTCGTTCCGCTCCGCGCCGGCGAAGAGATGCGCCGCCATGGCATAGCAGGCGTCAGCCGGTTCCTGTTTCGGTTTGGCCGTACGGGCTTCTTCCTCCTGCTAGGCGTCTTTGCGGTTCTTGCGCTGTTTTCCCGGGATTTTCTGGCCTTCTTTTATGGCCGCCAGGTGGCGGTGTACTCGGGTATTCTCAATCTCCAGATGCTGTATTTCCTGCTCGCCTGGCCTATCCGGCAATTCACGTATCTGTTCCGGACGGTAAGCGCCACTACCGCTATCCTATGGGCGTCGCTAGTGGCCGCTATCGCCAGCATGGCCTTGATCTATCCGCTCGTTCATGGATTCGGAGCCTTGGGTATCATGCTCGCCGCCGTCGCCGGGCAGATCGCGAACCTACTTTACCTCACCTTCATGTGGATGCGATCGCTGCCGGCGTTCAAGGAGGCGCAGGCTGCCCATGTCGCGCCATAGCCCTGCGCTGCTTCAGAGCTCCTGAATCCGGCAACGGGCACTTGCTCCTGCTTCTTATCGGGGCCGCGCAGTGCTTTATGGCTTGCAATTCTGCGGCTGTGAAGCGCGATGCCATTTCTCTGTACGGCCGAAAAGCGGCACACCGACGTAACCGCGCAGTTGCAGCTCCTTCTCATGCGCTTGCATGAGCCCCCGATAGGTCTTTCCCGATTCCGGATCGTAGAGCGTTCCGCCATCGGCATGACTCGGATCGATAAGATGAAAGCCTCGACCAATAACGAGCCCGCAGAGGGACCGTGTTCGCTCGGCGGCATTGGGATTTTTCGTGTCCCTGGTCTCCGGCGAATTGGAAGAGATGCGCACAAGCTGCGCACATACCGCCGGCCCGCAAGCATACACGCGCACGGTGGAGCTATCCGGCGTAGTCCAATAACCGACGACTCCCGCCGGCACCATGGCCAACGCCGCAACGGCAACAATCCAATGCATGCTGTGTTTCCTCGTTATGTGCGATGCGTCGATAGCTCTTGAGGCCGCTGCATGGACACACCTGACTCGTGAGTGTCCGCATTCTCCGAGCCGGCTTTAGCGGCTGCCGGGCGGCGGAGCGGCTGGGGGGGTCGCCGGAGCGGCTGGAACAGCCGCCGGAGGTTCCGGGGGCGTTGCCGATACGGAGACCAGCTCAATATCGAATATGAGGTCGCTCTTGGGTGGGATCACCGGTGGACGGCCCTGCTCGCCATAGGCGAGTTGGTAGGGAATGAAGAGCCGTCGTTTACCGCCAACGTGCATGCCGTCGAAGCCTGTGTCCCAGCCTGGAATGACGCGGCGTGCGCCCTGCATGAAGGTGATTGGCTCGCCGCGATCCACTGACGAATCGAACTTAGTTCCGTCCGTTGCCAGCCAGCCAGTGTAGTGGACGGTGTAGAACTGATTCGGCTCTGCCAAGGGCCCGGCACCGGGATGGATATCGAGGTAGCGCAGTGCATACGCGGTTTGCAGTTTGCCGGGCGCCGGCGGTATGTTCGGCGGCAGTTTTGGCCCAGCAGGCGTAGCGCTACTTTGGGAACTTGCCGCCCTGTGTCGAGCTGCTGGAGAGGTGTGCGAGGTTTGAGCTTGGGAAAACGCGCACATTGCGATGATGCAAAAGGAGGCAAGGAGAGATTTCAAGCCGGGCTCCGCATGGAAAGGATTGATTGCCCAGCATAGCAAAAGGGCGCCAGGGGCGCCCTTTTTGCTTGTGTCCAGCGGCAGTGAGTGAGGTCACTGGTCGTTAGCACGTTTGCTGTGAATCGTGAGGGACTAGGTGTACAGCTCAGTGGGCGCTCGGTGTCACTGAGTCGCAGCTCTGCTTGACGACCGAATACGTTCTCCAGGCAGAGGACCAATCCTGACCTGTCGAATTTCTCCATCCGCTCAGGTTTACATGCCGTGCATTCGTAACAGTGAATGCAGTCGATGTGGTTGGATCGAACCACTGGTTGTGGTCTGAATGCAGCGATCCGGTGAAGTGCGACCAGTCGCCGGGCGAGAGGTAAGTCCCAAGTACCTTCTGGCCTCCGGCTCCATCTTCGATGACATTGCCGGTGAACGTGTCGTTCTGGGAGTAGAGGTGATAGTACTGCCCCGTCTCCCAATCATTGATGGGACGCCCTCCAGGCCTGCCGCCGAGATAAACCTGCGCGGCATACTGAGCGCCACCATTGTTGTAGAATTTTGTGTTCTTGACTGTGACATGTTCGCTGGTCAGGAAGTTAATGCCACTGCCACCGTTGCAGACAAGACTGTTCTGCATGGTGATGGGGCCCTGATTGGCTTCCAGTTGCAGGTTCGCCCAAACGTTTCCGATCAGCTTCACATTGTCGATCAGGATGTTCTTGTTGTCAGTGTCGAACCACAGGCCCTGCGCCTGGTTGTGATAGGAAACCAGGTTGCGGACAGTGCCGCCGTGGGTTTGCAGAAGCTTCAGACCACCCATGCCCCAGTCATAGAAGTTACCCATCGCGCCGCGCCAGTTGTTGTAGTCTGTCTCGTCGTACTGGTAAAGGATGTTCTTGTCCCGGGTCGAAACAAAGCCGATGCCGCCGTTGTGAATGGCGAGAGAGTTCTGCACTGTGACATTTGTGCTGTAGCTGACGGAGATGCCACCCCAGTTATTCCACTGCGCAGTTACATGATCGATAAGCACATTGTGGCTGCGGTAGACATTGACTGCGTCTCCGAGCATGCAGGAGTTGGCATGCTGGAAGATGAGGTTGCGAAGCACCAGATTGCTGCGATTGCCGATGTTCAACACCGTCGAACGAGCTGCCACTTCTACGGTGGCGCTACCCATGTTAGCTCCGCTCTGCGCCCATACATAGGCAAGCCTTCTGCCGGTGTCCACATAGAAGGTGCCTGGCTTGAGGCTCGATCGCGAATCCACTTGGGTTAGGGAATGTCCGTTGACGAATATCATGGCATTCCGCCGCGCCATGCTTCCAATCTTCGACGAAGGCCAACCGTTCGGTACCGGGCAGTAGGTGGAGCCGTATGACCACGAATGCACATAGACGGATCCATAGCTGTGAGCCCAGCCCCTGACCACGTCCGACCCGGAGAGCACTGTGGAGCCGCTTGACGCGGCCTGAATAGTGATGGGGGCCGCTGCGTCACTTCCCGAACCCGACAGATCCAAAGACTCGCGATAAACGCCGGGGTTGACATTGATCGTTGTGCTCACACCATGAGCACTCGCGGCCATCGCCTTAGCGACTGCCGAACCCAGTGTCTTCACTGGCGCGGAGAGTGTGCCGACGGCACTATCTGAACCTACGTTCGCATCCACGACGATGCTGTTGCCTTGCGTTTCCACGACGTTCGCTTGACCGAACGCGCCAGTGGCCGAGATTGCGATTGCTGCAGCGAAGAGCGCAGCGACTTTCGATCTGATATTCATGACAGCCCTTCTGATCCAGTACAGGTTTCCAAAGCGGAGTGGAGCGTGCGTCTGGCGATCTATGTCGTGCCTTTTTTGGTCGCCAGTATCGGTTTAGCAGTGTGTAACTCTGTTTACCCTGGGTGTACTTATTACCTGTCGCCGGGTGATTTGAAGACAAGTCCGCTCACGCAGGTGAAGGCAGCTTTTCTGCACTCACCCGCCTGGAGGTATGACCTTCTATCTCCGGAGCGGCAGACCAAGGTTGAACTGTGACGTTATTAACTGGATAACAGACGATGGTTACGATGCCAAGCCCTTTTGTGCATGTTTTTTCAGATATTTTCTGTCCTCCGGATAACTCACCGGGCATTGCGAAAAAACTCCACACAGTCCGCGTAAATTTCCCAAATTGCTGTAATAAATAGGCGTTGACGATGACCTCGCTATGATCCGGGAAAGCGTCCTCGGCGGTCCAACTCACGATGTTTTCTCAATCAGGTTGTTTGTAAGCGCATCGCGCTCCGATAGGCGCTCCCGCGATGAGCACCGGCGCGCAGTATGTCATTAATGCAGGATGGTGGAATGCAGGATGGCGCGATTCACAGAATGCCTCGCGCGGACGTTGCCGGACGTAAAGAGCCTGCCGGCGGTTCTGGAGGCCAGCAATGAAGCCGGAACGAATCCATATGGATGCCGCACTTCCGCTCCGTGTAGAAACCGGAGTAGAATCCCGCAGACAAAGCGAGTTGGCCAGCGAATGACGGCAACTCGCCGGAGTTGAGAAGTTGCAATAAGATGGGTCGAGCGTGGGGAGGACGGAAATGAAGAGCTTTGTAGGCCGTTTGCTGTTGGGGACGTTGGGTGGGGCGCTGGTGTTCGCTGCAACCGGGTGTACGCGGCACAGCAGTTCTGAACGGTATTATCTGGTGGCGACGAACATCAAGCTGCCCTATTGGCAAAGCGCCTGGGCTGGCCTGCAGAAGGCTGGCGCGCAGTATGGAGTCAGCGTGGACATGCGCGGGCCCGACAAGTTCGATCCGCAAGGCGAGGTGCAGGAATTTCGCAACGCCGTCGCGCTGAAGCCGGCTGGCATTCTCGTCTCGGTGGCCGACCCTGCGTTGATGCAGGGTGAGATCGATTCCGCGCTCTCGGCCGGCATTCCTGTCATCACCGTAGATTCCGACGCGCCCAACAGCCATCGTCTGTACTTCATCGGTACGAACAATCTGCAGGCAGGCCGGCTCGGTGGAGAGCGGCTCGCCAGCAAACTGAATGGCAAAGGCAATGTGGTGTTCTTCACCATGCCCGGGCAGACCAACCTTGATGAGCGCCTGAAAGGATATCAGGACGTGCTGAGCACGCACCCCGGGATCCACGTAGCTGAGGTTTTCAATATGAAGGGCGACTCCGGCACAGCCTTCGATAAAACAGGCGAGTACCTGGGACGCACCGGCGCGGGCAAGATCGACGGCTTTGTGTGCCTGGAGGCCTCCGCAGGCAAGGATGTCGCGGAAGCCTTCAAACGCCAGAATGCGACTGGCCGCGAACTTATCGCTATGGACGTGGATGAGGACACGCTCAACTTGGTCAAGTCCGGCATCATTGATGCCACCGTTGCCCAAAAACCGTACACCATGGCCTTTTACGGAATGAAGCAGCTTGACGAGATCCACCACTATCCGCTCAAGTCGCTGACCGCCGATTACGGCGTCGATTCCTTCTCGCCGGTTCCTGCATTCGTCGATACGGGCTCGGCGCTGGTGGACAAGAACAATGTCGACACCTTTCTTCAAGCGCGCCACGATGCGATGGGGAAATAATCTCAAAGCGCGCTCGTTCATCTACTCGCGGCTCGACCGCGAGTAGGGAACGGGCTCACGTTGTTCAGCCCGACGCAATGAAGAAGCGCTGACCGTTCAGTGTGCTTTCATGGGGGCGCCTACAGTGTGGGTAGGAGGGAACTACTTATGTCTACCCGTCACGTAAATGTCTCACTTACCTTGGCGTTTTCCGCCTTGCTTGGTTGCACCGCAATACCTTCGTTTGCCGCGCCCAAGCCTGTCATCTCGCTCGCCCAGGCGCAAAAGACAGCGCAGGAGAAAGAGTCAGGCACCGTAAAGAGTCACGAATTAGAACAGGAAAAAGGCCGCTGGATTTACTCCTTGGACATATTGCGGGATGGCAAGGTGCATGAGGTCAATGTAGACGCCAACACCGGCAAGGTCGTGGAGGACCAGGTAGAGACCGCGGCGGATGAAGCCCAGGAACAACAGAAAGACAAAGCCGCTGCCAGGCGGTAGCCATGGGCTCCGGCATAGGCTCCGTTTTCTTGCACACCAGGAGTCAGGGCGCGGGTCACGTGCCACCCTCCTTTTGTGGTATGCCGTCCATGGAGAGTTCCGGCGATACTGCTAGTCACAGTACAAGGAGCTCGCATGGGTAGCCTTTCAATCAACATTTTTCAACAAGCGCGGCTACTGGTGGCGCAGGCGGACCGCGAGCTGACGGAACTGGCCACGCGCTTCGACGAGGCGTTTCCGTTGTCTTCAGAAGAAAAGGAACAACTCCGGCCGTGCCCCGTGGACGCCTTCGACCGATGGAGCATTGAGCTGGCGCCCAAAGATAGCAAGGCCGCCTTCCTGATGACTCCTGAAGGTTCCGGAGCCTGGTTGCTGGAAGTGGCGGAGCGGGGCAAGGAACCGTCGCGTCTGGGCAGCTTCCAGGCTGGAAATGGGGCAAACGGCAGCCGTGGTCGTCTCCGTGCAGCTCGCATGGTCAGCGCCATTGGGGACTGGCTGGAACGCAGGCCGGGCAAGCCATCTTCGGTAGACATGGAAACCGTGCTGGTCCTGGAAGCGAATACCCGTGTCGAGATCAAGGCCGAAGCGCAGCCCAAAGTTGCCGCGCACGCGCCGGCGAAGGCGGAAGAGCGGTCTGCGGAAGCCATCCAGCCCCGCTGGCTCGACATGCTGCCGGGTGCGCAGGAAACGGTTGCGGACGCCGCGCTCGTAGGCATGGCGCAGAAAGAGAACCGTCAACAGGTCTCCTTCACCATCGGAAAGATTTTCGGCTACTGAGGGTTCTTGTTGGGGGCCGAAGCTAGCCAGACCGCAGAAAGGCTTCTCAGGCAATAGCTGCGTGGCGGATATCGCTAGCTTCGCCGTTCCAACACGGCGCGTGTCAGGTAAAGCGGTCGCTGCTTGGATTCGGTGTAAATGCGCCCGATATATTCGCCCACGATTCCCAGGCTGATCATCTGCATTCCGCCCAGAAACAGGATGCCCACAAACAGCATCGCCCAACCGCGCACCCAGCTATGCGTGAAAAGCCGCACAAACAACGTGTAGAGAATGCCGATGCACGAGAGCGATGCCACGATAAATCCAGCGGCTGTGACCAGGCGCAACGGCACGATCGAGAAAGAGGCTATGCCGTCCAGAGCGAGATTGATCATCTTGCGCAGGGGGTATTTCGTAGTTCCGGCGAACCGTTCATGGCGCGCATAGTGCAGCCCGCGCTGACGAAAGCCGATCCAGCTTCCCATGCCGCGCAGTAGCCGGTGCCGCTCCGGCATGGAACGCATCGCCTCCACGGCCTTGCGGTCGAGCAACCGGAAATCACCTGTGTCGAGCGGGATCTCGACGTCCGAGAGCGCATTGATCAGCCGGTAGAAAGTCTTCGCAGTCCAAAGCTTGAAGCCGCTCTCACCCGCGCGCATTTCGCGCACGCCATAGACCACCTCGTAACCGTCGCGCCAGGTCCGCACCATGTCGGCGATCAGTTCCGGCGGGTCCTGCAGGTCGGCATCGATGATTACAACAGCGTCTCCATTTGCCGCATCCAGCCCGGCTGTGACCGCGGCCTGGTGCCCGAAGTTGCGCGACAGCGTGAGCACCTTTACGTGTGAATCCGCTGCGTAGATCGTCGCAAGCATGGCAAAGGTGCTGTCGCGTGATCCATCATCCACATACACAATCTCATACAGCATGCCCAGCCGGCTCAGCACCTGCGTGAGCCGAGCATGGCACTCGGCAATACTCTCCTCTTCGTTGAAGCAGGGCACGATGACGCTGAGCCGTTCCTCGCCGCGTGTCTCTGATCCAGTGGTCCCGGGGGTCAAGGGATGAGCTTTCTTATGGAGTAGTCCAGCAAATGGTAGCAGAGTAGCCTTTCCATCCATCTCGGATCACTCTCTCGCGCACGTCATTCCCGATGCGTGAATCAACGGGGAGTTCTAACAGGTGCGCTCGATAGGAACTGGACTCGCGCTACTGCTGGAAGCTGATTTTCAAGTCGCTACCCTTTCCGTCATCCGGCACTACTGTCACAAACGCCTTGTGCTCTGAATCGTATGTTACCGGTAGCTGCCCGCCCTGGCCGAGTGTGGCAGTTGCGTGGGGAACAGCAGCCCCGTATACCTCTACCCGAAGTAGATTCCACCAGGGAGCATAGGTGCCTTCGTGCTGCCCAATGTGGAGTGTCACGCCGTGCGCCGTGGCGTCGCAACGGAGTTTCATGCGCAGAAAAGCCCCCTGCTGATAGGCCGTGGTCACGCCATCGTCCGCATAGACAGAGCCCGCACACTCGTGGCCCGGCGTCTGGTCGGCAGCGGCCCCGGCCGCCTCGCTAGCAGCAGCGGAGACCGGCGGGTAGACACGCAGTGTCAGCGGTCCCTGCGGTGTCTCTGCAGTGCTCTGGACCAGCGGGGCCATCGGCACGAATCGCGCCTGCGCGCACGTATACTGGCAGCGTGTCCAGGCTGGGATGAACAAAGAGCGGCTGGTTCGTGCTTGGCTGGCCGGAGGCCTTGGTCTGCTCGGCGTCCTTGCTTGCCACCTTTGCCTGGCGCGTGATGCGATCGCCCGTCCAGTAGTCGTACCAATCGCCCGGCGGCAACTGCACCTCGTAGTTGTCCAGCTCATCGGGATAGGGCGACGGCGCAACCAGCAGGTCCTGCCCGAACATGAACTCGCCGCCCGCATCCAGGTCGAGCGGATGCTTGTCCCTGGTGGCCTCTGGGAACTCTACAAAGAGTGGCCGCGTGATCGGCACGCCGGTGCGCGACATCTCTTCCGCCGTGGTGTAAAGATACGGCATCAGCCGGTAGCGCTCCTCGATATAGCGCCGCCGTATGTTCTCCTGCTCCGGCCCGTGCACCCAGGGTTCCTGGTAAGCCGTGCCCTTCGCGGTGTGGTCGCGGTCGATGGGCTGAAATGCCGCGATCTCCAGCCATTTCGTCAGCAGGTCCGGCTGCGGCGTTCCCGCAAACCCGCCCACATCCGCGCCGCTCATCGCGAACCCACTCAGTCCAAGGTTCAGCAGCATAGGCGTCGTCAGCCGAAGGTGGTTCCAGGTACTTGAGTTATCGCCGGTCCATGTTGTCGAATAGCGCTGGCCGCCGGCGTAGCTGGCGCGCGTCATGACGAACGGACGCATGTTCGGCGCCAGCTTCTGCATGCCCTCAAAGGTCGCGCGCGAGTTCTCCATCCCGTAGACGTTGTGTATCTCGAGATGTGTTGCCGTGCGCTTCTTGAAGCCGGGTTCATCGATCCGGTGCTGGACGTCGTCGGGCATGGTCTTGGTCGGCACATTGAAGATTGCCGGTTCATTCATGTCGTTCCAGAAGCCGGCCACGCCTTCGCTCATGAACTCTTTGAAGAGTCCGCCCCACCATGCGCGCGTGCTCGCCTGCGTGAAGTCCGGAAAAACCGAAGGCCCCGGCCACACCGTGCCGACATAGGTGGAGCCATCCGGCAGCTTTACAAACCGGTCCTCGGCTACGCCGGTGTCATACGGTGCGTAGCCCGCATTGGGCAGCCTGGCGATGTGCAAATCCGTGATCACCACCGTGTGGAAGTGCTGAGCCTTGAGATCGGCAATCATCTTGGTGAAAGAAGGGAAGCGTTCCGTATCGACCGTAAAGGGCCGATTGTCCTTCTGGAAGTCGATATCCAGCCACAGCACATCCGCCGGAATACGGTCTTCACGCAGCTTTTTCGCGATGCCGTACACCTCCGACTCCGGGTAGTAGCTATAGCGAGACTGCTGGTAGCCAAGCGACCAGAGTGGCGGCAGCGGCGTTGTCCCCGTCAACCACGCGTATGTGCTGAGAACTTTTTTCGGCTCGGGCCCATACATCACGTAGTAATCCAGCGGCCCATCCGGGGCGCCGAAAGAGTAGGCGTCCCGCTGCTCCTTGTCGAAGTCGAAGCTTGTGCGCCAGGTGTTGTCCAGAAAGATGCCCGCTGTTCGGCCTTCATGCACACTCAGGAAGAATGGAATGCTCTTGTAAATCGGGTCCGTGGACTCCTGAAAGCCGAACGCATCCGTGTTCCACATGGAGAACGCCTGGTTGCGCCGGTCCAGCGGTCCGGGCTTGTCGCCCAGTCCGAAGTAGTGTTCGTCGCTCGGCGACTTCTTATAGAGGCGAAAGGCCGTGCCGTGATACTCGAGCGGTCGCGCCGGATCGTCCTGCTGAATGACATTGCCGGCGAGATCGCTAATGGTAACCGACATGGTGGCTAACTCCACTTTCACCCGCAGCGCGCCTGTGCGGAAGCCGACCGCTTGCGCGTTCTTCTCCGGTGTTACTGCAGCGGAAGCTGTACGCGCATCCGGCAGCACCGCCCAGGATGCGTTTTCGGGCAGCTCGCCTCTTGGTCCCACGCGCACGCGTACCACGTCGTCCCGCAACGCCGTAATCTCCTCCACGGCAGCTCCGCTGCGCAGCAGAATTCCGTTGCGCAGGGCGCTGCTGCTGGTGACGCGAAGGAGGACTAACGGATTGTGGTCCGACGGGGAAGAGGCGGGAGTGGAAGCTGCATGGGCGGCAACTGCCCAAAGCATGCTCGAAAGTACGAACACATGTGTGCGCATAGGTGGCGAGTCCTGGCTTTTCTTTTGGATAGCTCGCCACCAGCTTACGTGATGGCTCCGTGCAAGCGAAACACGCGCTCTACGACCAACCTCCCCCATGGCATAAGGAAGAGGCAAAGCATGTGCATCGGCATCACATAAAAAGCGGCGCGGATGCGCCGCACTCACGCTAAGGGAGCGACACCCTGAACAAGCTCTACTGGCTGTTGGCGCTCGTACCCATCACGCTCGCGCTGCATTATGCGTTGCCGCACCGGGACGTGCTCATCTTTCTGCTTTCGGCAGCGTCCATGGTGCCGCTCGCCCATTTGCTGAGCGAGGCTACCGAGCAGCTTTCAGTGCGCACCGGCGCCAGCATCGGGGCCTTGCTGAATGTCACTTTCGGCAATGCGGGTGAATTGGTCATCGGCTTTTTTGCGCTCCGGGCAGGGTTGCAGGGCGTCGTCAAAGCCTCCATCAGCGGCTCCATCCTGGCGAATCTGCTGCTCACTCTTGGCATTTCCATGCTGGTCGCAGGGACGCGCAAGCGCCAGCTCACGTTCAATCCCTTGTCGGCTCGCACGCAATCCACCATGCTGGCGCTGGGAAGTATCGCGCTGATTCTACCCGCGGCTTATCACTTCCTCGGAGGGCGGCGGGCTGGCGCGCGTGAAACCGATCTCAGCCTTGAATTCGCTATCATTCTCCTGGTCACCTATGGCCTGAGTCTTCTGTTCCGCCTGCGCACGCATCGCGACCTTCTTGCGGCCCGTAAAGGCGACGAGCAACGAACCGAAGCGTCGTGGAGCCCCGCAAAGGCCTTGGCCGCGCTAGCCGGGAGCGCGGCGCTGATCGGTTGGGTTGGTGAGGTCCTCGTCAGTTCCATCGATGCCGCCGCGCAGCGCCTTGGCATGACCGAGCTTTTTGTCGGCATCGTCGTGGTCGCGATTGCTGGCAACGCGGCAGAGGCGGTCTCCGCGGTGCGCGCGGCGCTGGGCAACCGCATGGATCTTTGCGTGGGCATCGCGGTCGGCAGCAGCATTCAGGTTGCGCTTTTCGTCGCGCCTGTGCTTATCCTGCTTAGCCACTTCAACGGCCCGCACCCCATGGACCTGGTGTTTACGCCAGTCGAAATCGTAGCATTGGTGATTGCTATCGCGATTACCGGGCAGATAGCGGGAGACGGTGACTCGAACTGGCTCGAAGGAGTGCAGTTACTCGCCGTCTACTTTATGCTGGCCGTCATGTTCTATCTCATTCCAGCGGGTGCTGCGGGTCACTAAAGATTGCGATGCACAAGGAAGGGCGCGTGCCCTCCCTTGCGCGATCGCTTACTTGCCCGGAGTCGCCGGAGTGACGGACTGCAGGTACGTATAAATTGCCCGCAAGTCGTTGTCCCGTCTGTATTCGGGTAACTCGGCCACGCCATTCCCTGCAGCAGGGGGCTGAAAACCTCAGGTCTTATTTGTGAATCAGGTAGCCGGGCGCGCAGAGAAACTGGGGTGCTTCTGATGATGAGAATGTACGACTTCTCACGCGGCGACAGAGTTACACGGGCGACCAGCGAAGGCCAAGCGCTCTTCCGCGTTTATCTACAGAAATGGTGAAAGGACGGGCGCCGATGCTCAGCAGAAAGGGATACTGATGGGCCTAAACAGCGATGCCGCGCGGCTTAACATTCTCGCGGATAAACAACACCGTAGCATCGAGCGAGGTGCCGGGGCCAAAGATGGCCGACACTCCCTGCGCTTTCAGGAATTCGATATCCTGCTCTGGAATCGTGCCCCCGAGGACGACCAGGATATCGCTCGCGCCGCGCTCTTTCAAAAGTCCAGTCACCCTGGGGACGATAGCGTTGTGCGCGCCCGAAAGGATGCTCAGCCCAACGCAGTCCACGTCTTCCTGGATGGCCGCGTTGACGATCATCTCCGGGGTCTGCCGCAGGCCAGTGTAAATGACCTCCATACCCGCATCGCGCAGCGCGCGTGCAATGACCTTGGCCCCGCGGTCGTGGCCGTCAAGGCCCGGTTTTGCCACCAGCACGCGAATTGGATGTGTCTGTTCGGCCATGGAATGTAAGGCGCTGTGAAGGCAGCAGCAAACCGATGAGGATAGCATAACCGCTCAGCACTTGCTTTTTTATGAAGACGCGGATAGTTGCCTTTGCATCTTGCGGATTACTTCTCGCGAGCGATCACAAAATCCGGGGCAAGCATCAGCGCGCGTCGCGCATCGCTTTCCGGCAGGTCCGATGCTGCTTCCCGCGCCAACTCTGCATACTGAGAAGCCGCCGTCATAGCGTACGCGACAGAATTATGCCGGTGCAGGATGCGCAGAATCTCCGCATGCGCCACCGCGCCAAAGGCCTGTTCTTCTATGACCCTGTCGATGGCCGCCCGCTCTGCAGCCGAGCCATGCTCATACGCGTGAATCACTGCGAGCGTCGCCTTGCCTTCCCGCAGGTCGCTCGCTACCGGCTTACCCAATACCTTCTCGCTCGCGGTCAGGTCCAGCACGTCGTCGACGATCTGGAAAGCTACGCCGAGGTTCCGGCCATACTCGCCAAGCGCCTCTTCTGCATCCTCGGCCGCTCCGGCGAGCACCGCACCCAATCGCATGGATACATTGAAGAGGCAGGCCGTCTTGCGGTAGATCAGGTCGTAGTACTCGGCCTCGCTGACCATCCGGCCGAGCGTTTCCATTTGCAGCAGTTCGCCTTCGACCATCTGCTGTGTCAGGCCGATCAGCAGGTCCAGCACTTTGAAATTGCGCTCTTCCAGGGCTATGTGGAAGGCCTGCATGTAAAGCCAATCGCCTGCAAGCACGCATTTTGAGCTGCCCCATGTGGTGTTTGCCGAAGGCCGCCCACGTCGCGTATCTGCCGCATCGATGATGTCGTCATGCACGAGTGTCGCTGTGTGCACCATTTCCACCACGGCGCCCAGACGGATGGCTCCGCGGCCCTCGTACCCCAAGGCGCGCGCTGCCAGCAACAGCAGTGCGGGACGGATACGCTTCCCGCCGCCTTCCCGCAAATATGCGGCAATATCGGTGATCGCGCGGACCGGGGAGGCTGCGTCTCGCACCAACTCCGCTTCGATGGCACGCAGATCGTCGCGCAGCAGGTCAAAAATCTCTTTTGCCGTCGCTAACGCCTGTGTGCTCACTCGCTCTCCTGTCCCCTCTTACAGTCTATCGTTCCCACTGTCCGGCATCCCGCGCCTGCCATGGGGAGCTAGTTGGAACGGTAGTTCGTAAACTGCATATCGATGCCGAAGTCCTGCTTGCGCAGCAGGGCAATTGCCTCTTGTAGAGTATCGCGATCTTTCCCGGAGATACGGACCGAGTCTCCCTGGATGGAAGCCTGCACCTTTTTCTTTGATTCCTTGATAAGTTTTACGATGTCCTTGGCCTTTTCCGTCGGAATGCCTTGCTGCAGCTTGATTTTCTGCCGCACGCTGGACCCGGCGGCAGGCTCGATCTTCTCGTAAATCAGCGATTTCAACGGCACATTGCGCTTGACCAGCTTTTGCTGCAGGATTTCAATCACCGCCTTCAGCTTGTACTCGTCGGCGGAAGCCAGCTGGATCGCATCCTCGGCTTCCAGCTTGATCTCCGAGTGCGAATCCTTCAGGTCAAAGCGCGCCCGCACCTCCTTGATCGCCTGCTCAATCGCGTTTTTGACCTCCTGCACGTCCACCTTGCTTACGATGTCAAATGAGTTTTCTGCTGCCATTTTCGTTCTCCAATCCAAGTCACCTTTCCAGCACGCTGCCACTCGCCGGCGCAGTGCGCTCCTGTGCGAGCCGGAAGAGCGTATGGAAGTTCCGCGTGGTTGTTTCCGCGAGCTCTGTTACTTCGATGCCGAAAAGCTCCGCCACCCGCGCCGCCGTATATTCCACCCATGCAGGCTCGTTTCGCTTCCCGCGATGGGGCAGGGGAGCAAGGAAGGGCGCGTCGGTTTCCACCAGCATGCGGTCCAGGGGTACACATCGGGCCGCATCACGGATCGGTTGCGCCTTGGGAAAGGTGATGTTGCCGGCAAAGGAGATCAGAAAGCCGCAGTCCAGCGCGCGTTTGGCATGGCGCTGCTCGCCGGTAAAGCAATGCAGGACGCCGCCCAGCCCGCTTGGCTTCCACTGCTCTTCCAGCAGAGCAAGTGTGTCATCCCACGCATTGGTTGAGCCTTCGCTCGGGCGGCAGTGGATGACGATCGGCAACTTGTGCTGCGCTGCGACCTTCATCTGCTCGCGGAAGACGCGTTCCTGCACTTCGCGCGGCGAATGGTCGTAGTAGTAGTCCAGGCCGATCTCACCGCAAGCCACGACCTCGGGTTCGCCGAGCAGGGCATCGAGCCTGCTTAGAGCCGCGGCATCGGCCAACGCTGCCTCGTGCGGATGAATGCCGGCTGTCGCCCAGATGCTGGGCATCTCCGGCCGGCCTGCATATTCTCGGCTGATCTCGAGGGCCCGCTGCATGGTCGAGGGCCCATCGCCGATGCCGATTGAGAGCACGGCGCGCACCCCGGTCTTGTAGGCGTTGACCAGCACGGCGTCGCGGTCCGCGTCGTACCGCGGGCTGTCCAGGTGCGCGTGGGAGTCAACCAGCACAGGCCTTACTTGAGCCTCGCGCCGATCTCGACATCTTCCAGAAAGCTGGCCAGTACCGCCTTGCCTCCGGGAAGCGATGCCGCGACGATCATGCCATTCGACTCCAGGCCACGCAGTTTGCGTGGGGCCAGGTTGGCAACGATGACGACCTTGCGGCCGACCAGGGTTTCCGGCTCGTACGCCTCGGCGATGCCGGCCAGAATTTGCCGCGTCTCGTCCCCCAGATCGACTTCAAGCCGCAAAAGCTTGTCTGCCTTGGGCACGCGTTCCGCGAGCTTTACCTGGGCCACGCGCATTTCGACTTTCATGAAGTCGTCGATGGTGATTTTTTCGCTGCCTGCAGGGGCAGGCGCGGTTGGAGTCTCGGGCATGGCCGGCTTCTCCGGCCCGGCGCCCTGGGTCGGCGGTTCGGTGGCCAGCGAAGCTGCGGCCGTCTCGGCTGGAGCGGCTTCCGAGGAGGCGCGCACCATCGGCTCCGGCATGCCAGAGGCGTCCGGTATTGTTACATTCTTGAGTGCAGCTTCGAGCGCGCTTTTGCCTTTGCCGGCTTCCGCTGCCGTTGCCTGTTCCGTTGCTGCTTTTTGTGCCGAAGCACTGCTCTGTTCCTTTTCCTGCATACGCGCTACCGCATCCTTTTCCGCGCGCGGGAAGACCGGCCCCAGCTCGCCGAGCCTGGTGCCCGGCTGGAGTCCTCCCCACGCGATGTTCTTGAAATCGGCCTGGTGGATGTCACCGAGGCCTAACTGCGTCCAGATCTTTGCCGTCGCATCCGGCAGCACCGGGTAGAGCAGCGCGGTGATGATGCGGATGGCCTCGGCGCAGGTATACAGGATGTCATCAAGCTGATGCTGAGCAGTGTCGTTCTCATCCGACGCAAGCTTCCAGGGAGCTTCTGCGGTGATGTAAATGTCCGTTTCGGCCACTAACTGCCATATCGTTTCAAGCGCCCGTGAAAAGTCGAGCTTTTCGAAGTGTTCAGAAGCTTGCGAAATGACCAATTCAGCGCGTTCCCGGATGTGGCGCTCTAATCCGAAGAGCTCTGGGTTCGTGTGCCCCCTAGTGACAGACGAAGCGAGTGCCGGGATCGCCTTGTCCCGATACCGTTCGATCATCACCAGCGTCCGGCTTACCAGGTTGCCATAGCCGTTGGCAAGGTCCGCGTTGTAGCGCTGCACCAACGCGTCAAAGGAGAAGCTGCCATCCTGCCCGAAGACCACCTCGCGTAACAGGAAGTAGCGCAGCGCGTCCGCGCCGAGTACATCGAGAATTGTCTCCGCGCGGACGATATTCCCGCGCGACTTCGACATCTTGCTATGCTCAAAGAGCAGCCAGCCATGCGCCACAATGGACTTCGGCAGCTCGATGCCCGCGGCCATCAGGAAGGCCGGCCAGTAGACGCAATGGAAGCGGCTGATCTCCTTGCCGATGATCTGCAGATCCGCCGGCCAGAACTTCCGGAAGCACGCCTGGTCTTCCGTTCGGTCACTGCCCCAGCCGAGCGCCGTGATGTAGTTGGCCAGCGCATCCAGCCATACGTAGACCACGTGTTTCGGGTCACCCGGCACTGGAATGCCCCAGTCGAAGCTGGTGCGGCTCACCGACAAGTCTCGCAACCCGCCGCGCACAAACGAGATCACCTCATTGCGCCGCGCCTCGGGCCGGATGAACTCCGGATTGCGCTCGTATAGCTCGAGCAGCGGGCGCTCAAAGGCCGACAGCTTGAAGAAATAGTTCTCCTCGCTGACGGTTTCGGTTACGCGACCGCAATCGGGGCATCGGGTGCCCGGCGGCCCATCGACATACAACTCGTCGAAGACGCAGTACTGGCCCGTATAGGTTCCCTTGTAGATAAATCCGCGATCCCGCAGGACGGAGAACAGCTTCTGCACGCCGCGCCGGTGACGCTCCTCCGTGGTGCGGATGTAGTCGTCGTAGCTCAGCCCCATGCGGTCCCACAGTGACCGGAACTCTGCCGAAACTTTGTCCGCAAAAGCCTGCGGTGTGCAGTTCGCCTTCTTCGCCGAGCGCTCGATCTTTTGCCCATGCTCGTCGGTGCCGGTCAGGAATCGCACCTCGAAACCCAGCGCGCGCTTGCGCCGGGCGATCACATCCGCCACCACCGTGGTGTACGTGTGCCCCAAGTGGGGACGCGCATTCACGTAGTAAATCGGCGTTGTGAGGTAAAACGTGGGGCGATCGGGCATTCTCACGGGCTTTCTGCAGCGGGCTATCTGCGCTGCAAAAAGCAGCAACGAGCTTCTTCCATCTTAGGTGTACCCACCGGGAGCGTCAAACCTGAGTAGCCGGTTCAGCCTGCTAAAATCGGCTGAGAAATCAGCAACTTCCGCATGCCGTTTTCATTTGCGCGAGGTCTTCCGGGTGGACATCTTTGTATAGAAAGCAGCAGCAGATCTTTCGTGAGCGCCTCCTCTCGATCGTGCGCGAGAAGTATGGAATCGCAACCGCTACGGTATCAATTGAGCAGCCGCCGGACATTCGCATGGGCGACTTCGCCACCCCCGTCGCCTTTGAACTTGCGCGTCCGCTTCGCCGGGCTCCGAAGCAGATTGCCGCCGAACTGGTCTCCCATCTTGCTGAAGACACTGCCCAGCGGCTGCCCGGCTTTGCCAGCTTTGAAATTGCTGGCGCCGGCTATATCAACGCCCGGCTTGACCGCGCCGCCGCCCTCGCCACCATTGCCGCCGAGCAGGATGAACCCGGCTTCGCGCGCGGCATTCACTCCCTGGTTGAGCACACCAGCATCAATCCCAACAAGGCCGCTCATGTCGGCCACCTCCGCAATGCCATCCTCGGAGACACCTTTGTCCGTCTTCTGCGCGCGGCCGGCCAGCGCGTCGATGTGCAGAACTACATCGACAATACTGGCGTCCAAGTGGCGGATGTAGTCGTCGGCCTGATGCACCTCGAGAATTTGTCAAAGGAACAGATCGAGATCCTCTTCCGCGAACTCGCCCGTGCTGGCGAACGCCTGGACTACTACTGCTGGGAGGTCTACGCGCGCGTCTCCGGCTGGTATGACGCTGATCCCGATCCGGCGGAGAAAGCCAGGCGCAAGCAGTTGCGGCTCATGACCCTTCACGCCATCGAGCATGGTGGCAACGAGATTGCCGATGCCGCAGACGCGATCTCCACCGCCGTACTGCGCCGACATCTCGAAACCATGCAGCGGCTTGGCATCGAGTACGATTTCCTTCCGCGCGAAAGCGAAATCCTCCACCTTCACTTCTGGGAGCTCGCCTTTGCGCTCATGAAAGAGCGTGGTGTGCTCCGCTACGAAACCGCCGGCAAGAACAAAGGTTGCTGGGTGATGCGCAGAGCCGGAACCGCGGAGGTCTCAACCGACCCCGACACGCCCGACGAAGACGCAAAGGTCATCGTCCGCTCCAATGGCACTGTCACCTACGTTGGCAAGGACATCGCCTACCATCTCTGGAAATTCGGTCTCCTCGGCCGCGACTTCGGCTACCTTCCCTTTTACGAATACCCCGATCACCGCACCTGCTGGATCTCCGCTGAGCACGGCGTCGCCGAACACCCGCATTTCGGCGGCGCGCAGGCCATCTATAACGTCATCGACAGCCGCCAGGCCGACCCGCAGGCCAACGTCGTCGAGGCACTTCGCGGCATGGGCTTCACCGAGGCCGCCGACCGCTACACGCACTTTTCCTACGAGATGGTCGCGCTTACGCCACGCTGCGCGGAGGAGCTGGGCTACACCGTTGCCGATGAGGATAAAGGTCGCGCTTACATCGAGGTTTCCGGTCGCAAAGGCTTCGGCGTCAAGGCAGACGACCTGCTCGATCGACTGATCGCTGCCGCTAAAGCCGAAGTGGACAGCCGTCACCCGCAGCGTGCGGATGCTGAGCGCCTGGCAATCGCGAGCACCATCGCTATCGGCGCCCTGCGCTATTTCATGCTGAAGTTCACGCGCAACTCCGTCATCGCCTTCGACTTCCACGATGCGCTCAGCTTTGAAGGCGAGACCGGGCCTTATGTGCAATATGCTGTGGTGCGCGCGCGCAGCATCTTCCGTAAAGGCGGTATCGCGCCGGAAGACGCGCTCCGCACCCTTGATGCGCAAGCGTCCGCGCAGTATCTCGAAGACGAAGACGGAACGGCGCTCTGGGAGCTTTGGGAAACAGCGTCGAAAACTTCGCTGCTGCTTGAGCAATGCATCGTCACCGCCGAACCGGCTTATCTGGCCAAGCACGCTTTCCAGCTCGCGCAGCAGTTCAACAACTTCTACCACCGATTTCCCATCCTGCAGGAGCCGGATGCCGCAAGGAAGTCCTTGCTACTGGCTACCGCTGCTGTTGCAGAACGCGAACTTGTGCGTTCCCTCCGCTGGATGGGCATCGCGGCGCCCGAGGCGATGTAAAGCCAGCTCACCACAGAGCACAGAGAAGCCTCGATAGACATCGTCGGACTTGCTCTGTGCTCCCTGTGGTGAACGCTATTGCAGTGGCTGCCCCGCCGCCGTCATCCCGTTCAACAGTTGCAAGTCATTCTGCTTTACCGCCTCCGGCAGAGGCGCATAATTCAGTGACCCCGCCACGCCCTGTCCATCGGTCACGACGTACTTCACAAAATCCTTGAGAGCCTGTCGCTTGCCCTGGTCGGGACCATCTTTGGGAATCAGAAGAAACGTCAGCCCAGATATCGGGTATGCCCCGGGCTGGCTCGCGGGCGCATCCACGATCGGCGTGCGTACATCCTTTGCCAGCTCGGCTGCAAAGCCGGCAATCGCGGCAGTGGTGCCATCAGGGCTGGGCTGCACATATTTCCCGGCCTTGTTCTTGATGGCAGCCACAGGCAAGTGGTTCTGCTGCGCATACGCCAACTCGACGTAGCCTACCGATCCCAGCGTCTGCCGCACCTGTCCCGTTACACCCTCGTTCCCCTTGCCGCCATTGCCAGTCGGCCAACTTACCTGCGTGCCTTTCCCTACCTTGCTCTTCCACTCCGGACTTACGGCCGCGAGATAGGTGGTAAAGATGCTGGTTGTGCCGCTTCCATCCGCGCGATGCACTACCTGCAACGGTGTGTTCGGGATGGTGACACCTGGATTGTCTTTCTTGATGAGCGGATCCTGCCAGCTCTTGATGGTTCCTAGGAAGATGCCGGCCACTGCCTCGGCGGATAGCTGCAATGGCTGTTTCAATTCAGGCAGGTTATACGTGATGCAGACCGGTCCGGCTGTTTCTGGCACTTGCAGTATTGGCCGCATCTGCGAAAGCTGCTCGTCGCTCAGGGACGCATCGGAAGCGCCGAAATCAACTGTGCCTGCCTTCACTTGTTGAATGCCGCCGCCACTGCCGATCGATTGGTAGTTGATCTGCACATTGCCATGGGTCTTCTGGTAATCATCCGTCCATCGCGCCATCACCGGGTACACAAAGGTGCTACCCGCGCCTGAGATCTGGATGTTGCTCGGTCCGCTGTTCGACTTGCATGCCGTCAAGCTCAGTACCGCAGCCGTTGACAGCAGGGCCGCTGCGTAAATTTTCTTCACGTTTGGTTCCCTCCGGAAGTGTGCTCCGCTCACGAGCATACGTTTGCGCACTCCCACCTTCAATCCTTCGAACAGAGATTTAACCGCGCATTCATGGAAAGATTCCTGGCAACGAACGGGTGCGCCATCACTTCTTATTTAAAAGACACACAGGAGATCCCATGAGCGGGCAATTGAACGGCAAACGAATCGCTATCCTCGCGACCGATGGATTCGAGCAGGTGGAACTCACCGAGCCCAGGAAAACCCTGGAGCAGGCAGGCGCAAAGGCGGAGGTCCTATCCATCAAAGAGGGCGAGATCAAGGGATGGAACAAGACCGACTGGGGACAGAGCGTCAAGGTTGACAAGCTAGTTTCGCAAGCCAGCCCCAGCGATTACGATCTGCTGGTCCTCCCCGGCGGGGTGATGAATCCCGACCATCTGCGCATGAATAAGGACGCGGTCAACTTCGTCCGCGAGTTCGCGAATTCCGGCAAGCTCGTGGCCGCAATCTGTCACGGTCCCTGGACGCTGATCGAAGCTGGCGTGGTGAAAGGGAAGACCATGACCTCCTGGCCGTCGCTGCAGACGGACCTGCGCAACGCGGGTGCGAACTGGGTGGATCAGCAGGTCGTTGCAGACGGCAACTTCATCACCAGCCGCAAGCCGGATGACATCCCGGCCTTCAGCCAGAAGATCATCGAGGAGGGCTCGCAGGGAAGTCAGCTCAAGGCGGCCAGCTAATACTCGTGGCGGACCGGAGTTCATACGAAGCTCACAAACAGGTCGGCAGCCCATACCGGCTGCCGATCAGAAGGTGAGCTTGGCCGCAAGCTGAATGCCGCGCGGCGCGCCGCCACCCAGAAACGGATTGCCCAGGCCCACGTCGCCGGTTGCATTGATGGTGTAGTAGCCGGCGCTCACTTCTCGTGTCCCATTCAGACCGAAGCCGTTGGGCGCTGCGTCCGCAATGAAGGCTGGCAGCAGCGGGCTGGCAAAATTCGGATGGTTCACGATGTTGAAGAACTCTGCTCGCAGCTGGACGTCCACTCGATCCCCGATCCTGGTGTTTTTATAAAGAGCGAGGTCCCAGTTCTTGTAAGGCAGACCGCGAAGCGAGTTACGTCCCAGCGACCCGAAGTGCCGCGAACCCGGTACGCAATCCTGGGCGGTACCGGTGATACCGTTCTCCAGTGCTACCCCAGTAAGGCTGCAGGGCACAGCGAAGGAAGACAGGTCGAGAAAAGTAGACGGCTTCTTCGTGTATCTCGGGGCGGCGATAACATCCGGGCGGTCGAAGCCTTCGCCGCTTCCACTGTAATCATCTTCAAAGTTGTAGTTCAGGTTGAAGGGCTGGCCGTCCTGCAGGGTAACTGTGCTGTCCAGCCCCCAGCCGTTTTTCAGCCGGCCCATGCGGCCACCGAGATTCGGCAATTGATAGCCGAAGATCCAGGTGAAACGATTGCGCACGTCGAAGTTGGAATCCGCATACTCTGCATGCACCCGAGTACTGTCGTTCGGTTGCGCGGCATTGGGAACGAAGTCTTCACTATCGCTCGCGTTATCCTGCGAATGCGACCAGGTGTAATTCACGATGGAAGTAACGCCGTGCCACGCGGCCATGCGCAGACTGGTCTGCAGCGAATTGTAGTTGGAGTTAGCGGTTGCTTCTTCCTGGTTGATGTAGAAGGCCCCGTAAGGATTGTTAGCATATACGCGGCTGGATGAGTTATAGCTCGGAATACAGCCTGGACCGCCGCCGGGAAAGCAGGGCGCGACGGCATTCGAGACCGGGTCGTTGTAAGTATTTGCTTGCGCGTAAGCGATGTCCGTAGCAGTAATCGCCGCTTGCCCCGGCTGATTGATGTCGCGAAAGCGCAGCAGGCGATGCCCCTCTGAACCGACATAACCCAACTGCAGCAGAACCTGGTTCGACAATTGTTGTTGCACATTCAGGTTGTAGTTCAACATGTAAGGTGTCCGGGCATGGCGGTCTACTGAGAAGATATCTCCGGCAGGTGTGCCCCCAGGTGCAGCAAAGACTGGCTGGCCACTCTGAATGATGCCACCATTTGCGCCTACGGAAAAGATCGGCGCAGGGCCGACGGGATTGTAAGCGGGACCGGGATCGAAGGAGCTGTTATACGGCAGATGAGCTAGGAAAACATCTTGTGAGAAGGCATCGAAAAAGATTCCCGTGCCGGCCCGCAGCACCGTTTTTTGTTTTCCGTAGGGATCCCAGGCAAAGCTCACGCGCGGAGCAAAATTCTTGTAGTCCGGTTCGTAAAGACTCTTCAATCCAGCTGCGCCGACTTGCGTGAGCGCGAGCGTTGCGCCCGCAGGATCAAACGCTGTGATGTTGCTCATCAGGTTGTTCTTTTCGTGCACCACGCCGAAATAGTCCCACCGCGTACCGTAGTTAACAGTCAGGCGTGTTCCTATCCGGAAGCTGTCTTGCAGGTACAGTCCCTCGTTGTTTTGATAAGTGTGTCGCATGGAATAGCCCGAGGACTGGCTGCCTTTCGCGACGTTTCCGTTCAGGAAATCCGTAAGTGTGTTGAAGACCAGGCGTCCGCGGTAGTTGGTGCCCAGGAACTGCGTGACGCTGGTCCGCCGGAATTCGTATCCGAACTTTACGGAATGCTTGCCCAGTGTCCAGGAGAAGTTATCGAACACCTGCCAGTTCCCGTCAAAGCGATGGCGTGGGTCAGACTTGCTAGCCCCAAGCTGGGAAAACCCGCCGACCGAGATCACGGGTAGCCCCTGATCCGCCGATCCGCTGCCCACATCCAAGCCAATCGAGCTCGGTTTGAAACTGCTATCCTGAGGGAAGAAGCCCTCCGCAAACCGATTCCAACCCATCCGCAACTCATTCACCTTGGTCGAACTCAGCACAGAAACATACGATAAGGAGACTAGCTGGACGCGGGTGGGCGTGAAAGTGTTGAAGCCAGGAAGGATGCCGCCACCCGAGAGCGCCAAAGGAAAGCTCTGCGTGCTATCTCCATAGTAGTAGCGCCCAGTTAAAAGATTATTCGCGTTGAAGTTATGATCCACCTTGGCAATCAGGCTGGTGATGTCGTTGCTGGAAGGCGCAATGACCGCTGAGTTGGGTGCGCTGCAGCCGGTGTCGGTCGTGGTCACACCGCCGATGTTCGGCGTGGGCCATGGATTGCGCTTGAGCAGGGCCGCAATGACGGGATTGCTAGCGCCCGCAAGAAGAGTCGGATCGGGAACACATGCCTGGCTTACCGTGCCAACAGACTCGCGTTGCCCTTCATAGTCAAAGAAGAAGAAGGTTTTATTTTTGATGATAGGACCACCAATGGACCCCCCAAACTGATTGTTATGGAAGGGGGCCTGCGGTTGACCCACTGCGTTGAAGTAGTTGCGCGCATCCAGCGCGTTGTTGCGGAAATACTCGATTGCGGACCCATGAAACTGGTTTGTGCCGCTCTGGGTAACGATGTTGATGATTGCCCCGGCACTGCGGCCGTATTCCGCTTCGTAGTTGGACAGCACGCGCAACTCCGAGACAGCGTCGATGGGCAGAATCGTAGCCGGAGCGCCAAATACACCAGGCTCGTTGACCGCCGGATCGTTGCGGAAACCGTCGTTCATATCCGTGCCATCGAGCAGGAAGTTGTTAGAGCGGCCGCGCGCGCCATTCATCGAAAACGGCCCGAAGGAGCCGGGCGAATCGCTGATCTGGTCCGGCGAACCGGTCACTCCTGGGGTCAGGTAAATGAGCTTGGTGTAGTCGCGCCCGTTCACCGGAATGTTTCGGATCTCCTTTGTCGTGAGCGTCTCGCCAAGAGTATTGGAGGTCGTCTCCACTTGCGGCAGCGCCTCCTCTGAGACCGTTACCGACTCTGTGACCGAACCAGGTTTCAAAGCCGCATTTGCCGTGATCTGACTGGCCACCGCCACATCCACACCCTGGGTTACAGCGGTTTCAAATCCCTGCTTCGTGATCGTGACGGAATAGCGGCCGATAGGCAGCTCAGGCGCTACATACGCGCCTTCACCATTGGTTTCTATATCGCGCTCGAGCCCCGTTTCAAGGTTGCGCACAGCCACTTTAGCGCCTGGAATCGGGGCGCCACTGGCGTCGCTCACCACGCCCAGTATGGTCCCGCGGAATGTCTGCGCAGGAGCAACGCCACCGAGCAAAACAACAAGGAACAAAATCGACAGCCGGTGAAATGCACGCATATCTTGCTGCTCCTTGAGCTTGAACAATCCGTGAGTCCACTAAGATCAGTACGCTGGCCCGTGCTCCATTGCATGCCGAACCATCTCTAACACCGACTCGCCCACATTTGGCAGAACGCGGTCGGATGCAGGATCGTATCATGCGTGATCCGGGGCTCGACGGGTGATTTAGCGAGGTTCTCAGGAGTGCTCTGGCGCCGGGAAATCGCTGGCGGCGCCGTCTTCCCGCTCGTCTGTCGAGCATTCCGAATCTCAAACCAGCGTTAGTGGCCGGCTTCGAGCTGTAATGAACAGCACATTTCGCTCCAGACGGAAGAGGACGGAACGCACGATTTAGATAGGAAACGCTCGAAGCTGGAGCAATTGAAGGGCCTGCCGGAGTTTCGCCAGCAGCTCTTCAGCGCGGATCTACCAAGGTATGACCAGGTTCTCCCAGCGCGTAAAGGTCCCGGTTGGTCCATCCGGGCCGAGGAGCGCAACCCGTACTACCTCGCGGGAGCCATCCTCGACAGTTCCCGTGCCCGCATAGTTGTTCAGGTTGGTCTTGAGGAAGCCCGGGGAGACGGCATTCACCTTGATCCCGGTCGGCTCCAGTTCGATGGCCATGGCGAGCGTCATGGCGTTGAGAGCCGTCTTGGATGCGGGATAAACCGGACCGAACAAGGAACGCCCCGGGTGGGCTGGGTCGGCATTGCGCGTCAACGAGCCTGCGCCGCTCGAAACGTTGACGATGCGAGCTGCCGGCGCCTCACGCAGGAGCGGCAACATCGCCTGCGTCACTGCGAGCACACCAAATACATTGGTCTCGAATACTGAGCGCACTTCGTCCAAGGAGACATTGCTCGGCTGCGTCGACCTGGAGTACTCCTCGACGGACTCGTCTGGCTGCATGCGCGTGTTTGAAATGGCCGCGTTATTGATGAGCACGTCAAGACGGCCAAGTTCTGTGCGGATGCGCTCGGCCGCGGAAGCGATCGAAGCCGGGTCCGTCACGTCGAGCTGGAGAGCGATGGCGCCGGGCCCAATCTCTGTGGCCGCAGCGCCGCCGCGTTCGAAATTGCGCGAACCCACCAGCACAGTGAAGCCGTGAGCTACGAGGTCCTTCGCGATCTGAAGGCCAAGTCCTTGGTTTGCCCCGGTGACCAGGGCGACAGGTTTGTCTTGCATCTCTTTATCCTTCCTGAGCCTTGGCCGCGTCCTGCAGCCTGCGAGATCTACTGCTTTGAGGTTCCCTGGGCCGAGCTAGCCACGGACTCCCACGCTTCCCAAGTGGACAGGCGATCAGCGTAGGCCGCACGTACCCAGGGCAAATTGTGGCTGCCGAGAAACAAGCGGAGCGGTGGGTTCTCCGCATCCACCATCTTGAACATGGCGTCCGGCGTAGCGTTGGGATCACCTTTTTCCATGGTCTTCATGCCTTCGAAGATCTGCGCTTTCAGATCTGCGTAAATATCGAGCCCTGCAGCAGACTTCCCGGAGGACGGCCCCCCGAACTCAGTTGCATAGGCACCCGGCTCCACAATCGTCACCTTGATGCCGAAGGGTTTCACCTCCAGGGCAAGGCTTTCGTGAATCGCCTCAAACGCCCACTTCGAGGAACAGTAGTAGCCGATCAATGGCATGGTCACATGACCAAGGGTGCTCGATACGCCCACAATGTGGCCAGCACCCTGCTGTCGCAGCAGCGGCAAGGCCGCCTGGATCACAGCGAGCGTGCCGAAGATGTTGGTGTCATAGAGGGCGCGAACATCTTCCGCGCTGGCTTCTTCGATTGTGCCGATCAGGGGATAGCCTGCGTTGTTGAGAACGATATCGAGCCTGCCGAAATGCGCGTGAGCTTGTATTACGGCAGTCTTCACCTGTTCGGGCTGGGTCACATCGAGTTCTAACGTCAGAACGTTCTCGCCGTACTTCTCTTTGAGATCGGCGATGCTTTCCAAGCTGCGGGCTGTGGCGGCAACCTTGTCGCCGCGCTTCAGTGCGGCATCGGCCCAAATGCGTCCGAAACCCCGGGAAGTGCCAGTGATAAACCAAATCTTCGACATGTCGATCTCCATTCTGACTTCAGACGGCGTCCCGGCGTCTTGATACACTAGCGGGCAGATCCGGAACGATGTTCCTGATACTAAGCGGAACAATGTTCCGCGTCAAGCACCGTGTCACCATAAGCACTCTCCCCATGAAAAAGACTGCTAACAAAAACGCGAACAAGAAGGGATCTGCCACTGCAAAGCCTCGTCGCATGCGTGCGGACGCCCAGATCAATATGGCGTCACTCCTCAAGGCCGCAATGGAAGTCTTCCGGACGTCAGGAGTCGACGCGCCCGTGCGTGAGATCGCGGAACGTGCGGGCGTCGGCCTCGGGACGGTGTACCGTCACTTCCCGCAGCGCTCGGATCTGATCAAGGCGGTTTTTCAGAGTGAGGTCGATGCCTGCGCAGACGCGGCCTCGGAGTTGGCGGGCCAATACGAACCTGAGGAAGCGTTGGCCCTCTGGATGCAGCGCTATGTGGACTTCATCGCCACAAAGCGAGGACTTGCCGCGGCGCTACACTCCGGTGACCCGGCCTACAGCGCTCTACCGGGCCTGTTCAACACACGCCTGCTGCCGGCGCTTAAGACTCTGCTGGACGAGGCAGTCGCAGAAGGGTCGGTGCGTCCTGATATCGACGCCGAGGACCTGTTGCACGCTGTCGCAAACCTGTGCCGCGTGTCTCACGACAAGGAGCCCGCCTACGCGCGAAGAATGGTCGCACTGCTGGTAGATGGCCTGCGTTACCAATCAGCACGTCCTTAGGTGTAAGAAGATCGCGTAACCCATGCAACCTGGCTTGTGTTTGCTTACCGTTCGCTTCCGAAAAGCGCATTTCCGGTACTGATCCGACTCGAAACCCGCTCAGCGCACCAGCACGGCTGTGAGCAGGACGGCTGCGATGGCGAGAGCGGCGATCCGCACGCGATGTCTCTTGTCCCAGATCCGATGTATCCGCCGCCAATCGGCAACACCTTCTGCCACGCGGCTATTCAGTGGAACCAGGAGAAAGATCGATACCACCAGGGTGACGACCCAGATCGCATCCGCTGTAAGCAGGAGTCCGAGCCCCGGCGCGTGCCAATGAAGCCAGGTCTGAATACCGAGGATCAAGGTACAGGCTGGATACCAGACCGGCATCACCTTTCCAAGGACGAAAGCGAAACGACCAAGCATCTTCAACTGGGCTTCGGGGTCAAGTCGCCATGCAGTGGGGTTGACGAAGGCAGAGACAGAGAACTCGACGCCTACCAGCGCGATAACGAAAAATACAGTGGCCATATTGAACAAGTGCATGAGCGGCTCCTAGTTGACTCCTTGGCTTCAGACGCCGTTCAATTGGCACTGATGCAAAAAGGAGCACTGACAAAGTTGTCAGTGGAAGCAAAGCTATGGGCGTTTCAAAGAAGGAGATCTCGCGTTGCCCGATCGATATCACGTTGAGCGTTATCGATGGAAGATGGAAGGGCACCATCCTGTGGCGGTTATTGGATGGGCCAATGAGAACGAACGAACTGCGGAAGAGTATCCCTGAGATCACAGAGCGTATGCTTCTACGCCACCTGCGCGACATGACGACCGACGGAATTCTCCAACGTCACCAAAAGCAAGGCCTGCCTCTGCGAGTGCGGTATGCGCTAACGCCGTACGGGATGACGTTGGTACCCGTGTTGGATGTTCTCTGCACATGGGGCAGAGAGCACCTCAAGCGGGAGCCTTTCGCCTGAGCCCTTCGACCAGCTATTCTCTATCCCCTGCGTGCATTTCTGAACCTTCAGCGCAAATAGCACCGTCGCTGGAATTACAAGATGAGACGAGCAGACGTAAGATATACAGTTTTCTCGTGAAGCCGCACGTGTTGAGCAATCCGGCCGGTTGTCCCCGTTTGCGGTCACCTTTCGTGAAGCGCGTTCTGAGGACTGATTGCGCGGAGAGAGCGTGTGATGTTTTGCTAAGCTCTGAAATCCTTCAAGGTTCTCTTCTGTGACAACTTCATTGAAGTTGGCTGACGCCACGAACTCCAAGGAGTGCAATGCAAATCGCAATCAAGCGGATCTCAGCCATAGTCCTCGTATGCTCGTGGTGGCTACCTGGATTGAATGCTCAGCAAAGCGAACTGCAATCTGACCGTGCGCACCGCGACTTCGCGATTCGCTGGCCCGCCGCCTACGATCCCTCTGTAGCCCCTGTCTTCAGCCACAACGAACTTTTGATCCACACTGGTTGCCACCGTGCCTTCGCTCGTCTCGCCGATGCAGTCGACTGGCCGAACTGGCTTATTCTGGTCAAAGACGTAAATAATGAGACGCTCGGCAACACCGGTCAGGGCGCCCTCTACCGTCTCAAAATCTTCAATAGCCCCATGCAGTCCCGCATTGTCGACTACGTCGGGATGAGCGCGTCAGCTGGATTCCTTTCAGCGCTGATGAGACTGAGAGTCGCCATGGGCATTACCATGCTTGGCACTTCGTCCCGGAGGCTGCAAATTGCTTGGTCATCACCGAAGAAACAGGCATCGGTTCCGGTGACATCAAGGATCCCGTCAAGGGCAGCCACTTAATGCACAAAGCTCATGAACTGTGGCTTGATAGCCTGAAGTACACCAGCGAACCGTAATCATGTAAGGTAGCTGCGTAGGTTCAACCCAAAGCGACATCGGTCTCTTGAAGTTGCCATCTTGTCAGTAATGCCCGACTCACGCTGGCGCGTCTCTCTATAGCATCGAAGACATATTCGCTGCCGATCTTCTGGACAGCTAAAACAAAAGAAAGAAGTTGCAAGATGAAGATTGTGGCTCTCGAGGAACACTTTGCTTTTCCGAATGTGATCGACGCGTGGCGATCCGCGGACACGCGCGCGCAAGGGCCGTCACTCGCTTCATTCGCGCAGGGTGCGATAAGCGAGCGCCTGCTCGATTTCGGAAATACACGCTTAGCAGCCATGGACGCCGCCGGCATTGATGTACAGGTGCTTTCGCTGACAACGCCCGGGGTTCAGGGTCTCTCCGCAGAAGACGCCGTGCCGCTGGCAAGAGAATGCAACGACCTGCTCGCGGATGTGATCCGCTCGCGGCCAGACCGTTTCCAGGGCTTCGCCACGCTCTCGACCCCGGCGCCACTTGCAGCCGCGCGTGAGCTGGAACGGGCTGTAGAACAACTGCAGTTGCAGGGTGCAATGATCTTCGGGCGCACGGGCGATCGCAACGCCGATCACTCGGACTTCTGGCCGATTTACGAGGCAGCCTCAGCGTTGGGTGCCCCGCTGTACCTCCACCCGCAGACGCCGCAGGACGGCGTGGTGAACGCATGCTACGCGGGACTTAATGACCAGGTCAGTTCCTTGTTTGCCCGCCCGGGCATTGGCTGGCACTACGAAGCCGGTATTCAGATCGTTCGTCTGGTCCTTGCCGGCGTTTTCGACCGTTTTCCCGATCTGAGGATCATCACCGGACACTGGGGCGAAGTCATCCTGTTCTACCTCGACCGGCTCGACATGCTCTCCGGCCCGGCAAAACTATCCCGCAAGGTCTCCGAGTATCTGCAGCATCACCTCTACGTAACGCCCAGCGGCCTGTTCAGCCAACGGTACCTGCGATGGTCTCTGGAGGTTCTCGGGGCCGAGCACATTCTGTTTTCGACCGATTACCCTTACCAGCAAGTCTCCCAGGATGCTGTGCAAGGTCTGCTCGAACGACCGGAACTCAGCGCCGAGGACCGAGACAACATAGCCTGGCGAAACTGGGAACGGCTCTGCTCACAGATCAGGCGAAAAATCTCTTAGCGCAAATCTCGATTTGCGTACCAACTGAGCGAGTTCACAACTGCCGTTCAGTCTCTTCAAGTCGGCTTCCCCGCGTAGCGGCCGCCTCTGACCGACGTAGGGGCGCTTATGGGACCAATCATCGAAGCGACCCTTTGGTGCAAGAGCGGCAGAGGCGCTAACGATCAGCTAGTAGCCCAGATCTGGCTGCATTGTGCCAGGACGAGTGCGGCATTCCAGTCATGGACACCGCCGCGCAATAGCACGCTGGTAGCGACCATCACGTCATCGCTGGCTATGTGCCAGAGTCCGCCGATCTCAAACAGCTCTGGGTAGCGCTCAACTACCGATCCGACTTGCGCAACTCCGTATTTCTGAACTGCAGTTGAAACTCGCGCAATCAACACGCTTCCCCATACTGTCCACCGTGTACGCAGGGTTGTTGAACTGGGTGTCTCGCCCTGAAGTGCTCAGCAGGCCTTGTCCGGTGCCGCCTGGTCCCCGGGGTTTATGCCTGGTGGTTTCAAGGAAGCGTCACCCCGGCGATCTGGTACGCTTACGCATTCCCATCCGGAGCCACACTAATCGCATGCGCGCCGCCCGCCTCGCCTTCCTTTTCGCTGTGTTTCCTTTGTTCGTTGCCGTGGCTGCGGGTGCCCAGGCTCATGAGCCTCAGACACCGGAAGAGCGCGCTGCCTTGATCAAGCATCGTGAGGAGATCGAAAAGCAGCTCGAAAGTGTCGCTATCATCGACCGCAAGATCATGGTGCCGATGCGGGACGGAGCGCGCATGGCCGCCGACATCTACCGGCCGAAGGATATGTCGAAACGGTACCCGATCATCTTCAGCCGCACGCCTTATAACTTCAACTTCTGGGACACGCGCCTCGGCGGCTATCGCGATATGTCGACGGAGTTGGAAGCGGTGAAGCGCGGCTACGTGCTAGTCGAGATGAACGAACGTGGACACTTCTTTTCAGAAGGCAACTACGACATTCTCGGTGCTCCGCTGACGGATGCGGATGACCAGT
>CAVYEO010000002.1:0-1764309 GCA_963767705.1 uncultured Acidobacteriaceae bacterium | reverse complement strand
CAACGGTGTTGAACTTCTTGATGAAGTTGCAGAATATCGCCTGGTCGAAGCTGCAAGGCTTCCCGCAACGATTTCGGGACAACGAGCCTTCCGGCTTTGTCAATAACAGCAGTGCCGTGCATTGTTCTATTTTACTATTTTGAGTGGCATTTCTAATGCCGGCTTCTGCAGCACCCAATGTGCTCTTATAGAAATGTGACAACTCACGACTTCGAAGTTGGCAATGTCCCGATTGGCTCAGGCTCGCTCTTCTTGATCGCTGGCCCGTGCGTCATCGAAAGCGAAGCGCACGCCCGCACCATGGCAGAGGCCATCCAGCGGATCACGACAAACCTCCGCCTGCCCTTCATCTTCAAAGCAAGCTATGACAAGGCCAACCGCACTTCGGTGAAGAGTTTTCGCGGGCCTGGTCTCGAGGAGGGTACCCGGATTCTGCGCCGCATCGCAGAAGATACGCACCTCCCAGTGCTCACCGACGTCCACGAACCGAGCCATTGCTCGCTCGTAGCCGAAGCCTGCGATGTCCTCCAGATTCCCGCGTTTCTCTGCCGCCAGACCGACCTTTTAGTTGCCGCCGGCGAAACCGGCCGCGCGGTCAACGTGAAGAAGGGGCAATTTGTCGCGCCGGAGGACATGCGGCATGCGGTCGAAAAGATCGCCTCAACCGGCAACGCGCGCGTCTTTCTGACAGAACGGGGCGCCAGCTTCGGATATCACAACCTGGTGGTGGACATGCGAGCGCTCCCCATCATGCGGGAATTTGCGCCGGTAGTCTTCGATGGGACGCACTCTGTCCAGACCCCATCGGCGGCCAACGGTGTCTCCGGCGGACAGCCGCAGTTCATTCCGGTGCTGGCTCGTGCCGCAGTGGCAGCCGGCGTGGACGGCATCTTTCTGGAAGTCCACAACGATCCGGCGCATGCCAAATCAGATGGCGCGAACGCCTTGCATCTCGACCGGCTCCGTCCACTGCTGGAGCAGCTACTCGCGGTCCACGCCGCAGTCACACCGATCTAGTGCAACTTACCCAGCATCAACCTGCTGAATTAGGTATGAGCTGAGGCCGCTTACTGTTTCTTGAGAACCGCCGTGCTGGCTTCATCAAAGGCCACCTGGTTCGTGAATTTTCGCAACTCTTCGTACCGGCCCGGCTCGAGCTTAAGCTGCTTCACTACGTACTCACGCGCATAGTGGAGCGTGTTGCCATCCACCTTGACTGAGCTGTGGTACGAGGCGAAGTCAGTGTCCAGATCGAGCGGCTCTGGTAATTCGTCCACAACATAACCGGTGGGCAGCGTAACATCATAGCGCTCGCGACGCCGCATCACCGCGCCCAATTCAATGGGATACAAGCGCGGCTCGTCTTTGAGCGCAAGCGCATCCGTGCCCAGCAGCCTGGGCCGGAACAGCAAAAGGGTGCCGGCAGTCCTGGCGTAGTCCGGTGCTGTAAAGCTGTAAGTTAAGACGAGGTCCTGGTCAAGCCTGGTCTCGTTGTGCGCGGCTGCTACGCCGAGATCGAAATGCGCCAGGTCGGGGCGGAGCCGTTTTTCCAGAAATTCGCGCTGCGCCTTTTCACTTTCCTCTGCAAACGCGCGACGCGAAGCCAGCGAAGCCGCACCAAAGCGCTTCTCCGTTACCTCTGCCTGTAGTGACCCATCCGGAAGCAGCTTGCACTGCGCCACCCGGTCTAGCAGATCGGCATCGGGCGCGAGTTGTGGCAACTGAATGAGCGCACTTTGCTTACCCTCCGTCAGAATGCCGTAGCTACCCTGCAAGGCCGGACGAATCTGGCCAACGGGCGTATATTCGTCCGTCGGATCGAAGATCAGGTATCGCTTGCCATCTTTCAGCGCCACGACGGATTGCAAGCGGCTGTCGGCGAACTGCGGGGGAAGTTCAATCGCGGCGATGGCGTGATTGCCGTCTGCCGAAGGCACGGCAGGGTCCACGTAACCGCGACGCGTATCGACCAGCACCCACGTCGCATGGATACCCACGGCAGCAAGCATGGCGCGCAAGAGCGTCACCTTGTCCTTGCAATCGCCGTAGTGGTTGCGGAAAACATCATCCGCGGCATGGGGCTGGAGGCCGCCGACTCCGATCTCGATCCCCACATACCGTATATGGCGCTGGATATCCGTGGTGATGCTTTGCAACTTATCCGTAAAGTCCGTCTCACCCGCCGTAAGCGCCAGCGCTTTGGCCGTGATCTCCGGCGTTGCTTCGCCGCGCGGGTCCGCGAGTGCAGAATACCAGTCGCCAATGGCGGTCCAGCGTGCCGCCCCTGCTGGCAAATCTACGCTGCTGTAGTGCACCACCATCCGTCCCGCGATCGTCTCCGGAGAGGGCGTGAACGGTATCTCCTCCGTGTCGATGCCTGCAAGGTGATCGACTTCCCATCGAAAGTGATTTTGGGCGACCTCGGTCGGCGGCCCGAGCGTGCCTCGCGCTGCCTCGTAGTGCTTCCATCCCGCAGGCAGATCCAGTTCGAAGGAGGCATGGAGCGTGGGAATATCTCGCTGAAAATCCCATGTGTGCTCGCTCACGTAGGGCCGCTCCGTCCGTTCGTACTCATAAGCGACGACAGCGCCCGGATCAGCGGCCGGGAGCTTGGCAACCTTCAAGTGAAGGTCGTTGTACAGGATGCCGTACTCGGCAGCGCTGGTCTCAACCACCTCGTTGTCCTTCAGGGTGTAGGGGTGGCCGTCCCGGCCGATGCTCCAGGCATGAAGAACTCGCAACTTGCGATCCTTATCGACGGGGATTACGACAGTCGCGTAATCGCGCCCCTGCTGACGCAAGATTTTGATAGCTCGCCGAACATGCAGAATGGCACGGCCATCCGCCTCTACGGTCAGGACTTCGTCGTCTGCAAGCACAACGGCTTTGGTGTCCTTTGGATAATCGGGCTGGCTGGCGCGTGCTGCTGTCATCGCCCAGTCCGGAACCGGAACGGGCGCGGCCCTGGCGCGGGTTCCACAGACAAAGAACGCATAGCCGGCTAACACGCTGACAGCCCCTGTCCGCAGCCGCAAAGTCCTCACTTCCCTGCTCCTGCCAGCGCAGATTGCGGCAGGGTCTGCAGAACTGCCTGATCCTGGTCCTTGGCCGTGACCTTATCCATGAACCCCTTCAGTTCTGGGTACTCCTTTGCTTCGTACAAAGTATTGGCCATGATGAAGGTGCGTGTATAGGTAAGCGTTTCGGCAACTGTCTTGCTGCTGGTTTGCAGCAGAGCCATGTGCGGGAATGAGATGTTCGCAGGCGCGGGTGCGCTCTCAACCGTCATCCCGGCAGGGAGATGGAGCGTGACCTCGTCCTTGCTGGCATAGGGGTAATGCAGATCGACCGGGTTCTCTCGTTTCGCTTGCGGGAACATCGAGTGGCTGCTCGCTTCAAAGAACGAGGCCGGAAGAAAGATGCGCTTTTGCGTTCCGGCGCCCATTGCGCCACTCACGTCCAGAATTGCGATCAACACTGTGTCGTACCGATCCAGTCCGACAAAGTGATTCGTCTTGACGAGCACGCCTGGAGGCAGATCGGCCTGAATAGAGTCGGCAAACTCCTTTTTCACATCCGCCTCGTCGCTTTCGAGCGCACGATGCCGCCACCTGAGCGCTGCCGCTCCCGTATACACAAGGGTCGCCGTCCCTTTCAGTTCCCCATGCCCGTCGATAGTGAGGTCCGCAACTCGTTGTATCTGCGTGTCTTTATAAGACGGGCCAGGGGTCGTGATCAATGCCGTGTGCCCGTCCGTTTGTCGTATGCCGCCTGCATAGGTGTGCTTCCAGTCAAGCTGGCCGAAAGCACAATATCGCTGCCCCGGGTCGAAATACTTTTCTTTCCCGTCCACCTCAACCACCGCCAGCAGATCGTCCAGCTGGTTGCCATTCAGAAAGCTCTGCTGAAACATGTCGCGGTCCCGATTGACCACGGCGGACGCATAGGCCTTGAATCCCGCCCCGCGCGCGAGCGAGATGAACAAGAGGGTAAGGTCGTCGGAGCCGCCGCGCTTGAGTGTCCAGACATCCTGCGCCGATTTCACGCGCTTTACACCTTCTGCTTTGTTTTCTTCGCTGGTGCGTTCGCGGGTAAAGCTTGTGTTTTCCAGTTTCATGACGGCCGCATAGAGCTTTTCCAGCTTGGCGGTCTGATCTGGCGCGCCGCTCGTGATCTCCTGCGCAGCTTCTCGTATGAAAGGCGAGGGCGCTTCAAATTTTTCCATCTGCCTGGACCAGGTTTTCCCGTAAGCCGTCCAGAACTCGTCTACCGTGCGGTACCCGGTATAGTAAAAGCGCACCCGGTAGCTGAAGGCCCGCATCGGCGGCATGAATTGCTCGTCGGGAAGGGCCGGAATATTGCTTACATCCAGGTCATAGGTGCCCCTGGTTTCCTTGATGGCCACACCCTTGGGCAGCAACTGGCTATAAGCCAGTGTGCTGCTTACATTGCCGTGGTCCGTGGATGAGATCACATCGCGGTCCGTAGGCACAAAATGATAATGCGCCTTGCGCACATAGACCTGTTGTTGAATCTCCCAGTCAGGCGAGATGACCTCGTTGTCCTCATAGCGCAGCTTGTACCTGTATTCAAGGATGCTGCCATTCTGCACGTCAGGCAGCGAAAACACCTTGGCCTTGTAGCGCAAGTTCCCTGTCTTCGCAATCAGCTTCTCGTATGGTTTTCCGGTAAACGGAACCACGGACCCATCGCTGTGAATGGTCCTACCCTGGATGTCGGTAATGTTGTAGAAAGCATTTCCGCCAAAGATTTCTACGTCCCCGTAATCTTTTCCGGCGTCATTCAGAATCTTCAGGCGCACATACATGCTGTGCATGTGCAGCTTGTCATCGGTGGTCTCTTCCCGGTAAAGATACACGGCCGAAGCGTTTGGCGCGGAAGGCTCGGCGGTCATCTTGAGCTCATCCGGAGTGGGCTGCTGCCAATCCGAAGCGAACGACGGCAGGGTCAAACACGCAAAAGCGAGAAAGTGGAGAAACAGACGCACACGGGCCAAGGCGGAAATCCTTAACGGGCAAATGCCCAAAATTGGTACAAGCCAGAACTCTGGGGGAATGATTCGGCTGGCGTTCTTATATCGCTTTCCGCCGGGTAAAGACAAGCGAATTTGTTATAGGAGCCGTGCCCGAAGTTTCAGTGGATGGGTGCCTCATACGCGTTCAGCGTCCGCCTCCTGTGAAGCCCGCCAGATGTCCCTTGGCGGATGCGGCACACCGGCTAAGCAAAAACGCAATGAGGCCAAAAAAAACGGCCCCTCTGGTGAGGGGCCAATCTGCCTTGGTTCTCTCGTTGTGTGAGAGCTTGTGTGCGAACGTTACGGCTTCTGCGTCATCGGCTGCGTTGCAGAGCCCTGGGGAGAGGGCTGTGCATTCGCGGTGGATCCGATGGGCGAGCCGCCTGCCTGAGCAGGTCCATTCAACGCCGCTAAACTGTTATGCATCAGCATGACGTGGACAAGGCTGCCACGTGCGCTGTCGGTCGATCCATTTTCACTAGCCGTTCCGGTCACCGGTGCATTGCCCATCGCAACCTGATGGATGCGATAGACGGGAATGTTGTGCTGAACGACCAAATACCGCACTACAGCATCCGCCATCCGCTGCGAGTTCGAAATGCCCGCCTGCCCACGACTGTGGGAATATCCTTCTACTTCTACAATATAACCCTTTTGGCCTTGGAGTTGTTGTGCAACTTCATCCAACGCCTCTTTTGCCTTCGCGTTCAATACAGTCTGACCAGCGCGAAACCGGATTTCCGTATCGGCAACCGGAGAATACTGATCCAGATTCGTGACCGTGTGGTTCAATTGGTCCGTTTGACTGCTGGCCTTCTGTGCAAGCTGCTGTGCCTGCCCGGCCTGCGTGTTTGCTGTGTTCGCCTGTTGTGTCGCTGCATCCGCAGTATCCTGCGCGTGGTGGATACCCGCCTGACTCCGCGTGTCCAGGTCCTTGATATCCGAAGAGTTCTTGGACGACAGCTGGTCAAGCTCGTTGACCCTGTCTTTTACCGGAGAAACCTGCCGATTGACCCATTTTTTACGAGCCAGCGGATTCAAGTGTCCCCAGAAACCCTCGTTCGACTTGGTCGAAAGGGGCTGGCCGGTAGCCGAGTTCCCCGTCGCCTGTGCACCTTGAGCTGCCTGAGAACCTTGCGTTGCTTGTGATACCTGCGTTGCAGGAGCCTGAGCCGGGGGAGTGGCTTGCGTGCTCGTATCGGTTTGCGCCGCTGCAGACAGGGTCATGGTCGCCGCAAGCAGCAACCCAAAAACCATTCCCGAAGCAGGCAGACTTGTTTCCTTCTTCATCATGCACTTTCGCATATAGCACCTCAGTTGCCAAACTTGCCGCAAACAAGCGTCAGATTGGTAAGTTGCTGATTCCACTCAGTTAAGGGGATGCGCAAGGCATGCCAGGAGTTGTATTATGGAGGTGAGAGCAGAATGCATCAGAGGACTTTTGGCCAGGTACTACGGAATTTCTTCACTCTTCTGCATTTCTTGCCAGCGCTCCAATCTGCTGGCCGGGCACCCAGCCCATCTATCATGGCTCTTTCAACGCGTATGCACGCGTACCACCCGGATAGCCGGGTACTGCTGATTCCAGGTCGGAGTCACCCGGTCGAAGATCAATCGGAAATCTTTCTGCTCTCCCGGTTTGAGCGGGTCGGCGGCTACTGATTCGATATCGACGTAAGGCTCACGCGTCCGGATCAGGCTTAACGGCATTGTCTCCTCTTGCGGGAGCTCGCCGATGTCGTTTTTGAAGACCACAGCTACAAGAATTCCGTCTACGACCTTGCCGCCGGTATTGGCAATCTGCCCGTCGATATAGGTCACCTTGCCTCCGGCAAAGTTCGCGGCTTCGCTCATCTGAATGTGAGAAATGGGCAGGCTCGCAACATAGGGGTCCGGAGCCGAGGCCGTCATCCGCGCGCGCTGCGCCGCCCTTTGGTGCGCCCCGTAGACGGCCAGAAATGCAGCAATCAGAATGACTACTGTCGCGGCAACAACGATGGGCAGAGCGGAGCGTTGTTGTGCACTTTTCGGCCGGGTTTGCGACAAAAAAGCAGGCACGGCGTCATTGCTGTTTCGCTGGGATTCGTGCTCAGGGCCAGAGCCAGGATCGGAGGACATCATGGGCGCGATTGTATCCGGTTTGCACTACGAAGAAAGCCTTGCCTGTATGCGATGTCATCTGGAGATCGGTTCGCAAACGAAATTATTCATCTTTTTTCGCGTCAAGCCGATGACAATAGCGTCTGATGAGGAAGGTCATTCGGACATCAATTCACAGCAGGGCGGTGCGTGGAACACTATGGAACCGAATCTCGAACACAGCAGGGCTTCGTCTCCCTGCTCAGCCAGGCATCATCCCGCAGATTGCTTGTACAAAACGGCTACGATTATTGCAGCCTTGCTGGTCCTGTTTACTGCTGCGATTTGAGCAAATTCCGGCCGTGTCCAGCGGTCCTTAAATCCAGCTTGCATCCGACCACGGAAAGCGCGCTAAGCCAGCTGTCTGGCGAAAGTCTTCCCCGTGCACTTCCACACAGACGCACATTTCCGCTAAGCGGGAACGCATCCGTTCGCCGATCCGGTCGCCGAGCGTGTCCTCGCGGCTGACTCCAGCATTTCCGGTACTCGCGGGGGGGCGATTAGCAAAGTTTGTCGTGATGATGGTCGTCAGCTTGTCGTTATAACGAGAGTTCAGGATGTGGGCCACGGTATCCCAAACCCAGGCCGTGGGTTTGGTGGACCCCAGGTCATCGAGCACCAGGACCTCCGCTTTGACCACCGGTTGCAGCAGCTCGATTTCGGTCGTTTCCGCTTTGGCGTTATAGGAGTTTTGAATTTGCTTGAGCAACTCACCGTAGTCGCAGAAGAGCCCGCGGCTGCTCTTCTCCTCGATCAGGGCGCGCAGAATGCCTACCGCTAGATGCGTCTTTCCTCTACCTGCAAGGCCCACAAACATGAGACCGCGGCCTTCTGTCCCTTCCGGATAGTCCTGGACAAACTTGTTGGATTTGAAATGGGCGTGCAGCATCGATTCGCTGGCGCCGGCGATGATGGATTCGTAATTGTCCAGCCGCGAATTCTCATGGCGCTTGGGAATATTCGCCCGCTTTATGCGCCGCAATGCCCGCTGCGCCGCACGGCACACGCATTCCCCGGCAAAGCGCGACCCCTCCGCATCCACCGTAATCTGCAGGCCTGAACCCTGGCAGACCGAACACACATCTATAGCTGTACCGGCCATTTCATGTTCAGTATCGCACTCCCAGCTCGCTTTTCAGCCTCACTGTCGCGCTTGCGAACTGTGCAAAAACGACCTAGAATATAAGTTTGCAGAAGGGTTCCCGACACATGCCTAAAGAGAACATTCATCCCAATTACAACGAAATCAACGTCCAATGCGCTTGCGGTAGCGTTTTCCCGACGCGTTCCACGCACAAGGGCGATATCCATGTTGAAATCTGCTCCAGCTGCCACCCGTTCTTTACTGGCAAGCAGAAGCTGATCGACACTGCCGGTCGGGTCGAGCGGTTCCGCCGCAAGTATGCCAAGGCCGACCCTGCGACGGCCAAAGCCGAGCCAGCCGCCGCGGCTCAGTAGAGTAAAAAAGTGGTAGTGGTCAGGACAAGGCCTCCCGAACGGAGGCCTTTTTCACGCATATGAGCCTATGAAGAAGGATTGGAACAACTTGCCGGAGGGCCACAACAAGGAGTGCGCACCCACGCACGCCTGCGTTCCCTCTGCAGTCGAGGTCGGCGGCGTAACGGTCAGCCCGGCAACCGTGCTCGCCCCGATGGCTGGCGTCACGGATACGGTCTTCCGGCGCTTTATTCGCAATGCAAGCCGCTTTTCCAGCAACACAGCGGCTGAGCCTGGCGTGGGTTCCCATCGAGAGCAGGATTTCGCAGAGAGTAGCTGGATGGATAAAGTAGAGTCCGCGATCAGCAACCGCCAGTCCGGCTGCGGACTCATTATGACGGAATTCACCTCCGCCGATGGCCTGGCCCGTATGCGTGAGTCCAAACGCAAGCGCTACCTCGGCTACTACGAAGATGAGCACCCAATCTCCGCGCAGCTCTTCGGGTCGGACCCGCGGACGCTGGCCGAGGCGGCCAGGATCGTCGAGGACGCCGGCTTTGACATGGTCGACCTCAATCTCGGCTGCCCGGCAAAGCGCGTCGTGGCTTGTAATGGTGGCAGCGGCCTGCTCCGGGACCTGCCATTGGTTGCCCAAATTTTCGAGAGCGTGCGCGCGGCGGTGCGCATTCCGTTCACGGTAAAGTTTCGCCTGGGATGGAACGACAGCAACATCGTTTGCGTGCCGCTGGCGCGACTGGCGCAGGAATCCGGACTGTGCGCGGTGGCGCTGCACGCCCGCACCCGGGAACAGGGATACTCCGGCGAAGCGCGATGGGAATATATCGCAGCGGTGAAGGATGCCGTATCGATTCCGGTGATCGGAAACGGGGATATCCGCACGCCGGAAGACGCTGCGGCAATGGTTGCCGCAACCGGGTGCGATGCCGTCATGATCGGCCGCGCCGCACCGGCTAACCCTTGGATCTTTCGGCAAATCGCGCAATTCACGATTTCCGGATGCTACGACGAGCCGACGGAACTGGATCGCTACCGCATGATTCGGACCTACTTCAGCATGTTGCTCGAGGAAGGCCGCGCCTCAGCCAAGAGCCCGACGGCTGACTTGGAGAAAGAAAGCCGCGAAGGCGCCGGCAAGATGAAGCAGTTCGCCTCATGGTTCACCCACGGCGTCCCCGGCGGGGGAGCACTGCGGAAGTCTATCTACGAAGCCCGGACTGGCCCGGCAATCCTGGATGCAGTCGAGCGCTTCTTTGAGCCGCGCCTGTCCTGTTCGCCTGGTCCCGAAGGACAGCCGGAGACGGAAGCCGCGCTGATCTCGGCATGACTTCCGCTACCGGGTGGTCTGAATCGCTGACATTTCCCAGGTGAACGTTCCTTGTCTCCTGATTCTCTCCCGCCCGCTTCCGCCAAACTACGGACGGCTCGCGCCGCCAATCCTCGTTGACCGCGATCAGCGTCCACTCGACTTCGGGCGATAGATACCGGAGCAGGGTGGTAGTAGCTGGATGCACCCGCAACGCAGGAGCCACGTAGTACAGAAGCGGCGGCTCGGGAGAAATGTCCCTTCCAGGAAAATAGCCCGCACGTTCAAAAGCGCTCGCCCACACTCCCGGTCTGGCGCTTTCCCGCTTTGTGGTGGCTGACGCACGCTCCTGATGGAGCCGATGTACACGAATCCAGTAATCAAGACCCTGTAATGGCAGGTGCAGATCGTCATCTGCCTTCAGCTCCAATACTGCCAACCTTCCCGCCCGGGTGATGGAAAGCAGGTCCAGCATGCCGCGGTCCCCGGCGGCGAAGGCGGGCACCTGGGAGTACACGCATTCCGACTGCAGCTGGGGATCGAGCACCTCCAACCGCGCGCGCATGACCGACTCCATCCACCGCTCCGGTTGCAACCGGTAAAGCGGGTCGGCAGCGCTGCCATGCGCATGACGGCTGGCGAAAAGTCGAGCCACGAGTTCGCGCAGCCCAGCTGCGGTTTCGTCGGCCAGCTGCGTTTCATTCGAGCCAGCCCCAAACGTGATGCGGTCTTCGCGCGTGAAAGAGCCCGGAGCCAGGGCGTGACGAACACGCGCAAACTCCAGTCCATGCAGAGAGATCGCGACCTCCCCGGCACTCCTCGCGCGGACGTCTACACGAGAGCGTGCGCCCGGAGGTACAAGCCCAAGAACCCGCTCGATGGGAACCTTCAATCGCTCCAGAGTTGCCGCTGGCTCGAACGCCTGGAGCAGCTTCATCTCCAGATTGCCGTTGCGGCCCACTTCGATCGGAGTCAATTCCTCACTGCCCCTGTCGAGTTCGTACAGCTCATATTTCGCCAATGCGGGGTTCAGCCATCCCATGCGGGATTGCGTCAACTCAGCTGCTCCGGCGGGAACGATGACCTTCAACCCTTCAACCACTCTCCGGCTGCCGGCGCGCTCGCGACAGTAATCGAGCCAGAGCAATCCCAAGGTCAGGATGCCGTCAAGAGTGGAATAAGTTTCCTCCTCGTTCACGCCGATCAGCGCCCACGCGCTCTGTCCGCGTGCGAGCATTCCGCGGGCATAGGCGGGGCCGAAGCTATGCTCCAGATCCGCCGCGCTGCGTAGCCCGTCCAGCTTCCAATCACCAAAACGTCGCGGCAGAACATGTTCGAGCAGCTTAAGATAGCGGCTGCGCGCCACAGTTCTGGTGGTGGGCGTTCGGGTATCCCGGTCCGCCAATACATGCAGTTGCTGCGGCTTGCTCTGCCCAAAACGCCGAACTTCCAGGCGCAAGGAATCTTTCCGCACCTGAACGCCAGTCACGGTACGGACCAGGTTGCGCTCCTCGGACCATACCTGCAGGACGCACCGGCCATGCTGTGTGGCAATCGCATACTGTGCGCGCGGCATGTCAAAGAGCACGCGCCCATCTTCCAGGACAGCCGCGCGCGGGTGCTCCGCCAAAAACGATTCCAGCACCGCGGCCAATTCTGGCACATCGGAGCCGGGAAGCGCATTAGAAGGAGTGAGAAGCCCCATTTGGAGATCATCCCATGGGCGAACAAAAGGCGATATATGCCGGAAGTAACTGCGTCGGCTAACACGCCTTACCCCGCTCAAGCTCGGCTAGGGAGTCCCTCGCTCACGAGCATCTGCCCGCGCACCCGTCTGCGCACCTTTGATATGTCCCACGTGGTGCCGGCTGTGCCAGGCATACAGGGCCAGCACCTGCCCAAGCGTCTGCTCTCCTGTCTCTGGGTGGCGGTATCCGCGTCCCTGCCAGGCTTCGGCAGGAACAGCCCGCAGCAATCGCAGCCAGCGTGCGTGAAGCGCGTCCAGCAGCCCGAGGGAGACTGACACCGGCATGGTCCGCGCGTCTTCCAGTTCGGCCCATGCCGCTTCCTCGTAGGGCTTGATCATCGGCCAGTCTTCCGTGAGTGCCAGGCGCATGCGAGCATAGGCATTCAGGTGACTATCAGCCACGTGATGTACGACCTGCCGCAGCGTCCATCCACCCTCGCGGTAGGGAGTGTCCAGCTCGGCATCGCTCAGCTCGGCCACGGCCGCCCGCAAGTCTTCGGGCAGCCGCTCCAGAATGTCCAAGGCGCGTGCGCGCTCGTCGTCGCTCAACTGCGCCGGCCTGCTGAACCGGCCCACCGGATACCGCAATACATCCAGATTTCCACCATCGGCAACTTGCATGGCGTCACCATAGCACGCAGGTCGTAGCCGATGCTGCTTCCTTCCGCTCATTCCGCACCTTAGAATGGAAGTAGCGAATCCAAAGGGAGACATGACACCAACTGCTGCTCCGAGCCACACACGTTTCTTCTTTGAAAAATTCGGCATCTCCGAACGCCTGCTTGAGCGTTGCCTCAGCGAAGCGCTTTCAGCCGGGGGCGACTACGCCGATCTTTATTTCGAATCTATCGCTTCCACCTCCATCGGTTTGGATGAGTCGCTGGTCAAGTCGGCCAGCCAGGGAATGAGCGCGGGCTGCGGCATTCGCGTGCTTTCCGGCGAGCGCACCGGGTACGCCTACACGGACGACCTTTCCGCCGACCGTCTGCTGCGCGCCGCCCGTACTGCTGCGCTGATTGCCAGCGGGCCCGCGAAGCAGTCGGTTGCCAATCTGGAAGAGCGCCCGTCGCAGAACCTGTACCCCATCGTTGCGCCGGAAACAGACAGCGGCATCGCCGGCAAGCTCGCGCTAGTTGAGCGCGCTGACCGCGCCGCACGCAGCTATGATCCTCGCATCGTGCAGGTGCGCGCCAGCTTTTCCGATGAGGTTCGCCGCATCTTGATTGCCGCCTCCGATAGCACCTTTGCCTCGGACACGCAGCCGCTGGCCCGCTTCAACGTCTTTGTGATTGCAAAAGATGGCGAACTCACGGCTCGCGGCTCCGCTGGGGGCGGAGGCCGGGTGGCGCTCGACTTCTTCGAATTCGAGAAGACCCCGGAGGGCTTCGCGCAGGAGGCAGCCCGTCAGGCCATCCTGCAACTGCGCGCCGTAGCCGCGCCTGCAGGCGAGATGGAGGTTGTTCTTGGGCCGGGCTGGCCGGGCGTTCTTCTTCATGAAGCGGTAGGCCACGGCCTCGAAGCCGACTTCAATCGCAAGGGCACCTCAGCCTTTTCCGGGCTCATCGGCCAGTCTGTGGCCAGTTCCAAGGTCACGGTCGTCGATAACGGAACCATGCCGAACCGCCGCGGCTCCCTGAACGTGGACGATGAAGGCTCGCCCACCCAGGAAACGGTGCTGATTGAGAACGGAATCCTGAAGGGCTACATGAGCGACAAGCTTTCCGCGCGGCTGATGGGCATGTCAGATACCGGCAATGGCCGCCGAGAAAGTTACCAGGCCATTCCCATGCCGCGCATGACGAATACCTACATGCTGGCGGGCGAGGACGCGCCTGAGGACATCCTGCGTTCGGTCAAGCGAGGACTTTACGCGGTGAATTTTGGCGGAGGGCAGGTGGACATCACCAGCGGCAAGTTTGTCTTCTCCGCTTCCGAGGCCTACTTGATCGAAGACGGCAGGATTACCGCGCCGGTAAAGGACGCGACGCTGATTGGAAATGGCCCGGAAGCGCTCAAATATGTCTCGATGGTGGGGCATGATCTGAAGCTCGACGAAGGCATCGGGACTTGTGGCAAAGATGGTCAGAGTGTTCCAGTTGGCGTCGGTATGCCTACAATCAAATTAGACCGAATGATTGTCGGTGGAACGGGGCGCTAAATTATGTTGATCGTGGATGTGAAGCAATTCATTACCAGGCCGGACGGTAGTCGGGCTTATGTTTGGCAAACGGTACCAGTGGCCGATGCCTTGAAAATTGCAGAACCAAGGCTGCGCTGCCCAGAATGCAAGGGTGCGGTTGGGCTCTTCCGGCGTTCGGAAGACGGCACGACGCAGAACAGGGCGGAGCACAAGAAGCGCAACAAGGGATGCTCGTTGAGCGATTGCTTCGACGGGGTAAAGCAACATGCCGACGTCATGATAGAGCCAGACCAGGAGAGCTATGCAGGCTGAGGCGGTTGCCCTCCCTTCACATGGAGTGAGTCAGGAACTCGCACAGGATGTCATCGAGCAAGCCCTCCGAGCCGGCGCTACGGATGCGGAGGCGATACTCTACGAGGGCGAGGAATTTGAAGCGCTGGTCCGCATGGGCGAGGTCGAACGGTTGAAGGAATCCGGCTCGCGGGCCATTGGCTTGCGGGTCTTTGTCGGGCGCCGGACAGCCTCGACCTCCTCAAGCGACTTGTCCCCGGATGGCATTCGCCACCTGGTGGCCGGAGCCATCGACCTCGCGCGCATTACTTCCGAAGATCCCTACGTGGGGCTTCCTGAATCGGAGGCCTACGGCCAGCACACGGGCGACCTTCGCCTTTTTCATGAAGATGTGCTCGCGCTTGCTCCGGCCGAGCGCATCGACTACGCTCGGCGCGCCGAGTCTGCCGCGCTCCGGGCCGACCCGCGAATTCGCAACAGCGGCGGTGGCTCATTCGACGCCGGCGCCGGCCACAAGATCCTCGCCAACTCCCGCGGTTTTATCGGAGAATACCGTCGCTCCCTTTGCTCCATCTCGGTGAGCCCTATCGCGCAAGCCGAAGACGGGCAGATGCAGCGTGATTCGTGGTATTCGACTGCCCGCTGTGTCGGCCATCTGGAAGCCCCCGAATCGATCGGGGCCGTGGCCGCGCGCCGCACCCTTCGGCGTTTGGGGGCGCGTTCCGTTGCCACCCAGCAGGTGCCGATCGTCTTTGCGCCTGAGGTGGCACGGAGCCTGATCGGTTCGATCTTCGAAGCGGCAAATGGGTCGGCTATCTACCACCAGTCCTCGTTTTTCGCCGGTAAGCTGGGCGAACAGGTGGCCGACAGCTCCATTACGGTCATCGATGACGGGACACTTCCCGGCGGCTTTGGCACCTCTCCGTTCGACGGCGAGGGCCTGCCGACCCGCCGCACCGTCATTATCGAAAATGGCATCCTGAAGAACTATCTCCTGAACACCTACACCGCCCGCAAGCTCGGCATGGTCTCTACCGGCAATGCCTCGCGCGGACTGGCCGGCGCGCCGGGCATCGGTCCTGGCAACCTCTTTCTAAACGCAGGGTCGGCAGGCCAGTCGCCGGAGGCTATCCTCGCGGCCATCCCTGCTGGCCTATACGTCACGGAACTGATCGGCCAGGGCGTCAATATGGTCACAGGGGACTATTCGCGCGGCGCATCCGGCCTCTGGATTGAAGGCGGCGGGCTCACTTATCCCGTGGAAGGCATTACCATTGCCGGCAATCTCAAAGAGATGTTTCATAACGTCGCCGGCATGGGCAACGACCTCATCTTCCGCTCGGCCGTGGCCGCGCCGACATTGCGCATCGATGGCATGACGATCGCCGGCAAGTAGCCCTGTCCGCGGCAAATACGTAAGCGGCAGTGACTCCCGTCACCTGTCCCTGCACGGAAGCACTCTGCGCAACCTTGCTGGCCACCGATAAAATCAGAGTCGTGTTCGCTCACACCATCGCTCTTTCCGAAGCCGGCACACCAGCAGTTCCAAATGCCGAAGTGCTGGACCCCGCAGTGCTGGAGCAGATGCCCGGGACAGCGGCGGTCTTTGCCCTGCACTTCGGCGAAGGCCGCGAACCCTATGTATCCCACACCACCGATTTGGCGCGCAGGCTCCGTCGCGTGCTGGCTCCGCAAGGCGCGCTCTCCAGGCGTCTCAATCTCCTCCCCTATGTCCGCGCTATCTCCTGGACTGCAGTGGGCTCGCGCTTTGAGTCGGATCTGCTGCTGTATCGTGCATCGCGAGAGGTGTACGGGGCAGCGTCCGCGCGCAAACGGCTCCGTTTGCGGACTCCGGCATGCCTCCGGCTTGCAACCTCAAATGCCTTCCCCCGCCTGTACCCCACTCACAAGCTCAGTCGCACTGGGGCATCCTCCACTTTCGGCCCTTTTGCATCGCGGGCCGCTGCGGAGCGCTACATGGAAGCCGTGCTCGACCTCTTCCAATTGCGGCGCTGCCATGAGGAACTGGCTCCCCATCCGGAGCACCCCGGCTGCGCCTACGCCGAGATGAAGAAGTGCCTGGCGCCCTGCAATCTAGGCTGTTCGGCACCCCGGTATGCTGAAGAGTCGGCTGCTGTCTTTGACTTTCTGCGGACCCAGGGGGCAAGCCTGCTCAGCCAATTAGAACAGGAGCGTAGCGCCGCTTCCGACGCGCTCGATTTCGAACAGGCGGCGAGCATTCACGCCCGCTATGAAAAGGTCAAGGCAGTTGCGGCCGAGGCCCCGGAAGCCGTCCGGCTGCTCCCGGAGCTGGCTGCCACAATCGTTCAGCCCTCAGCCGAGGAGGGGCACGTCGCGCTCTTCGCCCTCCGCGAAGGACGCCTGACCGGACCAGCGCAGTTCTCCACCCTGGGGATGCGATTGCACAACGAGCAGTCCGGCTCTTCCTCCCTCTTCGCCCACCCGGTTGCGCTCGCGCCTGTACCGCTCGAACCGGCCATCGGCGCCTCCGCCGCGCCGCAGGAGACGCTGGAAGACCGGCTGGCGGCTGCGCTCCAGTCACTCGGGCCCGCCGCGCCTGCCTCTGCTGTCAGCACGGAGGAGTGCGAAGACACCCTCGCCCTCTTTGCCCGCTGGTGTTATCGCCCGCACGCCCGTCGGATAGGAGAGGTGATCGTCGCTGAAACGGGTAGCCGGGAGATTCCGGTGAAACCGCTGCTTCGCGCTATCTCAAGGGTAGCCCGGAGCGCGCAAACACCCGCGCAGGCACCCCGGACGTAAAGACTGATAGGAGCGGTGACGAAAAGCTGTGCGCCCTGTTGACTTCGCTGAGTTCTACGGGAAACCGTCCTTGCCGCAATCCGGCCTCGCAATCGAGCCTGAAATACAGACCGGCACGCCAAAATCCGACGTGCCGGTCCCTTCGAACGAAAGATCAACTACAGGTGTTGCTATCCCGGCCTAGAAGACGCCGCCGTAGCCCAGGATGTCTCGCGCGCCGCCTTTCTTCAGTGTTTGGCTGTCGAGGCTTTCAACGATCTTCCGGTATGCCAAATGCCTAGCCTTGGAAATAATCTGCTGCCCCCGCAAGCTGGGCGGCAGGTTTTGTTGGAGGTCATGGGGAATGATGTCGTGGATCAGGGCATTATAGGCGGCCGTGGCCCGGGAATCGTGGGGGGTGTTATCGAGTTCCAGGCGACCGCGTTCGGTCGCATAGTTGTAAAACTCGAGTTCTTTGCTGGACGGATCGATCCTGGAGGTTAATTTGAACCAGTCTGCGGAGATGCCGAACTTATAATCTTCTGTCCGCAACGCGAGCACGTGGGTAGGCGCGTGGTTGAAATTGTAATAGTCGGGCGCTATCTCATCGGTGGCATGAAGTATGTAGGACCGGCCCGATGCGTAGGGAGACTTCAGCATGGAGTACATGTCATGCCGCTGACCGTAAATCCTAGCCAGGTCTCCGGTCATCCAGTCCGTACTTCCCTTGTTGCCAATGGTGACGAGCATATTCAACAAATCCACTGACGAGGTAAGCCCATTCCTGGTGATGTGTTCGTGGTTGGTGAAGCGGCCGCTCGGATCCACCACCACCAACGGGATATGCCAGGCCTCCTCATAGACAGTGGCCAGCTTGCCTTGAGGCAAGCCATGGGCGCCAGAGTACTCGCCGTGATCGGACGCGAAGACAATCACCGTGTTGTCAACGACGCTCTTCGGCAATGCATGAAGCGCATCGATCACCCGCCCGATCTGGCAATCCACCACCTGCATGATCTGGGTGTAGCTATCCATGCCACGCTTCCAGTAGCTGAACGGCGCCTTGGGCACGCCCAGCCCGATACTTCCGTCCCCGTACGGAACGACGGTGTAGTCCTCCTGTGAGCGGTTTTCTGCGATGCCCCCCCAGACAGCCTCGGAAAACTCTTTTATGAAGGCCTGCGTGGATGGCTTCTTCTGGTCCACCCAGTCCTCGCTCGTCTCCCAGTTGGGGGGCAGTTCCGGATAGTCGAACGGAGGTGGAGACTTGAGCTTATCGGCTTCCCACGACACCACGGGGCCACTGCCTGGGTAAACAGTGAACGGCGCCAGCTTGTCAGGATTAGTTTTGTGGTTGGTGAACAGATTGTTGAAGGTCTGAAATTCTGTGCCGAAAGGAAAGAATTCACGGTCATGCGGGTTCACGAAGCCCACGGTTAGGCACCACGGTTCAGTCTGTTTTCCGTGCTGGCAAAGGAAATCGACCGCTTGATCCGCCGTGTACGCATCGTTGTGAAACCCACGTTTCTCGTCTCCATAGGTGCCCTGGAGATTGGCGCCAGTGGGATCGGGATAGGTGTCGTAATCGAACCCATAGTTTTCGAGTCCGCCGTTGTCTTTCTGCGGTATAGAGACGTGCCACTTGCCCCGGTAGGGCGTGTGATAGCCGAATTGGCGGAGAAGTTTGCCGTAGGTGGGGTATGCGGGATTCAATACCGGCTGCCGAAGCAGAATCGGATTCGGATTGGGGGGCGCCACAATGGTCGTAATAAGCCAGTTCTGTTGCGAGTAGAGACCAGAGATGATCACGCCGCGAGCCGGGGTGCAGGCGTTGGCGGCAGTGTGGTAGTTGCCGAATTTAACGCCGTTGTACCAAAGCCGGTGGAGGTTCGGCATGAACGCCCGGAAAAAGTCGCCCGCATTATGAATGCCGGCTGGAAACGCCGAAGGATAGCGCAACTCATCGACCAGGATGAACAGGATATTGGGACGCGGACCGCCAACCGAACCAGTCTCAGTTGAGCTCTGGGCAGCCATTCGGCCCAGTCCCAGACCGCTGGCTAAACCACCCCCCGCGACCGCGGCAGTGGACTTCAGAAAATCTCTACGCTTCATTAATCGCTCCTAGAACATGGCCGGTGGATACTGCAGGCGAGCCGTCAGCCAGGACTTTCGAGGGGGAGAAATGCTGGGTTCACCAGCACTTCCGTGAGCTAAGTGGGCTCTGGCTCAGCTCCGGTTAGGCTCCGAGAAGCATACGCCTGAAAGTCTGGGAAGGGGCAACAAATTTGTGGCCGGGAATGGGGGCCGACGACCGCCGCTGTTGCAAACGCGCTGAGCCTCGTCCAGCAGCGCGGGCGCAGCCCACCTGCGCTCCCAGCAGTGGCCCACTATCCGTACAAAGCCGCGCAATGGCGCAGATCTAAAGCGGGATGTTGCCGTGCTTCTTCGGCGGGTTCTTGTCGCGCTTGCCGTCCAGCATCTCCAGTGCGCGGATCAGGCGCCGACGCGTTTCCCTGGGCAGGATGACGGCATCTACATAGCCACGCTCGGCGGCGATATACGGATTGGCGAACCGCTCCTTGAACTCGTCCACCTTGGCCTTGCGCGTGTTCTGAAGAATCTCGTTGCGGCGCTCCTCTGAAAGCGGACCTTCGGCCTCTTCCGCTTCCTGCACGGTGCGCTCAAGATCACGGCCGTACACGATGTTGACCGCGCCCTCGGCGCCCATCACCGCGATCTCGGCAGTTGGCCAAGCCAGGTTCACATCTGTACGAATGTGCTTGGAACTCATCACGCAGTAGGCGCCCCCATAGGCCTTGCGCGTAATGACAAGCAATTTCGGCACTGTGGCCTCGGCATAGGCGTAGAGCAGCTTGGCGCCATGCCGGATGATGCCGCCATATTCCTGCTCGGTGCCGGGAAGGAAACCGGGAACGTCTTCAAGCGTGATCAGAGGGATGTTGAAAGCATCGCAGAAGCGCACAAAACGCGCCGCTTTGACGCTGGCATTGATATCAAGCACCCCCGCCAGAAAGGCTGGCTGGTTAGCGACAATGCCCACCGGGCGGCCGTTCATGCGGGCAAAGCCGACGACGATATTGCGCGCAAAGTGTTCGTGCACTTCGAAGAAATAGCGATCGTCGACGATGCGCTCGATCACCTGCTTGATATCGTAGGGTTGCGCCGCATCCGCCGGAACGATGGAATCGAGCTCGCGATCTTCACGCTCAGGCGAGTCGTCGGTTGCGCGACGCGGCGGCTCGTCGAGGTTGTTGGACGGCAGAAAGCTGAACAGCTCGCGCAGCAGGGCCAGGCATTCGGCATCGTCATGCGCCATGAAGTGCGCCACGCCGGAGATCTCATTGTGAGTAGCGGCCCCGCCCAGCTCCTCCTTGGTGACTTCCTCGTGCGTGACTGTCTTGATCACGTCCGGCCCGGTCACAAACATGTAAGACGTCTTGTCCACCATGAGCGTGAAGTCCGTAATGGCGGGCGAATAGACGGCACCCCCGGCACACGGGCCCATCACGGCCGAGATCTGCGGGACGACACCGCTGGCGAGCGTATTGCGAAGAAAGATATCGGCATAGCCAGCAAGAGAAACGACGCCCTCCTGAATGCGCGCGCCGCCGGAATCGTTCAGTCCGATGATCGGCGCGCCCACCCGCATGGCCGTGTCCATCAGCTTCACGATCTTCGCGGCATTGGTCTCTGAAAGCGAACCGCCAAAAACCGTGAAATCCTGGGCGAAGACGAAGACCGTGCGGCCCTCAATCCGGCCATAGCCTGTGACAAAGCCGTCACCCGGGATACGCTGCCGGTCCATGCCGAAATCCGTCGCACGGTGGGTGACGAACTTATCCGTTTCCTCGAAGGATCCTTCGTCGAGCAGAAGGTAAATGCGTTCGCGCGCGGAAAGTTTGCCCGCCTGGTGCTGACGCTCGCGGCGTTCCGGGCCCCCGGCTTCTTCGGCCAGCGCGTGGCGGCGCTGCAGTTCCTTGATAGGGTCGTTGCGGAGAGTTGTTTCGTTTGGGGATACTGCGGGAGTAGCCTGGCCGGTGGCTGCGTCAGTTTCGCTCATCGACACGGATTATAGAGCGTAAAAGCAGGCTTAGGCGCGCACACGGCGGGAGGCGCACCGGGCGACAGGTTTAAAAGACGTGTTTATGAAAGATCTGGTCCTTCTCCTTGCATGGCGAACAGATGGAACTGACGCCGCACCCGATCAGCAGGGCTGACCCGCACGTGATCACAACTGCTGGCAAGTAGCTTTCGAGTTGGTACAGCCAGTGCGCGAGGATTGCGAAATGAAGGGTTGGCATGGAATAACTCCGCACTATGGATAGAAGGCGAAACCTTGAAGTTGGTTTGCCCTCACTTACAAAATACCTCGGATGCCACTTGACAACATCCCTACAAGGTGGCACAAAGGCTGACCTAACTTACGCAGCCGATAGTAACCGTTGCCTGCCTAAGTTGGGAAGAGGACAATAAGGCAGTGCCAACGAGCATTCCCAATCTGAACCAACCGGCATCGGACATCCTCAAACCCGACACGCGCGAACCCCGCGTGCGCTGGCTCTTTCTTGATCTGAACTCCTACTTCGCCTCCGTGGAACAGGAACTCCAGCCACTCCTGCGGGGCCGGCCCGTGGCGGTCGTTCCGCTCATGGCCGATACGACCTGCTGCATTGCCGCCAGCTACGAGGCCAAAGCCTTTGGCGTGCGTACCGGCACACAGGTGGGGGAAGCCAAGCGTATGTGCCCCGGCATAAAGCTGGTGGAGGCGCGGCACGAACTCTATGTCGAATACCACCATCGCATCATCGAAGCAGTGGAGCTGTCGGTTCCGGTCGCCTCCGTTCTCTCCATCGACGAGATGGCCTGCCGGCTCATCGGTCGTGAGCAGCCTCTCCTGCATGCTCTGGAACTGGCCCGAGAAGTGAAGGCGGCGATCCGTCGCAATGCCGGAGAAACACTCCGCTGCTCGATCGGCCTGGCGCCCAATCGCTATCTCGCGAAGGTGGCCTCCGACATGGAAAAGCCCGACGGACTGGTAGCGCTCACGCCGGACATCCTCGAAGCCGCCCTGCTCCAGCTCACGCCACGTGACCTGCCGGGCATCGGCGCGCGCATGGAAAAGCGGCTCGGCGAGTGCGGCATTCGCACCATGGAGCAGCTTTACGCGCTCGATCGGGAAGAGATGAACCGCGTATGGGGCGGTGTCGGTGGGGAAAAACTCTGGTATTGGCTGCGCGGCGAAGACTTTACCGATCCGGAGCTCGAACACGCGAAATCGATCGGCAACTCCCACATGCTGCCGCCGGAGCTGCGCACCGTGGAAGGCGCGTATGCCGTGGCCAGCAAGCTCCTGCACAAAACCGCGATGCGCCTCCGCGCCGCGCGCCTCTGGGCCGCGAACCTGCGCCTCACCATCAAGTTCGCCGTGCCAAAGGACAGAAGCACGAAACAGCACTACTCAGGGATACCGCAGGTGGGCTGGTCCCACGCGGCCCCGCTTGTGGAGTGCCAGGACAACCAGACACTGGTGGAAGCGTTTAAAAAGCTCTGGCAGGAGCGCCCGGACGGTCCCGCACACCAGAAGCCCTTCTTTATCGGCGTCACGCTGGGCGAGTTGGTACCCGACCACCTTCACACACTCAGCCTTTTTTCGGGCCTCGAAGGCGAGCAGCGCCGGACAAAGCTCTCCTCCACCATGGATCGCATCAACCAGAAGCACGGGACGAGCACGCTGTTTTTCGCGAGCATGCTACCGGCAGGCACCGCCGCAGCCACACGGATCGCCTTCACCAGCATTCCGGATCTGTTCTGAGCGCGTACATGACTCGATATGCCGCCCTGCGCTGCTAGTCTTCTCAGGAGCCATGGTGGACGTGAAACGTGCTAACACTTCCGGCAGTCCGCTTGAAAGCGCATCCGGCGTCTACGACCCGTACGACTTGCCCGAGCTCGATGCAGCGCTGGAAGGCACGCCTTACTCCGGCCGTATCCGCCACTTCCCTACCATCCATTCCACCAACACCCTGGCTATGCGGGAAGCGGACGAGGGCGCGCCAGGGGGCACGGTCTATCTGGCGGACGAGCAGACCGCCGGACGCGGACGCGGCGCGCACGCCTGGCACTCCGCTTCGGGCACGGGCATTTACGTCAGCGTGTTACTCCGCCCAGTGATGGCGCCGGCGGATGCTCTCTGGCTTTCGCTCGCCGCTGGTCTCGCGGTGCAGGCGGCCGTCCGCGAGGTAACCGCGCTCGAGGCTGACATCCGTTGGCCCAACGACCTGCTGCTTTCCGGCAAGAAGTTTTGCGGCATCCTGACCGAGCTCAACGCGGAGGTCACGCGCGTACGCCACGCCGTAATTGGAATCGGCATCAACGTGCACCAGCCCGCCTTCCCCCCAGAGCTCGCGTCCACTGCCACCTCGCTTGCAATTGAAACCGGGCTGGCGTTAAGCGGGCAGAGCCGCTGGAGCCGCCAGGACCTGCTCCTTGCCCTCCTGCATGCGCTCCACCGAGAAACAGCGGCGCTGGATCAGCCCCGCGCCATCGAACAGGTCGCGGCAAGTATTCTCACCCGCATCAGCCGGAGCTCCACATGGGTATCCGGCAAAGCCGTCACCGTGGAGGAGGCCGAAACTTTCTCCGGCGTTACGGATGGCCTGGACGCGCGCGGCTTCCTCCGCGTGCGCACTGCGGATGGCGTGCGCACCGTGCTTTCCGGTGGCGTACGCGCGCGCGAGTAGACCCAGCGATTGTCTTACAAATCACGAGAATACATCCCCCTAAAGCAGGAAATCACAACAGAATCGGCATCGAGCATATACACCGGCCCAACACAACAGTTCACAGCCAGATCACCGTTCAGGCAATACGGTCCGAGCGAGGTGCACGACCCTACCAAGCTAAGGGCGTTCAGCTGCAGCTACGCTTTGTCCCGCGGATGCGCGACGTCCGGGTTCGCTGAATGGTAAAAACGGGTATGCTCCTGACGATTGATGTCGGCAATACCAATACCGTTCTCGGGCTATACGAACTCGGTGCGGCGGATGGCGTACAGCCGCAGTTGATTGCGGACTGGCGCGTGACCACGCACAAAACCCAGACTGCGGATGAATACGGCGTGCTTTTTCTGAACCTGTTTGCCATGCGGCAGATCGATAGCACGGGCATGACGGCGATTATCATTTCGTCGGTAGTGCCTTCGGTGGACGGCACACTGCGCCGCGTGTGCGAGCGCTACTTCCATCTGAAGCCCATCTTCGTGGAGCCGGGCATCAAGACGGGCATGCCGATCCTGGTGGACAACCCGGCCGAGCTGGGTGCTGACCGGTTGGTGAACGGGGTCGCCGCTTTCGCGCGCTATGGCGGGCCGGTGGTGGTAGTCGACTTGGGCACCGCCACCACCTTCGACGTCATCACCGCGAAGGGCGAGTACATCGGTGGCGTGATCGCGCCGGGGCTGGGCATCTCCGCGGACGCGCTCTTTGCCCGAGCCGCCAAGCTCGCGCGGGTCGATATCCGGCGTCCGGCAAAGGCCATCGGAACGAATACCGTCGCGCACATCCAAAGCGGCCTTTACTTCGGCTATGTCGGATTAGTGGACGGGATCCTTGAACGCATCCTCGCCGAAATTGCCGCTCATCCGCATACGCCGCCGGGCGTCGAGCCGAAAATCATCGCCACGGGCGGCCTCGCGCGCATGATCTTCGACGATTCGAAATACATCACGGAAATCGATGAGATGCTCACCCTTGAAGGGCTCCGCATCCTCTACGAACGCAACCGGAAGCCCGGAGAGAAACGGTAACCGAGAAGCGGTAAACTGAATGCTCGCCTCTGCTGTTGACACCTTAGGCAAACCGCTGTTCGCCATCACTTTCTCGCTGACCGATTCATCGCCGACCGGTTCATCGCAACCACCGCTGACCGACTCTGCCGCTCCGATGCACAACTACTTCAACTATTTCACCGAGATCGAGGAACACTTCTCGCGACGCCGCGGCACGCTGCTGCTGCTCTCCACGCTGGACTGGGCGCTGATTGAGACCTGGCGGGAAGCTGGCGTTCCCCTTGCTGCTGCGCTCCGCGGGATCGACGAATCCTTTGACAAATACGAGGCGCGAAAGACCAAGGGCCGCGTGCGCAAGGTGAACGGACTCGCCTGGTGCGCCCAGGCCGTGATCACAGCCATGGAAGACATGCAGGAGGCCGCCGTGGGCGCCACACCCGTCAAAGAAGCACCGGCCAGCGGCCTGGAACAGGAACGCATCGCCGCTCACCTGAGCGTCTGTGCGGACGCCTACGCCGTCGCCGCAGCAGACCACGCGCAGCTTGCCGACATCAGCACACGTTTGGCGAAGCTCGCCGGCGAAGTACGCGCGCAGGCGCCGGTTCCCGAGGAGCTTGAGCGCACACTCACCGTGCTTGAAGAAAAGCTTTTTGCCGCGCTGCATTTCCTGGCGCCGGAAGAAGAACTGGTGGCGCTTCGCGAGCAGGCGGCGCGCGAGCTCGCCCCCTATCGGAGCCGCATGCAGGCTGTGCAGATCCGGCAGATCGAACGGCAGTTCCTCCACAAGCGCCTGCTGGAGCGCTACAACCTGCCGCGCCTCAGCCTCTTCTACATGCAGCAGACGTGAGCACATCATGAAGCTTCGCATCGAGAAAGCGATCTACGGCGGCTCGGGGCTGGCCCGCATCCCGCAGGACGAAGGCGACCACGGCGGCAAAGCTGCCTTCGTGCCGCTCACGCTTCCCGGCGAGCTCGTGGAAGCGCATGTAGAAGAGGACCATCGCAGTTACGTAACCACCGCGCTCGATGCTGTGATCGAGCCTTCCATGCAACGCATCGCTCCTGGCTGCCCGTACTTCCCTGTCTGCGGAGGCTGCCAATACCAGCACGCGACGTATGCAACACAGACCGCGATGAAACTGGCCATTTTGCGAGAAACGCTGGCAAGAGCACACGTCACCTTCACAGATACAATTGCCGTCCTGGCGGGCGAGCCATGGGCCTATCGCAATCGTGTTCGCCTCCACGTCAGCGGCGCTCCGGGCTTTGCGCTCTGCTACCGTGAAGGCGGATCGCACCGGGACCTCCCGGTCGAGTTCTGCCCCATCGCCGCCCTCGTGCTCCAGCAGGCGTTGCGCGGCACTGTGGAAGCCGCCCATGCACTCGGCATTGACGCCGGCATGTTCACCGAAGTCGAGTTCTTTACCGATGCGGACGAGCACGGGCTGCTCATTTCCTTTTTCACGGCGAAACCAGAAGGCGCCACGGCCGTTCTGCCTCAGATCTGCGCAGAGATCGCGGCCCGCGTACCCGCGCTTACCGGCGTGGCCCTCTTGGCGCCTGCTGATGGCCGGGGACGCGGCCAGCCGGTCGCAAGCTGGGGCATTCCCTCGCTCTTGTATCCCGTAGGGGATTTCACCTACCGCGTCAGCGCGGGATCGTTCTTTCAAGTCAACCGGTTCCTTGCACCGCAGCTCCTCGAACTTGTCACTGGAGGCCGCAGCGGCGCCCTGGCCTGGGACCTTTACGCCGGCGTTGGACTCTTCGCGCAGGCCCTCAGCAGAAACTTCGGCCAGGTGATCGCGGTGGAGTCAGCGCCCTCTTCCAGCGCCGACCTCCGCCATAACCTCCCCGGGAGCGCGCATCGCATTGTCGTCGCGGACACGCTGCGTTTCCTCGAAACCGAGGCGCGCCGCAAACCGCGTGCGCGTCCAGACCTGATTGTGCTCGATCCACCGCGGGCCGGCTTGGGCAAGCGGGTCTGCCAAGCGCTTGCGAGCATCGCCGCGCCGGAGATCGCTTACGTCTCCTGCGACCCTGCAACCCTCGCACGCGACCTCGGGCAACTGCAACGTTCCGGGTATCGCCTGGCGCAGCTCACTCTGGTAGACCTGTTTCCACAGACCTTTCACCTGGAGACGGTCGCCGTACTCACGCGCCCTTAGCCGCCGTTGCAGCGGCTCCCGGACGCGGCCCCAATTATGTCCGCCACGGCCATCCCTCCCGCGTTTTTGCATGCCGCGGCGCCTGCGCGGGCGGCCCAGTCGAAGACGCGCGCGGCGGAGTCTCTTCAGCAGATCGAGCAGCTTCGCTTCCGCACCGCCCCGCTGCTCTTCGCGGCGCTCGCCTTCGCCAGCGGCATTGCGGTCACGCACCGGGTTTGGGTCGGGCCAGCGCTCGCCGCCCTCGCCGCGCTCCTCTGCGGTGCGGTCACCACTGCCTCACTCTTCTGCTGCCGTTCCCGCATCGCCCTTTTCCCGCTCGCCGGAATGTGGGTACTGCTCGGCATCGTGGCTGCCGAGACAACGCCCGCACCCAACCCGCAAGCGCAGCTCATACAGCTCGCGGATGCCACGCCGCATACGGTCCAGGCGGAGATCATCAAGCTTGGTCCGGTGCGGCAGATCGTCTCGACCGTTCCCTTCACGGAACAAAAGCGCGAAGAACTCACCCGCTCCGTCGATCTCCGGGTTCGCCTAGTCGGCGACGGAGCTGGATCCGCCATCCCGGTCACAGGTGGCGTGCGCCTGTCGCTGTATACCCCCGTCGGCCAGCCGTTGCCAAACCTGGCCTGCGGCGATGCCATCGCGGGCCAAATGACCCTGCGCGCACCCGAGCACTATCGCGACCCCGGCGTGTGGGACGGTGGAGCGTGGCTGCTGACGCAAGGCATCGGCGCGCTTGGCTCAGCCAAGGGCTCCCAGATCACGGTCCTGCACCACGCCCCACGTCCCACATGGCAGTGCTGGCTTCATGATCTTCAGCAGCAATGGAGCGACCGTCTCCTCGCCTTCTCGGACCAGCCCGCCCGGCTGCCTTCCTTCTTCATCCTTGATCGCGACGACACCGCCATGCTCAGCGCCATGGTCACCGGCGATCGCACCTACCTCGGCCGCGCCATTCGTGTCGGCTTTGAGCGCACCGGCTCCTTTCACCTCCTGGTCGTTTCCGGCCTGCATCTCGGGCTTTTCGCCGCTATGGTCATGCTCGCCGCACGCCGCCTCCGGCTCCCGCGCGTGCTGGCCACTGTGCTTACGCTCCTGCTTGCCTCCGGCTATGCGCTCCTCACCGGCTTCGGCCAGCCGGTACAGCGCGCGCTTTTCATGATCGCCCTCTACCTCATCGGCCGCCTGCTCTTTCGCGACCGGACGGACCTGAACGCCATCGGCTTTGCCGCGCTCTGCCTTCTGGTCATCAGCCCGCGCTCCTTGGCGGACGCCAGCCTGCAGATGACGCTGCTCTCCGTAATTGCCATCGCCGGCCTGGTCGCGCCGGTGCTCGAGCGCACCTTTGGACCCTCCCTGCGCGCCACGCGGAACCTGCCAATCATCGGCCTGGATAGCTCGCTTCCACCGCGTGTCGCACAATTCCGGGTGACGCTGCGCCTCATCGCCAGCCACATCGAGCCGTTGGTCTACCGCTGCTTGAGCCATCGCAAGCCCGGCGCTTACAAACGAGCCAACCGGCGCGCGCAGATCGGACTAGCGGCTGTTACCGGCTTCCTCCTGCGCACGCTCGAAGTGGTGCTCGTCTCGGCGGTGATCGAACTCACCATGGCGCTGCCCATGGCGGTCTATTTCCATCGCGTTACTGTCTTCGGGCTGCCCGTCAACGTGCTCATTATTCCGGCGCTGGCCCTGCTGCTGCCCGCCGCCTTTCTCACCCTAGGCACCCTGCTGCTGGCGCCCGGACTGGCCTTTGTGCCTGCGACGCTCACCGCCGCTGTCCTGCACATCGTCACCGGCATCATTCATCTCTTCTCACATGTCAGCGCGGGCGACCTCCGCATCCCCGGCCCTAACCTAGCTGCGACGGTAGCAACTCTGGTGTTTCTGGCGGGCGCCATCTATGCCGTGCGCCGCCCTCGCTATGGCCTCCTCCTCGGGGTGGCCTCATTGCTCGCCGCGGCGACCTGCGTTCTCCTGCCTGCCAACATCACGCGCCGCGATCATACCCTTGAGGTCACCGCCATCGACGTCGGCCAGGGAGACGCGCTGCTGGTCGTCTTCCCGTCCGGTAAGACCCTGCTCGTAGACGCGGGCGGTCCCACCGGAGGCTTGGGCGCCAGTCACGGCAATTTCGAGATGGGCGAGGACGTCGTTTCCCCCTACCTCTGGAGCCGTCACATCCGCCGGCTGGATGCCGTCGCGCTTACCCATGCGCATAGCGACCACATGGGCGGCATGGCGGCCGTGCTGCGGAACTTCAACCCGCGCGAATTGTGGGTCGGCAACAATCCGGACATTCCGGAGTATCACGCGTTGCTTGCCGAAGCGCGGGCGCGCGGCACAGACGTGCGGCACTTCGCCGCCGGAGACGTATTCGTTTTTGGCGCGGCAGACGTTCACGTCCTCGCTCCTGCCCCGGACTATCGCCCAAGCCCCCGCGCCAGCAACAACGATTCTCTCGTCCTACACCTGGCCTACGGCAAAACTTCCGCCCTGCTGGAAGGCGATGCCGAGGCGCCCAGCGAAGCCCGCATGCTTTCTGAGCCGGGCCTCGCCGCCGACCTGCTCAAGGTCGGCCATCATGGTAGTAAGACTTCAAGCATTCCGCCGTTTCTTCATGCCGTCGCGCCGCGGTACGCCGTGATTTCCGTCGGTCTCCACAACAGCTACCACCATCCGCGCTGGGAGACTCTGGACCATCTTCAAGGCATGGGTACGCACACCTACCGCACCGACCTGCTCGGACTTTCGACTTTTTATCTGGATGGCGCCGTCGTCACTCCCGGACAGCGCTGAATCGGGTCCACGCGTTCATCGGACGCTGTCCAGCCATTCATCTTTTTCCCACGCCCGTGCATCTCTTCGGTATACGATACCGTGCAAACCGTACCCTGACTTGTGGGTGCGGCGAGCAGAGCTTGACCAGAGCAGGAGGGCCAAACATGGAAGCACACGAACTCAATTCTCAGGAAGATCTTTCCGGCAACGTGACGGGCTCCGGCGACGAGGCGAACCCACCGCGGCAGCCCGCGCAAACCGTGCTGGAAGCGCAGGAAGAACGGCGCAAAATCCGCCGCCTTCAACTCATGATGGACATGGTCACGTCCGTGATCGCGCAGGACGACTCGCTTTCTTACGAGGATGCGGCAGAAATGATCGCCGACAGCAAACGCGCGGCCCTCGCCATGTTTCCAGACAAGGAACTCGCCTATAACCTCATCTACAAACCGCGTCTGCAACGGCTCATGCGCGAGCGCTTTCGCGTGCAGTAGCTGCCTAGCGCTTGCACATCATTTCTGCTCAACGCTCGTCAACCGCATGGTCAGCGTTCCCCAGAATAGGCGGGCGCGCATCTGCACAGGCAGATGCCGCGCGTCATCGCTGTACCAGATCCAGAGATTGCCGCGATTTTTCACCACGCCTGCATCCGCCGTCGGTTCCACGCGGATCGTCTGAAACGTACCTGCCGCTGTTTTAATTTCCTCGCGCGCTTCCGCCTTGAAGGTGACCGGGACCACGCGCATGGCGTCCGCCACAGGAAACGAGAAGCTGCGGCCCACCTCCAGTGGTTGCGCGCCCGCAACAAAGATAGCTGACATCAGGTCGCTCACGCACGGCGGAATCGGCGACTCCTGGTGCCGCGCCGTTCCGCGCACGATGTTCTTTTCATCCAGCACCTGTTTGCCCGCGCCATACTGGAATTGCAGCGTGCTGTTCACCTGCCGGCGTCCTTCCTGCAGCTGCTTGCTGAAGCCGATAGAACACCCGGTGCGCCGGTCGAAGGAGGATTGAAAGCGATCCACCACGCGGTACAGCAGGCTTACCGCCCCCACGGCATCGCCTGCCGCCGTAACGCGCTGCGTAGTACCGTCGGCCTCCAGGTGGAAGCTCGCCGTGCCAGCCGGAAAGACTCGCCAGTCCACCGCATAAGCCAGGGTGCTGCGCTGCGGCAGGTATTGCGGCTGCGGAGCCGGAAAGGCAGGCGTCTTCTGCTGCGCAAACGCGAACGGAAACCCTTCACACAACAGCAGAGCCAGAACGGGCACCAATCGTCGGATCAAATCAACTCACCTGGCGGCCCGCGTGAACAGCAGGTGCCGCATGAAAAGTAAAAGAAGCAGAAACGCATAGATCGCCAGCGTTCCCAGAGCGGCATTGTATTCGCGGTGCTTGCGGTAAAGCGCGGCAGAAAAGCCGTCACCTCGCCGCTCCGCTCCGAAACGCGCCGGCGTCAGCCGGGGCAGCAGCGGCGGTACGCGCTGCCGGTACGCTTCAAAGCCGTTAAAGGCGCCCCGCAGAAACTGCTCCTCCGACCGGATCACCGGAACGTAAATGAGCAGAAACAAAACCAGCAGCAGCCCGGCAACGAGCCACGAACGGGCCGCCGCTGCAAAGCCGAAAGCAATCAGCATGGAGCCGAGGTAAAGCGGGTTCCGCGTATACGCATAGGGCCCAGTCACCGCCAACTCGGCATTTTTCTTGACATAGCCGGAGGCATACGCGCGCAGCAGCACGCCGGGCACAACTAGCAATAGGCTCCACGCGAGCGAATGAAATGAAGGACGCGCCCACCACAGAAAAAACACCGCGAACAGGAAGCCCATGGGCACGCGAATGCGCCGTGCTGTCTTTGCCCATCCCGCCGGAGTGCTGCTCATACGTGTACCGCCGCTTCGCGCAGAAGCGCATCGGCTGCTTCGATCACTGCGTCGGCTGTGATGGTCAGCAGTCCTGGCTCTGGTGCGGTGCGCCGGCTGTGGTCGCGCTTGCTTTCCGGATGCCGCAAAACGCGATAGGGCACGCCGAACGGGCCATTGCGCGCCGGGTCCGTCGGCCCGAAGATGCCGACCACCGGCTTGCCCAGCGCGCACGCCAGGTGCAGCGGCCCCGTATCCCCACCAATCGCCAAGGCGGCACGCCGCGTGATCGCGATCAACTCGCTTAGGGTCATGGCAAGCGCGCGCGCAGACCCGCCGCTCGCTGCGGCGACCTCCTGTGCAATGGCCTCTTCGCCCGGCCCCGCATTCACCACGACCTCCAGGCCCGCAGCTCCCAGACCTTGCGCGACCGCACTATACCGCTCCGCCGGCCAGCGCTTTGCACCCCAGCCCGCGCTCGGATGGATGAGCGCCAGCGGCTTCCCCGGCGTGAGCTTTGCTTCTACAGAGCGCTCCGCCCGCTCATCTCGCGGCAGCAAAGGTTGCGTCAGCGCCAGGCGCTCCCCTGCCGCTCCATCCAACACTTCGAACGCTTGCTCGATTACATGGACGCCCCGCGTTTCCACGCGCTCATGAAAAAGCCAACGCGCCGGAAGCTCTCGAGGCACGGCCTCCCCCACCAGGCGCGCACCGGCCATGCGTGCAATCGCCGCAGAACGCACCGCGCCCTGCAGGTCAATGCAAAGATCGTAGTGCTCAGCGCGCAGCGCGCGCCTCAGCTTGCGCATCTCTTTCCAGGTCTGGCTCGCGAAGGGCGCCCGGGCCCAGGCCCGCGCATGCGCCGTGTGCACCCCGTCCACCAGCGGCATGGCGGCCGTTCCCCGTGCGGCGCTCTCATCCGCACGTAGCAGTGGCGCCCATCGCGGCTCGATCGCCCAACCCAGAAACCAGTCCGGATGCCGCACGCGCAGCGCTGTCACCGCCGGCAGGGCATGGAGCACATCGCCCATCGCACCCAGCCTCACGATGAGCACGCGCTTTGCTGGACTTTTCTCTGGCAAGGTTCGATTTTCTCACAGCGCCTTCCACCCCGAACTGCGGCTCAGCAGAGAAATCAAGTGCTCCAGCACGCTGTCTTCATCGGCGAAGCGCACCTCCAGCTCAGCCACCCGCAGCGGGGCCACGCACTCCAGCTCTGCCCGGAGAGCCCCGCCCAGCCTCACCGCATCTTTCCCGGTCGTTACAAAGGCTTCAACGGGTTCCGTGCCTGCAAGCCGCTTCAGCTTCGCGATGTCCTTGACGGAATAGCTGTGGTGATCGCGCCATGCCGCTGTGTGCACCAGCGTCGCCCCCGCCCGTTGCAGCCCGTCAAAGAACTCTTGGGGCCGTGCGATTGCGCAAAATGCAGCCACCCGTCCCAGTCCCGGGGGCAGCACCAGTCGCCGTTGCACATGCCAGAAGAGAGCGTCGCGCCGGGCGTATTTCCGCACTATCGGCTCCATCTCCGCATCCTCTTCACGCAAGACAACAACATCCGCCCTGCGCAGCGCCCGGAGCGGCTCGCGTAAACGCCCAGCCGGCAGCAGCGCAGCATTGAAGTCGCTTCGATGCAGCAACACAATATCCACCGCGCGCGAAAGCTGCCGGTGCTGAAAGCCGTCGTCCAGCAAATGGACGTGCGGGCCTGGCGCTTGCGTCTGTTCAGCCAACAGGCCGGCCTCGTACCGCCTTTGCCCCACAAACACAGGCACGCCCGCCGCACGCGCGATCAGCAACGGCTCGTCGCCATACTCAGCGGCGGATCCGGCCGGATCCACCCGCGCCACCTCCCGCGAACTGCGGCCGTATCCACGCGAAAGCACGTCCACGCTGATGCCGGCCGCAGACAAGAGCCGCGCAAGGTAGATCACCACCGGCGTCTTCCCCGCACCGCCGACCGAAAGATTGCCGACGCTCACCACCGGCCACCGCAGGCGATGCACCTGCAGCCACCCGCGTTTATAGGCAGATTCCTTGGCCGCCAGCGCGGACCAGTAAAGCGGGACCAGGGGCAGTAGCGGCGCGAGCGCGGGCCGGAGCTTCATGCTGCCGCCCCATCTTTCCGTAGCACCTGCAATATCGCCGTGACCGTTCGCGCGGTCGCGCCTGCCTCGCCCTCAAAGACTGCACGCGCGCGCGCGCCCAACGCGTCTGCCGTGTCCACCTGCATGAGCAGCGACGCTAACGTGGTGCCGAGCGTAGCCGGCGCGGTCAGTTCAATGGCCTCGTGAGCACGCAGGAGATCGACGATACCGCGAAAGTTTTCGTAGTGCTCGCCTATCACCGTGGCCACGCCGAACTGTGCAGGCTCCAGCGGATTGTGGCCGCCGGCCGCCACCAGGCTGCCCCCCACGAAAGCCACGCTGCCCAGCGCATACACCGCCGCCAGCTCCCCGATAGAATCGAGCAGAAACACGCTCCCCGGCATGATTTGCCGGGGCGATTCCATCCACTCCGAGCGCCGCACAAACGAGAGATTCCGCACCGACAACAGCTCCGTCACTCGTGCGAAGCGCTCCGGATGGCGCGGTGCCAGGACCATGACCGCGCCCGGTACGTCGCGACACATCGCCGGCCATGCATCGAGCAGCATCGCCTCTTCACCCTCGAGCGTGGAGCCGCAAACGAGCACGCGTGCACTTTCCGCCAGGTGGGCCCGCAGCAACTCAACAACCTTCACCGCAACGGGCGGTCGTACATCGAATTTCAGGTTCCCGACCACCTCCACTCGCGCTGCCGGTACACCGATCTGCACAAACCTTTCCGCATCCTTTCCACTCTGCGCCAGCACCCTGGTCAGCGCGTCCAGAAATGGCCGCCATAGCCGTTTCAACCGCACGTAGCGCGGCAGCGAGCGGTCTGAAATGCGCGCATTCACCACCACCACAGCCACCCCGGCGCGCTTGCATCGGTGCAGCAGGTTCGGCCAGAACTCGCTTTCGGCCAGCACCAGGATCGCGGGATTGATCCTGCGTAGCGAACGGCGGACAGCCCACGGCAGATCGAGAGGAAAGTAAAAGCACCGCCCCGCGCCGAAGCGCGCTTGCGCGAGCGCTTGCCCCGTCCGCGTCGTCGTCGAGATGACTACCCGGTACCCCGGCGCGAGCGCTTTCACCTCTTCGACCAGCTGGCTCACCGCGAGCACTTCGCCCACAGAGACGGCGTGCACCCAGATCGTCCTCTCGTCTCCCGATGTAGCCTCTAGACGCTTCGACGCCCCGCACACACGTTCCCGCAAACCTTCGCGGTACTTCGATTGCGTGAGCACCCGGAACAGCCAGTACGGCGCGCCTGCCAGCAACACAAGCAGCAGGGCGAAGTTGTACAGAAAGAGGATCACGAAGTGTGGCCGGAGCTCGCTTTCAAGGCAGCTTTACGAAGCCACCCGAGCACGATCATAATCGTCTCCATACCTAACCATGCGACGCTCCCTGCTTCCTGCTCTCTGCCTGGCCATTGCGGTTCCCCTGCTTAGCGGCTCCCAGCCAGCCGGCGCCGCCGACCACGTGCCCCCGCCCGCGCAGGACGCCATGCACTATCCTGCGGTCGATAATCATTCCGCTGAGCATGTCGCTATTGCCGCCGAGCCCTTCAACACGCCGGAAAAGGCCGCCATCTTTCACATCAACTACAGTCGATACGATGTGCTGCCTATCCGCATCATCGTCACCAACAATGGCGATACGCCCATCTCGTTGACCGAAGCGCGCATTGATTTCATCACTGCCGCCGGCGATAAAATCCCTGCCGCGGAACCGTCCGATGTCGAACGCATTCTGAGCCGTCCCAGCGACCTTAAGAGTGGCGTTAAGCTGGGGCCACTCACGCTCGGCAAGCACAAATCGCAGGACAAAGCCATCGAGGAAGACTTCAGCCGCTACGAGTACGCGGCCATCGCCGTCGAGCCGCACACCACCCGAGCCGGCTTCCTTTTCTACAACCTGCAGAACCTGCATGACCCGCTCGTCGGTGGACGGCTCGAATTGCGCAAGCTGCATGCCTCCAATGGGCATGAGCTCTTCGCCTTCGAGATCCCGTTTGACAAGTACCTGGCCACTTCGGCTCCCGATGGCGGAGCCGCTACACGCCCTTCTTCGCCGGCTCCCAAATGAACTTATGGATTTGCAGACTCAGCCGGGCTGGCACTCCATCTGCCAGCATCCACTCCACCAACACGCGCGGATCGAGAGCGCAATTTTCCGCCGTACGCTCGATGGAAGGCGTTTTCCGGAATGCCGGCGAGAACAGCACTGCTCCCGCCCGGCCGGCTAGGTCGTGCTTCAGCGTGAACTCGCGCGCAAATTCGTAATCGCTACGGTTGCTGATGACAAACTTTAACTCGTCCCGCCCCGTGAGCGCATCGAGGTTCTCCATTCGAAAGCTGCCGCACTCCCCCGACGCCGGGCACTTCACGTCCACGATCTTGTGGACCGCCGCAGGAACTTTCCCGAGCGGCCGCTCTCCGCTCGTCTCCACCATCAGTGTGTATCCCTTGCCCAGCAAGTGTTCCATGAGCGGAAGAAGCTCGCGCTCCTGCAGCAGCGGCTCGCCGCCCGTAAACTCGATCAATCGCACCGGCGCCAACCGCTCGATTTCGGCCTCGATCTCGTCGAGTGTTTGTTTGTAACCGCCCTTGAAGGTGTATTCCGAGTCGCACCAGGAGCAGCGCAGGTTGCAACCGGCCAGCCGGACAAAAATGCACGGCACGCCCGCAAAGCTCGATTCGCCTTGCACCGATTTATAGATCTCGATCAGGTACACGCGCTCTACTCGTAGTACGTCGCGGTGGTCGTGTCCGTCTCGAAGATGGTGCAGTCTTTCACGCGCACACGCCCGCCCGTCATGTCGCTGAGCTGCCGATTCGTCTCGTCGAAAAAGTAGCGGGACAGGTTTTCGGCAGAAGGGTTCAGCACCGTAAACGGCTCGATGTCATTGATCATCTGGTGATCGAGCCGGTCGATCACCGGGCGCATCACCTGCTTCAACTGCTTGAAGTCCAGCAGCAGGCCAGCCGCGTCCAGCTCCGCTCCGCGCAGCGTCACACGCACTTTGTAATTATGCCCGTGCGGGTTTTCGCACTTTCCTCGGTAGTTGCGCAGGAAGTGTCCGGAAGAAAACCCGGCCTCCACTGTTACCTCGTACATGTCGTTATCTTTCCTGAAGGAATTTCCACTCCCATTTTACAGTTCGGGAAGTATGGCCCAGAGTGTGCGCAGGTTTGCCGGCGGTTTTCCAGTCGGCCCGCCTGCTCCAACAAGCTATCGCCTGCGCCGGCCCTCGCGCCGTTCCCGCTCTTCGTTCCGCCGCTCCACTTGCTCAAACATCGCCATCATGGTGGCGGCAAAGGCAGCTACGAGTGCCCCCAGGAAGAGGAACAACCCAGTGGTCTTCCAGAGCGAGCCATTGCCGGGAAGATCCGGCTGGTACGAACTTTCCGAAGCCACCATGGCACAGGAGACAAGCGAAAACAACAGCAGCGTGGCTGCCAATACGTATAAATTGCGCGACATCGACCAGGGCTCTGCTCCGATCATAACAGTGAAGCGCACCCGCTAAGGTGCGCTTCACTATGACCCCTTGACACTGTCGAGACCGCTTCCCGGAGTGGGTTAAGGGTGGAAGGTAATGGCCCGCACGGAATAGGGCGGAAGAGAAACCACCACGCTGGCCCCGCCGTTCGCGTTCGCGACAGGAAGCGTCTCGGACGCGATCGTCGGGCTGCTGCTATCCAGCAGGTACGCCGTCGCATGTGGTGCGCTGTAGCCGGAGTTCCTGGCCACCGCGCCCACATTCGAGTAATACGTGCCGGTCGGATTCACGATCACGACAGTATCTCCCGCATTAGTATCGAACGCCGTCGCTACCAGACTCGAGTTCGCCTGCTGCACCGACACTGCCATGTGGCCACCGTACTGCAGGTCCAGGAAGGAGTGGGACGCGAAAAGGTCGAGCGCATAGTACTGTGGGTACGCTTCAGGGGTATACGCCGAGCCGTATGTGCAGTCCATCTTGGAGTCAATCTGCCCGAGCAGGCAGAAGGGCGGATTGCTGATCGCGTAATACAGAATCTTTCCTGGAACGTTTGTCCCGGAGTAGACCGTATTGAGCAGATCGGCAAAAACCAGCGCATTCCACACTGGAGCGTATGTCTGGCTGTTGCGGCAGCAATCCAGCACAAAGCCGTAATCGGAGTTGTACTCGTCGAAGTAAATCGGCGTCGTGCTGGCATGCGGCTGCGATCCCTTTTTCACCAGAGCAGAAACCTGCTTGTACAGCGCCGCCATGCCGATATTGACATTCTGCGTTTTGGCGTACAGCGACGGCGTTCCGTTGGTGCCGCTCCAGGTCATGCCGTGTGCAGCATCAGAGGGGCTGGTGGGATAGTAGTGATAGCTCACGAAATCCACATACGGCGCTGTACGGGGGCTGCTCAGGAAAGTGGGAAGCCACCGGCTGGCCATCGCCGCCGGCGAACCCAGCGTAGGTCCTCCAATGTGGATCTGTCTTCCATCCCGCGCAGCTGCCGCGCGCAGTGCCGGCGCGGTTGCTGCGTATATGGACATGTACGTGTCCAGCTTGCTGGCTTCCGTAGAGTTGGGGGCGCACATACCGCCGCCATCCGGCTCATTCCATATCTCGTAATCCTGCACCACTCCGGGGAACTTCGCGTCGAGATGCGTCACCAGAGATGCGGCTAAAGACGCAAAGGTGTTTACATCCCGCGGATAGGCATAGTTCGGATCCACGCCCGAGCGGCACGGATTCGGACTCGGCAGCAGCCAGGTGGGCGTGTGGTCCACTTCCAGAATCACATGCATGCCCGCGTTTTGGAGCAACTGCATCTGCTGATCGAAATAGGTCCAGTTTGGCGTGGTGGTCTTGTAAATGTTTTCGATGTAGGCGTGAAAACGCGTGTAGTTCAAGCCCGCCCGCGTCATCACGGGCAGCGATCCGCCCCTGATACCGCCTCCCGCTCCCGCGCCCAGCATGTAAGCTGGAATGGGGTACGCGCTCGATTGACGATTGCTGAAGTCTGCGGTTACCGAGCCGCTCTGTGCGACGGCAGGAAGCGCTACAAGCAGCGTCGAGAACGCTGTGGTGGCTGCGATGCGGACGAGATTGCGAAGAGATTTTGTTACGTTCAAAGCTTGCTCCTCCAAGGTGGCTTGCAGCAAAATTCCTGAGTCCCCGATGCCAGCGAGGCCGCCAGCTTCAGGCGAAGACTCCAAATCGAAACGTAGGGACGGAAGTCTGCCATGGGATACAAACCCCTCGCAGCTACCGCCAGCTTTCCCCTGCAGAACAACTGTTTCCATCCGCGGGGCTAGAAAAACGATCTGACTCTAAGTATACGCGTACCACACGGCCTGCAGATGTACGGGGGGACCTTTTGAGCTGAAAGGTTTTATCTAAGTCCAGAATATTCGTAACATGGTTAGGTTCATTGTTACAAGGTGAAAAGAATTGTCATTCGTATCTTTGCCGGTTTCTTGATATCGAGGTTGGATGCAAAAAGCGTCGTGATTACTTAGCCCCACTAAAGAAGTTCTCAACCTCGGCGATATCTTTCGTAACGCGGTACGGCGGCAAACTTGCCAGAAATATTTTGCCGTAGCGCTGCCGCTGCACTCGTCCGTCTAACAGCATCAGCACCCCCCGGTCCTCCAGCGATCGGATCAGCCGCCCAAACCCCTGCTTCAGCGTGATCACCGCTTCCGGCACCTGGTATTCGAAGAACGCGCTCCGCCCTTCCTCATCGATGGCTCGCATCCGCGCGGCTACTACGGGGTCGCTCGGTACCGCAAATGGCAACCGGTCCACAATGACACAGCTCAGCGCCTCCCCCTGCACATCTACGCCCTGCCAGAACGAAGACGTGCCAAACAGCACCGAATGCGGCGTCGAACGGAACTCCTCAAGCAGCGCCTTCTTGGGCGCGGTGCCCTGCAGCAGCAGCGGATAATCCAGCTCCATCAGCAGCCGCTCATAGCAATCGCGCATCGCCGCGTAGCTGGTGAACAAACAGAACGCCCGGCCCTCGGTAATCTCCAGCAGCCGCCGTATGCGTTTGGCCGCTTCCGCGGGAAATTGCGGATCCCGCGGATCCGGCATCTCCGGCGGCAGATATAACAATGCCTGTTGCCCGTAGCGGAAGTGCGAAGGCACCACCAATTCCTGCGCCTCATCCATGCCCAGCCGACGCCGCATGTGCCCGAACCCGCCACCCACCGTCAACGTGGCCGAGGTCAGCACCACGCTGGGAAAGCTCTCGAACAGCACCTCGCGCATCAACTCCGACACGTCGATCGGCGTCGCCTGCAGATAGGTATTACGCGCATTTTGCCGGAGCGGCCCGGCCGCGCGCCGCTCGATCCAGAAGACCGTGTTCTTGTTCTCCGCTTCCAGCAGAAACTTCAGGTGTTCGCGAATGTCCGCCGTCCGCTTGCGGAAACCCGGCGCCTCGTCCATCCCGCGCATCTGTTCCAGCTCGCCTTCAAGCCGATGCAGCCCGTTCATCAGCCCGAGGTACACATCCCCGAAGCTTTCCAGGAACTCTTCCCGCCCGGTAAACGGCATCCGTCCCTGCCCGCTTCCCTCCTGCGGCAATGCGCCAAAGAACATCCGCGCCCGTTCCCGAACCGTCGCCGCCGCGCTCAGCACGCCGGTGGACATCGTCAGCTTTTTCCGCAGCGTCGCTTCCAGGTCCCGCGCCAGCTCCTCGAAACGCACATTGCTCAACCCCACTCCGAAGTATTGCGACGCGACTTCTTCGAGCTCATGCGCCTCGTCGAAGATCACCGCGGCGGCCTCCGGCAAGATGCCTGCATCGGGCGCGGACCTGGCCTGCAACTTGATCGCAAGGTCCGCGAAAAACAGATGGTGGTTCACAATCACGATGTCGCTTTCCAGCGCCTTGCGCCGCATCTCCGTGATGAAACACCGCTCCCAGTCCGGACAGCTCTGCCCCAGGCACGCTTCCGTTCTCGCGTCCAGCTTGTGCCATAGCTGGCTGGTCTCGGGCAACCCGTCAATTTCCGCGCGGTCCCCGGTCTTTGTCCCCTTTTCCCACGCAGCGATCTTTTGAAACTGGTCGATCTCTTCCAGGCCATTCAGGATCGGCTGGTCGCGCAGGGTGTACAGCTTGTGCCGGCACAGGTAGTTCGCGCGCCCCTTCATGTAACTGACGCGCAGCGGCCCCAGCAGCGACTCCAGAAACGGCACATCCTTAAAAAACAGCTGCTCCTGCAGGTTCTTCGTTCCGGTCGAAATAATCACACGCTGCCCCAGCCGCAGCGCCGGCAGCAGGTAAGCCAACGTTTTGCCCGTGCCCGTGCCCGCTTCCACAATCAAATGACGATGCCCAGTCAGCGCCCGTTCGACTGCCTGCGCCATTTCCAATTGCCCAGGCCGGAACTCGTACGGCAAGCTCGACCGCGCGAGCACGCCCCCAGGCGCGAAGAAGTCATGCACCTTGGGGAGAGCCGTCGCGATGTTCTGGGTGGAAGGCACAGCAGCGTTCATGGAGGGGCGTCCTCCCTATAATAGAGAGACGCGCAGTCTCCTGCCGGAAATGAGCTCCGATTGACCCCACCGAAGAAATCGCAAAGCCAGCAAGCCAATCGCGAGCGAGCGGCCCGCAACAGCCACCGCCGCGCTTCCGCCGCTGCCATCGCCCGTGAGAAAGCAGCGCGCGCCCGGGGCGCAAACTCCTCCGCGCTCACCCCGAAGCCGCAGCGCAAAAAAGCCGCGGGCAGCAAAGCCACTGCGCCCCCCGCGTCTCCACAAACCAGAGTTGAGCGCTCCGAACCCATCTTCGACAGCTCCACAGAAGGACAGACCAGCCCAGCACGCGGCATTTTTGCCGGACAAGTGCTGCAGAAGCACACCCGGGCGCCACTTCCCGTCTTTGCCATCTGCGGACGGCCCAATGTAGGCAAGTCCACCCTCTTCAATCGATTAACCGGCACCCGCCGTTCCATCGTGGGCGACGAGCCTGGCATCACCCGCGACCGCATCTACGGCGAAGTCGAGTGGGCTGGTCACACGGCGCGCATCGTGGACACCGGCGGCATCGTGCCCGATGACGAAGCGCTGATCCCGTCCGAAATCTTCCGCCAGGCTCAGGTCGCGCTTGAAGAGGCCGACGCCATCATCATGGTGGTAGACGGGCGCACCGAACTCGCCTCGCCCGACATCGAGCTCGCGCGCCTGCTCATCCGCTCTGGCAAGCCGCTTTTTCTCGCCGTCAACAAAACCGATACCGAACAGCTCGCGCCGCAGATGCAGAACTTCCGCAAGCTTGGCATCCGCGCCCTCTTCCCCATCTCCGCCGAACACGGCAGCGGCATCGGCGACCTCCTGGACGCAGTCTGGGCCGTGCTCCCCTTCCCCGCTGAAACCGATGCAGAAGCTCCGGCATTTCAGGACGAACCGGACGCCGACGCGGAGCCCGAAGCATCGCTCCACCGCACCCACGGCGAGTACCGCGTGCGCGAAACCTCGATCGCCATCATCGGCCGCCCCAACGTCGGCAAATCCACGCTGCTGAACGCGCTCACCGGTACCTCCCGCGCCATCGTCTCCCCCGTCGCCGGCACCACGCGCGATGCCGTTGATGAAGTGGTGGACTACCAGGGCCAGCAGCTTCGCTTTGTTGACACCGCCGGCATCCGCCGCAAGGGCAAGACGCACGCCAAGGCTGAGAAGCTTTCCGTCATCATGGCCCGCCGCCATCTTGAAGCTGCCGACCTCGCGCTGCTGGTCATTGACGCCACCGAGGGCGTCACCTCCAGCGACGCCAACATCGGCGGCTATGCGCATGAAAGCGGCCGGTCGGTCATCATCGTGGTGAACAAGTGGGACCTCATCACCACGGCGCGCACTGACGGGAAGCCGCCAGCCGAGCGCAGCATCTTCGAGGAACAAGTGCGCAACGTCCTCAAGTACCTCGATTACGCCCCGATCGTCTTCCTCTCCGCCGCGCAGCGCACCAACCTCCACCGCCTGCTGGAGTCCATAGCTCTGGTGGCCGCGGAGCGCCGCAAGCGCGTCTCCACCGGCCAGATGAACCGCTTTCTCGAGCGCGTGGACTTCCAGCGCGCCTCCGTTCCTATGGCGAAAAAGGTTCGCATTTACTACATGACGCAGGCCGCCGTCGCCCCGCCCACCTTCATCCTCTTCACCGATCGCCAGGTCAAGCTGCACTTCTCCTTCGAACGCTTCCTTGAAAACCAGATCCGCGAATCCTTTGACTTCATCGGCTCGCCCATCTGGTTCAAAGTCCGCGCGCGAAACAAAGGCACCTCCAGGGAATAGCCCGCTGTGCCCCTGTTGCGGCAGAAGAACACTCTGGAGGCAAAGTGAAGCCCCAACGCCACCAGCTTCGTCTCTTCTGTATCGCTCTATATGAACCCACATATGAATTCACGGTTCCGGCAGGTTTCGCACCGCCTTCTCGGCCCTGCACTTTGCCTCTGTTTGCTGCCATCCGCGCTGTCTGCGCAGACCGCCGCCAAGCCCACTTTTCAGACTGGCGTCAGCGTCGTCACTTTGCCGGTCACGGTGCGCGACAAAAAGGGCCAGCTCGTCACCAATCTGACCAAAGACGACTTCGTACTGCAGGAAGACGGCCAGCCGCAGACCATCAAGTACTTCACCCTGGACACCAATCTGCCTCTTACCCTCGGGCTGCTGGTGGACACCAGCATGAGCCAGCGTAATGTCATCGGCGAAGAGCGCACTGCGAGCGAGCACTTCCTCGACCAGATGCTGAACGCGCCAAAAGACCAGGCCTTTCTGATTCACTTTGATCGCGAAGTGGAACTGCTGCAGGACCTCACGGCATCTCGCGAAAAGCTGCAAAAGGGCCTGGGACTGCTCGATTCTCCGGAGCCGCAGGTGGATGACACCAGCGGCGGCTCTTCCCAGGGCGGCCATCATGCCGGCCACGGCGGAGGAACGCTCCTTTACGACTCGATCTTCCTCGCCACCGACGAGTTGATGCGTAAGCAGACCGGTCGCAAGGCCATCATTGTGCTCTCAGACGGTGTGGATCGCGGCAGCAAGGAAACCATTCACACCGCCATTGAGGCCGCACAGCGCGCCGAGACCGTCGTCTACACCGTCTACTTCAAGGGCCAGGAAGGGCACAGCGGGGGGTTCGGAAACAACGGCGGACAGCCGGGCGGGGGCTGGCCGGGCAGCCGTCGTGGGGGCTATCCCGGCGGCGGCGGTGGTTATCCCGGAGGCGGCGGTCGTCGCGGCGGCGGCGGGCAGAACGGTCCGCAAGAAGAGCATGTGGACGGGAAGAAGATTCTCGAGCAGATCTCTGGCGAAACCGGCGGCCGCATGTTCGAAGTGACCAAAAAGCAGACCGTCGATCAGATCTATGCCAGCATCGAGCAGGAGCTTCGCTCCGAGTATGTCCTTGGCTTCACCCCTGCGGCCAATGGCGCTACCGAGGGCTTCCATCCACTTCAACTCAACGCCAGGAAAAAGGACCTGTACGTGCAAACGCGCCGCGGTTTCTACGCAACTGCTCCAACGGAAGCGACGGCTGCAAAACAATGATCCGCTCCATTGACCGCGTCGCCCAACGCATGGCGCGGTCAACGCCTCATTCACTCCCGTTCGCAGCAACGCACACCGTCAGGGCTGAGCCGGAGCGGTGGCGGGCAGCAGTCCAAAGATCGCGACGCCATTCTGCGTCCCCACATACACCTTCCCATTCACCACCATCGGCGTGATGAACTTGTTCCCGTTCCCGAAGGCATCGCGCCCATTCGGCGCCTGCGTGCTGTTGTAGAGTTCCTTCGTCAGGTCCGTTGCGTCGTAAGCATGGAGCACGCCCGGTGCGGTCAGGCTACTTTCGAGCGCCCATAGAATCCCGTTCGTCGTGCCGTTCGCACTCACGCTGGGCGTAGATCCCGGATACGGAAACGCCGTCGCCGTCGCGCTCGTCGGGGTCCCCGAAATCGGCAGCACCCCGCCCTGCGCAGGAGCCACACTGAAAGCCTTCACCGCCTCCGCTACCCCGCCGATGTACACCGTCCCGTTAAAATATGCCGGCGCCGACCAGCTTCCGTTGCCAAAGGTTCCCGGCAGCTCCGCGAAGACGGCGTTTGTGTTCGCATTCCACTTGCCCATGCTGTCCCGATTCAGGAAATAGACATTGCCGTCTTTGCCCGCGCCGACCGCCAGATGCACCGGCGCGCCACTTGCGCCCGGCACATCCGGCAGCACCATCGCTCCGCCAGAGCCCAGGTCCTGGTCCGTGTTCGACTCCTGCACGGTATTGAACGGCTCGAAGTAGTCCGCCACCGCCAGCGCGTTATTCGCCGTCGAGATCTTGATAAACGAATTGCCGTAATCGTGGTTCAGGGGAAAGCCGTTCCCGTCGAGTGTCGTGTCGAACGTGCCGTTCGCGTCCAGGAAATATATGTATCCGCCACTGTCCGCGGCTAGGCCCGCGCCGCTCATCCAGATCGATCCATCGCTGCCGTTCGGCGTTAGGTTCAGGACCGAGGTCTGCTGCAGCGTTGTCTCGCTGTAGGCCATCAACCATCCCGTGTACGCGCCCTGGTCGCAATGCGATGTCCAGCCCAGGTAGATGTTGCCATTCAACAGCAGCAATCCTGCCCGCTCCGCATATTGCGCTGGATCGAACGTGTTCACGCCGTTCTGGCTGGTTACGCCAGTGCCCGGATACGTCGCCTGGATCTCCGTTGGGCTGCCCGGCGTCTCGGCTCCCGTCGTCAGATCCAGAGCATGGAGGCGCTGGTGGTATCCCCCGCCGGCATCCTTGGTCATCGCCACCAGGAAGATCGTCCCGTTTGCGCCCTGCTTGCGATCGATCACGGGAGTGGACGTAATGCCGATCTCCGGCGTGATCTGGCTGCAGCCATGGTCATCGCTCGGCGTCTCGCCCGCACCCAGCGTCGACACCTGCCAAAGCTGCTGGCCGTTGTCCGCGTCAAAGGCGTACAAGCTGTCGTGCTCCGTCGCGACATAAAGCACGTTATGCGTCTGCCCGCCGACCGCAACCGCCTGCAGATAGAGCGGCTGTGCATCCACTTTGCCGTCCACGGTGTCGAAACCGACCTTGCCGAAGCCGGTCATGTTCACATTCCCCGGCGTCAGCACCGTCTCCTTCGCGTTCAGCCCGGTGCGCATCGCGTCGTAGTGATAGGTCGTCACGTCGTTCTGGACGACAGGTGGAGGCGGAGGCGCCGGTGCCGCGGTCACCGTCAGGGCGACTATCGCCGTATGCGTCAATGCGCCAGATGTTCCGGTCAGCGTCACGGTTCCCGTTTCGGCCGGAGTCGTGGCGGGCGCTGCGAACGTCACATTCTGCGGTGTCCCGGGAGCCAGCGTGAGCGTGGCCGGCGACGCAGCCACCCCCTCTGGCAATCCGCTGAGCGCCACGTTCACCGTACCGCTAAATCCATTGGCGGCCGTCGCATTCACTGCGACCGCCGAGCTTGTGGTCCCCGCGACGAAGCTGACAGCTCCAGGCGTTACGCTTAACGAAAAGTCCGCAGGCGCGGCGACGGTCAGCGCCAGCGATGCCGAGTGGCTCTTCGTACCCGAAGTTCCGGTCGCCGTTACCGCAGCAGGCCCGGTTGCAGCATTCATTGCCGCTGTAAGCGTCACCGGCTGTGATGCTCCGATGCTCGTCGTAAATGATGAAGGGTTCGCAGCGACGCCGGCCGGCAATCCCGTCACTACGACTGCTACCATGCCATGCGACCCCGCGACCGAGCCGGTCACCAGGGTCACGTTGGCGCTTCCACCCGGCGCCACACTGCTGGTTCCAGGGTTGAACGCCAGAGAGAAATCCGAACTCCCCGACCCGCCGCCACACCCACCCACAACGCACAGCGCCCAACAGCAAACAGAAAGAAAGAGGAAACGAGGCACACGATGCACGGCAATCTCCGGAGCTGCGTAGACCTATTCAGATGCCGCGCCGCCGTGCCTCCTTCGTCCGCGATCTCCCCTGCCCATGCTCGCCTTTATCGTCCGGTGAAAACTCCTCAGTTCCAATCCAAACTCGAACTGTGCACGAAGAGCCTCCCACCCGCTCCAACGCTCGGCAGACCTGCAGACCGCACCCGCCGAACTGGTACACTGATCGCGATCGCTACCCGAGCCCTCACCGTGGTCCAACTGCTCCCATCCATTCTTTCGGCTGACTTTGCCCGGCTCGCGGACGGCGTCGCTGCCGCCGAGCGCGGCGGCGGCAGCGTCATTCATGTGGACATCATGGATGGTCACTTTGTCCCCAACATCACGCTCGGGCCTCCAGTCGTCAAATCGTTGCGCAAGGCCACCGATCTTCCACTCGATTGCCACCTCATGATCGAAAACCCGGACGCCTTCATTCCCGCGCTCGCCGAGGCCGGCGCCAACTGGATCGGCGTCCACTATGAAGCCTGCACCCATCTCCACCGCACCATCGAATACATCTGCGACCACGGCATGGAGCCCGGCGTCGTCATCAACCCCGCCACCCGCGTGGATTTCCTCTACGACATCCTTCCCATGCTCCACCACGTGCTGGTCATGAGCGTGAATCCCGGTTTTGGCGGGCAGAAATTCATCCCTTTCTCCCTTGAAAAAATCCGCCACCTTGTGCGGCTCCGCGAAGAACGCGACCTCCACTTTCAGATCGAGGTCGATGGCGGCGTCGCTCACAATACAGTCACTTCAGTCGTCGAAGCAGGAGCCGAGCTTCTGGTGGCCGGCAGCGCCGTTTTCGATGGCGGCGACCCAGAGCGCAAAGCCCGCGAACTGCTCGCCGTCGCACGCGCTGCCGAACGGAAACTGCGCGAAACAGAAAGCCCGCAAACCACGGCCTCGCTACAATAGGGACAGCCTGGCTCCGCAGACGGCCCGGCTCGCTCTACCCAGTACCAAACCTGAAAGCCTGCAGTGTTTAGAGGTAATCGATGAAGCGAATTGTTCCCACCATCTCCGCCGCTGCCTGCCTTTTGGCTCTCGTTGCCACCGCCGCACCGGCGCACGCCATAAAGCACAAGCAGAAATCGAGGAAGGCCACCACCGCTGACCCGCTCGCTGGTGTGACCTCCAAGCAGCCCGACAAGGAACTCTTCGACAAGGCCATGGTGGCCTTGAAAAAGGGCCGGTACGATGTCGCCCGCCTCGACCTGCAGACCCTGCTGAATACCTATCCCGAGTCCGAATACCAGATGCGCGCCAAGCTCGCCGTGGGCGATAGCTGGTTCAAGGAGGGCGGCACTGCCGCCATGCAGCAGGCCGAGTCGGAATACAAGGACTTCATCACCTTCTTTCCCAACCAGCCAGAAGCCGCCGAAGCCCAGATGAAGGTCGCCGATATTTACTACATGCAGATGGAAAAGCCCGACCGCGATCCCGCCAACGCCGAGCGCGCCCAGGAAGAGTACCGGAATATGATCCAGCAGTTCCCGGATTCCACCCTGATTCCTCGCGCCAAGCAGCGGCTCCGCGAAGTGCAGGAGGTCATGGCGGACCGCCAATACGATATCGGTTCCTTTTACGCCACGCATGAGAACTGGGCAGCTACCATCGCCCGTCTGCAAACGTTGACCGACAGCTATCCGCTCTACAGCCACTCCGATCTGGCGCTGCTCCAACTCGGTGACGCCTATGCGGCGGAGGCCGCCGTCGCCACCCGCATGAACATTGACAAAGCCGCCAAGGAACGCCTCATCGGCATCTACGACGACCGCGCCGCCGACGCCTACAACCGCGTGGTTACCCGTTATCCCATGGCTCCCCACGTCGAAGATGCCCGCGAACGTCTCATTGCGCTGGGCCGCACCGTGCCCGAGCCCTCGGAAGCAGCGCTCACGGAAAATGAAGCCGAGGAGCAGAGCCGCGCCAATGTCCGACTGAAGGATCGCGCCATCATGCTTGTCAAGCATGGGCCGAACACGGTCACAGCCGCTCGCGTCGGCGAGCCCACCATGGTCATGCCCAAGACCATCACGGCGCCGGACATCAACAAAGAAAACGTCGACACCTTCAACACCGCCCTTGCCCGCAAACCCGCCGCCGCTCCCAATGCCGCGCCCACCCCCGCTGACACCGCAGCCGCAAACGGAACAGCCGCGCCGCGGACCGGGGCCGCCCCCCCGGTCCGCCTCGAAAACGTTCCGGAAGGCGGCGGCACCGGCATCGGCGCCACCATCCTGAACAACACCAATGGCAACGCCGAAACCGAGCTGGACAACAACTCCGGCAATACCAGCAATGGTGCCACCCCGCCAGCTGCCAAGGATGAAGGCGTGGCCCCCAACACCCTCACCCCAGCCGGCACCGCAGCCCCCAACGCTGCCGGCTCTGGTGCTGTAGCGCCCGATGGCAGCAACAACGGCCTCAGCGCCGTGGGTCCCACCAACAACGCCCCGCTGCCCTCCGTTGAGAAACCAGCGGAAGCCGAGGCCCAGGTCAACGACGTCCACGGCGGGAACACCGCACAAGTCCAGACCGGTACTACCGCCAGCGCTAAACGCAAGAAGAACCCTAAGGTCAAGACCAACCAGAGCGAAGAATCTTCCAGCCGGAACAAAAAGAAGAAGGGCATCGACAAGCTCAACCCCTTTTAACTTATCGTCCTGCACACCACGGGCCGCCTGCAAAGTGGGCGGCCCGTGCGGTTTCAGCAGCCCTCGTTCTCGGTGATGTTGGTCATCCTGCTACGGCGGTCATTCTGAGTGCAGCGAAAAATCCAGTGACATGCTCCAAAGGCCGACATCCCTGGATAAGCGAGCCTCTCCGTCCTCTCTCCCAACCGCCCAGCTCCATCGCCGCCCCATCCTTGCGACCCCCGCATCCTTAGGTTCATCTCATAGTTCATGAGTCGCTATCCGCACCTTCTTTCCCCTCTCCACGTCGGCCCCTACGAGCTCAAGCACCGCGTCGTCATGGCCCCGCTCACGCGCCTGCGCTCCGCCCAGCCTGGTGACGTGCCCCAGCCGTTGAACGTTGAGTACTACGGACAGCGCGCCTCCGATGGCGGCCTTATCATCTCGGAAGCCACCCAAGTCTCGCTTCTCGGCAAAGGCTACCCCGCTGCTCCCGGCATCCACACTGCCGCGCAGGTAGAAGGCTGGAAGTCCGTGGTCGAAGCCGTCCACAACAAAAACGGTTTCATCTTCCTCCAGCTCTGGCACGTTGGTCGCAACTCCCACAGCTCGCTCCACCCCGACCAGGGCCTCCCCGTCGCCCCCTCGGCCATTGCTCCGCAAACCGGCAAAGCCCTCACCGCCGCCTTCCAGCAGGCCGACTACGAGACACCCCGTGCCCTCGACCTCACCGAGATCCCCGGCATCGTCGCCGAGTACCGCCGCGGCGCTGAAAACTCCAAGGCCGCCGGCTTCGACGGCGTTGAAGTCCACGGCGCCAACGGCTACCTCCTCGACCAATTTCTGGAAGACAAGTCCAACAAGCGCACCGATCAGTACGGCGGATCTATTGAAAACCGCGCCCGCCTCCTGTTTGAAGTCGTAGACGCCGCCATCGACGTCTGGGGCAGCAATAAAGTAGGCGTCCGTCTGTCCCCTTACGGCACCTTCGGCGATATGGGCGACAGCAACCCCGTCGCCCTCTTCAGCTATGTCCTCCGGGAACTGAGCAAGCGTAAGATCGCCTACGTGCACATGATCGAGCCTCGTGCTGGCGACGCCGGCGGCGGTGCCCCCGATAACCCCGACGCCCCCCGCACCTCCGAGATCTTCCGCAAAGCCTTCCCCGGCGTCCTCGTCTCTGCCGGCGGCTACACCGCCGAAACTGCAGAAGCCGCCATCGCCGACGGCTATGCCGATGCTGTCGCCTTTGGCCGCCTCTTCATCGCCAATCCCGACCTCCCTGCCCGCTTCGCCTCCGGCGCTCCCCTGAACCAACCGGACCGCTCCTCCTTCTACGGCGGCGCTGAAACCGGCTACACCGACTACCCTGCCCTCGAAGAGGTCTCCGCGTAAAAACCCTGGCTTCCACAACGCGCCTGCCCAACATCGAAAGCAAACACGAAAGGCCGCCCAGTTGGGCGCCCTTTCGTGTTCACGTTTTGGTAAGAAGCTATTTTCCTGACAGACAGCCCGCCTGGCCTGAACTGTTGGGATAGCCGGTGCCGGCAGTGTAAGCCGCATTAGACCACTCGCCCTGTATCTTCCATTGGGTGTTGTTTGACAACGTAACCAGTGGAGCGCCAAATGTCCACGCGCACTTGTCACCGTTTTCGTTGCCAGACGAGTCATACCAGGCGCCTGGGCTGGCAGGATCGGTGCGTGCTTCGGAAAGTTCATGTCCGCTCACATTTGCGATCGCAGCAAGGCCCTGCGAGTGCAGCCCTGAGGTGTCCTGCGGGTCGCAGCCTGAGTCGCCGTCCAGCTTGAAGAAGTACGCGAACTGCACCGGGACACCCCCGCAGCTTCCATAGCTGTGGTAAGCGCAGTAGTTGGCATTGCCCCGTGGTGTGTCGGTATACACGGCGTAATAGCCATTTCCGCTGCTATCTCCCGTGCCGATGACCTTGCATACTTCAGCCAGGATGGCGGAGGTGCTGCCACCGCCCGTAGAGGCTGAGGTGTCCACGATATGTCCCAGGTGGGAGCTGCTGGACGTTACCTGGCCATTCGTCCCCGTGTATTCATCGGAGGTTTTTGCGTAATTGGAAAGGTTGAAGCCGCTGTACCACTGATCCATACCCGTGATCTTGTCGCCGGAGTAGCTGCCCCAACTCGTTCCCCAGAAGATGGCCTGCGTGATCGCGTTGGGCATGATCTTGCCGCCGTGATTCGTCATATTGGGGCTGGTCCGGGGACGCGATGCCCTCGCATCGTTTGATACACGCGCATTCGGCTCGAACCCTCGGGCCCAGTGAAGACCCAGCATCGGCGGACCGACCTGCTTGTTGAGATCCTGCGCGGGCGCCGCTCCCGTAGTCGCTTGTCCAAACGCGAAACCCGCCGCGCAAAACATCGGAATCAGTAGCATTCTCTTCATTCAATCTCTCCTGTGCTGAGTAAGTGGTCTCCTCGGCAAACTTCCAGAGACATTCGCCTGAGTAGAAGGAGATTGCTCTCTCGCAACCATCACTGTCAACTAAGCATGTGAATCGGCCCCTTTAAGCGGGCACCTTGGTAAGACAGCCACTTCGATCTAGACTGATGTCGAACGAGCCAAAGGAACGAAGATGATACCCGACGTGGATCTCTACAATACTTCCTATGGAAATTATGAACTGGACGTCTACCGGCAGATACGCGTTGCGACCTACGGAGAGGATCTCGGCCAGACAAGCTGGGTCACCACTGCGGAGTCCAACCAGATCCCGCTCTTGCTGGCAGCGACCCCCGGCTGCGCAATCCTCGAGATAGGCTGCGGATCAGGTAAGTATGCGCTCCGCCTTGCCGAAACGGTCGGCTGCCATCTGTTAGGTCTGGACATCAATTCGCATGGAATTGCCAACGCCACGGAGCTTGCTCGAAAGGGAAATCTGGATGCCCTCGCAAGCTTCGAGCAGTGCGACGTCTCGCAGAAGCTTCCCGTTGCGGACGGAGCCTTCGACGCCGTCTTTGCGAATGACGTCCTCTGTCATATCCCTGACCGCGGGCGCGTGCTTGGGGAGATATTTCGGGTGTTGAAACCCGGCGGCCGCTTGCTCTTCAGCGATGCCCTGGTGATCGGAGGCCTGATCTCGAACGAAGAAATCGCCACCCGCAGCTCCATCGGCCACTATATCTTCAGTCCGCCAGGAGAGAACGAACGCCTGACCCGTGCGGTGGGCTTCCAACTCCTGAGCGTGACAGATACTTCCGATGCGGCCTCTGCCCTCGCCAGACGGTGGCTCGATGCGCGGACTGAACGCATGCATGCTCTGATCGCGGTCGAAGGAGAAAACAACTTCGCCGGCCTGCAGCGCTTTCTCTCCTGCGTTCACCAGCTAACCTCTGAAAAGCGCCTCTTGCGCCAGCTCTACTTAGCCCGGAAGAACGGCTGACATCACTGCCCTCACTGGGCTTTTAGGCAAAAAGCTCTAGAGGGGAAGGGTGCCGCTTCCGTAGCCGTACTCGGAAGCCGATCCTGCTACTCTGAAGATTCATGCCACACGAACTGTCAAAATCCTACGACCCCACCGAGCTTGAAGATAAGTGGGCCAGGTATTGGGTGGACGAACAGTTGTTCCACGTCCCCACTCCAGCCGAAGGCGACCGCGCACAGCCCACCTTCACGCTGCTGCTGCCGCCGCCTAATGTCACAGGCCGCCTTCACATGGGCCACATGCTCGAGCAAACGGAGATCGACATCCTCCTCCGCTGGCACCGCATGCGCGGCGACCGCACCCTCTGGGTTCCCGGGACCGACCACGCTGGCATCGCCACCCAGATCATGGTGGAGCGCCAGCTCGCCGAAGAAAAAACCAGCCGCCAGCAGCTCGGCCGCCCCGCTTTCCTCGAGCGGGTCTGGCAGTGGAAAGAGCAGTACGGCGGTGACATTCTCGATCAGATGAAGCGACTGGGCACCTCCGTGGATTGGTCGCGCGAGTACTTCACCATGGACGAAGCGCCTGTCGATTGCCGTCCGCGAGGCATTCGTCCGCCTCTACGAGCAGGGCCTGATCTACCGCGGCGCTTACATCGTGAACTGGTGCCCGCGATGCCAGACCGCTATCTCCGACCTCGAAGTAGTCCACGAGGAACAGGTCGGCAAGCTGTACGAGATCCGCTATCCCGCAGCCGACGGCTCGGCCTCGCTCGTCGTTGCGACGACACGCCCCGAAACCATGCTCGGCGACGTTGCAGTAGCCGTTCACCCGAAGGACGAGCGTTACACCGCCCTCCACGGCAAGACCCTGCGCCTGCCCCTGCTCGTCTCCAGTAGCGGTGCGGAGGGCACCGCGCGCGAAATCCCCGTCGTCACCGATGACTGGGTCAGCCGCGACTTCGGCACCGGCGCCGTCAAGATTACCCCGGCGCACGACCCCAACGACTTCGCCCTCGGGGAACGCCACCACCTGCCCTCCATCAACGTCATGGACGAGACCGCCCACATCAACGAGAACGGCGGCCCTTACGCCGGCCTCGATCGCTATGAGGCCCGCAAACGGATCCTCGCCGATCTTGAAGCGCACGGTCTGCTCGTCGGCACCCGCGACCACACCCATGCCGTGGGTCGCTGCGATCGTTGCAAAACTGTCGTTGAGCCGCGCCTGTCAAAGCAATGGTTCATCAAGATCCAGCCGCTCGCGGACAAGGCTATTGAGGCCGTCGACAAGGGCTACATCACCTTCACGCCCGAGCAGTACCGCAAATCCTACGACGAGTGGATGCGCAACATCCACGACTGGTGCATCTCCCGCCAGCTCTGGTGGGGTCACCGCATTCCCGCGTGGCACTGCGCCACCTGCGGGCAGATCACCGTCGCGCGCGAAACACCGGAGCGCTGCGTCCACTGCGGCTCCGCCCAGCTCACGCAGGAGACCGACGTGCTGGACACCTGGTTCTCCTCAGGCCTGCTGCCGATGAGTGTTTTCGGCTGGCCCAAGCAGACCCCGGACCTCGCAGCCTTCTACCCTACGCAGCTCCTGGTCACCGGCTTCGACATCCTGTTCTTCTGGGTGGCCCGCATGATCATGCTGGGCTGCTGGTTCATGCTCGACGTGCCAATGCCAGACGGCTCCGCGCGCACGCTGGCCGATGCCGTGCCCTTCCGCGAGGTCTACATCCACGCTCTCGTTCGAGATGCCGACCGGCAGAAGATGTCCAAGACCAAGGGCAACGTCATCGACCCGATTGAGGTTGTTCGTAAATACGGCACCGACGCTGTGCGCTTTACCTTGGCATCGATGGCTTCCCCCGGCACCGATATCGCCTTCTCCGAAGCCCGCACCGAAGGCTACCGCGCCTTTGCCAATAAGATCTGGAATGCCGCGCGATTTGTCTTTATGCAAGTCGAACGGGCAAAGGAAGCTGGTATTACGATACGCCGGCCTGATCACTCGCCAGTTATACCTGGAGCTACTGACCGGATACCGAATCTCGATTCGCGATGGATATATTCACAACTGAATGGAACTATTGACAACATCAACTACTCACTCGAGAATTACCGATTCGACGAAGCGGCCAATTACATCTACGGTTTCTTCTGGGGTGACTTCTGCGACTGGTATCTCGAAATTGTTAAGTTTCGTTTAGATTTTACTCGAAGGATCGATCTTCCCTGCAACATGCGAAGCACTCACAAACTAATTGCTGTTTTGAATCCGCACTACGACTGCTGTCACCCTTCATGCCGTTTCTCACTGAAGAACTCTGGCATGCTCTCTACGAATTGTGCGACGTGAACCGCCTAACATTCAATTGCCCTAGCACAATTCCCCGTAGACGATCCCGACTTACGCTCAGGGGAGTACGACCTCAACATAGATCATGGCAGTACGTCGCAGGATGCGTCGATCACTTTAGATCTGCACTCGCATAGAGTATGGCGGGCCTACAAAGAGAAAGTGAACGCAAAAGTCGCGCCATCCTCAAACTGTCGCTCGCGATGCTTCTCAATCGCATGGACGAAACTTCGTGAGCATCTCGCGGCAAACACGCGGTATCAGGTTGAGTTCGTCGAAAATCCGCAAGGTTTCCAGGTGACTTCGTCGCTCCAGCCCGCGCTTCGACATCGCAATCGAATACGAAAAACCCATCGACCTCGCTGCAGAACGCGAGCGCCTCACCAAAGAACTCGCACGCCTTGAAAAAGAACAGGCCAATGGCGACCGCCAGCTCGCCAACGAAGCCTTCCTCGCCAAAGCACCGGCACAGGTTGTCGAAGGTCTCCGGAAACGTAACAGCGAACTCGCCCTTCTCGTCCCTAAAACCCGCGCCGCACTGGATGCCCTGAGCGCAGCGGAGACGTCCCGCACCCAATGAAAAGGGGGCCCGCAAAAGGCCCCCACTTTCTCACACAACAAACTGCTTACTTGGCCGGAATCGTTCCTGTCGTCTTCAAGCCCAGGCTCTTGGCGCCGTTGAGCGCAAGGTCCAGCCGGTGAGGATAGAGTCCCTTGCCAGAGCTCAGGAACGGCGTCAGCGCAGCCACGGCAGAGTTTTTGCCGTTATACACGCTGGTGATGCCGTCGGTCTGCTCATAATTCAGCTGGTTGGCTGGAATGAGCGTCGGGCTGATGGCGCGGCCGAGGGCGCGGTGTTCCGCTTCAATGCCCAGGATCGACGCAGCGATCTTGGCAAAGTAGGCGAAGTCGGAAGGCTGATACTTCACGCCATCCAGCGTGACCGGCTTGCCAATGGCAGCAAGCAGTCCAAACTCCTGGATTGCCGCAAGATATGCGCCGATAAATGCATTCTCAAGCGCGGAAAGCAGGCCGATAAACGGGTTCAGCTCTTCAAACACATTCGATGGGAAATAGAAAACCTGGTAGGGATCGGCATCCGCGCTCTTGATGCCCAGCAATGTGCGGAACAAATCAGCGTGCTGAATCTCTTCCATAATAGCCGCCCGCAGATAGCCCACGTTGGAGACGCTGCCGCTTGAGCTCACATGGGTGGCCGAGCCGCCTGGACCCGCCAAGTTCGGATCCTGAATGACCTTGCTCACCAGCCCGTTGTAATAGAACACCGTTGCCAGGTCCTCGGCTACCAGCGCCGCAGTAAAGATCTCCTTAGGTGTATCCGGGGAACCGCCCGTTGCGGAGTTGGATGTGCTCTGGCCGAACAACAGTGTGGGGGCTGCGCCGATCGCGGCAACTGCGGCCGTCGCGCCTCCTACATTTTTCAGGAAAGACCGCCTATTTACCGCCGCTTGCATGAAATTGGACACTTCTGCTTCTTTCATCGTCAACCTGCCTCTCTGGCCTCAGCCATGCGCAACAAGAGCGCGTGCGTGCAGGCGCACTGCATCGTGCCACTCGTGCGGTATTACCGGATCTGCTGCGTGCGTGCTTGGAAAGTGGGGGCCTTCCAGCAGAGGAACGAGCGCAATCCCACTTTGGATGTAGAAGGAGAATGAATATTCGTAAACGGTCATCATTTGCGAGCTTCGGCTCCTCCGTGGCAGACCCGAAATCGCCTCTGCACCTCGACTCTTCTGAACTCGACTCTTCTGAAAGAAGACGAGCACCAGCGGCCCAATGCGTTGCTCGTTAGCTGCCCCTATGCTGACGCGTACGCTGCGTAGGACCTTCCGCTCCGCTCCTCCGCAAAGTCTGCCTGGCTGTGGACTCGCGGAGCCCACACGCTGCTGGCGGGTTGGTCATTTGTTTTTCGAATACCCGAAAGCTCACAGTGCCGGGCTGCAGCGTGGACCAGTATGAACGACGCGCGATCAACGGCTCGTGGTGATCGATGATCTGGGTATCCAGAATTTTCACTCCGCACAAAAGATTGTTCGTTGGCTGCAAGATTGTCCGCGCGGGATCTTTGGCCGGCAGCTTGCGGTCACTTTCCCAATCGAAATCGCAGCCGTACCGCTTCTGGTCCTCGTACGTGAGTTGTAGCAGCCCCTGACTGCGTACCCTCAGGCCTGTGACCTCGTCCTTCACAGCAACCTGCGGCTCGGTATGCCGAACAACTGTTCTTGGATCCAGTCCCGCCTCTGCTCCAGCCAGCGCCTGGAAGAAGTACGCCCAGAAGGCCCGCTTGTCAGTGTCTGCCATGCTGTAAAACCCAGGGCAAAAGCGGCGTACGTCCCGCGGGACAGCCCTGGACAGCATGGCGGGCGGGAGCGCCTTCTCGATGATGTCGTCCCATTGATGGTCCCACTCTGGGCCGCCCAGTTCTGCCCGCTTCTGATCTATTGGGGTTGGGGGCGCCACCTTGGTGACCGGCGCAGGTGTGGGCGCCGGTGTCCGGTGCTCCCGGTCACGTTTGCCGCAGCCACTCCCACCCGCGACGAGAATCGCGGCCAGACACATGGACCAAAACCTCCAGCGAATCAACACGTTCACCCTAGCCCCATTTCCCTCGCGCGGATCTCCGGTGCAAGACTTCCTGCTCTGACGGCTTGGAGATCGGCTCTCGTTGCCAGGTTACGAACGTTTGCTCAACAGATGTACATGACCAACCGCAGCGCTGCGCACGTGAAGAGCTGGGGGAGTTGGCTCCATTCGACCCTTCTGCGGGCCTGTGCTTTAGTCATTTGGCGCGCTGCTCCTCACGCGCGGCTCACCAAATACCGGTATTATCAAAGCCGTATGGACTGGAAGAGCAGGCGTATCGAAGCCACACTGGAACAGGCGCTACTGGAAGATAAAGCGCTCCAAGACATCACCACCACGTATACCATCGATCCATCGCTGCGCGCTTCCGGCACCGTGCTTGCCAAACAGGAATGCGTCATTTCCGGCCTCGGCTCCATCCCTCGCTTCCTGGAAATCTACGCGCGGCTGGACAAGCAGGGCGCGCCCCGCTATGAGGTCGTGCATCACCCGGAGATCTTCGATGGAGTGCACGTAAAAAAGGGGCAGCCCATCGCAGTTGTACGAAGTACCGCGCGGGTTCTGCTGGCCTGCGAACGCGTCATTCTTAACCTGATGCAGCGCATGAGTGGGATTGCCACCATCACGCGCCAGTACGTCGATCAGGTTGCCGGCACACGCGTGAAAGTGCTGGATACGCGCAAGACCATCCCTGGGCTCAGGCTATTGGACAAGTACGCGGTGGGGTGCGGCGGTGGCGAGAACCACCGCCTCGACCTTTCTGACGGCATCCTGATCAAGAACAATCACATCGCGCTCGGCGGCGGCGTCCGCAAGGTGCTGGAGAACGCTCTCGCAAAGCGACAACCCGGGCAACGTGTGCAGGTGGAAGTACGCACCGGCGAAGAGCTGATGCAGGCGCTTGATGGAGGCGCTGAAGCACTGCTGCTCGATAATATGAATCCCGAGCAAGTGGCGGCTTCGGTCAAGGCTGTCCGCGACCGGGGTTTCGGCATACCCATTGAAGCTTCGGGCGGCATCACGCTCGAGAACATTCGGGCTTACGCTCTCGCCGGTCCCGACTATATCTCCTGCGGCGCCCTGACCCACTCCGCAAACGCAGTGGACCTAAGCATGCGTATCTCGGCCGAGAGTTAGCAGGCCGTTGCCGGATTTCGGCTACAACACATACCTGAGCGAGCATCAGGCGCGGCATGAAACGGGCGCAGCTCTAAGGCCGCGGAGAGCCCGATCATAGGTAGAGATTTGATGGTGGACGCGGTAGGAATCGAACCTACAACCTGTCGATTAAGAGTCGAATGCTCTGCCAGTTGAGCTACGCGTCCGTTTGGGTGGGCAGGTAAACGAGGACCGCTTCCCTGTTGAACTACTTGGAAAGAATATCACGAGGGCACGGCAGGAGAACATGCGCTAGAACGTGAAGGCGATGCCGCCCTGGATGGATCGGTCCATCTGCGCGAAGTAGAGGGTACTACCATCCGAAGTCAGGAACGGGTAATACCCCTGCGCAAGCAGGTTGCGCACATCCACCAATGCTTCCATGCCGCCGGGAAATACCTTACCGAGATGCATAGGCTGGCGCAATAACAGGCTCAGATAAGCATCGCGCAACGACGTATCGTATGCGTCCACGGGAGTGAGCGTATTGGCGGGTTGCCACCGATAGGAGGTGCGCCAGCGCGTGCCAGTTGCAGCAACCTTTCCGCTTGCCGCCACTGTGACCGCCTGGGCAGTCCTGGCGTGCATGGATCGAAGCGCCTGCCCAACGGAAGCTGCACTGCCCGGCGCCGCAGACATGGCCGGCCCTTGCGCGTAGTCCGCCGAAAGCAGCATCCCGGCTGGTTTGAGTTGCGTGGAGGCGCAAGCCATCCATCCCATGCCGCCATAATTCGGTCCCTGTGCGCGCAATACGCCAGCTACGGGATCGAGCAGGAGATCACCAACCATCAAATCCTGCGTGCCTGGGTTGCCGCCGCCGTTAATCACCGGATGCGCGATGCTGTCGTCAAAGGCGGCGACCGTGATTTCGGTGGAAGCTCCGCGATGGCTCAATCGAAGTTCCTGATGTATGCCTTGTTCGATCGCGAGTTTGCCGTGAGAAAGCGTCGCGGCTGGGACCATGCTTTCGCGGTCGGCAAGCTCGTCACCGTCCTGCGCGCCACGTGATGTGGCCATGCGATAGCTCACCGTAGCGCCCTCATGAGCCCAGGCGAGCGAAGCAAAAGGGTGGCTCGCCACCTGCCCGGCCACGATGTCCGAACTTAAGCGGACGGCCTCGATCTCGTTCCCAAGCTCGACCATCCACTCCGGCGAGATCTGCGCGGATTCCGCGGTGCGCAGCAGCATGGTTTCGAGGTTTCGTCCTGCTCCGGGATTGGCCCCTTCCGCCTCCTGCTGGAGCACGGAGGCCACGGTGCGCAATGTGCGGCCAGGCGCAAGGGGCTGAACAAAGCCAGCCGTAAACTCCGACGGGCCACCCTCGAAAGCAGCGGTGGCGGCCCGCATCAGCATGCGTTGCCCTTCGGCGGAATCGCGCTGCATCTCGATGGTGCTGAGCACCCCACCCTGACCGAAGCTTCGCGCGCCGCTTTCAATGTTGAGGCGGAGCGCGGTAGTTATGCGGTTGGGCGATTCTGGTGTCGCGGTCGTTCCATCGTCGGCAAAGCGAAGCAATGGCCGGTTGGCCGAAGAGCGCAGCGTCCACTTCCAGTCGTCACCCGGCTCAGAAGCCGGCCGCCGCTGCGCAGGAAGCCAATCGGCTGTATCGAGAAGCGTGCTGAGAGTGATGTTTGCGATCGTCCGCTCTTGAGGAGCGACACGCACGCGTTCGCCGAGTGAAGGCAAAAACGAAGTCTCTGTCGCGCGAAGCTGATACGTCCCGGGCAGCAGGTGCGACATGGTGAACAGGCCGTGCTCGTCCGTGCGCGCTACTGCAACTACGGACGTGTTCAAGCGCAGGAGTTGAACGAGCGCATCGATTTGCGGCACACCCGAGCGGTCACGCACCACACCGCTGACCGAGGTATCCGCCCCATACGCGGAGTGGGTGCCTACGGCAGCAATCAAGCCTGCGGCACAGCAAACGAGTTGGAAAGCCTTGTATCTCACTGGGGAACTTGAACTGCCTGCGTGTCCCTGTCTGTTTGTGATCCTTGCGGCTGAGTGTATTGCTGCCGCTTCGTTTCTCATACTCGGAGATCTCATGGCGGGGTTACCGCCGGTCCCCGCATTCTAATCCACTGTAAACGGCACTGTCTGCGCAATCTGCTGCTTGGACACACTGTCGTTGACTTTGATGGTGACCTGGTACTTACCCGGTTCCAGACTTGCCAGCGGCACCGTCTTTTCAACGGTCAACTGATCGGAATTGGGGCTCAGCGTCTTGCTGTCTTCCGAGGAGTCAAGCACCGATTTGTGAGTAGCCGTGTCAACAATTTCGTATTCCACCGTGGCAGAGTTCTGCTTGCTTTTGTCGTCGATGCCAAGATTGTAAACCTGCATCCAGAAATTAAGCTTTTGTGTGCGATGGAAGCTGGCCGGGACAGCAGTGCTGGTGCTGACGCGCGGGCGAATAAATGTGTTGCCAATGATAAAGCTGCCGGTGCCGATTTGTTTGGAGGGCACGCGCTCCATTTTGTCCGCAAGAATGAGTGATGAGGCGGAAAGATGCTCGTCATCGAATTTGGGGACCATGATGCCCTGCGCCCAAGTGCCCACGTGGTCAGGATTGTTGACGTCCTTGATCGCGATATCTACGCGGTAGTGACCGGGCCGGAGCGGCAAGGCTTTCCAATAAACCTGGGAAGTTTCGAGCAGTTTCGGCAACAGTTCTGTCGGCTCCTCGACTTCGACTGTGTCTTCAAACGTCTGCGCAATGTGACCGGTGATGGTGGCGACACGCCCAAGAATGTTGACTACGCCCTTGGACACGCCATCTTTTGAAGTGAAGGTGATGTCCTTATTGCGGATCTGGAGCGTGATCGGCACCAGCACCGTGTCTTCTGTGACCTTGACGTAATCCGTCCGCACATCGAACGGGAAAAACGGGCCGTTGAGGACTTTGTGATTGACCAGGAACGATTCTAGGTCCTTGAACTTGATCTGGGGAGCTGCGTTCAGCTTGGCGTACTGCTCCAGGCGGTCGAATTGTTTGGAAGCCTGCATGGACGCGAGTGGGCCGTTGCCCAGGTTTTCCAGCCCGCCATGGAATCGGTCCGCCTTTTTCGATTGCCCCATCTCCTCGTAAAGAGTCATGCCTGCGCCAGGTGTATGCAGCAGTGCATCCTTCTCCGAACGGTCCAGGGTCATGTGGTAATCGCCACACTGGCAGCTGTCCACGAACTCGATATCGATGTTCTCGCCGATCCCTTCAAGGTAGCGATAGTGCCAGATCTCGAACGGAAACGTGGAAGTTTCGCCGCCTCCCTCTTCCATGGGACGCTGGTAGTTCCCGCCACTCGGATGGGCATCGATGCTGTCCGGCTTACCGAATGAGATATACATGTGGCCGCGGTCTGTTTTCCAGCCGGGCTTGCCTGCGGCGAAGTGCTCGTTGGCGTACGCGATGCGGCGATAGTGCTCTTCGCGGAACTCGTTTTCGGGCGACTCCGGGTTGGGGTTACGGCGCTGCCAGAATTGCTCGATAAAAGCTTCCCGCTCCTCGTCATTGCTGAGGCTCTTAAAGGATTTCATCTCCTGGTCGGTGATGATCCAGCGGACATCCTCATCCAGCCACTTTTTATAGGAGCCTTTGAGTTCTGTCTTGAGGGCCTTCTGCTGCTGGAAACGTTCCTTGTCGCTCAACGGGCGTTGGAGCGGATCCTGCTGGGCAGCAGCGTCCGCGCCAGTCTGGGCAGTAGCCTCCTGAGCGTGGGCAATAGGAAGAAAGCCGGCGATTGCTCCGGCGGTAAGCGCATAAAGCAGGGTAGTGCGGACCCTTGACATAAATTGTCTGGAACTCCTGACAGTCTTCCGATTTTACGAGTTCATGGCCCGGAAAGACAACTTTCCTGATTGGGTAAGGCAACCGGAACCGAGAAAGTTCACACGGAAAGCGGAGGACCCTTGCTATCATGGGCAAACAAAATTCACTTTTACCGCCCGAAATCCGTCTGATATGTCAGGAGATGCCGCAAAGGTACACCTCCAGTTCCTGCCCTGAACGCGGGGAACTGTTCTGGGGGAGGTTGCGTATCCACCACTGCGGGGGCGACGAAACGAACTGCTAAAGATGAAACCGAAACGTATTCTGCTGATTGTAGTCATCGTGCTGGTGGTAGCGGTGGGAGTGGGGTTTTTGATGGCCCGCGCCCAGTCCGGCTTTACAAAGGTGGTGACGGGCAAGGTCGTCCGGGAGAACATTGTTTCCGTGGTGAGTGGCACGGGACAGATCAAGCCGAAGACCTATGTCAACGTGGGCGCGACTGCATTCGGCCGCATCACCCATCTGTACGTAAAAGAGGGCGACCACGTAAAAAAAGGCCAACTGCTGGCTTCCATTGAAAACGTGCAGGCACGCTCCGGTGTGGACGCGCAGCAGGCGACCATCACCTCTGCGAAGACCGATGTAGCATCTTTTCAAGCCGCCGAGAAGACGGCGGAAGCGTCAGTTGAACATGCCAAGGCCGATCTGGAGCAGAAGCGGCTGGATTTCCAGCGGGCCCAAGGGCTGTATGACAACAAGCTCATATCGAAACAGGATTACGATTCGCGCAAGGCTGCCTACGATACGGACGTGGCCACACTGGCCCAACAGCAGGCAGCGCTGGTCCAGTCCCGCGCGGAGACGGCGTCCGCCGAAGGCAAGGTCGGTACGGCTGTCGCGACCCTGCGCAGCAACTACGACTCGCTGAACAAGACAGCCAGCAGTGCTCCGTTCAATGGCATCGTGACCAATCTGCCGGTACGCGAAGGCGAGACTGTGGTGGTGGGCATTCAGAATGCCGAAGGGTCCACGCTGATGACACTGGCAGACATGTCCGTGATTACGGCTGAGGTCAAGGTCGATGAAACGGACATCCTGAACCTGAAAATGGGGCAGCCGGCGGATGTGACGGTCGACGCATTGCCAGGCAAGGTCTTCAAGGGACACGTGACGTTGATAGGCGATCAGGCAATCCTGCGCTCCACCGGTATTGCCACCAGCCAGAGCACCACGGGAACGGAAGAGGCGAAGGACTTCAAGGTGGTAGTCACGATCGATGACCCGAACGACGACCTGCGGCCCGGCCTTTCGGCTACGGCGAAGATTACGACGGCGTCGAAGTCAGACGTGGTCGCCATCCCGATTCAGGCGCTGACCATGCGTAAGCCGAGCGAATTGGTGGAGACCAAGGGAGCGCACACCGTGAATGCCGCGGTGGCAACGACTGGAAAGAACGAGACGGCCACGCAGGGCGTCTTTGTATTGCGCTCGGATGGACGGAAGACCAAGGCAGTGTTTGTGCCGGTGCAGACCGGAATCACAGGCTCGACCGACATCGAGGTGACGGGCGGTCTGAAGCCGGGCGACGAGATCGTGACGGGATCCTACAAGACGCTGCGTACACTCAAGAACGGAGCCTCCGTCAAGCGGGAAGACTCTACCGCGGTCGCCAAAGACGCGGACGCGACCACCTAAAGCGCACGGGAGCAGGATACCCAAGGAGCACACAGGATGCCAGCAGAGACCATGATTCCGACAGAAGCAGCGACCGTGAAGACGCATCCCGATGGGGACGTGATTGTGGTCGAGGATCTGTGGAAGACCTACGATATGGGATCCGAGCAGCAGGTGCATGCGCTGCGCGGCGTGAGCCTGCGGATGAAGCACAACGAGTATGTGGCGATCATGGGTCCCTCGGGTTCCGGAAAATCGACGCTGATGAACCTGATCGGCTGCCTGGACACGCCGAGCAAGGGCACGTACATGCTGAATGGGCATGTGGTCAGCGAGTTGAATGATGACGAACTGGCGCGCATCCGCAACCGTGAGATCGGTTTCGTCTTCCAGACGTTCAATCTGCTGGCGCGCGCTTCCGCGCTGCACAATGTGGAACTGCCACTGATCTATAACGGCACGCCGGCGGATGAACGGATAGAGCGGGCCAAAGCGGCGCTGCGGGCGGTGAATCTAGAAGGTCGCATGAACCATAAGCCGAACGAGCTTTCCGGCGGTCAGCGGCAACGCGTGGCGATCGCCCGCGCGCTGATCAACCGGCCTTCGATTATCCTGGCGGACGAGCCGACGGGCAACCTCGACTCGAAGACCGGCGACGAGATCATGGCGCTCTTCGACGAACTACACAGTCGTGGCAACACCATTGTGCTGGTCACGCACGAGCCGGATATTGCGGAGTTCGCGCACCGGGTAGTGCACATCCGCGACGGCGTGATTGCGTCAGACGAGATATCAGCACGGGCGCGGACGATGGTCTCGCCAGTAGGAAGCAAGGGCAGCCACGCGGGCGTGGTGTAATGCTGTTAGCCCTCAAGAGGTCTTTCCTCAGTAGCTAAAGATCGGAGGGCTTCAGCCCTGTCCTTTTGGCTATCCTCGACAGCATGGCAGGGCCAATATCTTCGGAGTCGCCAAAAGCCCACGTGTATTCGCCAGCTTAGTCGAGATGGACGAGTTGGCGATGTGACCCGCCCTTCTTATCTTGAGGGCTCTCTTTCCAACCAATCCGATTCAGGGCACGTAGGACTTTCTTTCCTTTGCTACTCGGCCAGTGGCTCACGCAACTGCGAACTCAACACGATGCGTCGTGCTCTTCTCTCGCTCCATACGGTCCGCGATGACACGAAGAGCCAATGCCTCCACTCTTATCTCGGCCTCTTCCTGTGTTGCGCCATACGCCATTACGCCAGGAAGTGCCGCGATTTCCGCAATCCAACGGCCGTCTACTTCCCGATCGAACTCAATATTGAAGTGCATACTTCCCCCGTGGTTGTCCGAGACGCCGACTCGCTTTGCATACCAGCTTAACTCGGGTTTGTGTGACATCCAAAGTCAATCGTTGCAGAGCGAGTGAGACAACAGTTGCATAGATTGGTTGCATAACAGAACCCGTTGATTTGTTCCTGCCGATGTCAGCCGGTAGACTCCAAAGTATTCCGGAAGAAGAGGACCCACCCTAATGCGCTGGACGCCCTGCCTGCTAACCGCTGCCCTGCTCGTCCCCACGCTCGTCCATGCCGCAGATACGGGCTCCGTTGCGGAGCGAACAAAGGCGTTGAACACGATCTTCTCCGACTATTGGCAGGACCGGCTGAAGCACGAGCCGGAACTGGCCTCAACACTGGGCGACAAGCGGTATGACGATGCGCTGACGGACGAGTCTGTCGAGGCCTACAACGCCACGCTGGAGCGTGGGCGCGCTTTTCTGGATCGGCTGGGCGCGGTAGACACAGCCGGGATGACGGACCAGGAGAAGCTGAGCAAGGAATTGCTGGTGCGCACCCTGGTGCAGGAGCAGGAGGCGGCCAAGTTCAAGCCATGGGAGATGCCCGTCAATCAGTTCAACGGCCTGCATTCAAATCTGCCGCAACTTGTGGCCGAGCTCCAGTTCGACGATGCAGAAGATTACGACCACTACATCACGCGGTTGTCGAAGATTCCGGCGGCCTTTTCGCAGATCACCACCAACATGATGACCGGCGTGGATGACAACCGCGTGCCGCCGAAGTATCTGATGGAAAAGGTACTGGTGCAGGTGCAGGCGATCGCGAATCAGAAGCCGGAGGAGTCGCCCTTTGCGCTGCCGCTTAAGAAGTTTCCGGCCGCGATGCCGGCGGCACGGCAGGCCGCGATCCGCGAGCAGATGCTCGGCGTGATCGGGAAGCAGGTGCTCCCGGCCTACCAGCGCTTCGCCCGCTTCTTGCAGGCGCAATACATTCCGCATGGTCGGACGGAGCCGGGCATCTGGTCGTTGCCAGATGGAAAGGCGTACTACGCGTTCCGAGTGCGGCAGAGTACGACGACAGACCTGACCCCAGAGCAAATTCACCAGATCGGTGAAGAGCAGGTGGCCAAGGATGAGGCGGAGATGCTCGTTATCGCCAAAAAGCTGGGCTTTGCGGACCTCAAAACGATGCAGGCGGCGGTGAAAACCAATCCGAAGCTGCACCCGACCTCTGCTGACCAGTTGCTGAATACGTATCGCGGCTACCTGGACGGGATGCGGCCAAAGCTGCCGCAGCTCTTCGGCCGTCTGCCCAAGGCGCCGCTGGTCGTAGAGCCGGTGCCGGCGTATATCGAGAAAGATCAAGCGGCGGCCTACTACGAACACGGCACGCCGGACGGCAAGCGGCCGGGCACGGTCTTCATCAATACGTATCAGTACCAGACACGTTCTCTGGCGGACGTGGAAGCGATCGCGTATCACGAGGGGCTCCCGGGGCATCACCTGCAGATCGCGATTGCGCAGGAGCTCGAAGGCATACCGGACTTCCGCAAGCACTCGTACTACACGGCATATACAGAAGGCTGGGGGCTTTACTCGGAACACCTGGGCAAGGACGTGGGTTTCTACCAGGATCCATACAGCGACTACGGGCGGCTGGAGGCGGACATCTGGCGGGGCATCCGGCTGGTGGTGGACACGGGCGTGCATTCGCAGCACTGGTCGCGGCAACAGATGGTGGACTACTTCCACGAGCACTCGGCAATCGATGAGACGAATATCCAAGCCGAAGTGGACCGCTATATTGCGTGGCCGGCACAGGCGCTGGGGTACAAGATCGGCCAGTTGAAATTTCTGGAGTTGCGGGCGAAGGCGGAGAAAGAGTTGGGGCCGAAGTTTGATATACGGGTGTTTCATGATTGGATTCTGGATTCGGGGGCGCTGCCGCTGGACGTGGTGGAGCAGCGGGTGGACGGGTGGATTGCGGGACAGAAAGCGAGCGGAAAGTAGAGGCGCTTCGCGCGTCTGCGCTCCCGCGCAGATACCCACCCTACCCGCCGAATGCCGTTTGAGAGTGCTGAATGGTGTGCGGCGGGTAGGATGGGCACCCCGGTGTTTGTGGTGGTGCGAGGGAAATGCAGGTCCTTCAGCTGTGTGTCCTGCGGACACTTCGCTCAGGATGACAAGCAAGGGCGAGAATGGAACGTGATGACACAGACTGATTTGAAGCAATTGCGAGTGACGGTGCTGGGTGCAGGCAAGATGGGCAGCATTCTGCTTGAGGCGTTTCTGGCTTCGGGGCTGCTGTCTCGCGAACGGATCACCGCGACAGTGCAGCATCCGGAGCGTGCGGCGGCGCTGGGGGCGCGGCTAGGGATTGCGGTAGGCACGGACAGTGTGGCGGCCGCCCGCGATGCCGACCTGATCTTCATTGGGGTGAAGCCATTTACCGTCGTGGAGCTGGTGGAGCAGATACGGCCGGCGCTGACGTCGCAAAAGCTGCTGGTGTCGTTTGCGGCATCGGTGAGCACGGGGGCCATCGAACAAGCAGCGGGCACGGAATTGGGCGTTGCGCGCGCGATGCCCAATACGCCTGCGTCGCTTGGGGCCGGCATGACGGCGCTGTGCCGTGGGCGGTACGCGACCGAAGCGCAGATGGAGTTGGCGGCCTCGCTCTTTTCCGTAATCGGCCGGACAGTGCGCGTAGATGAGAAGCACATGGACGCGGTAACGGGACTTTCCGGCAGCGGGCCGGCATTCATTTACATCATCCTTGAAGCGCTGGCGGAGGCGGGCGTGAAGGTGGGGCTGCCGAGGGACATCGCTACCCTGCTGGCGGCGCAGACGACCTATGGCGCGGCGCGGATGGTGCTCGAGACCGGGGCGCATCCGGCGCTGCTGAAAGATGCGGTGACGACGCCGGCGGGGTGCACGATTGACGGCATTCTGGAACTGGAAGAGGGCGGGTTGCGCGTGACGCTGATCAAGGCGGTGATGCGCGCGACGGAGCGGGCGCGGCAATTGGGGAAGAGCTAACGGCTGCACCGCCAAGTACGTGACGTAACGCAAAGACAAACCCTTCGCCACAGGACACGCAGACGGCTGAGGAGAACAGCGGCATTCATGGCATAGAAACGGCAGGCCCGCAGCTTGCTTACAATGAAACAGAGGAGTTGCCGTGAACGCGAGTGTTGTCTCTCCCCTTCCCCAAGCGACCGAGCATGCGCGGATGCGCCGGCGGCGGCTTGAGCGGTTTGCGTGGGCGGTGCTGGCCTACAACATCCTCGTCATTCTGTGGGGTGCGGTGGTGCGCGCGACCGGTTCCGGCGCGGGATGCGGTGATCACTGGCCGCTGTGCAATGGGACGGTGCTGCCGATCAACCCGCGTGTGGCGACGGTGATCGAGTTCACGCACCGGATGATGAGCGGCTTTACCCTGGTGCTGGTACTGGCACTGGTGGCATGGGTCTTTCGAGGCACGGTGAAGCGGCATCTGGCGCGGTGGATGGCAGCCGCTGCGGTGCTGCTTACACTGAACGAGGCGCTCTTAGGTGCGCTGCTCGTGAAGCTGGGGTTGACGGCGCAGAGCACGTCACCATGGCGTCCACCGATGCTGGCACTGCACCTGGCAAACACGATGCTGCTGTTGGGGGCGCTGGCGCTGACGGCGCATTTCCTACTGCAGGATACGAGGCGAGGTGCGGTGCGGTTCCAGGATCTGCCGATTGCCGCGGCGGGGTTGCTGGCGACGCTTGCCGTGGGAGTGAGCGGGTCGCTGGCGGCGCTGGGCGATACGTTGTACCCGAGCACGTCCTTGCGCGGCGCGTTGGCTGCGGATTTTTCATCGTCGGAGCATCTGTTGTTACGATTGCGGATTGTGCACCCGGCGAGTGCGTTTGTAGCGGCGGCATTTATTGCGTGGCTGCTACTCCAAAGCGTGTTCCGGGCGCGCACGGGTGCAGAGACCGGGGCGAATCGGCCGTTGGCTTCCCTGCTCCTTGGGCTGATTGCGCTGCAGTGCGTGCTGGGGTTTCTGGATGTGGCGCTGCGAGCGCCGCTCTGGCTACAGGTGGTGCATCTGCTGGGCGCGGATGTGTTGTGGGCGGTATTGGTTGTGCTGGCGGCACGGGTGTGCGTGGTTCCGGCTGGCGTGCACGGCTACGTTGCATGAAAGGACGCCGGTATGGATGTGTCCGTGGTCTCCCGCTCTTCGCGAGAATGCCACTCAGGATGGGGCACCCGGATTTGCGGTGCCGCGGGCAGAACAGCATATCCCTCGCCTACGTTCGGGATGCCAGTGAAGTGCTCAGGATAACGATGGCTTAATTGTCAGGCAGTGTCTTTGACACTCGGGGCGTGTTCTTCTATAAAGCGCGTAGTCTTTTTATCTCCGTGCGATGAGAGCCAACAACATGCCCCGTGTCTCAGTTTGTAAACGCTTTCCCTGCCTACTCCGGTCGCAAGCCTCAAGCGCGGTAACTGGGCTTGCGTTCGCGGCGGTGCTGGCCAGCGGTGTCGCGACTACGCCAGCAGGCGCGCAGGCCACGCAGTATCCGAATGTGCCGCCGGTGTTGCTGGGGGCGGCGTGGTATCCGGAGCAGTGGGACGAGGCGGTGTGGGAACGCGATCTGCAATCGATGGAGGCTGCGCATATTCACCTGGCGCGCGTGGGTGAGTTTGCGTGGAGTTCGATGGAGCCCGCGGAGGGCCAGTACAACTGGACGTGGCTGGACTATGCCATCGAGCGGGCGGCGGCGCACCATGTGGTGATCGTGCTGGGGACGCCGACGGCGGCGCCTCCGGCGTGGTTGACGACGAAATATCCGGAAACGCTGCGGGTGGATGAAAACGGCAAGCGGGACGAGCACGGGAACCGGCAGCAGTTTTCGTTTGCCAACACCAAGTATCGCGAGCTGGCGCATGGCATCGCGGAGAGGATGGCGGAACGGTACGGGAAGAATGCGAACGTGGTCGGGTGGCAGTTGGACAACGAGTACGCGAATGCGTCATTCGACCCGGAGGCAAAGGCGCAATTCCATCAATGGCTGGAGAAGAAGTACGGCACCATAGCGAAGCTGAACAAACTGTGGACAACACAGTATTGGAGCCAGACGTACGACAACTTCGACGAGATCCCGGTGCGGGACAAGGATGAAAACCCGGCGCTGCTGCTGGATTGGAAACGGTTTGTAAGCGATACCTGGCGAAGCTACTCGGAGAACCAGATCAGCGCGATTCGGCCGTATGCGGACCCGCGGCAGTTTATTACGACGAATACGATGGGGTGGTTCAACGGCTTCGACAGCTACACGGTACATCAGGTGCTGGACATTGCGGCGTGGGACGACTACGTGGGCGGCCCAGGATACGATCCGGCGGAGAATGGCGCTGCGCACGACCTGACGCGGGGCTTCAAGCAGAAGAACTTCTGGGTGATGGAGACGGAGCCCGCGTTCGTGAACTGGCGGAAGACGAACAACCCGCTGGACAAGGGACAGGTGCGCGACATGGCGTGGCAAGCCGTCGGGCACGGCGCGGACGCGGTGGAATATTGGCAGTGGCGCGCAGCGCTGAATGGGCAGGAGCAGTACCACGGTACGCTGGTGGGCCCGGACGGCGCGCCGGTGCCGGTGTACCCAGAGGTGCAGCAGGTCGGGGCGGAGTTTGAGAAGGCCGGGGCTGCGCTCGCGGGGACGCAGCCCGTTGCAAATGTAGCAGTGGTTGAGACATATGATAGCCGGTGGGCCATCGACTTCCAGCGGCATGCGGCGAAGTTCGATCCGGTCGCGGAGCTGGTGGCGTTCTACCGGCCGCTGCGCGAGGGGGCGCAGGGAGTGGACTTGATCCAGCCGACGGCAGAACTGAGCAAGTACAAGCTGGTGGTAGCGCCGGCGCTGAACGTGCTTCCGCAGGCTACCGCCCAGCACTTGGCGGAGTACGTGAAGGGTGGCGGCCACCTGGTGCTGGGACCTCGGACGGGCATGAAAAACGAGTACGACGCGCTATGGGAAGACCGCCAGCCGGGGCCGCTCGAAGCACTGCTCGGCGGGCGGGTGGAGGAGTTCTACGCGCTCGAAAACGATGTGCCGGTGAGTGGAGACGCGGGCTCGGGTGTGTCGCAGGTCTGGGCGGAGCTGCTAAGCACGAAGATGCCCGAGACACAGGTGATCGCGAAGTATGGCGCGAGCAATGGGTGGCTGGACGGGCAGCGCGCAGCCATCACGCGGCGCGTGGGCAAAGGCAGCATTACGTATCTGGGCATCTGGCCGGATGCGGCTTTGTTGAAGAAGCTGATGGATGCGGAGCTGAAGAACGCAGACGTGCAACCGCTGGTGGCGAGCGTGCCCGAAGGCGTGGAGGTGTGTGAGCGGAGTGGTGGCGGCAAGACGGTGCTGATCCTGATCAATCACACCACGGAGGTGCAGCGCATAACCCTCCCGGGAGCCATGACGGATCTGGTGAAGGGCGGCGCAGCGGTAACTACGGTGGAGTTGCCGAAGTACGACGTGGCAGTGCTGCGGAAGTAGGCGCGCCGACCGTGTAGTGGAAGCATTCACCGCGGGAACACAGAGAATAAAGGGAAAGCGCTGGAGACTACCCTGCTTTACGCCGGCGTGGGGCGGACTTGGTGGGCCGGAGTTCGCGTTCGCTTTGCGGAGGCTTGCGGGGAGGGCCGGCAGGCTTCGCTTCCGCAATGATCTCCTCGCCGGGGGATGCGGACTTCGCCGCGAGACTCTTCTTCAGCGCATCCATGAGATCGATCACCGGAGCCATTTTCCGGGCGGGCTGCTGTTGCGCTGACGTGCTGCCGGCTTGCTTCGTTTCGATCAACTCCATAACTTTGTCGCGGTAGGTATCGTTGTATTGATCCGGATTGAAGCCGGCCGTGAGCTGCTGCATAAACGTTTCCGCGAGGGCGACTTCCCCCTGCTGCAGCGGCACGTTCTCGTCCCGGCCGTATTCAGCGATCGCGCGCACCTCGGCGGGGTAGTAGAGAGTGTGGAGCACCAGGCCGTTGTCGTAGGGCCGGATGAGGACGACCTGCTCGTTGCCGTGCATCGTGATTTTGGCCACAGCGGCGAGATTAAGCTGCTTCATGCTTTGCATAAGCAAAGCGTAGGCGCGGCGGCCCGGCTCCTCCGGCACAGCGTAGTAGGAGGTCTGGTAGTAAATGGGATCGACATCCGCAAGCGAGACGAACTGCTGGATTTCCATGATCTCGGAGGACTTGGCTTCGAGCGCGCGCAGTTCTTCATTCGTGACCAGAACATACGTGTCCTTCTCGACGGGGTAGCCTTTGGAGATCTCCTGTCGCTCTACGGGACGGTCGCAGGCGGGGCAGACCAGCTGCTGCCGGATCCGTGTGCCGCATGGGGTGTGGATCTGGTTGAAGCTGACGTGCGATTCGCGGGCCGCTGCGTAAAGGCGAATGGGGACGGAAACCAAGCCGAACGAGATGTATCCCTTCCAGACTGTCGACGCCATGCAATTCTCCGGCTGAGTGGGATGTTTGGAGTTGTGGCGCAGGTTAGCCCGAAAGAACCAGAAAAGTAAAGCAACGTCCCACGTTGGGAACGCATCTGCACCGGCCCATTACTTGTTCGCAGGTCAGGGATGACTAAGGAGAGTTATGGCCGGAGTTACGGAATTACCCTCGTGGGCGATGCATCGCTCGCATGGCCGGACTTGCGCGCGATCATAGTGGCGACGTAGGCCGCGCCGAAGCCGTTGTCGATGTTGACCACCGTGACATTGGGCGAACAGGAATTGAGCATGCCGAGGAGGGCGGCGAGACCGCCAAAAGCTGCACCGTAGCCCACTGAAGTAGGCACGGCGATGACGGGCGCGGCTACGAGGCCGCCGACAACACTGGGCAGAGCGCCTTCCATACCGGCGCAGACAATGGCGACCTCGACGCGGCTGAGCAGAGCACGCTGCGCCAGGATGCGATGCAGGCCGGCGACGCCGACATCGTAAACGCGCTCGACGGGCGCGCCGAGGAGCTCGGCGGTCACGGCCGCTTCTTCCGCAACCGGAAGATCGCTGGTACCGGCGCAGATAACGGCAACAGTGCCGGACGGGGGCAACGCGGCAGATTGTCGCAGGGTGATGGCGCGGGCAATGGCGTGGTACGCAGCCTGCGGCACACGCTCGCGGACGGCGGCATAGGCCTCTGGAGAAGCGCGGGTGGCGAGCACATCGGTGCCGTGGGCCGCCATGCGGGCGACGATCTCGGCCACTTGCTCGGGCGTTTTCCCGGCGGCAAAGATGACCTCCGGCATGCCGAGCCGCAGCGTGCGGTGATGGTCGATCTTGGCAAAGCCTGCGTCTTCAAAAGGCAGGTCGGAGAGCCGGGTGAGCGCGGTTTCCGGGGCGACGCTTCCCTGCCGGACCTGTTCCAGGAGTTGGAGAAGGGTGGATGGATTCATGAATGGGTGGGCTGCTCTGGCTCCGGCCGGGGTTCCTGCTTCTCTCGCCAATCCGCGGCAGCGGAGGCCATGACGTGCTTGAGCGGGATGCCGTGGGTCTCAGCGCGGGCGCGGCAATCTTCGTATTCTGGCGCGGCGTTGACGATAGCTCCATTGAGCATGCCGGTTTTGATGCGCACCGGGCCGTAGGGTGTGCCGCTCTCTGACCATGCGCGAGCGAGTACCACGCGCCGTTCCTGACGGATGCGAACGCCAAGCGTACTGGTCTCCCGAAAGAGCAGTTCCTGCAGATGCTCCGCATCGGCGTCGCGGCAAAGCACGGTGAGCAGGGTGCCGATGCGGCCCTTTTTCATGGTGACGGGGGTGCGCATGACGTCAAGCGCGCCCAGGGCGAGGGCCTGGTCCGCGGCATAGGCGACGACCTGAGGGCTAAGATCGTCGAGAGCGCATTCGAGCACAGTGACGGTTTCTTTTTCGGGGAGGGTAACCGTGTGCTGTTCGCCGATGCTGAGGCGCAGGACGTTGGGAAATTTCTCGGGATTGCGGGTGCCCGCGCCGTAGCCGATGCAGTGCGCGGCGAAGGCGGTGCTGTCGCCAAAACTGCAGTTGAGAGCACGAAGCAGGGCCGCGCCGGTGGGCGTGACCAGCTCGGACTGGATGCCGGAAGAGTAGGTGGGGACGCCTTTGAGGAGTTCCGCCGTTGCGGGCGCGGGCACGGGAAAGCGGCCGTGCGCGCAATCGACGAAGCCGCCGCCGACGTTCACGGGCGAGCAGCGCCATTGATCGATGGCGAGCGAGTCCAGGCCAACTGTGGCGCAGACGATGTCAACGATCGCGTCTACCGCACCCACTTCGTGAAAGTGCACGGAGTCTAGCGGCATGCCGTGAATTTTGGCCTCGGCGCGGCCGAGCAGTTCAAACGCGGTAAGGGCGAATTCGCGCGCTCGGGGCGTGATCTGCGCGTGGTGAATGATGCTCGCGAATGGCGGGGAGGGTGCGCCCATGCGCGTGGCTATGCGGGTGTTCGTGCGGGTGCGCGTGGCTGCCCTCATCATGATGGTGATCGTGTGCGTGCGAGTCGCTATGCTCGTGCGTATGCGTGTGACTGTGAGCATGTGTGGGTGGCTCGTGCTGGTGCGTGTGACCGTCCCCATGGCTCTGCTCGTCCGTGGCCATGCTCGTGGGTATGTTCGTGAGCATGGGGCGCAGCAGGAGCGTCGGCATCCTGCCCATTGACGAGCACGCGTGCTTTGAGCGAGCGGATGCCGCTGCGGTCCACGTGAGCGAAGTCCAGCTCCGCGCCGAGGTCGAGGGAACGGACAGCATCGCGCAGCAAGTCGGGCGAGACGCCGGCATCGACCAGCGCGCCCAGCAACATATCTCCGCTGATGCCAGCGAAGCACTCCAAATATCCGATTCGCATCCGTGCTTATTCCTGTAGTTACGCAGCGCCGCGCGCCTGGGTGAGAACTTCGACCGGCAGGATCTCGTTCATAGAGCCGGAGCGGTAGCCGTCGCAGTCGAGCGCCACGTATTGAAAGCCGCATTTGCGCACAGCCGCGGAGATAGTTCTTAAGGTGATGCGGTCGAGCACGCGTGCGAACTCTTCCTCCGCAACTTCCACGCGCGCCACTGTGCCATGATGGCGCACCCGAAAACGGCGCAGGCCGAGAGCACGCAATGCGTCCTCCGCCTTCTCAACCTGGAGGAGAACTTCCGGCGTCACGCGACGTCCGTACTCAATGCGGGAGGCGAGGCAGGCGGAGGCAGGCTTGTCCCAGACGCGCAGACCCGCCGCTTCCGACAGAGCGCGGACATCGGCCTTGGTGAGACCCGCGTCGGCCAGCGGAGCCACCACACCGTGATTATTGGCGGCGCCGTGCCCGGGGCGGAAGTCGCCCGTGTCGTCGGCGTTTAACCCATAGGCGACGTGGGCGAAGGGGGAGCCGGGGAGGTAGCGGTCGAGCACGGTGAAGAGCTCGTCCTTGCAATGGAAGCAGCGGTCAGCCTCGTTGCGCGCGTAGGCCTCGTTTTCCAACTCCTGCGTTTCGACGACGCGAAGAGGTATGCCGGTTTCATGGGCGAAGGCGACCGCGTCCCGCAGGTGCTCGCGGGAAAGGCTGGGCGAATCCGCCAGCATAGCCATCATGCGCGTGGGGCCGAGCACGCCATAGGCCGCATGGGCGAGATAAGCCGAGTCGACCCCGCCGGAGTAGGCGACGATCACGCTCCCAAGCGTCTCCAATCGTGTGTTCAGCAGCAGCTTTTTTTCCTGCAGTTCCATTCGGAGATCTCGTCCTTGTGTCCTTTACTTCACCTGGCGCGTTAACCCAGGTACTGCGGGTTGTTTATGGTGCCATCGAAGTTATGCGTCGTCTTATAGAGCTCGTATTTGCCCGCCATGGAAACGGGCGCGGTCTTCTGCAGCAGACCAGCCATCTGAGTTTCGTCCAAAGGGTGGAATCCGCGGGCGATGCTGAGCGCCTGGTTGAGTATCTCGGTGCTGTCGCAGCCAGTAATGGTGACCGAAACGGGCAGGCTCATGGCGTAGCGGAGGCACTCCGGACCGGTCACAGTATTGCTCTTGAAAACGACGCCACCGGCCATCGGCTTCATCCCCAGAATGCCCATATCGAGCTTCTGCGCGACAGGGACGACTTTCTTTTCAAAGCTGTCGTAGTGAGCGTCCAGCAGGTTGAGTGGCATCTGCACCGTGTCAAAGGTGAAACCGTGTTTGGTGGCCGTCTCGATCATGTGGAGGTGGATTTCCGGGCTCTTGTGGCCGGTAAAGCCGATAAAGCGGATCTTGCCATCCTTGCGAGCCTGCTTGAGAACGTCAACAATGTAACCGGGCTGGAATGCCTGCTCCGGGTCGCCCATGCGGATGACTTCATGGATCTGCACCAGGTCGATGTGATCGACACCCAAGCGGCTCATCGACTCTTCGAGCTGGTGGCGCGCGGTGCTGGGCGTGCGCCCATCGATCTTCGTCATCAGGAAAGCCTTCTGTCTGTAGCCGTCCTTGAGGGCCTTGCCCATGCGCTCTTCGCTCACGCCATCGTTGTAGTCCCAGCAGTTGTCGAGAAAGTTGATGCCGGAATCGAGCGCTGTGCGGATCAGGCGCACACTTTCCGCATCCGTCAGGCTCTTGACACCGATATGGTAGCCGCCCAGGCCTATCGCCGAAACAGAAACGCCGGTGCGCCCCAGAGTGCGGCGGGGTATATCGGCGGTGGCGGCGAGGGCATCGGCGCCAAGTGTCGATGCGGCCGCAACGATCGCCGCAGATTTGATGAACTCTCGCCTCTTCATGTGCTCTCCTTGTGCTCGCGTGTCCGTGCTGCGTTTGCATCCGCGAACTTACGCGGTAGGCTGGTGTTAGTAGCCGATGGCCTTCCTACACGCCAGAACGCCCCTCACCGCCAACGAGCGCATGGCCAAGCGCCGCCTCATGATTCAGGATACTCTCGCGCTGACCGGCTTGTTTGCCATCACCATTCTTTTCGCGGTGCTTACATATTTTTTGTTCCGGTCGTACTCACAACACCAGAAAGATGCGGCGGCGCGCTGGCTGCGACGTGGAGAGACGGCGCTCAGGGCGGGCAAGCCGGTCCCCGCGGTTTATGCCCTGCGTTCGGCGCTGGCATACGCGCCGGCCGACCGGCGGACCGAGATCGAACTGGCTGAAGCGCTGGCAAAGGCGGGCAACGTTCAGGAGGCAACCGCGTACTTCACCGCCTTGTGGGAGACGGAGCCGGGCAACGGGATCATCAATCTGCAGTTGGCGCGGCTGTCGCTGGCCAGCAAGCATATTCCCGCAGCGCTGGAGTTCTACCACGCCTCTATCTACGGCACCTGGGAAGGGGATGGAGCGAAGCGGCGGCGCGAGGTCCGGCTGGAACTGGTGAACCACCTTATCGAGTTGCGCCGGTACGCGGAAGCGCGGGATGAGCTGCTGATCGCGGCAGGAAATGCCGGGGACAACGATGTGGCGGACCGCCTTCGGATTGCCGGGCTGCTGCTGGCGGCACACGCTCCGGCCGACGCGCTGCACATCTATAGCGACATGGCTGCACACAGGCCGGCTATCCCTGAGGCGCTGGAGGGCGCGGGGCATACCGCTTTTCTGCTTGGCCGGTACCGGGAGGCGCAGCAATATCTCCAGCGTGCCGTGGCGGCAGAAGCGGCGGAGCGAGCAGAACCTTCGCTAGATGCGAGCCGCAAACAGCTTGCCGAGACCAACCGACTATTGGAGCTCTACCCATCGGCATCTCTGGCCATTCAGGCGCGGGCTGAGCGGGTACTGGCGGACCGTGTTCTGGCCAAAAGACGATTGACCGCCTGCCAGGCGCAGATGGCGGTTCCCGCCGCTGCGGGACCACCGACGCCGGTTGGGACACCATTGCAAAGCTTGACCGCTGCCCCTGCGCCCGACGGTTCTCTGGCTGCAATTCAGGCGCGATGGGCGAGCGAGCCGCGACGGATTACCATGACTGACCTGGTGGCGCACCCGGATCGGATGCAAAGTGAAATCGATCTTATCTACAGCACGGAACTGGCCACCAACACCGTTTGCGGAGCGCCGGCGGGAGACGATGCGCTGCTGCTGAAGATAGCGCAGTCTCCAGATACGGTTGAGCGGCTCTAGCCCATGGAAGAACAATCCATTCTGAATACGCCGCTCGACTCAGCCCCCGAGGAACAACCGCCAGTTCCCGACACCGAGCTCATGGAAAAAGTCCAGGAGCTCCAGCAGCCTTCGCAGCTTGATCTGAACAAGATTGCGCCGACGCGCGAGGAGCGCCTGTTCCTGGTGCTTTCCATCTTTATCGGGGTGCTGTCGGGACTGCTGGTGGTGAGCTTTCGCATTGCGATCAACTGGGTGCAGATTCTCACGCTCGGCTCCGCGCCGCATGCCGGGCAGTATCGGCTGATCCTTGTTCCGTTTGGCATGGGCGTGGTAGTGGCCGCACTGGTGCAGCTTGCCTTTCCGGCGGCGCGCGGCAGCGGCGTCAACCAGACCAAGGCCGCGCTCTATATCTACAACGGCTATATCTCCTTTAAGACGGTCATCGGGAAATACATCACGTCAGCGCTGGCGATCGGGGGCGGTTTTTCCCTGGGGCCGGAAGACCCGTCTTTGCAGATTGGCGCGGGGGTAGCTTCCGTCGTCAGTCGGCGGCTGCGGTTGTCCCGACAGCGGCTGCGTGTTTTTGCGCCGATCGGGGCGGCCGCCGGGCTGGCCGCGGCATTCAATGCGCCGGTGTCGGCCATTCTGTTCGTGATTGAAGAGGTGATTGGACGCTGGAGCGCGGCAGTGCTCGGTTCTGTGGTGCTTTCGGCCATCTCCAGCGTGGTCGTAGCGCGATGGTTCTGGGGGACGGAACCGATGTTCCGCATCCCGGCTGTGAGTGTGCGCGATCCGCGAGAGCTCTTCGCGTATGCCGTGCTGGGTGTGGTGGGCGGCGTAGCCGCAATCATCTTCGCCAAGGCACTTGCTTATCTCAGGCCGCGTTTACGGCGGTTGCCGCGATGGACCCTGTACGTACAGCCTCCGCTGGCTGGTCTGGTTGTGGGCCTGATTGGCTTTGTCGGATTTCCGCAGGTCATGGGCCCTGGGTATGAAGTGATGGACCAGGCCATGCATGGGCAGTTCACCTGGAGAATTTTGTTTGCTCTGGCTGTACTGAAGATCCTGGCCACAACGCTTTCCTATTCCAGCGGCACGCCGGGCGGGATGTTCGCGCCAACGCTGTTCATCGGCGCCATGCTGGGCGCCGGCATCGGCAGCTTTGAAAAATTACTGTTCCCGGGTTTGCCCATCTCAATCGGCTCCTACGCGCTGGTGGGCATGGGTGTGCTCTTCGCCGGCTTCCTGCGTGTGCCGCTCACCTCGGTCTTCATGGTGCTGGAGGTGAGCGGCAACTACTCCATCATCCTGCCGGTGATTCTGGCAAACACCATCGCCTACCTGCTTTCGCGGGTGCTGCAGCCGACGCCGATCTTCGAGACGTTTACGCACCAGGACGGGCTCGATCTGCCCTCCATGGAGGAGCAGCGGGAAGAGATCGTGCTGCACCTGGAGGATGCGTTGCGTCCGCTGGAAGCCCCCGTGGTCGACGGGCAAGCTTTCTTGAGGAATATTGGGAGCACAGTGGCCGCGGAAAGGGCTTCAGCGTTTCTGATCAAGCTGCGAGACGGCGCATGGTATGCAATGCGGCGAGAGGAGTTCGTTGCGCTGGCCGGGGCGCACTCTCCCGAGACCCCGGTAGAGGCAGTGCTGCCACCAGACCGCGTGCCAACGCTCTTCCCCGACCTGCCGCTCGACAGCGCGATTCCCTACCTGGCGCGCTGGCCGCTGCTGCCGGTGCAGAACCGGGCGAGCCGAGGCGCCCTGGAAGGCGTTATCACGTTGGAAGACGTGCTGGCGCGCTACCAGGCGCGTTGACCTTACGCGTGCCCTGGGGTCGCAGACGCGCTTGTACACTGAAGCCGTACTCATCCAAGAAACATCAGGAGCAATGCATGGCAGAGAATGAAGTGCTTATCACCACGCGCCCCAACGGGCCGTTCCGAGTGGAAGGCCGGGTCCGCCTGATCGACGTGGACGGCAAGGAAGTGAATCTGGAAGGCAAGCCGGCCATTTCGTTGTGCCGCTGTGGAGCTTCTACGAAAAAGCCGTTCTGCGACGGCACCCATAGCAAGATTGGCTTTCAGGCGGCCGAGGCTGCGGTGGCTGCCGAACAGGCGAAGCCCTAGCTAGGCCGAGCTGGGTTTCGATCGGCCCGGAACGAATATCCGCTGCTATCCTCCGTTTGCTGCATCCCAACTTTGGAAAGACGGAGGATACAGCATGTCAATCATGGATAGTTTGAAGCAGATGGCGGGCAGTGAAATAGAAGGCCAGCTCGGCGGCGCGGGAGCAGGGCAGTCCGGAATGATCGGCGCCGTTACTCATCTCCTGGAAAACCCGCAGGTAGGCGGGCTGGGCGGCCTGGTACAGATGTTTCAATCGCACGGCCTGGGCGAAGCCGCGAACTCCTGGGTAGGCACCGGGCAGAATCAGCCAGTAACCGGACAGCAAGTGCAGCAGGTGCTGGGGCAGGACCGCATCAGCAGCATCGCCAGCCATTTAGGGATTGCGCCCGAAGCCGCGAGCAGCAAGCTCGCCACTTTTCTCCCCATGATCATCGACAAACTCACACCCAATGGACATATAGACCACCAGTAGAGATAGACCAAGGAGCTCTGTCTTTGGTCCATCGCGCTGCATTCCAAAACGCATCTCAACGGAGTGCGGCAGCGCCAGCACAGGCACAGGTATAGTTCATGGTTTGCTGCTGGTGTTAGCCCGTGATTCAAAGCCGCACGGAATGGAAGGAGCGGGGTGGAACCGCTCTAAAGGATGATCTATGGAGAAAATAAACAGCGCGCGAGAAGACGGAGTGCATGCACGCGCCACGGCTACTATCAACGCCAGCGCAGCGGACCTGTATACCTTCTGGCGCGACGTGGAAAAGGCGCCATTGTGGCAGGAAGGCGTGCAGTCAGTGGTAAGCCTGGGCGGTGGCCGGTCCCGCTGGGTGATGCAAGGACCATTTCACACCTCGCTCGAGTGGGTTTCAGAGATCGTGGAAGAGGAAGCAGCGCGCAGGATAGTGTGGCAAACCGTCTCTGGCGACATCGGCCAGCGCGGCGAGGTGATGTTCTCTCCAGCACCAGTGGATCGCGGGACGATCGTTGTCCTTACGCAGACCTTTTATCTTCCGGGCGGCAAGATGGCCAATGCGGCCGCGGGTGTCCTGGCGCGCAGCCCGCGGCAAATGGTGGTGGAGAATCTTCGCCACTTCAAACAACTGGTCGAGGCTGGAGAGATCCCGACAACGGAGAACCAGCCAACTGGAGTGCGCGGCGTGAGCGGAAAAGTAAAGGAGTTCGTGTATGGCGAGACGAACCCGCCGCCGTCAAGCGGCATCCGCCAGGTCGTTGGCATCGGCAAGAACGCGTGATGCGAAGCAACAGATCTGACAGCTGTAGCTTTGGTAAATCGAAACCAGCCACAACGTAGCGCCTGAGACTCGCCATTAAGGGGATTCCGGTTTACCGGACGCAGCCTCACGGTCCGACCGCATCCCACGACCACGCATGGGTCTGGCACGCCACAGCAACAATTTGCAACTGCAAAGGATACGTATATGAAGGCAGTCTGCTGGATGGGCAAGGAAAAGATGGAAGTGCAAACCGTCGCGGACCCATCGATCATCAACCCGCACGATGCTGTGATCCGAATCACCCGCTCTGCGATCTGCGGTTCGGACCTTCATTTGTATGACGGGTTTATCCCCACTATGGAATCGGGCGACATCGTCGGGCACGAATTCATGGGCATCGTGGAAGAAGTAGGGCCGGAGGTGAAGAAGCTGAAGCGGGGAGATCGCGTGGTGGTCCCCTTTACCATCTCCTGTGGTAACTGCTTCTTCTGCAAGCGCCAGTTCTGGTCGGCATGCGATAACTCCAACCCGAATGCGCGCATGCTGGAGGAGGCTTACGGCTACAGCGGCTCGGCGCTCTACGGATACTCGCACATGATGGGCGGTTATGCTGGCGGGCAGGCGCAGTATGCGCGGGTTCCCTTTGCCGACGTGGGCCCGATCAAAATCGAAAATGATCTGCCGGACGAGAAGGTTCTGTTCCTTTCCGATATCTTCCCCACCGGCTACCAGGCTGCAGAAAACGCGCACATACAGGCAGGAGATACAGTCGCAGTGTGGGGCTGCGGGCCCGTGGGGCTGTTCGCAATCAAGAGCGCTTACATGCTGGGCGCAGAAAAGGTGATTGCCATTGATCGCGTACTGGAGCGGCTGGAGCTGGCGCGCACACAATGCGGAGCCATCACTATCAACTATTCCGAAGACGACGAAGCCGTCTCGCAAACGCTGCGCGACCTGACCGGCGGCAATGGTCCCGATGCATGCATCGATGCTGTAGGCCTGGAGGCGCACGCAGATACGCTGGGCGGCGTATATGACAAGGTAAAGCAGACGCTGCGCATGGAAACGGACCGGCCCACCGTGCTGCGACAGGCGATCCAGTCTGTACGCAAGTGCGGCACGGTGTCGATCCCCGGCGTGTATGGCGGCGTGATCGATAAGCTCAACTTCGGCGCAGCCTTTGGAAAAGGCATCACGATGAAAATGGGGCAGACGCACATGCACAAGTATCTGCAGCCCTTGCTCAAGCGGATCGAAGGCGGCGAGATCGACCCCAGCTTTCTGATCACGCACCGGATCGGCATCGATGAGGCGCCGGAGATGTACAAGACCTTTCGCGACAAGCAGGACGGCTGTGTAAAGGTCGTGATCGATCCATGGCAGCAGGCAGCTTAGAGCGGCAGAGGCTTCAACGATGACGCAACAAAGGCAGACAGCTCGGAATATAAGCATCGCCGCCGCCGCGCTCACGGCAGCGTACGGCGTTGCAGCGTTGTGGCGGAACAGCGGTGCTCAAGCAACGGCGTTTCACGACAAAGTTGTTGTTATCACGGGAGGCTCGCGCGGATTTGGGTTGGCGCTCGCCGAAGAGTTCGGCCGGGGCGGCGCGAAGCTGGTACTGACGGCACGCGATCCTTACGAACTGGAGCGCGCGCGCAATCTGCTGGTGGAACGGGAGGCGATCGCGGACACCAACGCCGCACTGATTATCCCCTGCGACATACGCGAAGACGCGCAAGTACAGGCAATGATCGAGCGAGCCACGCAGCACTTCGGGCGCGTCGATGTGCTGGTGAACAATGCGGGCATCATCACCGTGGGCCCGGTAGAAAATCAGAGCCTGGCGTCTTTCGACGATGCGATGCAGACAAATTTCTACGGCATGCTTCACTGCACGCTGGCCGTGCTGCCGGCCATGCTACAGCGCCAGGCAGGCTCCATTGTGAACATCTGCTCCTTCGGCGGAAAGGTCCCTGTGCCGCACCTGCTGCCCTACTGCGCAAGCAAATTCGCGGCTGTCGGTTTCTCTGAAGGGCTGCATGTGGAGGTGCGCTCGAAGGGCATCCACGTCACCACGGTCTGCCCGGGGCTGATGAGGACTGGCTCCCAAGTGCGTGCGCTCTTCAGCGGCAATCGCGAAGAAGAGTACCGCTGGTTCAGTCTGGGTGCGGCGTTGCCGGGTGTCTCTATCGCGGCGCAGCGAGCGGCGAAACAGGTGGTGCATGCAGCCGCGCGGCACGCGACGGAGATCATGATTACGCCGCAGGCAGCGCTCGCCGCGCGGGTGATGGGACTGCTGCCGGCGTGCACGCAGGCGGCGCTGTATCTGTCGAATCTCGCATTGCCGAAGCCTGTCCAGAGTCCTGGCGCCACTGAGATGAAGGAAGGGCGCGATGTGCGCGAAAAGGAGATCACGCCCATCGTGCAGATCGCAAATCAGGCATCGCAGCACTACAACGAGGGTATCTGATACTGCGGCGGTCCCTTCATGTCTGGGAGCGCTGCAGCACTGCGGCGAAGAAGCCATCGCACGGCAGGGTACCAGGCACGGTGCGCAGAAAGCCGCTGCGGACACCGTATCTGCGCAGCAGTTCCGCCGCATGGGGCAGCAGGACGCCGCTCCTCTCAAGCTCGGCCAATCGTTTGCCTATGGAAACGACCTGCAACTCTGGGTGGACTGCCAAGGTATGCTCGACGACCTGCTCGTTCTCTTCCGGCTCCAGCGAACAAGTGGAGTAAACCACACGGCCGCCGGGCGCGAGTTTGCGGACGGCAGCGTCGAGGATCGCCTCTTGGCGTGCCTGCTGGCGGGCGAAGTCGTCGGGCGTCAAACGAAGCTTGATCTCCGGATTGCGCGCGAGGGTTCCGGTTCCACTGCATGGTGCATCGCACAGGATGAGATCGAATAAGCCGGAAAGTTGGGTTTCTGTAACCATTACGGTTGCATCAGCCTGGACGCAGTAGATCCGCGCGGTCTCTGGCAGCTGTGCGAAATTCTGCTGCATCTGTCGCACGCGCACGGGGCTGATGTCGCAAGCGAAGATCTCCGCTCCAGGATTGCGCTCGGCGAGTATTGCTGTTTTGCCACCTGGCGCCGCACAGCAGTCGAGAATTCTGCGGCCCTCGCCGGCGAGTTCGGCGACGAGCTGCGAGCCTTCGTCCTGAATGCGCGCGCCATCAGGAATGGTTTCGCGACCGTCGCCACGCGTGATGGAGCAGGCACGGGTGAGAAATGCGCCGGGAAGCAGCGTAGCGTTCTGCTGGGGCTCCCGGGCTTCCGCACTGGCGAGCCGGATCGTCAGCGGCGGCGGCCTTTGGTCATAGGCGCACAGCGCGTCAAGCTCCGATTGCGTGAAAAGCCTTTTCCAACGCGCGATAAGCCACGCTGGATGTGCGGCGATGTTATCCGCGGGGGAGCAGGGTGACGCTGCCGCAATCTTGCGCAATACGGCGTTCACCAGGCCGGAGGCGAAACGGTGCCCTGCGCGCTTGGTCAGCTCCACGCTGTCGTGGATGGCCGCATGCGGCGGAATGCGATCGAGAAGGAGCAGTTGGAAGGCACCGAGGCGGAGCGCGGTGGCAACCGCGGCATCCAGCTTCGTCTGGCGATTCAGGGCGGCGCTGATGCGCGCATCCAGCACGAGCTGCCAGCGAAGCACGCCCATGACGAGCGTCGGTGGCGAGGTTGCGATCCTGCGCAGAAAGGCGATCCACCTCCGGAGCATGCAGCAGGTCGTCGCTGTGCGTGGATGCCGATTGCTCGATTGCGAGCAGGATACGAAAGGCAACAAGGCGGGCGGGCGCGACAGGGCCGGGCATGCTCTTCAACTGCCTAGAACGGTGCCGGGCTGTAAATGCACCCCGCGCAGGAACTCTGCGGCGGGCAGCCGTTTGCGTCCTTCGAGCTGGACTTCAAGCAGCTCGATAGCAGTGCCGTCGCCGCAGCCCGCAAAGAGTCGCTGGCGATCACTCACGAGCTCACCGGGCTGGCGAACGTTTGAAAAAGCGGACGTCGGCGCCATGCGCGAAAGCGTCAGCTTCTTGCCGCCGAGCAGGGTCCAGGCGCCCGGCCAGGGTTGAAAACCGCGCCAGCGGTTGTAGATGGCCTGCGCTGGGCGGCGGAAGTCTACCCGTCCGTCCTCGCGGGTGAGAATGGGCGCGAACGTGGCTTCGGCATCGTTCTGTTTACGCCGAATAAGCGTTCCCCGAGCAAGACCTTCGAGAGTCTCCGTCATGAGCGCGGCGCCCGCTTCGGCGAGCAAGGGGAATAGGTCTTCCGCGGTCATGGTATCGGCAATGGGCAGCTCGCGTTGCAGAAGCATGTCGCCGGTGTCGAGCCCCTCGTCAATACGCATGGTGGTGATGCCGGTGGCAGGGTCACCGTTGGCCACAGCCCATTGCACTGGGGCAGCTCCGCGATACCTGGGCAGCAGCGAGCCGTGGAGGTTCAGATTGCCGAGTGGCGGCAGATCGAGCATCCACCGGGGGATGATGCGGCCGTAGGCGACGACCAGAATGGCATCGGGCGCAATGGATGTGAGTTGTGCACGGAGCGGTTCGTTGTGCTTGATGCGCTCCGGCTGGACGACCGGGATCCCGGCGTCAAGGGCAACTGCCTTCACGGGCGGCGGAAGCAGCTGCATGCCGCGACCGGTGGGGCGATCCGGCTGCGTGACTGCAAGCGCAATTTCGTGACCGGCGTCGAGCACGGCTTTGAACGTGGGCACGGCAAACTCCGGCGTGCCACAAAACACGAGGCGCACGCCTACCAGTCTCCCGCGCGTTGCAGCTTGCGAATGCGGCGGAGAATAAAATCGCGCTTCAATGCGCTAACGCGAAAGATAAACAGGATACCGTCGAGGTGGTCGATCTCGTGCTGGAAAGCGCGCGCCAGCAGCTCGTTGCCTTCCATTTCGAACCACTCGCCATGGGCATTCTGCGCGCGCACAGCCACGCGGGCCGACCGCTTCACCTTTTCGCGAATGTCGGGCAGGCTAAGGCAGCCTTCCTCCTCGATCTGCTTGCCCTCGTGCAGGACGATCTCGGGATTGATAAGAACGATTTTGTCCTCGGGCTTGGCCTTGTTGCTGAGGTCAATCACGGTCAGTCGCTTGCCGATGCCAATCTGCGGAGCAGCCAAGCCGATGCCCTGGGCGGCATACATGGACTCGAACATGTCGTCGACAAGCGTGCGGAGCTCGTCGTTGAACTCGGTCACGGGATCGGCCCGCCGCTGCAGGATAGGGTCCGGATATTTTACGATTTTGTAAATCATGGTGGGTCTTGCGTCTCTTCAAAGACCGCTTAATAGCGGCGAATTTGTTCCAGGTAACCGTCGTAATTACGTTTCAGCTCACGGAGCGAATCGCCGCCGAACTTCTCCAGGGCAAGCTGCGCGAGCACAAAGGCGACCATGGCCTCAGCCGCCACACCTGCAGCCGGCACGACGCATACGTCGGAGCGCTCGTACGCGGCCTTGGTAGTTTCGCGGTCGCTGTAATTCACAGAGGCGAGCGGCCGCCGCAGGGTGGAGATAGGTTTCAGGTATCCGCGAACGATGATGTCTTCACCGTTTGAGATGCCGCCCTCGATGCCGCCGGCATTGTTGCGCTCGCGGGTAAAGCGGGTATGGCGGCCATCCTCGCCGCTCTCTTCCCCGGCATAGCCGATAGCGTCATGCACCTCAGATCCAAAGGACTGCGCCGCCGTAACGCCGCGACCGAGCTCGACGGCTTTTACGGCCTGCAGCGACATAACCGCCCAGGCGAGCCGGCCATCGAGGCGCTCATCCCAGTTTGCATATGTGCCCAGGCCGGGCGGCACGCCATAGGCGACCACTTCAAAGATGCCGCCGATGGAATCGCCCGTGCGCAGCGCGTGATCCACTTCGGCCTTCATGCGCGATTCGGTTTCCGGATTGGCGCAATTGAGCAGCACCTCTTCCTTGTCGGCAAGCGCGCGAATGGCTTCCCAGCTTACGGGCTGCTCCAACTCCACGCGACCCACACGAACCACGTGGCTCAGCACTTCAACGCCGAGCGCCCGCAGCAGAACTTTGGCAAAGGCGCCAGCAGCCACACGCGCCGTGGATTCGCGGGCAGACGCGCGTTCCAGCACATAGCGTGCGTCGGGGAAGTCGTATTTGAGCGAGCCTGCCAGGTCAGCGTGGCCGGGGCGCGGAGAGGCGACAGCTTTGTGCTTTTCCCCATCGCCAGTGCCAACGGGCAGCGCTTCTTCCCAGTTTTTCCAATCGCGGTTGGCGATCTCGATGGCCACCGGCGAGCCGATGGTTTTTCCGTGCCGCACGCCGGAGAGAATGTGCGCCGTGTCGCGCTCGATGCGCATGCGCCCGCCACGGCCATAGCCCTGCTGCCGACGCCATAACTCGCGGTCGATCACGGCCTGGTCTACCGCAAGACCAGCTGGCAGCCCTTGGAGCAGCGCGATAAGAGCTTCGCCGTGCGATTCACCTGCGGTGGAAAAACGTAGCATCGACCTTCCGAAATGGAGCGTTCCTCCTAGTGTAACGGCGCTTCTATTTCCCTACCAGCCAGGCATATTGCTCCTCGGTGAGCGGGACGACCGACAGGCGGAACTGCCGGAAGAGCAGCGAATCCGCAAACACGGGGTTGTCCCGCATTTCGGCGAGCGACTTCGGCGCGCTCAGCCGCTTGCCTGCCTTGATTTTGACAACAGGATGGCGGGGATCGCTGGCGTCCACGGAGAAAACGGTCGCTATGCCGACGGCTGCCTTGTCCGTTACCGTGTGATAGAGAATGAGCCGGTCGCCGCGTTTCATCTCCGCAAGGGTCCGCAGCGCTTGCGCGTTGTTTACGCCATCCCACACGGTTTCGCCGTCGCGCTCGAGATCAGCGAACGAGTAGGACGCAGGCTCGGTCTTCAGCAGATACGGCATCGGCTAGCTCCCATGGCTCTTCAGAAACGCCTGCGTGTTGAGCAAAGGCCGCTCGAGCGCGCGCACCCAATCGGTCATCTCGTCTGGAGCTTTCCCGCTCGCCTCGCTCTTCACAAACTCTGCGCGGGCGCTGTGCATTTTGGCGTCCAGGTCATCCAGAAAGTTCAGCAGCAGCGCTTCGGGAGTCATGGGCAGTTTGGGCGAGCCGTATTCGTACCTGCCATGGTGGCTTAAGACGAGATGCTCTACGAGCAGCCGGAGATGCTGGGGGAAGTCCGGGATGGCCGTGATCCTGCGCTCGATCATGTTGATGCCGAGCGTGATGTGCCCGAGCATCTGGCCTTCCAGCGTGTATTCGAAGTTCATGCCCCAGCGCAGTTCCTGGAGCTTGCCGATATCGTGCAGCATGGCGCCGGTCAGCAGGAGGTCTCGCTGGACCTCCGGGTAGTGCTTCGCCGCCATATCGCAAATGCCGAGGAGGGAAACAATATGCTCGAGCAGACCGCCGATCCAGGCGTGGTGCATGACCTTGGCTGCGGGCGCGGAACGCAGCGCAGTAGCCACCTCGGCATCCGTGAGGAAGGAATCCATGAGCGCCTTCAAGTGTGGATCGGTGAAAGAGTCCACATAGGCGTTGAGCTGGGCCCACAACATGTCAATGTCGAGCGTGGTGTGCGGAGCGTAGTCGCTCATCTCAAACTCGCCGTCAATGGCGCGGCGCAGCAGGTCGATAACGAGCTGCAGCTTCCCGCTGAAGCGCGAAACCCGTGCGCGCACTTTGACCACATCGCCGCATTCAAACTCACGCACGCATTCATCGAAGTTTTCCCACATCACGCCATCGCACTGCCCGGAGCGGTCGCCCAGCCGGAGCGCCAGAAACGCGGTGCCGTCCTTTTTGGAGCGCACCTGCTTTGAGCAGACAGCCACCCAGATATCGATGGGCGGGTGATTTTCATATTGATGCGCATCAGCGACGTAGATCGGTTTCATGGGTGCAGGCCTGTCGGGGAAGGTTCTAAAGCAAAAGAGAACCGGCGCAGGGACGCCGGCTCTCGATTGAGTCTACTGCTGCTGCGTGGGAGCACTCTGGGGCTGGGCCGTGTCGCTGGGCGGCGGGGGCGCGGCGAGCGGCGATGGAGTGGACGGGGCTGGCGGCGTGTTGCTCTGGTCCTTCTTGTCCTTTGAAGCGCCAGTGTAGCGCGTCTTTTCGCCCTTGGCCTTGGGCTGCTTCTTGGGCTTCAGCGTGTCGCCGGCCAAGCCGAGCGGAGCAGACTGCGTCTTTTGTGCCGCAATCTCTTCGGGCGTGATCTTGTCCACGTTTGCGTTCTCGATCTGGTCCCTCGTCTTCGCCTTCTTTGTCTTAGGAACTCGCGCGCGATCGCTGAACCGAGTCTTCTTGTCCGGGCCGGCTGTTTCCGTCGGCGCTACGGCGTTGCCGGTGACGTTCGGACTCACGCTGGTGGCGACCTCCGTTTCGCTGGTCTGGCCCGCTGCGGCTCCAGTTGCACCCGCGGCAGCTGTCTGCGTTGCCTCACCGCTATCGGGAGACGGCGCCGCCGGCAGAGCTTCCCGCGGGGCCTGGCCGTAACGGATCTTTTCCTTTTTGCCCGGCTTCTCCAAACCGCTGCCCTTTCGGGCTACCTGCGTGGTGGGCGCAGCTGGAGCCGCGGTGCTGCCGGCAGTGGTCGCCATGGGGGCGCTGGCATCGGTGGCGGCTGCTGGAAGCGCGGCCTGGGCACCCGCTGATTTCGATTTGTCGCGGAAGGTGTGCGCCTGGCGGTAGCGCGTCCGCTGGAACTTCACATGCTTCTTGGGCGCAGGCGGCGTGTAAGCACTATAGAGCGGCTTCACGGATTCGGCAGTCGCAGCCGTGTCCACGTACCCCGGCTTGTAGTCGATGTAAGCCTGCTGACGAAGCTGGGTGAGGTACTGCCGGAGTGCGGGCTGCATTTTGCTCATGAAGGCCGCTTCTTCCACCTGCGGTTCAATGGAGGCCAGGTCCGGCGTTCCGCCCTTGGTGTGCTGCGTCACCTTCAGAATGATGTAACCCTGTTTGGTACGAATGGGCGCGGTGACCTGGCCGGCGTCGAGCGCAAAGGTCTTGTCTTCCAGTTCCTTGGCGAGCATGCCGCGGCGGAACTCACCCAGCTCGCCACCCTGTGCTGCAGTGGAGCCGGAGGAGTCCGCTTTCGCGAGATCTTCGAAGTTGGCGCCCGATTTAAGCTTGGCCTCGATAGCGTCGGCCTTGGACTGCGCCGTTTGCAAGTCGGCCGCTGCATCGCCGCCGGCGGGTACGGGAATGAGTATCTCGCTCAAGTGCACCGATTCCGGCTGGCTGAACTCGCTCTGGTGCTCCTGGTAAAAGTGCTGGAGGTCGGCGCGTGACATCTGCAGGTGGCGGCCGACTTCGTCGCGGATGACCTGCTGCGTGATGATGCCGTTGCGAATGTTTTGCTTGAAGTCCTCGTAGGAGACGCCCTGCGACGTCGCGGCCTTTTCGAGTGCTTCCATGGAGTCGAGGTGGTTCTGCTTGCGGATCTCGTCGAGGCGCTTGACCAGCTCCGTTTCCCCGGTGATGCCCAGTTCCTTGCCCTTTGAAAGGAGCAATTGTTGATCCACCAGGTCGCGCAGGAGGTCGCGCTTGCGGTCCATCAAATCCTGCTGGCTCCAGCCCTGCTGTTGCCCGTCATGCTCGAGCTGCTGCATGGCGCGGTCGTAATCGGAGCGCGTAATGATCTGGTCATTCACGCGCGCGACGATATCTTCGACGACGCTGCCGCCAAAAGGAGAGGCTTGCGCCTGGGGTTCGAACTTTTGCTGGGCGGTAGCCTGGGATGCCTTCGCGCCGGAAAGCTGCTTCGCAGTGGGCTGGGGGTTAGCCGGCTGATCGGATGTGCCCGATTGCGCCAGAGTCGAGGTTGCAGCAAGGATGGAGCCGGCGAGCACGAGTAAGGGAAGGCGGAACATGCGCATAATTATGACTTCAATTCGATGGACGGATGAACGCCACAGCAAGTGAGCAGCGCACCTGCGCTGGAAACACTTCGGTGTGGGGCTCCTTGGACGGATTCTACTTCCCGGCTGCCGAGATTGCCAGTTCACCCGGCGCTCGATGCGCTTTCATGGCTCTGGAACCCGGTACACGCCGAGTTCGGAGGATTGCGTCAGAATCTTCTGCGCCGTGTCATAGAAGGCGGCAATTGGAGGGCCGCTCAGGAGAATTCCCGAACCGGGGGCCGGCTCGTTGTGCGACGCATTGCGCCAGGGGCCCATCCCTTGCACAATCTGCGCCTTGCGCGTGGACAGGAGCTGGTAGCCGTCCAGGTCGCCCCACACCGCAAGGGCCACGGACAACAGCAAGATGCTGGTAAAAGCAGCCATCCTGTAGCCCCGGAACTTCGGTCGCGACCAGAAGACTTCTGTCAGAAACATGTAGCAGAAGAGCAGCAGGAGGTCCGAGTAGATGGTGTAGCGCGCGGATAAGCTTTGTTGCACGCCAAAACCGGACCGGATTCCAGACAGGCCCGCCGCAGTGAGGAGTATCCAAACCATGGAATAGAACACGGCCGGATTGGTGAAGCGATACCGGGCACGGAGGGCGGCCACAAAGCAGAGGCAGATTACCGACGCCAAGAGATAGCGCAAGCCGGCCAGCGCGGAACCCAGAAACGAAAACGCATACAGCAGGTGGATGTGCCGGAAGGAATCGAGAACAGAAGCGTCCCTGGGAGTTTGTGAGGCAGAAAAGTTGTAATGATAGAAGTAACCGGCCGTTACGGCGATCACGGTCATGCACCAGGGCACAAGCAGACGGTAGCGACGGTTCTGCAGCAGCATGGCGGCACCGATGGGAGCCACCAGGAAACCGTTGCCGGAAGAAGCCACAGAACAAGCGAAGGCGATGAGTGCCCATGGGAAGGTCGCCATCTTGTTGCGTGCCAACAAAGCGATCGATAAGAGGGCAAAGAAGATGACAGGGATATTCTGCAGCGCGGCCATGGACCAGTCCAGCGTCTCGGCATAGTGCAATTGGACGAAAAGATACACAACCGGCGCAAAGAGGACGACGCGCTGCCCCGGCGGGGCGCCGGGGACAACAAAGACCTTCCAAAGCAGAAGAAGCGTGAGCAGGACGAAGCTGTTTCCCAGTGCCATCAGCACGAGGAAGTTCACATGGCCCACGATGTAAAACTGCGCCGCAAAGATCGCATGCTCGAAGACCAACTTGTACTCGTTGTGCTGGGCCGTGAGGATGTAGAGGACTTTGGCGCGGAGCCCATGAAGCCGGATCAGCACATTCAGGAAGCCGAGAACCGCCGGGTAGTCATCCAGAAGAGGCAAGTTGACTGCTTGCATCTGCAGAATCAGATAAAACGTAACAACGGGCGGCACCAGAAGGGCGAGTCCGAGGAGTTCGCTTCTACCCGGGCGTACTGCGGGCGCTTCTTGCGGCAATCAGGCATACCCCTTTGCAATGCGGAAGGAATCAGGAACCGGCTCGGCTCCGATGTCAGTGTAAACGGGCGGCTGTCTGCGTCTGCACGCTGGTGTTTACGAGGGCGACCCCAGACGGCGGCGGGAGCTTCGCACCGGATGACCATCGGCGGCCATATACCCCGAAAGCGTCAGGGGGTTGGTTGCGGTGGATGCTATACTGCACGATAGACCTTGGCGCGGAGACTCCGTTTCCGAGCGCCTCGTCTCCTCCATACTTATGGCCCTTCGCACACGCCGCCCCATCTTCGCAGCAGTGGTCTTCTTTGCCGCCTGCGGCATTGCCGGAACTTTCGTCAGCCAGAAGGTTGGGGCGCAGTCGAATGCGGATGAGTCCGCGCTGCGCAATGACCTCCGCTCGTTTACCACCGTGTATGACCTGGTGGAGCAAAACTACGCCGAGCCGCTGAATGGGGACAAAGCCGAAAAGGCCATCTACAACGGGGCGATTCCGGGGATGCTGCGAGTGCTCGATCCGCACTCCAACTTCTACGACCCGAAATCCTACGCGCACATGCGCGAAGACCAGCACGGCAAGTACTACGGCGTGGGTATGACGATCCAGCCGCAGAACAACAAGATTGTCGTCGTCTTTCCGTTTGAGGGCACGCCTTCCTACAAGGCAGGCATCCGGCCGGGCGATGTGATCGTTTCTGTAGACGGCAAGCCGACAGACAACATGAGTTCCGAAGAGGTGGCTAATGTCCTGAAGGGGCCCAAGGGAACCCACGTCCAAGTCATCGTGGCGCGCTTTGGTTCTTCAAAGCCGCTGGTCTTCGATCTCGTTCGCGATGAAATCCCGCATAACAGCATCGATCTCGCGTTTCTGATCCGGCCGCAGGTTGGTTATGTCCATATCACGCAATTCCAGGAGACGACCGGGCGGGAGCTCACTGACGCGCTGGACAACTTTGGCGACGTGAAAGGGCTGGTGCTCGACCTTCGCGGCAATCCGGGTGGCCTCTTGCAGGAAGCTGTCGCGGTCTGCGACAAGTTCCTCGAAAAGGGTCAGGTCATTGTGTCGCAGCGCGGGCGGGCGTACCCGGAGCAGATCTACCGGGCTACACACGGCAATAGCAGCAAGAGCTATCCCATCGTCGTGCTGGTGAACCATGGAACTGCATCCGCGGCGGAGATCGTTTCTGGCGCGCTTCAAGATCACGATCGGGCGATCATTGCTGGGGAAACGACCTTTGGCAAGGGGCTGGTCCAGACCGTGTACCCGCTCTCCGAAAACACCGGACTGGCGCTGACGACCTATCACTACTACACCCCGAGTGGGCGTCTGATCCAGCGCAACTACAACGGCGTTTCACTCTACGACTACTACTACAACCACGATGGCGCCCCAACTGCGGCAGAGGACAAGAGCCGCGAAGTGAAACTTACCGATGCCGGACGCACGGTTTACGGCGGCGGTGGCATCACCCCGGACGACAAGATCGATACACCCCACTCCAATCATTTCCAGGACGTGCTGCTCGAACATTATGTCTTCTTCAACTTCGCCAGCCACTATCTTTCAAATCGCACCGTTACCCGCGACTTCCAAGTCGACGATGCCGTGATGGGCGAGTTTAAGCAGTTCATGACAAGTCAACAGATCAGCTTCAACGACCAGGACCTGAACCCGGTGCTGGATTGGATCAAGGCCAATATCAAGGCGGAGATCTTTACCTCGCAATTTGGTCAGGCAGAGGGCCTCAAAGTCCGCGCCCAGTGGGACCCAATGATCAACCAGGGCCTGACGTACCTTCCCCAGGCACAGGCGCTTGAAGACCAGGCGAAAAAGGCCGAAGTCCAGCGCGCCAGCGCGAGTCTCCACGCGGAGTAGCCGGACGGGCCGCTCGCGGTTACCAAGTAAATGCCTGCGCTCAGCAGGCATTTGCTTTTCCGGTAATTTGTTGACAGCATGCGCGCATCGGCCTGCATCTGAGGCTTACTGAGGTGGCACGATGGCGGAGAAAGTCAAGAAGTTGGCGCTGGATCGGGATTACAAAAAATACCTCTACTTCATAGACAAAGACGGCAGCGTGGCACGCAAGAACAAGTCCGGCGAAGGCGAGCCGGAGGTGCTGGTCAAGCATGCCATTCAGCGCGAAAAGGGCTACCTCTATTTCATCGATAAAGAAGGCGACCTGTCCCGGTCGGCGCAGAGCCGGGGGAAAGCCAAGGCCGCGGAATAGTCACCTTCTCTACTGGGTTGCGTGATGGCCGTGGGTTGCGTGATGGCCGGAGTGCGCCTCTTCCGCAGCGTCTTGTGATGTGAAGGATGGCCGCCGATCCAGATTCTCACGAGTCGAGAAGGTGCTGGTCTGCCCTTCAGGCACGACCCGGATATGCCTGCCCAACCCGGCCTGCCTGGCCGCATTCAGAAGCCGCGGAAGCGGTTCTCCGATCGGTTCATGGGATAGCCAAAAGGTACCGTAGTGCATGGGCACCATCCAGGTTGCGCCTAAATCAACAAAGCCGCGTAAAGCGTCTTCCGGGCTGGTGTGCACCGCGCGATAGCTGTCCGGGCTATAGGCCCCGATCGGCAGCAGCGCGATTTCCGGGTGAAAGCGCCTGCCGATCTCGCGGAATCCGCTGAAGTATGCGGTATCGCCGGAATAGTAGATCGATTGTGCTCCGCCCTCGATCATGTATCCGCCAAAGCCACGATCGTGGTCATGGAACCAGCGCGTTCCCCAGTGCCGGGCTGGCGTGTGCGTGACGGTCAGGCCGTTGATCTCTGTCGACTGCCACCATTCGAGAGCAACGACGCGGGCGAAGCCGAGATTCTGGACAAGGTCGGTCACGTTGGCTGGCACGATCGCAATTGGAGCCCGGCCTGAACGCTTCTTCGTCGCTCGCACAATCTTGCGGAGTGATGGGCGGTTCAGATGGTCCATGTGGGCATGCGAGAGCACCACGAAATCAATGGCGGGCAGGTCTTGGATGCGGACGCCGGGCCGGCGGTGACGGCGAAGCAGAATGAGCCAGGTCGCGAAGACGGGATCGCACAAGATGTTCTGGCCGCCAACCTGTAGCAGAAACGAGGAATGACCAATAAAGGTGATTCCGACTTCATCGCTCCGCACGAGAACCGGCTTGTCCGGCGCACCTTCCATGGGCGCGGTGGCAGATCTCCAGACCAGGCCCGCCGTGTACTTCAGACGTCGTTTTACCTCGCCCCAGCGATTCAATCCTTCTCTTCCCTCTTGCCATTTAGATGAGCGGACTGGAGGGAACGGTGCAGCCGTCCAGCAGTGCGGGAAGGCGCACAACTGCAAGGCTGTATCCTTATACCTGTAAATCCACAGAATGGGATCGCAGGATGGGCCGGCGTGTTCGAGGTCATTCTGTGTTCCCGGCTATTGCTGGTTCGAGGATCCGATTGCAATTCAGTTCTCTCCCCTATTTGCTGATTCTTGCCGCTGCCACGCTCACGGTGGCGGCCCAAACGCCGCAAGCGGATCGGCCCGTTGAAGCGCAAGCCGGCGCTGAGCCGCAGACGCCGGCGACTGTGGCCCCTTCGCCGGATACCCAGGCATCCCAGGCTAGCCCTGCCGCTGGCGAGACTGCGCCAGCGTCGCCGCAAACTCCGGCGACTGCTCCCGCCACCGTCCCTCCAAGGCAGCCCCAGGTATTTACCAAGTTCACCGCGCCGCCTTTACCTGTGCGCGGATTGAGCACCATGGGGTCCACCTATATCCCGCTCGATAGCTGGATGTATCCAGAGCTGATGCGGCTTTACTCGCTGGGGTACCTGGATACGGCTGTTCTCGGCATGCGGCCGTGGACGCGCCTGAGTGTTGCGCACATGCTGGAGCATTCCGGTAACGCCATCTATGCCGGCGGGAACGATGAGGCGCTGGACATCTATCGCGCCGTGCGGCGAGAGCTCGCGACCGACCTGGATTCGCCCATCGACCAGCCTCGCGGACATGCAGAGCTGGAGTCGGTGTACACCCGCTTTCTCGGCATCAGCGGGACGCCCCTGCGCGACAGCTACCACGTGGGGCAGACGATCATCAACGACTACGGGCGGCCGTATGCGGAGGGCTTCAACAACGTGAGCGGGTTGAGCACGCGGGCTGAAGCCGGACGGTTTTCTCTCTACGTACGCGGCGAGTACCAGCACGCTCCCGCGTATACACCCTACTCGGCGGACGTGGCGAATACGCTGTCCACCATCGATGAAGTGCCGTTTGTCCCGAACAACTCCACCATTCCCTACGGCAAGCTCACGGACAGCGTGAATGCCATCCGGGTGCTTGAGGCGAACGCTTCGGTGCTGCTGGCCAGCCATGAGATCTCGTTCGGCAAAAGCGACGAGTGGTTTGGTCCGGGGCTCGGCGGTGGTATGGGCTATTCCAACAATGCCGAGGACATCTACTCCTTTCGTATCAATCGCGTGGAGCCGCTGTACATCCCCTACCTATCAAAGGTGCTGGGACCAGTGCGCTACGATTTTCTGATCGGAAGCCTGAAGGGGCACAACGATCCCAACCGGCCCTTCACTCACTCGGAAGGTTTCAGCTTCAAGCCGACTGGCAATTTCGAATTCGGTTTCCAGCGCACGATAGTCTGGGGCGGCAAAGGACACGAGCCGGTCACGCTGCACACTTTTCTCAAAGGCTTCTTCGATTTCAACGATACGAGCTTTGCCGAGAAAGTTGGCCGGGATGATCCCGGAGCGCGCTTCAGCGCTTTCAACTTCACCTACCGGCTGCCATACGTGCGCAATTGGCTGACCTTCTATGTCGATTCCGAATCGCATGACGACGTAACTCCGATCAGCGCCCCCCGGCGAGCCGCGATCCGGCCAGGCATTTACCTATCCCAGTTTCCAGGGGCGCGCAAGCTCGACCTGCGGGTAGAGGCGGCCTCGACCGATCCGCCGACAGGACGCAGCATCCACGGTTCGTTCATGTACTGGGAGGCGATTCAGAAGCAGGCCTATACCAACAAAGGTTTCGTCTTTGGCGACTGGATCGGTCGCGAATCCAAGGGCGGACAGGCGTGGTTGACCTATCACCTGAGCGGCAATGAATGGCTGCAGGTGAACTATCGCAATGCCAAGGCAGCGAAGGATTTCATCCCCGGCGGCACCACGCAGAACGACTACACCTTCCAGGCGGTCAAGCGGCTGGGCAAAGATGTGGAGCTTAACGCGTGGCTGCAGTACGAGAGCTGGAAGGCGCCGCTGATCCGGACCGGCGGCCAATCGGATACCAGCACGGCAGTAGGGATTACCTGGTATCCGCGGAATACGGCGCGGTATTAGGTAGTGTAGACGGCCTCGCAGTAGCACTCGTGGATTTCCCGCGCAGATTGAGCTCGCAGTTGCGGCCTGCGACCAAGACGTGGCGGCACTCGTAAATGGCATAAGGCTCCTACCCCCACCCCCTAGGACTTTCGGCCTAAAGTCCTCTCAGGAAAGGAGTTAGGCCGGGGTACCCGGCTAAAGTCCTCTTAAGAAAGGACTTACACGCAAAGTCCTCTCTTGAAACGACTTAGCCGCCCTTTTGGGGCGGCTGGGGTGGATAGTTTTTATAGCTCTTATCTAAGGATAGCAAGTTAAGGGGAATGAATCGGCACTTTCTTTGCGGCGCTTCCCCGGAAGAACAATCGAAGCCGGAGTCGCTGACGAAAACCGCGTTTATCAGGACTAATCGGCTCGCCAAGTTTCCGAAAACGCCGTTATTCGTGCGCAATACCAGACAGCCTGCTTCAGCAAAGCGGACAGCCTCAGCCGAGTGCTGCATCTAATCGATTTCCGTGGTCGATCACGTTGCGGCTAATATCTCTCTATGGCTCGTATCAGGTTGTTCGCTCTGTTTCTAGCTTCATCATTTAGTTACGTGGCCATCGCTCAATCTGCATCGGAGTTCCCCAAACCCAGCTTTGAATTGGCCGACGCCAAGCACAAGCAGGGCACGAGCGGAGTCCAGATGGGACCGGGAAATTCGATCACAATCGTCTCCGGACAAGGAACTCCCACGACGATCAATGTGCTCGCATTTTCGGGAGATGGCAAACTGTTGGCTGCTGGGAAAGACTTCGGACGAGTCGTCGTTTGGGACGTTTCCCAAAGAAAGTTCATCTGTGCGTTAGACACCGGCGAAGGAATCGTGACGGCAGTGAGTGTTTCGAAAGATGGCCAAGGGCTTGTCACTGCAGGGCAAGGGGACAGCTTCGCTGTGAAGTTATGGAGCTTGCCCGACGGTAAGCTGTTGCGGACCTACGACGACCTTTCCCGGTTACGTGCATTCGCTCACATTTGGTCCGGACGGAACGTGGTTTGTAGCCTGGTCCAACGACGGCAAGACTCATGTACTCGACACTGCACAAGGAAAGCAGCTTCTTGTGATGGACGGGATGTTCTCTCCGCTGCTATCGAGTGATGGACAGACGCTAATGACCGTCAGCAAGACTGATTTCGTTGTTTGGAATACTGCCGACTGGAGCAAGGTACGCACTCTGCCTCGTCAAGCTGATTTTGCACTTCCATTGGCGCTCGACACGCACGCGGGAACATTCGTGGTCTCGTCTTCGGGGCGGTTTCGTCTTATGCGCCTCGCTGACGGCTCGCTGTTGCCCAATTCCCCTAAGCCGGAGCTGCCAAGATTTAACCCAAGTGCTGGAGGATTTGCAGCGTTTCGCACCGGCACTCCACTACTGTTCGGGCATAGCGATGACCGCCTATGGGCATGGAACAGTGATACTGGTCAGACATGCCTTTCGGGGATGATGTACAGCGAAAGCGGCGTTCTCAGCCCGGATGGCTTGCTATTGGCAGGAGCGAAGGACAACTCGATCTTGGCGCAGAACTCGGGAGAGAACGGCGTCTGGTTGTGGAACACTGACCATCTGACAGAAGACTGCTTCGGAAGACTAACAACTTCAGCCGAACGCTAAAACCATGCGCTCCCGCAAAGTCACGTTTTCGGCAAGAGTGGAGCAAACGGGAATAGATCGCTCTCGGTCAGTCCTGACATGTCGCATTGTAGGAAGATGCCTGCGCTGAGCCTATCCTGCAACGCCGCAGGTGGAAGCCTCTTCTGATTCGAAGAAGGTCCGCATCAAAGAGCCCTAACCTTTATGAGGATTCATCCTCTTACATTGCCGCCTGACATATTGAAAGGCTTCTGCGAGCATTAGAGATGTTCTGTGGTTCCGCCCCAGTCCTCTGGGAGCATGTCAGCTACTGATTGGGAAAAGGTCCAGGAATGGCCCGCGGGGTCCTCGGCAGTGTACTGTCGCTCGCCGTATGGATAGGTGAAGGGTTCCTGAGTGATTTTTGCACCGTGCTCTCTAGCGCGGCTGCAGTGGGAGTCTGCGTCTTCGATGCGGATGGTAATCGAGTGGCCGAGGCCGAGAGGAGCGCCGATCTCATATGGGCGAAGCTCCCTTACGATGACCGCACCCTCCCCCACGTTCAGTTGCACCCGGTGCGTGTCGACTCGTAACCGTACGGTAAATGCGAATGCCGCACAAAGCCATTCCGCGGCGTCGTTTGCATTTGCGTAGGCGAGAACCGGGATCACGGTGGCGTGAGGTATTGATCGGTTCCAAATCATCTGTAACCTCCTGATTGCCTCGGAGCATGACTGAGGCGACCCGGCACGATGGTCTATGCTACCGCGGGCGTTGTCGCTACCGCAGGCTTTGTCGCACCCACTCACAGCTTTCGTAAGGAAACCTTAGATTGCCTTTGCTCATGAAGCTCTTCCAGAATAAGGTCCCCACTTCGGACTATGAAGCGCCTAATAGGGGGATGGCCCGGATATCCGCGGGTTCACCGTAGGCGCAATACGAAGATTAGTCCCACAAGTCAGCTTCTCGGAAGAGAGCTGCGCTCAGCGTAACCTGCAACTCCGGGAGTAAAGGCTCTTCTGATTCGACGGAGGTCCGTATCAACAAGCGCAGTGATAGCCGATACACTCATCGAGGCTCGATTTCAAGGGGAGCCGGTTTTCGAGCCAGACACCACTTTTTACTCCCCTGGCGTGAAATAGCTTCGTCACGGTTGGGTATGCCGGGACAACAACCCTTCCTGTAGCGCACTCCAACAGGAAGTACCTAACCACCCCGGAGTGCCTATGGCTGCCACGGAAGGGATCATTGAAACGCAAATACCGGCCCGCATGGACCGGCTGCCATGGAGCAATTTTCACTGGCTGGTGGTGATCGGGCTTGGCGTTACCTGGATTCTAGACGGGCTCGAAGTGACGCTGGCCGGCGCCATCGGTGGCGTGCTGAAGGAGACTTTCAAGATCAACGACGCCCAGGTGGGCGCGACGGCCACGGCTTATCTGATCGGCGCTGTGTTCGGGGCGATCGTCTTCGGCTATGCGACGGACCGGCTGGGTCGCAAAAAGCTGTTCACGCTTACGTTGATCGTGTATCTCGCGGCCACCGCCGCCAGCGCACTGAGCTGGAACTACTGGAGTTACATGCTGTTTCGCGCCATTACGGGCATGGGCATCGGCGGCGGGTATGCAGCCATCAACTCCGCGATTGACGAACTGATTCCGGCCAAGGTGCGGGGCCGCGTGGATCTGGTCATCAACTCGACCTATTGGATTGGAGCCGCGCTGGGCGCCGGCGCGACCGTCGTGCTGCTGAACGGAAACCTGGTGCGGCACACGGTTGGCTGGAGGTACGCCTTCGGTATCGGGGTCGTGCTTGGGATCGTCGTGATTTTTGTCCGCAAGTTCATCCCGGAAAGTCCGCGCTGGCTGATGACCCACGGCTGCGAAGAAGAAGCGAACCGGATCGTGGACGGGATCGAAAAAGACGTGGAGAAGCAGCACGGCACACTTCCAGAGCTGGAGGGCAAGCCGCTCCGCCTGCGCGTGCGCCGGCAGACACCCTGGAACGAAATCTGGAACGCCATCGTGCATCAGCATGCCACGCGCTCCTTTCTCGGATTGACACTGATGATTGCGCAGGCGTTTTTCTACAATGCGATTTTCTTCACCTATGCGCTGGTGCTGATCAACTACTACCGCGTGGATGCAAGCAAAGTGGGGCAGTACCTGCTGTGGTTTGCGATCGGCAATGTCGCGGGGCCACTGGCGATCGGGCACTTCTTCGACACGATCGGCCGCAAGAAGATGATTGCGCTCACCTACGGACTTTCAGGCGTGTTGCTGGCGATCACGGCGTGGCTCTTCAAGGCGGACGTTCTCACTGCGCAAACCCAAACCATCTGCTGGACGGTGATCTTCTTTATCGCCTCGTGTGCGGCCAGCGCCGCGTATCTCACAGTCAGCGAAGTGTTTCCGCTGGAAATCCGGGCATTGGCGATTTCCCTGTTCTACGCTATCGGCACACTGGTCGGCGGCGTGGGCGCGCCGTACCTATATGGAGCGCTGATCGGCACGCACCGGCGCACGCCCTTGTTCTATGGATACCTCTTCGGGGCTGCGCTCATGATCGTGGCCGCAGGAGTGGAGATCGCTTACGGGGTGAACGCGGAGGGGCAGTCGCTCGAAAACATCTCCACTCCGCTTTCGGCCGAGCCGGAGGCGGAAGCGGCGTGAGCCATCAACGAGAGCTCCGCGCTTTTGTGGGCATGCCCCAGCCAGCAACCAACAGCAGCAGTATATAAACGGCCTGCATGGCGGTTCGCATGGCAATGCCCGGCATCGTGATGCCGTGAATCTTCTGCCCCGCTATGTAGACGTTTGCTGGAAATACAGCAATCATCAGGAGCACAAGGCATACGGAGGCCGGCCGCCGGGTCCGTGGGAGGAACAGTCCGGCCGCGCCGGCCAGCTCACAAGCGCCACTAAAAAGCACGAGCAGCGACCTTTGCGGAAACTGCGGTGGAATCAGGCTGGCGTAGGTTTCCGTGGTCAGGAAGTGCGCAGTCCCGGAAACAACGAGCGGCAGCGCTGCGAGCGTACTTACCCAGAGCACAGGTCCGCGTACCCTCGCGCGCCGTCGCACAGCGGCGGAGAAGCACATAGGCACGAGCAGCAACAAACATACCGGCGCCAGATACCGCATCACTGTTCTCCACCCGAAGACCTCGCCGGCTCGTGCGCCACGCCTGGCCAGGGCACGAAACCGGCAATGCGCCGCAACTCTTCCGCGCGCAGGTGGACGGCGTATGCCAGCATTCCCAAGGCTCCCCCTATGGCGGTTGCGATCACCCGATGGTAAACGGTGAGGCTCTCCGGCATGCGTGCTAGAGCCAGCAAAAAAGCGATGTAGCCGGTCAGAAAGACAGCGAACAGTCCATAATTCACGTTCTGGGACGCATAGGCTACATAGATGAACGCCAGGATGACAACGGTCAGCGACCAGGCAGAAGGATGGATGGCTACCGCCAAGGCAGTGGCAAGCACGCCACCGATCATCGTTCCCACTATCCGGTTCAGAGCGCGAACATGGGTTTGCAGCCGCTCTGGCTTGAGCACAATGATGGCCGTCATCGGCACCCAGTAGGCATTCAGGAAGCCCAGCGCGTGATAGATGACAATTGATACCGCGGCGGTGGCAGTAATCCGCAGGGCATAACGGAACGTCTTCGATTCGAGGGTAAGGTTGCCGGCCACGGCACGGCGTTGCCATCCTGGGGGCAGCAATTCGGGGTCGGCTAACGCGGACTGCGCCGGCGGGGTGAAAAGCCAGCAGAAGGAGACGATGACGGTCTGCAAGGCGCCCCCGGCCAGCACGCCCAGGCCGCGTACCCCGGCTTGGTGCAGAGAGCCCGGCACTGCGCTCGAAACGACCAGAAATATGCAGCACTGCTGGCCTACCCACGAAGCCGGCGAGCTGATGGCGCCGGACATACCGTAGGCAAAGGCCCATAGCATAGCCACGACCAGGAGAAATGCATGGTGGCTGGCCGCCACCTCTCCGAGCGCAGCGGAAAGCGCCGTGCCCAGCGTAGCCAATACCATGGGCCCGGCGCGGAAGCCGAGCGGCTTTTGAAAGGAGCCAAAGCCGACGCATTGTGCTCCTCCGGCCGTAACCACGGCCGCCAAGGGATGACCCGCCGCGATACCGATGACCAGCGAGAGCGCGATGGCGGGCAGGCACAGCAAGCTCGCCCGCCACTCCATCGTGCTCCAATCGAACCTCCGCATTTCGTGAAGAAGTTCCTGGTTTTCCATGGTCCCGGCGGGCCTTTCTACCTTTTGGTTCACCCCAGTTAAGAAGCGTGGCGCGTGTTGCTGGTTACGGTCCTTTTTCCGGAAGCCCTGAGTCTTTCTGCAAGCCCTGAGCCGCCAGAAAGCGCTCCATGTGGATTCTCTCCTAACGGCTATGGGAGGGTACCTGGATACGCAACAGCTGGGCCACCACTACTTCTATTGTGCTATGGCATCAGCGCGGCGCTAGGGATACAACCTGAACAACCCCGATCCTCAGGACCACAGGAGCAGCACCCTCTATGAAGCAAACCGCGGAATCGACCAGCACGGCATGTTTGAGCGTGACGCCATTGGCAAACTCCAGGTGGGCCGCACGCCTGTGTGCTCGTCCTCTCGCCGGCTCGGCAACCGCAGCTGCCAACCTGCTCTGCAGTGACGCCATCACCGTAGGGATCCATCAACTTGCAGACCCGGATTTCGATGCAGCCTCGTTCGTCATGGAGGCGGCCCTGGAACATACGGAGCAATACTGCCGGCAGGAGCAGGTTCGCATCGAAGCCTTCCAATCCGTAGAGGTTTTGCGCTTTGTTCACGAGGAGAACTGCAGCTTGTCGTTCCTCTTCGTGATGGAACCGGCAATCGCCAATTAGGCTGGCTCACCGGGATCCGCGTTGCTGGATAAGCACTGCCGTTCGACCCGGGCAAGGGGCAGAATTCATGCCCCCAGGCTAAGTTGCGAGAAACCGACGCGGGCAGTGGCCCTCACTGCCACCCGCACCCCAGCCCATTCTCCCCAAAAAGTGAATATCCGAGATAATCGGATACTGCCGGTTTTCCAATCCAACCCGGCCATCCTCTTCACACTCTTACACATGCAGTAGCCACGTGGCGATGCAGGGCTGCGACGCAGCTCTCGACTGGCAAAGCTATTGGTGAGTGAAGGAGAAAGCGAAGCTATGGCAAATACACAGGCACGGGTTTCTGGAACAGTTGTGGGATACTTCGAGAACTACTCAGACGCGCAGGAAGCAGTGAGCCGCCTGAAGGACGCAGGGTTCCAAGCCAACCAGATCGGGCTAGCGGCACGGTCGAGTGAAGATTCCGGCTTTGGTTCAGGCTCCGGATCGACGACTGGCTCTTCTACAGGTTCCCACCTGTCTTCCGCAGCGCATAAAGCGGGCGAAAAGACGGAAGGCGTTTGGGACAAGGTCAAGAACTTCTTTGAAGGCGGCGCAGTCGAACCCTACGCCGACGAGAGTCGTCGCGGGGATTTGGCCAATCGCGAAATCACCAGCACGGGCAGCAGCGACACGAATTACGGTGACACGAACTACGGCTACGAGGCAGGTTCCGATGATTTCCGGAACACGCTGAGCGGCCTCTCCGTGCCGGAGCAACACTCGCGCTATTTCGGTCACCGCTTTGAAAACAGCCAGAGCGGCGCAGTGGTGACGGTTTCAGCATCGGGCCGCGAGTCCGAAGCTGAGAACATCCTCGAGCAATGCGGCGCGGACCTGGGCAGCAACGCCGCAGACTACGACTACAGCGCGAACCAGTCGAATACCGCTGGCACAGCGACCAACGTAAACACGACCGAGAACCAGCGGATTCAGCTCCTGGGTGAGGTGCTTCGCGTTCACAAGGAGCGCATCAACCGTGGCGAAGTACGCATTCGCAAGGAAGTCGTGACCGAACAGCAGACCGTTCAGGTCCCGGTAACTCGCGAAGAGCTCGTGATCGAGCGCGTGGCCGCTAGCGGGTCCACGCCAGCAACCGGCCAGATCGGCGATACGGGCGAAATCCGCATCCCGTTGACCGAAGAGCGCGCGTCGTTGGACAAGCAGACTGTTGTGCGCGAAGAAGTCGCCGTTGGGAAGCGGGCCGTGGAAGGCACGCGTACCGTGGGTGGCGACGTGCGGCACGAGGAACTCGTGGTGGACGACAAGACGAAGACCACTGGAACCACCGAGACCGACATCGACAACGCAACAGACCGCAATTACAACCGCTAAACCAACGCAGCACTGCCAAAGGGCGCCTCTCATTCCGAGGCGCCCTTTGCTGTATATTGGAGGCTATTCCCGCATGCGAAAGTGGCGGAATTGGCAGACGCACCAGACTTAGGATCTGGCGGGGCAACTCGTGGGGGTTCAAGTCCCCCCTTTCGCACCACAACCACCCAACAACCCGCGTGATTGCGGCATTACTCCGTCGAGGCGACCCGAAGCAAGCGTATGGCAGATATCAATCAGTCGAACAATCAACCCAAGATCAACCTGAGCGAAGCATCAGATTACCGTGACGGTTACGCTAACAGCGTTCAGGTACGCGCCAGCGTTTGGGACTTCTATCTTTCCTTCGGCACAGCCCACCAGGATTCCGCCGATCAGGTGACCATCAAGAGTTTCCAGGGCATCTACATTAGCCCGCAGCAGGCCAAGGCGCTTTGGAATGTACTGGGCCAGAACCTGGCGCAATATGAGCAGGCGTTCGGCAGCATTGCGTTGGAGCCACAGGCGTCCAATCAGTCGCGCCCGCTGAACTAGTCCCTGCAGAGTTCACGTGGTCGAGGCGCGATGTCCACTCAACAGGCATCGCGCTCAAAACTCTCCCTCATGCGGCCCACCTTCAGCAGAAACCGGCCCTTCCCGCTGTGGCTGGTCTTCCCGTTGCTCTTCAGCGCGGTTTACCTGTCGCACTGGACGCTTCTGCGGCTTCCCTACTACTGGGATGAGGCCGGCTACTACATCCCCGCGGCATTCGATTTTTTCCGGACCGGCTCGCTGATCCCGTACAGCACACTCACCAACGCCCACCCTCCGCTGCCTTCCATATACTTAGCGCTCTGGTGGTGGAGCTCCGGGTTCGCTCCCATCGTTACACGCGTGGCAATGTGCCTCATTGCCGCGCTGGCGCTGTTGGGCGTCTTCCGGCTGGCGCTGGTAGCCACCTCGCGCGCTGCGATCGCGATCACCACGGTCGTGCTGGTTGCGCTCTATCCGATATGGTTCGCCCAGAGCACGCTGGCGCACGCAGATCTCTTCGCTGCCGCGGGCACGTTGTGGGGGCTGGCTCTGTTTTTGCCAGCAGACCGCGAGGGCCCGAGGTGGGGCGCTGTCGCGTGCTTTGCCCTGGCCGCACTGGCCAAAGAGACTGCCATTGTCACACCGCTCGCCTTGGCCGCTTACCAGATGACGGCGACCTTCCCGCAAAGCGATCGCCATCGGCGGCTGCGCTCGGGTGCGGCGCTGCTTGCGTCGTTGCTGCCATTGTGCGGCTGGTATTGGTATCACTGGCACAAGACCGGCTTTGTCTTCGGCAATCCGCAGTTCCTGCACTACAACGCGACGGCAACGCTTTCGCCCCTACGCATTCTGCTGGCGTTTGCGCACCGCGCCATGCACGTCACGGCGCATATGAACATGTTTGTGCCGGTGCTTTGCGGGCTTGCGGCGCTGATGTTGGACCCCCAGCCAGACCCCGATGGGAGTTTGCGCCCGGCACTCGCTCCCAGCGTGCTGCGTCCGCTGCTCGTTGTGCTCTTCTGCAATCTGGCTTTTTTCTCCGTAGTGGGAGGTGCGCTGCTCACGCGGTATCTGCTGCCGCTGTATCCCATCGTTCTCCTGTTTTGTGTTTCGGCCTGGTACCGGCGTGTTCGCTTCTGGTACGGGCTGGCTGCCTTGAGTGCCGGGGCATTTGCGATCGGACTTTTCGTGAACCCGCCGTACCGTTTCGCCCCAGAGGACAATCTCAGTTACCGCGATGTGATCGTGCTGCATCAACACGCCATCCAGTGGATCGTGCGCCGTTATCCGGGGGCGACGGTATTGACGGCGTGGCCGGCCACTGACGAGTTATCGAAGCCAGAGCTGGGGTACGTGCGCCATCCCGTGAAAGTCGCCGCCATAGATGATTTTTCGCTTGCATCCATTCAGCAGGCAGCCGCGCTGCCGGGATCGTACACGGCCGCGCTGGCGTTCTCGACCAAGTACGATCCACCGGCCTTGCCCTTCAGCCTGGGCCCGGAGAGCGAAAGACTCGACCAGCGCTATTTCGGCTTTCACCACGACCTTTCGGCGGCGGAGATCGCAGGCATGCTGGGCGGCGCCATCACCTGGGACGGGGAGCGGAAAGGCCAGTGGGCAGCAGTCCTCCACTTTGAGCGACCGCAACTCGCCTCCCTGCGCCCCAGTAACGGGGAAAGCACCAGCTTGGCGGAGAACCGCGCTTGCCGCTGGATTGTGTGCGGCGCCGCTTTATAATCAGCGTGTCGTGCGCCCCCTATCCCCTTCCCGCCGTTTCGCGTGTGCTTCCGCCGTTGCGCTCCTGAGCCTGCTGGCTGCTCCGTGCCGCACTGCATGGGCGCAAAGTAGCGGAGCGGAAGCGGCGCTATCTTCACCCAAGTCTGCAGGCAAACTCCTGTTAGTGCTGCCTTTCGAGAACCGGACGGGACAAGCGAGCCTGGATTGGATCGGCGAGGCGGCGCCTGAGATCTTCAACCAGCGCCTGCTCTCCGCCGGATACACGCTCATCGGCAGAAACGACCGGCAATATGCGCTGGACCATCTTGGGTTGCCGAAGACATTTCAGCCGACACGCGCCACAGCCGTGCGGCTCGCACAGACTCTGGACGCGGATTACGTGGTGGTGGGCTCCTATTCCGAACAGGGCGATAGCTTACGTGCTTCTGCGCAGATCCTTGATGTGAATGCACTCCGCCTGGGTGCGCCCCTTGTGGAGCAGGCCAGCTTGAATCACCTGCTGAATGTCTTGAACAGCCTGGCATGGCGTGTGACGCGCACACTCGACCCGAAGTACGCGGTAGCGGAGAACACCTTTGTGGCAGCCGGCGCGCAACTGCGGCTGGACGGCTTTGAAAACTACATTCGCGGCCTGCTTGCCACCGACTCGGCCGACCGCATTCGCCGTTTGAAGCAGGCAGTCGAGCAGAACCCGTCTTACTCGCCAGCGTGGCTGGCCCTGGGGCAGGCCTATTTCGATGACCAGGAGTTTGAGCCAGCCGCAAACGCCTTTGGTCACTTGCCCAAGACAGATCCCGATGCCTTACGCGCCGAGTTCTACCGCGGGCTCGCGTTTTTTTATACTGGAAGCTACGCAAAGGCGGAAGAGGCGTTTGCTTTTGTCGCGACGGAGCTGCCGCTGCCCGAGGTGGTAAACGACGAGGGAGTGGCGGCGAGCCGCAGGGGACGCGACGGCTCCGCACTTTTTCAACGGGCCATCGCCGCGGACCCGCATGATGCCGACTACGAGTTCAACCTAGCAGTCGCGCTGGGGCGCAAGGGCGACCGCCGCAGCGCATTGGCAGCCGCCAATGCGGCGCTCAAGCTACGGCCGCAGGATAGCGAGGCCCAGGCTTTGGCGGACACACTGCGCTCGCAACCAGCAGCTATCGTGCCCGTAATGGATACAAATGCGGGGGACGCCGCCGTTCCGGCCCAGAGCACGACGGCACCCTCGGCAAACCTGCCGCTGGAGCGAATCAAGCGCGGCTACAATGACGCCTCCTACCACCAGGCGGCTTCGGAGATAGAGCAAATCGAAGCCCAGCGTCTTGAAGCGCTTCCCCCTGCGGAGCGCGCAAAGGCGCTGGCAAAAGAAGGTCAAGAGTATTTCGATCAGGGATTGTTACTTGAAGCTGAGCGCCAGTTCCAGGCAGCGCTCCAGGCCGATAGTGGCAATGCCGCCGCGCACGCGGGTCTGGCGGAGGTGAGGGAGCGGGATGGCGAGACCGAGGCTGCGCGCCGGGAGGCCGAGGCGTCTCTCAAGCTCCAGCCGAACGCTCCAGCCTATGTTGTCCTGGCCAAGCTCGACGTAGCCGCGAACCAGTATCCGGCAGCTTCTTCGGAGGCCGATCACGCGCTCGCGCTCGATCCATCAAATGCCGCTGGCAGGAGCCTTAAGCAACTGCTGGCCAGCAAGGGCCAGGCGACTCCATGAAACGCGGCAGCCTCATGCGCGGGGGCGCAGCGGCCCGGCTAGTTCCAGCCATCGCTTTTCTGGCGCTTTCGCTCCCTGCGATCTTTGTGCAAGGCGCTCCCGTCCTTGCGGGCAGGCCAATCGTCGTTCTGGTGCACCTGAACGACACCATCCAGCCGATCAGTGACGATTACGTATTTCGCGCGCTGCGCCAGGCCGCGGACATGCACGCTGACGCAGTGCTGATACAGATGGACACACCAGGCGGCCTGTTGACCTCCATGCGCGAGATGGTGGGCAAGATCGGCAGTTCGCCTTCACCAGTCATCGTTTACGTGGCGCCCACCGGCGCGCGGGCAGGCTCAGCTGGATTCTTCCTGCTGGAAGCGGCGGATGTGGCCGCCATGGCGCCGGGCACCAATGCCGGCGCAGCGCATCCGGTGCTTGAAGGCGGACACCTTGACGAGTTGATGAAGCAGAAGCTCGAGAACGATGCGGCTGCTTTTCTGCGCTCCTATACTACGCAGCGCGGACGCAACCCGCAGGCGGCCGAAGATGCCGTGCGCAGCTCCAAGTCGTACTCCGCCGCCGAGATGAAGCAGCTCGGGCTGATCGACCTCATCGCTCCCGACCAGACGGCCCTGCTCACCCAGGTCGATGGAAAAGAGATCACCCGATTAGACGGCGCGAAGATCCGGCTGCACACGCGCGATGCACGCATCGTGACGGTCGACCCCACGTTGCGCGACGCCCTGCTGGACCGGCTGATGAACCCCAACTTGGCCGTCCTGCTGCTGGTGTTCGGCGCATTGCTCATCTACGTGGAGTTCAACGCACCGGGCACGATTATTCCCGGCGCGCTCGGAACACTGCTGGTCCTGCTCGCCTTCTTCGCGCTCGATCTGCTGCCGGTGCACTACACTGCTGCAGGGTTGCTCGTCGCTGCGTTCGCATTGATGGTGCTGGAGGTGAAGTTTGCCAGCCACGGAATCCTGGCACTCGCCGGCATCGCATGCCTGGTTTTCGGGCTGCTCACATTGGTCGAAGGTCCGATTCCGGAAATGCGCGTACACCTGAGCATCGCGTTGAGCTGCGGCATCGGCTTCGGGCTCATTACCGCATTCCTTATCCGCATCGGCATGCAGGCGCGGCGCAACAAGGTGATGATCGGGACGCAGACCTTGATCGGCCAAGTGGCAACGGTGTTGCAGCCCTTGCTACCGGAAGGTCAGGTCATGCTGCGCGGGGAGATATGGGAGGCCCGCGCGGAAAGCCCTGTGCCGCAGGGCGAGCATGTCCGTGTTCTGGCGGTCAAAGGGCTCACGTTGTGGGTGGAGCGCATCGTCTAGCGTGGCGGGTACGCAGCACAGAGGTACCATGCGCGGCCAGAACCGCTGCGGTACAATCCGGGAGCGAGGAACCTCCAAATGGGCATTCCCGGTCTTGTTGTTATCGTGATCGTCGCTTTTTACCTTTTCAGCTCGATTAAGATCCTGCGCGAATACGAGCGCGGGGTCATCTTTCGGCTGGGCCGCGCTCTGCCGCAGCCGAAGGGCCCCGGGGTCATTCTCGTGTTCCGGCCCTTCGATCAGATCGTGCGCATATCGCTGCGGCAGGAGGTGCTAGAAGTGCCGCCGCAGGACATCATCACGCGCGACAACGTCACGCTGAAGGTGAACGCGGTCATCACGCTGCGCGTGGTGGATCCAAGCCGCGCGGTGATCGAGGTTTCAAACTACGTGTACCAGACTTCACAATTCGCGCAGACGACCCTGCGCTCCGTGCTTGGGGAAGTCGAGCTCGATCAGCTGCTGTCGCATCGCGAAGCGCTTAACCAACGGATCCAAAGCATTCTCGATCAGCACACGGCGCCGTGGGGCGTGAAAGTGACCAGCACTGAGGTGAAGCAGGTGGACCTGCCGGAATCGATGCTGCGCGCCATGGCCAAGCAAGCCGAGGCGGAGCGCGAAAAGCGCTCCAAGATCATCAACGCGGAGGGCGAGTTTGCCGCCTCGCAACGCCTGGTAGACGCCGCTGCCCTGCTGGCAACGCAGCCCATCACGCTCCAGCTCCGGTATCTGCAAACCCTTGTCGATATTGGTACTGAAAAGAACACCACCATCGTCTTCCCTCTACCCATCGAGCTCATCTCGTTGTTCAATAAGACGGTGCAGGGCGTCCCGGGGGCCGTTGGAAAACCTGCAGAAGCCCCGCCGCGGGAAGATCGCCAGGATGAAGACGTCGCTCGATAACCGAAAGGCTGAAGAGGCCAGCGAAGACACCGAAATCACTCTCGGGACGGGGTCGCTGCTCGCCATCTTTTTCGGCATCGTGCTCCTGTGCGGCTTGATCTTCGGTTTTGGGTACTCGCTGGGGCGGCACAAAGGACCGGAAGCGGCAGCACCGGTTGCTGAAGCGGGCCACCCCACCACGCCAAAGACGGCGGGTTCTGCTGAACACGCTGCTCCTTCGCCCACAGAATCCGATGCCACCACCGCGGTTGCAACGGACGCTCCGGCGCAAGCGGCTGATAGCGCGAATCCCAATTTCCCGGCAAATTATACCCCGCCAAGTCCGGATGAAGCGGGCGGCGAGGATGCGCCTGCCCGGGTCCCGCATTCGGGCGAAGCGGCTAATGCAAATCGCAAACCAGGGCCGGCAGACCGGCGCTCGGCTGCTATCGGCAGATCCCCTTCCGCGACCCCGCCGGCAACGGACGCAACGCCTGTTTCGAGTTCTTCATCCGCGCCGCTCATGGTGCAGATAGCCGCAGTCAGCCGCCCGGAAGATGCACAGGTGCTGGCGGCAGCTCTGCGCAAGCGCGGCTTCTCGCCCATGGTCCGCCATGGGCTGGCGGATGAGTTTTACCACATCCAGGTGGGTCCGTTTACCGATCGGACGCAGGCGGAATCAGTGAAGCAGCGGCTGATGGCCGACGGCTATAACGCCATCCTGAGATAAGCGCGCGGCGTTCACCTGCTGTGCTCGTTACAGAGCGGCCGGCTGCAGGCCGGACGCAATCGCGCTTCGCACAGCGGCGATCAACTCTTCTCGCGACGCAAACTCCGCGGGCTGAATGGGCGCATGGAACTGGACGCAGGCCGTTCCGCGGCGCACGCGCAGGCTGCCTTTTGGCATGAGTGCGGCAGTGCCGGTGAGGGAAACGGGCACGATCGGCACATTCGCTTCCATCGCCATGTGAAAAGGCCCCTTTTTGAAGGGCAGCAGATGACCATCCGTCGAGCGTGTGCCCTCGGGAAAGATCACGATCGAATGCTTCTCGCGCAACGCCCGCAATGCGGCAGCGATGCTGGCCTTGGCGCCTTCCACGCTGCCATCGCGTCGCACCGGGATAAAGCCGGCTGTGCGCATCACCAGCCCCAGGAATGGGATACGCATCAGTGACTGTTTCAGAAAAATCGCGGTAAAGGGTGGCGTGAGCGGCAGAAGCACGGGTGGATCCAGATTCGAAGTGTGGTTCGCCATGAAGATGCATGCGCCGTTGGTTGGAACGAGTGCGCGCCCAACGACCTCAGTGCGAATGCCGACCGCGCGCAGACCCGCCGCGGTGATGCCGAAGCCGGCCCAGAACAGGAGCCGCTTGTCGCCGGTGATCCACGTCCAGGGGAAGACAACAAGAGCGGCCGGAAGGGCCATGCTCGCATACACAAGCACCAGAAGCAGTGAAAGCATCGCGTCTACCGGCCTCCCGGCAACGCATGGATAGCGAGCCTCACGAGGTGGAGACCTTTGCCTGCAGGCGCTCCGGCAGCTTTTGATAGATTCCCCCAAAGCCGCCGTTGGAAAGAAGCGCGATGACGTCTCCGGGCTGAACGGCGGGGGTGAGCGCGTCCACGATCTCGTCCGCATCCGCGCAGAGCTGTGCTGCATGACCCTGCCTTTGTAGCGTTCCAATCACGGCCTCCGGATGCAGGCGCTCACCCGCGGGAATATTCTCCTGCTGAAAGACCGCTGCAACAATGACGCGGTCGGCCAGCGCCAGTGCATCGATCAGTTCGCGTTCAAAGACATTGCGCCGAAGTGTGTTCGATCGCGGCTCTAGCACCGCCCAAAGCCGGGATTGCGGATACGCCGCACGAAGGGCCTTCAGTGTTTCGCGTATCGCCGTGGGATGATGTGCGAAGTCGTCGATGATCGTCACGCCATCGACTACGGCGCGAACCTCGAGACGCCGCTTGACGCTCTTGAATGTGGCGAGCGCCTCGCGTATCGCGTCCGCCGCAATCCCCTGCCCTGCCGCGAGCGCGGCTGCCGCGGTTGCGTTCAGCGCATTGTGCTCGCCAGCCATAGGCAGGCTCAGGCTGAGCCACGGCGCTCCGGCTCGGAAGAGCTGCCACTGGGTCTGGCCATTGCTGTGGCGCAAATCGCGGACCTGCCACTCGGAATCGGCTTCAAGGCCATAACGCTCCACCCGGCAGAAAGCTCGGCTAACGCACTCAGTGACGTTCGGGCTGCCATCGTAGGCCACCACGCGGCCGCGCCGCGGTACCAGGTTCACCAGGCGCTTGAATGCCGTCTTCACCTGGTCCAGATCGCGATAGATGTCCGCATGATCGAACTCCACATGGGTCAAAATCATCGCGTCTGGAAAGTAGTGCATAAACTTGGGACCCTTGTCGAAGAAGGCTGTATCGTACTCATCCCCTTCCAGGATGAAGGTGCACGTAGGTCGCACCTGGAAGCTGGCATTGAAATTCTCGGCCACGCCACCGATCAGGAACGACGGCGCGCGCTCGGCTGCCGTACGCGACGCGACTTCGTAAATCCACGCCAGCATGCTGGTGGTGGTTGTCTTTCCATGCGTGCCCGCGACCACCAGCGACTCCCGCCCGGGTAGAAACTCCTCCCCAATTGTTTGCGCGAGGGAGCGGAACGGGATGCGGTGGTCAAGCACGTACTCCAGCTCAGTATTGCCGCGTGAGATTGCGTTGCCGACGATGACCAGATCGGGCCGGGGCTCAAGATTGGCTTCGGCGTACGGCTCGCGCACGCTGATGCCCAGTGCGGCCAGTTGATCCGACATGGGCGGGTACGCTGCGGCGTCCGAGCCGGTGACGCGGTGTCCTTGCAATTGCAGCATGCCGGCCAGCGAGGCCATCGCCGTGCCGCAGATGCCGATCAGGTGTATATGCTTCGATTCCGTCTTCATCGATCCTTCAGAGTTTTTCTGCGTAGCTTATTGTCTCTGTTACAGTGCTTTGTCCGCGCCGCCGATGTTCAGCGTTGCCTCAGCGCCTACCGAGAGCTCTGCCCGTCTGCCAAACGGCAGCGTGACGTTGCCCCGGGAGACGTGGCCAGAGCGCAACCCGAACGCAATGGGGCCACCGAACCAGTGGAGCACGGAACGCACTGCTTCCTCCAGTAACTCCGCGGACGCTCCCGGCGAAACACAATCGAGCATCTCCCCGAAGATGATGCCGGTGACGCCTTCGAGCTTGCCTGCGAGCATGAGTTGCCGCAGCATGCGGTCCACCTGATACGGCTTGGCGCCAACGTCTTCCAGGAAGAGCAGCTTGCCCTCAGTCTGCGCAGCGTAGGGCGTACCCAGTGAGGCGACCAGAAGGCTGAGGCACCCACCATAGAGCGTGCCTTCTGCAGCCCCCGCTTGCATCGGCCGGAGTCCGGTGTCTGCGCCCAGGAGGTACTCTTTCCCGGCCAGCGCGGCCAGGAAGCTGCGGGGGTGGACGCCTGTCTCCAGGGCGAAGTCCGCGGCCACCATGGGTCCGTGGAATGCGGGCAGGCCTGCTTGATCGAGCATCCAGGTTTGGATGGCGGTGTAGTCGCTATAGCCGAAGAACGGTTTCGGGTTGGCGCGGATCAGGTCAAGATCGATATAGGGCAGAAGGTAATTTGATCCGTAACCGCCGCGGGTACATAAGATGGCGTCGATAGCAGGGTCGGCGAAGGCGGCGTGCAGATCGCGCAGGCGGTCTTCAGTCGTGCCGGAAAAATAGGGCCGCGACTTCCCGAGCGCACACGTGCCCAGCACGGGCTCGAAACCGAAGCTTCGCAGCTGGTCTGAACCCTTCTGCACCAGCTCCGGGTTGGCGCTGCTGGCCAGGGAAAGCACGGCGACGCGCGCGCCCGGGAGCACGGGCCGGAGCCGAAGCAGATTAGGCGCGCTCACGATTGGCTGCCTTCGGAGAGGAATGCTTCTCCAGTCGCGATCAACTCTGCGGGGCCGGTCAATATAAGCTCACTCTGGCCACCGCTCCATTCCACTTGCTGCGCACCGCCAGGTGCTTCGACCGTCAGGTCCTTCTCCGCGCTTCGCAAGCGGATCGCCGCGGCCGCAGTGGCGCTGGTGCCGGTGCCCGAGGAGGAGGTAGGGCCGACGCCGCGCTCGTAGATACGGATGGCAATGCGATCCGGCGCGAGCACGTGTACGAACTCCACGTTGGTCTGCTGCGGGAAATCGGGATGGGAGCAGATTTCCCGTCCGACGGCCTGCCACGCGCGACCTGCCAGGGTGAAGTCTGCGGCTTCGGTAAAGATCACGAAATGGGGATTGCCGGTCGAGACCCTAGCGCCAGTCACTTCCAGGCCGTCGCGGAGCCGCACTGTGCCGAGGTGAACGGATGGAACGCCCATGCCATTGCTGATCAAATACTGAGCACCTTGGACGGCATGGATGGAACAGTGCCGTTCTCCTGCGTCCGTAGTGAGCACGACCGTTTCACTCCGCCCCAGCCCTCGCGTATGCGCGAACCAGGCTGCGACGCAGCGCGTGCCGTTGCCCGAGATTTCGGCGAGGGAGCCATCCGCATTGTGCAGCCGGATGCGGCCGGAGCGTTCGCCGGTGATGGTGAGGAACTCCACTCCATCCCCGCCCACACCGGTGGTCCGGAGGCAGAGCCGGCGTGCTGTTTCCGCAGGATCACGGCCTGCGAGTTCGGAGTCTTCCACCACCAGGAAATCGTTGCCGCAGGCGTGCGCTTTTGCAAACCGGATCAAAGCTCTTCTCCACACCTGGTCATGGGCCGATGCTATCACCGGAATCTGTCTTGGAGGCATTGGTTGTGAAGGCCAGCGACCGATAGATGCGCGCGCACGGCTGCCCTTGCGCACAGACAACCTCGACCAGCTTCAAGCCCTCAGGATGCGCGCTGACTGCATGCGCAAGCGCGTCGCCATCCACCGCGATCACATACTCAGCCGCCGCTGACGGATGCTGCAGCGCGGGCCGCCACTGATAATAGTCGCCTTCATTGATAGTTTGTTTCAGCGGGATGCCGGCTTGCTGCACTGCGCCAATGTGGTCGGAGGTATACATCAGGATACGAGCACCGGCAGGCAGGCGGTCGAGGGCTTCGGCCAGCGCGCGCTCAAAGGGAATGCGCGTACGCGAATTCGCTACCGCTTCCTGCAGCACCAGAGGACGCTGGTGAAGAAGCACGGTCGTGTTCAGCACAATAAGCACAGCGGCTGTTGCAATTAGCGGACGCCGCCACTCCGGAGCCCGCCGGATGAGCGCATCCGCCAGAAACGCCGTGAACAGGGCAAATGCCGGAAGCATCTCCATCCCATACCGGGTGTTGTACCAGGAAAATGGCCACCATATCGGGATGAAGATCGGAACCGCGCCGTAGGCAACAGAGTACGCGTAAAACGGTAGAGGGAGCCAAAGCAGAAGCACGGCCGCTATATCCAGATTGCGAAAGCGGCGTACAGCGGCCACCGTGCCCGCCGCAGCCGTGATGAAGATTGCGTCAGTAACACCCTTCGGCAGCACGCCGAGTTCGGCGGCTTTGAGGAAGTAGAGCGCCGCCACACGCATGCTGTGATAACCGGGATAGTGTGGCGCGCCGGGCGTACTGGTGCGTGCCTCGATGGCGCGCGCCGAATAGGGTCCGCGCAGAAAGTCGAACGGGTCATGAAACTGCTGGGCGTTGTAGCCGATCCAAAGCAGCGGGGCCACAACAACCAGCACAGTGAACAGCACCCACGCGCCGGTGAGCGGCTCGCGCAAGTTGCGCCGCTTCCATACCAGGGTGGTGGGAATACACCACGCCGCGGCGGCATAGATCCAGCCGTCGTACCGCGTGAAGACCGCACACACGAGCACCAGGCCGGCCATTATGAGCAGGCGGGCAGCCTTGCGGGCAGCCGCAGGGGGCTGTAATGCGCGGATAAATAGCACCAGCAGAAGTGCGGTCCACAGCATCTCTGCCAGGAACAGCGGCTCTGTCATGGCAGTGGTGGCGAAATAGAGCAGACCGGGATTGAGACCGAAAAATGCCGTAGCCAAAGCGGCTGTGGCAGGCGGCAGCCAGCAGCGCGCCAGCCGATACAGCGCGGTACACGCGAGCACGTAGCACGCCATGGAAGGCCATGCACCTGCCAGCCCGCTCTGCCACCAACTCATATTCTGCACAAACGGCACGAGCAGCAGGTGCGAAAGCGGCAGCCATACCGATCCCAGTTGGCGGAAGCCCGGCGTATGCGAGTCAAAGATGCGGCGTGCGATGTGCAGGTGCGCTACCGCGTCGCCGTACAGAAGGAGCAGCCCATGCGTGGAACAGTAGAGCAGCGATACGACGGCCAGCAGAATCGCACTTGCGGCCACGGTCCTAAGCTCACCGGGCCGCAGCGGCGGGGCGCTCTCAGTCAAGATGGGAAAGCTCACGGAACAGTTGGAAGCGGCGGTCGATCTCTTCACGCGTAAGCTTCTGGACGCGCTCTGTGCCAAAGCTTTCAACCGCGAAGGAACCCATCACGCCACCATAGAACATGGCGCGCTTGAATGCCGCAGGCGTGACCTCCCCTGTTGCCGCCAGATAGCCGAAGAAGCCTCCGGCAAACGAGTCGCCGGCGCCTGTCGGATCCACTACTTCCGCAAGCGGCAGGGCAGGCGCGCGGAACGGAGTGGAGAAGCTTTCCGGCTTTGCACCGGGAAACGAACGATCGCTGAAGAACGCGGTCGCGCCATACTCGCCGTGCTTAACGATCAGCGTCTTCGGTCCCATCGCCAGGATTTCCCGCGCCGCGCGGACGAGATTCGGATCGTTTGCCAGCAGCTTCGCTTCGCCGTCGTTGATCAGCAGCGCGTCGAGCCCGGTGAGCACCTTCCCGAGGTTTTCGCGGTGGCCGGTGATCCAGTAATTCATCGTGTCGCCGCCCACCATGCGCACCTTCGGCATCTGCTTGCGCACATCGGCCTGCAGCACCGGGTCAATGTTAGCGAGGAACAGGTAGTCGCTGTCCTTATAAGACTCCGGGATCTTCGGGGCGAAGGTTTCAAAGACGTTGAGATCGGTCTTCAGCGTCTCCGCCTCGTTCAAGTTTTTCACGTAAGAGCCGGTCCAGTGGAAGCTCTTGCCGGGCATGTGCTGGAGGCCGGCTGTATCGATCCTGCGGCGAGTCAGAACGGCTTCGTGCTCCGTCGTGAAATCTTCGCCGACGACACCGATGACGCGCACGTCGGTGAAGTAACTGGCGGCCAAGGCGAAATGCGTGGCGGCGCCGCCCAGGCAATGATCAACGCGGCCGCTTGGGGTTTCAATACTGTCAAAAGCGACACTGCCTACAACCAAAATCGACATAGGTATGGGTTCCTGGTGATGAGATGGATGCTAAGAGATGTATTTGCCGATAAGAAGTTCGAGCTTCTCGCGGGCCGCGGGCGGTATCGCATCGTGGCTGGTCATGATCGCGAACTGGAGTGCGCTGCCGCAGGCACAGGTGCGCTCGTTCGGCATGGCCGCCACCGCTGCACGCACGACTTTAGCAGCGTTTGCGGCATTCTGGTGAATCACCGCGACGATCTGCTCCACCGTGACATCGTCGTGCCCTTCATGCCAGCAGTCGTAATCCGTCACCATGGCCAGCGTGGCGTAGCAGATCTCTGCTTCGCGCGCGAGTTTCGCTTCCTGAAGATTGGTCATGCCGATCACATCGGCGCCCCAACTGCGATACAGGTTAGACTCCGCGCGGGTGGAAAACTGGGGCCCTTCCATGCAGACATAAGTTCCGCCACGCTTGCCCACCACTTCAGCGGCGCGGCAGCCATCCGCAATTGCACCAGCCACGGTGGCACATACCGGATCACCAAAGGCGACATGCGCGACGACACCATCCCCGAAGAATGTGGATGCCCGAGCGAAGGTGCGATCGATGAACTGGTCCGGAATGATGAAGTCGGTCGGCTTGTGCTCTTCTTTGAGCGAGCCGACAGCGGAAACGGACAGGATGCGGGAGACGCCGAGCTGCTTCATCGCATGGATGTTCGCGCGGAAGTTGATCTCGCTGGGCAGCAGCCGATGACCGCGACCATGGCGCGCCAGGAAGGCGACCTTGCGGCCTTCGAGCCGGCCCAGCACAAAGGCATCCGAGGGCTCACCGAACGGCGTCGAAAGCCGCTCTTCGTGCGTATCTGTCAGCCCCGGCATCGAGTACAACCCGCTGCCGCCAATGATGCCGATCTCTGCCTGATCCAAACCACTCTCCATCGCCACACGCAGGTCGCCAGCATGTGTGCGGGTCTTTAGATTGCAAGAAGGATCAGTATAACTGGAGCGACCAGCTCAGCAGGCGGTTCTCGGATAACGCGTACTGACGAATCAGTGCGGCAGCGAAATGCGCATCAGCCCTAAGCCCGAGAAGAACTGCCGTACGCTGCCGCTCAGCTCGGAATGCGCACCAATCGGATTCGATACAGCTCCAACCGTGGCGATCTGCGCACCGGCGCCTTCCTGCGCACCGGTAAGCAGCAATTCCAACTTCCGTGCCGTCGTTAGGTCGAAGCTCTCACTCACAAACACCTGCTTACCCTCGACCGCGATCAGCACCGGGCCCTCGTTTGTCTCGTAAACCTGATCCGCAGTCCCCTCTCCGGCCTGTTCTTGCGGGCTCCGCACTACATGGGTGTACTTCTTATTGAGGTTGTTAGCATAGAGCTTTGCGAATCGTTCGGCCGCCTGCTCTGTTGTCCATCGCGACAGGTACAAGAGCGCGATGGAAGACGTCGAGCTGCGCTCCTGCGCGGTTGTGGCCTTCCGGCTTTGCACTGCATAGTACAGGCCACCGTCCCACTGCGGCGTTAGCTCGGCCGCCATGGGCTGGCCGCCAAAGAGTTCCATCAGGATACGTACGTCGAGTTGCCCCATCACGCCGATATCGTACGGATCGTAGGCTCCATCGAGCAGCGGATGTACATCCGGCATTCTCAGCAGCGGCACCGTCTGCTTGATCTCATAGGCGCGTGGATTGATGATTTCGAAGCTGGTTGCAGGCGGCCGGTCAAGCACGCCGGCAAAGGCTTTTGCCGCGCCTTCATCATGCAGTACTGCCGCTTCAAAGCCGAGCCCCTCGCGATACGGAAACAGCAGTGACTCGCGCAGAAGCAGGGGCGCGCGCGACAGCACCGGCGAACCCTTTGGGTCTTCGAGTTCGTCGTTCAGGTTGCTCAGGATGCCAGGCGAATTCAGCAGCGTCTTCCCGCTTGGCTGAAGACCGTAATCAATGAAGACCGCCATGGCTTGCCCTTCAGCCACTGCATCGCGAGCAGTATCTTCTTCATCGGTGGCGAGGTGCTGGTTGTCTTCCTTCACGTTATGTGCAAGCGCATCGGAGGTCTGGCTGCCCCATGTTTCGAGGTCTACATGCTGGTCCTGCAACGCATGGGTCAGCTCGTGCGCAAGCACCGGCTTTTGCTGGTCCGGCTCGATCCAGTCCAGCAGGTTGACGGTCTTGGTTTTGCTGTCGTAATAGCCGGCTATCTGCTCTGTAAGCAGGCTCACCAGAAAGGGCTGCAGCTGGAAGTCGCGATCGAGCAAGCCGAATTTCTTGAGCACGATCTCGGAGCGTTGCAACCGTTTCGCGTCCTTGTCGTCGTGGAACTTATCAAGCACATAGCTTTCGACCGCGGCACGCGTGGTGAGCCGGCGCTGAACCGGGTGCTGGATAGGGAGCTTTGAGTCGTTGCTGGCAAAATGCAGGATCTGGTCCACGGAGGCGAAGAGCTCCTGCGCCTGGGCCGGGGTGATGTGTGTTTCGGGCTTCTGCGAAGCAGCTTGCGGCGTCTCTGCCGCAAGGGAGACAGCCAGGGAAAAGGCCGCGAGCAGGGGCAGCATTGCCTTTGCTCTTTGCGTTGTCGTTTTGCTGCTACCCATTCTCTTTGTCCACCCTTCGCAGCAGCGTTCCGTCACCTAGACCTTGTCCCGGACGCTGCTCTCTGAAGGCTATAATCAAAGCAGGCTTTTCGCTATGAGCAACGCCCTGTCCGGAAGTTCCGAAGAGATCGCTGGTGGCACAACAGACGGCGTTGCGGCATCCGTTGTTGCTCCGCTCACTCCATTAGCGTCAGCACTGGCCGCGCCTACGGCTTCGCTGCCGCAGGCGCTTTATTGCGGCGTTTTCACCGTGCTGTCATTTGGGAACGACGATGAAGAACTGCGCTCGCTGCTGCACGGCGCCGGCATGTACGACCTCGGCTGGCAGGGTCGCATCATCGTGCGTGGCGAAGATCGTGTCCGCTGGCTGAACGGGATGCTTACAAACAACGTCGCCACTTTGCCGGAGGCACAGGGCAACTATAACTTTGTCCTGAATGCACAAGGCCGCATTCAGGGGGATTGCGACGCATTCCGGCTCGCGGACTCCTTCGTCCTGCACACCGCCGCGTCCCAGGTCCCGTGCCTGATGGCGCATCTGGACCGGTACATCATCATGGACGATGTGGAATTGCGCGACGGGAGTGCGGATGCCACAGCGCTGGGCCTGGCTGGGCCGGAAGCGCCGGCGCTCCTCAGCAAGCTCGGCATCACCGTGCCGGATTCAGGCCCGGCTGCCTCCACAAGCACGCAAGGAAGCCTGGCTGGAGTACCGGTGGAAGTGCTTCGCATGGGGTACGGTCTGGTTCCGCGCTTTGCACTCCTTGTTCCGCCCGAGCGCGTACTCTCGGTTTGGAATGCCTTATCGGAGGCTGGTGCGGCTCCCGTAGGTCTCGCCGCGACTGAAAAGCTGCGTGTACTCGAAGGCACACCCCTCTATGGAGTCGACATCGGCGACCGCGACCTGCCGCAGGAAACAGCGCAGGCGCGAGCGCTGAACTTCACCAAGGGCTGCTACCTCGGCCAGGAGATTGTCGAACGTATTCGTTCGCGCGGAAATGTCCATCGCCGCCTGGGCCAATTCGTGCTGTCGCGCTTCCCCGAAGACCTCCCGCTGGAACTCCAGAGTAGCGGCCAACTCGCCGGGCGCGTCACCAGCGCGGCCCGCATCGGCGACGCGGTCTATGGGCTGGGGATGGCGCGCGTGGAGACCGTAGAACGCAAGCAGCCGTTAGAATACGAAGGGGGCACAGCGACGGCATGGGAACAGCCGTCTCATTTACCGTCCCCGGCACTTATTTCGTGAAATCGGATACAGACATGGCTGAGAACACCCCGAGTTTTACAGTTACCGACCGGCGCAAGTTCACTTTGGATGGCGAGCTGCGCGATGACTATGCTGCCACAAACCACGACGCTGAGCGGGAGCAGACGACTGCAGCGCCCGTTTCCAACGCAAGCAAAGCTGCGGAGTTTCCGTCGAGCAGTCCGCAAGTGGCAGCGAGCGAGCCCACTGCTGCGGCGACTCCTGCAGATTCGGATGAGAGCACAGAGCCGGAGCTGGCTGCCGCAGAGGACGACTTCGAAGGCGAAATGCCAGAGTTGACGGCACAAGAAACCGCAGAACAGCATGCTGCGTACCGGCAATCCGCCAAAGATCTCGATGACATGGTGGCCAAAGCCAATCCCGGAGTCAATCGCCCGCCCGCGTCCGAGATGAACTTCGACAAATTAGTGCAGTCCATCTACATGACCGCAGCACTCCAACTGGGCGCCGGCACCCAGCCGGGTGAGCAGCCGCGCGTCGATATTCTGGGCGCTCGGCAGAGCATCGATATGCTCAACGTGCTTTCGGAGAAGACCAAGGGGAACCTGACCGATAAGGAACAGCGACTGCTACAAAATGCTCTGTTTGAACTTCGCATGACCTTTCTCGAAATAACCAATGCGATCTCTTCGAGCGCGCATGCGACGCCGCGGCCCGCGGGGGGCATCCGCTAGTGCCCGCAAACGGCATCTTACCTCGCGAGTGAACGCCAGCATCCTTATCCTGGGCAGCGGAACGTCCATGGGGGTACCGACCCTGGGCTGCGCGTGCCGCACCTGCACCTCAACGGACCCGCGCGACAAACGCCTGCGGCCGTCTGTTGCCATCGAGTGGGAAGGGCATCGTGTCTTGATCGACACCGGGCCGGACTTTCGCGAGCAGGCCCTGCGCTACGGCATTCGCGAGATCGATGCCGTGTTCTACACGCACCCCCACGCGGACCACATCCTGGGCCTGGATGACCTGCGCCCGCTCACGTTTCTGCGCTCGGGCAAGATGCCTCTTTACGCCGATGAGCCCACAGCGGAGGTCCTGGAGCGGATCTTCGAATACGTCTTCGCGACCGATGCCAGCTACCCCACACGGCCGCGGGTGGAGCTGCATCGGCTCCATGGGCCGGTTCAGATCGGTGGCGCCACCTTTCAACCCGTCGCTCTTGCCCATGGCGACATCGTTGTAACCGGCTTCCGTTTCGGTGATGCCGCATATCTCACGGATATGAGCAGCATCCCGGACGAGAGCATGGCTTTGCTGGATGGCGTGAAAGTTGTCGTGCTGGACGCCCTGCGCAAGACGCCACACCCCAGCCACGCCTCCATTGATGACGCCGTGCGATGGGCGGAGCGCCTCGGGGTGGAGCGCGCGCTATTCACCCACATGTCGCACGAGATCCTTCACGCCGAGGTGGATCCGGAGTTGCCGGAATCCATGCAGCTCGCCTATGACGGACTGCGCATTCCCTTCGAGCTCTGAACGCATGCACGTTTATCGCGCTCTCGACGAGATCCCGGCCAGCTTCGGACCCACAGTCGTCAGCATTGGTAACTTCGACGGTGTTCATCTCGGGCATCAGTATGTCCTCGGCCGCGTGCGGGAGCATGCGGAAGCCAGCCGCGCAAAGAGCGTGGCGGTGATCTTTGATCCGCACCCGACGCGTGTGCTCCGGCCTTCGCTTGCGCTCAAGCTCATCACGCCGCTGCCGGAGCGCATCGCGCTGCTCGAAAAGACCGGTATCGATGCGGTGCTTGCGCTTCCCTTCACTCCCGAGCTTTCGCGGCTCAGTGCAGCGGAGTTCGCCCACCGTATCCTGCGCGAAAGCCTCCGCGCAATCGAGGTACACGAGGGCGATAACTTCCGCTTTGGCTACAAGGCCGAAGGTGGCGTGCAGGAGCTCGTGCGTCTGGGCCACGATCTCGGCTTCACCGCACATATCTACCCTGCGCGCAAGATTCGGGGCATCGCTGTATCGAGCAGCAAAATACGCGAATTGGTAGCTGGTGGCGACGTACGCCGCGCACGCTGGCTGCTGGGCAGGCCCTTTTCCGTTTGCTCAACGGCGGCGCGCGGAAGGGGTATCGGCACACGTGCTCACAGTGCCCACGATCAACCTGGCCGAGTATCACGAGCTGCTCCCCGGAAAGGGCGTTTACGTAACGCAGATGTGGGTGGGGAGCGAGTGCTTCGAAGCAGTGACGAATGTCGGCACGCGTCCTACATTTGCCGGTGCGGGGTTCTCTGTCGAAACCCATCTGCTGAATTTCCGCCCGGTGGACCTGACGGAAACCACTCCGCTGCGGTTGGTCTTCCTGGCCCGGGTACGCGATGAAATGGAATGGCCCACGCCGGAGGCGCTGAAGGCGCAGATCGGGCGCGATGTGGCCTATGCGCGGCGCTACTTCCGGCTGCTTGGCTGAGCACGGCCGTTCTTAGTGGCTGGTTTTAGCGCTCGCGGGAAACTGCTCCTCGTCTTTCCCCTTGATCGCGGATTGCATGAAGCTCATCCAGATTGGCAGGGCAGTTTTCGCGCCTGTCTCGCCTTCTCCCAAGGATTGCCGGTCGTCATAGCCGGCCCACACGCCGCAGGTTACAGAGGGCGAAAAACCGACGAACCAGGCATCCGTAAAGTCGTTCGTGGTACCCGTCTTTCCACCGAGCGGATGGTGCAAGGAGGCAGCCGCGGCTCCCGTCCCGCTCCGCGTGACCTCTTCAAAAAAGCGCATCATGGTGCGCGCCGTCTTCACGTCCGTTGACTCGTTCACGTTCCCGTTCTCCTCGGAAAGAGTCAACCCGTCGGCGTTCGTCACCTTGCGCAGAAGGTGCGGAGCAATGCGCATGCCGTCATTCGGAAAGCTGCTGTAAGCCGCTACCTGCTGCTGCAGGGTCGCTTCCACTGACCCGAGCGCGACCGGCAGATAGCTCGGGATGTTGCCGACAATGCCAAAGCGGTGCGCCGTATCGATGACCTTGTGCATGCCGACGCGTTCGGCAAGCCGGAGCGCCGGAATGTTGCGCGATTCAGCGAAGGCCTTCAGGAGCGTCATGCTGCCCAGGTAGTTGGGTTCGTAGTCGTGCGGCGTATACGGCCCATTCGGGGTGGCAAAGGTGACAGGCGTGTCCAGAATGGTCTCCTCGGGCATCGCACCCGCCTCAACCGCTGCCGTGTAAACGTAAGGCTTGAAAGAGGAGCCGGTTTGTCGCTCCGCTTGTGTGGCGCGGTTGAATTCCGAGAGGCGGAAATCGCGGCCTCCCACCATCGCGAGCACATCGCCAGTGGCGTTATCGACCGCAAGCAGCGCTGCCTGCGCCCCGGAGTCCTGCTCCAGCGTGCCGCTCAGCACCGGTTCGGCAGCCGGCCCGCCCCGCAGATGGACGTAGATGATGTCGCCTACCTTCAGAAAGGCCGTTGCGTCCTTCTGCCCCGTCCACGCCCAATCCTCCGGCGCCAGCGCGATGCGCGAAGCACCGATGCGCGCCGTCACTCGGTCAGAGAGCACGTTGACTACCATTGCATGCACATAGCTGCCTGAAGTGAATGGAACGCTCCAGTCAGGATGACGGAACTGGTCAGCGGAGTCGGCGGTCGCAGCCGCATTCTGCAGGTGCCCCTTCCAGCCCCGCCGCCGCTCGTAAGCAGCGAGTCCGTCGAGCACGGCAGAGTTGGCTGCCTGCTGCAGCTCCAGATCTAAAGTGGTGTATACCTTCAGTCCAGCCCCGTGCACCTCTTCCGCGCCGAACCTCCGTTCCAGCTCGCGCCGCACCTCTTCGGCGAACCACGGCGCAACGTTCGCCGCAGGGGGCTGCACACGCAAGCCCAGGGGCGTGGCTCGGGCGGCACTGGCCTCCGCCGCTGTCAGAATGCCGTCTTCGAGCATCGCGTTGATAACAGTATTGCGCCGGCGAAATGCCTTGTCCGGGTTCAGGATCGGCGAGTACGCAACCGGGCCTTTGGGCAGGCCGGCCAGTAGCGCCGCTTCCGGTAAGGTGAGGTCGCTGGCATGTTTGCTGAAGAGGTATTCGGCTCCTGCTTCAAAGCCGTAAACGCCCTGCCCCAGGTAGATCTGGTTTGCGTACATTGTGAAGATCTGCTGCTTGGTGAAGGAGCGCTCGATTTCCATCGCGAGAAACACCTCCTGCAGCTTGCGGCCAAAGGTGCGTTCTGGCGAGAGGAACAGGTTGCGCGCCAATTGCATAGTGAGGGTCGAAGCGCCCTGCGCCCGGCTTTCAGAGGTAATGTCGTGCAGCGCGGCTCCGGCCACGCGGAACGTATTTACGCCCCAGTGGCTTTCAAAATTCTTATCTTCAATAGAGATAACGGCCTGGCGGAGCAGCGGCGAAAGTTGCGGATAGGCGACGACCACCCGGCGCTCGAGCGCAAAGGAGGCGAACTCGCGGCCGTGAATGTCATAGAGTTCCGTGACGGTTGCTGGCTTGTAATGCTCCAGGTCTGCAATCTGCGGCAGATTGACCGAGTAGACGAGGAGCAGCCCAGCGACGGCGCCTGTCACCGCGGCGCACAGTACAAGAAATGCGACCGCGACGCTAGCAGCAACCTTCCTGCGCCCCCTCGCATGCAGCGCGGCGGACATAGACGACCTCTGCGGACGCATGCCGGCTGCCTCCCGAGTCTCGGCGGATGGGGGCTTCGTAACTGGGCTCAAGATGGGATCCGTAGCTGCCGAGCATAGCATTGCAGACAGCAAGGACGAAGAGGCAAACGGCGGGGGAACAGGGTTGGTGAATAGCGCTCAGCGACACAACTCGCAATGAGGCATGTTAACGCTGTGCATTGCGGCCCGCATTAATGAAACGCCGCAGCCAGCTCTGCAGCTAGGCGTTCTTGGCCTTTAGTATTTCGAGTCCCTTATTGAGCTGATCATCCGCGCGGTGTGGCTCTGCTTTCGCCTGGTTGCCAGCGGTTCCGGCTTGATCTTCTGTACCACTGTCATCCATGTTCGAGGCAACCACCACGTTCGGCTGTACCGCGTCGTCCTGGATCTTCTTGCCATCCGGAGCGGCGTATTTGGCCACAGAAAGAATCAGCGCGGAGCCGTCCGGCAACTCCATCGTCTTTTGGACGGCGCCTTCTCCAAAGGTCCGATCCCCGACGACATCCCCACGTTTGTTGTCCAGCACGGCCGCGGCTACCAGTTCACCCGGCCCGGAAGTCCCATGATTGACCAGCACGACCAGCGGCGCGGCCGTGATGAACTTGTTTTTCTCCGCGGTAAAGGTCTGGGTGGGGTACTTTTGCCCGCTCAGGCTGGCAATCGTGCCGGATTGTAGAAAGAAGTTTGCGAGCCGGATGCCCTGGGCCTCGTCGCCCTCGGCTACATCGCGCAAATCGAGCAGCACTTTGTGATTGCCGTTCTTCTGCATGCCCTTGAGCTTGCTCTCAATCTCGTTGACGCGTTCCTTGGTCAGCACCATCGGCCGCAGGTACAGGATGCTGGCGCTCTCATATTGCTGCTCTCCCAGTGCTGGCGTCGTCACGGTGGTGCGGGCCAGTGTCACCTTTTCGGGTTCGGCCTTGCGCGGGCGTACCAGGGCAAAGTTGACGTTGGATCCAGCCGGACCGTCGAGCATCAGGCGAATCATCGCCAGCGACATTTCACGCGTTGACTGGCCGCCGATCGACTCCAGAATGTCGCCGTCCTGGATCTGCTGCTTGTCCGCCGGACTGCCCGGCACTACGGAAACGACGGTGGCATACCCGTAGCGCTTGGAAATATTGATGCCCACTTGAGCGGTGCCTTCGCTGAGGTGCTGCTTATAGAGCTTGTATTCGGCCGGGGTAAGGTAGCTTGAATCCGCATCGAGCGACTCCAGCAGCCCGTGCAGCGCCCCTACGGTCACGTTGTTCATATTGGGATCGACAACGTAGTCATTCTGAATCTTGTTCAGAACCTCGCTGTACACTTCCATCTCCGGATAGGCGCCGTCCTTTTGCGTTCCGGCGCGCACGCCGCTGGGCTCGAGACCGCCCCACACCACGCCAACTATCAAAAGAACAGAAACACCGAAGATCGACCGCTGGAACCACTTGGACATGACTCACCCGTATCCTCGATCATATCGCACGACGGCGCTGCCCGGCACGCCACTTCCGTGGCATTGCATAGTATAAAGTTGAATCCCTGGACGGCTGCCTGACGCATCAGGGGTTCCGGCGATGCCACAGCACGGAGATGAGGAAGCGCAGTTGCCTTACACGCTGGAGGCGGAAAGCACAAAAGAGCAAAACAGGAGCCGCACTGCGACCTCCCATGGCACTCGATGGATCCTGATCGCGGTCATATTAGCTGTCCCGCTCACAGGTTTTCTCGGCGCTGTCGCAATCCTCCGGACGGAATTCTTCGCAAAGTATGGCGAGTCTTTCTGGGCCCAGGCTGCGGAGCTTGGCTACACTGCGCGCGACAACAGATGCGACGTCCTGATCTTTGGTGATTCCACGGCGATCACCGGTCTCGATCCTCATATAATCGAGCCGTTGAGCCACTTGAAGACGTGCAATATCGCGATCTCCCAGGACGCGATGATCCTGCTGGGGCACGATCCCCTGGACAGATTTCTCAGCAATAACTCTCGACCAAAGTATCTGATTCTTCAATTCAGCGTCGATAACCTGCACAAAGACTTGAACCGTTCCGATATGTTACCCCTGAACGGTTTACCGTCCCTAGTCAGGTTTTATCCAGCGGCTGTAGTGACTCGAACCTTCTTTCGGCACCCGGATACCGTCCTCGACGCCTTACAGTTCACCTATGTGCTAACGCTTCGGAATATCCTGGGAAACTACCCGAATGCGCAGCCTCGCCTCAACCCTGGAGAGGTCAACTCGCACTTCTCTTTGCTGCAGCCCGCTTTCCAAAGCTGTAAGCCGGCGGATGCCCAGGTTGGTCCCAGACGGCTTCCCGATCCATCCGTGATAACTGGTTACAAAGAGAGATACGCGGCCTCTGCAGATCATGTCATCTTCGATATCGCACCCACCGCGACCTGTGATCCGCTGTATGCGCAGGATGCCCGGGCATTGGATCGCGTCGCAGATAATCCATACCAGCAATTTCCTATTAGCCTCTACAATCAGGCATACGTCCACTTCACACAGACGGGAGCGGAACGTCTCTCCCGGCAGTTGGCGGAGCAGATCCTGTCGATTCAGGCCAGGCCTGCTCAATAGTCGTTGGCCAGCCCGAAGTACATTCTCAGCAGCAATACAGGGCCGCATGCTTTTCACGACCGCACCATTTCTCCTCTGCTTTCTGCCGATAGCGCTGGTCGGATTCCAACTCCTCGGCTTGCTGGGCCGCAAAGCCGCAATCAGCTGGCTGGCGGCCATGTCCGTTGTCTTCTACGGGTATTGGAATGCGAAGTACGCGTTGCTCCTTATCGCCTCCATATTGATCAACTTCGCAGTATCCAGGCTGATTGCTAAGGCCCCAACCTCAACATTAAAGAATGCGTGGCTTGTCTGTGGAATCCTCCTGAACTTAGGTGCGCTTTGTTACTTCAAATACCTGTTTCCATTCCTGAATTTCCTACATCGCGCGACGTTTATCGGACGGACCTGGGAATCGGTTCTTTTGCCTCTAGGTATTTCTTTCTTCACCTTTACACAGATAGCGTATCTGGTCGATCTAGCACAAGGAGAAGCCACAGCGGAGGGCTTCTCCAACTACGCCCTTTTCGTGACTTTCTTTCCCCACCTGATAGCCGGTCCGATCCTGCACCACAAGGAAATCATGCCGCAGCTTTCAAGGGAAGTAAGACTGCAATTGCACTCGCAAGACATATTGCTTGGGCTGAGCTGGTTTGTTCTGGGCCTGGCCAAGAAGCTCATCATCGCCGACCATCTCGCAGCGGTTGCGGATCAGACGTTTGGTCACGTTCATGAACTCCATGCCGTCTCTGCGTGGCTTGGTTTGCTCTGCTACTCGATGCAACTGTACTTCGACTTTTCAGGCTACTCGGATATGGCCATCGGCCTGGCCCGGATGTTCTCGATCCGTTTCCCCATGAATTTCGATTCTCCTTTCAAGGCAGCCGGAATCATCGAGTTCTGGCAACGCTGGCACATGACACTTACCCGCTATATCACCCTCTATCTCTATAACCCCATGGCGCTGGCCGTAAATCGAAGAAGGCTCGCCGCCGGAAAAAAGGTTTCGCGCAAGGCTGCGCGCACTCCGTCAGGGTTTGTTGGCATGATTGCCTGGCCTACCATCGCCACCATGTTTGTGGCCGGAGTATGGCATGGCGCGGGATTTCAATACATTGTCTTCGGAGTCCTTCACGGGATCTATCTTACGGTGAATCACGCATGGCGCCTGCTGCGCGGAAACAATCACGCCCATGCACCGCATTCGCCGCTGCGTCATGCTGCATCGGTGCTGGTGACCTATCTTTGCGTGATCTTCGCCCTTATCTTCTTCCGGGCCAACTCGACTGCAGACGCCATCTCTTTCGCGGGCAGAATGATAGGGCTGCATGGCTTCACAGGCTATTCACTTCCATCGAAGAGCTGGCTTGTATTAGCTCTCTTTCCGATCGTGTGGTTCATGCCGAACACACAGCAGATCCTGGGTCAGGCGGAAGAAGGGAGAGCGACCGACAGAATATGGGCTCCGCTCCTTTGGCGCCCGTCGTTGCAATGGAGCCTGGTTGTCGGCCTGCTGTTTCTGGCGTCTCTTCTATTTTCCTCGGTAAGCGCATCATTTCTGTATTTCCAGTTCTGACGCATTACTCTATCCAGACTCCAGCCTGCGATGTGCCGTGAGCAGGTGGACCGGAGTGGTGGCGGTGAGTGGAATCGAACCACTGACCTACGGGTTATGAGTCCGTCGCTCTAACCATCTGAGCTACACCGCCAGAGTATGGGGAGGGAGCGGCTGGGAACCAGCCAGCCTTCATCCTACGGAAGGGCTCCGTATGAGTCAAACCACTCCTGCCGCGACGGATCGGTCCGCAGCAACGTCAAACACCACAGGATGAGCACTCAACAGAAAAGGCAGGAACGCGGCGGCATGGCTGAAGCACACACAGAGACTGTCATCGGAGTCATCCCGGCGCGTTTGGCCTCCACCCGCTTGCCGCACAAGGTGTTACGCACGCTGGCAGGCAAACCCATGCTGGAGTGGGTTTACGAGGCGGCCCGCGCCTCGCGCGCGCTTGACCAGGTGATTATCGCCACCGATTCAGACGAGATCATGACGCTTGCCGAATCGCGCGGCTGGACGGCCATGCTCACCTCCCCTTCCCTCCCCAGCGGCAGCGACCGCGTCCACGCCGTGGCGCGCTCCGTCCCGGCGGACATTTACGTCAACATTCAGGGCGATGAACCGCTGCTCAGGCCCGCGCACATCTCCGCGCTGCTGCAGCCTTTCTACCGCGGCGGGCAGGCAGTGGAAGTTTCGACGCTGGCCACGCCCTGCCCGCACGAGGAGGTCCACAATCCAAACACAGTCAAGGTCGTGACCAATGCGAACGGCCGTGCGCTCTACTTTTCACGCGCTCCCATTCCATACGACCGCGACAGCAACGGCGCAGGCCACTATCGCAAGCACCTCGGACTGTATGCCTATCGTCATGCCGCCCTTACCCGGTTCGCGCAACTCTCGGCCAGCCCGCTGGAGCATCTGGAGCGCCTGGAGCAACTGCGCCTGCTGGAGAACGGCATTGCTGTCTACGTCGAAGACACGCCCTTTGACACCATAGGCGTGGATACCGAAGCCGATCTCGCCCGGGCGGAGGCAGCGCTGAGCGGAAGAAGGTAACGCAGCTCCGCTGGCGATCTCGCTTCACCCTCCGCCTGAAATCTGCCAAACTACATGCATGAGCGCATCCGCCGGAGTTCTGCCCGCCTTTTCTGAACGCATCAGCCGCATCGAGATTTCCGCCACGATGGCCGTTACGGCGGAAGCGGCGAAGCTACGCGCGCAGGGGGTGAAGCTGGTGGATTTCGGCGCCGGCGAACCGCATTTCGCCACGCCGCGGCATATCAAGGATGCCGCCATTGCTGCGATTGAAAACAACTTTACGCGCTACACCGTCGTCGCCGGGATCCCGGAGGTGCGGAGGGCTATCGTGGAGCGGCACGCCGCCGACTTCGGCTCGGAATACACGCCGGATGAGGCGATCTTCACCACTGGTGGCAAACTCGCGCTCTTTAATGCCATCCAGGTGCTGGTCGATCACGGAGACGAGGTCATCCTGCCGGTTCCCTACTGGGTTTCCTTCAAGGACATCATTCAGTACGCCGGCGGCAAAGTCGTGTATCTGCCGACCAGCGAAGCCGATAACTTCCGCATCACCGCCGAGGCGATCGAGCGTGCCATCACTCCGCGCACCAAGGCCATCATCCTGAACTCGCCCTCCAACCCCGCGGGCTCGGTCATTGCTAAGGACGACCTCGCTCGCATAGTGAAACTGGCGCACGAACGCGGCATCTATCTCCTACTGGACGAATGCTATGTTTACCTGCAATACGAAGAGGCGCCCTTCTCCGGCGGCAGCTTTACGTATGCAAAGGAACACCTGGTGGTGCTCGGCTCGCTCTCGAAGACCTACGCGATGACCGGCTGGCGGGCCGGGTTTGCGCTTGCTGCCAAGCCGCTGATCGTGGCCATGAGCAAGCTGCAAAGCCAGTCCACCTCCTCGACCGCGGCCATTGTGCAGAAAGCGGGCGTTGCGGCGCTCAACGGCTCACAGGAGTGCGTGGCGGAGATGCGCGCCGACTATCGCTCCCTGCGCGACCGCATACTTACGCTGCTTCGGGAGATTCCCGGCATCACCTGCACCACGCCGGAAGGCGCTTTTTACGTGTACCCGAATGTGTCCGCATATCTCGGCGCGAGCGGCATCCGCACCGCAACTGAGCTCGCCACGCGCCTTCTGCACGAAGCCGGCGTGGTTACGGTTCCGGGTGAGGCCTTCGGCACCGGGGAACATATCCGGCTCTCGTATGCCGTGTGCCACGCGGACATCGAAGAAGGGCTCCGGAGAATGGCGGCGTTCTTTCAACAGCTCCAGCGTGCGTAGAAGCTCCAGCGTGCGTAGAAGCTCCAGCGTGCGTAGAAGCTCCAGCGTGCGTCGTAGAAGCTCCAGCGTGCGTAGAAGCTCCAGCGTGCGTAAACCAGAGCGCCGAGACGTTTATCAGTTGTCCACTGACCCATCGGTCACTTGCTACACTGCGTTGGCTGTTGCGTGCCGCGCTATTTCCACTACCATAGAGCGACGATGCTGAACGGTAGCGACTTCCGTCCCATCATTCTTGCCGGCGGCAGCGGCACGCGCTTTTGGCCGCGCAGCCGCCGCTCCCTGGCCAAGCAGGTGCTGGCTCTCGACGGCGAGCGCACCATGATTCAGAGCACAGTGGACCGCCTGGCGCCGATTGCGCGCACCCAGGACATCTGGGTCGTCACCAACGACTTGCTTTCCGATACCATCTGCGGCCAACTCGCTCCGCTGCCGAAGGAACATGTGATCTGCGAGCCGGTGGCGCGCAATACTGCCCCGGCAGCGGGGCTGGCCGCGTTCCTGATCGAGCGCACGGACCCCGACGCAGTGCTGGGCATGTTCCCCGCCGACCACGTCATCGCGGACGAGCCGGAGTTTCTGCGCGTCATTGAGCAAGGCATACGAATCGCGGCTGCTGGTGCAAACATCATCGTGCTCGGCATCAAGCCAACACGACCGGAGACCGGGTACGGCTATATCGAGACTGGCTCTGCTGCCGATGCCTCTTCAGCCGTGGGTGCTTTGCGCGTGCGCCGCTTCACCGAAAAGCCAAACCTGCAGCGGGCCGAAGGTTTCCTGGCAGCCGGCAACTACCACTGGAACAGCGGGATTTTTCTTTGGAGCGCACGCACTCTGGCCAATGCCTTGCGCGAGCACCTGCCGGAAACCGCGCCTCATCTCGAAAAAATTGCCGCCGCGCATGGCACGCCCGCATTTGAAGAGACCTTTCGCGAACTGTACCCGCTTTGCGAAAACATCTCCATCGATTACGCCGTGCTGGAGCCGCGCTCGGCCAAGGGCGAACAGCATTCTCAACTTTTCTGTATCCCGGCGAACTTCGGTTGGAACGATCTGGGCTCCTGGGCGGCGCTTTACGAACACCAGCTGTCGCATGCAATCGCTCCTCCTGCAGGCGACAACGTGATTGAAGCAGCCGGACACCACGCCATGGAGTCGCACGGCAATTATGCCTACAGCCCGGACAAGTTCGTTGCGCTGGTCGGAGTGCGCGACCTGGTTGTGGTCGATACGGGCGATGTCCTTCTGGTCACGACACGAGAGCGCTGCCAGGATGTAGGCAAGATGGCAAAAGAACTGGCGGCTGTCGGCCGGCCGGATTTGCTCTAGCCGGCTTCTTCCAGCGCAGCCCGCCCGAATCCTCTATTCCAGATTGGACGCATGACCAAGACGAATCCCGTTAAGTTTGGCACCGATGGGTGGCGCGGCATCATTGCTGACGACTTCACTTTCAGCAACGTGCGGCTGGCGAGCGCCGCGATCGCCAGCTATGTGCACCAGCACGAAGATGCAGCCAAAGGTATCTGTATCGGTTACGATACCCGCTTTGGCTCGCGAGACTTCGCCAAGGCTGCGGCGGAGGTGCTGGCCGGCTCCGGCATCCCTGTGCGCCTGGCCCGTGGTGTAACGCCCACTCCGGCGCTTTCCTACGCGGTGCGTAGCACCGGGGCAGCTGGAGGCATCATGATCACCTCCAGCCATAATCCGTATCAGTGGAATGGCGTGAAATACAAGGCCAGTTATGGCGGGTCCGGCAAGCCCTCCATCATGGCGGCGATCGAAGGCGCACTCGGTGCACCGCTCCGCGCTTCAACGGGCCCGGCTGCCATTGAAGAGGCGGATTTTTGCGAAGCCTACATCGAGGCAATCTCGCGCTTTGCCGATCTCGGCCTGATCGCGCGCTCCGGTCTTCGCTTTGCCGTGGATTGTATGTACGGCGCCGGAAGCGGCGTTTTAGCGGGCATTTTCAGCAGAATTGGCGTCGATTTCGTCCAAATACGAGCCAATACCGACCCCCTCTTTCCCGGCATCAACCCCGAACCCATTGAACCGCACGTGCGCGCGCTCCAGGACACCGTCGTCGCCGAGCGCTGCCAGGCCGGACTGGCCACGGACGGCGACGCGGACCGCGTGGGAGCCGTCGATGAGCACGGGAATTTCGTCGATGCGAACAAGATTTTCGCGATCCTGCTGCGCTGGCTTCTCGAACGCAAAGGCTGGCCGGGCGGGGTGACGCGCGCGTTTAATACTTCCAGGATGCTCGACCGCATCGCCGCGAAGCATGGACGCCCGCTGTATGAGCATGGCATCGGCTTCAAGTATGTCTGCGACCTGATGCTCGAAAAGGACATCCTGATCGGCGGAGAGGAGTCCGGCGGCATTGGCATCAGCCGGCATCTGCCGGAGCGGGATGGTTTGCTGAATTGCCTGCTTCTCGCCAATGTGATGGCGGAGGAAGGCCAGACACTGGGCCAGTTGGTCGAGAGTTTGCAGCAGGAATATGGCGAGCACCATTATGGCCGCCTCGATATGCACATCCCGGATGCGATCAAGAACGCCGCTATCGCGCGCGCCAGCGCCGGCGTGCAGGAGTTTGCCGGTATGCCGGTGCTGCGGGTAGAGACCCTCGACGGGATCAAATTCTTCCTCGACAATCCGGAAGCCCGGACCAAGCCGAATGGCGCAGAAACGTGGCTTTTGCTGCGCGCGTCCGGTACCGAACCGCTGTTGCGGCTCTACTCCGAATCATGTTCCAAGGAATCAGTGAAGAAGCTGCTCGAAGCCGCGCGCGGGTTTGCGATGAGCTCCGTCTGATCCTTCCCCCGGGGCGCGGCTTAGCGAGTCACCCGCGTCCGCAGCCGGTCGATGACGATGGCCGGCACCAGCCCGTCCACCGAGCCGCCGAGGCGAAAGACCTCTTTGACCAGCCGCGAGCTCAGGTACGAGTACTTTTCGGCCGGCATCATGAAGACAGTTTCGAGTTCCGGCGCCAGACGACGGTTCATGAGTGCCATCTGCAGTTCGTATTCATAGTCGCTGATGGCGCGAATGCCGCGGACGATCGCCTGGGCCTGCTCGGCGCGGACGAAGTCGATCAGGAGGCCGTCAAAGGTGGACACGGAAACATTCTCGATCTCCCGTGTGGCTTCGGTCAGCATCTCCAGCCGTTCGGGTACGTCGAAGAGGGGACTTTTCTCAGAGTTCTTCAGAATTGCCACTACCAGGTGATCGAAAATCTTCGCGCCCCTCGCGATCAGGTCGAGATGGCCGTTCGTCAGAGGGTCGAAGCTGCCGGGGTAAATGGCTTTGACTGTATTCACGTCATCGGGATTGTATGACTCGCGGGGGGAAAGAAGCAAAGCGGTTTGCACTGGGCATGACGCACTCAGGGCCATGGCCGACTGCGTTCGTGGCGTAATTTGGCGCAACAATATCTGCAACAATAGTTGTACGCTGGTGTTGCTCTGGCGCGCTGGGGAGCTCCCGGCGCATGGGTCGGTCCGCGACCTCCCTTTTACCCGGCCGATTTACAGCCGGCTCCTCAGATGACTACGGGTGGTCGCCAAAGAAGAATTGGTGGCCTGAGAATGCCCGAGGACTTTGCCCAAAATAAAAGCGGAGCCTGCGACAGGCTCCGCTTTTATTTTGAAGTCCGATCTAGGCCTGGGGCCGCCGCGCAGCCGGACGTACTGCCTCTTGCGCGATCGCAGCACCGTTGACCGGCACCGAAGGCACCTCGGCTTCCTTCACCTTGCCGATGCCCAGCTTGTCCCGCAACTGCGCGTGGATGCGGTCGAAATGTATCGCGATGTTCCTTGAGGTATTGCCGGACATTTTCGCGGCCTTGGCCGATCCGCTCGCCCGAGTAGCTGAACCAGGCGCCTGATTTCTCGACGATGTTGTTAGCCACCGCCAGATCGAGCACGTCGCCTTCACGGGAGATCCCTTCACCGTACAAGATGTCGAACTCCGCCTCACGGAAAGGCGCCGCGACTTTATTCTTGACGATCTTGACCTTGGTGCGCGAGCCAACGACCACGTCGCCTTCCTTGACCGCTGCGATGCGGCGGATATCGATGCGCATGGAGGAGTAGAACTTCAGCGCGCGGCCACCTGTCGTGGTCTCGGGATTGCCGAACATGACACCGATCTTTTCACGGATCTGATTGATAAAGATCAAACAGGTGCGCGACTTGGATACCGTGCCAGTCAGCTTGCGCAGGGCCTGCGACATGAGGCGCGCCTGCAGTCCCATGTGGGAGTCGCCCATTTCGCCATCGAGCTCAGCCTTGGGCACAAGCGCCGCGACGGAGTCGACCACCAGGACGTCGATGGCGCCGGAACGCACCAAGGCCTCGGTGATCTCAAGCGCCTGCTCGCCGTAATCCGGCTGGGAAATAAGCAGGTTGTCGATGTCGACGCCAAGCTTTCTGGCGTATACGGGATCAAGCGCATGCTCCGCGTCCACAAACGCAGCCATGCCGCCCATCTTCTGGGCTTCGGCAATGATCTGCAGCGTGATGGTGGTTTTGCCCGAAGATTCCGGCCCGAAGATCTCAACAACACGCCCGCGCGGTACCCCGCCAACACCCAGCGCCGCGTCGAACGAGATCGATCCGGTAGAGATCACGGAAATAGGAACGATGGCCTCCTTGCTGCCGAGGCGCATGATGGAACCTTTACCAAACTGTTTTTCGATCTGAGAAAGCGCTAGATCGATAGCGCGGGAACGATCATCTGCCACGGAAACTCTCCAATTCTGAATCGCACATCCAGCCACACTTGGCAGTGCACAGAGCTGAAATTTCAGGCTCCGTCTTGAGTACAAATTGTTGCTCGCGATAGCTTTATTTTAGCACCGGCGAAGGATTGGCGAAGGCTAAAATCACAGATTTCGTTACCTTTGTTGCAGGCCTGATCTCTTTACTTATCAGCGGTTTAGCAGGTCCACCCGCTCCCGGATATCCGTTACACGGAAGAGGTGCGCGAGGGCCGGATACTGCTGCTCCACGGCGCGGTACATTTCCCATGCGATCCGCCGGTAGGAGAAGTGGCCCTGCGGCGCGGAACGCAGTTCGGCAATATAAAGCGCCTCAGCGAAATCCATCTTGAAGAGCGACCGGCAGCGGGTGCCCAGGGGCAACAGATAGCGCGCCGTTCCTTCCGCCTCGGCAATGCCGCTCGCCGCAACGGTGCGGAAGGCGTGATGCGCGCACTGCATGGCTGCGTCGTACTCCGGCGCCAGCCCTGCTTCAGCCAGGCCTTCGGGAACTTCCCAGCCGTGGGCTGCGGTAAAGCTCTGCAGGATCTGCACGCACCGGCGGTGGCGGTGCATATCGCGGAATCCGCCTATGTCCATCAGGATGTCGAAGCGCAGCGCCTGCCCCGCGGCAAACGAGCGCAGCAACTCATCGTGGCTTCCACGGTGCTCCACTCCAAGCGCGATGATCTGGTCCCGTTCCGCCACGCTCAAGGCCGCGACCCGGTCGCGGACCTGCCGGAAGGGGTAATGGCATGCGCTGTAAAGCAAGGTGGCGGCGAGTTCCACTTCGAGCGGCTCGCTCCGCTCCACCAGATCGACTACCGGGGCGGCCGCGATTGCGACGCCTTGCATCACCTCGGCAGCGGCGGTTTCCAGCGACGCGCGCGTCTCGATTTGATACGGGTTCGGCGCGGCGTATTTCACCAGAGTCGGAGCGACCTTTACCTCGCGATTCAGCACGGCTTCCGCTCTTCCGGCCAGCTCCGGGGCATGCTCTCGGAGCTCGTCGCGTATCCCGGCCAAAGCCTCGCCCTGCAGATTCCATGCCGTGCCGGAGGCTGCAGCACGCAGCCGTTCGCCCAGTTCACGGATCTCGGCATGCGGGTCGGAAAGGAGCCGCGAGACCTGCGTTTCCAGCGTGCGCGCATTCACGATCTGTCCCAGTGACGTATTCGTGGCCAGCGGCAGCAAGTAGCGCGCTACGTCGAAGGCCCGCGCCCGTAAGGTGCGGTCGAAGCTTTCCTGCTTCATCTCCTCCGGCCGTGTAGTCTTCTCCCGCAGGGAGGCGAATACGCCCTCGGAAATCTGATGGTAAGCGGTGAAGAGGTCTTCGATGGTGCTGGTGTACAGCCGCTCTGCCTCGCTCTCCAGTCCATTCTCGCCTTGCGCATTCGCCCCGAAGCTGGGGAGATACCAGCCGCTCTTGCGGAAGTTCTGATACCGCGTAGAGCGCTCCTGCCCGTCCCAGCGCTGCTCATCGACGAGCACTATGGCTGCGAGCAACGACAACCGTTCAATGGCGAATGCGATGTGCGCCAGGTCGGCAATGGAGCGGTGTCCGTACTGGAAGTAGAAGGTGTTCAGGAACTGCTCGGCGCGCTGGGAGCTGATTTCCCGCAGCGATTGCTTCATGGAAAGGGCCGAGCGCGAATACTTCGCCATGGCATAGGCCAGCACTTCCGGGTCGGCGCCATGGATCGCAAATACCTCTGTCTGGTTGCGCGCTCGTTCAGCAGCAGCGGAGCTGGGATTTGCGGGGGGAGGGGTGGCAAGTTCAGGCATGGTGCCTCCAGCATACCGCTGACCCCGTGCGGCGCAATATGCGCAAGCGAGGGCCTCCGGAAATCAGAGCCGGCAAAGCTGGCGGAAGCGCCGAGTTTATTGGAAGGTGGCCGCGATGGTCACGCTATGAGTCAAAGCTCCAACCGGATTGCCCACACTCGAGGTCGCGGTCGCCGTGATCGTCACGATCACAGGATTGCCGGAGGCGGCCGGTGGAGGCGTGCTCGCGGGCGTTGTCGTCGTAGCGGATGAGGACGAGCCGCCGCCGCATCCCGCGCATGCCGCAGCGATGCACACCAGGGCGCTCCCGAGAAGGATTCCCATGCGCCGGCGCCGCGTGGGCCAGAAAAGCAGAAGCGCTCCAGACACGCTGATACCACCAAGCGCCCCGGCATCGCGGAAGAGAGGCCGATTGCGCGGCGCCAGGAAGGCGTGAGCACCCGTGGACGCGATGGTGACCGCGGTGCTGGCAGTTGTGAAGCCGTCCAAGGTCACGGTTGCCGGTTGAAATGTACAGGATGCGTTGGCGGGCAGCCCGGAGCAGCTGAATGTCACGTCGCCCCCGTAGCCGAGCCCCGGCCCGGGCGACAACAGCAGCGTGGCTTTCCCGGGCGCGCTTGCTGTTACGGTCAGATTGCCGGGGTTGATTCCGAGTTGAAAATCAGGGTTGCCGATGTAAATGTTTGCGGGCGTTGAGACAGAGCCGGCAAAGGCCGCGTCGCCAGCATAGGTGGCCTTGATCGTATTGGAGCCAGCGGCTAACTGGGAGGTAGAAAGGGTGGCGACCTGCTGCTTAACCTGCACTGGAGCGCCGAGCGGCGCGGAGCCGTTATAGAACTGAACGGTGCCGGTAGGCGCGCCATAGCCATTGGCGATGACAAGCGCTTGCAAGGTCACAGGCTGATTGGGCAGCGAACCGGAAGGCAGAAAAAGAAGGGTATCTGATGAGCCTTTCGTAACCGTGATGTTGACCGGGCCCGATGCGCTCGGGTTGAAGCTCGCGTCCCCGGAATAGCTGGCTACAATGGAGTGCGTGCCGATGGCCAGAGTGTCGTTGTATGTGAGGATGCCGGACTGGCTGTTGAGGGCGGAGGAGGCCAGTCTGATGGCGACTCCGTTGAAGGTATCGGTAAATGTAACCGTACCGGTGGCATTACCCTGATGCGAGGCGCCAGCAACGGAAGTCTGGAGGTACACCACGTTGCTGTAGGAAACAGACCCCGTTGGAACAAGTTTGCCGGAGTTGTCAAATGTATCTATGGCGAAGGAAGTGGAACTGGCTTCCGGAGCGACCGTAATGGGCAGCGCATTCGACAGACTCGCGGCATAGGCGCCGTCGCCGCCATAGGTAGCCTGGAGGGAGTAGGAGCCTCCGGGAAGGTTCGCGAGTGTACCGGTGTAGGTGCCGTTGTTGAGTTCACCGAGAACGACAGCGGCTGCCGTGCCGGCCAGCAGAGAAACGGCGCCGGAAGGTGTGCCGCTCTTTGCCGCAACTGTTACGGATAGGTTCACCGGCTGGCCGTGCTGCAGTTGCGTGCTCGCCGCCTGCAGTTGCGTCGTGGTGGAGCGGAAGACGACGCTGCCCCAGCCATTCACAAGATTGTTCGCGTTGACGGAGCCGAGCCCTGTTGCGAGGTCGTAGCCGGGCGCGGCGTTGTATCCGGCCTGCCCGGGCACAGTGTTGTTTCCCGCCGTAACGTCATTGAAGATGCAGCCGGGCGCGGGCGGCCCGCTGGCGTTGCAGTTCGCCGTCTGGCTTGCGGCCAGAGGGTACAGCACGAAGTTTGCCTGCCCCTGGCGCGCGCCGGTCTTCTGATTCACCAGCGCCATCACCGCGGCAAAGGCGGGCGCGGCAGCCGAGGTGCCGCCGACCACCTCGGCCTGAATGAGCGCTCCGGTGCTATCAGTAATGCAGATGCCGTCCTGGCACAACAGAAGCCCGTCATGCTGCGCCGCTGAAGCCAGGGAGATGTCCGGCAGGTCGCGCTTGCCATCGTTCGGAACACCCGGCGCGTTTTGCCAAGGCGGTTTTGGGTACTGAGCGCTGGGGCCGCCGCCGCTGCTGTACAGGCTGATGAATCCGCATTGCGTGATGTCCGAACAGCTTTCGTTCCAGACCTGTTCCGGAATGTAGCCGAGCGCGGAAGACTGATCCGGTCCGTTTTGCGCAGACCAGTAATTTGCGTCTTGCCCATTCTCGTTGAACGCTGTCCCGCCCGCGGCGATGGCGTATGGGCTGGATGCGATTCCATTTACGGCTGGCCCCTTGGAGGCAGGCAGGCCGCCTGCGGCATCGCAAGCCGCGGCTCCGCTGTCCCCGCTGGCGACCACGACCGTAATGCCCTGCGCGGCCGCCTGCTCCCAAAGCGTGTTGTAAAAGGCGAGCTCCGTTGCGCCCAGGCTCGCCTCACACGCACCATAACTGGTGCTGAGTACGGGCGCGAGATTGTTGTCAACGATGTACAAGGCGGACAGGTCGACGCCGTCCGTCGCGTCAGTGCTTTGAGAGACGACAAAGTCGATGGTGGCCTTCGGCGCAACGGCGCCGGCCCACTCCACATCGAGGTCGGCTTCGCTCTCGTCGCTGCTGCCTTCGAAATCGCCCGGATCCACGCCGTCCAGGATGATCTTGGGATCGTTGGCGGGCAGGCCGAAGGCCAGGCGGAAGAGCTGCACGTCGGAGCGGTTGATATTAGTGCGGCCAACAATGGCAATGGTCTGCCCCGAGCCGTCGATGCCGCTCGCGTACAGCGGCGCGGTGCTGTAGATTTTGGCGAAATCACCAGGCGCGAGATAGTGCACTGCCGAAGGCTGGGCGTTAATCGTGAACTGCGGCTGCCAGGTCGATGTGTTGCCGATGCGGTTGGCGGGCCCCAGCTTGTGAACGCCGGGAGTCTTGCGGAAGTCGTTCAGGCTTGCCACTCCGGCAACCACGCCGGCCAGCGCTGCTGGAATCTGGGGATCGGCGGCGTTGGCGATGTGTAATTCGCTCTGCGGAGCAGTGTCGTTGCCCTGCAACAGGTAGCGGTGGATACCGGTGCCGAAAGCCTGCTTAACGGCACCGGCTGTTCCGGAGAACTCGATCATGGAGCCGGAGCTGCTGATGCGGTCGATAGTGAAGCCGTGGGAGGCGAGCCATTGCGTAACGGCTTGCCGGTCCTCCGCAGCCGGAGCGAAGCGGGCGCGGAACTGTGCCGGAGTAAGCCACTGGTGGAAGCTCGGGGATGCAGCGTTCTGCTGGTCTTCGATGAGCTGGCGAAGCGCTGTGTCCTGCTCGTCCCCGAGCTTCAGCACCAGCAGCATGCGGCGCAACGGCGTGGCCGGGGCTACTTCGCCCAGGTCCGCGGCATGGCGTGTCTGTGGCGGGACATTGCCGCGCAGGGTGATGCGTGCACCCTCGTCTAACGGCGCGAGGATGCGGACCGGCGCTTGCGCCTGAAGCGAGAGCGGGAACAAGACAGAAAAAATGCTGCAAGCCAGGGAAGCACAGAAACGGGAGACGCGCATGCGTTGCCCTTCCAGTTTGGAAATGAGTCGCCTTCGCCTTATACGCCGAATATCGCCGGCATAGAAGTGAAAAGCACGGACGACTGGTTCCGACAAAGATTGCCTCGCTCCCGCTCCTTCGCTAGTCTAGGGAGCGGAGTTGGGGAGTGAAATCTCTCCTGCGGCTGGAGGCCGACATTTTGCTAGACGTTCTTTCGACAGTCAAGCATCGTCCCTGGCCTTTGCCCAAGCGGCCATGGAGAATGACGCAGCGGTGGAACGACCTGCTGTTTGCGCATTGGCCCATCTCTTCGGCGAAACTTGCCACGCATCTTCCTCGAGGCCTGGAGCCGGATACGTTCGACGGTTCCGCCTGGATTGGGGTCGTGCCGTTTTCCATGGACCGGATCCGCATGCAAGGGCTGCCCAGCGTGCCCGGCGCAAACCGTTTTCCGGAGCTCAACCTGCGCACCTATGTACGCGAGCGCAATACCAACCTTGCTGGTGTCTATTTTTTTTCGCTGGATGCGGCCAATCCGCTGGCTGTTTCAGTGGCCCGCATGTTCTTCCACCTGCCATACTATTGGGCCCGCATGCAGCACCGGGAGCAAGGAGATCGGGATTTCCTGTATAGCAGTGACCGTCACCTGTCACCGCGTCCGGTGCGCTTTCGCGCGCGATACCGCAGCCTGGGGCCGAGCACCGCTTTAGCCCAGAACTGCCCGGGCACGATCGAATACTTCCTAACGGAGCGTTACCGGCTGTACACAACCGACCGCAAAGGACAGCTCTTCCAGGGCGATATTCACCACGTGCCCTGGCCGCTGGAAAAGGCGGAGGCCGAATTTGAACGCAACGATCTGCCGACCGCATTTGGCCTGCAACTGCCGGACACTGCGCCGCTGCTGTTCTACGCACGCGAACTGGTGGTGTACATCTGGTCGCTCGAAGCCACGGCGCAGTTCGCGAAAGCACTGGCGGCGCGCCGGCCCCTGACCGCGCCCGAGCCGCTATAATCAGGCCGAACTCAACACTGGAGAATCGCGACACTATGCCCAACCTTGCCGGAAAGACTGCGCTGGTGACCGGGGCTTCACAAGGCATCGGCCGCGCCTGTGCGCTGGAGCTGGCACGCAAGGGCGCGCGCCTGGCGCTGGCAGCACGCAACAGCGAAAAGCTTCAGTCCGTTGCCGCCGAGATCGCCGCTGCGGGCGGCGAGGCAGAGGTGTATGTGCTGGACATCGCCAGCGACGATTCCATCAAGGCGGCAGCTAAGGCAGCCGTGGGCCGTTTCGGCTCTGTTGACATTCTGGTTAATAATGCCGGTATTACGCGCGACACCCTGCTGCTGCGCATGAAGCGCGCCGATTGGGACGATGTCTTTACCACGAACCTGACGGGCGCCTTTCTCCTGACGCAGGCGCTGATTCCGGCGATGATGAAATCGCGCTGGGGCCGCATCATCAATATTGCCAGCATCGTTGGTGAAACCGGGCAGGCCGGACAGGCGAATTATGCAGCGAGCAAGGCCGGGCTTATCGGCTTCACCAAATCGTTGGCGCGCGAGCTGGCTTCTCGCAACATCACCGCGAATGCAGTGGCTCCGGGACTGATTGAGACGGCGATGACCGCAGTGCTCGATGAGAAGCAACGCAGCGCCATGCTGGCGCAGATCCCACTCGGACGCGCCGGCACGGACACCGATGTGGCGCATGCAGTCGCGTTTCTCGCCTCGGAAGGAGCCTCCTACATCACCGGCCACGTGCTGGATGTAAACGGCGGGATGTACATGGGGTGATGGAGCGAAGAAGCGGCTGGATAGTAACCGGCTCGCAATCGGTTTTGCTAACCGCTTTTTAGCTAGGCGCTGCTCAGCTTCTTCACCGCGACCCGCTTCCGAGCAGCCGGCTCACGCGGCCGGCACACCAGGGATCGGCTCATCGAACGGATTGCGCCGGCTGTGATCGTGGATGCTGAGCTGCCTGCGCTTGGCGAGCTCCGCGTTCAGCTCCGCGCCGATCAGGATGAATAGCGAGATCACGTAAAACCACAGCATCAGGATGATCACCGCGCCGAGCGAGCCGTAGGTCTTGTTGTAATTGGCGAAGTGGCCGAAATACAGATCGAGCACCGCGGACCCGGCAAAGAATCCAGCCACGGCAAGGATCGCGCCGGGAAGGGTGGAGCGGAAGCGCTGTTTCCGGTTCGGTCCCAGGTAGTACAGCACTTCAATTGCAATCACAATGGTGACAAACATGGTGGCGCTGCGGATCAGCGGCCAGGTATAGGCGAACTGCCGGGGAATGGGGAATATCTTTATCAGGAAATGCCCGAAGTGCGGCCCCGCAATCACGCACAGCAGCGCCACCAGACTGAATGCCCCAGTGGTAAAGGTGAGCAGGAGCGCCTGCACCCGGTCGCGCCACCAGCTTCGCTCCACCATCACGTCATACGCGACATTCAGGGCGCCGATTGTCGCTGAGAACCCGCCCGAAGCAGCCCACAGATAACTCAGGATGCCGAAGGAGAGCAGCCCAACGCGGTGCGGAGTGAGGACGCTTGCGACAATCTTTTCCACCATGGTCATCGCATCCGGCGGCACGAACGACGCCATCATGTCGAGCAACTGGGCGAAAAGGTTCGGGATCGGCAGGTAACCCAGGAGCGCGGAGGCAACGATCAACAGCGGAATCAGCGAGAGAAGAAAGTAGAAAGCGAGTGCTGCCGAGATGACAAAGGCGCGCGTGCGGAAGAGTTCGTCGTAGACCGTCTTGATGACAGCCCACGCATTTTCCAGTCGCTTCGCATCTGTCAGTTTGCCCATGATCTGGCCTCAGCGCCCACACCGTCCGATGTCATTTACAAAGCTGGAGATGTGCCATTACCGAACTTTGAAACGAACTGATCTGGAACTCTTGTGTGTGACAACAATATGCCGCGCCGCTGGACTTGCCGAGCCTTCCGCGATTCGCAATACTGATTGCTGGTACTCATAAGATTGGAGTCCATTCTATGCATATCCTGCGCTTTTTCGCCGTTCTTCTCGGCACTTTCGCCGGTACTGGCGTCCTCGCGGCCAATACTGCCGGCCAGCCTGTCAGCTTTCCCAGTGGGGCTGAGACGGCGCACGCTCTGCTCTATCAAGCGTCCGGACCGGGCAAACACCCGGCCGTCGTTGTCATTCACGAGTGGTGGGGCCTGAATGACTGGGTGAAGGAGCAGAGCAGCGATCTGGCGAGCCATGGGTATGTGACGCTTGCGGTGGACCTCTACCGTGGACAGGTCGCCACCGATCCGGAGCAGGCTCATGAGCTGATGCGGGGGTTGCCCCAGGACCGCGGCGTGCGCGACCTGGTGGCGGCGGTGCATTATCTGGCATCGCGGCCAGACGTGGACGCGAGCCGTATCGGCGCCGTGGGCTGGTGCATGGGCGGCGGATATGCGCTCCAACTCGCGATTGCCGATCCAGCTCTGCGCGCGGTATCTATCAACTACGGCGCACTCGCGACGGACCCGAAGGCGCTTGCCGGAATCCACGCCGCGGTGCTCGGCAACTTCGGCGGCAAGGACATGGGCATCCCGCCGGCCAGCGTCGAGGCTTTTGCCGCTGCGCTCAAGAAGATCGGGAAATCCGTAGATGTGAAGATCTACCCGGATGCGGGTCATGCCTTTGAGAATCCCAACAACAAGGCGGGCTACCGTGCTGCGGATGCGGCGGATGCGCAACAGCGCACCATTAACTTCTTTGCTAACAAGCTCGGCGGGCGGCCATAGCGGAGGTACGCGGTGCATCCGGTCAATGTGCGACCTTTCTACCACACTGGCCTCTACCAAAGTTGCAGACCGGTACATATTTCAGGGTTGTGCGAAAATTTTGCTTGCTTGTGACGTTTCTACGTGTTAACCATACTGCAAACACCTCAACATCAACTTCGCCTTTCGAAACCCTGACAAGGCGAGGTGATCGGAAGACGGACACATATGAAGATCGGCACAACTATCCGGGGACATCGGCTGCAAAAAGGCTTATCACAGGGAGATATTGAGAAGCGCACCGGTCTGCTCCGGTGCTATTTGTCACGGGTGGAGAACGGGCATACCATACCGTCGCTGGACACACTTGCCAAGATTGCCGACGCGCTGGATATGCCGCTCGCCCAATTCTTCGCGGAAGATTCGCTGGGCCACGATATGGACGTCCAGAAGCTTACGGACGACGAGCTTCGTTTTCTGACACAGATCCGACGCTATTCTTCGAACCTGAACGACAGCGACCGCAAGCTGCTGCTCGCCATGGTGAAGAAGTTTGCTACTACTGCCGTTCGCTAAGCAGTGCCGATCCCCAAAGCCCCGGTTAGAACCGGGGCTTTGTTTTTGTTGCGATCGGCCATAAAAGCCGATCCACTTACTTTCCTTTTCCCCGCGCCGCTCCGGCGTTCACCACGCCTTTGCCCTCTTCCAGGGTGTAAAACCGGTCCACGCCAGGCAGGCTGACCTTCTCCACCGCGCCGCTTGGCCAGTGCACCTCGACGGCTTCGACCGTGGTCGCGTCTCCGAGACCGAAATGCACGCGCTGGTCGTTTGAGGAAGCATAGCTGCCCCCGCTGAGAACGTCGCCCCGCTGCTTGATCCCGCCCGCCGTCAGGTACACCGCCGCACCCACTGCATCACGCGGGCTCTTTGCGCCGCCGACCAGCTTCAGCCCTACCCAGTGGTGGTGGTCGGGGTTGACGTTGCGGAGCAGGGTCGGCGTATGGTCCATGTTGTTGATCACGACATCGAGCTTGCCGTCATTGAACAGGTCGCCAAAGGCGGCGCCGCGCCCCGGTTGCACCGTTGCCAGCCCGGTTCCCTTCACGGGCGGCACCAAGTCGAACTTCTGCCCCTTCACGTTGTGAAAGAGCAGCGGCCGCTCAGCAAAGGTGGTGCCCCACTCATTCTTGTCCACCGATGGGTACACGTGTCCGTTGGAGATGAAGAGGTCTTTCCAGCCGTCATTGTCGTAATCGATAAAGCCGTCACCCCAGCCAAGGAACGGAATCGTCGCTTCGGCCACGCCGGCCTGATAACTGACATCGGTAAAGTTGGCGTCGCCATCGTTGTGATAGAGAACGTCGTAGTCGTCCGAGAAGGTGGTATTGAAAAGGTCGATGCGGCCGTTGTTCTGATAGTCACCGGCGGCAATGCCCATGGAGGCAGTTTCGCGCCCGTTCTCATTCAGCGCGTACCCGGAGGCGTAGCTGATGTCATCGAAGGTGCCGTTGCCCTTGTTCAGGTAGACATAGTTCGGGGTCGAATCGTCTGCCACGATCAGGTCCAGTTTGCCGTCGTTATTGAGGTCCACGAAGAGGCTGGACAGCCCGTAATAGGCGTTTGGGTCGCTGACCCCGGCCTTCTCCGAAACATCGGTAAAAGTGCCGTCGCCATTGTTGTGGAAGAGGTGGTCGTGCTCGCCTTTGAGGCCGCGCGGCCCGCACATGACCGGGGCTCCGCGGAACTGGCAACCGGCCAGGGCGTTCGCTGACGGGCTTCCGGGTGTGGGCGGCTGGTTGTTGTCATAGTGCACGTAGCCGGGCACGAAGAGGTCCAGCCGTCCGTCTCCATCGTAGTCGCCGAAGGTGGGACCGGTGGACCAGCCGCCGACCGTCACACCGGCCTTCTCGGCCACGTCCGTGAAGGTGCCGTCGTGGTTGTTGTGAAAGAGCCGATTCTTGCCGTAGTTCGTAACGTACAAGTCGGGCCAGCCGTCGTTGTCGTAGTCGCCGACAGCCACGCCGAAGCCCCAGCGGTCATTGGTCACGCCGGCCTTCGCAGCCACGTCGGTAAAGGTGCCGTCATGGTTGTTGTGGAAGAGGGCAGCGTGCGGGGCCGGTCCCTTGCCCGTCAGCGCTTCGTAGGTTGACCCGTTGACGAAGTAGATGTCGAGCCAGCCATCGTTGTCGTAGTCGATCAGGCCTACGCCGGAGCCCGGCGTTTCCAGGATGAACTGTTTTCCCGGCGTGCCGCTGGTGTAGTGCCACTTCCCTAGCCCTGCCTGCTCGGTGATGTTCTGAAAGACGACCGGGCCGCTGTCTACAAAGCCGCCTGCCGTGATGGGGCGTTTCTCGGCATCGAGCACGGGAGCAAAGGCTCCGCCGGTGTTCACGCCCGAGTTCTGAGCGGCTGCTGGAGCAGCGGGGGGGTGTTGGCTAGTAGCAGGGGCTGGAGCCTGGCCGATCGCGGCTGTAACCGGAAACGACAAAAGCAGGAGGACAACGGAGAACACGGGGCGCAGGGACACGGCAGTCAGAACTCCTCGGCACTTTTCGCGCTATCGCAGGATAAAGCAAGCAGGCCAGTGGATGCGCCATCCGAAAGATGGGGATGCCGCGACGGCGCTGCCATTTTCTCGTCCAGAAGTGACAATCACCTGCAATTCAGGGCACTGCAGCGCGGGCCGGTGCTGCTCTTCGCCTACGGACTAGCGGTGAGCGCCGCCTCCGCCGCTGGACATCGTTCCCCCTGCGTGAGCGCTGCCACCCATTGAGACCGCGCCACCCGAACCACGCATTCCCATTGACCCGCTCTTTCCGGCGGACGGATTACCGGCCTGCATCGCAGTGGATTCTCCTGAAGCGATCCGAGCGCTGCTGGCGGGCATCGAAAGCCGTCCCGTTTGCGGGTCGGCGACGGGATGCACATACCCTTGACCCGGCACGTTGATCTGCCCACCATGCCCGACCTTGTAGCCATTTGCCAGCTTAAAGCCGTCCAGCGCGCGCAGCCCTTGCTGCCGGAGCGCCATCTGCGCCTCGCATAGCTCGCATAACCATGTATGCCATGATGACGCTGGCGATAGCTTCCCGGAAAGCTACATTCTCTTCGATTCCGGCGGACCTTTCGGGATGCGGAATCAACGGGTGTTTCACTCGGCCGTTTCAATGCGAAAGACAAATGCGTATTGCCCTGGAGGCTGCGCAGGCACCTGGAGCCGGAGACCGTCGGGAGCTTGACTGAACCTGACCTCCGCGTTGCTCCCCAGCAGGCTCACGGATTTCACGGTGACGCCCTTGCCTGCCGCACCGGAGGCAAGGCTGTGAACCGTCGTTTGTCCTCCCGCCGGCCACGCCATCTCGATGGCGTACAGAGTTTTTCCGTTGCGAGTGAAGCGGAAGTCCTCCGGCGTGTACTGCTGGATTTTGGTGTCATTGAAGGCGCCCGCCTGCACCTTGGTGGGTCCTTCGCCATAGACCTCCCATGGGCGGGTTGCATAAATGGCCTCGCCATTGGTCTTCAGCCATGCGCCCATGGCCAGCAGTCTTTGCTGCACCTCGTCCGGGATGGTGCCGTCTGCGCGGGGGCCGATGTTGAGCAGCAGATTGCCATTCTTGCTAACGACGTCCACCAGCATGTGCACCAGGAAATCCGGCGACTTAAAGGTGTCGTGCTCGATATAGCCCCACGAGTCATTACTGACCGAGGTATCCGTCTGCCAGGTCGTCTTGCGGATTTCAGAAAGCTCTCCGCGCTCGATGTCCAGCACCGCTGACCCGTCCCGCATGGCGAGAGTCTTATAGTTGATAACGCCCACAGGCCCCCGCTTCAGCGACTCGTTGTAGTAGAAAGCAGCAAACTGCGTGAGGTAAGGCCGCACGGAGGGCTGACCGATCCACCAGTCAAAGTACATGATCTCCGGGTGGTATTTCTCCACGATTTCTGCGTCGCGGGCAAGCCAGTCGTTCAGATACGCGGGGCTGGCATAGGTCCAGTCGTCGAGTAGGTTCTCGTGCTTGCTGTCGTCTTCCAGGCGAATATGGGCCGGCCCGTAAAACGCGGCGAATTGCGGGTCGTTCACATCGGACGGAAGGAGGCGGCCATGTTCAAGGAACCAGTCGTGCTCCACGCGATGCGAGGAGGCGCCGAGGTGCAGTCCCTCTGCACGCACCGCCTTTGCCAAATCATCGACGAGATCGCGGCGCGGACCCATTTTGGCGGCGGTCCAGTCCGAAAGCCCGGAATCGTACATGGTGAAACCATCGTGATGCTCAAAGACCGGAACGAGATAGCGCGCACCCGCATCCTTAAAGAGCCTGGCCCAGGCCTGCGGATCGTAGTGCTCGGCCTTAAACATCGGGATGAAGTCTTTATAGCCGAACCTGGTCAGCGGACCATAGGTAGCGATCTGATGCTTGTATTCCGGCGAGCCCTCGGTGTACATCATCCGGGGATACCATTCGCTGCCGAAGGCCGGCACGGAGTAGACGCCCCAGTGGATGAAAATGCCGAATTTGGCATCCTGGTACCACTGCGGCGGCTTGTAGGTTTCAAGCGAGGTCCAGTCCGGCCGGAAGGGCCCGGCGGCCACCTCCCGCTGCACGTCATGTAGAAGTGCCTGCCGGCGCGCGTCGTACTTGCTGGAAGCTCTTTGCCAAAGCTGGTCGACCTGCTCCGCTGGGTGCGAGGCCGTGGGCGCCATAGTGTCCTGGGCAAAGCCAGAAGCAGATACAACGCATAAGGCGGAAAGCATCATGGTCGGCAAGCCGGTCGTGCATTCGGGTCGGCGTATGCGGAGTTTCACCATGTGCGGAGAAGTCTAATGCAAAACGCTCCATAGAGCGGGATCGAGGTGCACGGCGTCGTTCAGCTTGCGGTGCACGGCCTCTTTCGCCTTACGGTAGAAATAACATCGCAAAACATACCATCAAGGCGACCATAGCCATCCATGTAAAACGGAGCGGCGACGCGTTGCGAGGCACGCATCGCATGGCCCGGCTGCTTTCCTTTTGACTTGAGGAAAGCTGTAGGCGCTCGTAGCGCCTTCACGTTATACTCGATTCCAGCGCTCAGCCCAGCAGCGCAGGCGCGGAGAGATGGCCGAGAGGCTGAAGGCGGCGGTTTGCTAAACCGTTATAGGGTCAAAAGCTCTATCGAGGGTTCGAATCCCTCTCTCTCCGCCATGCAGTCTAATTCCTGTCGATTCAGCAGTTTAGCTCTAAACAATTCCCGCAAATTGGCCCAATTTTTCGCTCCTTGCTTGAAATCGGAGAATCCGTGAAGCTGCCACGAATAACCTGTTCGTGGACCCGCTTCTCTCTTGCTTTGGCCTGTGGTCCGGTTTTGATGTCAATGATGGACCATGAGGTGATGGACCAAGAGGTTTTGCTGAATCTTTGCTTAGCAGTTTCAGTCGAAACGGGTCAGAAAAGTTTTACGGAGAGTTCGAATCGTCTGTTCGCCCACCAGACAGTCCTGGCCTCTTTTCTGTCAGCGATTTACAAGCCCCACTTTGCCCGAATTGGCCGCGAATCGCGTCTCTGGTTAGAACATAGAATCAGACCAGATAATTGTCCGCGTGGACTGGCCCACTTCTCTATGATCAGCAACTGTAGTCCGGTTTCGAGATGCAAATTGGGACTACAGCTCCTGGGGCGCGCCGTCGTCGAATCACGCCATGTTGGTGGAGTATGTCTGCCTTACCTTCCCTGGACCCGATCGTCTGTTGCGAAAGGGCCTGGTGCGCTGCCCGCTTTTACTCCCACTGCGCCCCACGATAACGCCACGCAGAGATCTTCGATCGGGCCGCACGGACCGCTTACCTGCCCCGCAGCTTCGATCCGAACCGATGACGCTGCTTCGAAGCCGCGCTTTGATACCGTTGGCCACGATCCGCGACTCGGAGCGGCTCAACGAACCGTAACCGGACGCAGGTCCTACGGCCCGACTATTCCTCGCTCCAATCTGTTCGCGCTAGACGATATCGGTGATGAAGTCGAACTCTGTGAGGAGCGACCCCTTGCAGTTTATCGTCTTGGTTACCCACGGAGAGGCGCTCGCAGTTTGTACAGGTAGAATCTTTACGATCCGATTATGCCCACAATAGAGAACGCTGGCCTGCAATTGATCTTTACTGCCTGTAAGCCGAAAGAAGATGTGCGATCGGGCGCGATGGCAGATGCTGAGTTTGCAGCCGACCTGTCAATGGTTTTGCGTGGCGATGCTCCTGTTGAGTACCGTGACCCAGCCCTATTCTTCGCCAACACATATCCCACGCGAGGTCTCAAGAACCTGCTCACAAACGTCTGCGGCCGGCTCAGCCGCGGGAGCGGTGTCGCGTCCGTCTTTCGTCTCGATACCTCCTATGGAGGAGGCAAGACGCATGGGCTGATTGCGTTGATTCACGCCGCAAAGTCGGGACAAAATATCGCAGGTATTGAAGAGTTTGTTGCCCGCGAAGACCTGCCATCGACACAAGTTCAGATCGCTGCTTTCGATGGAGAGAATGCGGATCCTGCCAACGGTCGCGCCATGGAAGCCAGTCTACGGGCTTTTACGCCTTGGGGCGAGCTTGCTTATCAGCTCCGAGGAAGGGCTGGGGTACGAGCTGGTCAAGCCCAGTGATCTTGCCCGAGTTGCTCCGGGTGCGGACACTCTGCGCGAGCTGTTCGCCAATCAACCCACCCTCATCTTGCTGGACGAGCTGTCCGTCTATCTTCGAAAAGTTGGAAATATTCCCAACGCAAAAGAGCAGTTGACGGCGTTTCTGACGGCCATCTTCAAAGCAGTCGAAAGCTCCCCGCAGGCGGCCCTCGTATATACTTTGGCAGTCGGCAAGGACGGCAAGGCGTCAGATGCCTACGGAGCGGAGAACCAATTTATTGCCCAGCAGATGGCTGAACTGGAGAGTGTTTCTGCCCGCAAAGCCACTATCCTCAATCCCACTGAAGATGATGAGACGGTACAGGTTTTGAAGAGAAGACTCTTCGAATCTGTCGACCAGAGTGCCGCCGAGCAGATCGTTCAAGCATACCTCTCGTTGTGGCAAACCAATCGCGAGTCGCTACCCAGCGATGCTTTCAGCCCTGAAACAGCGGATACCTTCCGAGCGTCGTACCCTCTCCACCCTGAGGTGCTCGCCACCTTGACAGGCAAAACGGCCACGGTAGCGAACTTTCAGCGAGTTCGAGGAATGCTGCGTCTCCTCGCCCGCACGGTGTCCGAACTCTGGAGGAACCAGCCAGGCGATGCCACCGCCATCCACCTTCACCACATCGATCCAGGCTTCGAGCCAATCCGGCAGGAGTTCGTAACGCGGCTTCAGCAGAGTCTGTATACGCCGACCATCTCAAACGATATTGCCGGCGATCGGGGCAAGACAGCGCTCGCTCAAGAGTTTGATCGAAGCAATTACAAGGGCCTTCCGCCCTACGCCAGCTATATCGCCCGGACCATCTTTTATTCATTCCATTGCCTTTCCAACAACCCTCCAGGGCATCGCCCCGGATGAGCTACGTTTCAGTGTGCTCGCTCCGGCACTGGAGATCGGCTTCATTGAAGATGCCAAGAAGCGTTTCCAGGAGAGGTCGGCTTATCTAGACGATCGCCCAGGAGCTCCGCTCCGATTTCTGACCGAGGCTAACCTTACTCAAATCGTTGAGCGTCAAATCCAGCTCGCCGATCCCGGTTCCATCCGAGCGGAGCTCAACAGCCGTATCCACACGCAGCCTGCGCTGAACCAGCACGCCCTCCCCCTCGCCCGGCCGGGTGCCCTACCGTGGTCACAGTAATACTCGGCGTGGGTGGGGCATCGCTGTAACGATATTTCATCTCGCCATGAGTGGTTGTACCGGGATACGTATCCGGGTAGACCACATCAGTGACGCGGTTCATTACGTCGTAGCTGTATGTTGTTGTCTGTGCATTCGGATCCGTTGCGCTCGTCTTCAGGCCGGTGCTGAAGTCGTACCCGTATACCGTATTTTGGTTTAATGCATTCGTGATCGTGGTTACCAGAAATCCTTGGTATGTAGAGGAATAAAGGTATCCCGTTTTATTTCCATTCGCATCGAGCGAATGGTCAACCTCACCCGTATTAAGCCAATAAGTGTGGGTCTGGGGTCCTCCTCCCGCTTTGAGCCATGCTGCTGCTGTGGTTATGTGGCCGTACACGTTCCCTGGAGCGCTTCCAATGCCCTGTGTGGCGCTCTGGGAAGGTACGAGCCGAACCTGTCCAGATTGATCGTACGTATAATCCGATTCCGCAATTTGGCCACTACCATCCGATGTGATTATCGATGAGGGTGTATCGAGAACGTTTCCCGAGAGGTATGGAGAGGAGGAGGATGTCTGCCATGAATACTTTGTGCCGACGGTCCTAAGTAAGGTTCCGGTGTAATCGTAGTCAGCTGCCGATGTCACCTTGCCTATGGGAACCGTTGCACCTTGAGCCGGCTGGCAGAACCAGCCTGCGCCTGGTTGGCTATAGCATCGATCCTGAGTAGAAGAGTAGCCAGGGTCATAGGAAAACGTAGAGTAGAATGACTGGGATTGTGGCAAGGTTTGCCGCGTAGTCGTCACTCTCTTGGGAAACGAAGCACTGTAGCCTCGTGTGTTAAAACCAGACACATCCTGGTAGTCTGTCGCCATGGTTTTTACAGGTGACACGTTCCCATTCGCATATTGCAGATATTGTCGCTGTGTCTCATACAGGTTGCACGCACCACTAGTACTACGATCATGAAAGGTAACGATAATCTGATTGAGATCAGGGTCTATGATCTGTGTCTCCGGATCCGCGTTTGGAGGAGCATATTGGGGATTGTATTGCCACGTGCCCGAAGTGCCTGAGAGTGGATTCAACGTGCGGCTGATAACTGCCCGTCCTCTGGGATCACCAGAGCTACACAGGGGGGGGGGAGAAATCTTCCCATTTATAGGAGATCGTTCCCCCGTCTGGACGGATCAGCTCGGTGAGGTCTCCATAGGCTTTGGAGGTTTGATCAGCGGGATTAGCAGAGTCGTAGATGAAACCCAGTATGTACCGTTAGGCAGTACCACGCTCTGCAGAAGGTTAAAGGATTGATTGAAGTCACGAAGCTTTGGAGTATCCGTAGAAAAATATGCAGTATGGAAGGTTACCTGAGCGAAACAAAACACGAATGGATGCCCGGTATCCCTCCATAAGCTGGCGGGTTCCAAGCCGCACTCCCGATTAGAGGCTGGTTCCCCGCATTTGAGAGGATCGGACACCTAGAGGTATCGCTCGTGGTGTAGCCCGGTGGCGGAAGGGGTATAGAACGGCCTGCGCTATCTTTTGTAGGGCTGAGGTAATTGCCATCAACGTCCGTGACTGTTATGGGATTGGTTAGGGCATACTGCGTCCCGGAGCTATCAATCACAGTTCCGGGAGCAGGTCCCCCCGAAGAGGGTGTCTCGGGATTGCTTTGAGAGGCTTTGTGCATGTATCCAGAACCGTCGGCGGAACGAAATACGTTGTTACCCTCGTACACGAGGTTGTGAACAGCTCTGTCTGATCCGATGACGTCGTACACGACTTCCCACCAGTCACCATTTCCAGAGCCCGCCGAGCTTCCTGTATCTACATTTGTACTCTGCACGAAGAGATAAGGATCAAATTCGGCGGTAACGCCATCAATCTCAAACTGGTTAGGATTCACAGTGAGGGTACAATCGGTCGGAATCGGACAGGTTTTCGTTGTCTGATAGCCGGGATTGTCGTATATCAGTGAGTAGCTGTATTTTAGCTTGCCCCGTTAAGGTAACGAATAGAGAGGAATGTGTAACGATAGGTTGCCGTTATCAAGGTTCACATGCTCGATATCGCTACCATCATAAGAACCAAAGGGCTTGGTGCCAAACTCTTGAGATGCTGGAGACTGAGCCATTGCCATAAAGCAGAAAAGCATACACAAGAGGGTACCTGCTGCAAGGTGGATCAAACTGCGCATATATGCCAGCCCTTTCGTACAAGACACATCAGCTATGGTTCAGGTCGCAGTGTTCAGATCTGTAAAAGTTCATTCTGACGCAACATTCAAGGTCGAGCGCAAATCTGAGGCAGGTTCCATTGTGATTAGGCGACCTCGCTCAGTCGAGCACGCGAACGTAACTGTGGGTGCCCGAAGTCATCTTGACAGCGGAGAGTGGCATTGAGGTGGCTTTACCTGCCGGCGCGACGGCATGCTGGGCGAAGACATAGTGCCCACAGTGATTTCGGACTGTTACTGTTCCTGGTAAAGAAGTGGTTGCGAATCCCGAGTACTTTCGAGCAACTTGCTTAATCCAGTAGTGCACGAAAGCACTGCGCGAAGGCCTGCGGTGGGGCTGAGATAACGCTCCGGGCAGGCGGGGCGGTAGGTTAGAGGCTTAGCCCCAGCGCGTAACTATCTTCTTGCCTTGGTGCGATCTCCTGTTTCGACGGCTCGACGGCCTGATCCCGGGTGCGCTTCGGACTGTGGGCGCTTTCACGAGGGACTTCGTGGCCTAAAGCGACTGGCAGCCGCTCGCGATGGTTGGTGAAGAGCTGCGCATCGTGCGCGCCGCGCGAGATGGCGGTAGCCAAGGTTTCCTCACATGTGTTGAACAATAGCGAGAGGCGTTCGAATTCATTTTCGCGCACAGGCATAAAAGTTACGACAACATATCGAGACATCATAAGCTGCCCTGGATTCCGAACGAGGAGGACTGGCAGGGCCGAGCTGCATGATCGATGCCATCAATGGCTGTGAGTCAGCTTCCGCTCCGGCCTTTCCTTGAAATACCGCCCTCTCATAGATATGTATGAGTTTCTCCGCAACTGCGAGATTGAGACGTTTTGGCCGCACTGCTGCCACATCCTGCTATCCCAGAGATGTGGATCGAGAAGGGCTCTGCACGTCAGCCAAGCGCTACAGCCGGGGATCGACCGGCTCGCTTTCGAGCGCCAACACGCCGAAAATGCACTCGTGCACACGCCGCAGCGGCTCCTTTCGCACGAGCCGCTCCAGCCCTTCTACGCCAAGCGCAAACTCACGGTTGGCCAGTGATCGCTTCGCGCCCACATTTCTTGCGCGCAATTGCTCCAGGTTCTCCGGCCGCAGGTACTCCGGTCCGTAGATGATGCGCAGGTACTCCCGCCCTCGGCACTTGATCGCAGGTTGAGTCAAGCCACGTCGCGCCGCGTGCGAGGAAGTCGAGCGGCTTCACCACTATGCCCTCCCGCCCCGCAGAGGTCATATCCGTCCACCAGCGGATGGCAGCCTCACAGCTCGCCCCATCATTGAGGTCTACCAGCTGGAATGGCGTCGGGAGTAGAAGCTGCTCATCGGCGCCACAGAGCCGGGCGAGCATTTCCATGTGCCAGGTGTGGCGCTTGTCCGTGTGCACCGCCCCCTCACTCGCCAGCAGGTGGAAGGGCGCCAGCTTCAGGTCATTCAGCGATGACACCGGCCAGCAGTACTGGCGATATTCCCGCACATAGCACTCCAGGGAATCCAGCCTGTTATGCGTGCGAGCAGCGAGGCCGCCTAGACCAGCAACGCCTTCGCGAGCTTTCGCAAGCATCTGCTGTGCTGCTGTCAATGCCAGCACGCCCGCAGTGCCCACCGGAGCGTATTGCTGTCGCAATAACTCCTGTGCCTTGGCTGACCAGGGCATCAGTTCGCAATCAAGGCAGAGCCAGTCTGTGCCGAGCTCTTCCCAGATGCCGGACCGATCAGCCGCCAGTTGCAAGTGCGACAGGAATTCCGCTTCAAGCTCCGGCTCATTGAAGAATTTCCGTCCCGTCCTGGTATACACAGTGCCCAGCGAAGGCTCGATCACGCCGAAGCGCCTTTGCGAGATGGTCTCATCCCGGCAGAGCACCACAATTGCACGGGAACCCATGTGCGATAGAACAAGAGTCCTCCTTTGGGCGCGCCTGTCAGCATTAGCAGGCCAATGCACTCATCGAGTCTAAGTTCTTTCAATGCGCGTATGAGTCCTCCGAAATGCGCTTGTGGGAATAAGCCCGCAGCCTGTTATATGTGCGGCAGTATGCCGCGAATCCGTCAAGCGCCGGAACCGGTTCGGCAGACCCCCCACCTTTGTGGCGTTCGGAATTTGACCGGGTACCCCGCCCAGGGGCGCACCTGTATTGAGCCGTCCAGAAAATCGGGCAGACACTGACGGGAGCTTCAGCACTGGAGACAAAAGTGCGGCGCAGCAATCACGGGGTCAAATCGGTTCACGGCGTTATTTGAGAAGGGCTTTCTGCTGGGTTCTGGAGGTTGGGCACCAGCCCCTAGCCGCCGGCCAGTCTCCAGTAGGGCACCTCCTTCTTCACGAAATAGCGGAATGCATCCGGGCCATGATCATGGAGCTTCAGCGGCTTTTCTTCCCCGCGCTGCGCAGCCTTCGCGTCCCAGCTGTAGGTTTGCAGCTCCTGGATGGTCTTGGCAGTAGTCTGAGGGCAGAACCGTACCAGGCGCTGATTGAGCACCATGGAGGTGATACGTGCGAGCCCATGCAAAGCTACCAAATTCTGCTGTGTGGCTATGAATGTGTGTCGGTGGCTGGCTCAGGTACCGGAGTCTCTGCTTCAACTTTGCGGAAGCAGCTCATCAGCAGAAGCGTATGAAAGACCAGGTCAGCTGTCGGTCGGTTGAACGCGTCATCGTTGAGCAGCCCATGCGCGACATTGTTCCGGAGATTGATGGCACGGCGATCGACATAGACAGCGCTCAGATAGCGCCATCGGTCTTCTCCGAGCGTTTTCCGGATGCGCACATGGCTGAGAGTATCGCCAAGGTTCTTGAGGTCCATTGCCCCATTCCGGCCGGTTTTGTAGACGGGAACACCCACGCCGCTCAGGAGTGCCCGCAATACCTCTTCGACTTGGGGCACGAGAACATGAACCGCCTTCACCCAGTCCTCTGCCAAGTAGGCCTGGATGCCCTCAGTCACAAGCCGCCTCCGTCGTTCTGAAAACAAAGGACAGAAGTAGAGAATTTCTATGGGGGCCGAAGAAGTACTTGTGCATGGCCTGATTCAGAGGCATGCGTGTGATGTCCTCAAGGACGCGTCCGAGGGTGACCTAGTTGGTGTGGGAGAAGCCCAGTTGCGCTCCAGGCATTGCGTTGCCTACGGGCAAGAATGCACCTGCGCCTGACCTTTTCTTCCGATTGCCGGCTGAGATCTGAGTGTGCCGGACTGGGCGGGGCACTGCGTTGAGCTTTGCTGGAGGTATCTAGGAATTGTCTGTCCGCATCGCCAGCAACTCATGTTAGAGTTCTCTCGCAATCTTCAAGGATTCTGCGGCGTTATAAAAACGCGCTGAATAGGAGGAGCCATGTACTCCGTCCCATCAAAAAGTAATCTACTGGTTGTTGCCGGCTTTCTGCTCGCGTCCGGGCAGCTGATGCAAGCGAATACGAGTGCGGCGCAGCCTCCAGACTGGCTCAAAAGCGCTATCAGCGAAAAACAATGCCCGTTGGCTCCTGTCAATGTGCCGGCAGAACTTCTGCAAGGCAGCCCCACGACACTGGCCAAACGGATCACAATCGTCGGACACACGCTGCGGATCGAAGGAACCTCCAATCCGGACCACATTGTGGTCCACAACGGCGGGGCGCCTGATTTTGTGTATGTGGGCTGGAATGGCAAGATACTGGGACGCTTCGGTCCGATCGACCATATTGTTATGCGGGGCGCGGGCGGAGATGATGTGCTGGTGGTGAAATCAAGCGTGCGGATACCCGCGGTGATTGACGGCGGGTCCGGCGATGATTGCGTTCAGGGCGGGTCGGGCGCGGATGTGCTGCTGGGTGGGGATGGCGACGATGTTTTGATTGCCGGTACAGGGCGGCCTGCGCTTGATGGCGGGTCTGGTAACGATCGCATCTTGGTTCCGCATCGCATGGGCGAACTTCGATTTGCGCCGTCGGCGGATAGCGAAGTAGTGCGTAAGCTGGACCAGATCTACAAGCTGGAGCCTTTGTCGCACGATGAAGATGCTGGCGGAGCCACGAAAAAGCTGCCGAGCCCGATCCTTGTAGGAGCCGCCGACCTGGGCAACGAGCAGATCAGGCCGCTTCTCCATAGGGCGTACGCCGCCGGCCAGGCAATTGTGCTTACCAGCGCCACGGAGACCGACGCCGAACGTTTGCGTAGCCTGATTGGGCACCCAAACTCAGCGAAGTGGAAACAAGAAGACAAGGAAGGCAAGGCAGCGAACAAGAAGCCTGAGCTCGTCCTGTTCCGGAGGTCGTCGCGGCCCGGAAGCAAAGCCTACGACTACCGCGCAGGCTACTTCGCCAGTCTTCCACACTCATTCGACGATTGGACAACCGAGCTGGCAAGCCGGGTGTTCTCCGCGACCGCAATCGTTCCCCAGGCCCCGGGTGGCAGTTCATCGAATGACTTACAAAAGCTTGCCGACTCCTACACTACCAGCGCAATGAACCAGAATGCTTCTGGAGATTCGATTCAGGAGGTGAACTCTGTCTGGGGTGTACGTTCGTTCAGGAACCAGGCGGATTTTTACTATGTTCTGCAGGAGATGGATTACCGAAACGCCAACGAGGTCATTTTGACCTTCGATCAGGCCACCAGTTCCATCTACCCCTCTAGTGCGACACAAACAAGCTTGCTTCAAACGAGTCCAGGATCGACGAGTTGCACAACCTCAACGACCAGCGGCACCAGCTGGAGCATCGGAGGAAGTGCAGGCTGGAACCAGCTGCAGGGTCTCAACGCGGCTCTGACCGGGGGCGTCAGCGTTTCGAACTCTGAGACCATTACCTGCCCGCAAACCGCCGTAACGAATACGAGCAATCCAGCTTCCAGTCAACCGAGCTGGACGTATGTGATACGAAAGCCGAGAGCGGGGAACCTGGCTACTTTCTACAACCAGTGGATTTGGGAGGTGCCGTTCACGGGCTATCAGGAAGGGCAGGATCAGCTGGTTTTGGATTCGGAGATAGAACAAACACCGTTCAATATCGAGACATACCCCACGCTCGGCGTAAACCTGCAATCAGCCGTTCCTCGGCCCTTCGGCAATACCTTCGCGCTGCAAGACCCGGAGGTGCTGACCGTGAATCCGACCTGTGTCAATGCAGGCAATACCTTTACGATCAATGGAAACGGCCTGTATCCATCGCTGGTATCCAGCGTTCTCGTTGGCGGAAGTGCCTTGCCGTCAACCGCGTATTCGAGCGTGAGTGACACATCCATTAAAGTTGTCGCGCCGTACCAATCGGGTTATTACCTACCGGTCGTGGTCCAGACCGGGGAAGGCGTGTCCAACGCCAATGTCACGATAGAAATCTCCGTTCTTGGGCTATGCGGCGACTAGACTAGGTGCCGACAGCATTCCGCGTTTGGAAACTCATCCGTGAAGGTCTGAGCTGGTTGGCGCCGGATTGACGGACAATTTGGTTGGAGCCAAAAAGGAAGGGCCCTCGCTTGCGCGAGGGCGCAGCTCGATGAGACTCATGAATTAGAGTCGCTCCAGCGTCAACAACACGACCCCGAACCCTTAGCCCCCATAGTTCCGCCCGATATTGCCGGTGAACCAAAGGAGATTCTATGCCAGACAAAGCACAGCTAGTACTCAACCTGTTCGATGGTAGCCGGCGTCCAATCGCCACCGATCTCAACTGCCTCATTCGGATCATTGACGGCAATCAGCAGCAGATCTTCACCAACTTTCTGAAGGGCCCGTCGCATAGCTTTGAGGTGCCATTAAACGACAATCTTGCCGACAGATACACGATTCTAGCCTCGGCAGATGGCATGCGGGACGCCGGTTTCTATCCGGTTACAGTCCAAGCGCCGGTTGACGTTGAATCATTCGGTCTGAGTGCCGCTTTGGCGGTGGGTCAGTTTGAATCCACAGGTAAGCGGAATGCCAAAGCCATTCGCTGTTCCTTGAAGAGCACGTAGGGTATGCCTGGCCGAGCTCTTTCCAAACCGTATACGCGGACGCGCCATGTCCGTGGCCACAGTGGTCCTGTGGCTCGCGGTATCGCTCGTAACTTCAACATTCCTCAGTCTGATCAAACAATTAACAGCACCGGGAGTCTTTCTGCTATACGCGGTGCTGTGCGCGGCCTCCTTCGTCTACATATATCTTCGTCTCCCAGAGACAAAGAACCGTTCACTTGAGGACATCGGAATCACTTGGCTACGAAAAGAACCGTGAACGCGGGAGATGAGCCGCCGTTCACCCCTGTTGAGGGCTCCTCCTAATGGGTCAACCCAATGCCAAGCAAATAAGAAATGTTGCTTTTTTGCTCGGATCGGCGTTCTGGTCAGGTATCAGCCCTTGTGATGGTGCCTTCAGGGCTTGAAGGAGGTAGGCCTACAACATTGAACTGCGATGTAACGTTCGAAAATTGAGAGAAGACCAAATGCGACTTCATCGCCAAAAGCTTTCCCGACTGCCACCGCAGGCCAAACTAGCTGCGCCCAAGTTCAGGTGAGAATTACATCACCGTTAAGTCCCGCCACGGCTGCTCCAAAGCCAGCGCTTTCATTCCGCGATCGTAGGCATTTGACCATTGCACCATAAGCCTCAGGACAGGAAGCAGCAGATTGGCGCGTGCCGCTTGCAATCCTTAGCTCGTCAACATACTTTCGGTCTAGTGCTGGTCGGGTTTGAGACGAGTTCACGCCAAGGCGATCAGCCCAGGCGCGGAAGGTTGTCTCTGGCGGCTTCTCAGTCCTTCGCACCCTCCAGCCCAGAAGCCATTCGATGGCGCTTGATGCGGATGGAGCCCGGTGTGCGGCACTGGCCTGATAAGCAAAAGTGAAATCCCTGTTCCATTGAAATCTATTCCCTGTTCCATTTGAACGAATTCCCTGCTAAGTGCCAGCCCAGCGGGTTGAGAAGAGTGGCATTTGCTGAATTAATTCGAGTTGCTGCGGTCCTGCCGCCGTTCGGGCAGCATGGGACCGGCAAAATTCCCTGTTAATTCCCTGTTAGCAGAAAATGCGACCTGATAACGGTTCGCCAGAGACTGCACCCACCGCCAGCAAGTATAAGCCGTTTCATAATCATTTAGTTGGCTTCCATAAAATCTCGCAATTTGGGGCGGTTTTGCGCTCCTTGCATGGATTGAGAGACGCCGCGGCGTTCTAATAAGAAACGTGTTCGTGCGCTCGTTTCTCTCGTGTTATCGCCTGTGGTTCGGTTTCCAGTTCGAACGGAATCGGCTCTTGCTTGCTGACCGGCTGGGGAAGGTCTCCAGCCGAAACGGGCCAGAAAAGCTCTACTGAGAGTTCGAGTCGTCTGTTCGCCCGCCAGCAAGTCTAAATCCTTTGGAGCTAGACGTTTTACCTCTAGATAAATTCGGCAAAACGGCCCGATTTCAGCTCCTTGCTTGAACCGAAGAGTCCGTGAAGCTGATACGAATAAGCTGTTCGTGCGCCCGCTTCTCTCCTCCTTTGGACTGTGGTCCGGCTTTGAAACCAAGAATGGACCATAAGGTTTGCCGACTGTTTGCTTGGCAAGTTTCTCTTTAAACGCGGCGCTTGAGCGCGCTTTTCTTTCCGCTCCCTTCGAAAGGCTAGTATTTCTGCGGATGGCTTCTAATTGTGGTCGGCATTGCAAAACTGAGGATTGCGAAGAATTGATTTGTCAGGTAGAGTTCCGGAACGAGATCGATTCCGAATCCGGCCTGATGTACTTAGTCTCCCCATCCGAAGTCTTTCTGCGACTGGCCTGAATTCTAGATGCTAGGGGTTGAGATGAAAGCAAAACTGTCGATTCAAAAGCATTCTGCTCTTCTGACGCGCTTCGCACTCATTTGCGGGTTCGTCATTGCGGTGACCTGGGCCGGTCCTGCCGGCGTGGCGCAGGAAAATCACGAGCACCATCAGCACAGCAAAATCTACAAGGTCGACGTCAACGGGTCCACTTCGCCGTTGCTCGACCTTCTGTCGCGTGACTACTCGATCATCAATTTTGACAAGCTGACGCCGCCGTTCGAGCTCTATCCCGTCCTGATCGGACCTGACGCCCTGGCCAATCAAGCCGTCACCGCCTACCTCGTCCGAGCGTATCGCGCCGGCCTGACCGTCGCCATTGTGCACGCTACGCAGCAACAAGCAAACCTGTTTGATGAACTGGTGGAAGGCGAGCAGGCGGCAAGCTGCCTGCCGTCGCCCGGCGTCGCCGACAATCGCACTCTATGCTTTACAGAGGACGACGCGGGAACAGCCAGAGGAAGTGTCGCGCTACTGTCTACCCACTGTTTTCCAGGCCGGGTCGCGCTCCGACGAATCCGATGAGCAATGGCAGGGGGAGCAACGTCACGATCGCTCTGGCGAGACCGAGAAGCAATGGCTGAGTGCCGCGTTTGCAACCCAGGCCCCTCCACCGCCGCTACAGTCGGTCGATGACGCCAGCAGTAGCTCGGTCAATCTGGACAGCCTCTCCCGGCAAATCCACTGTTCGGAGTTCTATGCTGACGCAAATGGCCAAGTGCAAGATGATCATTTTGTCACCAGCGCGCGCAGCTTCGACTCGCAGAGGGATTATTACTATGTGCAGGACTTCCCTAAATTTATGTCGTATAGCGCCCCTCTTTACTTGGAGGCAAGGAGCGGTGGGCCCTTTGCGCGGCGACCCGGATCCAAGGAAGTGCCCCTTGATGGAACGCGTATTCTCTTCTCCCAACCCTCCACAACGACGCAGTACATCAGCGAGTACACCAACAACAGAAGCACCACTGTCTCGGGAACTGTCGGCTTCCAGGGTCTAACCCCCAACGTCAGCGCGACCGTGAGCGTGACTGTGGGGACCTCAACTACGGTCACCGTCCCGCCGGTCACCATTCACAACGTATCCAATCTGGAAGGCGGCACTACCGGTTGGATATTTCGCCCCGCCAACCCATTGCCGCGCGTCCTGTACGACACAGCGGAGAGTTGGGTCTGGTACATCGATCGGGACGTCTACGGCAATACGCCGAATGACATTCCCGAGGTGCTTTTTTATTCGAGCGCCGGTACGGATAAGACTTATGCGTCGGGAGTGTGTGCTTTCCCGCCGCCTTTCCCCACTTTCGATGTTACCGCCCCGGTGATCACGAGCGTGGATCCGCAAACGGTGCAGAGAGGCGGAGGCACCTTCCTGATCCGTGGCGCGCAGATGTATCCGGGAATCGTTAGCAATGTTCTGGTGGGCGGAGACGCGCTTCCCACGGCAAATTTCGTGCCTATCAGCGACACGGAAATCAGGGTCGTGGTACCGAGCAATCAGAAAACAGGACCGAATGCGGTCCAGGTGAATACGTCGGTAAACGGGACTGTTCTGCCGTCGAACACCAACGTCAAGGTGAACGTGAAATAGCAATCGAGTCTGCAATACGATAGTAAAATCACTCGCCAGATCAGGCTGCCCTTGCTGTTACTGCAGGTGGATTGAAGCTAAGTGCGCCGAGATCTCGAGCTTGGATGTGCGGTGATCGGCTGCGATCCGGATTCGAGATCGAAGATCGACCATGAGGTTTGCTGTCTGTTTGGTCAGCGAAGTTTCTAGGAAACGGGGCACGAAAAGTTCTACTAGAATTCAAATGCGGCCATTTGGAGCCCGGAAATTAGGGGCGGTCACGCTCACCCATTGGCCATCGTAGGTGATTTTGCGGTCGGCAGTCGAACTCTCTTCCGTGCCCGCCCCCATCGTTTGCGACTACGAAGATCACTCGAGTAAGAGCGTTCTCGCCGGTGCCTCCAGAAGCATGAAAAGCGTTTGCTAGCGAACTGGAGTTGAACGAATGAGGCAGCGCGCATTCTGAAAGGCCAGAAGCCGCGAACCATAGGACTTATTGTTCCCGACCTTGCGGACCCTTTCTTTTCAGCGTGCGCGCACGCAGTGCAGGAACTCGCTGCAAAGCACGCTATATGACTCTTTTACTGGCGTGCGAGGGTGAAAGGAGCACGGAAGCAAGAGAGTTATCGATGATGAGTCCTACCAATATTGCTGGCGTCCTGATCGTTCCATCCACGGAGGGTTCGATCAACCAGCTCAAGGACTTGCGAGCGAGGGGTCTGCCAGTCGTCATGTTTGACCGAACACTTCCTGGTTTGGAGGCCGGCGAAGTCGTGGTGGAGAACTGCAAAGGGGCTCGTAAAGCAGTGGAGCATCTCCTTGAACACGGGCATCAGCGCATTCTGTGCGTCGGCTACAACAAGCAGTACAACTCAATTGGCGAGCGTATTGCGGGCTACGAAAAGGCAATGGCGAGCGCGGGGTACAAAACACAACTTCTGATCGTCAACGATGCGGCCACGATCGCTCCCCGCCTCCTTAAGCGGCTACACTTGGTGAGCCGTCCGACGGCGATTTTTACCCTGAACAACGACCACCACAGAGGTGCTGTATTTGCTGCAGCGAGAAGGCATTCGCGTGCCACAGGAGATAGCTCCGATAGGTTTTGATGACTTCCAAATGGCCCCGTTGTTAGCTGTACCACTCACGGCCGTCCGGCAACCCGCGGCTGAACTTGGAAGGAATGCCACCCGGCTCCTGCTCGAGTGGATTCGCTCCGGGGCACTTGGGCCGCTCAGTTCCCGAGTGGTACTGCAGACAGAACTCGTGATCCGTCGATCCTGCGGATGCCAGCCCGTACCCCGGATCGCAGAGACCCAGCGCTAGCAGAGACACCTTGCCTGGTTTCGTCAAGAGATCGGATGCTGATTGCGTTATCATTGCGTTGCGCTTGCCCGACAAGATGATGTGACGCTAAGCATGGGTATGCTTCCAGGGCATGCTCGTAGGGATACCTTCTGGTGTCGGAGCCTGCTGCTATGCGTGTTTTGCAATTCGCTTTGTGGATCGCTTTATTGGTCGCTGCTCCGGTGGCCATCTCCCAACCGGGAACGCGCTCTCGCGTGATCGTATTCTCGCAGCCCGGGTTTCCTACCGTTGAGAGCGAGCCTGTTATGCAGGGAACGCTCACGGAAGTTCTCGGTTACTGCGTAATCGGGACATCATAGATCTGGTTGCCACTGTCTGTGATAACCAGGTCACCACGGGTTGATTGGCTATTGTAGGAGGTCGCCTTGACCGTCACCTTGCAACTCGCTCCGGGACTGATCGAACGGTTGCAGGTGTTTGCAGTGATGCTGTAGATAGGGTTGATGCCGTATTCGATGCTGGGCTCCAGCGCGGCGCTGATAGTTTGTGCGGTCCCGAGCGTGTTCTTTACGGTCACAGTCTGCGAGAAGCCGGTGTCGATCTGCAGACTAGACGGGGACACGGTGGGAACGCGCTGGCTGTAAAGCCGGCTGACTCCCAAGCTACTGCTCAGCACCACATCGGGCAGACCGTTATGGTCGAAGTCGGCGACGGCGATCCCGTTGCCGGTAAGATCATAGCCGTTCTCAGCAGTGCCTGCGGTCGTACCAGCGTTCTGAGGGAGATTGGTCGCAGTGAACAGCGCGTGATTGTTGAACGTGCCGTCACCGTTTCCAGTCAGGACAACGAACCGGTTGTTTGCCGGATCGCTGACGCCGATGTCGTTGCGGCCATCGCCGTTAAAATCCGCAATCGCAACTGGGCCGGCCTCGAGCAGGTATTCGAATTCCGCGCTCTCTCCACCTGCCGGCGTGAATGTGTCGTTGCCATTATTCAGATAAGCCATAATGCCGGAGCCGTCGTCGTAACCGGTTCCGCCACCGCACGGTCCGCTTGCGCCACCTGAGACAACGACATCATCGTATTTGCCGGGATGAAGATGTCCCGCTGTGACGTACCGGATTGGTGCTGGCGTCCCAAAGAGCAATGGCCCAGAGCTAAACTGGCCTGCCCCATTGCCAAATAAAATCTGCAGTCCGGCATTGCACGAGTCATTCTGCACATTGCCGAAGGCAACGTCCGGGCTGCCATCGCCATTGAAATCGCCGACGCCGAAATGCGCGTTAACGTCAAAGCCCAGGCCTCCGGGAAACGGAGTCAGTGGCCCAAATGTGCCGTTTCCTTTGCCCAGGGCTACGCCGCCGTCTTCGACCAGGTCCAACTTGCCATCCTTGTTCGCGTCCGCCAGAAATGCATCATTGCTCAACGAGCCCAGCTTGTAGTTCCGCGCTGATTGGAAAGTACCGTCCTTGTTCCCGAGCAGCACGCTGGTATCCGCATCGTCCCCCGCGGTCGCGTTCACTACAACAAGGTCCTTCACCCCATCCCCATTCAGGTCTCCGGCTGCAATCGCAGAGCCGTGCATGCCGATGCTGTACCGCTTGCCGGCGCCGAAATACGTGCTGTTCGTTCCCGGAAAAACGGTGACCGCTCCGCTGCAGGGGGCCTTGCAGTTTGCCGTGTCGACGACAGCGAGATCCGGCTTGCCGTCGTGGTTGAAGTCCGCTGTCACCATGCCATTTGCCGATGGCGAAGGCGTGATGATTGCACCATCAAAACGGCCCGAACCATTATTGCGCAGGATGCTGACGCTACCGTAGCCATCGGCAGTAATCAGGTCGGTGTTGCCGGCGCCGTAGGCATCCGCTGCTAGTAACGCAGTAACTTCGTTTGCGGCGCTGTAGACAGTGGGCGTACTGAATGCCCCGTCCCCGAGACCCGGATAAACGTAAATCGCACCATTTGTTGACTGGTAACTCTTCAGCTCCTTCGCCGTAGCGACGGCCAGGTCTACCTTGCCGTCTTTGTTGAAGTCGGCCAATACGACACAGGACAGCGGGGCAGTGTGTGGTTCATAACTGGGAGCAGCACAAGGAACTGCACCGCTGGCCAGATATGCGCCAGTCCGGAATGCACCGCTGGAACTGCCCAGCATAAGCCGCACTCCCGAATCCGTAGCCACGGCGACATCTCCATAGCCATCTTTATTCACGTCGCCAATCGTAGCACCGCCAAAGGACGAGAGCGAAGCGCTAAGGCTGTACGTCCCTCCCCTCTTCAGTGCTCCGCCGTTTGTAGCGAAGAAGGGAATGATGGCGGCTTTGGCGCCGCCATAGATCAGCGCCAGATCTGCCTTGTAATCTCCGTTCAGTTCTCCCGCTACCATTCCGAAATGAGCGGTGTTAAAACCTGAAGCGCCCGGGATGGTAGGAATGGAATAGCTGTAGGCCGGGCGGAACTTCTCGCTGCCTTCGTTGAGCAGAACCACCAGCGTGCTCGCGGAGGTGACAACAGCCAGATCCATCTTTCCGTCGTCATTGAAATCTCCTGCGACAGCAAAAAGGCAAACGGAATTCGCATTGTCTACTGGGTAGTTCACCACGGTTGGAAAGCCGCCATGTCCATCGGAATACCAAATATTGATACCTTGCATGGTGTTAAGCGGGCCAGCGCCGTAATAGACGAGATCGGTGTTTCCATCGCCGTTCAGGTCCGCAGCCAGATTAGGCCCGTCACCGGTAGGGCTGTTGCCAATAGTCGAGACGGCGTAGGTTCCGTTGCCCCGGTTCAAGGCGATGTCCAGAAATGGAACCGGAAACGGAACAAAGCTATCCGTTCCGCCGAAGACAAAATCGAGTTGTTTGTCGTGGTTGAAGTAGCCGGCGACCAAGTTGCCAGGCCCGTGCAAACTCCTGTTCTGATAGGTCTCGGCACTATAGATAGAGTTAGAGGACGTGAAACTTACCGCTCCGTTCTGCGCACGTGCGGTAGGGATTGCGGCAATTCCAAAAACCACCGCGAGAGATGCGGCAAGCATTCTGGAACGAGAAAAAACCAAAGCTAAGGATGCAGGTTTGTGCAAGATACGCCTCCAGCTAGGGGGAGGTAGAACGCGGGCGAATACTACTGCTTCATTTGGCCGCCTGTCAAATTCTCGACGCCGAACCTCTCCCAGGTACCTGTAGATCGATATGCTCGCCGAGCCTGCAGGGCAATCGAGGCGCTGGACTGGATTACTTTTGAGCCGTCGCAATTCCCTGTTAATTTCCTGTTAGCCGGAATCACAGGGTGAGCGGTTCGCTCCGGACTCCCGTCCACCGCGAGACAGTTTTATGCTTTCACTTTCAATGGTCTCCAACCCCGAAATGGCCATGAAATTGGGTTTTGGTCAGCCCAGAAAACGACGCACAGTCAGTTCCCCGCGCGCGAACTGCCATCGCCCTCTCTCGTATCGGCAGTGCTTAGGACCGGTGCTAGGCTTTGTGCAGAAGCGCCTGCCAGTTTCGGGGAACCCGATCTCTCGGTCCGGGAGCAGTCTGGTTCGCCGGGTGTGAATCTGGCGGGGCGAGTTGCGGACCATTAGAGAACTCGCCCGTCTCGTAGTCGAAGAACCACTCTTCCCCTGGCTCAAAACTCGCGATTACGCAATGTCCAGTTGCGTGAAAGTGTTTGGTCGCATGCTGTGAAGGAGAACTGTCGCAGCAGCCAACGTGACCACACTCCGCACACCGGCGAAGATGCAGCCACCAACCGTTCTCGGCGGTACATTCAAGACATCCGGTCCCACTGGGAACTTGGCTCGTGTTGATGCCCTTCATGCTCTTTCTCCCCATGCGCCTCCATCGAGCGCACAACTCCGCTCACAGAGACATGCTACAGATTGTACAATCGCCTGCCATGTTCTCCTCAATACTGATTTGCATGCTCTGTGATACTCACTGGCGTGCATAGCCAACGCTTAGATATCTTCACTATTGAGCCGCGCATCGGCTCAGGAGGAGCAGTATGCTCGACTCGCGCTCCAGTTCATTCAACTGGCCTCAGCTAAATTGGCCTGACTGGTCCACAACAGCGAACACGCTGCACATGTGGACACAGATCGTCGGCAAGACCCGCCTGGCGCTCACGCCCATGCAACAACATTGGTGGAATGTTCCTCTCTATGTAAGCGTGCGTGGTCTAACTACATCGCCGATGCCTGTGAGCGGAGAACTACTCGAGATTGAGTTCGATTTCACCTCACAACAATTGACCTTCCGTTTGAGCAGTGGATGGCAATGGGCACTGCCTCTGAAGGAGCAGAGCGTCCGCGAGTTTTACAAGGAGTACTTAGCGGTTCTGCAAAGCCTTGGATTGCCACCTCTTGAGCATCCCGTGCCCGTGGAGGTCAAGGATCCAATTCCATTTGCAGAGGACGAAATGCACGCAACATACGATTCCCAGTTTGCTTATCGTTTTTGGCGGGTTCTGGTTGGTTGTCAAAGAGTGTTTCAGAACTTTTCCTCGGATTTTATTGGCAAGATCAGCCCGGTGCACTTCTTTTGGGGAAGCTTCGATCTGGCCGTTACGCGCTTCTCTGGCAGACCAGCTCCCCCCCGGGAGGGTGCGGACCTCGTCACCCGCGAAGCATATTCGGAAGAAGTGATCAGTGCTGGCTTCTGGCCGGGGAACGGTGGCTATGAGCAGGCGGCGTTCTACTGCTATGCGGTTCCATCACCGGAGGATTTCAGCCGCGCCGCCATCGAACCCAAGGACGCCTATTTCGACACGAAGCTTGGAGAATTTCTCCTGCGCTACACCGACGTGCAGCGTTCTGCTAGCCCAGAAAGGTCATTGATGCAATTTCTGAAGTCCACCTATAACGCCGGAGCTGACTTAGCCGGTTGGAATCGTGCGCGGCTTGAGCGGCAGATTGAGCGCAAGTGACCGGCCGCTGAATACGTGCACGGTCCCAATCCTGAGACGTAAATAGTCCTTCCCAGATTGCCAGACGCTGAGGTCTCCAAATGTCTGGTGAACAAACAGAGTATCGCGATCAATGACTGGTCGGGGACCGGGATCTCGGCCGTATTCCAGTCCGCTTTCAAATTCCGAAAAAAGCCGAAGCCTTCCGCCTACTTGGACGTTCTCGTAAAGCATGTACCGCTGCAGGCTGTCCCCATTGTCGGGCGGTTCTTGTCCCCAGGTGGGATGGCGAAGTAATCGCCACTCTGACGAATCGTTCCACCCACGGAGAGATTTACGTCTCCGCTGGGGTCAAGATGGATACATTTGACGGCGTCATCGGATTGCAATGAAGAATTGAGGGCTCAGGCTGTCGACCCGGTACACTCCTGCGAAAGAGGTTTGAACGGCTGTGACGCCCGCAATTTCACCAAATGGGACCCACTTCGACAAGCCTGCTTTAGCAGTAGCATCTTCGACCTGCTGAAGGGGGATTACCTGTGCATTACGCTCCATATTCGAGACAAGTAGATAGTCCACGTTCTTGCCTTGCTCATTCGAACACGGTGGAACGAATTCCGGCGCGAGCGAGGGCTATTGCTGCCGGCATTCCAACCAGGGGGAGCCGCCAACGACTTCGACGTGAGGAGATGCTGAAGTCGCCTGTGCTGGCGAAGGCACCCCTCATTGCACGTGTACCAGAGTTTTCCGGTGCATGCGAAATCGGTATCACACGGTGCACACGAAAGCATAGGAGTTATACATACCCCCGGAGATAGGATCGACCTCCAAATGAAGAGGAAATTACGGGTACGCCAATATTCATATGATTTGTGGGGCGCTGACCTACAACATGTCATCCGGCTGAACCACAGCACGCTCCAAACAAATGCCGGAGCGCTCGATTGGCTGGGCAGAGCTTTCGATCACGTAAATGCACGGCATAGATCAGGCATGTGCATATGCACGATTGTTTGCCGATTTTGCACTGGTTGGCGCAGGTGGAAGAAGCAGGAACCAGCGCCGAAACTCTTCCAATCTCGATATTCGGGCTATACCGATCACATTATCGGACATAGTGATGGCTTCCAGTCCGCAAGCCATTGATTTACGATCTTCGACCTTTGGGGTGCTGCTCTCGCCCTAGCTTCATCGGGCGCCGATGTACCGTCCAGCATCGCTTGCATAGCTTTCTGATCACTACCGAAGATCAGGGTTTGCTGATGAAGCTATGACGCGGCGCCCGAACAGCTTGGCGTCCAGCGAAAAGGCGCCGGGACCCAACATGGCAAGTGATGCCGCCGCAGGTATAAGAAATGCAGCCTGGCAGGTATAAACGTTATGTAACAAGAACAGGAACCATGCCTCAACGAGACCGCAAACGGCACAGAAAATCGGGGTGTACAGGCCGACGCTCAGGCATAGCGCGATGACACTCAGCGCAAGCATTGTCCATGGCGAACTGACCAAGCGTCCGTCCAGTACGGCGGGGACAACCAGCATTGCTGCGGAGGTAAGTCGCAGAATCAAGAGTGCGATCCCCGCAGAACCAGCCGGAAACATCGTAAAGAGTCTCTGCACCAAACAACGCTAGCCCCCTGGTAGGCGCGGTTCAAACTCGGGAGAGCCCTTCCAAAGAGGCTCTTTCGAGGGGGGTACCGTTGCTGGCCGCCGAACTATACTGCTTGCGACACACACACGCGATGATGACGAGGTCCACGAACCGGCGAGGACTACGAAGCCCCAGGATCCTCACTTGGGCTGTATACCTCTGCACCATCGCCTATTGTGGCTGTCAGACGGCCTGTAGCATGACAAAGGAGCCCGTTTTCCCCGGACTGTATCACACAGCCTGGACCGTGAGAGATGGCGCTCCACCGGACATCAACGATCTCACACAGACCAGAGATGGATATCTCTGGCTCTCTACAAAAAACGGTCTATACAGCTTCGATGGCGTTCGCTTTGAACGATTCCAGAATGCGTCGGGCCCAGGCCTGCTGTCAGAAGATGTGTACGCTCTTTTGGCCCTCCCTGACGGTGGGTTATGGATTAGTTATGCGTTTGGCGGGGCGAGCCTGCTGAAGGGCGGCCGCTTGATCAATTACGGCAAGGATGCCGGCTTGGGAGCGGATGCGATTTCAATGTTTGCGCGATCCCCCGAGGGCGAGATATGGGCCGCGACCGAGGATGGCCTCAAGCGTCTTGAGGGCGACCACTGGCGTGTTATCGGAACTGAAGCAGGTTTTATGTGTCCGACAGCGGAATCTCTTACATTTGATAAATACGGTACACTCTGGGTCTCGTGTGTAAACACGATTGTTTTTCTTCGGCGAGGAGAGACACAGTTCAGAGATACAAAAATGTCGTTCAACGACGAGGTCGAGCTCGCAACAGGGCCGGATAACACAAAATGGACTGCCGGCATCGGCGGAACCGTCATACCGCTTCGATCAAATGCCAGCAATGCACTGAAGACCGGCCCTCCTATCGGGCTTCGGTCTTTGGACACACTGGTGGACCGGAACGGCAGATTGTGGGTGGCGACTACATCTGCAGGTTTGCGGTGCATCTTCCCTCCCGTAGGTCGCTCCTGGGTTGATCGATCCCCGGCGACAACTCTCCGGATGGAGAGCTTCACCAGGGAAGATGGCCTTTCTTCCAATGAAGCGAAGCGTCTGCTGCAAGACACCGAAGGCAATATGTGGGTGGCGACGGCCAGCGGTTTGGATCGATTCCGCCGCACAAAGCTTACCAATGTGCTAATCCCGTCGGGAGTCTCTGGACTGACGATCGCCCCTTTTGAGCGAGGCTCCATTCTCGTCAGCACGGGCGCCGTGCCTCCAGGTATTGAACGAGTGGGCAGGAGCGAAATACAGGCGCTTCCTGGCGCTCCGGCATTCCTCACCAGCGCCTACCGTGATCAGGATGGAAGCTTCTGGTTCGGCGGCATGAATTCGCTATGGCACTTCGCCAGCAAGCGGTTTACTCCGGTTGCATTGCCCCCCTCGCTGCCTCGCAGAGTTCTTGTTCAGGCTATTAGCAGGTCGCCCTCAGGTGATTTGTGGGTGTCTTTCATGCATAACCATCTGTTTCGGCTCACAAAGAACGTTTGGACGGAATATGGCCATCAACAAGGATGGCCGGACGACAACCCGCTCATCATGACGAACGATCGCGCCGGCAGGCTGTGGTTCGGTTACGAGGACAATCGTATCGCCGTGTTAAAAGACGAGCGATTGCAGCTGCTGACGCAGGCGGATGGGCTCAACGTTGGAAGGGTAACCGCGATCACTGAGCATGCCGGGCAAGTCTGGGTTGGGGGATCATCCGGGCTTCAGCTTTTTGATGGATCCAGATTTCACGCCACGGGAGTTGAACCGCAGTACCTGAAAGGCGTCACCGGCATCGTGGAGACCACATCCGGCGATCTCTGGTTAAGCGTGGCTTCGGGAATTGTCAGAATTGAAAAAGCCGAAGTAGCAGCGTTCGAAAAAGATCATGATCACCAAGTCAGATCGCAACTGCTCGACGTTCTAGACGGTGTGCCGGGAACACCCTACCCCGGCTCACGGCTACCTTCCGCAGTGGAGAGTTTGGATGGCGTCCTCTGGTTTGCAACGGGAGCTGGTCTGACGTGGATCGACCCCAAGGACATCTTCCGAAACTCGGTCGTTCCCCCGGTCTACATCACTTCAATCCAAGCGGACGGACAAAACTACTCCTCGTTCCGGCAGTTAGAGCTGCCGAAAGGAACAAAGAATATCCAAATCGACTACACCGCTTTGAGCCTCTCTATGCCAGAGCGGGTCCGCTTCCGCTATAAGCTCGACGGCTTTGACAAAGAATGGTTAGACGCCGGTGCGCGTCGACAAGCGTTTTATTCACAGATTCCCCCCGGCGCCTATCGCTTCGAGGTTCTCGCCTGTAACGACGCCGATAAATGGAACGAGATCGGAGCCTCTGCTTCCTTTACTGTTGCACCGACATTTATCCAAAGCACTGCGTTCAAAGTTCTCTGCGCTGCTGCTCTGGCAGGCATGTTATGGTCCTTTTACCTGATTCGCTTAAGGCAGGTCACTGCCCAGGTACATACAAGACTTTACGATCGGCTCGCGGAGAGAGAACGGATAGCCCGAGATCTCCACGACACGTTCTTCCAAGGTATTCAAGGACTCCTGCTACGTTTCCAAACGGGCACACGGCAGTTGAAAGAAAACGAGCCAACGCGCCTTTTGTTCGAAGAGACGCTCCGCCAGTCCGACCAGGTGATGCTGGAAGGACGCGAGTTGGTCCTTGACTTGCGATCGGGTGCTTCTCATGGTGAAGACCTTTCGAGGGAGTTTTCCCTTGTGATCCAGACGCTCCAGGATCTCTGCTCCGCTACTTTGGAAATTGTTGTGAAGGGAACGCCCCGGGCAATTCATCCCATCGTGCAGGAGGAACTCTATCGGTTCGGGAAGGAAGCTCTGAACAACGCCGCACGGCACTCCAATGCAACCCGGATCGAAACGGAGCTGAGCTATGAATCCGGTCACCTAAGACTCAGTATCCGGGATGATGGGATCGGTATCGATCCTGCGATACTCAGCAATGGCTATCGCGCCGATCACTGGGGACTACCTGGGATGAAGGAGCGGGCGAGGAAAATCGGCGCTCATCTTGACATTTGGAGCCGCGAAGGCGCTGGAACAGAGATCGACATCCGAGTTCCCGCCCACGTGGCCTATCAAGAGAAGACAAAGATATCCCACGTTCGACGGTTTCTGTATCGCAGAGTGGAGGAGTGATCGAGTGATGATCAGCAAACAAATTCGTGTCCTTACTGTAGATGATCATCCGTTGATGATGGCAGGCATCTCGGGTGAGATCAATGCTCAATCTGACATGGCCGTCGTCGCTCAAGCCGTAAATGGGGCGGAGGCTGTCGTCCGCTTTCGCGAACACCATCCTGACATCACTCTGATGGATATTCGGATGCCGGAGATGAACGGCATTGAAGCAATCGTTGCAATCCGGCAGCAGTCCCCTGTAGCCCGGATCATCGTCTTGACGACCTCGTCCGGTGATATCCAGGCCCTCAACGCCTTCAAGGCAGGCGCGTCAGGGTATCTGCTCAAGAACCTGCTTCGCACTGATTTGATCGACACCATCCGTCTCGTTCACGCGGGCCATCGGAAGATACCACCGGAGATCGCTCAACAAATGGCTGAACACGCGATGGACGATGCTATTACTGCAAGAGAACTTGACGTGCTGCGAGAAGTTGCACAAGGTCGATCCAATAAGATCATCGCCTCCGGCCTGAATATCTCTGAGCACACTGTTAAAAATCATCTTAAGAGTATTCTCTCGAAACTCGACGCGAGCGATCGCACGCATGCTGTCATGATTGCCGTTAGACGGGGCTTGATCGAGGTCGACGCACACTGAAGGCCCGCTTCCAGAGATAAGGGGCGTTCTAAAGAAGAGCTCGCCCATGCCAAATCTGTGTTCACTAGCAGGCGAGCTCTTCGAGCATCGTTGTAGAACGAGTGTTAATTGATTCAGGCGTTCGTCCCGCCATCCACGGTCAGGTTTGCTCCGGTAATGTAAGAAGACTCCGGGCCAGCGATGAACGAAACCAGCGCGGCGACCTCATCCACGTGCCCATAACGGTCGAGCGCTGTCGCCGCCTTTTGAGGCACCGCCCAATCGCCCGCGGCGGGATTAAGATCCGTGTCAATGGGACCGGGCTCGACGTTGTTAACGGTAATTCCCCTGCCCCCGACTTCTCTGGAGAGCCCCTGACTGAACATCTTCACGGCTCCCTTCGTGGCCGAGTAAGCTACCAGCCCAGGTGTCATGACACGCTCGCCTACGCAAGAGCCGATCGTAATGATGCGACCACCGCTTTTCATGTGTTTGATCGCCGCCTGCGTCGTGACCAGTGTGCCGCGGACATTGATTCCCATCATGTGATCGATCTCCTCCAAGGAGGTCGTCTCAAACGTCTTCGGAATGGCTGTGCCAGCATTATTCACAAGCACATCAAGCGCGCCAAATGTGGCGACTGTTTTCTCCACTGCGTTTTTGACGGCATCGGCGTCGGCGGCGTTCGCCTGGATGGCGATCGCCTCTCCGCCAGCTGCCTTTATTGAATCAACCACCGATGCGGCGGCGGCCGCACCCTTCGAATATGTAATCACTACCTTTGCTCCATCTGCGGCCAGACGTATTGCGATCGCTGCGCCGATGCCGCGGGAAGCGCCCGTAACGAGTGCCACTTTGTTGCTGAGCTTCGACATAAGATCTCCTCTGCTCACTGCGACTGAAATATCGCAGTGCATGGATACGACTGTAAGCGGCAATTTCAAACTCCGGCAGACCAGGATGAGCTAAAGTCCAATAGCTATTTGGGGCTAGGGGACCGAATCTAAAAAAGCGAGAACAGCCTGAGTATGTAAGCTGCGCCGGGCCCGTACTTAACTTCCTTTACTCTCCTGCAGCTTTTGTCTTAATTGCTCATTTTTCATGAGTAGCTCACACACGCATTCCTGCAGGCGCGTCACCTGTGAGCGGAGCTTCTCATTCTCGGGTTCGGATATCTGCTCAAAATGAATGGATCGCATCATCACTCCAACTCTCTCATCGTTCTCAGATGGTTTGCTTCAACATGAACGCGCTCGTATCTACGAGCTCTGCTGAGTGCGCAAAGTGTACGAACAACACACCCTTAGGCGTAAGGCTCTTTCGGAGCCGTTCACCATGGCTCTTTTAGGGGAGAGATAGATGGTGCAGAAACATCACAGCTGCAATGAAGCCGCCCTTTCTTATTACAAAGCCGCTTGAAGAGCCCTTCCTGCATAGCACGAAAGAGCCACGTCCTCCACGCTCCATCGAGTCTTTTGAGCGCCGGCAAAGAGACCTATCTTCAAACTACGACGCGAGATCCACTCACGGACTGCTGCAAGGAGTTGTTACCCATGACAAAGAGGTCTCTTTTCACTCCGCTAGAGCTTGGCCCCGTGCAGTTGAAACATCGCGTGGTTATGCCAGCTCACTCGATCCCGCTCCGTCCAGCCAGACTCGATCCCAGGCGAACTGATGAAGGCATAAGATCTGCCGCAGCGCATTCGAGAAGATATCCCGCTCGCGAAGTACGACCGTAAGACCTTTTACACTTTTGACACTCACGGCTATACGGATTATCCCGCCTACGATCTCGCGCTTGTGCCATAAGCGGATCGCACAACATTTCAATTGCACAACAATGATTCGGAGGAACACATGAATAACAACGTGAACATCATGCTGGTACATGGCGCATGGGCTGATGGCTCGTGTTGGAGCAAGGTCATCCTTCTGCTGCAGGCGAAGGGATACAACGTGACCGCGGCGCAGATTCCGCTTACTTCCTTGCAGGATGACATTGCGGTGACGCGGCGGCTGCTTTCTGCACAGACAGGACCGACCGTTCTGGTGGGCCACTCTTATGGGGGCGCCGTCATCACCGGCGCTGCGACCGAGACGCCGCAAGTGAAGGCCCTGGTCTACATCACCGCTTTCGGACTGGATGAGGGAGAAAGCCTCGATTCGCTCAGCAAACAGGGACCGCCGTCGCCCGGTTCCGTAGCGATTGCACCCGATAAGTACGGTTTTCTCTGGATTGATCGCGAGAAGTTTCACCGTTCCTTTGCAGCGGATGCGACCGATGATGAAGCAGCCGTCATGGCTGCCGTACAGCGGCCCTTAAGCGTCGCCAGCTTTACAGGTCCGGAAGGGGTACCGGCCTGGAAGAGCATTCCTTCGTGGTATCTGGTGTGCACGAACGACAACATGATTCCGCCCCCGGCGCAGGAGCTGCTGGCGAAACGCATGCATGCCACCGTTCGCTCAGTGCCCTCCAGCCATGCTCCTTTTATGTCGCACCCCCAGGAGGTGGCCGACATCATCGCTCTCGCGGCTGAGTCCCTCTCCAAGTAGCGCAACGTGAACGACACGAGGCGGCTGGCGCGCAAGTAATCCGCATGCCAGCTTCCTCCAACACTCCGCAAAGGCGCAAAGAACTCGTCAGCTTTGATTTAGAACGGTTGTAACCGGAGACCAACCATGAGCGAAACACTCGCCAATAAGAATAAGGCCATTGTCCTGAAGGCCTTCGACACACTCTTTAATCAGCGGGACTACACAGCTGCCGAGCGATTTTGGTCCCCGGATTATATCCAGCACAGTGCACATATTGCGCCTGGGCGCGATGGGCTCTTTCAACTGACCAGAGCGCTGCCAGCCGGGCTGCGATATGAACACGACCTTGCAGTTGCGGATGGCGATCATGTCATCCTGCATGGCCGCTTCTCCGGACATGGGCTGCCGAGAAACTGGATCACTGCTGACATCCTGCTGCTGAAAGACGGCGTGATGGTAGAGCACTGGGACGTGATCCAGGACGAGGCGACCGAAGCGGAATCGAAGAGCGGCAGACCTATGTTCGGCTCAACCTTTGCCGTTGCTTAGCAACAACACAGCAGGAAGGAGATATGCCCCATTCAAGCCAGTGCTATGACTACGTGTGCGGAGATGCCCAACTGAAATACTAGTCTGGTTGAAGACGCAGTTATCGACTTGGGTATCCATCTAACGATTGATTCAGCAGCAGCACGTTTACCCGAGGCTCGCCGAGCAAACCCAACTGTCGAGACGAAGTATGTGTATTGACCAGGGTGCGGAGTTGGGCCTCACCCAAGCCCCGAACCTTGGCGATCCTGGGAATCTGAAAGAGGGCTGCGGCCGGGGTAATGTCGGGGTCGAGACCGGAGGCAGACGTGGTAACAAGGTCCACAGGCACCTGCGCCCTTTCTGAGACAGCGCTTTGCTGAATTCGGTCTGAGAGTGCCTTGCTGGTGGGACCAAGGTTCGAGCCAGCAGAAGAGGAGGCATCGTAACCGGTACCCGCAGCAGAGGGTCGGCTATGGAAGTATCTGTCGCCACTGAAAGGCTGTCCGATCAGTGCGGACCCAATCAATTGGCCCTGCGAGTTATAGAGAAGCTGTCCATTTGCCTTAGATGGGAAGGCGAAGTGAGCCAGCGCGGTGAGAGCAAGAGGGTAGCCAAGACCCAGGATAACAGCTGAAATTGCCGTATATAAGACGGAGGTGACGATGTGCTTCTTCATGACGGACCTCTGAAGGTTAGGCGAGGTGGATCGCGGTGATGAGAATGTCAATGGCCTTGATACCAAAGAACGGGACGATAATGCCGCCCAGGCCGTACACGAGCAGATTCTTTTGCAGCAGAGCCGCTGCCGACATCGCCTTGTACGACACACCACGCAGTGCAAGCGGAATGAGCGCGACGATGATGAGCGCATTGAAAATGACAGCGGACAGAATGGCCGACTCAGGCGAATGCAAATGCATGATGTTGAGCGCATTCAGCGCCGGAAACACTCCAGCAAACATGGCTGGAATAATGGCGAAATACTTGGCCACATCGTTTGAGATGGAGAACGTGGTCAGTGCGCCACGCGTCATCAGGAGCTGCTTCCCGATGGCGACAATCTCGATCAGCTTGGTAGGATTCGAGTCGAGATCGACCATGTTGCCGGCTTCCTTGGCAGCCTGGGTGCCGGAGTTCATGGCGACACCTACGTCGGCCTGGGCGAGCGCGGGAGCGTCATTGGTGCCGTCGCCAGTCATGGCGACGAGCTTGCCCTGCGCCTGCTCGCGCTTGATTAGGTCCATCTTGTCTTTGGGCTTTGCTTCAGCGAGGAAGTCATCGACGCCTGCTTCGCGAGCAATGGCGGCTGCTGTTAGAGGGTTGTCGCCAGTGATCATTACGGTGCGGATGCCCATGGCGCGAAGCTGGTCGAAGCGCTCCTTCATGCCGCCCTTCACTACGTCCTTAAGGTGAATGATGCCAAGGGCGCGGCCGTTTTCCGCAACCACCAGCGGCGTGCCTCCGCTGCGGGCAACCGTCTCCACAGAGTCGCGCACCTCGTTCGGCAGCGACGAGCCTGACTCCTGGAGATAGCGGGCCAGCGCATCCACGGCCCCTTTCCGAATGGAGCGGCCATCCATGTCCAGACCGGACATGCGGGTGGCGGCGCTGAAAGGAATGAACTGTGCGTCCAGTTGGGCGAGTTCACGGCCGCGCAGGCCATATTTTTCCTTCGCCAGCACGACAACGGATCGTCCTTCAGGTGTTTCGTCGGGAAGTGAGGAAAGCTGGGCTGCATCGGCGAGTTGGGCTGCGGTAACGCCGGGGGCAGGGATGAACTCGGACGCCTGGCGGTTGCCGATGGTGATGGTTCCGGTCTTGTCGAGCAGCAGGGTGTTGACGTCGCCGGCAGCCTCGACCGCGCGGCCCGAGGTGGCAAGTACGTTGTGCTGAACGAGGCGGTCCATGCCGGCGATACCGATGGCCGAGAGCAGTCCACCGATGGTGGTGGGAATCAGGCACACGAGCAGAGAAATAAGCACAAAAATCGTCTGCTTCGCACCCGAGTAGACCGCGAACGGCTGCAGTGTCACCACGGCGAGCAGGAAGATGATAGTCAGCCCGGAGAGGAGGATATTCAATGCGATTTCATTTGGCGTCTTCTGCCGTTCCGCACCTTCTACCAGGGCGATCATCCGGTCCAGGAAAGTGTCGCCAGGGTTCGAAGTGATGCGCACGGTGATGACATCCGACAGCACGCGGGTGCCGCCAGTGACGGCTGAGCGGTCACCACCTGCTTCGCGAATCACGGGAGCAGATTCGCCCGTAATGGCCGATTCGTCGACCGAGGCCACGCCTTCGATGACCTCGCCATCGCCCGGGATCATCTGCCCGGCCTGGACGCGCACCACATCGTCTACACGAAGCTGAGAGCTGGGAATCTCTTCAACTCCGGTTTTGCGGACGATATAGGCGGTGGTCTCAGACTTGGCGCGACGGAGGGCATCGGCCTGAGCTTTGCCGCGTCCCTCGGCCATGGCTTCCGCAAAGTTGGCGAAAAGCACCGTGAACCAGAGCCAGAGAGTGATCTGGAGGTCGAAGCTGAAGTGCCCCTGGTGACGCAAGCGATCGGTAAAGAGCAGGACCGTGGTGAGAACGCTGCCGACTTCCACGATAAACATGACCGGGTTCTTCATCATGGTGGAGGGCTTTAGTTTTACGAGCGCCTCTACGCTCGCTCGCCGCATGATCTGCGGGTCGAACAGAGAGCGACGACTCTTGTTGGAAGTGACTGGCATGGGATCTCCGTAGAACTAGAAGCTCTGGCCGGTGCGCAGGAGTAGGTGCTCGAGAATGGGGCCAAGCGCCAGAACCGGAAAGAAGGTAAGTGCGCCGAGAATAACGATGACGCCGGTAAGCAGGGTAGTGAAGAGCGGCGTCGTCACCGGAAACGTGCCGGATGTGGCGGGATGCTCTTCTTCCCTGCCAGATTGCCTGCGATCGCCAGCATGGGGATGAGCATCAAAAACCGCCCGATGAACATACTGATGCCCAGCGTGGAGTTGAACCAGTGCGTATTGGCGTTCAGGCCGGCAAAAGCAGAGCCGTTGTTACCAGTGGCGGAGGTGTAGGCGTAGAGAATCTCAGATAGCCCATGCGGACCATGATTCGTCAGGCTGGACAGGCCCATGCCGGGCGAGAGCACCGTGATGGCTGAGAAGCCCAGAATGATGAACGGAAAGATGAGCAGGTAGAGCATGCACATCTGGATGTCGTATGCCTCGATCTTCTTGCCCAGGTATTCGGGGGTTCGACCGACCATCAGGCCCGCGATGAAGACGGAAAGAATGACGAAGATCAGCATGCCGTACATGCCCGCCCCGACACCGCCGAAGACGATTTCTCCAAGCAGGATGTTGACCATGGGAACCATGCCACCCAGCGGGGTGAATGAGTCATGCATGGCATTCACTGCGCCGCAGCTTGCGTCCGTTGTCACGGTGGCAAAGAGAGCCGAGCTGGCGATGCCGAAGCGAACCTCCTTGCCTTCCATGTTGCCGCCAGCCTGAAGGTCTGAGGCCTGCTGCGACACGTGGGCGAATGCCGGGGTGGGGCGCGACTCTGCCCAGTAACAGGTAGCCACGCCGGCGAACCAGAGCACGGACATCGCTGCGAAGACAGCCCAGCCATGCCTATGCGATCCGACCATCTGCCCGAGCGTGTAGGTAAGCCCCGCCGGGATCAGGAAGATGGAAAGCAGTTGCAGGAAATTCGTGAGCGGTGTCGGATTCTCAAACGGATGTGCGCTGTTGGCGTTAAAGAAGCCCCCGCCATTGGTGCCGAGCATCTTGATGGCTTCCTGCGAAGCGACCGGGCCCTGCGCAATCGTCTGCGTGCTGATGGTGGTCTGTTTGCCGTCTGTGCCGGTGACCGTCTGCGCTTCCATGAGCTTGGCCGTGTCGTAAGCGACGCAGGTTCTGGGGAACGCCTTGAGCGACCAGCGCGATGGCAAAGACGGTCGAGACCGGCAGCAGCACCCATAGGATTCCGCGTGTCAGATCGACCCAGAAGTTGCCGAGAGTCTTCATCTCCTTGCGTGCAATCCCGCGAATGAACGCTACAGCGAGCGCTAGCCCAACCGCAGCAGACCAGAAGTTGTGGGTAGCCAGCCCAAACATCTGGGTGAAGTAACTCATGGTTGTTTCCGGCGTGTAGGCCTGCCAGTTGGTGTTGGTGCTGAAGGAGACGGCAGTGTTCCAGGCAAGGTCCGGAGCAACACCCGCCAGGTGCTGAGGGTTCCAGGGCAGATGGCCTTGCAGTCGCTCGACAATGTAGGTCAACAGAAGCGTGGCAGCGCTGAAGACGAGCATGGAAACCAGGTATTCGGTCCAGCGCATCTCCTCGTTGGGGTGGATGCCAGTCGCGCGGTAGAGCAGGCGCTCAACAGGTTTGAGGACCGGGTCCAGCCAGGTACGACGCCTTTCGAAGACCTGGGTAAGGTACGCACCCATGGGCTTGGTCAGCGCGAGTACGCACACGAAAAACAAAGCTATCTGCAGCCAGCCATTGGTGGTCATCAAAACTTCTCCGGGAGCAGCAGGGAGTAGACGAGATAGGCCAATAATGCGATGGACAGGATAAGCAGGATCGCGTTCTCAATCATGGGAGGGCCTTCCTTTGAGGCGGTCGCAGGCAGTGACATAGAGCAGAGCGACCGTGAAGCAGACTACGGTGAACGACACACTAAGAAGATCTGACATGAAAAGGCCCCCGGGCATACGAGATCAGAAGTGGTAGGTGAGATCACCGGCAACGATGAACTGCGTTTTCTTGGTTCCGAGATCGTAGGCTGCGAGCCGATAAGAATGCTCCAGGCGGAGCTCTGGCCGAAACAGCACGGTTGAGCCGATCCAGTGCCCGAAGCTGATCAGGTGCTCAGAGTACGTCGTGGCGTAGCCCGTGCGCTGCCCCTTGATGTCATCCAGAAAATCAGTGCGGATCGATAGGTAGTTATGCGTGTTGAACTCGTGCTCAAGGTAGTTGACGGCCGCGAACTCAGGTGCAAAGCATGTACGCTCACCCGGCGAGCAGAAGGCGCCATTGGCCCCGGTTTCGGTGGCAATTGGGTTGGCTACGTTGCCGGCGACGTTCGGTACCTGGCGCTCATACATGTACCAGGCTTCGGTGTCGGTATGCCATTTGGCGTTGATCTTGTGGTACCAGGTCTCGTAGTAACTCTGCACATTGTTGTAGGCGTATTTGCCGTCGTTGAAGGAGTTGGCGCAGGTATAAAGCGCGTCGCCGCCTTTCTTCCATGTGTAATCCACACAGACCGTTCCAGTCGGCTTTACGTCCTTCGTCCATGGCGCGACGTCATTACCTCCAGAAAAGCCACCCTGCACAAGCCAGTGATCGGAAACCTTGATCGTCGCAACGATACCGGTCTGCGTATATGGGTCTACTGTGTACAGCAATGAATGTGAATAAGTGTAGTTGTTGGGGGCGAGCTGTGCTTCGATGTCTGGCAATGAGATATACCGGCCCATACGGATATTCATACCTTTGGCCACGTGCGGTATGTAAACGTCCACATAAAACATGACCGGGTCGTAGCCATACTCGTGGTTGCGGGCGAGCAACTGCTGCGAAAAGATTCCTTTGGCCGTTGTGTAGCGGTAGTCCTGGCCGTAGAGCTGTGCGAAGCGGAAGCCCCAGTCCACGTGATCCGTTTGTACGGTGTTGGGAAGGCGCTCGATGTAGAGAACCTGTTGGTCCGGGGTAACCCGGTTAGGGTTGTAGTAGTACGCAGCAGGGGCGTTGGCCCCAACTCCCTTGTTCGAAGTGCTGACGTTAAAACCACCGTTGAACCAGCCATATATTTTGGTACGGCTGTGGTTGCCATCAATGGCCTGCATCAGTGGATAGGTTTGCGTGTCGGGAGCGCCAATTATGGGTGTTCCTCCAACGGAATAATCAGAGCTGGGGAAGGGTGGCGAATCAAGTGGCCCGTCATACCCCCGGCGAGCCGGCGCTGGGCTTCCGGTTTGCGCGGGGTGCCAGTCTTCACGGTAGGCACTGGCTAAACGACTGAAAAAGTTTCCGGAGTTGATAGCGGGAGCTTGTGGCTCAGGAGCCTGAGCGGACAACGTCGGAGAAGCCGTTTCGATCTGAGAGACTTGAGAGAAACATGGCATCGCTGCCATAAGCAACGAACAAAACACTACATGGCGACACATGGCCTAAACCTCACCCTGCTAGTACAGCGCTGAGGGCTGAAGGAAAGCAGTAGGAAGCTTGTTAAAGGTCAGTAGAAACAGGGAGTTCAGCCCGGAAGCGGTATCCTACCCATGGTTCGCTTTCGATATAGCTTTGGGCGCCCGGCACGTCGATCCGCTTGCGGAGCTGCGCCACCAGAACTCGCAGATACTCCGGCTGTTCTCCGCCGCTCGGCCCCCATACCCCACGCAGTAAAACCCTATGGCTCATGACGCGACCCGCGTTTCTGGCCAGAAGCAAAAGCAGATCGAACTCTTTGGGAGAAAGGTGGAGTTCCCGACCGCGAATGCTCACGCGATGCGCCTCGACATCTATGAGGAAGTCGCCAGCCTGAACGCTTGTCGGTTCACTGTCGGCAGGTTCGCCACGCCGCCGTAAGTGCGCGCGGACCCGGGCAAGAAGTTCAGTTATGCTGAAGGGCTTCGTTACGTAGTCATCCGCGCCACTGTCGAGTGCCAGGACCTTGTGCGCATCCTGCTCGCGGACGGAAAGGACGATGATGGGAAGATCCGAGAATTTGCGAACTGCCTTGGTGAGCTCTACGCCGTCCATGTTGGGCATGGAAAGATCCGTAATCAGGAGGTCGGGACGAACCTGGCCGAACATCTCCAGAGCTTCCAAGCCGTCCACGGCAATGGACACCTCAAAGCCATGGCTTTGAAGTGAGGCGCGCAGCGCCCGCGTGATCTGGCGTTCGTCGTCGACGACCAAAATGTGCACGTCAGTGGGCCTCCTGGGTGATGATATGGAGGTCCACATGGGGAGCGGCGGCTGCGAACTGTTGGATGGCGCGAAAATAGAGATATTTCTTCAACCCGGTCAGGGCCGATCTCCCGAAGATGGCCTGCGTAATCCGGTGTTCCGTCGCGAAGGCAGCGGTCGCGAGCGCAACGTTGCTCCCGCTGAGGTGAACGATTCGAGCTCCCAGGTTCTTCGCGAACTCAAAGTTTTCCTGCAGTAAACGTGCGCTCTCTGCTTCTCGGTCCCGGTCCGTATCCAGGTGAAGTACGTAAAACTCGGCATCAGTAGCCTGCGCGAGGCGCGCACCCCTGGCGATCAGATCCCTCCCTGTGGCGCTTGCACTGATGCAAACGGCAACCTTCTCGGCAACGGCCCAGTGCGCCCCAAGACGCTTTCGGTCTACATACTCGTTCAGTGTCCGGTCAACGGCGCGCGTAACCCGTTGAAGTGCCATCTCACGCAGCGCAATCAGATTGCCCCTGCGAAAGAAGTTTGCCAGCGCACGCTCGGCACGCTCCAACGGGTAGATGTCGCCTCGGCGCATGCGTGTCACGAGCGCTTCCGGCGTCACGTCGCTGATGACGATCTCATCGGCCCGGTCCAGCACCCAGTCCGGTACAGTTTCACGCACCGTTATACCCGTAAGCGACTGCACGCGAGGAGTCATGCTTTCGATGTGCTGGATATTCACGGTCGTAAGGACGTCGATTTTCGCATCCATCAGTGCAAACACATCTTCATAGCGCTTCTGAAACCGGCTGCCTTCCACGTTGGTATGGGCCAACTCGTCGATTAGGGCGACCTGGGGTTTGCGCGCCAGGATGGCAGTAACGTCCATCTCCTGAAACAGGGTTCCCTTATAGTCAAGGGTTGCCCGAGGTACCTGTTCCAGCTTCTCCGCAACTGCAGCGGTGCCCGCCCGCCCGTGCGTTTCGACGATGCCGATCACGACATCTTCGCCCCGGCTGGCGCGCCGAATGCCCTCACTCAACATGGAAAAAGTCTTACCGACTCCTGGAGCATAGCCCAGAAACACCTTTAGGCGTCCGCGCTGGCGTTCCGCCTGATCAGCACTTGCAAGCCAGTCTTCAGGGCGCTTTCGCGGGTTCGCCAAGGTGGTCATGAACGTATTATCTTGAGGTGAACTCTCAACGCAAAATCGCCCTCATGCGATGGTTAGGAGCCTTTGCAGGGCTGACCGCGATTACTGCCGTTTACGACCGTTATCTGCATGTCAATGCAACAACGGTAGCGCTGACCTACCTTCTTTTTATCTTATTCCTGTCCACTCGATGGGGCCTGCAGTATGCCATCGCCGGTTCTGTCGCCGCGACGGCTTGCTACAACTTCTTCTTCTTACCGCCGGTACACACGTTTACCGTTTCCGACCCGCAAAATCTCGTGGCTTTGCTCGTTCTGCTGATCACGTCTATTGTTTCGAGCCGTATGTCAGAGCGTGTGCGGGAGGAGTCGCGCCAGGCTCTGGTGCGGCAATCGGAATTGGAAGTCCTGTACAGCCTCAGCCGCGCCCTCATCCAGACAGATGAGTTGTCCGTTCTGACCAACACCGTTCCAAATGCTGTTGCAATGGCTTGCCGGGCGCGTTCGGTGGTGTTCTACCTGCTACAGGGTGACCGGATGTACCGCGACGGCGCCGACTGGCCCGTTCCACTCGCTTCGCCGGAGTTGCGCGCGCTCGCGAACGCATCGGCGGCCTCATGGAATGGTGAGACGCAGGAAGCCACAATTCCGCTTCGCACCGGCGTGCGACCGCGGGGAGTTCTCCTCATGAGTGGCGTCCAGTATTCCCTTCCGACATTTGAAGCTGTCGGAGGATTAGTCTCCGTGTCGCTTGACCGCGCACAGGCCGTGGACGAGGTCACCCGAGCCGAGGCCGCCAAGGAAAGCGAACGCTTGCGGACAATGATGATGGATTCCATCACGCATGAGTTTCGCTCACCGCTTACGGCGATCAAAGTCTCCGTCAGCACCTTGCGCACGGGAAGCATTGCAGAGGCTGGTTCAGCCGAACTGTTGACGATCATTGAAGAAGAAGCGGACAGGCTGGATCACCTGGTCGCACAATCGGTCGAGATGGCCAAGCTGGACACTCTGGACGTGACGATGAACTTGTCTGCTCAGAGCCCCAAAGACCTCGTAGACCAGGCGGTGCAGATAGCTGCACCCTTTACGACTGGACATCCCGTGCAGGCGCGGATCCCGGAAAATCTGCCGAAGGTGGAGGTGGACCCAGAGTGGCTCCTAAAACTGATGACCAACCTGCTGGAGAACGCGGCAAAGTACTCGAGGGCAGGAGCGCCGATCTTTGTGACAGCGGAGCCACGCGGGGACATGATGGCATTCAGTGTCGCCGACCGCGGTGTCGGGATCGATCCGCTTGGAGCAGGGACTGATATTCGACAAATTCTATCGCTCCCGCGAGCGTACCGCCAACATCCCGGGAACAGGCATGGGCCTGGCGATCTGCCGTGCCATCGCCAACGCGCATGGAGGAATAATCGAGGTTACGAGTCAGCCTGGACAGGGGTCCGTCTTCACGTTCACTGTTCCTGTCGCTGCTTAAGTCGGTTTACGGAGACTCTTTGAACTACTTCTTCCGAACCATTTGCCACGTGACCTCAAGGCCCAAAACACCACTTACCGTGCGATGCGACATTCATGGTTTTGAGGGCTGGCATGAATCTTACGGACATGAATGCCGGGACTATCCGCATTGCCGCTTTTAGCAAGCGATCTCACGTCGCGCGGTAAAGGTACAAGGCGGTAAAGGTACAAGATAGATAAATCGCACAGCGATAAAATTCGTCGGTACTCCTGCAATGTCTCGGGATGGCTGAAAAGTTCACCTACCAGGGCGCGCGAGTCATAGGAGATCAGATCGTGCGCCGACGACGCCAGCGTTTCTACATTGTTAAGTACAGGATGAACCGGCGGTCCCTCAGTTACCTCCAAAAGCTCTTCCTACGTATACACCACGTTCCCGCGAGCTAATTACTGGCTGCCAATCGTGGAAGGCTTCTGAGGATATGAGGAGACCGCGCCGAGGCTGAAAGTGGCGATCGTGGCGGGGCTGGAGCCCGGACGCACCTGGAGAGCGCCGAGGGCTTCCGTTCCCGAGGGGGTCTGGTCGCGAAGCCGGAAGACGAGAAGGCCGGGCTGGACCTCTTTAGCAGAGAGCAGGCGGAAGCCGCCAGTCTGGTGCCGCAACTCCATTTGCGCGTCGACGATTAAGGGAGACGCAACGGTGGGCAGAGCCTGGCTCAGCCCGGCGTAGTTTGCGTGGTTGAAGGCCGCAAGCCAGGCGTAGAGCAGGCGGCCGGCCGGAGTGTCGGGGATGAGGCCCACCTGGTCACCGAAGCGGGGCAGGCGAATAAGGATGGTGGGATGAACGGAGCTGACGTGGTTTCCGGGGCGAGCAGGCGAAGGCGGGTCAGCGGGATCACCGAGGACAATCGTGTCTATCTGGGATGGATCGTCTTTGTCATCGGCAGTCGACGATGCGGCGTTAGCGGAACGGGTAGGGCTGGGGCTGCCGGACGTGAGATATGCGTGGTCGGTGTGGCTCAGGCCATACAGGACGGAGAAAAGCGCAGCCACGGCGACCACGATTGCCAGCAGGATGGCTTCGGGGCGGAGCGACTGGCGGCCAGTGATATAGAAACGGGGAGCGGTGAAGGTAGGGACGCTGGTGGGGAGTTGCTGCGGCATACTTGGTCCTTGGGATTTTCGGCGGACGAGCCGGGTGAACGAGCTCCCGCCGGAGTACTCCCCATTCCATTGTAGACGGGCGGCCAAACGGCACGTGATCTCATCGCAGCACCAGCGGAGTTCACGGTATTTGTCCGGACTGAACTGCGGTCAAGTGTTCCGGTGGCCCGTCACCCGAGAATATTGCGCTGGTTGGAAGCAGAGTAGACCTGAGCAATGAGGGTCTTGTGTTGTTATCCCTTCCTCCATGTCGATGTGCACTCGAACGGGCCTGACATGATGATAAGTCGTCGGAAACATGCTTGTCGGAAGCTGTCCGGTTGCAGCTTGGCGCAGTTGCGGCTGCACGATCAATGACGGATAGCGGCGGAATAAACGCCGTGGCTGCGTTTATAGTTCTTTTTGCGCCCACCAATATGGTGCTGGCCGGCGTCGAAGCTTGTGTGCTGGTGCCACAATCCATCCGCGAGTGGTTTCGTTGCCACGTACTGCGGCCGCTGCTGCGCGCGCTGCGTGGCGGCGTCACGCCGCGACGACTGGCGTGGAGCCTGGCGTTTGGAATGGTCGTCGGCATCAATCCGTCTGTGGGCCTGACGACGCTGCTCGTGTTGCTTGTGGCGTGGGTCTTTGGCCTAAGCAAGCTGGCATCGCTAATCGGCACACATGTGGTGGCGCCGCTGCACTTGCTGCTGTTCATTCCATTCATCGAGCTCGGCGTGTATCTGTTTCACACGCGCAAGCTACCGATGGACCGCAAGCAGCTGGAGCACCTCAGCCACCATCCATTGCGACTGTTTCACGAAATCTGGCAATGGGAGTGGCACGCGCTGATCGTTTGGGGCGTGGTGGCCGGAATCGCCATGCCTTTGCTGGCTCTGTATCTGCGCCGCGCACTGGTTGTTTTGCTGCGAAGGCACAGGACGCTGGTGCGCTCACGGCCCGCGGTGCACTGAATATCGCACTTCAGGAAAACCACTTCCGAGAAGCCGACTTGTAGGTACCCATACGCGGGTTCACTCCAGCATCCCTCCCTTGTGGGTGAAAGTGCTCTGGACGACGTTCCGACTAGCTGCCTTCTCGGTCCATCCGACTTCATGCATTGCTTTATGCCCACGGATCAGTACTGAATGCGCGTGGAGCAACTAGAAGCGAACTGTCCCCGACAGGCCGGGAAGGCGGATCTGGTCTGCGGATCAGGAAACCGAGGGCTGGCCCACACAGCGATGAGCAGGTACGCCGTCTCACGCGCGCATAGGTGAGATATTTATCGCCGGGACCGAACTTTCACCACTCCTACGCCCTCTTTCAAGCATGCACGATTCAATTCACCTGAAGGAGCCCACGCCGCCCGACCAAACCCTCCTCGTCCTCCTCGCCCAAACCGGCGACCGCGTCGCCCTGGAACAGCTCCTCCGTGACACCTACGCGCCGTTGCACCGCTACATTACGCGCCTCGCCGGCGCCGACCTGGCCGACGACATCCTCCAGGAAACCTCGCTCCAAATCTTCCGCAAGCTCCCGTTCCTGCGCGAACCCGCCGTCTTCCGTGCCTGGACACTCCGTATCGCCTCGCGCATCGCCTTCTCCCAGCTCAAACGCGCACGGCGCTGGCAGCCCCTCGACGCCGCACCACCCGGACCCCTCACCCCCTACCCCAACCTCGGCGAGCCACCCGACTCCGCCTTCCTCGCCCTCCTCGATCACGTCTCGCCCGCCAGCCGAGCCGTTCTCCTTCTCCACTACCAGCACGACCTCTCGCTCGAAGAAACCGCCGCCATTCTCGAGATCCCGACAGGCACCGCCAAGTCACGCCTCCACTACGGAGTCGCTACCATTCGCAAACACCTCACCTCCGAAGGGAAACCAGCATGAGCCCCGAACCCCAGCAGCCCAGCTCCGGAAATACCAACGCCGAACTCGCCTTTGTCCAACAAGCCCTCGCAGCCGCCGACAGGTCCGAGCGCTCTTCCCGCATCATCGTCGGCGTGCTCGGCATCCTCGCCGTCGTCGCGTTTATCTGGATGCACCTCCACCTTTTCCCGCCAGAGACCCTCGGCGGACTCCTGCATTCCCTTCTTCGCGTAGATCTCTTCTTCCTCGTCCTCCTTTTCGCCATCACCATGTATCTTCGTCAGGCCATGAACCAGAACACCCGCACCATCCTCCGGGCCCTTGCCAACACCCGCCAGCGCTAACTTCATCGCAGACGAAGCGCGGGTCGCCGAGGCCCGCGCTCGCTCTATCCAGCTCATATCCGCTCCAGCCGGAGCATGCTGATCACAAGGTACAATTGTCCGTCGCTATTACCGCGTCAGCATTCAGTGCTTTCTATGAATCGGCTTAGGTCTCTCCAGGTTTGCAGTCTGTTAGTTTGCCTGTTCTTTCTCCAAGGCTGCAGAAGGCGAGAGCAGAAACCAGCCGTTGGTTTTGCGCAGATGGAAAACAATAGCCCCTTCCGGATCGCCGAGACCAACAGCATGAGGGACGAGGGCCGCAAGCAGGCAGGCCGGTTCTCATTCATCAGCACGGATGCGCAGGGTGACACTGCGAAACAGGTGGGGGATGTTGAGGACATGGTGGCTCGCCGGGTGTCCGCCATCTTTCTTGCACCTCGGGAGTTTGAAGGGCTCGCTCCTGCGCTGGAGACTGCCAAGGAAGCAAAAATCCCGGTCTTTCTAATCGATCGCCAGGCGGCTGGAAAACCGGGCGTCGATTACGTGACGTTTCTGGGATCTGATTTCGTTCAGCAGGGCCGGCGGGCTGGAGAGTGGCTGGTAGCGAAGACCGGGGGGACCGCCGGCATTGTTGAGCTCACAGGGACAGCAGGATCCTCGGTCGCACTCGACCGTGCTGCGGGCTTTCGTTTAGCGCTGCAGGGACATCCGGGTATGAAGATACTAGCGTCGCAGGACGGCGACTTCGCGCGGTCAGCCGGTCAGAAGGTGATGGAGAACCTGATTCAGGCCCTGGGCACGCGCATCACAGCAGTTTACGCCCAGAACGACGAGATGGCGCTCGGGGCGGTGCAGGCCCTGCGCTCAGCCGGCATGCGGCCTGGCAAAGACGTTCTCATCGTATCGATTGATGGCGAAAAAGCCGCCCTTCAGGCCATCATTGCTGGAGACCTGAACGCGGTGGTCGAGTCGAATCCACGATTCGGCCCACTTGCCTTCAACACCTTGGAACGGTATAAGCGTGGCGAGAAGCTTCCGCTCCAAGATCATATTGCCGGATCGCTTTTTCGACGCGAATAACGCCCGGCAATATGTAGATAACGCGTTCTAGGAGCGACGGGCATGGAGGCCGAAGCGCCGTTGCTGAGATTGACCGGGATTACGAAGAGCTTTGCTGGTTTCCCGGCTCTGCGCGACGTGGATCTCGCGGTGCGTGGTGGAGAGGTGCATGCTCTGGTGGGGGAAAACGGAGCAGGCAAATCGACCCTGGTCAAGATTCTTACCGGTGCATATCGGCCTGACGCGGGCAGCATCGAATTGGACCGCCGGCGGGTTCACTTCCCCTCCCCTGCGGCGGCGCAGCGGGCAGGCGTGGTCGCCATCTACCAGGAAGTCAACCTGTTACAACATAGAACCGTTGCCGAGAATATCTTTGCCGGCAGGGAGCCTACGCGCTTCGGCATGGTAGATAAACGAAGGATGCATCAGGAGGCGAAGGAAGCGCTTCTGACCATCGGCCTCGGCATTGACCCACGAACCCCCCTTGCCGCGCTGAGCATTGCGTTACGCCAGATGGTCGCGATCACCCGCGGAGTCTCCCTCGGCGCAAAGGTGCTGATCTTCGACGAACCCACCAGTTCAACCACTGAACAAGAGACTGCCGTCCTGTTTCGGGTGATACGCGAGCTGCAAGCGAAGGGCACGGGCATTGTTTACATCAGTCATCGCATGGACGAGCTCTACGCTATTTGTGATCGGGTCACAGTGCTTCGTGAAGGAAAGCTGGTGACGACCGGAGCGCTCGCGGGGATGTCGCAAGTGGAACTTATCCGCGCAATGCTCGGCAAAGAACGGGTCGGCTCCGCTCTCGCTCATTCTGCCGAGCCTGACTTCCACACGACCGCTCCTGTTCTGGAGTTGAAGCGAGTGTCGCGCCCGAAGCGAGTAAACGATGTGAGCCTGCGGCTATCTCCCGGCCAGATCCTCGGCATGGCCGGCTTGCTAGGCTCGGGCCGAAGCGAGACCGCGCGCCTCGTCTTTGGCGCCGACCGCCGCAATGGAGGCGATGTTCTTCTCGATGGAAAGCATTTTGACCCTGCCTCGCCTTCAGACGCTATCCGCGCCGGAGTGGCGTTCGTTTCCGAAGACAGAAAGCGCGACGGAATCATCCCCGATCTTTCAGTTCGCGAGAATCTCACCCTGGCTGCGTTGCCCACGTTATCACGCCTCGGCTTCGTGTCGAGAAAGCGGCAGAAGACTGTTGTCGATACATTTATCAAGCGGCTCGGGATTCGCCTCAGTACTCCGGAACAGAAGATCCGCGAACTCTCCGGCGGCAACCAGCAGAAGGTCCTCCTTGCTCGCGCGCTCTGCCGTCATCCAGCCGTTCTGCTGCTGGATGAACCGACGCGCGGCGTCGATATCGGCGCTCGGGACGAAATTCAGGCACTTATCCGCGAACTCGCTCGAGAGGGCCTGGGTGTACTCATGATCTCCTCCGAGCTCGATGAGCTGGTACAGAACTGCTCGCGGATGGTGGTCATGCGTGACGGATGCACTATCGCTGAAGTGGCTGGCGAACAACTCTCCGAACAAGCGCTCATCCACGCCATGGCTCAGGAGGACGCCTGAATGACTGCATCGGCTGCAGAGGGATGGCGCCTGCCATGGCAGATGCGCGCAGAGTACGGCGTCAGATACGGGGCGATATTTGCCTTGGCGATAATAGTAACTGCCAATGTGTTCCTTACACCTGGCTTCGCGACCTGGGCCACTGCCTCCAATTTGGCGCTCCAGGTAGCGACTACCGTGCTCGCCGCCACGGGACTGACGCTGGTCATCGCGGCCGGCGGTATCGATCTGTCTGTCGGCTCTGTGATGGCGCTCGCCGCTGCCGTGGTGGCAGTAAGCCTGCCGCACGGCATCCTGCTCGCAACGGCCGCGGCCCTTGCTGCCGGAGCAGCCATCGGTGCGGCAAACGGCGCCATGACTGCGCGTTTCGGCATTCAGCCCATTGTTGTCACGCTCGCCATGCTCATCGCCGGCCGGGGTCTGGCAGAGGTTGTCAGCAACAATGGTCAGCTCATCCTCATTACGAACGCCAGGTTCGCCCAGCTTGGAAGAGGACACATCGGCCCCTTTTCCGTACCAGCGCTCATCATGGTGCTTTTGCTCGGGCTGGCGTGGCTTGCGATGAGAGAAACCGTCTTCGGACGCTATGTGCTCGCTGTGGGCGGTAGCGCGGATGCGGCGCGCATGGCCGGCATTCCCGTTCTGCGCACCCGGATGCTCGTCTACACGTTCAGCGGTTTGCTCGCTGCGGTTGCGGGCCTGGTGGAAGCTGCGCGCCTTGGCGCAAGCGACCCGGCAAAAATCGGGCTTGGGATGGAGCTGGACGCAATCGCGGCAGTCGTGGTCGGCGGCACTCCACTTGCGGGTGGCGCCTGCAATGTGCCAGGCACGCTGATCGGCGCTCTTCTGCTGCAAGTCGTCACCACCAGTATGAATATGCACCTTGTCGGCTTTGCCTGGTCGCTCATCGTCAAGGCACTCATCCTGCTCGCTGCTGTTTACGTCCAGAGGCCCCGGCGTGTATAGCCCGGCGGCCTCCACCTCGGCGAAGCGGCCACAGGAGAGCGGCAGGTACGCACGCCTTCTCCGGACCAATGTTTCGCTGCTGGCTTTGGCCGGGGTCTTCGTCTTTGCCGGCATTCGCTATCCTGCATTTCTCTCAAGCGAGAATCTCTTCAACATACTCCGGCAGAACAGCATGCTCGGTCTGGTAAGTATCGGCATGACCTTTGTGATCGTGAGCGGCGGCATCGATCTTTCGGTGGGGTCGCTGGTGGCGGTGGGAGCTGTAACAGCCGCCGAACTCTCCTATCACGGCAGCCTGAGCGCAGTGCTTGGTGCAGTACTTGCCAGCGGGTCGCTCGGACTTATTAATGGATTGCTGATCGCCAAAGCGCGCCTGCAGCCTTTCATCGCTACGCTGGCGATCATGATCGCCAGCCGGGGCCTGGTACTTGCGTCTACTCATGAACAATCCATCAGGGTAGCTGGGGCTGCAACCGCACTCACTTTTCTGGGCAGAGGGCGCATTGGCAAAGTGCCTATCCCGGTGCTGCTGTTGCTTGCCGCCTTTCTCTTGGCAGCGCTGGTGCTTGCTCGTACTCGCTTTGGCCACCACCTCTACGCTCTTGGAGACAACGAAGAAGCAGCTCATCTGCTCGGCTTAAATCTCACTGTCATCAAGGTAGCTGTATATACGCTTAGCGGCGGCCTGGCTGGCGCCGCAGGTGTGCTGCTGGCAGCGCGTCTGGGAGCTGGCCAGCCAGTGGCGGGCGCCGGGTGGGAGTTGGATGCCATCGCCGCCGTCGTGGTCGGTGGCACTCTGCTTACCGGCGGCCAGGGCGATGTTGGTTCAACGTTCATTGGCCTGTTGCTGCTCGGCTCTCTGCTGAACATCTTCAATCTCGAAGGCACTGTAAGCTCTTGGTGGCAAGGGGTTCTACGCGGCCTTTTGTTGCTTATCTTTGTAGCACTCCAGTCACGCAGCAGCCCGCGTGACGTGGGGCACGCATCTTGATTTTCGCCACCTTGCGCCTTTGCGCAATCTATCTAAAATCGAGGCGCTCCTCTTCTTTTGGAGCACAGGCCAGCAGTTACAGCTCACGCGTGAAGTCCTTCCAGGACTCATCGAACATGCGATCCGTCCACGCCAGCAAGCAAGATGCTAAGCGATTGACAGGAGCGCATCGTTTCTCGGTCACGTACACGTCTCGGTCACATGCACGGTAAAGACCATCTGTCCATGGCCGCTGCCACAAAAGCGCCGCAGCGCCCATTGAAGCCGCCCGCCAGCTGCGATGTGACAGTGGTTCGCTTAGGATCTGCAGATCCACTGCAGGGTGCAAGGTTTCACAAGGTCTTCGATCGATGGGGAAAGTCCAGACAATTCGACGCTCATCGTTGGGACCCACGCGGTATGCTATTCGAGTCATGCGTACAGTGCCGCTTTTGCTTCTTGCCTGGTCGACCGCGTTCGGCCAGGTTTCTCAGTCTGAAGCATCGCAACCCTCTCTCGTTCAGGCGCACACGCTGATTGAAGGTGGCAGGATCGCTGAGGCGATCGGTATGCTTGCGAATCTCAGTACTGTGCAGCCCCCTATAAAGGGTTTGCAGCATGAGCTTGGAATCGCATACTACCGCTCAGGAAAACTGGCCGAAGCGCAGAAGGCGTTCGCCGCAGCAATCGAGGAGAATCCGTCCGACGCAGAGTCTGTGCAGATGCAGGGGCTTACTCTTTACCGGCTGGGCCGGCCGGCCGAGGCTATTTTTTATCTCAAACGGGTGCGCGAGTGGACCCCGGACGCGAACGCGGATGCAAGCTATGTACTTGGCCTTTGCTACATGCATGCACAGCAATACGATGAGGCACGGCGGGCGTTCGCAAAAGGATTTGCCGTTGAGCCTGACTCTGGTGCTGCGCACCTCTTGCTAGGTTCGATGTTGATCAAGGCAAATCTTTCCGAGGTTGCGGTCGGTGAGGGAAAGAAAGCGCAGCAGCTTGCGCCGAACCTGCCGTTAGTGCACTTCCTTCTCGGCGAAGCATACCTGGCGAAGTCAGATTTCGAGCACGCGACAGCAGAATTCGAGCAGGAGCGACGGATTAATCCAGGCTATGCGCCGGTTTACGACCGCCTGGGTGACGTGTATTCACTCACAGGCGATCTCCAGCAGGCGCAGGAAGCGCTGACAAAGGCTATCTCGCTCGACATGTCGGCCACAGGACCATTCATCCAGATGGGCAAGGTGCTGCTGCGCAGGCAGGATCCGGGGACTTCCGTGATGTACCTGAAACATGCCGAGAAGATGGATCCGGAGAACTTCATCACACATACACTATTGGCGCAGGCTTACCATAAGCTGGGCAAGGAAGACGACGCCACGCGTGAAAACCAACTTGCGGCCAAGGTTCACGCCGAAACACAATTCACGCTGCAGCCCGTCCAATGAAGGTGCCTGTCAATCAGTGAAGGCGCAGTGTAATCAGACGTGTCTGCAAGGGAACGCCGCCGGCGATTGTGGTTTCAAGAACTGCCTCGAAGGGACGGATTTCGCCCTTTGGAGTGGTGATCAACCCCAGCAGTTCGGCAGCACTTTCAGGGCGGCACACGTAATCCACAGCGGCCTGGGTGCCGAAGGTAGTCAGACCGCTGAATACGAGAATGCGCTTGCCAGGTTGAATGGCCGGCAAGAGCGCAAGAACGGCATAGTCCTTTCCCACAAGTGGGTCGGGACGAGAGTAGACGGCCGGTTCTCCCGGCTTGGGATGGTGATTCACCACTCCTGCAGACCCTGCGCTCGCAGTGATGGTGAAGTCTGACGTAGATTGCAGAACCCGCAACGAGGGATTTTCTGCCACGGAACCGATAAAAACCAGATTGTTTTTCCCTGCTTCATCCCAAGTCATTAGAAGACTCCGCTTTAGGATGAAATGAGAGTGGTGGGCGTCGAAGAGCGTCGTCAGCGTATACACCGATGCCAGTTCACCGATACCGGTGTAGGTGTCCACGTAATTGGAACCCTGCAGAGTATTGTGTTGCTCAGAAGCATCTGCATACCGGAGCCCGCTCTTCGAATCGCCGATGAAGACGGCGTTGCTGAAGATAACAAGCGGTGGGTCTTCGGTGAGGAAGGGATGCCAGAAGCGCTCGACGGGAGTTCTCCGGCTGAATGGACTCGTTCGCGACTGCCATAAAAAGAAAGTAGTTGCGAATACGGGAATCAAGAGCAAGAGCAACCAGCCTCTGCTCACCCTCCGAGCCTTGCGGGAAGGGTCAGGCGGCGTCGCCGGAAGAATAGCCAACGCAGCAAGAGCACCCACGTGGCCGCTGTCCTGTTCAGGCGAACTGGTCATCTGACGCGGTCGAAAGACCGGCAGGTAGTGCCCCTTCGGGATCTCTACGACGATCTCTTCATCAATCCCCTCTCCAGCGAAATAGGCAGACAGCTTTTGCCGCAGCAGTCTTGCATGGGTGCGGACAATGCTGTCTTCGCTCGAATTGTAGCCAGGGCTCCGGTGAAAGATCCGGATTCCAATCTGTTTCTCCGTAGCATCTTCCGGAGCTTTGCGAATAGCGCAGTCTGCGACGTAATAAAGGAAATCACACAGGCGTGGGGAGGATCGAAGATGCTGACTGGCAACAATCCGCTCTACAAGAGCGCACCTAGCATCACCTGGGAGCCCGACACCCGCTTCGTCAACAGAATTTGACACCATCATGGGAATAGGACAAGAGCATTACACACGGCATTTGACGTGTCAAATCACCGTAAAAGCCTTGCCAATGGCCATTTCTTGGTCGGATTGTGTTCCTTGCTCGGCAAAGGGTGGAAAACTCCACCCGGATTCATATGCAAGCGAATCCGGCAAACCCGGGAAGGAACCACTCGCTTCAGTGCCCGGTTTACCGGTCCGGGCGTCCTGCGAGTTTCAAAGGAGGCTGTTTTATGGCAATGGCAAAATTGAGGATTGTCGCCCCGTGTCGCGGCGCCCTGTTCCTTTCCATCGTGCTTCTTTGGCTGAGTGCAAGTGTTCTGCCGGCCAGCGCCCAGGCAGTCTATGGGTCCATTTTTGGAACCGTCACAGACAACACAGGCGCGATCTTGCCGAACGCCACGATCGTTGTGACTGACGTGAGCAAGGGCACGTCGGTCACCGTACAGGCAAATGCAAGCGGCGAGTACACGGTCCAGCATCTGATTCCCGACACGTACCGCGTGGAGGCGCAGGCAGCTGGGTTTAGCAAGAGCACTGCGGATAACGTCGTCGTCTATGCCGACACTGCGCCAAAGGTGAACCTCCAGCTTGCAGTGGGCGCTGTCTCGAATACAGTGACCGTGACCTCTGCCGCAGGCCTGCTGGAAACGGACCGCGCCGAAGTCAGCACGATTCTGAACGCCAGGGCGGTCGAGAATCTGCCCAACCTGAACCGGAACTTCACGGCCTTTGAACTGCTCACGCCAGGCACAACCTATATTGGCTGGGGCCCCGGCGAGGGCAGCGGCAATCCGCAGCGTAGCCAATCCATCGAGGTGAACGGCCAATTGCCGTTCGCAACGGGCTATGAGCTGGATGGCACCGACAATCAGGAACCGATCAATGGCGTGGCCGTCATCAACCCGAACCTGGACGCGGTCTCCGAGATGAAGGTGACCTCGCAAAACTACGATGCCGAGTTCGGAAAGGCCGTAGCAGGATTGGTGACTGCGCAAACCAAATCCGGCAGCAATGCGTTCCACGGTTCTGGCTTCGAATACCGCCGGTCCGATGCACAGCAGGCGCGCGATCCGTTTGCCAATGCGACCCCGAACTCGCTAACTGGCAAGTATCTTTCTCCCACCCTGCACAACCAGTTTGGCGGCTCGATCGGCGGGCCTATAAAGAAGGACAGGCTCTTCTTCTTCGGCGACTACCAGGGGCTTCGCGAGAAGACCGGGTCTTCCACACTGACAACCGTTCCCACGCAACTCGCTTTGACAACCTGTACGTCAGGTGGTCCCTGCAATATGAGTGACTACCTCCAGAACGGACAAGGACAGATATTCAAGCCAAACGGGCTGCAGGATAGCTCGAACGCTAACCGCACTCCTTACCCCGGAAACATCATTCCGGCTTCCGATCTCTCCCCCCAGGCAGTCAACTTCTTCAAGCTGATCCTGAAGAACGCGCCGCCAAATGTGGCCGGCTCTAATATCACGAATAACTACGCAACCTCCGGGTCCGGCATCTTCAATACGAACCAATGGGACATTCGGATCGACGGCAGGATCAAGGATAATCTTCATCTCTTTGGCCGCTATACCTACTTTGGCGTAGCTTTGACGGGCAATCCCTACTTTGGCGCCGCAGGCGGCCTGGGCTATGGCGCGGGAGGGTTTGCGGGCACCGATTCAGCCCGGTACCAGAGCATCGCATCTGGTGGCGACTATGTCGTATCTCCCCGCTGGCTCACAGATTTTCGCTTCGGCTATTACAGGATCTACAACAACACAGTCGGGCCGGACTCAAACCAGGCATTGGGCAATGCTCTCGGCATTCCCAACGCGAACGTGGGCGATCTCTCACTCAACGGCGGCCTTCCTCAATTCAATATCGACATACCCAGCAACGGAGCGAACAACGGACAGAATGTCGAGTATGGAACCTCGGCCAACCCCACCCTTCAGCAGACCAGCCAGTACCAGTTCGTGAATAACTGGTCCCACCAGGTCGGCAATCACAACATCAGGTTCGGTGCGGACTACCGCTATGGCAAGAACCACACCGTCTCGATCGCGAGCAATGCCCTGCGCTCCGGCACATATTTCTTCGCCGCCCCGCGTACTTCGGGCGTCAGCCCCGACGGCGTCACATCTTCCGGCGTCGGGTTCGCTACTTTTATACTGGGAGACACCACCACCTTTTGGCGGACACAAACGCAGAATGTGGACGCACAAACACGCCAGCACCGCTTCTTCACCTATGCGCAGGATCAGTGGAGAGCCACTCCTAAGCTGACCATCAATTACGGTTTGCGTTGGGAGCTATACACGCCTGAGTCAGTGACCAGCAAGGGGGCAGGCGGACTGCTTAACCTGCAGACGGGCATCCTGCACATTGCGGGTTATGGCTCAAACAGCAACACCCTAAACGTGAAGAATAACTTCTCGAACTTCGCGCCACGGCTTGGTGTTGCATTCCAGGCAAGCCCTCGGACGGTCTTCCGCGCCGGCTATGGCATCGTTTACGGCCAAGGTTGGGCGGGCGACACCTTCGGCGGTGTGCTTACATCTTCCTTCCCGACACAGGTTCAGCAAACAGTGAGTCCCGTCGCGAACACTGCTGCGGTATTCAGTCTCGCGCAAGGGCCTCCGGGCTACACCTTTCCTTCCATTCCGGCGGATGGTAATTACATACTCCCGGATGGTATCTCTCAGACGGCTCGTCCTACGCAGGTCCGTCTGCCTACGGTGGCAGGTTGGAATGTGATGGTACAGCAGGAACTGACCCCGTCCACGTCGCTTGCAGATTGGGTATGTAGGTAGCCAGGCTTACCACAACATGTTCGAGTCTTCCCCTTCCTACAACGCCAACGAGCGGACACTTGCCGGCTTTGGCTCCATCAATCCCGCAACCGGTAAACTGTATACAGTGCCTGAACGTTCTCCTTATTATGACGGGACGGCACAGCGCGACTTGGGCGTGAAATATGGTGTGCCGCATGGCTGGACGCAGCGTGTGGATTACATGGCAAACCAGGCCACTGGCAGCTACAACGCATTGCAGGTGGTCCTGAACAAGCGCTACTCTTCCGGGCTGCAGGTCCTGACTCATTACACCTGGTCACATGCAATCGGGCACGAGGCTTACGAATTCCTGGTCAACCCCCGCATCGGACGGGGCAACGGTTACTACAACCGGCGTCAGGCATTTGTACTTGCGGGTAACTACGACCTGCCCTTCGGCAGAGATAAGGCGATCGCCTCGGGTGTTCCAGGATGGGTCAATCAGATCATTGGAGGTTTTCAGCTCAACAGCACGGTAACCATTGAAGGTGGAGTACCGTTCACCACTAACTATGCTCAATGCTCAAATGATAACGACGTGGGCGCGAACGACAATGCCTGCTTCCTGAATAGAACTGGAGCAGGGTTCGGTATCCACAAGGGGTCCTACGATCCAGTCGGCCGGTTTGTGCCATACCTCAGGCCGTCGCCGTATGTGCTGCAGCCGCCGGGGCAGGCGAACAATATCTTTGGCGGCTTCGCACGACCTGCCATTGCAACGTGGGGGAACATCGGAAGAGATGCACTCTGGGGTCCTGGATTGTGGAATGTGGATACCTCCGTGTCCAAGAGCTTCACCCTCCGCGAAGGTATTAGCCTTCAGTTCATCGCGCAGGCTTTCAATGTGTTCAACCACGTGAATCTTGCGAATCCTGATAACTGCGTAGATTGCCAGGACCTGAACAGCGTGGGCGTACAGAATGCCGGCACTATCCAGGGCACCGTCTCTGAGCAGGATGGAACTTCATTGCGGCGGCTTCAATTTGGAGCGCGTCTGCAGTTTTAAGTCGCTGGTTTTTCCCGAAGGGATGGCTTGAGCTAATGCACCATCCCTTTTTCTTCGTTTCGTTCTGAGCCAGGGCAGTTATGGTGGCCGCCTGCATTCCGCGGATCTCTTTGCTTGTTTCGAGGATTATGTCTGCGAACAGTTACTGTGGCCGCGCGCCTGGACGTTATCACCGACGGATGCGGCTCGTACGAGGCTTGAGAACGTGCTCTCTTCTTCTCGCCTGCACATTGTTCCATGCAGCGAGCCCGCAGTCTGTCGGGTCGAAAGATGGTTCTGGCTCGTCGCATATGCTGCTCAGCACAGATTCTGTCGAACCGAAGCGATTTGTAGCTGTGCACGGGCGGCGCTCGCTGTTGATGGGATACTCCGAGACTGGGCTGGAAATCTGGGGCTATCCCTTCCAGATACTCAGTGGTTATCAGATCGGCTTTCAGCCCCAGGGCGCGGCCACAGAGACCGATGGCCGTGCTGTTCTTAGGCGCATCGATTATCGACCTGAATCTGTGACGCGCGTCTATATCGGCCCCGATTACGTAGTTCGCGAGACGCTTTTCGTTCCGCTCGATCATGCGGCGGCCGTGCTCACCTATGAAGTGGAAGGCGGCAAGCATCTGGATATCGATGTGCACTTCAGGCCAGTGCTGAACCTGATGTGGCCGGGCGCGATCGGTGGCCAATACACAGAATGGGACCCGGAAATCGCGGGATATGTCATCTCGGAAGCGTCGCAGAAATTCTCAGCTGTTGTGGGCTCAGCCGAGATCGTGACTCACGACCCTACCGTGAACAGCACCGTTCGCACGGACGCTGTCTCGTTTTCGATTCGTCCGCGGGACGTGGGACGCAGCCGGTCCCGCGCAACTGTATTCGTGTCGCTCAATCCCGAGGGAAAGAAGGAGAGCGCTGCCACTGCCCGCGGCGTGATGACTCGCTTGCAAGAGATGGAAAGCGAAGCAGCCGAGCATTACAGGAAGCTCGAAGAAAGTGTTTTGCAGATCGAAACTCCGGATCCGGAAGTAAACGACGCGATAGCGTGGTCTGAGACAGCTCTGGACCAGGCGTGGGTCTGCAACCCTAAGCTGGGCTGCGGTATTGTCGCGGGTTACGGACCGTCCCGCGATGCTCGGCGGCCGCAGTATGCGTGGTTTTTCGCAGGCGACGGAATGGTCGCGGTGAATGCCCTGGTGTCCGCCGGCGAGTACACGCGCGCACGCGAGGAGCTGTCCTTCATTGCGCAGTATCAGCAGCCGGCAACGGGCATGCTATGGCATGAATTGTCGCAAAGCGCCGGCTATCTGGATTGGGCGGCATACCCGTACATGTACGTGCATGTCGATATCAGCTTCGATTATTTGCAAACAATGGCCCGATATGTGGCCGTTAGCGGTGATATTGCTTTTGCGAAGGAAAGATGGCCTTCAATTGCCGCAGCTTACAAATACTGCCGCTCGCTCATAAGCACTACCGACCACCTGCCTCATATCCCTCCCGGCAAGGAAGGAGGCGACGAGCAGGCAAGGCCCAGCGACGATCTCTCGCTCTCGGCGGCGTGGCTCGGCGCCAGCTCGGGATTCGCCGAACTGGCCACGGCCACGGGTCACGATCCTATGGCCGAAGAAGCGCTCAAAGAATCTGCACTTGCCAAAGAATCTATCGCTTCCTATTACTGGGATGCCGGGAAGAATTTCTGGATCGATGGGCACACGCAAGCAGGCTCACCTATCACGAGTCGCAGAAAAGGGCCGACAGAACTGCTCGTGGAAAAGGTGTTCTCTCCACAGCAGAACGCGAGCCTGCTTGACCAGATAGCTTCGTCTGATTTTCAGACAGACTGGGGCGTCCGCGGGCTTGCTGCAACTGCGACAGATTACGATCCCGATTCCTATGGAAGAGGCAGCGTCACTGCTCCCGGGACGACCAGCACTGCTAGTCTCTTACTGGCATGCGCATCGTCCTGAAATCGGATATGCAATCTGGCGATCGGTGGTGCCGTGGAGCAAATTAGACTCGCTCGGACACATCCACGAACTGCTCGCCGGCTCTTTTTACCGGGAGGAGGCCGAGTCAGTGCCGGAGCAGACCTGGTCCTCAGCAGGGTTGCTGGATGCCGCTGTTCGCGGCCTCCTGGGACTTGAGATCGAGGGCTCTACTAACAGCTTGCGTCTAACTCCCCACGTCCCGGCTGAGTGGGATCACCTCTCTGTCCGAAATATCCGCCTTCCTCATTCCACACTGGATATTACTCAAGCGCAGAGCATGCGCAGTGTCGATCTCGACATTCGCAACGATGGGATTGCAACAGATATCACGTACGACCCGCAGATCCCGCTCGGCTCTCGCGTGCTGGGCGCCAGCTTCAACGGGCATTCCATTCCTGTTGCCACCGAAGTGTTTCCGGAAGACGAGCACGCAAGAGTAATGCTGCATGTGCCCCCGGGCGCGAGCCACTGTCAGCTTCGATTGGAAGGCGGCGTGTCTGTGATACTCGACCATGCGCAGCTCCGTGTAGGCGATCCAAGCCTTGCGTTGAAGCTCATCAGCCTGCACCTCGAAGGCCGCACTCTTTATCTGGAGGCAGATATACCGACTTCCAGGAGTTCTGCGTTTTTCATCCAGAGTCCATGGAAGGTTGCCCCGGTATCAGGGGCAACGGTTCGCGTTCTCCGGGCTGATGGCTCTGCTAACAGGTATGAGATTACCCTCACGACAGGCTCAGCATCGAAAACTGAACAAGGCTATTCGCATGTGCAAGTGAAACTTGCTTTTTCGGAGTAGGGGTGTGCGCCATCACCGGAGATCCCGTGCATCTTCTTCCGCATTGCTGCGTTCTGCTTATGTCTCTCGCCAGCATCTCTCTCCCGGCACAGAGGCTCGCTTCCATTCACACTGCGCAGACAGCAGTGCAGCTCCAAGCGAGTTCCACCGCGCCACGGCTGGTCTCGCTTCAGGCTCCGGGTCAGCCCCGATGGTCGAACCGGGCAAGCGAAAATCTCATCGAAAGTGTCGAGTTGCAAGGGCGCTCTATACCGCTGCACTGGCGGCTCGTTCCTCGCGCCGGCCACGCTGACGCCAAACGGGTCGCCTTCGTCTACGAGTCGGCGGTCCCGCGGCTCCGCCTCACCTGGGAGTGGACCGCTCCCGCCGCCACGGGACCGCTCGAACATCGCATCCGGATAGAGAACCTCAGCGGTTACGAGTTTCTGGCTTCCATTGCAGACCAGCTTCCGCTTCGACTGGCAGGTGCCGCCAGCACAGCACTTGCAGCAGATCTACATCGATAAAGGCGCAGGAAAGCCCACACTCGTTGGCACCCATGAGGAGAATCTCGGCCCCGGCCATCACTGGGAGGGGAACTCCAGCACGTACTCCAGGGACGAAGCGCCGCGGGAAGTCATTCCCTTCTTCATGGTCGAGCGCGACCGCAGAGAACGCGATGGCTGGTACGCCGGTGTGGAATTCAGCGGCCGCACAAGCCTCACCCTGGATCGCGCCGGCGACTCCTTGCATGGCACTGTGGGGCTCAACCCCAATCCTGGTCCTCTTCCGCACACGCCTGCAGCCCCACGCGATTTTTGAAACTGCGCCTGTATTCGTGGGCGCCTTCACCGGTGGCAGGGATGGCCTCGGGAATGTGTTGCGGCCATGGGTTCGGCACGTGCTTACCCATGCAGCTACGTGGCAGATTCCCGACTACCCCATGCTCGTGAACAACAGTTGGGGCAGCGGCATGGCGGTGGACGATCCCCTCGCCCGCCGGATGATCGCCGACTCCGCGGAGCTTGGGCTGGAGATGTTCCACCTGGATGCGGGTTGGTTTCGCGGCGTGGGCGACTGGTATGCAGACCCAAAGAAATTTCCTCAGGGCATCGCGCCGCTCGCCGACGCTGCCCATAGTCTTGGCCTCAAGTTCGGGATATGGGTGAACTGGGCCCAGGCTGGCACGGACGTCGAACCCGGCGCGCTCAACGTCAACGATCGAGAGACCAGGGACTGGTTGGTAGCGGACGTGCCGCACGGGTGGCAACCTGAGGCGTTCGTGGGACGCACGACAGACCTTGGCCTTCCTGCCGCGCAGATGCACGCGGAACGCGAGCTCCAGCGCATCGTTAGCAGCTACAAGCTCGATATGCTTGAACACGATGGGTACGTGGTTACCCATAATTGCGCGCGCGCCGATCATCCGCATGCCCCTCCCCCGCCCGGCTACAGCTCGGTCGCAAAAGGCAGCGGCATCGATCTACCCGACACGGCGAACTCCACGGACGTCAGCTATCACGCCGTTCGCGCGTATTACGAGACCTATTCGCATCTGCGGCAGAATCACCCCGAGCTGTTGCTGGAAATCTGCGATGACGGCGGACGCATGGTGGATTTCGGGAGCGCTGCGCACGGAGACTACTTCTCAATCACGGACTCGTACGATCCCCTCTCGAACCGCCGAGCCTTCTACGACGCAAGCCACGTGCTGCCCCCAGCGATGCTGGAGGCTTATGTACAGAAGTGGCCAACCCCAAGCATCGAAAATTTCCGCTACATGCTGCGCAGTGGCATGATGGGTTGGCTCACCGTGATGCAGGACACCAATGCATGGACGCCCGAGCAACACTCCGCAGCCAAGCAGGAATTCTCTCTCTACAAACAAGAGCTGCGCCCCTTCATTCGCGACGCCGATCTGTACCACATCTCGAAGCGTCCGGACGGCGTGCGCTGGGATGGCATCGAGTACTATGACTCCGCGCACGCGCGGGCGCTCGTCTATGCTTTCCGCGGTACAACGCCGGCTGAAACCGAGCACAGGTTTCTGCTGCAGGGGCTCGAACCGAACCGGCAATACCGGCTGCATTTCCAGGACGGCAGCGCACCGGACCGCATGGAGAGCGGCCGTGCTCTGCTCATCGAAGGTTTATCAGTGAGTACTCAAAATCCCGGACAGCTCCGAATTGATCTTTATCGACCGGGCAAAGTGATGAGGGTCTCGTTCCCCGGCACCCCTGTTGTATGGCAAGTTGTGGATTTCCCGGTGCGGGGGCACCTTGGTAACGTCGGCGGCACAAGCTTTGCTCAGGTGCGGAAGACTTCAAGGCGGATGGGCGTGGCGACGGTGCCGGCCTGATGCTGGCCAATAACGATTTCCAGGCGCCGCAGGGTCTCATTTTCGGTCAAGCCCATGCACGAACAGCCGTGAATCGTAGGCACACGAGCCTCATAGCCACGATCCAGCCGCTCCAGCTCAACCCGGTACGTCTTTGCAATCATCGATGAATTCCCTTCCTTGCCCGTGAATGGGGGCAGCTCAGGAAGAATGCATCGCGGAAGAGAGCTCGCGTAATAGCACCTTTGGGTCAGGGGTGGAAAGACGGCAGCCCGCCGCTTATGTCCCGCAGAAGGTCTGAGTGACGCACTCCTCGGGGCGGGCGGGGGCGGCGTAGTGCTCCAGGTCCGGCCTAACTTCGTAGGGGCGCGAGACGATGTTCAGCAATTCTTCGAAGGGCTGGAAGTCCTGTCGTTCGGCGGCGCGGAGGGCGGCTTCGACCCGGTGGTTGCGCGGGATGAAGGCGGGATTTGCGGCGCGCATCCTTGCGGCGCGTTCGAGCGCGGAGACGGGTTCTTGTTCCAGGCGCTGACGCCAGTGGGTCGCCCATACATCGAATGCGCCAGGGTCCGCGAAGAGTGCGCGCACTCCCGCGTCGTCTTCCGGACCGGCGGCGGCGTCGCACAAACGGCGGAAGGTCAGGGTGAAGTCGGCGCGGTTGGCAGCCATGCGGTCCAGCAGATCCTGAACGAGTTCGGAGTCCTCTTCGCGTTCGGTGAAGAAGCCAAGCTTGCGGCGCATGCCGGCGATGCGCGCCGCCTCGTACTGCGGCTCAAAGGCGGCGAGGGCTTCGCGGGCTGAAGCCAACGCGACCTCTTCGCTGCCTGACTCCGGCTCCAAGACGGGCAGCAATGCCTCGGCAAGACGCGCCAGATTCCACAGCATGATGCGGGGCTGGTTCGCATACGCGTAGCGTCCGTAGTGGTCGATGGAGCTGAAGACGGTGGCCGGATCGTAAGCCTCCATGAAGGCGCAGGGACCGTAGTCGATGGTCTCGCCGGAAATGGAGGTGTTATCAGTATTCATGACGCCGTGAATGAAGCCGACGAGCATCCACTGTGCGACCAGATGCGCCTGCCGGGCGACGACGCCGTCGAGCAGGGCGCGATAGGGCTGCGGGGCGTGTGCGACTTCAGGGTAGTGCCGTGCGACGGCATAGTCCGCCAGGGTGCGCGTGCCCTCGATATCGGCGCGTGCGGCGAAGTACTGGAAGGTGCCCACGCGGAGGTGGCTGGCGGCGACGCGTGTCAACACTGCGCCGGGCAGGATGGATTCGCGGAAGACGCGTTCGCCCGTGGTAACGGCTGCCAGGGATCGAGTGGTGGGGACGCCGAGCGCGGCCATCGCTTCGCTCACGATGTACTCGCGCAGGACGGGACCGATTGCGGCCCGGCCGTCGCCAGCGCGGGAAAAGGGCGTGGGGCCGGAGCCTTTGAGCTGGATGTCATAGAGCACGCCGTCACGCCCGAGAACCTCGCCCAGCAGGTGGGCGCGGCCATCGCCGAGCTGCGCGACGAAATGGCCGAACTGATGCCCGGCATAGGCGATGGCCAAGGGTTCAGACCCCTCCGCGACGCGGTTGCCGGCGAGGACCTCGACACCCTCCGGGCTCGCCAGCGCGTCGGAGTCGAGGCCGAGCTTACGGGCGAGTTCGACGTTCAGCTTGACCAGGCGCGGAGCCGCTACGCAAGTGGGGTTCAGCCGGGCGTAGAAGCGCTCCGGCAGCCGCGCATAGGTGTTTTCGAAGCCGAAGCGGACGGGGTGGTGGTCAATGCCGGAGGCGGATGCTGGCGGGAGGACGGGAGCTTCTGGGGCGCGCATACTCTGTTGGATGTGGGCGTGCGCTTTTGGTTCTAATGGAAGATGCGACGCGGGCAGCTTGGCGTATGACTTCGCCCGATGCCACCTGGATAATGGAGATTGTCCGTCGTGAGCGGTGGCCGCTTGATCTCGACCGTATATCTTTGTATTTTGCTGAGTTCTCTTCCTGGCCGTCCATGGACAATGCAGAAGAGTCGTTGCGGGATGGCTGACGTCACTCCAGGCTCGGCAAGTTCTCCTCATAAATAGCTCTACGATACCGAGATAGGATTGATTGATGGAACTCGCCGAAGTCCCCAACGTACAGATTTCAGACCCTGAAATACGAAACCGAGATGCGAAGGGGTCGAGAGGCGCTTACACACGACACTTTCTCGCGACCGAGTCTGGATCGCAAGTCGGCTTCCTCTCAATCGACATCCTACCGGATAAGGAACATCTGGTCATTTACGAAATTTTCGTTCCGACTGCGCTACGCCGCGGTGGCATCGGCGCGAAACTGCTCGCGGCAGCTGAAAATATGGCACGATCTCATGGTTATAGATCGGCGTTACTTATTCCGAAGACTTTGGATGAGGCATTCGCCCAACAAGCGCTGGAAGAATGGTACGCCAGCAAGGGCTACATGCTGCTCGAAAACTCTGCGAATGGCGCTTTCGTCAAACAGCTAGCCTAATGAGTAGCACGGAATGAACATTTGCTACCCCAGTGAATGCCGGTATCAATGCTGAAACATCACTGCCTCTGCCCAAAATCATTAATGACGAACGCTGCCTCTCACTCCCACTCGATCGTCCCCGGGGGCTTTGAGGTGATGTCGTAGACGACGCGGTTGATGCCGCGGATTTCGTTGACGATGCGGCTGGAGATGCGCTTCAGCACCTCATAGGGCAGCGGCACCCAGTCGGCGGTCATGCCGTCTTCAGAGTGCACGGCGCGGATGGCGCAGGTGTAGGCGTAGGTGCGCTGGTCGCCCATGACGCCGACGCTTTTGACGGGCAGCAGCACGGCGAAGGATTGCCAGAGCTCGCGGTAGAGGCCGGCGTGCTTGATCTCCGTGACGACGATATCGTCGGCATCCTGGAGCAGGGCGACGCGCTCCGGCGTGACTTCGCCGAGGATGCGCACGGCGAGGCCGGGGCCGGGGAAGGGCTGGCGGTCGAGGATCTCCGCGGGCATGCCGAGGTCGCGGCCGATGCGGCGGACTTCGTCTTTGAAGAGGTCGCGCAGAGGCTCGATGAGTTTGAGCTTCATCGTCTCTGGGAGGCCGCCGACGTTGTGATGGCTCTTGATAGTCTGCGAGGGACCTTTGACGGAGGAGGACTCGATGACGTCGGGGTAGAGCGTGCCCTGGACGAGGAAGTCGACCCCACCGGTTTGCTGCGCGATGCGGTGGGCCTCGTCATCGAAGACCGCGATGAACTCGTTGCCGATGATCTTGCGCTTCCCTTCCGGGTCGGTCACGCCAGCGAGTTTGGACAGGAAGCGCGTGCTCGCGTCCACAGCCACCACTTTGAGGCCGAGCCGTTCGCGCATCGTTTCCTGCACTTTGAAGAACTCATTGCGCCGGAGCACGCCATTGTCCACGAAGACGCACGTAAGCTGGTCGCCGATGGCGCGATGTACCAGAACCGCCGCGACAGAAGAATCCACGCCGCCCGAGAGCGCACAGATGGCGTGCGCCGAGCCGACTTTCTCGCGGATGGCCGCGACGGTGGACTCGATGAAGTGCGCCGGCGTCCAGTCCGCCTTCGCGCCGCAGATGCGGAAGAGGAAGTTGCGCAGGATCTCTGTTCCCTGCCGAGTGTGGTGCACCTCGGGATGAAACTGCACTGCCCAGATGCGCCGCTCCGGTGAAGCGATCCCAGCGACCGCGTTGGCCGTACGCGCAGTCAGCGCGAAGCCCTCAGGCAGCTCCATAGCCTCGTCACCGTGCGACATCCAGACGCCGAGCGTGACCGGCACCTCGGTGAAGAGCAGGTTCTCGCGGTCCACTACCTCGACCTCAGCGTGGCCATACTCGCGCTTCTCCGCCGACCGCACGCGACCGCCCAGGTGGTGCACGATGAACTGCAGTCCGTAGCAGATGCCGAGGATGGGCAGGCCGAGCGAGAGCACGCGCGGGTCGGCCGGTGGCGCATCGGCGTCGTATACCGAGCAGGGTCCACCGGAGAGCACGATGCCGATGGGTTTGTAGGCCTGGATTTCCGCAAGCGACGCCGTGCAGGGCAGCACGGCGGAGAAGACGTTCTGCTCGCGGATGCGGCGGGCGATCAGTTGGGTGTATTGGGAACCAAAGTCGAGGATGACGATCGAGGATGTGTCCACACTAAGAGTGTAGCCGAGCGGCTCCATGACTTGACTCCACGTAGGAGGCGCCGCGATACACACGCCAGAACTCCACGAAGGCGGCCAACCGCGCGACCTGGAAGAAGTCTGTAGCGACCAGATAGGCCACGCTCACCCCGGCCCACCAGACGTACAACGCCGGCCCATTCATGATGGATTCAAAGGGCAGCGGCGTGGCTGAGAAGACCATGGCGAGCACCACGAGGGCCAGCTTGACGATGCCAAGCACCAGGTTGACCTCTACGAGTTTCCCAGTAAGTGGCCCGAGCCGGAGGCTGGCGGACACGCTACTCAGGATCCCGCGATGCTCGAGCACTGCGAGCAGTGGCGCGATGGCAAAGATCCAGCTCAACAGTGCCCATAGCGTGAAGATGCCGAGCGACAGGAAGATCACAAGCGCGAAGTAGCCGACCAGGTTCGGCTCCGGGCTGAAGAGAGTGGCCCGAGCGGCCCAGCGAACCGAAGCGAACCAGATGAGCATGCTGCCGGAAAGCGCTGCGATGCGCAGGAGCTGCAACATGATGAGCTTGCCGGGAGCGACCTGCGCGCGCGGCTCAATGGCGCGCACCACAAAGCTGCGGCCCACGCCGGAAGCAATGGCCCAGCACACTGCCAGCAAGGGTGCGAGCGAGGCGGCAATGTGCAGCACCAGCGGTTCGGTAGCTGCGGCCGTGTCCGCGACGAGCTGGACCGCAGCCATGGGGTCCTGCAAGGAGAAGTTCTCGATTCCGGTATGCGCAGCCAGCAGCGTGATTAAGACACGCTTGCCGACTGCGAACAGCAATAACAATAGCGGTACGCCGTAAAGCCAGCGCCAGGCGAGTTCGCGTGCGAGCACTCCGGGTGCGTGCCAGCACTGGCTGATGATGCGCACCAGGGACTGCGTGCCACGCACGGTGGCGGTCTGTAGCGGCCTGGCGGGCGAGCTTTGCATTATCGGACCACGAAATTGACCATCTTGCCCGGAACGACGATCACTTTGACGATATGCTTGCCCGCGAGCGCCGCCTGGATCTTTTCATCAGCCCGTGCGGCCTGTTCCATCTCGTCCTGCGAAGCGCCGGGCGCAACGCGTACCAGCGAGCGGAGCTTGCCATTGATCTGGACCGGGATTTCAATTTCTTGTTCGCGCGCGAGCGCTTCGTCGAAGCGCGGCCATGGATGGCGCAGGATGGAGGTCTCGTTGCCGATCTGCTCCCACAACTCGGCCGCAAGATACGGTGCAAAAGGCGCGAGCAACAGCACGAGATCATTCAGCAGGCTCGCCGTCACACTCTCCGGAACGGTGCCGTCGGTAATCTGTTCGTCCGCGGCAGTCAACTCATTCATGAGCTCCATGATGGCGGCGATGGAGGTGTTGAAGTGCCAGCGGCCACCGAAGTCCTGGGTAATTTTGCGAATGGTCTGGTGGAGCTTGCGCCGCAGGTCGGCGGCAGTCCCGGTGAGGTCGCCGGCGGCCTGCGCGTTCGCCGGTTCGCGCGCGACGGAGGCATGCTTCATTGCAAAGCGGTACACACGCGAAAGAAAGCGGCTGATACCAGCGACGCCGTCCTCCTGCCAATCCAGATCGCGATCGGGCGGCGCAGCAAAGAGCGCATACATGCGCGTGCTGTCGGCGCCGTAGCGCGCGACCATGTCGTCGGGCGAGACAACGTTGCCTTTGGACTTCGACATCTTCGCGCCGTTCTTGATGACCATGCCCTGCGTAAACAGGTTCGCCGCAGGCTCATCGTTCCGGATCAGCCCCAGGTCGCGCATCACCCGGGTCCAGAAGCGGGAATAGATCAGGTGAAGGATGGCGTGCTCCACCCCGCCGATGTACTGGTCGATGGGAAACCAATACGCAACTGTTGCGGTGTCGAATGGTGCGCGTGCGTTCCGCGCATCCGTGTAGCGGTAGAAGTACCAGGAGGAATCGACGAAGGTATCCATGGTGTCCGTCTCGCGCCGCGCCGGACCGCCGCATTTAGGGCAAGTGGTGTTGACGAAATTCGGCACCTTCCCCAGCGGCGAGCCGCCCTCCTGGGTGATCTCGATATTCTCGGGCAGCAGCACCGGAAGCTGCTCATCCGGCACGGGCACGATGCCGTCTGTCGGGCAATAGATGATCGGGATGGGCGTGCCCCAGTAGCGCTGGCGGCTTACGCCCCAGTCTTTCAGCCGGAAGGTAACGGTCGCTTCGCCGAAGCCGTGCTGGGCTGCGAACGCAGTCATGGCGCGCTGCGCCGCCTCGCAACTCTGTCCCGTCCACTCGCCGGAATTCACCAGCACACCCCCTTCGGCAGTGAATGGAAGTGACGCGTCTTCACCGGGCACAGCGGGGACAACCACACGGCGAATCTCAAGGCCGTACTTCGTCGCGAACTCAAAATCGCGCTCATCGTGCGCCGGGACGGACATGACCGCGCCCGTGCCGTAATCCAGAAGCACGTAATTCGCTGCCCAGATGGGGACTCGTTCGTGCGTGAACGGATTGGTCGCATACCTGCCCGTAAAGACACCGTGCTTGTCAATGGCGCCTACGTCGCCGCTCTCGCGTGCCTGCTGCTGCTGATCGAGCAGGGCGTCCACTTCGGCTTTCAGTTTGCTGTCCTGCTCGGCAAGCGTTCGAATGAGCGGATGTCCGGGCGCGAGTTGCAGGCTTGTCGCGCCGAAGATGGTATCGACGCGCGTGGTGAAGACCCGTACTGGCTCCGTCTGCCCTTCGACCGCGAAGCTGACGGTCGCGCCTTCGCTGCGGCCGATCCAGTTGCGCTGCATGGTGCGGACCTTTTCCGGCCAGCCCTCGAGTTTGTCCAGGCCGTCGAGTAACTCCTGCGCGTAGTCTGTAATACGTAAGAACCACTGTTCCAAATTGCGCTGCTCGACAAGTGTGTCTTCATGCCGCCAGCAGCAACCGTCGATGACCTGCTCGTTGGCCAACACCGTGGCGCACTGCGGGCACCAGTTCACCTTGCTCTGCTTGCGGTAGGCGAGCCCGCGCTCGTACATGCGGAGGAAGAACCACTGGTTCCAGCGGTAGTAGTCCGGCAGGCAGGTGGTCACCTCGGTCTGCCAGTCATAACTCAAGCCGAGACGATCCATCTGGCGACGCATCTGGCGGATATTGGAGAGCGTCCATTCGCGCGGCGGCGTGTTATTTTTGAGCGCCGCGTTTTCCGCAGGAAGACCGAAGGCGTCCCAACCCATGGGGTGGAGCACGTTGTGGCCTTGCATCCACATGTAGCGCGCCAGCGCATCGCCGATGGAATAGTTGCGCACGTGGCCCATATGGAGCTGGCCGGAGGGGTACGGCAGCATCTCCAGCACATAGTACTTCGGCTTGCCGCTCGAGGGCGGTTCGGCGACATAGATATCCGGCTGCGCGGCCCAGCGTTCCTGCCAGCGCGGTTCTATCTCGGCTGGGTTGTAGCGCGTTTCCCGGGCGGCGGATGCTGTCTGTTCTGGCTTTTCGCTTACGGACATCGTAAGGAGATTGTACCGTTGCCGGGAGCTTACTTCTGAGCCGGCGCGGGTGGCTTGCGGGCTGCCAGCGAGCGGAGCACATTGACGTTGCGCTCAGTGTCGCCGGGGTCGTCTACCGGCGTCTCCGCGATGAAGGCACAGTGGGCGAAGCGGGGATCGTTCAGCAGGCGGCGAAAGGTGCCGACCCCTATCGTGCCCTCGCCGATGTGCTCATGGCGATCAAGCTTGGAGCCGCGCGCAGCCTTGGCGTCGTTCATGTGCCAGACGCGCACCGTATCCAACCCGATAAGCCGCTCGGCTTCAGCAATAGTGTTGCCGTAGCCCTCGCTGGTAACGATGTCGTAGCCGGCTACGTGGACGTGACAGGTGTCCAGGCAGGCACCGACGGGAGCGATCGTCCGAAGACGAGTGACGAGTTCGCCGACCTGTTCAAAGCTGCCGCCAAGCGAGAACTCCGCGCCGGCGGTGTTCTCGATGAGGATGCGAAATCCGCAGCCCTCCATATCGAGGCCACCAACAGCCTGCTCCATAGAAGCGGCAACGTGCTCAATCCCCTGCTCGCGGGTAAGGCCGCGCCAGGAGCCAGGATGAAGAACCAGGTACTCCGCGCCGAGGGCGAGTGCGCGTTCCACCTCGCCGCGAAAACCTTGGATGGAATTCCTGCGCACGTCTTCCGATTGGCTCGCGAGATTGATGAGGTAGCTGGCGTGGATGACGAGCGGGCTTACATCGTAAGTTTCACGCAATTCGTGCATGCGGGCGCAGTGTTCGGCGGCGATGTCGGTGGCGCGCCACATGCGAGGGCTGGAGGAGAAAATCTGAAACGTATTCGCGCCGACTTCGTGGGCGCGCTCGGGGGCGCGATATACCCCGCCGGAGGTGGAGAGGTGGATGCCGATTCTCGGTCGTGACATCGGCGGCCGCGGTATCTGAGGCTGGGAGGTCATTCCGGGTCGCCGGGAACTTGGCGGGCGCGCCACAGTGCGCCGGCGATGGGGTCGACCGGCTCGGGCACGAGCTCCGCTTCGGGGCGCAGGCGCGTGAGCTCCATGAGGAAGGTTTCCCGTACCAGGAAGATATTTTCAAGGACGCTGCCGGTGAAGGCGCAGCGGAAGGGGGCGCCGGGGTCGGCAGCGTGTAGCTTGTTGAGAGCGAGGGCAGCGTCATTGGCCAGTTCCTGGCCGGCCCTGCGCAGGACGGACTCGGCGAGCGCATCGCCACTCTCGGCCACCCGAGCCACGATACGGGCGAGTTCGGCGAAGTCTGGTGGAAAGCTGGCGTGGGCCATAGAGATCAGGCGATCCAGATCCTCCGTGCCCCAGTGAGCGGCGATGGCCGTGAGAAGCCGCAAGGGTTCGCCGCGGTCCCGCGCGCGCAGCGACGCCCGCAGCGCCTGGTGGCCGATCCAGTAACCTGAGCCCTCGTCGCCCAGCACTGGGCCCCAGCCGCCCACGTTCAGCAGCGAGCCGGTGCGGGTGCGGCCAAGAATATTTGATCCGGTGCCGGCGATGACGAGGACGCCGGGGCCGCCGGGGAAGGCTGCGTCAAGGGCGATTTCCGTGTCGCCGCAGACTTCCATTTCGCCGGAGATGAGGGGGCCCAGGGTGGTCCAGACCCAGCCGTTGACGGTGGTGACGGTGTTGCCGGCGATCCCGACACAGGTGGCCTGGAGGTGCTTCGGCGAAACGCCGGATTGCGCGGTCAGGTCGTCCAGCAGGGCGCGGAGGTTTTGTTCGGCGGTTTTGGCGGAGACGCGGAGCGTCTTGATGCTGCCGGAAATGGCGCGGGCAAGTACGGTGTCTCCGTCAGCGAGGGCGCCCGTGGTGCGGGTGCCCCCCGCATCCAGGCCGAGATAGAAAGGCATGCGGTTCCATCATAGCCGGTTGGCGGATGAGCAACCCCACCCCCCTAGGACTTCTAGGCTAAACTCCTCTCAATATTGGACTTAGCCGGGGGTGTCCAGCCAAAGTATTGTATCGAAATGAGTTACACGCAAAGTCCTACAAACAAAGGGGTTGCGGGACGCGGTTGGGCCTTGCTGAGTTGCTCTCTATTTCTATTGTGGCAGGTTGGGGGAATTACTACGCCACAATGCTTTTTTTCTGTCTTGGATTGCAGACATGCTGATAGGGGAGACGGGGCAGCGGGTTGCCGAAGAGCAACAGTATGTAGCCGGGTAAGGAAAAAAGCAGATGCCTGGACTCGCTGCGCTCGCTCGGGCTGATGTGAGTGAGCATGACTGCTGGTCAGATGTCATAACTGAGAATCGCACTTATAGCATGAAGGACGGCGGAAGCCGTCCTTCATGGGTGATTTGCGACAGGTCAAAAGGTGATGCGCGCCGTGACCTGCAACTGCCTTGGTCCCGCCACGGTGAAGGTAGGAATACCGAAGTTCTGATCGCTGGGGTTGAGGTCGTTAGGGATAGCGAACTGGTGACGATTCAGCGCGTTGATGAACTCGCCCTTGAGAACAAAGTCGACGCCTTCTTTGATCGGGGTGGTTTTCAGCAGGCTGATATCTTCGTTGAGATATTTTTGAGTCCGCACCTCGCCAGTAACGCGAGGAACGTCGCCGAAGCTCCAGGGGCCAGTTCCACGTCCGGGTATGGCACCGTGAACCGGTTGGTTCTGATCAATGAATGCGCCATTGACCAGATCGTTATCGATGGTCGGGCTGAAGTAGCTGTTGACGTTTGCATCCGTGACACCGTAGCCCCTGCCCCCACCGAGCGGATTAAGGTGACCGCTACGGTATGCAGGACTAGCCAAAGAGCGACCCGGAATGCGGGTGTAGTAGATGGAGTTTTGGAAGCCAGGGATCCCAGTTGCGCAGCAGAACGAAATCGGCTGGCCCGACTGGTACCGCTGCACGGAGCCGATCGCCCAACCGCCGGCGATGTAGCTGGCGGCACCGTGGTTCAGCCATTTCCGCCCGTGTCCAAAAGGAAGGTTGTAGAGAGGGCTGATGACCACCGTATGTGGGGTGTCCTGAGCACTGATCGCTTTTTCCATGTGGAGGTTGAATGGATTCTGCACTTGGGAAACCGCGATGCCGTTGTTAGGCAGCGCGCTATCCGCATCCGTAATGTTCTTGGACCAGGTATACGAGACCTGGAGCGTCAGACCATTGCGATAACGGCGCTCCAGCGAAGCAAGCAGCGCGTTATAGGTGGACATGCCGACATTCTGGAGACAGCAGCCGGTGTCGATGTAGTCATATTGTGGGAAGGGGCGCAATGCGCGCTGCACCGGGGCACCAGCGCCCCAGAGCTGGGTGAAGCCGGTAAATGGAACCGGAACCCCTGCGGTATTGCCGATGACGGGCTGGTTAAGAGCATCGCCCAGCGCAAAGTCGTTGATGGAAATGTTGTTTATGTTCTGGACATTGGAGCGCAGGTTCTGCGCCTTATTGCCCAGGTAGCCAATGGTGAAGATGAGATCCGGTGCAAGCTCCTGCTGCATCTGGAAGCTCCACTCATATACAGCGGCGGGCTTGCCATAATTGGCACCGATGAACGAACCGGTAACGGCCTGACCGTTAAAGAGGCCAGGGTTGAGGTTGGGCGGCGGTGCGTAAGCCGGAAAGCCGTTGTCGATCTGGAAGGCTGGCGAGAACTGGTCGGGGCTGGGAAAGGTGGGGGCGATTTTGTAGCCCTGGTCCATGCTGCCGCCGAAGTCGGAATACTGCAGCGGGCCGTAGAAGATCGCAGCGCCGCCCCGGAAGACTGTCTTTCCATTGCTGCCGGGAGGTGTATAGGCAAAACCGATACGCGGAGAAAAGTCTTTGTAATAGGTATTGGCCCACTTGGTATTGCAATGGCAAGTGGTTCCGAAGACCATGGCGCCGGGTACACCATACTGCGGGTCGACCGTCGTCAGGCTGAAGTTGGAGGTAGCATTGTGCGCTTCCGAGCGGGGCGCATCCACGTCCCATCGAAGGCCCAGATTCAAGGTCAAACTGTTACTGACCTTCATATCGTCCTGGGCGAAGAAGCCGTAGTAGATAGAACTCCATCGCGGCTTGCGGGAATAAAGTCCCGGGCCGAAGTTGCCGCCCGACGCATTGCCAAGCAGGAAACTGGCAAACGAGAAACCGGTGAGATTGGTTTCTCCCAGATCGGCGGCAGTCTGCGCCCGGCTGAAGTTGAGGGAGGGCGAGGGGTTGTTAATGGGCGAGTATTGCTGGAAGCGGTAGTCCACTCCAAATTTGAAGCTGTTTCTGCCCTTCTCCAGGTTGATACTGTCGTTCACGCGCCAGCCGTTATCGACGTTGTCGTCATTCTGAGGAGGATTTCCCAGGTTGACGATGCCCTCTCCCGTTGTAACTTGTGGGAAGTTTAGGGATGCCGGCGAGTTCTTGATGCCTAGCAGATTGGCGTAATCTTTGTTATCGAAGATAGCAAAGGCGAAATTTTTACTATTTGAACGGTTATAGCCCAGGTTGAGATGGTTCAACATCGTGGGCGAGAGCGCGTAATCCCATCCGAAGCGGCCAAAGTGCGTGGTGAAGTCCTGTTTCCAGGTGTTCGGATCTTCCGGATATGGAAGCAGCGGATTACCACCCGAGGTGCGGTTATTCTCGCGCGTGCTGTAGGAAGCAAAAATCTTGCTCTTTTGGGAAAGGCTGGTATCCACGCGTACGGTGTAGGTGGTGTTGTTCAACGGAATGACGCTGGCAAACTGAAAATTGTTGAACTGACCGCTGTTAGTCGGCGGTGGATAGTAGGGCAAAAGCGCAGTCGCGACAGCACTGAATGGACGGTTGATCCGGTTGCCGGGAAACTGCGTACGGCAGGGGACCCCACCCACGACGCGTTGCGTGTTCGGATCGAAGATTTCTCCCTGATAGATGGGCGTTCCGTCGCAGGGATTGGTTCCTATGCTTGCGAGATCGGTGCGGTAGATGGCAGGGGAGGAGAAGTCGCCGGCGCGTTCCGCCAGAGTTGGAACAGAGCTGGTCTGCACTGCACCCAGCTTCTGCTGGAACTGTTCCCAGGAGAAGAAAAAGAACAGTTTGTCGCGCCCGTTATAGACGTGCGGGATGCGGACCGGGCCACCGAGGCTGCCGCCGTAATCGTTCTGCTTATCGCTAGGGGTTCTATAGGTTTGGCGGCATGCGGGCGTGTCGTTGGTGCCGGTGCAGTTGATCGAACGAAGGCCGTTGTTGAACCAGTTGTTCGCATCCATGGCTTCGTTGCGGAAGATGTCGAAGATGGTTCCATGGAAGTCATTGGTTCCGGACTTGGTTACAAAATTTTCTATGCCACCTGTGGTCCGGCCAAATTCGGCCTCCGGAATGGCGGTAGTGATCTTGAACTCCTGCAGAGCTTCTACAGAAGGCGCTTCTTCGTCGAAAGAGGAGCCGTTCTCGCTGCGGGTCTGGCTGGCGCCGTCAAGCAGCACCTCGTTGCCGTACTCCTGGCCGCCGGAGATCTTGGAGAGGAAGATTCCGTTCTGGCTGTTTGCCGTGCCTGGACCGACGGTGCCGGGCAGTAGGAACTCAAACGCTTCCGGCGAACGCAGGGCGCCAACGCCACCGAGCGCCAAGGGTAATTGCACGATCTGACGTGCGGCGACGGTGCCACCGACATCGGAAGATTGCGTCTGAACGGTAGGAGCGGATGCGTCCACGTTGACAGTGGTGGCTTCCCCACCGGCCTGCAGTGTGACGCTGAGCGAGGTTGTGTTCGCGATGGTTACGACCACGCCTTGTTGTACCTGTTTGCTGAAGCCCGGGGCCGAGACGCTGACGTTATAGGTGCCGAGCGGCATTTCCGGGAAACGGTAGGAGCCAGCCGAGGTAGAGACGGTGTTGAGTGAGCCGCCGGTGGTCGTGTTGGTTGCAGTGATTTGCGCGCCAGGAATGACGGCTCCGGTAGGGTCGGTGATGTTGCCCGCGAGAGAGCCGCGGACGGACTGCGCCAGTGCCGCTATGCCGGAGAGGCACAAGAGGCAAAGGAAGACGGCGAGGGTACGGTAATGCTTATGAGAATGCATTCTGCCTCCAAGTGGAAAAGCCCATTTGCACATTGCTGTCCGGTTTAGCCCTCCGCAAACTCGCGGAACGAGCCCGGCTCTCGTTGATAGGTGCCGCGGACTGCAGTACGCGGCGAGTTGTGGAAGCCCTTACATTAATTGCAATCCGCTTAAACGACCTCAGTGGGTGAATCTAGTGAACGATCAAATAGTTGTCAAGCAGCTGAAGGAGCTTTACCTGTCGCCATGACAGAATCCCTTACTGCACAACGTGTACCACATTCAACAGTACGCTTTGCACCTTGTGGGGTTCTGGATAAATCGCGCCACTGCTTTTATTTTGCGGGTTCTTCGACCCGCAGCAGTTGGTCGGCTTTGATGTTTTTGAGGGTCTGGTGGATGCCGGAAGGCCAGGCGATCTCGATGGACTGGGCGGTGGTGTCGGGGCCGAGGCCGAAGTGGGCGCGCTTGTCGCCGGAGGAGAGATAGCTGCCGGCCGCGGAGACGGTGATCCATTGCGAGCCGCGGGTGGTGGTGAGCTTGATTTCAGCGCCGATACCGTCGCGGTTGCTTTTATGGCCGACGAGGTCCAGGGTAAGCCAGTGGTTGGCGGTGGCAGTTTCGTTGTGGAGGATGTAGGCGGGGCCGTCGTTGGTGGTGACCACGGCATCAATGCGGCCGTCGTTGTCGATGTCGCCGAGGGCGAGGCCGCGGCCTACCCAGGGCTGGCTAAAGGGTTCGCCCGACATTGCCGATACATCGGTAAAGCCCTTCCCGTTGTTGTGCATGAGAAGCATGGGTTCTTTGTAGCGGAGCTGGGGGAAGTTGAGCTGGATGTTGTCGATGTCGTGGCCCTGGGCGACGATGAGGTCCTTGAGGCCGTCGTTGTCGTAGTCGAAGAAGCGGGCGCCCCAGCCGGAGTGGAGGAGCGTGGCGCCGGCGACGCCGGCCATGTAGCTGGAATAGGTGAAGGAGCCATCGCCGTTGTTCTGATAGAGCGCGTATTTCTGGTTGGCGAGGTTGGTGATGACGAGGTCGGGGAGGCCGTCGTTGTTGTAATCGCTGAAGTCAACGCCCATGCCGGCGTAGGTGCGGCCGTCGCCGTCGACGGAGACTTCGGCGGGAAGGCCGACTTCCTCATACGTGCCATTGCCCTTGTTGCGGTAGAGGAACTCGAGCATGGAGTCGTTGGCGACGAAGATGTCGGTTTTGCCGTCTCGGTCGTAGTCGGCGAGGGAGATGCCGAGGCCCTTGCCGGGCTTGTCGAGGCCGATCTTTGCGGCGACCTCGGTGAAGTGGCCGTGGCCGTCGTTGTGGTAGACGAGTGGCGGGATGGCCTGGAAGACGTCGGGGTGGCAGTAGGCGCGGTAGCCGTCGCGGTGCTCGCCGCACCAGATGTCGTCGAAGTCCCACTTGAGGTAGCGGAGGACGACAAGGTCGAGGAGGCCGTCGTTGTCGAGGTCGACCCAGGCGGCGGAGGTGGACCAACCCGAGCCGCCGGTGCCGGAGGTGTCGGTGACATCGGTAAAGGTACCGTTGCCGTTGTTGTGGTAGAGGCGGTTGCCGCCGTAAGCGGTGACGTAGAGATCTTCGTAACCGTCGTTGTCGTAATCGCCGACGGCGACGCCCATGCCGTAGCCGATGCCCTGGAGGCCGGCTTTTTCGGTGACGTCCTCGAAGGCGCCGTCTTTCTTCTGGTGGTAGAGGCGGTTCCAGTATTCGGGGCCGGTCTTCTGCGGGATGGCGCCGGGCTTCATGGGGTCGGCGAGCGGGGCGCCGTTGACGAGGAAGAGGTCGAGGCGGCCGTCGTTGTCGTAGTCGAAGAGGGCCACGCCGGAGCCCATGGTTTCGATGAGGTACTTCTTCGGGGTGTGGGAGGCGCGACCGAGGAAGGTGACGCCGGATTTGGCGGTAATGTCGGTGAAGTGGCCGGGGGTGGCGGGGACGGCCGGGGCCGCGGGAGGCTGTTGGTTGCGGGCAGGTGGCGCGATGAGGAGGACGGCGCAGCCGAGGACGAGCCGGCGGACAAGTCGGAGCGTGTACGGAGAAGGCATGAAAGTACTACTGTCTTCAGTGGGGCGTGGGATTGTCAATGCTTTGGAGCGTGGTGGCGGGGCAGATGAGGATTGCGGCGGTTCCCTCGTATTCGTTTTTACGCGTAAATCGCGTTCTGCCTATGAACAAACAGCGGAAGCAATTCAGGCAGTTGCCGGACTAGTCCCGACCGGCGTTGGCTGCTGCCAATTCCAGGCGCAGGGATCTGGTTTGATCAACAAGCTCGGTGGGGGGCAGCAACGGAGTGCGGTCGGCAAGATAGGGCTTTGACTCCCTCCAGCGCAGGAAAGGCCACTCCACCACACGCGTGGTGACAAAGCCGACGACGCACGCCAGCAGCAACTGGCAGGGTATGACCACCATCCACGCCCAGTTCTCTGGGAGGCGCTGAAACATGGCCGCGACCGGCTCTCGGATAGCCGAGTGCCAGAGGAAGATTCCGTAGGCGTAGATGCCTAGCCGCGCAATGATTCTGTAAGGCAGCCACTGCCTGATACGCCCGCTATGCTCGAGCATCAGCACCATAAAGGCGCAGCAAGCCAATGCGACGATCGTGAGGCCTATGGTGTACATGGCGTCGGCTCCCCCGGGCGCCCAGAAGAGCCAGCCCAGGCCGCAAACGGAGGCGGCCACCAGGGGCCAGCGTCTCGCGGTCAATTGCCGGTATGCCTCGGGCTTGCAATGGAGGAGCGCGGCCAGGGCCACGCCGAGAAATGGCGCATCCAGCCGGTAATGCGTCCAGTAAGGGTTGAAGGAATCAGGGTAGAAACCAAGAGCCACACACCGGGCCAGCAGAGAGACGAGTGACCCTGCCAGCGAGAACACGAAGACGGCGCGGTAAGAAGCTCCAAGAGCCGCGAAGAGTGCGATGGCGACTGTCAGGAGGAGATAGTAATGCTCCTCTATGGCCAGAGTGCGGGTTTGTAACAGCGTGGTACCAGCGTAATTCTGGATATGGAACACGTTCTGCCAAAAGAACCCTTGCAGCGGATGCCGTCGTAGCGCTGCATGGAAGATGAGAAGCGCGTAGAACGCCGGCCATAGTTTCAAGATGCGCCGTAAAAGGAAGCGCCTGGCGTCAACTCGGCCGAAATCTTTCCACTCCTTCAGCAACAGGCCGCCGATGAGGAAGCCGCTGAGGACAAAGAAGAGATCAACCCCGTGACTGCCGAAATGCGCCAGGAAGAATAGAGCCCCTGCCCAGCCATGAGGAGGATTATCGACATCCGTGAAATGGAAGAGCATGACGGCGAGAATGGCGACGCCGCGCACGAAATCAAGTTCTATCCGCCTGGGCTTCCCAGGGACAGCATTTCCCGACGATGATTCGCGCAAAGGCCCTCTCGGGACGGTTCCAACTTCTCAGATGGTGATTTTAAATGAATGCACGCGGTCCGGGCCGGTGCTAAGTCCAGCGACGGTGGTCCGGACTGCTCCTGACTTCCGTTCCCATGGGAAGGAGCAGCGCTTTCAGTTTCAGCAGGGTCTCTGTTTCCCTGGCATCCCGGGGAAGAAATTCGAGCCCGTAGGCATAGTCTCGGCGGTTTCTCACGATAGCGCGGACCCTCAACGGTCCCTGGTCGGACGGAGGGGTGAACTCAAGTTGAACCTCACTATCGATAGCCAACTCAGCCCCTGCAAAGATGGCGACGCCGTCTTCGCTCACATCCTTAAAGCGTGCGCTTATGAACAGCACCCTGTCCGGTGTCCCGGTGATAAGGCAGACCGGGATATCGAGCCGCAGCCGCTGCCATCGCCGTACCGCCTCGTCCTCTGCCAGCAGCCGAATCTGATTGGCCATACGGGAAAGCATAGTCCGGAGTTCGGAAGGCTCAAAGTTACGAAAGTAGGAGAGCTATGCGGTCAAGCGACTTAGGACCATTGTCACCGGGGCCTCCTTCATTGCGATCTGGAACGCAGCTACACTGTCCGAAAGCTTCCGACAAGCAGACTTGTCGGTACTGATCTGTGGAGATCGGAGGACTTAGGGAAATTCTGCTCAGTGGTTGACGAGTGCAGCATGAGCTGCGCCCTGCGAGGCTCCACGTCGCCCGGGTGCCTCTACGAGTGCCGCCTGAAACTCCTTGAGCGCGGCATCAGGTTGTTTTTGCTGCAGAAGCAAGTCTCCGAGTTGCTCGCGGGCGGGCAGGATGGGTCCCGGTGTCACCGGCAGCTTTTCGATGGCATCTTCCCGGTCGGCTGCGGCCCGCAGCAATGCTAATGCCTCTTTTTCATCGCCTCTTGCCTGTGATGCCCACGCATTGACTTCGCTCGCCAGCACGCCAGTCTGGGTGGACCAATAGCTGTCACCATGCGTGCGAAGCTGTGCTTCAATCTGCTGCAGTTGATCCATTTGGACACGCGCCTCTGTGGGGTGTCCCGTGCGCGCGAGTCCTAAACCTTTTGACCATACAGCCAGAGCCACGACGGACGGTGGCGCCCCTGCCGGGCGCTCAATGCTGGCTGCATCCGCCCATCTGCCCCGCTCCACCGCGTCCCGGATGGGAATGGCGGTCGCCGCATAAGCGATTCCGAAGTTATTCATATCCAACCCCGGCATGGCTCTCACTTCACGAACGATCTGGCTGGCCGCTTCGTCGCGTCCGGTCTGCAGATAGGCATAGACCAGGTAGTCCATCGCGTGAAGCTCTTGCATCGTGTCGCCTTGCTGATGCGCCGCTTGTCTTGAAGCTAAATTGGACTGGATGGAGTCATCCCACAATCCGAGCCTGGTGAAAATGTGCGATGGCATATGGAGCGCGTGAGGTGCCGAAGGTGCGATCCGTGCATAGGCTCTGGCCGCAGGGAGACCTCGTTGCGCGAGTTCCTGGCTGTCGCAGGCATGGATAAGGTAGTGGGCGATTCCCGGGTGGTTCGGGTTGTCGCGATACAGGGGCTCCAGAACAGCAATGGCCTGCTTCTGTTTCGCGTGCGTCCTGTCGGTCGGGGACCCATTCGAAAGAAGCGAGACCGCATAGAACACCTGTGATTCGACATCTTTTGTGTTCTGTCGAGCGACCTCTGCCATTGCTTGCTCATAAGCCAGGGTACGATCACTGAGCTTTAAACCCGGCGACTCCTGATAGAGCAGTCCCAATGCATGGATGAACTGCCGTTCACGGTCGGAGCTGGCGCCCAGGCGCGTCGCTTCCAACATCTCTCTCTGTCCCAACGGAAATGTCTCGGGCGGAAGAGACGGTGACCACACCTGATGAAAGTAGGTCATCGCTACGCCCCAGTGTGCCATTCCACATTGCGGATCTTTCTTCGCTACCACTCGAAAAGCTTCTTCCGCAGACGCATACGCGAAGGAGTGCAGCAGAGCCACGGCGCGATTGAATTGTTCCTGCACCGCAGGTGCGCAGGAGATTGGAAATGACACCTTTCCGAGTTGTTCAGGGATGCCATGGTCGTGTACTTCCTGAGCGGATGACAGGGAAGCAGCAAACACCAGACCAAGCGCGATTCGCCAAAGACTGAGCATTTATCCCCTTATGTATCCCCTTATGGTGCATGGACTATTGTGCCAAAGGAGGCGCTCGATCGAGAATTCTTGACTTAGAACTCTACTAAAGCCTCCTGCATACGCGGCTCGAAAGGTTTAGATCAGGCGGGCTCACTGTCCAGTGCGTGGGCGCCGTCGGAGGCGCGGCAGAGGTACATTTGGGCGTCGATGCCGGTGGCGGCCTGGTAGGCGGCGTGCATGCGGTCGCGGAAGTTTTCGGCCTGGGCGGCTTCGACCAGGTTGACGGTACAGCCGCCGAAGCCGCCGCCGGTGAGGCGGGCGCCGATGATGCCAGGCTGCTGGTTGGCCAGGTCGACGAGGATGTCGCATTCGCGGCAGGAGGCGGCGAAGTCGTCGCGATAGCTGATGTGAGCTTCGCCCATGAGGGCACCCACCCGGGGCAGATCGCCGGTCTGAAGAGCGCGGGCGGCTTCTTCGACGCGTTTATTTTCCGTGATGATGTGGCGGCAGCGGCGGTAGACGTTGTCCGGCATGGAGGCGCGGACGGCTTCGAGGTCGGCGACGGTGGCGTCGCGGAGTTCTTGAATCTGCGGGTTGGCGGCGTGGAGGATGCGGGTGCCCTCGTCCACTTCGGCGCGGCGCTGGTTGTATTCGCCGCCGGCGTGGGAGTGCTTGACCATGGAGTTGCAGATGACCAGGCGCACGTCCGGAGGGATAGGGACGGGGGTGTAGTCGAGCGAGCGGCAGTCGATCATGACGGCGTGGTCCTGCTCGCCGAAGCAGGCGATGAACTGGTCCATGATGCCGCTCTGCGCGCCGACGAAGCCATTCTCCGCGCGCTGGCAGGCGAGGGCGACTTGTTTCAGCGGAAGGGGCTTGTCGGCAAGCGAGAGCAGCGCGAGAGCGACGGCGACTTCAATCGAAGCCGAGGAGCTAAGGCCGGCGCCGAGGGGCACGTTGCCGGCGATGCTCATGTTGAAGCCGCCGGTGGTGATGCCGAGTTCGCCGAGACTCCACAGAACGCCGAAGGGGTAGTCGCTCCACTTGCCGGAGGCTTTTTCGAGCAGCGAGCGGGTATTGCCGGTGACGGTTTCGTCAAAGTCGCTGGAATAGATGGCGATGCCGTCGTCATCGCGGCGGCTGATGATCGCGATGGTGCTGAAATCGATAGCGGCAGGCATGACCAGACCCCCGCTGTAGTCAGTGTGTTCGCCGATCAGGTTTACGCGGCCGGGAGCTTCAAAGGCAGCACCGGGGGTGGCGTACCGTTCACGGTGCGCTTGCTCCAAACGAGTCTGCATTTCCGTCATGCTGGGCCTACCGACGCTGCTGCCGCGCAAAAGGTTTCGTAGTCCATATCGCGATCGTTGCCTAACACTGCCATCTCCAGAGTCCAGTCGAGGCGTCCGCCCGGGCCAAGCGTGGTTGCCGTACCGTATGCTTTCGCCACCTCGAGCGCATCGCAGTTCGCGGTGGTGGGTTCGAGCGCGACCGCGTATTGCTTCAGCGTGCCGGTCTCGGGCCAAGCGCCGCGGCATAACCATAATCCTACATACGGCAGCAGACGAGGATCGAAGCGGAGCACGATTCCCTGCCGGATGCTGGGCCGGTAGAGCGCGCACCAGCCTTCGCGGCGCAAAGGTCCGGCGAAGAGCTTTTCCGCGGTACGGCCATCGAAGGCGCCGACACGGCTGAGGTCGACGGTGTTTCCGTCCTTATCGAGGCTTCAGGCCAGGAGCAGGCGTCGCCGGGAATACGTCCGCGGGCGGAATACTCAACCCGCACGTGCGTGACTTCGGAGGGGAGCACAACCCGGTCGCCTTCCTGCACGAGAAAGGCTGGATGCGAGGACCAGAAGAAGTGCGCGGGCGTGGTTTGCGGGTTCTCGATGGAGTACTGAAAGATCGCGGAGCTTCCGTGGAGAGCAGCCATGCGGGCGAAGCGCAGGGGTGGATGGATGGTTTCTACCACGAGATTGATGCTTTCGCCGTGCTTGCCGCCCTGCCATGGCAGCCGCCATACCTCGCCGTGGTCGGGTGCGTCGCCGCTAGGGGCCACAGTGGGCAGGCATTCGTCAAAGCCGCCGCAGTCGCTCCCGGTGAAGTCGCCGGTTTGGCTGCTGTCCGCGTAGTCGCGCAGGGGCGGCAGCAGCCACTCGACGCCGGTGCGCCGACTACGGAGGGAGACGGATTTCGCTCCGATGGCAGGCAGGATGGTGAGCGAGAGCGCTTCGTTTTCAAGCGTGAGTGCGGCAGGGGGCGCGGCGGACGGAAGCTCGGGATCAGGCAGTGGCATGTGGGCGCTTGTGGGTACTGTGTGAGAAGTCGATGAGTGCGTGCCGGGATAGCTGGGTTAGATGCTGGAGCGATGAAAGGACCCGCCGGCCCCATGAGGGGCCGGCGGGCTGGGAGGCCACGCGTTGGTGATACGTGCGCGGGGCAAACCTGGGTGCTTCTGGTGCAAGCTTGAGACGCCGGGATAAGGGCGGCTCCCGTGTAATCGATTACAGGCAACGGCGAAGTGTCCGCTTTCCCGGTCAGCGTTGTCAAGCAAGTTCTTTCGGTGCCGATCGAATCCACTTCATGCAAGGCTATACATCTGCCCAGTGGTGGCCAGTGACAGATGGCGATAGCTGCGATGGACCAGGCGGGAATGCTGCCTGTAACTGACAAGCAGCATTCCGGCGAGATTGATGACGTTTACTTGCTTTGATTCAGAAGCAGTTCCAAGTAGTACTCTTCGCGCTGGTCGTCATATTTCTGAAGTAGCAAATCTGGACGGGCCCCGGTAGTCAGGGGAAGCGCAAACACCTCCGTAACGTCCGGGTATACGCCAAAGCTCTGTGGGGCCGTGAACCTGCCATTGCCCTCACCGGCAAGTATCTGTACCGAGGATGGATTGTTGATGTTATAGAAGGGCAGCAAGAGATCCAGCTTGCCGTCACGGTTTAAGTCTACCAGTGGCGAAAGGCCAAGGGCCGAGTAGTAGTTCACAGTAGAAAGAACTGAAACGTCTGGAATAGAGACGCTTGACGACCAGTAAAAGCCCCCCACCTGTTTTGCCAATAGCGTGGCAATTCTTGGTGTTGCGCCAGGAATACTTTTCGCATTCAGAAAGACCACAAGGTCTGTCCGCTTGTCACCGTTCAGATCAGCGGCGGCGAGGCCGTATGGTGTGCTGTCCAGGGTATAGACAGGTCCAACGGTAAAGCTGCCGTCGCCGCGGCCATTCAAGGTCTGCACGTTGTAACTGACTGGATTGCCGTTCGTGTCTGCGAGATACCCGGTGAAGGCGACATCGAGTTTGCCGTCGCCGTTAAAGTCCCCGGTGACGAGATTGAAGCCTTGAGCGACAGTGGTGTTTTCATTGCCGCTGCCCAGTGAGTATCCGGGGGCGGGGGCAAAGGTCCCATTGCCCTGGTTGAGAAATACATTGAGCACGGTGTTGTTATTGCCTGAGGTGCACCCGTATAAGGTATAGCCGAGAAAAGCGACATCCGGCTTACCGTCGTGATTGAAATCTGCTACGACAGCGGATGGGTTGTTGTAATTCGAGAAATGATAGGACGACTGCTGCGTGAACCTGCCATGCCCGTCTCCGAAAAAGATGTTCATTCTGTTTGGCGTGTAAACGCAAGGGTCAGTTCGGGACTCTTCGCCGGGAATGAATTGCACAGCGTCAAGCTTTCCGTCGCCATTCAGGTCCACAAGAGGAACGGGAATACGACCTTCTTGCGTCAACCTGGATTCGTCGATGTTGGAGGCAGTAAAGCCTCCTTTGCCATCGCCCAGAAGGAGCCCGCCACGTGTGAGAAGGTCCGTTTTGCCGTCATTGTTGATATCGCCGGTGCCGACGGTAGACGTGTACGAGGCGGGAACATTCACCATTTTTGGAGAGGAGAAGGCCAGCTTGGGCGTTGTAGTTTGTGGAGTAGAAGTATCTTGCGCTTGAAGCAGGGTGGTGGGCAACAGGGCCGTGGCAGCGAGGAAGGCAAGTTGGGAAAGTCGATGATGCATGGAGAGCTCCTTGGGCAGATCAGCGGCGCAGGGGAGGCTCATTTGCATGAGCTACCGCACAATGCGGGCCAGCATATACCCGCGCTGGTTTGGGATGCAAGATTGGCTCGGGACGGAGTGTTGCTTCAAGTTCGAACTCAATCGCAGGTTCCCATTTGGGTGCGTAGAGTTATCGTGCATCGAACAGCTTCATCATGAGCAGGCCCGAAACAATAAGGACAGCCGCCACAACGCGCATGGGCGCCAGTTGCTCTCCCAAGGCGGTGACGCCAACCACGAAGGCGCCGATTGCCCCGATTCCGGTGAATACCACATAGGCGGTACGCAGCGGGATGGTCTTCATCGAGATAGACATAAGTATGCAGCTAGCGATTGCTGCCAAGAAGGTAATCACGGTAGGCGTAACTCGCGTAAAGCCCTGTGATTGCTTCATCGCGAAGGACCAGACGACCTCGAAGACGCCGGCGACAAACAGATAAACCCAGGCCACAGCGACCCTCCCTAGGGGGCCGGGCCGTTCCCGGGCAGTTAGCCCATCACTGGGGGAGGACGTTACCTCGCGATGACAGCCTAAGACAACGAGAGTTTTCCAGTCAATCCTTGTTGCGGTCCATTGAGTCGTAGAACGAACAAGTTTGCCACGCGAACTTGCGTGCTCGCTAACTTTGCGCTGCGTAGTGCTCTGCGGGGACTTCGCGGAGGCGGGCAGCGGCGGATTCGGGGGTGATGTCGCGCTGCGGCATGCCGAGCATTTCAAAGCCGACCATGAATTTCTTCACCGTGGCGGAACGTAACAGCGGCGGGTAGTAGTGGGCGTGGAAGTGCCACTCCGGGTGGGGCTCGTCGTCGGTGGGCGACTGGTGAAAGCCCATGGTGTAGGGAAAGCTGGTCTGGAAAAGGTTGTCGTAGCGGGTGGTGACCTGTTTAAGAATGTCGGCGAGGCCGCGGCTTTGTTCGGGGGTGAAGGCATCCATGGCGCCGACGTGGGCGCGGCTGAGGACCAGGGTTTCAAAGGGCCAGACGGCCCAGTAGGGCACGACAGCGAGGAAGCTGTCGTTTTCGCAGACGACGCGCTCGCCGCTGCGGGCTTCGAGCGCGGCGTAATCGCAGAGCAGGCAGGAGCCGGTGTCGGCGTGGTAGCGATGGAGGTTCTGGGTTTCGACCGCGGGCTCGTCGGGGACGTGCTCGGTGGCCCAGATCTGGCAATGGGGATGGGGGTTGCTGGCGCCCATCATGGCGCCGCGATTTTCAAAGATCTGCACGTAGCGGATTTCGGGATGAGCGCTGAGGGCGGTCCATTCTGCACGCCAGGCGTCTACTACGAGCTCAATGTCGGCAAGGGGCATTCTGGCGAGCGTGAGGCTGTGGTCGGGGTCAAAGCAGACGACCTTGCAGGTGCCGCGCTCGCGCTCAGCGACGAGCAGCGGACTACCGGTGGGGGGCGGGGCGGGCGAGTCCGGCAGGAGGGCGGCGTAGTCGTTGGTAAAGGCGAAGACGTGGTCGTATTCCGGGTTCTGGTGGCCGCCCGCGCGGGTGTTGCCGGGGCAGAGATAGCAGAGGGGGTCGTAGTGCACGGCGGGCGCGGTATCGACCTTGCCGACCTCACCCTGCCAGGGGCGCTGCGTGCGATGCGGGGAGACCAGGACCCAGTCGCCGCGCAGGGGGTTCCAACGGCGGTGGGGGAAGGCTGCAGCGGTTTGTTCAGTCATGCCGATCTCCGGGTACGGACGGGGTGCGTGGTGGGCCGAGGCGATTGTAAAGGATAAGGGACGTGGCAGGGTCGAAAGCGGGTTGGTGACCGACGTAAGTTGTTCATCGGCAGAGGATTGCATAAACTCGATGCCGAGGCTCCGGGAAAGCGGCAAATGAACATACAGGAAGTGGCTAAGTGCGCTTCTGTTTCCACAGCGACAGTTTCGCGCACCATCAATGGCTCGAGCAAGGTAGCGCCGCGTACGGCGGAGCGGGTGCGACGCGCCATCGAGGAGCTGAACTATTTCCCGAATACGAATGCGCGCGCGCTCGGGTCCGGACGGAGCCGGATGTATGGGTTGATCATTTCCGACATCACCAACCCGTTCTTTCCCGAGCTGGTGAAGAGCTTCGAGGACCTGGCAGTGAAGCACGGGTTGGAAGTGATCGTAGCCAATACCGGCTACAGCTCGGAGCGGACCGAGATCTGTGTACAGAGAATGCTGGAGCGCAAGGTGGACGGGGTGGCGGTGATGACCTCGGAGATGGGCGACCACCTGATCGAGCGGCTGCAACGGCAGCAGATCCCGATTGTGTTTCTGGACACGGGCACGCCGGGTATAGGCATCAGCAATGTGGCGGTGGACTACTCCGCCGGGGTGGACCAGGCGGTAGGCCACCTGGTCTCGCTCGGGCACACGCGGATCGGCTTTATCAGCGGGCCGATGGAGCTGGCTTCCGCGCGGACGCGGCGAGAGGCGTTTCTTGCGTCACTGCAGCGGGTACACGTGAGCCCGGATAAGCGGCTGATCGAGGTAGGCAACCACCGGATCGACGGTGGACGCGCGGCAATGGAGCGCCTGCTGGGCCAGGAGGTGCGGCCCACGGCCGTGCTGGCGTCGAACGACCTAACGGCGATCGGCGCGATCGGCGCGATCCATCAGCATGGGTTGTCGGTGCCGGAGGATATCTCCGTAGTGGGCTATGACGACATCGAGATCAGCGCGTTTACGCATCCCCCTCTGACGACGGTGCGGCTATCCCGAGCGCAGATCGCGGACCGGGCGTTTCATGCGTTGTATACGGCGACCCGGGGCGAAAGTCTGCAGGGGGCGGAGTACGTCATCAAGCCGGAGCTGATTGTGCGGGGGACGACCGCACCGGCGGTGAAGCCCGAGCTGGTGGAGGGCTGAAACGGCCAGCAGGCAGGGGCACCGCGCTGCAACAAGGGACGAGGTAGAGCGCCACGGGGCGAGAGCCTGGGCGCGGGTAGACTGGGGGCAGACCATGTCCCCCGCACGGCAACGACTCCTTTTCACGGCGGCGGTACTCGCCGTCAGCCTCCACTTCGCGCTCTCATATCTTTCCCGCGCAGAACCGTTTCTGGACATCGGGGCCTTCGCGCACGGACGGGCGTCGCTTCCCTTCCAGAACCGCGCCCTGACAGGGTGGGTGCTCCGGGGGGCGATGGCGCTGGACGGGAGCGGAACAGAGGGCGGGGTGCACGCAGGGCTCGGCCATTTTCACTGGAGTTACGGCGGCCAGACGACGACCGTGACGGCGGTATTGTTTCTGCTGGCATTTGCGTCGATGGTGGCGGTGTTGACTAGCACGCGGGCGTCGCTCCAGCGGCTGACCGGGGATGCCGTATTCGCGAGCTGCGCGTGCTTTTTAGCGGCGTATATGGCGTATTTCAACTACATTTTGTCGCCGGACGCGCACTTTCTGCTGCCGTATGACTTGCCAAGCCTGGCGTTCTTCTCGGCGGCGCTGTGGCTGATGCTCGCGGGGCGCATCGGGTGGTACTACCTGGTGTTTTTGCTGGCGTGTTTGAACCGCGAAACGGCGTTGTTCCTGGTGCTGTTCTTTGCGGTGCTGGAAGGGACGCGGGGAGATCGGAAGCCGGAGGGACGGCGCGGCAGGCTGGCGGCGCAAGTGGCGCTGCAGGTGGGGATATGGGTGGGAGTGAGGCTCTGGATGCGACAGCTTTACGGGCACAATCCGGTGGAAGCGGGATCGGGGTTGTTTGAGATCAAGCTGGGGCAGAATCTCGGGTTTCTAGTGCGGCCACAACACTGGCCTACGCTGCTGAGCAACTTCGGATTTCTGCTGCCGGTGGTGCTGTGGTATCGCAAACGCATTCCGCACGCAGGATTGCGGCGGGGCCTGCCCATTGTGGGCCTGTGGTTCGCGGGCATGATGGTGGTGGGCGTGATCATCGAAATCCGCGTCTTTGGGGAGCTGATCAGTTATGTCAGTCTGCTGGTGGCGCTGCTGGCGTGGACGGCGCTAGAGGACCGCGGCGCGGGCGCGATTTCCGAGAGTTGATTGACGTTACGGATGGCCGACGCGGAAGCTGACGATGAACCGCGCACCGAGCAGGATGAGCAGGAGCAAGCCGCCATAGGCGACCCACTGCCGGGTAATCCAGGTACGGCGGCGCGCGCCGATGCGGGGTACCAGGGGAACACCCAGGGCAAGGCCGCTGAGAAAGCCACCGAGGTGGGCCATGTTGTCGATCTGGATCGGGGTGCGGACCAGCCAGGTGCCGGCGCCGATGACGAAATTGAGCGCGGCGAAGTAGATAACGCTTTGGCGGAGGCGGCGGACTTCCGCTTGCGGAACCGGCAGAGCCGGCGAGCCTAGCAGAAGGATGAGTACGCCCGCGAGCCCGAAGACCGCCCCGGAGGCGCCGGCGCCGACAACGTCCGGATGTACCCCCACGCTGAGGAGATTACCCGCTATACCGGTGAGGAGATAGGTGAGCAGCAGGCCAAGGGGTCCGAGCAGCGGCTCGCCTAACAGGCCAAGGTTCCAGAGACACCACATGTTGGTGGCGAGATGGATGATGCCGACATGGACAAAGGTGGCGGTGAGCAGACGCCACCATTCCCCGTAAATAAGCACGGCGCCGCCGTAGTTCGCGCCCCAGTGCACCAGCTGGATGCTGGAGGGGGCGGTGGCAGAGACGTGGTTGAGCACCATGAGGAGGTAGACGGCGATGTTGATAGCGACCAGGGTATACGTAGCCGGAGCGGAGGCCCATCCGGTGCGCTGGCGGCGGCGCCGGGTCTCCGGGATGGGGCCGGTGGTGAGGTAAGACGGCTCACGCTGGGGGTATTCGGTACGGTCGGGCTCGCTGCCTGGGGGCGCGGGAGGCAGGATTTCCGGTGCGACCGTTGCGGCCCAGCGGCCGCCTCGATTTGGCGGCGCTCCGTTGGCGTCTGGCTGTCCGGGCCACCGAGAATCCATGGAACAAGGCTATCAGCTTCTTGCCTCCGGCTGCGAATGGCGGCGGATTGGTCCGGTTACTTATGTGAGCCCGTGCTGCGGGGTGGTCTGTCACTCGGAAGCTGGCAGTGGCTGCAGAAGATGCCGATTTGTCACGGGAATCATTAGGCAAGGCTCCCCTAGGCTCAGACTGGATCGTACTTGCGTCTTTACTCTCGTGATGAGCTAGGATCAAAAGGCCATGGCGCTCAACCCTCACATCTTGACATGGGCACGCGAGACGGCGGGCTTATCTGTCGATGACGCAGCCCACGCGCTCGGGTTCAAGGATGCCCATGGCCGCACAGCGGCGGAGCGCCTGAAAGCAATGGAAGCCGGGGAAGAGGAACCGTCGCGGAGCGTTCTGCTAAAGATGGCGCGGACATATCACCGTTCTCTGCTCGTTTTCTATTTGAGCGAGCCACCCCGCATAGGCGATCGAGGCCAGGATTTTCGCAAAGCTCCTGGGGTGAAGCCTCCGGAGTATGACCCCACGCTTGATGCCCTCATCCGCGATATCCGCGGGCGACAAGGCATCGCAAAAGACCTGCTCGAACAAACCGAACCTAAGAAGGTGGATTACGTCGCATCGGTGACGATGGATGTGAGGCCCGCAGAGCTGGCGCACCGCATAACAGACAGGCTCGACTTTTCGCTTGCTGAGTTCAGGCAGCAAGCGACCGTGCAGTCGGCGTTCAGCTATTTACGTGGAAAGGTTGAGGCATCGGGTGCATTCGTGCTGCTGATCGGAAATCTGGGGAGTTATCACACGGACATTCCCAGCGGCGTTTTCAGAGGATACGCCATTGCTGATCCCGTTGCGCCTTTTATCGTCGTTAACGACCAGGACGCTCATGTAGCGTGGGCATTCACAACGCTTCACGAGCTAACGCATTTATGGCTCGGGGCTACCGGCGTGAGTGGCGGAAGCACCGACACGCAGCTTGAGAGCTATTGCAACAGTGTCGCGGGAGAAATGCTGCTGCCCAGCCCCGAGATGAGTGAGCTGGGCTTCTTGCGTCGCGCTTCGCTTCAGGAGACTGTTAGGGCGATTGCTCAATTTGCCAGCAGACGGAAAAGTCAGCCGCGCGATGGTTGCTTACAAACTCTTGCGCGTGAACGTCATCACTCACGCCAGATGGCGAGAGCTGGACAAGCATTACGAAGCTGAATGGATCGCAGCGCAAGCACAGCAAGCACCCAAAGATAAGAACCAAGGCGGTCCGAGCTTCTACGTTGTGAAGCGGCATCGGCTTGGGCCTGCCCTTTTAGAACTCGTGAAGAATTCGCTTGCAGAAGGATTTCTCACACACACGAAAGCGGGACAGGTACTTGGCGTCAAAGCCCGAATGTGGACCCTCTGATCTACATTGCGGGAATGCGAGGTGGCCAGTAAGTGCTCTACCTCCTCGATGCAAACGTGCTCATCACTGCCAATAGTGCCTATTATCCACTCGATCAGATTCCGGAGTTTTGGACGTGGATGCATCATCAGGCCACTTCAAACCGTATAAAGATTCCCCGCGAAATCATGGAAGAAATAAAAGCGGGACGAAAGGACGAGGATCAGCTGCTCGATTGGCTTTGTACTGCTGAAGTCGAGGCCGCTTTACTGCTCGACGAAGCCGTTGATATTGCCCTCGTCCAGCAAGTCGTTTCTACGGGTTATGCGCCCGACCTTCGCGACGACGAAGTTGAGAAGATCGGGCGCGATCCGTTCCTGATTGCATACGCGCTCGCTGATCCGGCAGGTAGGACGGTCGTGACTGTTGAGGTATCGAGGCCGTCAGCGCAGCGGGCCAATCGCAAGGTTCCCGACGTATGCCAAGCTGTGGGCGCGTTGAGCTGCGGGCCGTTCACGCTTAATAAGGCGCTCAGCTTCACTACAGGATGGAGAACATCCGGCTGAGTGTTCACCACAATCTCCCAGCCTAATCTGAGTGTTCGATAACAACTTGTCAAAGTCTTCCTCTTCTAACTTGGCCTACACGAGTCAGAAAAAGGTTCGTCACAGCGCTTCTCCGCGTGAGCTATTAATATCGATAAGCGCGCCGATAGTTAGCGACTGGTAGTCCTGAGCGTTGGCCGGCAGGCAGTCCTCGAACCGCGCCGTGGAACGCTGATAGTCTGGCGACACGCGAAGTTGAGGGCGTTTCAGCTTCGAAAGCGGATGAAGGGGTGCGGCGGTGGATGGTTGGAAGCAGGTGAGGCGGGCGCTGCTCAGCGTGACGGACAAGAGTGGGCTGGTGGAGTTTGCCGGCAAGCTGGCGGGGCATGGGGTGGAGCTGGTTTCGACCGGGGGCACGGCACGGGCGCTGCGCGAGGCGAACCTCCCGGTACACGATATTTCGGAGCTGACCGGCTTTCCGGAGATGCTGGATGGGCGGGTGAAGACGCTCCATCCCAAGGTCCACGGCGGCATCCTGCATGTTCGCGAGAACGCGGAACACCAGGCGGCAGTCGAGGAGCACGGGATCCCGCGCCATCGACATGGTGGTGGTGAACCTGTACGCCTTTGAGAAGACGGCGTCGCGGCCTGGAGTCGCATTCAGCGAGATCATCGAGAACATTGACATCGGCGGACCGTCAATGGTGCGGTCGGCGGCCAAGAACTTCGAGGATGTGGCGATTGTGACTTCGCCGGCGGAGTACGCGGAGCTCGCAGCAGAGTTAGGGGCAAACGCGGGCCGGTTAAGCCGGCAGACGCGGTGGAGGTTGGCGCGGCAGGCGTTCGCGCTGACGGCGGCCTATGACACGGCCATTGCGGGGACGCTGGAGACCCTGGCGGAAGTGCAGCCGGGGGGCACGCCCACGACGGCGGAAGAGTTTCCGGCAGCGTTGAACATCCATTATCCGCTGGCGATGGCACTGCGGTACGGGGAGAATCCGCACCAGCGCGCTGCCTTGTATGCGGATGGAAGCGGGACGGGGGTGGCCGGGGCGGAGCAACTCCAGGGCAAGGAGCTGAGCTTCAATAACCTGGTGGACCTGGACGCCTGCTGGGAATTGGCGCAGGAGTTCGAGCGAAACGGCGGTGGCGATCATCAAGCACACCAACCCGTGCGGCGCGGCTACGGGGGCGACGTGCTGGAGGCGTACCGGAAGGCGCTGGCGGCGGATCCGGTGTCGGCCTTTGGCGGGGTGATCGGGGTGAACCGCGAGATCGACGAGGCCGCGGCGGAGGAGATCGCAAAGCTGTTTGTGGAGGCGATTGCGGCGCCGGCTTTTTCCGAGGGGGCAAAGGCGCGCTTTGCGGCCAAGAAGAATCTTCGGCTGGTGGTGGTAAGCTGCTGCGCGCAAGCGGGTGATGAAGGAGGTCTCCGGCGGCATGCTGCTGCAGGACGCAGATACCGGCCATGTGCGCGAAGGCGATCTGCGGGCCGTGACCGAGAGGGAGCCGACGCCGGAGGAGATGCGGAGTCTCCTGTTTGCCTGGCGCGTGTGCAAGCACGTGAAGTCGAATGCGATCGTGTATGCGCGGGATGGCCAGACGGTAGGGATAGGCGCGGGGCAGATGAGCCGGGTGGATGCGGCCCGCTTCGGCGCCATGAAGGCAGTGTTGCCGCTGGCGGGTTCAGTGGCGGCTTCGGACGCTTTCTTTCCTTTCCCGGATGGGCTGGAGACGGTGGCCGAAGCCGGAGCGACGGCAGTGATCCAGCCGGGAGGTTCGGTGCGCGACGATGAGGTGATCGCGGCGGCAAACCGGCTGGGGGTGGCGATGGTCTTTACGGGCATGCGGCACTTCCGCCACTGAGGCGTGGCGCGCGTGCGCTGGAAGGAGCGGGAGCATCCCAGTTTCAGAGGCCCGGTCGAGTTTCGCGAGAGGATCCGAGGCCTCCGATAAGGAGCCATAGCCGCATGAAAGCAACCTGGAAACCGCATACCGAGCACGGGAAATTGTCATCGGAGGACCGCAAGGAACTACCGTCGTCCGCATATGCCTTTCCCAAGGAGCGCAAGGAGCCGATGACGGATGCGTCGCACGTGCGTAACGCGATGGCGCGGTTCGATCAGGTGAAGGGTGTGTCCGACGAAGAGCGGGAACAAGCCTTTGCCAATATCAAGGAAGCGGCCAAGCACTTCGGCATCGATATGACGGAGACGAAGTGGCAGGACTTCGGCAAGCATCCCCACTCGAAGAACAGTTCGCACAGCTAGGGCGTTTGCTGTAAAGCTGGAGAGCGCGGTGGCCCATGCAATTGCGGGAGCAAGCGGTCTCTACGACGCGGAAGGCCGGCGGGTGGCCAAGGGGACGGTCAGTTCCCTGTCCTGCAACTTCGCCGCCAACGGCTTCAGCCCGACCAGCCAGTACCTGCTCGATACGCAGGGCCAGCCCATGACCGAGCTGGACGGCTCGGGCAACTGGGTGCACACCAACGCCTATGCCAACGGCCAGTTGCTGGCCACCTATCAGGGCTCCACGCTCAACTTCGCCCTGAACGACTGGCTGGGTACGCGGCGCGTCCAGGTGCCGGTCGGTGCGGCTGAATCCGCCTTCCTCAGTCTTCCCTTCGGCGACAGTTTTACCACCCTAGCGGCCCGGAGGCACCGAACAATACTTCACCGGCAAAGAGCGTGATCAGGAATCCGGCAACGACTTCTTCGGGGCAAGGTACTACGTGTCGGCTACCGGCAGGTTCATGAGCCCTGATCCGTCGGGGCTTGTCTTCGCCGACTTCACAAATCCGCAAGCTTGAATCTGTACGCTTACGTCGGAAGAACCCACTCAGCTTTACTGTTCCGACCGGACGATTGCCCTTATCTGAATACTCGGGCAGTCGGCTTGGAATGCTTCGACCAGCACAGCAGTTCCAGGGAGTGCGGAATAACTGGACGTTCCTGGGTAGCCGGCGGCTTGCAGAATGGGCAGATCGATCAGAAAGACAATTCGATCACTCTGACCGGGATCACTGGCGCAGATAACAGCGGAACTCCACTGCTTCGTACCAGCTTCAGACCAACGTGTTTGTAGATAGTTGGCTGAATACGAGCCTCAATCAGCCGGACACATAACCATCGGCCTTCAAGGGCAACAGCAGGTAGGGCAGAATCCTAGAAGTGATGCAGATTTCGTCTCTAACATGCTGGCCGGTGGGCTTAAATACAACGTCGTTCCTGGAAGCATCCAGAACGAAACGCCCGGAAAACTGAGATGCTTCGCCGTAATCCCGGTCACAGGGATGCAGGCCCAGATGATCCAGAACTCGATCAATCAATCGACCGCTGCCCCACCAAATTACTCCCTCAATCCTGCGCTCGGCCTGGACTGTGCGACATGGGTGCAACAGGTTCTTGGTCAAGCTGGAGTTCAGACAGGGCCTATGCAGCCCTATCCGAAGGACCTGATGAACCAACTAAGCAACCAGTTCACAGTGCTTCCGGGACATCCATGAGGATGCTGCGAGGAGGGAACAATGCTTCTTGACCAAGATACGGTTGCCTTTCCAAGGGACGCTCATCTGAAGAGATGGTTCCTGGTCGCCGGGGCAGTTGGGGTTGCGATGGCGGTTCTACTGGCCGTGGGACTTCGCTATGACTTCGTGTCGTCTGGCGTCGTGATCACACTCTGGCCTGCCGCGATGGTGCAGTTGATCGATCCCAAAACTATCGGGTCGAAGATCGCCGTCGGACTCATCGCCTATGGGAGCAACTTCCTCCTCTATGGTCTGGCTGGCATCGGCATCGGCCTTCTTACAAACCGCTTGCTGGAACTTCGGAAGGGTCGATAGCCATCGTTCTCAGTTAGTCCAAGGCCGTCTCTATGATGCGACCAGGTACATAAGTCCAAGCTCAGGAAAGTCCGTCGTCGTAGACAACGTGACGCAGGAGGTTATCCATGTCGGCGGCAGCGGCTTCCAATACTGACGCGACCACGGTTTACGTTCGTCTCTTAGACGAAGGCACCGATGTTTTTCGACCGAGTTTAGCTGTAGCTCTCGGGGAAGACACCTATGAACTACTGCGGAGTGAATCGTACGATCCCGAAGATGAGTGCTGGGAGTTCGAACCTGGTTTTCGCGTCCGTGTTGTGCGCCGTCAGGGAGCAACCGGTGAGTTCCTCTTAGCAGCATCGCTTGCCGAGTAAACAGCCGCAGGCCGGCCCTTCGGGGGCGGTCTGCGGCTGCGGGGAACGTTGGCAACCCTGAAATCATCGTCTCAGCGAGCGTCCGTAAAAACCACGCTGCTTCGCATCGGCTCTAAAATGACATACCACCCCAGAGGCTCTCGTTGACGGCGATAGCAAGCTCCGGTTGGGTACAGACGTAGCGCTCGGCGGTCTGGATGGAGGCGTGCTTGCACCGAACGGCAATGTGATCGGCTACACTGATTCGGTGATGGGGCAGTGGGGCCTGGGCTACGACAACATGAACCGGATCAGCTCCGGACAGGTGCTGGCCGGGCCGTATGCGGGGCTCAATTTCGCTTGGGCGATCGATCCCTGGGGCAATCGCAAGAGCCAGACGGTGACCGGCAGTTCGCAGCAGCCGATCGCAAACACGCCGACCCTGACCTTCAACGCGAGCACCAACCGGGCCGACAATTGGAGCTACGACGCGGCGGGCAACCTGCTGGTTGATCAGCAGAACAACAGCTACAGCTATGACGCGGAGGGCCGGTTGTGTGCCAGAGAGATCGTAGATCGTGGACAGGAAAAGTGGTTGGCGAAATCAGCGCGGATGGAACCAAGGTAGCCCGGTATAAGAGCGCCGAAACAAGGGCTATATCAATCTTGAAAACAAGACCACGGGCAGTAACCTGCATGTGAGGTGGTGAATGACAGAAACCGATATCGAAATCCTAAAGACAAGCATTGACGAGTGTGTCCAAATCATGACAGTGGATGGAGAGCAATTGATCGCGAAGCTAATCTCCGTTTTTGCTGAAGAATCCGATCCGGACATGTTTTTCGAGCTTGTCTCGACTTCTCATCCCCAACTCTATGCACAGAAAGAGAAGTTGGGCGGATACTCACTTCCACTCGCTGACATTCTCTCAGTGCAGCCGGTACCACACGAATAGGCCTACCATGCGGCAGACTTTAGCTACGGCTGCTCACTACATTTGTCCCCTGTGTGTGACCACCACCCGCCAGATGGCTTTCTCGTCGGCGATTCCCTGCTCGCCCGCCTTGCCGCCGCGGTTGACCGGCCCGGAAAATCGCTCCTTCCTTGATAGAGACAGCCCGGCGATAGAGGCAGCCCGGCGCCAGTCCTCAATCCTGACCTTGACCGGCGCCGATCACAGGACTGGGCGGCTCGGGCACTGCATGCACAGCATGCGGGAGTCAGAGCAATTCCCGGCGGGGAGCACCGAACATCAGGTTCAGCGGTGGGGGGCTGGAGATGTGGCAGGCAAGGGCTGGCTTCCCGGTGCGCGGCAGACCACGTACACGGCTTCGGGAGCGCAGGTCCAGTGACGGACGGGCTGGTCGACGGTCAAGGAGTACAGGTCGGATTGGGCTTGCCGGGCCTGCTCGGGCGCAAGGGTTTCGGCAGAGCCGCGGGGAAACACCACAAAGCTTGCGTAGGGCAGGATCTCGTTCCGGAACCGGGCTGAGCGATGCAGCAGGGCTTCGGAGTTGGCGGTGCTTTCGAGAACGCTCTGGGAGAAGGCGCCGGTCAGCAAGCCGAGGTGCGCGCCCACGGGGATGACAGGCGAGTCCATAAAACCTGCATCGATCATGGTCGATCCGGTCCGGCGGAAGTAGACGGCGCCCATCCAGCGATAGGGATCGAACGAGAGATCGCTGGCGCCCGGCGCACTGTTGCCGGTGAGCAGAAGGCCGGCGGCGTTAGGGGGCAGGGCCCGCAAAGGCGCGTGTTCTGCGTCGGCCAGCAGGCGCTCTACCGGGGCGAAGCGATGATGGGCGAGCAGGAGGGTCCCCAGGATAGCGGCAACCGCGACGCCAGCCAGGACGGAACGCGGACGGGGGGCCAATTCCAACCCGCTTGCGCTCGCGGCGGCGAGCAGCGCCATCCAGAGCACGATGAGCAGGCGCGCGGTAAAGAAGTGCTGGCCGTTCAGGTCAGGCGGCAGCAGCGGGATGGCAAGCAGGAGTAGGCCGGCGCAAAGAAACAGGGTGTCTGCCGGGCTCGTCTCCTTGTGCCGCCAGCGGTGGACGAATCCGCGGAAGGCAAGCGCCAGACTCGCAGCGGCGATCAGGTAAAACCCCAGCCGGTCGAGATAAGTGGCGAGGTGCGCTCCGGAGAAGATGGATAGGAAGCTGAGGGACAGGAGCTTGCCCAGGATCAGAGAGCGGTCGGTGGCCTGGCTCAGAGGACCGGTGAGCCGCTTGTCCGCAAAAGAAGCGATATAGAAAAGCGTGCAACAGCCGACAAGGGCAGTAGCGAGGTCTGCGTATGGTTTTGCCCGCCGTTCCAGCCCGGCGGCGATAGGAAACCGGAGAGGACCGCCCACAGCGCGCCAGAGCAGGTCGAGCAGGACAAAGGCGCAGACGACCACGACGGGGACTGGGTGGGTAAAAGCCATAAGGCCGAGAGTGCAGAGGTAGGCGAGTCGCCAGTGGAAGACGCGGGGCGGACCGGCGGTGGCGTGGATCCAGAAACCCATGGCCCATAGCGCGAGGCCAAGCGAAAGGCTGAAGTTGAGAAAGCCCATGAAAAACGGCCAGTTGAACAGGAGCGGGATGACGAAGAGGGAGGCCAGACCGCTGTCCTGCCCATGCAGGGCGCGGGTCAAAAAGCGAAAGCCGTACCCGGTGACGGCGAAGATGAAGCACGCGACCAACTTTTCCGCCCAGGGAGACGGAACGAGGTGGCCCAGCGCCACCAGCAGGTCGTAGTAGAGGGCGTAGGGTGGTAGCAGGTGGCGGATGAAGAAGTACGGCTGAAAGCGGGGGGAGCCTGACAGCAGAGTGGAAAAGATGCTGGCCAGGTACAGGTGCATGGGGCCGTCCTGCGTGGGCAGCACCGGCAGGGTGAGGAGAAAAAGGCAGCACAAAGCGAGGAGCGCTGGAAAAAGCAGCCGGTATTTGGACGGTCGAGTGACGGAGTGAAACGGCATCTGGTTACTTCAGAATGTCACAAACAACCCCGAATCCTTGTCGCGTCCACACGGAGGTTACAATCGTCTTATATCCAGAGATATCTCTTGGGGCGCACCGGCTGCTACCCTCCCATCAACACACTTCGATCTCTGGCGTGGAGATCACCAGTCAGAAAGGGTCATGCCGCTCACTCGGCGCTATCCATCGCATGAACAGTGATTCGTTTTCCCAGCAGTATACTTTGAGCGCCAAAGCTCCTGAGGCTTGCACGGAAGCGAGCCAGGCGAACAGGATCCACCGCCGCCCACGCGCAAGCTTTTTAATACCGGGGCTGCTGCTTTTCGGCACGGCATGGCTGGTTGGAACGCCGGGCCTGGCACAGCAGAACGGGAATACCGGGAGTGCCGTAGCGAGTGCCGCTGCGGCAAAGACCGGGACGACTCCTGCGCCGAGTGCTTCTGTCCCTTCTTCTGAAGATAGTCGTGGCAACGCCTATTACCATTTCGGGCTGGCCCACATGTATGAAGAAATGGCGGCCAATTCCGGGCGGCAGGACTACGCAACGCGGGCCATCGAGGAATACAAGCTCGCGCTGAGCGCTGATCCGTCTTCCCCTTTCCTGAACGGCGGGCTGGCGGAGCTTTACTTTCGCACCGGGCGCGTTCGGGACGCAATCCTGGCTGCGCAGGAAATCCTGAAGAAAGACCCTGATAACCTGCAGGCGCATACGTTGCTCGGCCGAATCTATCTCCGCTCACTGGGAGACGCGCAGAGCGGCGCCTCCGAGCAGATGCTGCAACTGGCGATTACCGAGTTCACAAAGATTGTCGCGCTCCAGCCAAACGACATCCAGAACCACTTGCTGCTGGGACAGCTTTACACGTTGAATCACGACTCCGCGCGGGCGCGGGCGCAGTTTGAAGCGGCGCAGAAGATCGATCCCAACTCTGAAGAAGTGGCGCTGAACCTGGCGCGCATGTACAGCGAATCGGGTGACACGCAGCGCTCGATCGCGACCCTCAAGGCGGTACCGGAAGAAGATCGTACGGCGAAAATCGATTTCGCTCTCGGCGCCACCTACGACCAGGTGAAGGACTACGGCAACGCGATTGCTGCGTACCGGCAGGCGATCGACCTGGAATCCGACAACCTGGACGCGCAGCGCGGGCTGGCACAGGCGCTGCTGAACGACAACCAGTTGGAGGAAGCGCTCAAGGTGTACCGGGCCATCTCGGCCGCCGACCCGCAGGATGCGCAGACCTACATTCGTATTTCGGAGATCGAGCGACGGCAGGGGCACTATGACCAGGCGCTGACGACGCTGAAGAAGGCCAAGTCGCTGGTCAGCGATTCGCTGGAAGTCAACTTCAATGAGGCCTTGCTGTATGACTCGCTAGGCAGGTACGACGAAGCGTCCACAGTTCTGGAAAAGCTGGTAAAGGGGCTGACCAAGCCGAATGGTCAATACTCCGATGGGGAGAAAAACGATCTCGCCATTTTTCTGGAGCGGCTGGGGAATGTCTACCGCGAGCAGAACAAGACGGCGCAGGCTACGGCCACGTATCAGCGCATGGCAGCGCTGGGCGGCGAATACACGGAGCGCGGTTACCAGGGCGAAGTGGATACCTACCGCGATGCCAAGGAATACAGTAAGGCAACCGAGGTGGCGCGGGAAGCGGCGCAGAAGCTGCCGAGCGACCGCAGCGTTCGCCTGATGCTGGCCGGACAGCTGGCGGATACGGGCAAAGCGGACGAGGCCATCAAAATGGCTACCGCCGAGCTGCACGGGACGCCGGATGACCGGGAAGTGTATCTGGCGCTGGCACAAATCAACACGCGCCTTCGCCGCTGGAAAGAGGCTAACGAGGCAATCGATAAAGCGGAGGCGATCCCGGGCAAGCAGGACGACAAGATCTATATCTATTTCTTGCGCGGCGCGCTGGACGAGCGCCAGAAGCACTTCGATGCGGCCGAGGAGCAGTTCCGTAAAATCCTCGATCTTGATCCCAACAACAGCATGACCCTGAACTACCTGGGCTATATGCTGGCGGATCGCGGGGTGAAGCTGAACGACGCGCTGATGATGATTCAAAAGGCAGTGAAGCTGGACCCGCAGAATTACGCGTACCTGGATTCGCTCGGCTGGGTGTACTTCAAGCTGGGGCAGTACCCGCTAGCCGAAGAGAACCTGCTCAAAGCAAGCGAACGCGAGTCGACCGACCCCACAGTGCACGATCACCTGGGCGAACTTTACGAGAAGACCGGGCGCTTGAAACAGGCCGTCTCGCAGTGGGACCAGTCGTTGGCACAGTACGCCAAGACGATTCCGGCAGATGCCGATCCGGGGGATGTCAACAAAGTCCAGCGCAAGCTCGAGAGCGCCAAGGTCAAGCTGGCCAAGGAGTCCGGCGCGGGTGACGGCGAAGCCAGACGATAGCTCCCAGCGGCCGGAGCCGGTTGCGCTCAGCAGGTTGCCCGCCGGCTGCGCCGTTGGGAACGCGCCGGGGGAACCACTGGCGCAGAGGACCTATCCGGAAGAGCAGCACCCGTACCGTTCGCCATTTCAGCGGGACCGCGCGCGCATCATCCACTCGCGGGCCTTCCGGCGTCTTGCCGGAAAAACGCAGGTTTTCGGGCAGGGCAGCAGTTCCGACCACATTCGCAGCCGGCTGACCCACACGATGGAAGTAGCGCAACTGGCACGGATGATTGCGATTGCGCTGGGCCTGAACGAGGACCTGACGGAAGCGCTGGCGCTGGTGCACGACATCGGCCATCCACCCTTTGGACACGCGGGGGAGAGGGCGCTCGATCAGTCAATGCAGCGCTTTGGATTGCGCTTTGACCACAATCTCCATGCACTGCGTATTGTCGAGTTTTTCGAGCAGCGCTACGCCGGCTTTCGCGGCCTGAACCTTACGCTGGGCGTGCGCGAAGGCATTGTCAAGCATTCTCGCGATTACTCGGCCGCGGAGCATCCGGAACTCGGGCAGTATTTTCTCGATCAGCGTCCACCTCTCGAAGCGCAGATCATTGACCTGGCGGATGAGATCGCTTACCTGACGGCCGATTTCGATGACGGCTTTGAAGCAGGAGTGCTCCAGCTCGCGCATGTTCGGGACCATGTGCGATTGTTTGAGCGCTTCTATGCCGGCATGGCGGCGCACTACAGCAGTGCATCCCCGGACCGGATCGTCAATGAGACGCTTAAGCGCATGTTGAACGCGCTCACCGGTGACCTGATCACAGAAACGAACCGGCGGGTGCGGGCGGTAAACGTAACAACACTGCAGGGCGTACGGGCAGCGCCGGAACGGCTTGCCTGTTTTTCACCAGAGATGGAATCGGCGCGACACGAAGCCAAGCAGTACCTCCACGCAAACCTGTACAGCAGCGCAAGAGTGTCCGCAGACCACACCGAAGCAGAGAGGGTGATCACTTCCCTTTTCCGCTGCTGGGTAGCAGATCCTGGACTGTTGCCTTCGGGATGCGCCAGTTCTCTTGAGGAGGAGGGAGTGCCGCGCACCGTAGCCGATTACATCGCCGGCATGACGGACAGCTTTATCCTGGCCCAGTATGCGGCGAATCGGGAACGCTGTGTATAGAACGGTTTCATTGCAGAGGTACGCCAGTCCAACAAAATGCGCGAACCGCTGCAAAGGTGCAACCATTAGACCGTGACCATCCCCATCCCTTTCCCGCTCCGCACTGATAGCTACAAACTGACCCATTGGCGGCAATACCCGCCCGGCACCACGGAGGTCTACAGCTATTTTGAATCGCGCGGCGGCGCCTTTCCCGCAACGGTCTTCTTCGGCCTTCAGTACTACCTGCGCGCTTACCTCAGCGGCGCCGTCGTGACAGCCGAAGATGTAGAGGCCGCGGCCCGCTTCTCCGCCGGCCACTTCGGCAACGCCGCGCTGTTCAACGGCGCCGGCTGGACCCATATCGTCGAGCAGCATGGAGGACGCCTCCCGGTTGAAATCCGCGCCATCGCCGAAGGCACCCGCGTGCCCACGCATAACGTGCTCATGACTGTGCGCAATACCTGTCCAGAGTGTTATTGGCTCACGAATTTTCTGGAAACGCTGCTGCACAAGGTCTGGTATCCCACCACCGTCGCCACGCTTTCCTTTGAGATCAAGAAAACACTTCGCGATTTTCTTACGCGCACCGGCGAAGACCCGGCGCTCGCCAGCACCATGCTCCATGACTTCGGCTATCGCGGTGCAAGTTCTGAGGAATCAGCCGCCATCGGCGGGGCCGCCCACCTCGTCAACTTCCGCACCTCCGACACCGTGATCGCGAACTTCCTCCTGCGCGCCCATTATGCCGCGCAGGGCGCTGACCCGGACTGGATGCCGTCCACCAGCGTGCCCGCAGCCGAGCACAGCACCATCACGGCCTGGGGCCGCGAGCACGAAGCCGATGCCTACCGCGCCATGCTCGAGCAATACCCGGACGGCATTGTGTCCATTGTGGCCGACAGCTTCGATGTCTTCCATGCCGCGGGCGAACTCTTTGGACGCGAACTCAAGCCGCTGGTCTTGGCCCATACCGGCGTAATCGTGCTTCGCCCCGATTCCGGCGATCCCGCAGCCGTGCTCGACCGCCTGCTTGCCATCCTGTCAGAACGCTTTGGCTCATATAGAAACAGTGCCGGTTACAGGCTGCTCGACCCCAAAGTCCGGCTGCTCTGGGGTGACGGCATTAACCTCCGTTCCCTCAGCGATATCCTCGCGCACGTTACGGGCGAGGGCTGGTCCGCCGCTAATTTCGTCTTCGGTATGGGCGGCGCGCTGCTCCAGAAGGTCGATCGCGACCTCCTCCGCTTCGCCTTCAAGGCCTCGTCCGTTACCGTTGACAGTGTCGAGCGCGACATCTTCAAGGACCCTGTCACCGGCCCGGATAAGGCTTCGAAGCGGGGAAAACTTGCCTTGCTGCACGACGAAAGCGGCTTCCGCACCGCCCGGACTCACGGCGAGACTGAACTGCCGGGCGACCTCCTCCAACCCGTCTTCCGCAATGGTGAGGTCCTGCGCCACCAATCCCTCGATGGAATCCGCGCTTTAGCCGATTCAGCCTACTGATCTAACTCACGTCTCCAGTTTTTGCTGCACCGCCGCGATAGCTATACATGTGGTTCCAGTTCCATAGGTCACTCAAATCGCCTGCGTCACCCATTTACTGCTCACGCAGCACCTGGACCGGATTGATCCTGGCGACGCGTAAAGCGGGCGCGAGGGATGCAAGCAAGGTGACCAGAGCGACCAGCAGGACAATACCCCCGTACGTCACTGGATCAGCGGCGGATACTCCATAAAGCATGCCGGCAATAAGTCGTCTACTCATAAACCCAAGAACCACGCCGGCAAAGCAACCTATTCCCACTACTCGGAGACCTTGCCATAGGAACCGCCATGCGATCTGTAACCGGGAAGCGCCAATGGCTAGCCTCAGTCCCATCTCACGCCGGCGCATGCGGCCAAGGTAGCTAAGCGTTCCATACAAGCCGATGCAGGCCAGCGAAACGGCTGTTCCAGCAAACATGGCCAGCAGCGTCGTTCGCAGCTCGTTTTCCAACAGTGCATCATTCAGATGCTGTTGCAAAGGCGCGATGTCGAACACCGATCTACTGGGTTCGATCTGAAAGATCTTATGGCGCAGCGCTTGTATCATCGCCACCGGATTGCCCCGCGTCCGGATGAGGAAATATGGGATGGGATTCGGCGCGCTCACGCACCAGTAGACAGTGGGAACGGGTGGGCTGTTTAAGCCGTCTTCGCGGGCATCCCCCACCACTCCCTGTACCTCTCCGGGCTGCCCCAAAGAATTGTCCGCAGCGGGCTGAAGGTGACGACCCATCACAATTGCCGTATTGAAATAGCTGTCGGTGAAGCTACGGTTCACGATTATCTTTGGATTCGTGATCCCCTCATGGCAGGCTTCCCCACGCAGCAGCGGGATGCGCATGACCTCGAAATACCCCGAAGACACGAAGCGCGTGTCAGCCATGATCTTGCGGTTTGGATTTTTCGGCCCTTCGGAAACCGCAAATTCAAATTGGTGCTGGCCGGGTACCCCGGGCAGAGCGGCAGCAGTTGCCGCTGCTCCCACGCCAGGCACGTTGCGCAGCGCCTCAAGGGTACGGTCCATCCGCTGCGTGAGCGCTTTCATGTCCGTTGTTTCGCCCCAGGAGCCGCTGATCTGCAATGCAAGCACATGGCTGGGATCAAAGCCCGGCGCTACGCGGCCAAGCTCCTCAAAGCTACGTAATAGCAGTCCGGCGGCGATCAGTAACGTAACAGCGAAAGTTACCTGCGCACCCACCAGAGTCCATTGGAGAGAATTGCGCGAGGAGACCTGTGTATGCCCGCCAGACGCGAGAGAACGCGCAAGTTCCCGGCGCGCTCCGCGTAAAGCCGGAAATAAGCCGCACAGCAGGGTTGCAGCGAAAGTGCACACCAGCGTGTACAGCAGAATCTTCCAGTCAAACGTAATCTCTTCTACGCGCGGAAGCGTTTTGGCGAGCTGATGAAAACCGCGGATCAACACACCTGCAATCAGCATCCCAAGCGCGGAGCCAACGAGCGCCAGCGCCAGTGTTTCAGTGAGCAATTGCCATACGATGGATCTGCGGGACGCGCCGAGGGAAAAGCGAATCGATATTTCATGTTCGCGATCGCTGGTGCGCGCCAGCAGCAGGGCGGCAATATTGGTGCATGCGATCAGCAGAAGAAGCGTGACAGAACCGTAAAGCAGCCACAAGGAGCCCCCTGCGCTTCCGACGACCGTGCTCTTGAGCGACTCCACTTTCACCGCCAGATGACCGTCCGTTCTGGGATACTGGCGGCCAAGCTGCTGCTGCACCGTCGCCAGATCGGCATGGGCCTGCGCAAGCGTTACATCCGGCTTCAATCGTCCAACCGCGCTAAACCATGTCGATTCGCGGTCCTGAGCGTAAGGAGCATCCACCGGGCTAGGTGCCCAGAGATCCACGTCATGGTCAGGAAAGAGAAATGAGGAAGGCATGACGCCTACGATCGAATACGCATATTTTCCCAACCTGAGCCGCTTTCCAATCACGTCCACGGCTGCGTGAAAACGGCGATGCCAGAATCGATCGCTGATGATGACTGCATCTGGGCCGCCAAAGCGCTCTTCCTCGGAACTAAATTCACGTCCCAGAGCAGGTGTAACGCCCCAAACTCTGAAAAAATGCGGCGCGATCAGCGCCTCATCGATACGCTCCGGCAAAGCACCAGTGGTTTCAGAGACATCCTGCGTGTAATAGCCGCTAATGGCCTGAAATGTGGAATTGAGCCGGTTCCAATCTACAAGACGAAGAGTGGCGACCGAAGATTCCGAATCTTTGCTTTGCAAATTGTATTGTTGGAGAGCAACGAGCTCGTCGCCCTGCGGAAAGGATAGGGGCTGGACAAGGATGGCATCGATCGCGGAGAAAACGGCGGTGTTCGCGCCGATGCCCAGAGCCAGCGAGATCACTGCAACGGCTGTAAAAGCCGGACTTTTGCGCAACATGCGCGCGGCATGCCGAACGTTGGCAAAGAGGTCGTCCATCGCGCCAACGCCTGCCGATCTCCGGCATTGTTCCTGTTGAAATTGCATTCCGCCAAGTTCTGCCTTAGCGCGGCGCATCGCTTCTGCCTGCGATATACCCTGATGCTGCTGCAGATCTGCCGCGTAGCTTTCCATATGAAAGAGGAGTTCTGCTTCGACTTCCCTCGCCACGCGGTCACGCTTGGCCAGCGCCCGCCACCATGTCTCGAACCGGCTGCGCAGGCTCATAGCTCCTCCGGTCGCGTGCTCAGGATGCCGGCGATTACAGCCGACATCCGGTTCCAGTTGTCGGTTTCCGCCTGCAAGCGCTTGCGTCCAGCAGCCGTCAGCCGGTAGTACTTCGCCTTGCGCTTGTTCTCCGACTCGCCCCACTCGCTTGCGACCAAACCCTGGTGCTCCAGCCGATACAGCGCTGGATAAAGCGACCCCTGCTGCACTTCAAGCTGTGCGCCGGAGATCTGCCCAATCCGCAGCAGCACGCCATAGCCGTGCAGCGGTCCCAGCGATACCGCTTTCAATATCAGCATCTCCAGCGTGCCCTGCAGTAAATCAAGCTGCTTGCCCATGCGCCGCTCTCCTAGATTGCATAGGAGAGTAGTAGGCCTATGCCTAGACTGTCAAGGAGAGCACGCCGTGGCGCGGCGTAGCGACTGAAACACCGGCTCGCTCCGTCGAACCAGAGCCAAGTGCAGGTATTCTGATAGCAGCCACCTCCGGACCCATCCGGCGCGCCACGGAGACGACTTGGAATTCGAAACTCGCCTGCTCACCTTTGACCCAGCACCGGGGGACCGGTTCCGTCCAGCCAACACGCCCATCTACCAGACGGCCACGTTTCGCCAGGACTCCGCTACAGGCTTTGGCGATTACGACTATTCGCGCAGCGGGAACCCCACCCGCGCTGTGCTGGAAATGCAGCTCGCGGCGCTTGAATCCGGTGTCCGCGGCTTCTGCTTTTCCACGGGACTTGCGGCCATCACTGCCATCACCCGGCTGCTCAAACCGGGCGAAGAAATCGTGGCCTGCGATGATCTGTACGGCGGCACTTACCGCCTGTTCTCCCGTATCCTCGCGAATCGCGGCGTCCACGTCCGCTACATCGATTTTTCCGACCACGCCGCTGTTGCCGCCGCGCTTACTCCGCAGGTGCGCCTCGTCTATCTCGAGTCCCCCACCAACCCGCTCCTGCAAATCATCGATATCCGCAAAATTGCCGAGCTCACGGCGCGCACCGGCGTCCTCGTCTGCGTGGACAACAGCACCATGTCCCCTTTCCTGCAGCGCCCGCTCGAACTCGGCGCGGACGTTGTCCTCCACTCCGCGACCAAGTTCCTTTGCGGCCACAGTGACGTAATGGCGGGCGCGGTCGTCGTCCGCGATCCCGCGCTCGCCGAAGAACTTTACCTTATCCAGAATGGCGAAGGCGCTGTCCTTTCGCCCTTGGACAGCTTCCTCGTCCTCCGCGGACTCAAAACTCTCGCCCTGCGCATGCGCACACAACAGGAGAACGCGGAACAGATCGCGCGCTTTCTGCTTGCGCACCCGCGCGTTTCCGCCGTCTGCTACCCTTCGCTCGCCCCATCGATGCAGGCCGCCTTGCACGCGAAGCAGGCCAGCGGTCCCGGCTCGGTACTCAGCTTCGGCACCGGCGACCCGGAGCTTTCCCGCAAGATGGTGGAAGCGCTCCAGATCTTCAACATCACTGTCAGCTTCGGTGGCGTCAACTCCACCGTCAGCCTGCCGAATTACATGTCGCACGCCAGCATTCCCGAGCACCTGCGCACGCAGAAGCAGATACCCCGCGACCTCGTCCGGCTTTCCGTTGGTATCGAAGCCCCGCAGGACCTGATCGCCGATCTCGAGCAGGCTTTCAACACTGCCGGTTCGTGAACTTTCTTGCAGTGGCGGGCACGAATGCTTACGCGCAGGATTCCCAGCTGTTGAAGAACCTGTAGGAATGCAATACCGGACGTTTCCTTACGCGATCCGAGACATTTGATTGTTGCAGAAAGAACAAGGGCAGGTCCGCGCGTTGGCGTCGCGATCTGCATAGGCTGCATAGTCGCCGTGCTGGCATTGATTGCAGAAATAACCGACAGCACACGGGAGCAGCAATCCCCATGAACACACCGGGCAGGCAGAACCGGCCTTCGAGCGTCCCTCTGTCCTGGAATGCCGTTTTCTTCGAAAAAGCCAGAAGTTCATGCGTCAGCCCCTGTGGTTGTCTGTGTGTCTGCAACACCTTCGACCTGCGCCTGCGTACCCTCGTCGAGCTCCATTTCCAGCAGACATTGGATCTCTTCAAGGGAAAGCTCGAGGTACTTCATATGCGGTTCGACTTCGAAATAGCAGGGCAGAACCGGCTTGAGGCCGATGACGCCAATCAATTCCTTGCTACGGTCGTACACCGGCGGGAGAGCCGAAAGGTCAGCTATTCTCATCGGTCTGGAAGATGGTGTCATGTGCGGTCTGCTCATCTGTATTCTGATGGCTAGACAGCCGGTTTTGCCCGCATCTTCAGGTGAGCACAGTAACCGGCGTGCAGCTTGGGCGGGTCAAGGGTAACCACTCCCGGATCGCCGTCCAAGCAACCATATTGCGTCGGACCATCAGAGCGTTTAGATATCGCATTCTCATGCGCCTTCTTCGCGTTGCTTTCGCCGTTCCGTCAAAGGCGTATGCCCGCGCGGCCAACACCTAGCTCCGCCAGCGCAACGTCACCGGCCCGCTCATCGGGTGCCGTGCCGACCCTTCCAGCCGCGCCTGCTTGAGTGCGAAATACCACTTCGCCGGCCGGTCCGCATCGTCAATCAGCATCAGGCTCGGGTTGTACTTCAGCCCCTCGGCCTGCTCCACCATAGTCTGCTGGTCCTGCCCCACAAACCGCGCCCCGAAGAACTTTGCAATGGCGGTTACAAATGGCACATGATAGAAGACATTCCACGCCGCCGCCACATCGATGCGGCACGTATTCGCCGTCACCGGCGTCACCGTCGTCAGGCTGGCAAACCACTTCGCGCCGCAGCGAATCGTTTCGTACCGCCGGTTAGGCAGCACGAAGTCGATCGTAGTCTCGATCGGCTCCCCATACACACCCAGTAATTTGTAAGGAGCACTGTTACCTGAAGGCGCATGCGCCGCCATGCGGAACCCTCCCGGGATCGGCTCAAAACGCTTCTCTTTCTCGTGAATGCTGCCCCGCCGCCGCCACCACCAAGCCTGGTGCACAAACGGCCCATGCGCCGGGTCCATCAGCCCGATGATCCCGTGGTCTACATTGCAGGGCAGATCGGCCTGGAGGTGCGCTGTGCGAAAGCGCTCGCTGAACTTCGGCACCTCCGGTACTGGCGGCAACTGCGCCATCTCCTCGGGGCGCACTCGCCCGCGCCCCGCTCCCGGCACAAACACCCACGCATACCCATCGCGCTCCACGCAGGGAAACACGGTCGCGTAAATGCGCATCGGGTCGAGCGCATCATGGCTGGTCAGCGACGGAATCGCGGTGCACTGCCCGCTTCCCGGCTCAAACACCCAGCCGTGATACTTGCACGTCACACCCTCGCCATCGAACCATCCGCAGGAAAGCGGAATCCCCCGGTGCGGACAGTTATCCCGCATCGCAAAGACTGTGCCATCATTCTTGCGCCCCAACACCAGAGGCACGCCCAGCAGCATTGCGGTGATTATTTGCCCTCGGCGCAGCCGCTCACTCCGCACCGCCGGATACCAGTCGTCGAAGATGAGTGCCGTCTCCGGCACGCTGTGTGCCGCGCTCACTCCGCTCACCACTGCTGTGGATAGCGACTCATTTCCTCGCGTACTCGATGCGACTTGCGGGACCGCGGTGGTCAATTCCTCGGGCATACCCAACCTGCACCTAATATAGCGCCGGTTCGTTTGAGAGTCTGTAATGACGGGTTTGGGCACCAGCGTTTCCGGCGCTACCACTTTCGCTTGCCATCCTGGGCGCAACACGCACGAATACGGAGCGAGACCGGAAGCCTTGGAGCACTATGGACGCGGCCCTCATAGTGCGAACAGGGTCATAGTGTTAACACGCCCTAGTGTGGCGGAGGTATCAGTTCCAGGTCGGGCCACATGAAGGCGACGGCTGATAGCATGGCGCCTCCTATATCAATCTCTTTCGACTGGACCCGCAAAGCACCGGACTTCTTATAAAAGCTGCTCGACGAATTACTTTCGAGCACCCAGACGGCCATACTCTTGAATCCATCCGCCCTCAGTGACTCCGCAAGTCGCCTGAAAAGCGCTGTGCCGATTCCCTGTCCTTGAGCCCGCTGCAGTAGATAGATCGCAAACAACTCCGCATCGCAATCCGCTAATGGCTCGCGTATCTGGCCACCGCAGATGAAGCCGACGATCTCGCTTGCCATGTCGGCAACGTACACATGGATATCGAGGCCGAGCCACTCCCGCCACATGGGAACACGCTCCGTTTCGTTCAGACCGGAAAGGTAGTTATCGGGAACGATGCCGGCGTACGTTGTGCGCCAGCTATCTACGTGCACATGCGCAATCGCGCCCGCATCCTGCTCCGTTGCGGCTCTGATCAAAAGCATAGGTCATCCTATCTCGCATTCTGATGACTCTATGCATCTAAACGAGGACGCGCGATCGTTTCCGAAGCGCACAATGATGAGAGGGAGGACACCTTATGAGACGACTCTTTACCTGGGCAAGCCTGATTGCGGGAGTGGCAGCAGCGTATCTGATGTATCGCCGCGGAGAATCTTTGAGCGCGATTGCAACCAAGGCAACGACCAATCCGGTGGGCGCGTTGGCCACAGAGGTGAAACACGCCTTGTAGCAAGGCCTTTATCAAACGGCATCCCAGTCGCGCAGCCTTGAGCATCGCCAGGTAGCCCGGAGCACCATCAGATGAGCAAGTCGTCCCGTGTTCACTGGTGGTCTAGCCGGTTTTTCACTGGGCAGTCCACCTATCCCCTGCCGCGAAACCGATCGAGCACCCGCCGGTCGCGTTTCGATGGTTTGCTGACCGGCACCGCGCCAAAATCGTGCATCGCCTTTCGCTCTGCCGCCGCCTTCAGTCGCAATTCCCGGCTCGCCTCTGTCTCCCGGTAAAGTGTCTGCGCCACTGCTGCAGGGCCGCGCACCTCGCTCAACAGCAAGACCTCCACCTGGAAATCGCCGCCGTCGTTCTTGATCTGCAGCATGTCTCCAACCCGCACATCACGCGCCGGCTTGGCAGGCTGCGCGTTTGACACGATCCTGCCCAGTTCGCACGCTCTTGCCGCGAGTGCGCGCGTTTTGAAGAACCTCGCAGCCCACAGCCACTTGTCCATCCTCACGCTGGTCATCGCTCCATTCTCCATCGGAGCATCGCCTCCACGCCACCGGTCCGTAGCGCAACCCGCCGCCGCTACCGGTACTGGCGCGTGTCCGGTACCATCACTGGCGGGGGCACATGATCATTCAACTCTCCGCCACTGGGCAGGACATCTGGAAGAATTTCGAACATGTAGCCATCGCCTACATCCTGACGGCCATTATCGGCTGGGAAACCGAACGCGAAGCGCATAGCGCCGGCCTCCGTACTTTTCCGATCGTGGGCATGGCGAGCTGCGGATACCTGCTGCTCCTGGGCAACCAGCCGGATGTGGCCGCCCAGTCCCGCCTGCTACAGGGCCTGATCACGGGCATCGGCTTCATCGGTGGCGGGGCGATTCTCAAAGAGGGCGCCACTGTCCGCGGCACCGCAACTGCTGCCAGCGTCTGGAACGCCGGCATTGTCGGCGCCGCAGTCGCCATGAATCACTATGGCATCGCGGTCACCCTTGCCATCCTGAATCTGTTCACATTACGCACCCTGCTGCCCCTTAAAAGACGGCTCGATCGCGAGGAGCGCAATTCACCGCAATAGCGGGGTCAATGTGCACCCGTGCCTTCGCGCCTGCTTTAAGCGGCTCCCGCTTAATGCCCAATGTGGCAGCCCTTGCCGAGAGAAATGCTTCCCACCTTCTGAATGCGGAGAAACGCGATGCGAAGCAGCCGAGTTCTGACCACAGCCTCGGTCCTGCTCACAAGTTGTATGGCGCATGCCTGCACCGTGTGCGGCACCAGCACGGGGCGCCAGGTGAGGGCCGGCATCTTCGACGGCCACTTTCTCCACACCCTGCTCCTGGTGGCGCTGCCCTTTCCGGCATTTGCCTTGGCAGTTGCCGCGGTCCACCTCGGCATGCCAGAGCTCGACACAAAGGTCCGCTCGGCTTCTGCGCACACGCCTCTTCCACCCGAGGGCACAGCTATCGAGAGCTCCTGGCCGTACCCGGGTGTGGGAGAGCGCTCTTGATCTCGAAAGACAGGACCCGCCCGCTCGTCATCGCCGGAACACTCCTCGGCATCGGCATGGGTGGTTTTGTCGATGGCATCCTGTTTCACCAGATCCTGCAACTGCACAACATGCTGTCCAACTGGGTGCTGCGCGACACACTGGTCCACGAACAGATCAACATGTTCTGGGACGGTCTCTTTCACGCCTTCACCTGGTGTGCTGTGGCCGCCGGCCTGATCGCCCTGTGGCGAGCTGTCAAGCAAGCTCAAGTCCTCTTGTCAGGCAAGGCGCTTTGGGGTTCTATTCTGCTGGGTTGGGGCCTTTTCAATCTTATCGAGGGCACCATCGATCACGAGATCCTTCAGGTGCACCATGTCTACCAGAATGGCAACCATCTGCTGTGGGACGTGGTCTTCCTGGCCGCGGGTGTGATCCTCATTCTTCTGGGACTAACAACCATCCGCAGCGGATTCCTTTCTGCCGCGAACGCCGGGCCGCGGTAGCTCGGGCCTGCTGCATCGCGCAAATGTCCTTCCCATCCGCATGCAAAAGCACACGTCTCCCACTGATGCGGCCCTTCTATAATCGCGCGATGCACCCCCCGGACTTGGCCCAGGCCGTCCCCACCGCCGAACCCCGCCCCAAAATCCTGCTCGGCATCCTCTTCGCCCTTTGGCTCCTGCTCTACGGCAGCTTCACGCTACTCGCCCCGCCGCTGCTCGACGACGCCGATTCCGTCCACGCCGAAGTGGCGCGCGAAATGCTCGTCCGCCATGACCCCGTCACCCTCTACGCAAATGGCATTCGCTACCTTGAAAAGGCTCCGCTCCTTTACTGGAGCATGGCCGCGAGTTTCCGACTTCTCGGGGTCTCCACAGAAGCCGCCCGTCTCCCCCTCGCCTTTTACATCCTCGCGCTGCTGCTGATCGCATACGCGATGGGCCGCCAGCTCTTCCCCCGATCTCTGGCCGGCTTCTATGCCGCGCTCATTCTTGCGACCTCGTTCGGCCTCTTCATCTTCACTCGCATCCTCATCCCGGATGCCATCCTCTGCCTCTGGACCACCCTCGCCGTCTTCTGTTTCTGGCGCTCGCTGCAGGAGGCCACGCCGTCGCTCGCGACCGCCGCAGGCTTTGCCGCGGCGTGTGCGCTTAACGTGCTTACCAAGGGACTTATCGGTGTCGTCTTCCCCGTCGCCATCGTCCTCTGCTTTCTGTTTCTCACGCGCAACCTCGGCCACCTTCGCCGCTGGCACCCTCTAATGGGGCTGCTGATCTTTTTCGCTCTCGCCGCCCCGTGGCACATCGCCGCCGGCCTCGCAAATCCCACGCAGGGCCACCCCCATGGCCTTGCCCCCACGCAGGGCAATGTTCGCGGCTTCTTCTGGTTCTACTTCGTCAACGAGCACCTGCTGCGCTACATAAACCAGCGCATCCCGCGCGACTACGACACCGTTCCGCTCCTGCTTTTCTGGGGGCTGCTGCTGGTTTGGCTTATGCCCTGGTCAGCCTTCCTCCTCGCCGCCCTTCGCCGCATCCCGCTTCGGCTCGTGCTTCGCCGCGCCCTGCTTAAGCAACTGCAGCAGGCACGTTTGCTGCTCACCCTCTGGGCCGCCATCCCCATGCTCTTTTTCAGCTTTTCCACGCGCCAGGAGTACTACGTTCTCCCCGCACTGCCGCCGCTCGCTTTACTTATCGGCAACTGGCTGGCGGAAGATGAGCAGGACGCGCAACAAAATCCAGACCGGCAGTCCCGTAAGGGAACACCCACCGGCCGCCGCATCGCCTGGTTTCTCGTAGCGGTTGGCTGGGCCGGGGCTGCCGCTGCCCTTTTCTTCGCACTTCACGGCAAGACGCTGACGCCCGGCTCAGATCTAGCCGCCGTCCTCGCCCAGAACCCCACAGACTACGCGCTATCGTTCGGCCACTTCCTCGACCTCAGCTCCGCCGCCATGTCCTTCTTTCGAGGCCCTCTGCTCGACGTCGCCGCAGCCCTCGCTCTCGGCACCCTCGCTCATCTCTACTACCGCCTTCGCGGCCGCCCCCGGGTTGCCAATTTCTTCCTCGCGGGCATGACCGCAGTTTTTCTCATCGCCGCTCACCTGGCGCTCGTCACCTTCTCGCCCGTGCTCTCCTCGCGCGCCCTCGCCGCCGCCGTCGCCGCGCCAAATCCGCCCCAGCGACATCGTGGTCATCAACGGCGAGTACGAAAGCGGGTCCACCCTCGGCTTCTATCTCCGGCGCCCTGGCTTGAACGGCCCTGACATCCACATCCTGAATGGCCGCAGCTCCAATCTCTGGTACGGCTCCTTCTTTCCGGACGCCCCGCCCATCTTCGAAGACAACGCCTCCATCCGCCACCTCTGGAGCGGTCCCCGGCGCGTCTTTGTCTGGACTGAACCCGGCAACCTACCCGCACTTCCCGGCCCCGCCTATGTCCTGGCCACCAGCGGCGGTAAGGAGATCCTCTCCAACCAGCCCGGCGGAAAATAGTGAGTCAAGCTAACCTGGCGTGACCCAGCTTGCAAGCCGTAGCGGCAGACCGATCCGTTCGAAGTGGCGTTGGTTGTTCGTCACAAGCACTGCGCCGGCCGCAAGCGCATGGGCAGCGATCATCATGTCCAGCTCGCCGATGGGCTGCCCTTTCCCGGTCAACTGATGACGTATTTCCGCATAGTAATCCGCGGCTTCTCCGTCCCAGCAAAGCACATTCACCAGCTCCAGAAACTGCTGCACGATGTGGTGGAGTCGATGCGTTGATGGCAGGCTCTTTAGCCCGTATATAAGCTCGGCCCTCGTTACGGCCGAGATGCACACCAGGGACAGCTCAACCTGCTTGAGTCTCGCCGTGATCTCCGGGGACCGGCCCTTGATCGCATAGCTCGCCACGTCTGTGTCAAGCATGTATCGCTGCTTCACGGCTCGTCTGCACCGAACACGTCTTCTTCACTCGAAAGCTGGTTCATCGGCCGCTCCGCCATGAAGTCTTCAGGGATCTCTGAGGACTCGACAAGGGCGAAGAACCGGTCCCATGCATCCGCGCCGGGGCGGCCCGAAAGCACAACATTTCCGGTAGCTTCCTCGCGACGGATGTAGACCTCCTCCCCATCGAAGCGGAAATCTGCCGGCAGCCGGACGGCCTGGCTGGCCCCATTCTTGAACAGTTTTGCGACACGCGACTGTAACATTGCGGCCTCCAGTATATGCAATAGTATATACCCGGTCGACCCTGATGGAGGCCTAAACCGGCAGCCGGCTCAGCTTGCCGTCCTTCAACGCGAATCGCTGCCCGCGCCACGCCACCGTGTCGCCCGCGAAGCTCCAAGCCCAGAGCCCCAGTCCGACCATGTCCCGCGGCAGCAGCAGCCAGATATCCCGCAACACCTGCACATCGCCCAGCACACCCAGACCCACGGCCAGCGCCAGCGACACTCGGGCCAGCAGCACCAGAGCAAACAGCGCCATGCTTTCCAGGCTCAGCCCCGTTGCCAGCAGATTGCAGCACGCCCACGGCAGCCCGTAGGTGAACAGCAGCCCTGCATAGCCCCACTTGCGCGAGTCCCGCGTCGAGCGGCTCCAGCGAATCTGGTGCGCCAGGAATTCGCGAAAGGTGTACGCCGGAACAAAGGTTTCCACCACTTCGCTGCTCAGCGCGACATCATAGCCGGCTTGGTACACGCGGGCGCCCAATTCGTAATCATCGGCCAGGTAGTTCACTACCGGCAGCAGTCCGCCGGCCGCCTCCAGCGCTTCTCGTGAAAGCGCAAGCGTGGATCCCAGCCCGAAGCGGATGCCGCCTTCGAGCTTCCGCGCCGTGAGCACGCCCGCGATGAAATCCGTCGCGATCCCCAGCGCTTCCATCTTTGAGCCGAGTGTTGGCCCTCGCCCGCCAACTCCATGTGCCCGCCCGCGGTACGGCGCCGTCACCATGCCTACCCTGCGCCCTGACGCGGACTGTTCCGCAAACCCCGCCATCACCCGCCTTAGATATTTCGGCCCGACCAGAATGTCGCTGTCATTGATCAACACATAGGAGTGCCGCGCATAGGGCAGCATCTGCACGAGATTGCTGACCTTGCCATTGGTGCCCAGCAGCTCGGGACAGGCGATCAGCCGGATCGACACCGCCGGGAACTCGAGCTGCAAATCCGCCACCGCCGCTACGGCCGCATCGTCCGGGCTGCTTACCCCGAACAGCAGCTCCACCTCGCCCGGATACTCTTGCAGGCAATGGCTGCGAAACGCCGCATACATCTCGTGGTCCCATCCCTTGACCGGCTTCAGAATGCTCACCGCCGGCGCGAACTCCGGCCGCGCTTGCCGCACCTTGCGTGCAAACGACCGCGCACTCACCAGCGCCAGCACGTAGTAGCCCAGCCCGGCAACGGTCAGAAATGTGGTGAGGTATGCAATGGCAGTGGCAAGCATGAGCTTCCTGCAGTGTAGCGTGGGCCGGCTGCGATACTGTACATTCAGGTGCGAACAATTCAGGGCTACCGCTTACACATGAAAGATCTGCAGCCGTCAAAACGCCCGCTCCCATTTCTGCAGAGGACGGCTTCGCTTGGATCCGCAGCATTCGATTGCGACAAAGCTCTCCAATTCGCTGCGGAGTTGGGGGACGAGGAGTCTATTCGAAAGCTGAATTTTGAGGAACAAGCACCAGCGCTTTAGAGCGGAGCCGTCGCGCTAATTGCTGCTCGATACTTCTCGCCCGCACCGTTACCACATCCTCTTTCTGCAGGATCGTCGTCGCCTCCATCAACATCGTGAAAGCGAGCACTACAGAAGTGCTCCCCTTTTTGCTCGCTTTTACTTAGTGCCAGTGTATGTAACGGTATCGAGGCCGCTCACGCCAAACAATCCCGCCGAGGTGAGATGAAAGCGCAATCGATGCGGTCTGGGCAATTCTAGATCTTACCTGTACGTCTCCATAGTGATGGAGATCGGTGTTACGGGAAGTTAGCCGCTCACCCCAGCTGCTCCTCGATACTCCGCGTCCGTTCCGTCACTACATCTCCCGTATGCAGCGTGGTCACCGTCTCGATCAGCAGGATGGCGCACTCCTCCTCCGCACGCGGGTTGTGCCGCACGCCCCTGGGCACCACGCAGAACTCTCCGGGGCCCAGCGTCACCTCACGCCCACCCTCGAACTGGATCACCAGCCGTCCGCGGATGACCTGGAACATCTCGTCTTCCTCGTCATGCTTATGCCAGTCGAATCCGCCCTTGAGCTTGGCGATCTTGATGTACTGATCGTTGACCCGCCCCACCACCTTGGGAGACCAGTACTCGTTCAACTCTGCCAGCGCCGCTTCCACATTCACTGCTTGCATTCTTTCCATCCTTCCCTTTCCATCACCCGCACCTTGCGTGATACAGCACCATAGTCTGCCTTGGAGGTGAGAACAGCATCTACCCTGATGCACAGCGTTCTCGAGACTTCCCGAAACCACCCGCAGCCATCCTCTTTGGAGCCGATCCTTGCGACTGACAGACTTCTTACTTGGCCGCCCTCTTGCCTCATCGGAAGAATACGCAGAACAGATCGGTGTCGCCAAAGGCGTCCCGGTCTTCGGGTTGGATGCGCTCGGGTCAGCTGCTTACGGACCTGAGGCCGCGCTCACACTCCTCATCCCGCTTGGCGTCGCTGGCGTTGCTTACATCGTCCCACTCAGCCTCACCATCATTCTGCTGCTCGGCATCGTCTTCTTCTCCTATCGGCAAACCATTGCCGCCTACCCGCAAGGCGGCGGCTCTTACACCGTCGCGCACCAGAATCTCGGAATGTTTCCTGGCCTGCTTGCCGCAGCGGCATTATTGATCGACTACACTCTCGATGCCGCAGTGGGCATCTCGGCTGGCATCGCCGCCCTGACCTCAGCCTTTCCCACCCTTCACCCACGGACTCTGAGCCTCTGCTTACTCGCGCTTCTATTACTGGCGCTCGTAAACCTGCGGGGCGTGCGCGAAAACGGCGCCGTCTTCATGGCCCCTACGTATCTCTTCCTGTTGTGCATGTTCATCGCCATTGCGATCGGCATTGCGCGGACGATCGCAAGCGGCGGCCATCCTCATCCGATCGTTCCCCCTCCGGCTTCGCAGGCGACCGTGACCGCTGTGAGCCTCTGGCTCCTTATCAAGGCCTTCGCCGGCGGATGTACTGCGCTCACGGGCGTGGAAGCAGTGAGCAATGGCGTGCAGGCCTTTCGCGACGACCGCGTCAAGCATGCTCGCCGCACCCTCGCCATCATCATTGCCGCACTCGCTGGCATGCTTGCCGGTATCGCCTACCTGGTCAAGTCATACGGAATCGTGGCGACAGACCCGAATGGGAAGAATTATCAGAGCATCTTGTCCATGCTTCTCGGCGCAGTCACCGGCCGAGGCTGGTTCTACTACGTCGCCATCAGCGCCATTCTGCTGGTCCTCATCTTCTCAGCAAATACAGCGTTTGCAGATTTCCCGCGCGTATGCCGCTTCATCGCAGAGGACGGATACCTGCCAACCTCTTTCGCCAACCGCGGGCGGCGGCTCGTCTATACAGAGGGCATCGTCGTGCTCGCTGTTATCACTGCTGTTCTCCTGATCGCGTTCCGCGGGATTACTGACCGTCTTATTCCTCTTTTTGCGGTGGGTGCATTCCTGGCATTCACTATGTCCCAGGCCGGCATGGTCGCGCACTGGCGTAGAGAAGGCGGCAAGGGAGCGCGCCGCAATATTATCATCAACGGCGTGGGCGCGCTTGCCACCGGCATCACGGTTCTTATCGTGATCGTCGCGAAGTTTAAAGAGGGCGCATGGATCACCATGATCGCCATCCCCGCTCTGCTCGCCCTCATGTATGGCATTCATCGCCATTACCAGAAGGTACAGCGCGAAATCGACACCAACACGCCGCTCGAAATTGCCGGCGGTCCGGAACCGCTTATCGTTGTCGCCATGGCGGGCTGGACCAGGATCAACAAGCAGGCGCTGCGCTGTGCCATGACCCTATCGCACGAAGTCAAAGTAGTCTACGTCGCTGAAGACGATAAGCCGGACGAGTTCTGTAAGCGCTGGGCTGAATTTGTGGAGAAGCCCGCGGCCGCCGCTAAAGTTCCATCTCCGGAACTTATCGTGCTCAAATCGCCTTACCGCTTCGTCATTGCACCTATCGTCACGTATATACAGAAGCTTGCGAAAGACCACCCGGACCGCCGCATCATCACCATCGTGCCCGAACTCATGGAGAAACGCTGGTACTACTACTTCCTCCACACCCAGCGCGCCACCTTGCTCAAGACCCAGCTCTTAATGGAAGGAAATGACCGGATCTCCGTTCTCAACATCCCGTGGTATCTGAAGGCAACTTAGCTACCCAAACGGGTACCATCTGCGCGGGAGCGCACACGCGCGAAGGCCCCGCCCGTGCGGCCAGCACTACTCGTACCGCAGCGCCTCGATCGGGTCGAGCGTAGACGCCTTGTACGCCGGGTAAATCCCGAAGACCAACCCGATCGCGCAGGAGACCGCGAACGCGATTGCAGTCCAGATCAGCGATACCTGCGCCGGCAACACCGACCCCAGCACCAGTCTGACCAGCAGCGTTAGAAACGCACCCAGCAGGATGCCTACAAATCCGCCAAAGGCGCACAGCGTAATCGCCTCCAGCGTGAACTGCAGCAGGATGTTTTTCTTGGTTGCGCCCAGGGCCTTGCGCACACCGATCTCTCGCGTTCGCTCCGTTACGCTTACCAGCATGATGTTCATCACGCCCACGCCGCCCACCATCAGCCCCACGCTAGACACGCCCACGAGAAAGATGAAAAGTCCGCTGGTCAACTGGTTCCACAACTGCAACAACGCGTCTGACGAGAAGATGGCGAAGTTGTCCGGCTTGTCCGCGCTCAGCTTGCGCCGTCGTCGCAGCAGCTCGCGGATTTCGTCTTCCACCGCCATTTTGTGCTTGGCATCGTCGTACTTCACGCTGATCCACGTATCCAGGATCTCCGGATGGATTTTCCGGAAGGTTTCCAGCGGAAAATGCGCGGCGTTGTCGTTCGGGTTCTTTCCCCCGCCGAATACCTGCTTCTGCTTCGCCATCACACCGATTACGTTGAAGACGTCTCCTCCGATCTCCACCTCCTTGTTCACGGCAGACTCGTTGGCGAACAGCTCCTCGGCCGTATCGTGCCCCAGCACAACCACATTCGCGCGCCGCCTGGCTTCGTCGCCGGTGAAATAGCGGCCCTGCTCGATGTTGATGTCATATACCTCCGGCATCGTGTCGGAATCCCCTTCGAGCATCGTGTTCTGTACCTTGTGCCCGTTGTACTTCACGCCGAAGCTGCCCACCCGTCCGGTTGGCGACCGGTACTGCTTGGACGGATCGACGGCAATCACATGCGGAAATTGCAACATGGCGTAGGCGTCATCCGGCGTAAGCTGTTTGCGCGCCAGCATCTCCGACGTGGGCCGCTCGCCAAATACCGGAAAGCGAAAGACCCAGTACACATTCGAGCCCAGCGACTCCACCAGGCCGTTCACATTGGCTGTCAGCCCGCTGATCACCGACGAGATCAGGATGACGGTGGTCACGCCGATCATGATGCCCAGCACCGTCAACCCCGAACGCAGCTTGTTCGTGCGCAGGGTTTCCATCGCCATGCGGACCGATTCCTTCGCGTCACTCAGCCTCATCGCCCCACCCCGCTCACTCCTAACTCCCTATTTACAGCTCCGACCGCAACGCCACAATCGGGTCCAGCGAAGAAGCCTTCTTCGCCGGGTACACTCCAAAGAAGATCCCCACGGCCGTGGCCACCAGGAGTCCCAGCACCACCGAATACACCTTGATGTCTGACGGGAATCCCACGATGAGCGTGATCGTCTTCGCCACTGCAATTCCCGCCATCACCCCTGCAATCCCGCCCACCAGGGACAATGTCGCGGACTCGATGAGGAACTGCATCAGCACATCGCTGCGCCGCGCCCCCAACGCCTTACGCACGCCGATCTCCCTTGTCCGCTCAGTCACAGACACCAGCATGATGTTCATGATCACAATGCCGCCGATCACCAGCGAAATCGCGGCCAGAGACACAAAGACCGCCGCGAAGCTCGAACTGATGCTCTGCCAAATCCCGATAAACGTCTGGTTGGTATCCAGCGAGAAGCTGTCCGGCGCGCCCGGCGCGTCGTGCCTCAGCGACCGCAGGATCACCCGCACCTCATCGGACGCCACTTCCAGCGGATCGCCCGTCCCGTGCGCCCGCGCATACAAGGTCAGGCTCCGGTTCGATCCATGCGTGTCCAAGAAGGTCGTCAACGGCATCGCCACCCAATTATCCTGGCTTTGCCCCAGGGTCTTGCCCTTGCGCTCGCCCACACCGATCACGGTGTAGTGCTCGCCATCCACCCGGATCTCTTTGCCCAGCGGGTCTTCGCCCACCATCTGGTGGTCCACCACATCGGGCCCGATGATCGCAATATGTGTCCGCCGCTGTTCTTCGCCCGGCGTAAACCCGCGCCCCCGCTCGATCTCGATGTTGTAGATCGACGGCATGTCGGAGGTCCATCCGCGCACGTCCGTATCCGAGCTCGAATGGTTGCTGTACACCACCGATCCGGAAGCCGAAGCCATCGCCCCCGTCGCCGCGCACGCTTTACAACGCTCCGCCAGCGCGCGGTAGTCGTCGATCTTGATGTCCTTCCGCTTCTGGTACATCATGTATTCCGCGTCGCTGAAGATCACCGAGGGCTGCTTCGACACGGTAAACACATCCGCCCCATACCCATACACCTTGGTCGCCACGAACTTGTTCGCGCCGTTCACCAGCGTGATCACCATGATCACGGACGCCACCCCGATCACCACCCCGATCAGTGTCAGGATGGACCGGAGCTTGTTCGCCCACAGCGATTGCAGCGCTATTTTGACCGCTTCACGAAATCCCATAACTCACCGATCTTTCGCAGCGCACGTTTGTACAGAGGGAGTTGAAGGAAGTGTATCTCACGCCCTGAAGGCCCCGCCCCGCCTCCTCCTGTTTCTATCCGCTTGCTTTCGGAGGCGCGGAAGATAAGCAAGCCTCCCATACCATGTCCCTAGGCCATGACTTTCCCTTCCGTGCTCCACATGCTCTTTGCTCTCCTTTGGTGCTCCCTTCTTCTCGCCAGTACCATTGGCTGGGGCAGCCTTCTGCTCCGCCTTTGCAAAGCCCGCCACACCGGCCCCCTCGCGGAAAGCGTCGCCGGCCTGAGCCTGCTCTCCGTAGTTGGCGGAATACTCAACCTCCTGCACTGGATCGCCCCACCCGCCCTGGACGCCCTCGTACTGCTCGGAGCCCTGCTCGCCCTCGCAGCCTACGCCGCCCAGGCCCGGCAAGTGCTGGCCACCCCGCGCCCCGGCCCGCACGCATGGTCCCTGCCCCTGCTTGCCCTTCTCGCCTTCGCCCTCTTCGCCTTCCGCTACGCCTCCACCGTGCACCGCGCTGCCTACATCGGCGTGGACGATTTTGAGGCCTACCTTCTCTTCCCAGTCAAAATGCTCGCCCGCCACTTTCTTGCCGCCGATCCCTTCAACGAACGGCGCTTGCAGAGCAGCATCGGCATCCCCTACTTCCTGCAAACGCTTTTGCTCGCCAAACTCCCCATCGAGTGCACCCAGATGCTCGACCAGGGCTTCGGCCTGGCCATCCTCGCCCTCGCCAGCCTCGCCGCCGGGCGCGCCTTCAGGCTCTCGCCGAACCGCCTTACCGCGTTCGTCCTGGTCGCCATCGCCATGCCCCACATCCGCTTCAACCTGACCATGACCACTCTGCCCTCGGGCCTGCTCCTGGCCATGGCGGCTTTTGCCGCTGACAGGGACACCATGCGGCAAAGGTCATGGCTCCCCGCCGCCCTCATCGGAGCCGCTACCGGCCTCACCATCGGCTGCAAATCTACCTACCTTCCCCATGCCTTTTTCTTCTGCGTCGGCTATTACGCTCTGCGCTGCCGGGAGCTCGGCATCCGCCGCACCGTCACAGAACTCGGTATTGCCGCAGCCGTCTGCATCGCCCTCCTGCTGCCCTGGGCCATCGCCATGCGCTCCACCTCCGGTACTGCCTTCTATCCGGTCTTCGGCCACGGCTACGACTACACCGCCTACTACCACCTGCCGCCCACCTGGACCTTCCACACCCGCGCTGCCCTGCTCAAGGTATTCGGCTTTACGGTCCCGCTCCTTCCCTTTCTGTTTTTCGAGTTCTACAGATTCCGGAAAAGCTCCCCCGAACATCGCGACGCCCCCGCCTCGGCAACCCTCGCCCTCGTCGCCGCCGTCATCGCCGGGTCCATTTTCACCGGCCTGGTTGCCGGCGGCGATTCGATCCGCCGCTACAACTATCCGTGCGTGCTCCCGGCGCTGCTGTTCATCCTGCTCTCCGCCCTGCGGCGTCCCTCCGCAGACTCCCTCCGCCGCCGTTGGTATCTTCCCTCCGCCGCCGTGCTCCTGCTCTTCTGGTTCGTCTACATGCTTTCCTGGGAAAACGTCTATGCCGAGATGAAGAAGGACCTTTGGGCTTCCGCCCGTGCCTGGACCGTCGCACCCGCAGAGGTTCCCGCTCAATACGCCGCCCTCGAACGCGCCATCCCCGCCCACGGTGTCGTACTTGAAACCCTCGACTACCCTTTCCTCCTGAACTTCCGCGACCAAAGCTTCTACTCCGCCGATTTTCCCGCCGCCGCCAGCCTTCCTCCCGGTTGGCCCATCCACCAGGATGGCGAAGCCCTGGCCCGCTATCTCCAGCACCATGGCATCCGCTACCTCGCGTATTCCTATAGCAACGGTGCCTTCCTCGGCGATGAAAGCAACGCCGCTGCTCAGACCGATCCGCAAGCTACCCAGGCCTGGCGGAATATCCTTTACCTGGTTCTTCAAGGACATCGGCAATACGGCCAGCTCGCAGCCTCCCGCAAACACATATACGACGACGGAACGAACTATGTTCTCGACCTCGCCACCCCGGCCTCTGGCCTTTCCATTCCCAGGTAGCCGAGTTGTGCTCTGCTCAGACAGCCGAACACTTCCCCAAGCGCATATCGCACAATCGCTGTGCCAATTGCGATTTGTATCCGCGATCCCTGCAGGTCTTACGCAAACCCGCTTAAAATGATTTCCGATGAACAACAACGAGCAAGTGGCCATAGCCGCTCAAGCCGCACCCACCCGAAGAGAGACAGCAAGGCAGACCACCGGCATATCCGGCCTGGATGACATCCTTTCCGGCGGCCTGCCGCGCGGGCAGATGTACTTGCTCGAAGGCGATCCCGGGACCGGGAAGACCACCGTCGCCATGCAGTTTGTGCTCGCCGGTCTCGCCCTGGGGGAGTCCTGTCTTTACGTCACTCTTTCCGAGCCCAGGCATGAGCTGGAAGGCTCTGCGGAGTCCCACGGTTGGAGCCTCAAGGACCTTCCCATCGTCGAGTTCGTTCCCGATGAGGCCAGCCTGTCTTCCGAACAGCAGTACACTGTCTTCCATCCCAGCGAAGTCGAGCTGGCCAGCACCATCCAGCGCCTGACCGACGAGATCGAAAGGGTGCAGCCCACCCGTCTGGTCATTGATTCGCTCTCCGAGCTGCGCCTCCTGGCCGCCGATTCCATGCGCTACCGCCGCCAGCTCCTAGCGCTCAAGCAGTATCTTTCCGGCCGCAATACCACCGTCCTTCTCCTGGACGACCGCACCGGCGAAGGGCACGACCTGCAACTGCAAAGCATCGCCCACGGCGTCATCCGTCTGGAAAAGATTCCGCGCTCCTACGGCATCACCCGTCGCCGCATCGAAATCGTCAAGCTCCGGGGCTCGGCCTTCCGCGAAGGATTTCACGATTACAACATCCAGTACTGTGGCGTCACCGTATATCCCCGTCTTATCGCCTCCGAGCACGAAGGAGACTTCGACCGCGGACCGGTTTCCAGTGGACTTGTCCCGCTGGACAAGATGCTCGGCGGCGGCATCACCCGCGGTTCCAGCACCCTGCTCATCGGGCCCAGCGGGTCCGGTAAATCCTCCATCGCCATGCAGTTCGCCTACGCTGCCGCCCAGCGGGGCGAGCGCGCCATCGTTTATGCCTTTGACGAGGTATTACGGATAGCCCGGGCCCGGGCGGAAGGACTCGGGCTCCATTTGAACGAGCAGATCGAACGCGGCACTCTTTGCCTTTCGCAGGTGGATCCGGCAGAACTGTCCCCGGGCGAGTTCGTCTGGCAAATCCGCGAGGATGTGGCCAACAACAACACCCGCGTCGTCGTCATCGACAGCCTCAATGGTTTTCTCAACTCCATGCCTGGTGAACTGGATCTTGTGCTTCACTTGCATGAACTGCTGGCCTTCCTCAACCAGAAGGGGGTCATCACCTTGCTCATCATGACCCAGCACGGCCTCTTTGGAGCAATGGAGTCAGTGATCGACGTGAGCTATCTTTCCGACACGGTAGTCCTGCTCCGCTACTTCGAAGCAGAGGGCGCCATCCGGCAGACCATCTCTGTTTTGAAGAAAAGGGTAGGCGGCCACGAGCGCACCTTGCGCGAACTCAGCTTCAGCAACGGCGGCATTCACATCGGAGAACCCTTGACCTCTTTCCGCGGCGTTCTCACCGGGGTGCCCGAGGTGCTTGGTGGCGGTTCGGGAGCGGCAATAAAATCAGGAGACCGGAACGTTGGGTAATTTCCGCGTTTTGGTGCTTGCACCCATCGGGAAAGACTCTGAACTGCTGGTCAAAGCCCTCGCTGGCGCAGGCCTGCATGCCTCGGGCGCCGATACCGCCGCCGCACTTGCCTCTGCTGTTCGCTCCGGAACAGCCGGAGCGCTCCTGATCGCTGCGGAAGCGCTGGCGCCCTCGTCTATCCAAGTGTTGCACGATGCGCTCGATCAGCAACCGGGCTGGTCTGACATGCCGGTCCTCATCCTCACCTCCGGCGGCAAGGAAACCTTACGCAGCAACCAGTTGGAGCGTGAACTGCTCCCATTGCCCAATATCACCCTGCTTGAGCGCCCCATCCGGCTAGCCACTCTCGTCAGCAGCGTCAAGGCCGCCCTGCGCAGCCGTGAGCGGCAATACGAGGTCCGTAACACCATCGCCGAGCGAGATCGCGCCCTGACTTCCTTGCAGCAAAGCGAGCAGCAAAGCCGGCTCATCCTGCAAAGCACGCGCGATTGCATCAAGCTCCTCGACCTGGACGCCAATCTCCTGCAGATGAACCAGGAAGGGCAGGACCGCCTCGGCATCACTGACTTCGACCGGGTGCGTAACAACTGCTGGATAGAGTTCTGGGAAAGCTCGGATCGAGAACGAGCCAAAGAAGCCGTGGACGCTGCGCGCGCCGGTGGCGAAGGCCGTTTCGAGGGCCACTTCCGTACACTTGACGGCGAGTCCACCTGGTGGGACGTCTCGATCACTCCAGTGCGCGACGGGAAGGGCGAGACCATCCACCTGCTTGCCGTATCGCGCGAGATCACTGCACGCAAACGCGCGGAACAAGCCCTGATCCAAAGCGAAAAGCTGGCCGCCGTCGGGCGGCTGGCCGCCTCCATCTCCCACGAAATCAACAATCCGCTCGAGGCGGTCACCAATCTCCTTTACCTGACCGCGCAGGAGAAGGATTTGCCGCTGCAAACCCGCGCTTACCTCGCGCTCGCCGATCAGGAACTGGCCCGCGTCTCGCAGATCACCGCGCAAACCCTCCGCTTTCATCGCCAGTCCACCCACCCACGCGCCATCGGCCCCGAAGAACTGCTCGATCCCGTGCTCGCCCTTTACCAGGGCCGGCTCGTCAATTCAGATATCGTCCTCCATCAGGAACATCGCCAGGCTGGACACGTCACCTGCTACGAGGGCGAAATCCGGCAGGTGCTCAACAACCTGGTCGGCAATGCCATCGATGCCATGCGCAGCGGCGGCCGCCTGCGCGTACGCAGCCACCCCGCCACAGAGTGGAAAACAGGCAGCAAAGGCATTCGTATCAGCATCGCCGATACGGGCCACGGCATGCCACCGGAAGTCTCAGGCCGGATTTTCGAAGCCTTCTACACCACCAAGGGCGCGAATGGAACAGGCCTCGGCCTCTGGATTTCCCGCACCATCGTCGAAAAACACCAAGGCAAACTCCAGGTCCGCAGCCGCCCCCATACTCCCGATTCCAGCATCCCCGCCTCGGGCACCGTCTTCAGCTTCTTCCTCCCCACAGAGCTGTGCGCCTGACCCGGCGCCCAAGTGCCCTGTTCCATGAGAAAGCGCGGTCAGAAATGCTCCCATCCCCTTGGCTCGAGAGCCCTCCGCTCCTGCCCTAAAAGCAACTCCATAACAGGCCGTCCCTTGCGTTTCCGGACCATCCGTCCGATCCTGTGCAGCGCCACCCCGCCCAGCCGTGCCGGTACCCGCGCTTCGGCACCTGCAGTGAACAGCAACTCGTAATCATCTCCGCCATGGAGCGCATCCTCGAGCGTCGCCCCCGCGCCGAGGGGCAGGGCCGCCCCATCCACCTCCGCCCCCACGCCCGACTCCTCACATAAGTGCAGCAGATCGACTGACAACCCATCGCTCACGTCAATCCCCGCTGTCGCCCATCCCCGGTTGACCAGCTTCCGGCCCGCCTGGATGCGTGGCTCGGGGAAGAAATGCGGATGCCCCGCCGCGTCCCCCTCCAGCACTCGCCGGAAGCGGCGTGGATTTGCCTCCAGCGCCCGCAACTCCGCTGCCGCCCCGCCCAGGCGCCCGGTCACATACAGCGCATCGCCGGCCCGGGCGCCCGAACGCAGCAGCGCCCGTCCCTGCTCCACCGCGCCTAACACCACGATGTCCGCCGCCGCCTTCGGCCCCCCGCCTTCCGTAACCAGGCCCGGCACCTGTGCCAAATCCCCACCCGCCAGCGGCACGTTATACCGCTCTGACAGCGCCAGCAGCCCGTCATAAAACCGCTCCACCCAGCTCTTCGCGCCAGCCCTGCTTCCAGTGAATGTGCGCGGCACCGCCAGCGAAAGAAACACCGCCACCGGTCGCCCCCCCATCGCCGCTATATCGCTCAAACCGCGCGCCAGGCACTTGTGCCCCACCGCTTCCGGAGGATGCCACCCACGCCGGAAGTGCACATCCTCCAGCGAGAAGTCAGTCGTCACCACCAACTCTTCACCCCGCCGCAGCCGCAGCACCGCCGCATCGTCTCCAATGCCGATGCGCAGCTCACCCCGTGCCCGCGTTCCGGCCGCCCGCCGCCGGATAATCCCCAGCAGCGCCCGCTCACTTTGTCCCATCCCCGCAGCATACAGAAAGCAAAAGGGACTGCCCGTAAGCAGCCCCTCTCTTAAGCAGCCCCTCTCTTCTGTCCACTATGCGGCGAAACCGCCTCCGCCAGTGCCGCCAGCCCTACTTCTCGGGTCGGCGCTCCCCAGCCGCAACCTCCGCCATCTCCGGCTCGTGCACGGCCTCCGGATGCTGGTTACTGGCCTCGTTCAGATGATGCTCCACCGCCCGCCCGTAGTCCTCGTGCGCCTTGTAGAAATGCGGGAGTTGCCGCTCCTGAATGTGCTTCGGCGTCTGCCCCAGGCTGCCCGCAATGTTTGCTGCCAGCCGTTGCCGCTCTTCCCGCTTCAGCATCTTCCAGAAAGCACCCACCTGCGCGTAATCGTCATTTTCCTCGCGATGATCGTACCGCGCCGCCGGCATGCCGGAAAGCGGTATCGGCCGGTCACGATACGCTGGATCCTGCTTCGGCCCGCCTTCCGAGTTCGGCTCGTAATTCGGGGCCACGCCGCCATTATCGTCAAACCGCATCCGGCCGTCGCGATTGTAGGTGTGCACCGGGCACCGCGGCTTATTTACCGGCAGCGCCTCATAGTTCACCCCAATCCGATACCGGTGCGCATCCGGATAGGAAACCAGCCGCGCCTGCAGCATCTTGTCCGGCGAATATCCCATCCCCGGCACGATATTTACCGGGTTGAACGCCGCCTGCTCCACCTCGGCGAAGTAGTTCACCGGGTTCCTGTTCAACTCCATTACGCCCACATCGATCAGCGGGTAATCCCCATGCGGCCACACCTTTGTCAGGTCGAACGGGTTGTAGGCGGGTTTGTTGATCTCGCTCTCCGGCATTACCTGGATCTTCACATTCCACTTCGGGAAGTTTCCCTTTTCGATCGAATGAAACAGGTCACGCTGCGCATAGTCCGGGTCGGACCCCGCCAGTTGCTCGGCGACGTCCGGCATCAGGTTCTTGCTCCCCTGCGCCGTCTTGAAATGCCACTTCACATAGAACAGCTCGTTTTTGTCGTTGATCAGCGAGAACGTGTGGCTGGAGTAGCCATTCATGTGCCGATACCCATCTGGCGTACCCCGGTCACTGAAAAGAATTGACACCTGGTGCAATGACTCCGGCGATAACGACCAGAAGTCCCACATCATCGTCGCAGACTTCAAATTCGTCTGCGGGCACCGTTTCTGCGTATGGATGAAGTCTCCAAACTTGAGCGCGTCCCGGATGAAGAAGATCGGCGTGTTGTTGCCGACCATGTCCCAGTTCCCTTGCTCCGTGTAGAACTTCAGCGCAAAGCCGCGCGGGTCGCGTGCCGTATCCGCCGAACCCTTCTCCCCGCCCACTGTCGAGAACCGCGCAAATATTTCGCACGTGTTCCCCACCTTCGAGAACAGTTTGGCGGAGGTATATTTTGTAATGTCATTCGTCACCGTGAAGGTGCCGTATGCCCCGGAACCCTTGGCATGCACCACCCGCTCCGGTACGCGCTCCCGGTTGAAGTGCGCCATCTTCTCAAAGAGGAGATAGTCTTCAATCAGCACCGGCCCTCGCGGCCCTGCTGACACGGAGTTCTGGTTATCGCCCACCGGCCGGCCACTGCTGGTCGTCATCGTGGGGGAGTTCGTATCCACATCCGCGTGAATGCCACTGGGGCTCACGCCATTGCCGTCCTGTCCGTTCCTGTTCTGTGCCATGGAGCTCCTGTGCTTGAACAATTTCTACAAGGCAAGAATAATTATCCTCAGCCCTGCTGGCAATGTGTTGCGCGCCAGAAGCTGTACAAAATCTGCGCTCATGCACCGGTTTTGAGGCAAATGCAGCACGCATGTTGTCGATTTCTACAACTCTTGTGCGGTTGCTACCCGGGCACGGGTTTGTTAGCCTTAAATGAGATTCGGCAAAGTCCATTGGCCAAACCCATTGCGCTCTGCGCCTGGCCGCTGGCACACTTTCGTTCCGCAGGGGATCGCACTTGCGTCGACACTACTACATCATCTTCGTAGCACGGGAAGAGGACGGACGGCTCCGTAAAATCCCTGTGCCGCTCCACTATGCCTATATCTTCCTGGCAGCCGCCGTGGTCGGTCTCTTCACCATCACGGGCATGGCTGGCTCCTACAGCCGCATGCTGCTCAAGACTGCGCATTACAATCAGGTCCGCTCGGAAAAAGAGGCGCTCCGCCACGACTACCTCCACATGGAGCAGGTGGCCAAGGAAAAGGACGTCCAGGCCGCCTCGCTCGGCTCGCTCGCCAGCGAAGTCACCGCCCTTTACGGATTGCGGCAGGGCAAGCTGACCAAAGCCTCTGTGACTGCAGGCCCCGCCACCGATAACGCGGCGGACGGCATTAGTCAGCAGCAGTACGCCCGTTCCATCGACCAGTTCTATGCCTTGCGCACCTCCGCGCTGGACGGCCACATCCGCCGCAGCCTAGAGCCCGGCTTCGGCTTCGGCACCGGTTCAGCCTGGGGCACCCTGGCTGACGCGCCCTCGCTCTGGCCCGTCCAGGGCCCCATCACCAGCTCCTTCGGTGAGCGCTCGGACCCATTCAATGGCGAAGGCGCGTTTCATAAGGGCATCGACATCTCCGCCCTCCTCGGCCAGGCGATCCACGCACCCGCGGATGGCACAGTGCTCATGGCCGGCCCGGCCAGCGGCTACGGACGCGAACTCATGATCGACCATGGTCACGGCATCCATACCATTTACGGCCACCTTTCCGGTTTCGCCGTTGTCCCTGGACAGGATGTCAAGCGCGGCGACGTCATCGGCTATGTCGGCTCCGCCGGCCGCTCCACTGGCCCCCACCTTCACTACGAGGTCCGCATCGGCGACTCCCCCGTCAACCCCCACAAATACATGCGCGAAACCCTGCAGCAGTTCGCCTCCGCCACATCCGCCTCCGCACCCGCAGCTGGCGGCGGTCTCCACTAAGGCGCCGTTGGCTCCAGCAAAAAGCGCCCACTTGAGGGCGCTTTTTTGTTGTACTTTGCTTCCCGATCTGTCAGCCCGCCCCGTTGTCATCCCGACTCGCAATCCCTGCCAACCCTTCTCTACCATCCCGAGCGCACCTATGTTGTCATCCCGAGCGCAGCCGAAGGTATCCGCGTTCGTCTGCCTAGCCACTGGTCCCGAATACCGCCTTCCCGACTGCGATCAAACCCAAACACACCCGCCAAGAGTCTGCCTAAAGCCCCGCCGGACCATAGCGCGAACCACCGCGCTGCAGATCCGGCAGTTCGACTGCCTTTGTACTCATAGGCCGCGCCGGCTGCAAGGGGCGTCCCGTCAATGCATGAAACTGGGCCTTGCTGATCGCCGCGGCCCGTACGTCCCCATGCGGGACAGCATTCAACGTGATCGTGCGGTAGTCGTACAGCGTGCCTTGCGAACTCGGGATCTCCTGGAAGGACATCTCCTCGCCGAAGTCAAGATAGGAAGCATTTCGTTTGAACTCCTCGTTCGCTCCGTCCCAATCCAGCCCGGTCGTGAAGAACGCCCGGTATCGCCCTTGGTCCAGATGCTCAAGCGTGAACGCGTCTTTTGCTTTGACGTATACCTGGCGGACGCGGGTATGCGTGCTCGCGTCGACGATAACCACGTAAGCGTCTTCATTCGTCCGGTTGATCGTCTCCAGCTTCCCCAACCCCGCTGTAGCACGATCTTGGATCAAACGCGTTCCTGTGGGCAGCGAAAGCGCCGCGGGCTGGAGCGGCTCCGGAACCTGCACCGCAGGCTGGGTCAACCGGGCTACCTTCCGGACGACGTGCGCAGCATGGGTCGGTTGTTTGTGCGAAAGTGCCGCGGCGGCTTCTCGCTTAGCCTGGTCATCCCGCGCTGAAGCAGGTACAGGCCCCTTCTGAGCAACGCTGCTCCATCCCGAAGCCATAGCAGGACGGCCAAGGTCTCCGGAAAGAGAGCTCGCGGCAGTACCCAGTCTTTGAGAGTCTCGCCCCATGCGATAGCCAAGAAAACAGAGCGCCATCACGAGAACGAAGCTGAACGCCTCAAATCCTCGCCTGCTGTTTGTAGAATCGAACATTCTCTGCGATGGCATAGCGAATCTTCCTGTGGAGGATCACCAGCGCTCCAGGACTGGCACGGAATGAGTATAGAAGCAGTTGCCTATTCTGGGCAGTCTGATTGGTCACTTTCGGTAAGTGACCCTGAAGAGCCATCCCGGCACTTTCGTACCAGGCACAGGCAAATCCTGAGGCATCCATTCTCTGATTCCCGATTCGGGACCCCCAGGCGCTTACACCTGCTTACGGATCGGGCCGACATCTTGCTTCCCTCTTAAATGTCGATCGATGTGGCGTAATAATTCCGCCGATCTGACACACTTGAAATAGGGGATATTGCTGCAGAGTACCTGTTTTTGCGTGTGCCGCGACGGTTTGCACCCGAATCTGTGCACCCCCGCCCTGCAAGTCCTTTGATTGCAGGACTTTACCGGAACTATCTTTAAAATCAGGAATTTGGACAGAGACCCCGAGCTTAACTCTCATCATATGAGGAATTTAGACTGAAAGTCCTAGGGGGGCACCTTACGCGCCAGCTTTCTGGTGACCAGTTCGTTGAGCAGCGCCGGGTTCGCCTGCCCCTTCGACGCCTTCATCACCTGCCCGACAAAGAACGCCGCCACTGTCTTCTTCCCGCCCCGGTACTGCTCCACCTGCTTCGGATTGGCCGCGATCACTGTCTCGATCAGCCCTTCCAGCGCCGCTGGGTCGGAGATCTGCTGTGGCTTTTCCCGCTCGTACACCACGCCGAAGTCTTCGCCGTTCGCAAAGGCCGTATCGAACAGCCCCTTCAGTTGCTTGCTCGAAAGCTCGCCCGCTTCCGCCAGGTCTGCGGCCATCACCACGCCATCCATGGTCACCGGCGACTGTTCCGGATCGAGCCCCGCCGCGCGCAGGCGTCCCATTAACTCGCTCTGCACCAAATTCGCCACCCGCCGGGGACTCCTGGCCCGCCGCGCTGCGGCCTCGAACCGGTCGGCGAACTCGCGCGTCGCCGTCAGAGACGCCGCATCCTGCGCGCTGATTTCGTACTCCCCGATCATCCGCTCGCGCCGCGCCTCCGGCAACTCCGGCATGGTCGTAAGAATGCCGCTCTTCCACTCCGCAGATACGGTCAGCGGGGGCAAATCCGGTTCCGGAAAATAACGGTAATCGTGCGCCTGTTCCTTGGACCGCATGGCATAGGTGCGCCCTTCGGCCGCATTCCAGAGCCGCGTCTCCTGCACCACCCGGCCCCCGCCCTCAATCAAATCCACCTGCCGCTCTATCTCGTACTCCAGGGCGGCCCGGATAAAGCGGAAGCTGTTCACATTTTTCACTTCGGCCTTGGTGCCGAAGCGCTCCTGTCCGCGTGGCCGCACGCTCACGTTGGCGTCGCACCGCAGCGACCCCTCTTCCATATTGCAGTCGCTCACGCCGGTGTACAGCAGAATCTCCTTAAGCTTGGTCAGGTACTCATAAGCTTCATCCGGCGTGCGAATGTCCGGCTCGCTCACGATCTCTATCAGCGGCGTGCCGCAGCGGTTCAGGTCCACGTAGGTCCGCGTTGCCGAATCGGGAAAGCCGTCATGGAGGCTCTTGCCCGCGTCCTCCTCCATGTGCAGACGCGTGATGCCGATGCGCTTCGGGGTCGCGTTCGAGCGCACCTCGATAGAACCATGCTCGGCCAGCGGCTGGTCGTATTGGGAGATCTGGTAACCCTTCGGCGAGTCGGGATAGAAGTAGTTCTTGCGCGCGAACACTGATCTCTCGTTTACCCGGCAGCCCAGCGCGGTCGCCGCCAGAACGGCAAACTCTACTGCCCGCTCATTCAGTACCGGGAGTGCGCCCGGTAACCCCAGGCACACCGGGCAAATCTGCGTGTTCGGCGCAGACCCAAACCGAGTGGAGCAGCCACAAAACGCCTTCGTTTTGGTCAGAAGCTGAACGTGGACCTCGAGCCCGATCACCGGCTCATACTTGGCCAGGGCCTCGGAAGCAATAGGGGTAAGCGTGGCCACCATGATGCCTCGATTCTAGTCCTGCCCGGACTAAAAAACGCACCATGCTAAAGCACTGCGCCGCTTTGCCGATAAAGCATGCAGCCGTTGAACAGGCCACATGCACACCACTCGTCACCCGGTCACATTACCGTAGTGCCGGATGCAGCATTGCGCAGCTTGGTATGATCGAACGGCGACGTGGTTTTGGCGGTGGGGCCGAAGTATGCAACTAGAAATCTTGTACTCCAAAGACGAGGTAGCCCGGCTTGCTCCAGAAGCTGCCCTTCTGGCCCAATCCACGATCGAACAGCCGGATGCTACTTATACTCCGGACTATTTTCTGCCGCGCATCGGCGCCTCTCGCCTGCCCCGTGTCGTGACCTGCTCGGAAAACGGCAAACTGGTCGGCGTTCTATATGCGGACGAGCTGGCTATCTTCGGAGTGCGCACCGGTTGGGTTTTTGGCGGCGACCACTGCGGCCGCGGTCTCGTTTTGGCCGCACCTGAACGCGAAGCCGAGGTCGTCGCTACCGCTTGCGAATACCTGATGAGTCATGGTATTCACGCTATTCGGTTCTATTGGCGCGCCAGCGGACGGGAAACCATACCGGTTCTGCCACTCTCTGCGGCCGGTGTAAAAGTCTGGTGCTCATCGCTGTACCGCGAAGAAGGCGACTGGCTTCCGCTAGCACCTTCCTATCAAGACTTTCTGGCCCGGCTGGGCCCGGAGACTCGCAGGAATCTTCGACGCTATCGTCGCAAGGCCGAAGAGATGGGCTACACCTATGTGCCTTCGCTGACTCGGGATGAGTATGACGGAGCCATGCAGCGGCTCAATCGCATTGCTGATTATCCGATTCAACCTGACCGGGAACAGCGCGACCAGCGCTTCTTCGAGCAGTTCCGCCGCCCAGTGCTAGCAGGACTGCGTGGGCCTTCCGGGGAGTTGGTCTCTCTCATCGGCGGCATCGCAAATGGCGACCATATCCATTTGCTTACTCAGTTGAACGATCTCAAGCTTCGCAAGGCCAGCATCTCGCTTGTGCTCCGCGGTTATCTTATTGAGGATCTCATTGAGCGCGGCTTCAGCTCGATCCACTTTGTGAACGGCACCTCACCGACGTTGGGCCGTTTTTGCGAACCAGTGCTGATGCGCACCCTGTCCATCGATCGTAAGCGCTCGCTGTTTCATCCAGTCAAGCAAGCCTGTTCCAGTTTCGCCCGTGCCCTCAAGAGCCACGGCCGGCGCGTTCCAGTACGGCTGCAATACCTGGTGGGCAGCTACATGGTTACCTAAGCTGCGATCGGTTCACGTAAGCCCTTCCACTTCACTTCCCTACTCCAGAAGCAGCGCCTCTAATCCGACAAAGGCAGTTCCATACGACTCTGGTTGAAGTTTGCTATGATTCGTCTCGCTGCGCGTCGCCTGTTTCAGAGTTCGCTGCGAAGGATCAGACCTCATGGCTTTTCGTCTCACCCCTTTTTACTCGATCTCCTGCCGGCTGTTAGGGCTAGGTCTCGGTTCCGCAGTTTTAGTCACAGTTCCGGTTCGCGCCCAGGCGCCACATCCCCTCACACCCGCAGACCAGCAGAAGATTGATGGTGTCATCCACCAGATGTCTCTTGAGCAAAAGCTCGATTACATCGGCGGTACAGGATTTGCCGTGCGTGCCGTCCCTGCACTCCAGTTGCCAGCTCTCGAAATGTCGGATGGACCCTATGGGGTCCGCTCCAACTCCGGCTTCCCGTCCACTACCTATGCTGCGGGGATCGGCCTGGCAGCCAGTTGGGATCGCAACCTCGCTTCCGAGGTTGGCGCCGGCATAGGACGGGATGCCCGTGCACGCGGGGTGAACTTTATGCTCGGCCCCGGCGTAAACATCTATCGCTCTCCCCGCAACGGGCGCAATTTCGAGTACTTTGGCGAAGATCCTTTTCTCGCCGCCAATATCGCCACAGGCTATATCACGGGCATGCAGCAGCAGGGCGTCAGCGCCACTGTGAAGCACTATCTCGGGAATAACTCTGAGTACCTGCGTCACGATTCCGACTCGATCATCGAGGAGCGCGCCCTTCGCGAGATTTACCTGCCTGCCTTCGAAGCCGCAGTCCGTAAAGCGCACGTTGGCGCCGTTATGGATTCCTACAACCTCATCAACGGCACGCACGCCACGCAGAACGGCTATTTCAATATTGACGTGCTACGCAAGGAATGGGGATTTCCCGGCGTGGTCATGTCCGATTGGGTGGCTACTTACGACGCAATCGGCGCAGCCAATGGCGGCCTCGATATTGAAATGCCTACTGGTAAATTTATGAACCGCGCCAATCTCGAACCGGCTATCAAGGCTGGCACGGTCTCCGAAGCCACGATCAACGATAAGATCCGGCACATTCTCACTACAGCTTCTTCGTTCGATTGGCTCAGCAGGCCGCAAACAGATCCGATGATTTCCTACGTGGACGCGCGCAATCAGGCCGCCGCTCTCAAGGCCGCTCGCGAGTCCGCTGTTCTGCTCAAGAATGACGGCAACCTGTTGCCGCTCAACAAGGCACAGATCAAAACCATTCTGGTGGTCGGCCCCGACGCTTACCCCGGAGTTCCGGTGGGGGGCGGCAGCGCTGGAGTAGTTCCTTTCCACATGATAAGTCCTCTCGAGGGCATCGCGAGCGCCTTTGGCTCTTCCGCAAACGTCCTCTACGACCGCGGGCTGCCCACGCTTTCCGACCTCGCGCGCAAAACCTCTTTCACCACCGCCGAAGGTGAGGGTAGTAAGCTCGGCCTGACGCTTGAAACGTATCAGACGGACGATCTTTCCGGAACGCCGTTGGACACCTCCGTCGTAGAGCACGTGAATATTTCGGGGACCAGTTGGGCTTCGTTTGCCGATGATCCCGAAGCGGCCTTCGCTCTCTTTGAGTCTGGGGCTAAGCATGCCTCCGGGCGCTATACCGGTTACTACCACGTTCCATCCAGCGGCAACTACATCCTGGCTCTCGAAGGCTCCGGTGAGGGCTCCGGTGACCGCGTCTACCTGGATGGCAAGCTCATCATTGACGACTGGAAGTTGGTCCGTGCCTTTCAGCCGCACCTCACGGTACCGCTCTCGGGCGGCGCACACAAGGTGATCGTGGAAGCGCGGCAAAGCAGCGCCATTGGCGGCCATCTCCGGTTTGCCATCGCCCCAGAAAGCGATATTGTGAACGCGCGGGCCAAGACTCTTGCGGCCAAGGCCGACGTCGTTCTGGTGGCCGCCGGCTACCAGACCGAAAGCGAAGGCGAAGGCGGCGACCGCACCTTTGCCCTTCCCTTTGGACAGGATGAACTGATCAACGCCATGGCCGCGGCTAACTCGAAGACCATCGTCGCCATGACTTCTGGCGGCAATGTCGATTCGACAGCATGGCTGAACCATGTTCCTGTCTGGCTTGAAACCTGGTATGCAGGGCAGGAAGCAGGCCGGGCGCTCGCCGAAATCCTTGTAGGAGACGTGAACCCCTCTGGCCACTTGCCTGCTACCTTCGAACGCCGTGCCGAGGACAACCCTACTTATAACAATTACTACCCCGAGGGCGATTCCAACCGCGTCGTCTACAAGGAAGGCATCTTCGTCGGCTACCGCGGCTACGAACACAACCATGTAAAGCCGCTCTTTCCCTTCGGCTACGGACTCTCCTACACCACGTTCAAGTTCGCGAACCTATCTGTAAATCCCAACTCGGCCGGGGCGAATCCGCAGGTCACGGTCACCTTCGACCTTACGAATACGGGCACACGCAAGGGCGCGGATGTCGCGCAGGTCTATGTTTCCGATGACCACGCTCCCATCCCGCGTCCCGCACGGGAACTGAAGGGCTTTGAACGCGCCGAGCTTGCGCCAGGCGAAACCAGGCACATCTCCATCGTGCTCGATCCGCGCTCGTTCGCCTACTACGACACGCATGCGAAGAAGTGGACGATCGATCCCGGCAAGTTCACCGTACATGTAGGCGATTCTGTCGAGTCCACCCCGCTTGAAGCCACTGTGGAGCTCGCCCGCGAAGCCGCCAACTCCAGCTTCTAGGCGAAGTTAACGTAACGGGCAACCAGGCAAACCCTTTACGAATGCGGCCGAGGGTGCCCCATCCGCGAAAACCTGGTCGGCTAGAATAGGATCTGCATGATCCTTCCCTTTGTCCGCGATGCCCTCGCAGACAACGAGCACACCGAAACCTTCGAACGCGTTCGCCGGCACTTGAGCCTCGGGCGCGGGCGACGCCGTGTCTCCGGCCTTACCGCCACGGCCCGCGCGCTGTACATCCCGCTCTTTGCCCGAGCGGCCCAGTCGCCGGTCATCGTGCTCGTGGTTGATAATAAGGCCGCTGAATCGCTTGAGCTTACCCTTCGCTCCACCGCTGAGCTCACCGGCGCCATTGAACCCAAGCGGATCTTGCGCCTCCCCGCGCACGACGTGCTCCCTTTCGAGAGCCTGTCGCCTCACCCGGAAGTTCAGGAGCAGCGCGCCTCCGTGCTTTGGAAGATTGCGACAGGCAAGGTCGCGATCCTGATCGCCCCGGTGGAGGCCGCCAGCATGCGGCTCTTCCCCGGGCCCTATTACGCCGGACTCGCCCAGGTACTCCGCCGCGGCGAAGAGGTCGATATCGAAACACTCCTCGATCACCTTCGCTCCATCGGCTACACGCAGATGGACATTGTGGAGATGCCCGGGCAGTTCACGCGCCGGGGCGGCATCCTCGACGTTTACTCGCCGGAGATGGACCGCCCCGTCCGCATCGATTTCTTCGGCGACGAGATCGAGTCCATTCGCAAGTTCGAGCCCGAATCGCAGCGTTCCTCTACCCCGCTCGAGGAAGCCCGCCTGCTCCCTTTGACGGAAACGCCGGTCTCGGAAAAGCTTCTGGCCGCTGTACACGCCCGCCTCAGCCGCAGGCGTGTAGCTGCGGGATCCAGCCAGGACGAGGGCGCACAGGAGGAAGCTGCTTCCGATGAAGCCACCGACCTGGTGACCCGAGCGATCGCTGCCGGGGGTGTTACCGTGTTTCCGGGATGGGAGTTCTTCGCGCCCGTTGCCGGCGCAGACAAGACACTTTTCGATCTTTTCCCGCAGGTGCAGGTCTTTGTCGAAGAGCCTGCGATGCTTAAGAACCAGGCGGAACGCTGGTGGAACAAAGTCGAACAGCGGCACGAGCGCTCCGGCATCGGAACGCTGGTCACCCCTGCCGATATTTACCTTTCACCGTGGGAACTGCAGCCCAAGGTCGCTGCGTTACCGGGGCTCGAACTCGACCAGCTTGGCGCTGTCGATGTACTTGAAGAAGACCCCAACGCGCTCAGCGAGATCGCCTTTTCTTCCCGGCCCACGCTGCGCTTTCATGGGTCGATCCCGGCGTTTACGGAGCAGCTTCGCACGCTTATCGGCCAGGAGCAGCGCGTTCTCATTGCCGTGCCCAACCAGGGCGAAGTGGAGCGGCTGGCCAATCTTCTACGCGAGTACGGCCTCTCGTACCGCATCGGCAGCCGCGCCCAGCATACCGGTAGCGAGAACATGCACGATGAGCCGAGCTATATGGCCGGCGACCTCCGCACGCCCATCCTCGTCCGCAGCGCTATCGCGAATGGCGTCAGCCTGCCGGAAGCTAAGCTCGTCCTTATCGGTGCGAATGATCTTTCAGATGATGCCGACATTGCCGCTCGCCCGGTAGTTGCGCGAAGCAAGTCGAAGACTGCGGCGTTTGTCTCTGATTTCCGTGACCTGGCCGTCAACGACTACGTCGTTCACGTGGAACATGGCATCGCCCGCTATCTCGGCCTGAAAGAGATCAGCCAGGAAGGCCTGAATCTGGAGTTCATGGTCTTGGAGTTCGCCGAGGGAGCGCGCCTTTACATCCCGCTCACGCGCCTCGACCTGATCCAGAAATACCGCTCCACCGACGCCGGCCCCGCGCCCGTGCTCAACAAGCTCGGCGGCCAGGGATGGGCCAAGACCAAGGCCCGCGTGAAGAAGGCCATGGCCGACATGGCCGACGAGCTGCTCAAACTGTATGCGCAGCGGAAGTCCGCGCAAGGGCACGCCTTCCCGCCCGACAACGAGTTCCAGCGCGAGTTCGAAGACGCCTTCGATTACAACGAAACCGACGACCAGCTCGCCGCGATTGCAGACATCAAGCGCGACATGGAATCCACCCTGCCGATGGATCGTCTGCTCTGCGGCGATGTGGGCTATGGCAAGACGGAAGTGGCAATGCGCGCGGCTTTCAAGGCCGTGCAGGATGGCCGACAGGTCGCCGTGCTGACGCCGACAACAGTCCTCAGCTTCCAGCATTACGAAACTTTCAAGCGACGCTTTTCGCAGTTCCCCATCAACATCGAGATGATCTCCCGCTTCCGCACTCCGAAGGAGCAGAAGCTCATCCTGGAAAAGCTTGAGGCCGGCCAGATCGATATCATTATCGGCACGCATCGCGTGCTCTCGAAAGACCTGAAATTTCAGGATCTCGGTCTCCTCGTCGTCGATGAAGAGCAGCGCTTCGGGGTCCGTCACAAAGAACGCCTGAAGCAGATGCGGCAGGAGATCGATGTGCTCTCCATGTCGGCCACGCCTATTCCGCGCACCCTGCACATGTCGCTCGTGGGACTGCGCGACATGAGCGTGATCGAAACGCCGCCGAAAGATCGTATGGCGATACAAACCGTGGTCGCGAAGTTCGACGAGAAGCTGATTCGCTCCGCCATCGAGCTCGAGCTGGAACGCGGCGGCCAGGCCTATTTCGTCCACAATCGCGTTGAAACCATCTACGAACTCGCCGCTAAAATCCAGGAACTGGTACCGCAGGCGCGCGTCCTCGTCGCGCACGGGCAGATGGGCGAAACGGAACTCGAACGCGCCATGCTCGCCTTCATGAACCGCGAGTACGACGTCTTTGTCGCTACCACCATCATTGAAAATGGCCTCGACATCCCGCTCGCGAACACCATCGTCATCAATCGCGCGGACCGCCATGGCCTTTCCGAGCTTTACCAGCTCCGTGGCCGCGTGGGCCGCTCCAATCGCCGGGCCTACGCCTATCTACTGATTCCGCCCGAGCAGGAACTGACGGACATTGCCCGCCGTCGCTTGGCCGCGCTCAAGGAGTTCTCCGATCTTGGCGCCGGCTTTAAGATCGCCGCGCTCGATCTCGAACTCCGCGGCGCCGGCAACATGCTAGGCGGCGAGCAGAGCGGCCATATCGAAGCGATAGGGTTCGAACTCTACACCTCCATGCTCGAAGAAGCCGTCAGCAAGCTGAAGGGCGAGGAGCGGCGCGAGCAGCCGGTTACGCAACTTAACCTGGGCATCAGCCTGCGCATCGACGAGACTTACATCCCGGAAGAAAACCAACGCCTCCGCGCCTACAAACGTATCGCCGGGGCGCTGGACGAGGCTACCCTCGCCGATGTGCGTGCCGAGCTCCAGGACCGTTACGGCGAGCTGCCAGATAGCGTGCACCACTTGCTGGAGGCCGCGACGCTGCGGCTTACCTGCGAGCGCGTTGGCGTGCTGCAGTTAGATCGCAAACGCGACCAGCTTCACGTGCGCTTCACCGAAAAGGCAGCAGTGGACCCCGGCCGGCTGATGCAGATTGTGGCACGCAACGCCAAGAAAGGCGCACAATTTACCCCGCAGGGCGTGCTTCGTTTTCCGCTTGCAGCCACGAAGCCGGAAGAGATACTCGGCGGTGTGCACGCGCTGCTCGATCAGCTTGCGCTGGAACCGGCGCGCGCCTGAGGCGGCGTACATCCACCCACACAGAAAGAAGGCTCCATACGTGAAACATAATCAGGTATACCGCTGGGCTGCAGCCTTGCTAATCCCCGGAGGTCTATTCATGGCATCACGACCCACGATTGCACAAGCCGCGCAGCCGCAAACCGAGCAGCATGCGGCATCGAGTGTTGAAGCTTTTCGTTCGCTGGCCGATCAGTATTTCGATCAGGCCTACTTCAAGTACCAGCCCACGCTGGGCACCCTCGCCGGCTTTCACCAGTACGACACGCAACTGGAGAGATACGATCGCGACGGCATCGCCCAGCAGGTGGCGACGCTGCATGACTTCGAGCACATAGTGTCCGCATTCCCGGCAGCGGGCCTGCCGCAGGAAGTGCGCGCCGACCATGCGCTGGTTCTCAGCAACATCCACTCCCTGCTCCTCACGCTGGAAACCATTGCGCCCTGGAAAAAGAACCCGGACTACTACTCGACTGGAATCACCAACAGCGCTTTCACCCTCATGGAACGGAACTTCGCCTCGCCAGACGAACGGTTACGCTCGTTGATCGCGCGCGAAAAGCAGATGCCTGCGGCCCTCACAGCGGCACGGCAGAACCTTGAGAACCCGCCGCACATTTACTCCACCATTGCCCTGCAGCAACTGCCCGGCGACATCGATTTCTTCAAAACCGATGTACCCGCGGCATTTACGGAAGCGAAGGACCCGAAACTCAAGGCGGAGTTCGCGCAGACCAACGCGGCCGTGATTGCCGCGCTCGGCAGCTACCAGCAATGGCTGCAGACCAACCTGTTGCCGCGATCAAACGGCGACTTCCGCATCGGTCATGACACCTTCGCCATGAAGCTGCTTTATGACGAGATGGTTGATACGCCACTGCCACAGTTGCTAGACATCGGATACGCCGACCTGCACAAGAACCAGGCGGCCTTTAACAGCCTGGCCAAGGAGCTCGATCCCAGCAAGACGCCGCAGGAGGTGCTCGCCCAGCTCGGGGCCGACCACCCGGCTCCAGACCACCTCCTCGCAAGCTTTCGCGATACCTTTAACGGCCTGATTGGTTTTATCCAGCAGAAACATATCGTCACCATTCCCTCGCCCGTGCGCCCAACTCTGGAAGAGACACCGCCTTTCATGCGCGCGACCACGCAGGCTTCCATGGATACGCCAGGGCCCTTTGAAACTCACTCGCACACCGCATATTTCAACGTCACGCTGCCGGACAAAAGCTGGAGCCCTGAACGGACGTCCGACTACATGCACGCCTTCAACGTGGGCACCATCGTCAGCACCTCGGTGCATGAGGCGTACCCCGGCCACTACATCCAATTCCTATGGGTGCAGCAGGCGCCCAGCAAGGTGCGCAAGCTGCTGGGTGCTTCCTCCAACGCAGAAGGCTGGGCCCACTACTGCGAGCAGATGATGCTCGACGAAGGCTATGGCCAGCCCGGCGCGGGCGCAAAGGATGCACGGGAAGCCAAGCTCATCCGCCTCGGCCAGCTGCAGGATGCGCTGTTACGAGATGCGCGCTTCGTCGTTGGCATCCAGATGCATACCGGCGCCATGACGATGGAACAGGCCATCGACTTCTTCCAAAAAGAGGGCTACCAGTCCAAGGAGATCGCAGAGGTCGAAACCAAGCGCGGCACCTCCGACCCCACCTATCTCTACTACACCCTCGGCAAGCTGGAAATTCTGAAGCTCCGCAGCGACCTCCAGAAGAAGCAAGGCGCGCAGTTCTCGCTCGAGAAATTTCACGATGACTTCCTGCGGCAGGGCTTCCCTCCCATCAAGATCGTTCGCGAAGCGATGCTGGGCGACAGCTCCCCTGCCCTGTAGCTGTTCTTCGAATAGGTTGGATACGTTCCGCGCCAAACTTCCGTCACTGTTGGCGCGGAACGACAGCTCACTCCGCCAACCTATCCCCGTATAATCGCCAGTTACGCGTCGGAGAGTTTCGTATCCGTCGCTGCGCCTAAACTCAACCAAGGACCCTCGCCTCATGACGCAAAAAGTACGCAAGGCAGTCTTTCCCGCTGCCGGACTCGGGACTCGTTTTCTACCGGCCACCAAGGCCATTCCCAAGGAGATGCTGCCCGTTGTCGACAAACCGATCATCCAGTACGGCGTGGAAGAGGCGATTGCCGCTGGTTGCGAACAGATCATCATCGTGACCGGCCGGGGGAAGTCCTCCATCGAAGACCATTTCGATGTCAGCTTTGAGCTCGAATCCATGTTGGAATCACGCGGCAAGCAGGAGCTCCTCGCGCTTTCGCGCAAGGTCTCGAACATGGCGCGCATCTCCTACGTCCGCCAGAAGGAGGCCAAGGGGCTGGGGCATGCCGTGCTCATGGCACGGGATCTCGTCGGCAACGAGCCTTTCGCCGTCATCCTCCCCGACGATGTGATCGACGCCGACCCGCCCTGCCTCAAGCAGATGATCGACGTCTTCGACCAGACCCAATCCAGTATTCTTGCCACACAGATCGTCGAAGGTCCGGCCATCTCCTCCTACGGTGTCCTGGACTGCGATCCGGTACCCGGCCAACCCCGGCTCTGTGCAGTCAAAGGCATGGTGGAGAAGCCCAAGCAGTCTGAGGCGCCTTCGAAGAATGCCATCATCGGCCGCTATATCCTGACACCGCGGATTTTTGAAACGCTCGAACACACCCCGCTCGGCGCTGGCGGCGAATTGCAGCTCACCGACGGCATCAAAGCCCTACTCGAATACGAAAAGGTTTACGGCTATACCTTCGAGGGCACACGCTACGACGCTGGCGACAAGGCTGGAATGCTAAAGGCGACGGTCGACTTCGCGCTCAAGCGTCCCGACCTCGGGCCTGCCCTCCGCGAATACATCCGATCCCTCTCGCTATAGCGTGCGGCGCGAAAGCTCGGCAACCAAAGCCTTTTTACATGCGCACTGGTGGGCCCGGAGGGATTTGAACCCCCAGCCAAGGGATTATGAGTCCCTCCGAAGCGGTCAGCGCACCATGGCGCACGGCGATGCAAGCGATCGCATAACTCACCTGTAATGTGTCACATCCGAGGCATATGAGAACTTCCAGTTCAACGCATGCCAACGCACTGAAACGCATCAAAGTCCGAACCAAACAGCCACCAAAACAGCCACCAGAATCGGCCTACAGCCAGGGGGCGCCTTCGACGGTGTGTCCGTGGGACAGATCTCCGAACTTGATGGGCTGTGTTGCTGCTGGACTGCATGCGAGGGGATGCGCTGATGTAATCAGAACCGGCGCGAACTCACCAGATCACCGATCTCGCGACCTTGATTGATCTCCTCAGCATGCGTGTCAGAAGGGAAGGTGAAGAATATGTCCCGGTTGAACCCTTACGCCCCTTTTTCGCAGTGGTCAAGGTGTTTGTCCTCCAGATATACGCCAATCTGATCGGCGCGTTAGGAGCCTGTTGAAATAGCTCTCATCTGGATCTGAGCGTTTTAGCGATCCGGATATTTTTGGCAGGGTTGGTAGGGATTCCGGACATGGTTGGTGTCAGGCGCGCAGCGGCTGCGGGAGGTGCAGCGCTGGAGCGGCGAGCAGCGCGGCAAGCGTAGCAGGTAATCACTCCAGTGCTGCTGGTACGCCACATGGCAGCAGCACTGGAGGGCAAAGAGCACGGCTTACTCTCGTGCAAGGGAGCGTACTCAGCCCACGGAATGATGGCTTGGAAGGTGGACAGAACGGTTGGCAATGTGCGTAACGACGATCAAGACTGTATTGAGTCGATGGGTTAGGGCGAGACGAACGGGCGGACTAAAAATCGCCGAGGGCAACCTCGTGGGGGTTCGCCCCCTCCCGGCACTAAGATTTAATGCTTATAGCCAGAGTGACCTCTCGATAGCGAGACGTCACTTTGCTTGGTGGCTGTTTTGGTGGCTGTTAGTTTTCTACTTTCTAGGGCTCTGGGGCGGTTCGGCGGCAGCGTGGCGGCTGGATTCTGAAGACGAAGCCGAAGCACCGATCCGGCCCTAAAGTTCGCGACGCGCGAACTGATTTCCCTGCGCTCTGCCAGGGCCTCTCGAGTGGTCAGAGAAAGCCACGCATCGCCAATAAAAGGTCATCCAGTTCGGGGTCTTCTGCAGCGCGCCTACCGCATCTCGAAAACTCTGCTGCTCCTTTGCCATCATCTCTCTTGGATCACCGGCAAAAGCCCCGCCTCCGCGCCGATAACTCTGATAGGCGATAATGTCGATTACCTTTTGCCGCGCCGCGCAGTGGAACAACCTCAAGAGGTCTTTTACGAACTGTAGCTTGTTGAAAGCGAGACGCGGCGCTGCCTTATCGAGCAATGCCACGAGCTGCTTTAGCGAATCCTCTGAAATTCCTGGTGCTTCCCGTAGGATGAGATCGAACGCACTATCGTCGATTCCTGCAACATCCCAGAAGAGATCAGAAGCTTCTTCACCTGCCCCGGGCGTGAGGGCTTGGCGAAGCACTTTTACTGCGAGCTCGATCCGTTTTTCCGCCGGAACACTGCTGAAGGAAACGTTCCCATGAACAAGTCCGAAAGATCGTAACCCCGGCAGGTTGGCTGTGCGCGCCGCCGAGTTGCTTTCGATGCGCTCTGTGAGAACTTCAAACATCTCATCAGGAAACAGTCTGACGAAATGATTGAGGAAGCGAGGTATAGCCCCTTGGTCGAAATCCCAGTCCCGAACAAGCGCAAACTCCTTCACCAGTCCCGCCGCTTCGCCATGCGTCAGATGGGTCAAAGGAACACCATAAGGACCGAACGCATCCGCTAGTTCCGCCGCGACCCGATTGTTGCCCTCTGTGTGGACGCTCAGTACAGCTTCTTTGAGTGAGGGCAAAAGGTCGGTGAACTTGCCCATATATGTGATCGCAAAAATAGCTCCCAACTTCGCTACTGGATCGGCATATCCGGCGTAAGCCTGAATCACCGCTATGTCTTCCTTGGTTGCGCCTGAGAAGACCCGCAAGTTATTCGCGGCAGCGTGTATCACTTCGCTGGCGCCTGCGTCGATAGCCGCGAGTGCTCGCCGGCGGAAGACTTCCGGTCGGCTTGTGTGTATGGCGTTCAGCACCGAGGCAAGTTGACCGGACAGATGCTTGATTTCTTCATCGCGAATGATGTCGTCCGCCATCACCTCCAGGAAGTCTGGCCGATCCACGAAGGTGAGCATGAACCGACGGAACCCTCCGGTCGCCACTCCGACGGCAAGTCACGCCTTCGTCTTCTCTAAGGTGAAGCGAGCTTGATTTCCAGAGCCTTCGACCAGTCGCTCCAGGCTGAACCGCCCTTTCGCCATCACATCTGTGATCGCGCTCTCCCACCGTGGTTCCGAGAATTCAGTTGATACAAACGGGAGCTCATGATCCGCCGTGCTAATAGCGTCAACGACCACGACCGCGTCGGGAACGTCGAGGCCTTCGAGTGCGGCAGAGGTACGCTCTCGAACCCAGTCTGGGCAACTGATTGCTGTCGCCGACCGCAGGGCGTCGAAAATCCTCGCCTTGAGGACATCGCTGGCTGGCTCCTCATAACGGCTTAAGAGCGAGTCGATGCAACGCGCCTGCTCCGCGTCTTGCCAGGTTTTCTCTTCCGGCGATGAGGCTCGCCCCATACGGTTAAGGTAGTTATGCAGGAGCTTCTCCATGATTGCAATGGACTGAATCGCGGGAATCCCATCACCAGCTAGCGCGAAATCGAGGTAGTCCAGGGCACTCCTGCGCACCGGACCTACCGCCGCATAGTTGAGGCCAAAGCCCCCGAACGACATGGTCGTTTCGTCCTGCCGCTCTGTAAACTCTCCATCCTTTTCCAAAAGCTGACGGATGATGTCAAATGGCGTGTACTCTTCCGTGAAGGCGTCAGGCCGCGACATGAGCCGAATTGCTTGGAGGAGCATGGCGAAATTAAAGGCCGCATCGGTGTAACGCCGCCAGGATGCAAGTCGCTTCAACACCGTCCGTGCGCTGCTTCCGGTGCTGTTCCGGTCGTGCTCGCCTTTTGCGAGTCTCCAGAGAAGCCCAACAGACTCGCGGATATGTTCAGGGTGGTATGCCGTTCCTTCCAACAGTCCAGGTAACGCAGTCACGAGGTAGGACTGCCCTAGTCGGTAGCCGCTACCGTCTCCCCCTTCTTCCAGGACCACTGGTGCATCAATCGCCGTTCTGATGAGTCCCAGCACCTGAACCGGTTGATATATCGCCGCAGGCTCAAGTTCGCCCAAAATACTGTGCCTCGCATATTCGTCCCCATTGCGGAAGCGGGTGTGTATGTCGGCCCAGATGGTATCCAGAAGGTTTAGCCCCGTTTCTCCGGCTTGTCCCTTCCGCCAATCAAGCTCCGCAAGGTTTCGCATCAGGCTTTTAAGCGAGTGTGCCCCAAACGTGTCGTAGACCCGATCCGCATAGTGGGTAGTCCGTCCACCCGGTCCAATGCAGCGGTCTTCCACTAGCCAATCCGAGAGCACGTCGGGAATGACGCGCACAGGTTTCGGACGCGGAATGACGATTCCGGTAGCTGCTAACGCATCAATGGTGGAAAGGATCTCGTCCACCGGCCGTTGCAGCAACTGCCGAGCTGACTCTTGAAAGTCCAGCCGCTCCACATCGACAGGCCCGAAAATTGCTATCAGCTCAAGAACCGGCCGAGGCGGATTGATCGCGAAGCGTGGTCCCGTCAAATCCATCTCGTTCAGCAAGCGATGGAAGATGGCCGCGCGGAACTCGTCCAACGCGGTCAACGACGCAGGGTTGATACGGCGGGTTGCGATGAGCCTTCCCCCAGCAACAATCACTAAGGGACTGTTGCTGCCGATCTCCGCAAGGTGAGCGGCATACGTCTGAAACTCAGACCCGAGCACCTGTTCCGCGAGCGCGCGGCTCTCATCACGCGTGAGCTCCTTCAGTTCAGGAAATTGAACGATAAGCGCCGAGTCCAGATGCTGGTAAAGCGATTGAGCCAACCGCGCACTGCTGCCGGGACGAGTCGAAAGCAGCAGTTTCAGCGAACGATGCTTGGCTGTATCGCGAAGAAGCTGTAGAACGTTTCCGAGCGATTCAAGCCGGTGCGCATCATCCACGATCAATACCTTGCAATCGACAGGGATTTCTTTCTCGGAATCCTCGTGCCAGAAAGGCTGGTCTTTGAGAAACAGAGAATCCGCTTCATGGTGTCGAGCCCAGTCGTAAAGCAGCTTGCTCTTTCCGATCCCGCCACGACCACTGACAATCGCCACGCGTTTCGCGGCATCACCAAGAAATTCGTCGAGTGCCTCGAACTCCTTGTCACGACCCAAAAGTGTCGTGCCGAAGTCAAGCAACTGGAAGTGGCCGGCAGGGTTCTTGCCGGCGAAGTAATCCTCGATCGAGGCAAACGTCTTTCTCGCGCCGGGACGACCCTTTGCTTCCCAGCGATCAAGCGATTGGATTACGTGTAAGGCGAGTTGATCCGGAGTTTCGTAGGTGTCATACGTGTACTTCTTCCCGACCATGTCGAGGAAATCTTTGAGCGCCTTCCTCCTCTCGGGACTCTTTTCCTTATTCTTCCACGCCGCTCTTTTCCTCAACCACCCTCGGTCCCTTTTGACGAAAACCAGCGCTTCTTTTCCTAAACGCAGCAGCTCTTCATATTCAGCCCACGTGTAAGTTCGGCCCGTGCCATCGGACAACAGGCTGCCAGCCTTGAACCCGATCACCAGAATCATCACGTCGGAGTTCCGCAGATTTTCCAATGCTGTCTCAGCGGGCGTCGTGGGCGTAGCTAGAAAATCCTCCATCGCAAGCGTGGAAGCGCGTCTGCGCCGAAGTGCCTCTAAGACGGCTTGCCGGTCCTCAGCGAGATCAAGAAACGTCGAGCTAAGAAAGATTTTCACACAACCTCTCACTTGACCCTTTGGCTGGGCTCTTACGAAAGTTTAGAACTTCAGGCGTTGCCATCGTAGTCGTAACAACAGCTTCTTTCCAATCGGCAGGTGTTCCCAAGGCCGAATAAGCGAGGCAACACATCATCAGAGAAGGCCGTGCAAGCACAATCTGTTGTGGTGATCGTTACCGATAATTCGGCTTGTCTTGACGTTCCATTGATGATGGCTCAATCAAAGTCATCACTTGCTGGGTGCTTGAGGCGATTCGATCGATAACAGACAACCAGTGCTCCGGCCAAAGCCGGGCAGACATCGTGATCGTCTTGTGTCCCGCGAGTTCCTGAATCTCTTTGATCGACGCACCTGCCATCGCCAGCCATGAGCAGAAGGTGTGCCGGTTGGAGTGCCAGACAGCCCTCCGGTGGCTGTCGTGTAGATACACGATCTTTGCGTGTGCTATAGAACAGCCACTTGCGCTCTGGCAGTCCAGAGAATAGGACACGCGGCGGGAGAAACGCGTCCCAGACATTCCCGCGAACGGCATGGCCGAGTGCGACTGGCACGTGACGCGGTCATGGCTTAACGCGATAACATTCGAGGATGAATCTTTCCTCTTTCATCTGGTCAGTGGCGGACTTGCTGCGTGGCAAGTACAAGCCCCATGAGTACGGCCAAGTGATTCTGCCGTTTACAGTTCTGCGCCGGATGGACTGTGTCCTGGAGCCGACGAAGCAAGCTGTTCTGAAGGAGGCTGCCAAGCGCGATGTCTCTGGGGACGGCGTCAATCACTATCTGACTCGGGCGTCCGGCAGCACCTTCTACAACACTTCGCCGATGGACTTGAAGGCCATCGTTGGCGATCAGGATAACGTCGCCATGAACCTTGCGGCGTACCTCCATGGCTTTTCGCCCAACGTCAAAGACATCTTCTCCCGCTTCAAGCTGGAGGCGCAGATCGACCGGCTCGCCAACGCCGACCTGCTCTACCTTGTCACCGAAAAGTTCAGCAAGATCGACCTGCACCCGGACAAGGTCAGCAATGCGGACATGGGCACCATCTTCGAGGAGCTGATCCGCAAGTTTGCGGAACTCTCCAATGAAACCGCCGGCGAGCACTTCACTCCCCGCGAGGTCATTCGCCTCATGGTCAACCTCATCTTTGCCGAGGATGACGATGTTCTTTCCAAACCCGGCGTCGTCAGGACGATCTATGACCCGACAGCCGGCACGGGCGGAATGCTCTCTGTGGCAGGCGAATGGGTGCATGAGCACAACCCGAAGGCGCGGCTGACTGTATCCGGCCAAGAGTTGAATGATGAGTCCTACGCCATCTGCAAAGCCGACATGCTCATCAAGGGGCAGGACGTGGCGAACATCAAGCCAGGTGACACGCTCGCCAACGACGGCCACGCACATCAGGTGTTCGACTACATGCTTTCCAATCCGCCGTTCGGCGTCGAATGGAAGCAGTCAGAGAAGGCCGTCCGCAAGGAGTACGAGGAGCAGGGCTTCAATGGGCGCTTTGGGCCGGGACTTCCTCGCATCTCGGATGGTTCGCTACTCTTCATGCTGCACCTGGTCAAAAAGATGCGCCCGCTTGCCGATGGCGGGGCGCGGTTCTGCATCGTCCAGAACGGTTCGCCGCTGTTTACGGGCGGGGCCGGTTCAGGTGAGAGCAACATCCGGCAGTACCTATTGGAGTGCGACCTCGTAGAGGCCATCGTCGCGCTACCCACGGAGATGTTCTACAACACCGGCATCTCGACCTACCTGTGGGTTGTGACGAACCACAAGCTGCCGCACCGCAAGGGCAAGCTGCAGTTGATTGACGCCTCCAGCTTCTGGCAGCGGATGCGGAAGAGCCTGGGCGACAAGCGCAAGGAGCTCAGCCCGGAGCACATCGACGAGATCACACGCATCTTTTGCGAGTTCAAGGAGGTTCGGCGCGACGGTGTGCCGATCTCGCTCATCTTCCCGAACGAGAGCTTTGGCTATCGGACGATCACGGTTGAGCGGCCCTTGCGCGACGCTGAGGGCAAGGTTGTACTCGGCACCAAGGGCAAGATGAAGGGAAAGCCGATGCCCGATGCCGACCTCCGCGACACCGAGAATGTTCCGCTCAGTGAGGATGTGGAGGTTTACTTCGAGCGCGAGGTGCTGCCTCACGCGCCGGACGCTTGGATCGATCATGAGAAGACGAAGGTAGGGTATGAGATCCCGTTCAACCGGCACTTCTATGTCTTCAAGCCGCCACGGGAGCTTGCGGAGATCGACGCGGACCTCAAGGTCGTCACCGACCGTATTCTGACCATGATTGCGGGGTTGAGCGCATGACGACAAAGCCGAACCGACATCAGTCCGCGTTGGCTGTGCCGCAGCCCGATCCCGACGGGTTTACCGAGATCGTTGCATTGATCGCAACTTCTCAGCAAAACGCCTACCGCGCCGTGAATACCGCGCTCATCGACCTCTACTGGCAGGTGGGCGAGCACATTAGCCGCAAGATTGAAGCTGCCGAATGGGGCTCTGGGACGGTCGAGAATCTGGCCCGGTTCATCGCCCATACGCATCCAGGGCTGCGCGGCTTTTCCCGGCCCAACCTATTCAGAATGAAGCAATTTTATGAGGCGTACCGGGATGAAGCAATTGTCTCGGCACTGCTGAGACAATTACCCTGGACCCATCACCTCATCATTCTCGGCCAGAGCAAGAGGCCGGAAGAGCGCGAGTTCTATGTCCGCATGGCAGCGAAGGAACGCTGGTCAAGCCGCCAATTGGAAAGCCAGTTCAACGCAGCTCTGTTTGAGCGAGTGGTGCTGTCGCCGCCAAAAGTCTCGGCAGCGGTGAGACAAATGCACCCAGAGGCGATAGACGTTTTCAGAGACGCCTATAACGTCGAGTTTCTCGGCTTGCCGCGAGAACACACCGAGAATGACCTTCACCAGGCATTGCTTAGCCGGATGAAGGATTTTCTGCTGGAGCTCGGCCGGGATTTCTGCTTCATCGGCTCGGAGTTTCCCGTGCAGGTGGGAACGCGTGACTTTGCGCTAGACCTGCTCTTCTTCCATCGTGGCCTCAACTGCCTGGTTGCGTTTGAACTCAAGGTGCAGCGATTCGAGCCTGAACATCTCGGTAAGCTGAACTTCTATCTGGAGGCGTTGGACCGCGATGTCCGTAAGCCGCACGAACAGCCCTCCATCGGTGTGCTGCTCTGTGCCAGTAAGGAAGACAAGGTGGTGGAATATGCTCTGAGCCGCACGTTGTCCCCCGCGCTGATTGCCGAGTATCAGACAGCGCTTCCCGATAAAAAGCTGCTTCAGGCCAAGCTTCAGGAGTTTTACATGCAGGACACGCGGGAAAGTGAGGCTGAATGAGCTTACCGCGCTACGAGCGATACAAAGACAGTGGGGTGGATTGGCTGGGCGGGGTGCCGGAGCACTGGGACATCTACCGGAGCCGACGCTTGTTTGCTCAGCGCAAGGAGCGTGTTCGTGATTCAGACGAGCAGCTCACGGCTTCGCAGAAGCATGGCATCGTTACACAGGAAGCGTTCATGCAGGCCGAAGGCAGAGCCGTTGTGCGAGTGATCCATGGAGCCGAAATCCTCAAGCACGTAGAGCCTGATGACTTTGTCATCAGTATGCGCTCATTTCAAGGAGGCCTTGAATGGAGCGGCATTCGGGGTTGCATTAGTTCGGCGTATGTGATGCTCGCTCCAGTGGACTCTGTATATCCGGGTTTTTTCCGTTACCTTTTCAAGTCCGATCTATATATCCAAGCACTTCAGACCACATCCAACCTAGTCCGTGATGGACAAGCCATGAGATACGAAAAATTCACACTCATCGATCTCCCGCTCCCTCCAATGGAAGAGCAGCGGAACGTTGCGTCCTTCTTAGATCATGAAACAAAGAAAATAGAAGAGCTCATCGAAGAACAGCGGCGGCTGATCGAGTTGCTGAAGGAGAAGCGTCAGGCGGTCATCTCGCACGCAGTCACCAAGGGCCTCGATCCCAATGCCCCGACAAAGGATTCGAATATTGGCGGAGTTGGTCACTTTCCTTACGAATGGTCTACTAGCTATGTCAAACGCATAGGGTCAATCCGATATGGAATCGGTGAGCCTCCAGTCTATAGAGACTCAGGCACTCCACTTATAAGGGCGACAAACGTGCATGCTGGGAAGCTGTACGAGGATGATCTCGTCTTGATTGATCCCAGCGACATTCCAGGGGACAGAGCCTTTTGGCTTGAGCCGGGCGACATAATCGTTGTCCGGAGTGGCGCATATACGGGTGACTCGGCCATTATCCGTAAAGGATATGGCCCGTGCATCGCCGGGTTCGACATGATCTTAAGATGTGTGGATGTGAACCCATACTTTGTTCAATATGCACTGCTAAGTTCGTATCTCAAAGAGAACCAAATCGATCTTGAAAGGACGCGAGCTGCCCAGCCCCATCTCAACGCGCAAGAACTTGGTTCGATGCTACTCATCATTCCAACACCCGATGAACAGGAAGCCATCGTTGAATACCTAGATCAAGTCACTGGGGCTATTGACCGCTTAATAGAGATGGCCGAAGACGGGACTAGATTACTCCAAGAACGTCGCAGCGCCCTCATCTCCTCTGCCGTCACCGGTAAGATCGATGTGCGCAACTTCACCCCGAAAGAGGCTGCATGAGCCTGCACAAAGAGATTCACTTCGAGGTCGAGATTGCCGAGTACCTCGGGCAGCATGGCTGGGTATATGAGGAGGCTGTTTCCGCCCAGTACGACCGGGTGCGGGCTTTGTTCCCTGAGGATGTGATTGCGTGGGTGCAGGAGTCGCAACCGGAAGCATGGCAGTCATTAGCCAAAGGACACGGCCTTGGAGCTGACTCCCGTCTACTCGACCAACTTCGCCAGAATCTGGATACGCGCGGAACACTAGACGTACTGCGGAACGGCATCGAGCTCTTCCCAGTGAAGAGCAAGATTGCCCTGGCGCAGTTTCGTCCTGCCTCCGGCATCAATGCGGCGATCACGACCCGATACGCGGCCAACCGCTTGCGCGTCGTCCGCCAGGTGCGCTACTCCGAGGGCAATGAGAACTGCCTTGATCTCGTGCTCTTCCTGAATGGCCTGCCCGTCGCCACGGTGGAATTGAAGACCGACTTCACCCAAAACGTGAAGGACGCCGTAGATCAGTATCGGTTCGACCGGCATCCGCAGCCGAAAGGCCAAAAGGCCGAGCCTCTGTTGAGCTTTCCCGGTGGTGCACTGGTTCACTTCGCCGTCAGCAACTCCGAAGCTCAGATGACGACCAGGCTGGCGGGACCGGCCACTCGCTTCTTGCCCTTCAACAAGGGCGACAACGGCGGGGCCGGCAATCCACCATCGCCGGCAGGCCATCGAACCAGCTATCTGTGGGAGGAGGTTTGGGAGCGCGAGAGCTTGCTGGACATCCTGGGCCGCTACCTTGTCACGGAAAAGGACGACAAGAAGAAGCTGACGCGCTATTTGTTCCCGCGGTACCACCAGCTCGACGCGACGCGGAAGCTGTTGGCCGCCGTAAAGGCGGAAGGTGCGGGCGGCAAATATCTGATCCAGCATTCGGCAGGCTCGGGCAAGACGAACTCGATTGCATGGACGGCGCATTTCTTTGCAGACCTGCATGATGCCGAGCACAAGAAGGTGTTCGACTCCGTGCTCGTGGTGTGCGACCGCAACGTGATCGACCAGCAGTTGCAGGACGCCATCTTCGACTTCGAGCGCACGACGGGTGTTGTGACCAGCATCAAGGGCGAGAGCGGCAGCAAGAGCAAGGAGCTGGCGGAGGCGCTCTCCGGCGATAAGAAGATCGTCGTTTGCACGATCCAGACCTTCCCGTTCGCCCTGGAAAAGGTGTCGCGAGCTTGCAGCGACCGAGGGCAAACGCTTCGCTGTGATCGCCGACGAGGCGCATAGTTCGCAGACGGGCGAGGCAGCCGCGAAGCTGAAGCAGGTGCTCAGCGCCGAAGAGTGGCAGGAGATCGAGGACGGCGGCGAAGTTGGCTTCGAAGACGTGCTGCGGGCGCAGATGACGGCTCGCACCGCCGATACGGGCATCACCTATGTTGCGTTCACGGCGACACCGAAGGCAAAGACGCTGGAGTTGTTTGGCCGCAGGCCAGATCCAGATCAGCCAGCAGGACCGACGAACCTGCCTGAGCCGTTCCATGTGTACTCCATGCGGCAAGCGATCGAGGAGGGTTTCATCCTCGACGTGCTGCAGAACTACACGACCTACAAGCTCGCCTTCAAGCTCGCCCATGATGGCAAGGAGTACGACGAAACAGAGGTCGAACGCACGACGGCGATGAAGGGGATCATGCGCTGGGTGCGGCTGCACCCGTACAACATCTCGCAGAAGGTGCAGGTCGTGGTGGAGCACTACCGTGAGAATGTCCAACCGCTGCTTGAACGGTCACGCAAAGGCGATGGTCGTGGTCGGTAGCCGGCTAGAGGCAGTGCGCTGGCAGCTGGCCATCGAGAAGTACATCCAGTCGCGCGGCTATCGTTTGAGCGCGCTGGTCGCGTTCTCCGGTGAGGTAAACGATAAGGAGTCCGGCGCAGACCCATTCACGGAGAACAGTCAAGTGCTGAACCCGAATCTGCGCGGGCGGGACATCCGCGAGGCCTTCAAGACGGACGAATACCAGATTCTGCTGGTAGCGAACAAGTTCCAGACCGGCTTCGATCAGCCGCTGCTGTGCGGGATGTATGTGGACAAACGGCTCGGCGGGTATCCAGGCAGTACAGACGCTATCGCGCTTGAACCGCTCCTACTCGGGCCGCTTCGGCATTAAGGACACGACATTTGTGCTGGACTTCGTGAATGATGCCGAAGAGGTCCTGGAGGCGTTCAAGACCTACTACGACGACGGCAACGCTGGAGGACGTGACCGATCCGAACCTGGTCTACAACCTGCGTGCCAAGCTGGATGCAGCCGGACACTACGACGAGTTCGAGGTGGACCGCGTTGTGACGGTGGAGCTGAACCCGCAGTCGAAGCAGGGCGATCTGGTGCGCGCTCTGGAGCCGGTGGCGGATCGGCTGGTGCGCCAATTCAAAGCAGCTCAGTGAACGTTGGAAGGCTGCGCAAGTCCGCAGGCGACGACGGCGCAGCCGAAGACGCTCACGCTGAGATGGAGGCGCTGATGCTGTTCAAGCGCGACATGGGCAGCTTCGGTCACGCCTACACGTTCCTGTCGCAGATCTTCGACTACGGGAACACGGGGCTCGAGAAGCGGGCTATCTTCTACAAGCGACTGCTGCCGCTGTTGGAGTTTGGCCGCGAGCGGGACGGAGTCGATCTCTCGAAGGTGGTGCTGACGCACCACATCCTGCATGAACGCGGGAACCGCAGCATTGCCTCTTGGCGAAGGCGACGCACCGACGCTGAAGCCGCTGACCGACACAGGCTCCGGCTCCGTGCAGGAGAAGGAAAAGGCGCGGCTGGCGAGATCATCGCCAAGGTCAATGACCTCTTCGAAGGCGAGACTGACCGAGGAGGACAAGCTCGTCTACGTGAACGACGTGATCAAGGGCAAGCTGCTGGAGTCGGACACGTTGAGGCAGCAGGCGGCGAACAACACCAAGGAGCAGTTCGCCAACTCGCCCGATCTGAATCACGAACTCATCAACGCCATCATGGACGCTCTTCGCGCGCTATCCTCTCTGAGCAAGCAGGCGCTGGAGTCAGAACATGTCCGTAGTGGTCTTAAAGAAGTCTTGCTGGGACCTGCACAGCTTTATGAAGCCCTGCGCGAGCGGAATGTCTTGGAGCATCGAGTCGACTAAAAACACAAACTGCCGAATTACGCGTGGGACGGCCTGGGTCCTCTCCCTAGTGGCCTGTCTTGACGAATCGAAATCGGCCTTCCCTTAAGCATCACGCCGCCGAACGCCGCAAAGAGGACATTCCGGTCGAGAGGCCCTTTTCTGGTACAGCCGATAAGAGGCAAGCGCAAGCTTTCACTCACGCACGGACCGCCCGTGCGCCCCTGTTCCGTCGATAAGCCACGAAGATAGGGAGAGGGGTGGCTGAACCACTATGCCATACGAAAGGCTCATAGGACCGGCGGCTATGCTTCCACGCCGAAATGGCCTTGATAACCGTCAACCCACAACCACCAGCGGCCCGCTCCTACCAGATGTGCAGAAAGATCGGCAGCAGGAAGCTAAGGACGAACGCGAAGCTGACGAATCGATCTGTGTGCCCCTGTTTCCGTGTGCAAAACAACACCACATACGCGACCCAAGCCAGTGCCCAGGCGAACAGCTTGAGGTCCACATGCCCATTACCATGCGCAACCAGAAACTGGCGATGAAGGTACGCCTGGACGAGGGTGAACAGGATGATCCCTGAATAGACTGCAAATCTGATCCATTTGGCTTTGTCCATCGGAGCCTCCTTAACGGTCAGAAGAAGACACTGAAGTATCGCATGCGATTCGAGCTTTGTCTGTCCCTTTGGCAAAGTCGTCCTGCGATCCTTGTATCACGGACAGCTTGTGCCGCCTCCTATGAATCGTTGCCCCAAGCGGGCGTCAGTTTGGGAACGAGCAGGTGCTGGACAGCAGTGTGGTTCCGGATCTCCGTTCACGACACGAAACGTCAATGAGTCCATCCAGCTTGCTTTTGCTTCCCTCTGCGACGTTTCGAGCGGGTCGGCGTTCACAGCAGCCTGATACAGAACGACGTCTCAAAAGGCCGCCAAGGGCCTTCTGAACAGCATACGACCTTCTCGAGGGACTCGTCGAACAAGTTGGGCGATGCGTTATGGCAGTACTCTGACTTGTTCCTTCTACTCGTTCTGCTCGACGAGCCACTCCACGGTCACCCGAGCGTCAGCTTTCCGAGTTCTGGACTAACCACCACCAAGGCTGCTGGCGGTGTAGGACTCATTGTCTCCAGCATGGCCGGTGGGATTCGACCGCCGTTGACAGTGGCGAGATCTGCGACTTTACCAAGTGAAAAGTTGAGAACTTACCGGCAAATGGACGCTTGGTGGTCATACATGATCTGCGATCTCCGCCCATAGATCATGGCCTGCAACTAGAGTAAAGAAAGATATTGACAAAAGTATCTTCAACGGGCACGATGATTCCCACTGCGAACCGCTGTTACACGCATTGCACGCTTTGGTTGCTGGTTATGCGTCAGATCCGCGCGCTGATTCGACTACCGTTCGCTGTACTCCCCATGGGCCCCCACTGAACTTCTATCGAGGTTGCTGCAATGGCGCTGCTCCTGTGCAGATCCGTGCGCTCTCTTCTTGGTTCCTTAATCGGTGGAATCCTTGCGTGCTCGCTGTGTTCTGCCATGCTCGGTTACTCGGGTCTTGCAACCACTAGCCCAGCTACTCCGGCGCCAAACAAAAAACCTAGGAGCGGCACTGCACCAGCGGCAAACAAGAAGGTGACCGGGAGCGCAAGCCGCAACGCGAACGGCGCCTCGCTCCAGCCGCCTTCGACCAAGTTAGCTGCCAGCGTACCAGTAGCCGTGTGTCACCTTGACCACTGGCTATGCGAAATTCCACTTGGCAACAAGGCGTTATGCTTATTTCCGTCGCCCCAAGGACAGCCGTGCTCGCCTCCGGTTCTGGCTCTGTCCTCATGCCCCGTGCGTGCAGGCCCCCCACCACCGCCGAATCCTGTATTCGAGTCTCGTGCATCCGCCGCCTCTGCAATAGATGTCGCTACCGTGTTAGGAAAGGCCGCCCCGTTCACCTTAACGGCGCTGGATACTAATACCTTGGTGTTGACACGCGCCGCGGGAAAGACAGGAAGTACAGACAATACCGTTCTCAACCGCCTCATTCAGATTTGGCTCCCGCTCGTGCTCACGGCAAAGTCTACGGCATCGTTCGATTTCGAGGTTCCTCATGCACGCTCGCTCGGTGATCCAGCGGCAAGCATCACAGCCTTGGGCTCACCATGGTTCGCGGCCCAGAATGCGGGCGGAGGCAGAATCCGAATTACTGTATCTGGCTCGCCTTCGTGTACAGATCTTCAAGCTTTTCTCGACGCAGTGCACCGACTAGCTTGGAGTCCCGGTTCAGAGTCCCCGGTAGCGCGCGTGTACTCGCTGGACGCACCCACTGCCGCCAGCTTAGTTAACGCTACAGCCGCACCTGCGCCTTCCGCAGGTCAGGATGACCAGACTGACTCGGCGTCGCCGGGAGCTGCAACAGGAACGGACAAGCAAGCTGCGCCGAGTACGAGCGCGGGCGCAGGCGGGAGCCAGAACGCAAACCAAAGCGAAGGCTCCAGCCCGGGCGGAGACTCAACCAGTAAGACCAAGAGCAAAGGAGCTAGCAGTTCTTCGAAGGGCGGGGGTCTTCCTCCGAGAACAGCAGTGCGAAGAAGACCGGCGCCGGCAAGGGCTCGGGTGCTGACGGCCAATCCTCGGCACAAGTCCAGGCTTCCACGTCAGCAGCAGGCGACTTGATAGTTTTCGCAGAAGGCGCAAACCTGGGCGACGATGCTGCAATCAGTGAGCAGAAGCGTGTCCTGGCGCTCCTCGACCTGCCGCGCCCGGAGATGATCATCAACGGTTGGGTGCTCCAGAATTCGACCAAACGAGCAGATCAGTTCGGGGCCGCCAACCAGGTTATCCGGCAGACGGTGAACGACCATAACACGGGGCTGCAGCGGGGGGTTCTGACCGGCTGGGAGTATCTCAAGCTGGCGATGGCGGACCAAGGTTATTTCGATCCACCTTTCTACAAGTATCTCACCGGAATGACGGTGCTCGACAATGCCGATTACCGCGATCCGTTCGAGTCAAGCAAGCCCTTCGCCGGGCTCCGACAGAAGATTTTCATGGCGCAAAGCGTGAGAGCGTATGACGCTCCCGGACAGAACGTATGCCTTGTCGGGGAGTACTGCCTGGGGTACACCACCCTCTTTCAACCTTTGCAGCCGCGGCTCACAAATCTGCTGCTCGCTATCATCGCTGCGGAAAATCCAGCGCGGGTCACCAACTGCGCAATCAACCGAATAGAGGACGTCGAGGACGCTGCCGGCACCCAGTGCGGCCCTCCGCGGATTCAGGAAGGCATGCAGGTCTGGGCGCAGAACAGGCAGGCCCGTATAACTCTGCGCCGCGCGGACAAAAAGATTAAGACCGGGCTAGCTCAAGAACAAGACCTAACCGGACAGACGGCCAGAGCGCTTCAATTGGTGGGCCAGGTGAATGATCCGGACTTGCGGCTCGATAGAGTCCGCGACTGCGAAACGGCTGACCAGATAGGAATTGTACGGCAGGAGATCTACGCCCAAAATGATTCCGGCAGACATCCGTCACCTGACCTTTACCTTGAGTGCTTCCGGCGCGCAGCTACTTTGCTTCTGCACCGCACAGGCCCGCAAGATACACAGCCGAGCGAACTGGGACTGGCGCGCCGAGCAATCGCCGATTTCCTCTTTCATTACAAAATGAGCCAACAGTACCCGCATGAGTTCACGCCCTACGACCTCACACAGAGCGCCGACGCCTTCAACAGCGCTCTTAATCCCTTGATCGACGCCTTCAACCACGATCTCACTGCGTACCAAAGCTACCTGCGAGCCAAACTCCGCACTGCCCTTACAGCCAAGGGCATCGCGAACAAAGACAGCTTCCTGAATGATGGCATTGTTTCGGTGCGCACCGTTTCCGGGCACACCGCTGAGGTTGACACTACATCGCAGAGCTTCCTCGATGCGAGCTCGGCGCCTGACTGGAGCACGGTGGCTGGCGCCGTGGCCGGTGCGTTAGGTGGCGGTTCCGGCAATGGCGGTGGAAAATCCGGTCAGGGCGGCTCTTCCGGCTCCAGCGGTGGCGGCGGGACTGCCACCGCTTCCAAGGCGGCCTCCACTGCAGCGGCCGTCGCTACGGGCGGTCTGTCCGCGGAAGCGCAAGCAGTGTTGGCCGGGCTCTCCACTTATCAGACGACGAAAATCAACATTGGCCGAAATCTAAACCTCTCGGTAACTCCGCGCAGCACCGTGGGCGCGTCCGGTGCTGAGATGGACGTAAGGCTTACTGCTGCGGAATCGGCTGACCCTAAATACTGGTCCAGCGCCAATCAGAACACGAGCGATCCTGACCTTTCGCGCGTGGCGACACACAGCGTGAACACGCATGTCCGGGTAGATTCCATCGTGCTCTTCGATCTATCTTCGTTTTCCGCGGTGCTGGCTAAGGGACGGCCTTTGCTGCCGTTGCTGCCGCCGTTCGTCGAGCTGCCTTACATCGGAACGCTCGCAGGGATACCACTGCACGCCGCGAAAGAGTACCACAGCAGCTCGGCCATCGTAAGCGCTATCGCAGTACCGACCGCGGCGGACCTAGCTTTCGGCATCCGCTTCGTCTCGGACAGGGTACTCGATAGCGAGGGGCAGGACTGTCACTGGGCGTACTCGCGAGGAACGCAAAACGTGTACGAACAGCATTACTGCAAGGCGCGAACCGCGCAATCACTTCGCGACTTAGCGGACCAGCCCATCCGGGAGTTTCACCACCGCAAGATCCAGTGCTTCGCGACGAACGAATCCTCCTCCGTGCCGAACAACGACGCTGTAGCTGCGAAGTGCAACGGACTTCAATTCGCGGATGTGCTCCACACGGCACATTGACGCAGGACGCGGGGCAGGAACAAACGGTACTGCCAGGGTCAGATACGACAAACCCATGCCAGGAGAACAACCAATGGGAAGTGACTATCTCGAGGAACTATCGCAACGTGTTCTTGCTTACGCGAAAGACATCGGGAAGCCAATCAGCACGGAGCTCTTGATTGCTGTCCCGGAGCTCAGGACGGTACGTGATTGGGCGATTCAGCAAACGACGCTGCCATCGCTGGCCCCTTGTGCGGAGAAGGACATTTTAGATTGCATGCGCAGCAACCCGGGGCTTCAGCAGCCGCTTGCTAATCTTGTCGACTATGTGCCGAGTAAATGGCTGCTGGAGCAGGAAGCTCCGACATTATGCAAAGTGCGTGCCGTCCATGGAGGAGACTGCAAACCGTGGCCACCGGATTTAACTGACCCAAAGCGACCCGCGACGGTATACGACTGGGCTCGGCTGGAAAAGCTCTCCGGCCTATGCCTGTCCGGCGGCGGCATCCGAAGTGCCACTTTCAATCTCGGCGTTCTGCAAGGTCTCGCTTCTAAGCAGAAGCTGAACGACTACGATTATCTGTCTTCCGTTTCCGGCGGAGGCTACATCCACGCCTGGCTGGTCGCCTGGCTGAAACGCGAAACAGCGCGACAAAGGTTGGGACGCAACTCTTGCTTTGCGTGCAAGGAAGCGTTGAAGGAGGTGCAAGCCGCCATGTCGCCCATCCCGGCCTCGACGAATTGCATTCCCAATCGGAAAAGTCCAGAAGATGATCCGAAATACGACGCCTCCATCCAACGTTCCCTTCCGCCGCAACGCGCCCCTTTCGAGATACGCTGGCTGCGCAGCTACTCAAATTACCTAACGCCGGAAAAGGGCCTCTTCACTCTCGATACCTGGACCGCTATCGCCATCTGGATAAGAAACACGCTGTTGAACCAGATCGTGCTCATCTCCGCGCTCCTCTTCATGCTGCTCATTCCCTGGCTCTTCTCTGTGCCATGGGCCGACCCCGGGAGCGCCTGCACCAAACGGGAGACCACGCAGCCGGCCAGCATCGCCGGTCATTTCGCCGCCACGGGCCCCGGTGTCCAAGGCCAGTACACATTCGCCATTTCGGGACTCGCGAAGGGCGCAGCCTCTGGCATCGCAGCGGAAACCTTCTCACACCACTATGGCTGCACTCTGCGATATTCCGTGGCATCCTGGGCCGGGAAACGTTTGGATCTGAGCGGATGTCCCCGGCTCAATTTATGCAACGCGCTAAGCCAGCCTCAGCAGGCGCCGTGCAATGCAAGAGTCCTACAGAAGAACCAGAAATCGCTGTTCTGGATAGTTTCCGGGCTGATCCTCTTTCTGGTTGGCGCTTTTTATCTGGCTCTTCTCTTGAGTGATGAGCACTCCTATATCCGGGCATGCGACCAGGCCGTCCGAGCGTCCACTGCGCCCGGCACCATCCCACCTTGCCCTGGTCCGCTGGCAGATGTTCTCGACTGTGAGAGGAAGACGCGGCGCAAATCAAGTCATCCTTGGGATACCAGCTTCATCCTTGCCCTGCTCATGTTTCCCGCCATTCCACTGAGCTACGCTTTTGTCAGCGCCGATCCATCAGCATGGCAATACGCCGGCGTTGCTGGAGCACTATTCCTTTTGAGCATGGGTGTGGCTCTCGGCGGCAGGGCTCTACCGCGGTATGGACTTTGGGCCCGGTTGGGTTTTTCTGCTCTGTGTTCGCTGGTCTCCCTTGGGGGAGCGGCGGTCTTTGCCCTCCTTGCCGTGCTTATCCGTGTCGCCACCCTGGAGCACTGGGGAGCCCGCTGGATGCACTGCCCGGTTCCCGGCATAGAGTTGATCTTCGGCGTTCCCCTGCTCGCGTCCATACCGTTTTTAACGGTCGGGCTCCTCGTCGGCGCGGTAGGGCGGCAGTTTGACGACTGGATACGCGAGTTGCTCGGACGGCTGCAGGCCAGCACCCTCCTCATCGCGCTGGCATGGCTCGGCCTTTTTTCGATCGCCCTGCTCTCGCCTGATTTCTTAACCAGTGTCATCTACAGCTCCGCCTTAAAGTGGTCGACCGTGCTGGCCTGGGCCGCGACAACCGCCGCCTCCGTTGCCAGCGGTAAAAGCGCCAAGACCGATGGAGCGGCAGCCGATGCTCCAAAGACCAAGACCGCCCTGTCTGCCGAGCTGCTTGCCACCGTCGGCCCTTACGTCTACATCCTCGGCCTGCTCGTGCTGCTCTCCTGGACGATCGAGCTCTGGCTCGGCAGCGGCTCCCACCCATGGCGGCTCGGCAGCGGGCTTCTGGTTTCGTTTTTGGCATCGCTGACCTTCGGTTGGCGGCTCAACGCGAACGCCTTCTCCATGTTCCCCTTCTACCGCAACCGGCTGACGCGCTGCTATCTTGGCGCTTCGAACCGCAGCCGTGACCCTAATCCACTGACTGGCTTCGACGACCGCGACACGCGCGGACTCCAACTGCGGTGCCTTACTCCCGGATCAGGACTATCCCGGCCCCTTCCCCATCTTCTGCGCCACCCTGAACCTGACTACGGGCAAGGACCTCGCCTATCAGGAGCGCAAAGGCGCCTCCTTCGCCTTCACCCCGCTCTATACGGGATACACGGCAAGCTGGACGGAGGGCGAGCCGGGCACGCAGTTCAACGGCTTCGTGCCTACCGAGCTCTATGCTGCCCCCGAAGGGGGTCTGAATATCTCAACGGCTATGGCAATCTCCGGTGCCGCCCTCAGTCCCAACTGGGGCTACCACACGAAACCGGCAACGGCCTTCCTGCTGACCATGTTCAACGCTCGCCTCGGCTGCTGGCTACCCAACCCGCGCAAGCTGTCCTGCGCCGGACGGAAACTCGGCGATGCGCCAAGCGGGAAAGGCGGTTTGGGCTCGCCCACGGGTCTGGCGCTCTTCTCGGAGCTCATCGGAAGCACAGACGACAGTTATAAATATGTTTATCTCACCGACGGCGGACACTTCGACAACATGGGTCTATACGAATTGATTCGCCGGCGCTGTTACAACGTCGTCGTCTGCGACGCCGAGCAGGACGAGACCTATCTCTTTGAAGGCATCGGCATGGCCATTCGCAAGTGCCGGATCGATTTCGGGGTCGAGATCAACCTGAACCTTTCCGAACTGCGATTGGTTGCGAAAACGCGCTTCAGCTCGGCGCACGCTATCCAGGGAACTATCAAGTACCCGGAAACGCCTGATGGCTGTTGCGGTCGCATCACCTACATTAAAGCATCCCTTGTCGGCGCGCCGCCAGGCGCGCCAGGGAGCGGGTCGAATCCCGGCGATCTGCCGAATCTTCCCGGCGATATTCAGAACTATTGGTTACAGCATGCGCAATTTCCTCACGACAAGACCCTCAATCAGTTCTTTACGGAAAGCCAGTTTGAAAGCTATCGGCGTCTCGGCCAGTGCGTGGTCGAGAGTTGCTATAACCTGTTCTGACCTCCTGGGCCTTGCTCTATTAGAGCGAAGCTAGGAACGACCTGCCCGAATCTGCATCCGAGGCCGAACTCTCGATTCCACACGTCTCAATCCATGTTGCCGATTGTTGCGGCTTTAAAGCCACTCGATTAGAGCTTTGTCTAGTGGGGCGGGGCGGTGGGCGGAGGGGGCTTGTTCCAGTCCAGATGCCCCGGCTTCCCTGGGGCGAGCGGGTCCAGGAACGGTCTCGAAGAGGGCCAGGTTCAGAAGTATATGAGTACGGCTCGAGCGCAGTGTAGATGGAGAACCGATCAATTCCTGTCCTTTTTCATCGTGTTGGGGGGGAAGATCCTATACTAGAGCGGCGATTTCCAGCCCGTTCTGTGCACTAAGTGCCAGTGCTACGTAGGGAAATCAATGTCCCCTCGTAAACGCGTGCAATCTCCAGAGCAAAACCCCGTGCCACAGATGCAGTTACAGAAGTTCCTCCTTTCCGGGGCCGGTTTTTCCATCTCCTGAACGGGCGGGAGATGGGCCTGGAAGAGGACGGAAATGGCTGCCAGGAAAACAGCGTGACTGGAGGTGAGTAAGAGCCAGCGGTCAGCCCGGTCCTGGCTGAGGGCAGAGATCGGATTCGGCCAGGAGGGCAGCGCTGAAGTGCGTCAGTCAGCCCGGCAAACGCAGCAGCCGTATCGAGAAACGCGAGTAACACGCTGGAAGCGAGCAACGGAGAAGAAGGCCTGTTGGCTGAAGAGTGCAGTGGTCGGGCAAGATGCACTTGTGTCTAGCGGTCCGGCGCGCCGCGCGAGGGCTTTGCTGGGCCGCGGTCACGGAGAGACCTGGTCTGAACACGCTGCGCGCCGGCATGGTGAATTCGTTCGGGCGGATCTTGACGTTGCGAGCAATGGCGATCGCCTGACCTTGGTTGAGGATACCGAAACCGTAGGTCTCTTCCATCGACATGTTGTTGATGTTCAGGTTGCCGTCTTCCCAGCTCTTGACGTGCGGATCTTCCTGCACGATCAGGGCGCCGAGGTTCTTGCTGTTGAACATCAGGACATCAGTGGTCTTGGTCTCGGGATCGAAGTTGATGAAGGGGCTGACCAGAATGCGGAACGGGATGCCCAGGTAATTCGGGAGCATCGGCGCGGAGTGCATGTTCTGGTAGTTGCCGGACTCAGGCGTTGAAACTTCGCCGCCGGTGAGCTGGCCATTCGTATACTGCCCGAGCTGGCCCTGGCCCATACCGAGGCCACCGTAGTTGTAGAACTGGTTGCCCAGAGCGGCGGGGCTGCCAGTGAAGTTGGCGAAGAAGGAAGCCGGGTCCGGGCCGGTATAAGTAAATACTCATCACGTTTTTGTGCAAGGGGGGCGATTTTGGTCTTGGGCGGCCGGAAGCTCTCAACTATAATGAGTAGATGAGTACACATATCGATATGCCCCATCTGCCCCCCTCGCCTCCCCACTTCCACTTCTCCCGGCTCCTGGCCTTCTATGTCGAGCGCCGCCGCGGCAATCTCAACCTCACCGCCGAAGCCGCCGCCCGGCTGGCCGGCATGGAGCTGTCCCAGTGGGATGCCCTCGAGAGCGGCTGGGTCCCGGAGGACCCGGCCCAGCTCCGCGCCATCGCCGCCGTGCTCGAGAACTCGGAGGAGGACATCGTCTCGATCGCCGTCACCACCCGCCACTACCAGGGGCCGCCGGCCTGACCGGCCGGCTGGCCACCTTACTCATATATAGATAAGCTCACCTCTTGAGGAGGTGAGCCATCGTCCCAGCCAGGAAACGAACCCCGGAACCGGAAGAACCAAGGGTGAAACGCATGAACCTGAACGTCGAAGTCGAGCTCCACAACGCCTTCAAGGTCGCCACTGCCAGCCAGGGCAAGAACATGACCGATGTCCTGCTTGAGTTCATCGAGCAGTTCGTCCGGGAGAACTACCCCAAGGGCCTGAAGCGGGCGCGGTGATGAAGCGCGCCGTGCTTTACCTCAGGGTCTCGACCGTAGACCAGCATCCCGAGACCCAGATGTACGACCTCCGCCAGATGGCTTCGCAGCGCGGCTTCGAGATCGTGCGCGAGTACTCCGACACCATCTCGGGGGCGAAGGCGAAGCGGCCCGGGCTCGACCAGCTCATGGCCGACGCCCGCAAGCACCGCTTCGAAGTGGTCCTGGTCTGGGCCTTCGACCGGATGGCCCGCTCGGTTCGGCACTTCCTTGAGATCCTGGACGAACTCAACCACCTGTCGATCGAGTTCGTCAGCTTCCGCGAGAACATCGACACCGGCGGGCCGCTCGGCCGGGCCATGGTGGTCATCGTCGGCGCCATCGCCGAGCTTGAACGCAGCCTGATCGTCGAACGGGTCCGGGCCGGCATGCGCCGGGCTCGGCTCGAAGGCCGCCACATCGGACGCAAGCCGGTCGACATCGACCGCGGTCGTGTGCTCCGGGACCGGGCCTCCGGCATGAGCCTGAGTGAGTTGGCCAAGCTCCACCGCGTCTCCCGGGCCACCATCCACCGGGTCCTGCGCGACCAGAACCCTCCAGTTCCCAAACTGGCCTGACCCCTGTTTCAAAAGGGCTGCCAAAAGCTGGCCCCTAACTCCCCCGAAATCAACAGCCGGATCTCACCATCCGGCTGTTCCTAAAGGTGTGGGTTCTGATCCCCTTAGGAGAGAGCGGGCATTTGTTTCAGTTGGTTGACCGCTGCAGCGGCAGCTTTAAACGCCAATGCCGCGATGGTCAAAGTCGTGTTGATGAACCGATGGAGCAGAGACTTCCCGCACCTATCATGTATAGGTTTGAATGTTCCCAGGAGTGTGGGTTCGGAAACAACCGGCTGTGGTGCTGCTAGGTACAGGCACGCGCGTTCATGGAGACTGATGCGGGGCTCGTTCCCGATCAGCGCGTCGCGACTTGCCGCCCGCGAACTCAACTTCCGGCTTGACCGTCACTCGGGAGCAACGCGGAGTTTGCTTGAACGAAGCTCCATGAGCGCATTGGCGATTTATCACTCGTGGATAGTCGCAGGAACCTAAAATCCCCTTCGGCTAAGAAGGGCAACAACATACTTGGCAAATCAACATAAAAAGCGGCTGAACGGCCTGTGGTAGTCTGAGTCTTCCGGGTTCGGAAGGTCCGACTTCTCGGATGCTTGGCTCGGCTGTCTGTGGATCATGTTTGTGGTGCTGCTTACGATGCTAAAAAGGCCAAAGACGGAAAACATGGAGGCTGATATGACTACTGATTCATTCGGTGTCGCTTTTGCGGATACAGTGTGGACGGTCGGAACAAGCATTGCTGCGGGTGCAGCACCCGCAGTCCCATTCAGCTATTCCTGCTTCTTCGCGCGACGCCGCTTTCTCTTCTCAATGTCTTTGATGACGGCGGATCGCGGCACGGCAAGCACCGGCACGGAACAGGGTCTCCATTCTTTCGGCCTGATCGCGTCTATCGCATCTTGCGGCTAGGTCGGCTGAGATCGGCTTCGGTCGAAGCTGCCGGACGTGAGCGCCAGCTGAATGCGGTGATTGAGGAACCATGCGGTCTCCTGTGTTACTCCGATAGCGTGGTGAGTCTCATACGAACTGATGCGGTTCTTGCAGTTCACAATCAGCCACATCGCCATTAGCCACTTGTTTAAGCCGATAGGCGTCTCTTCCATGATCGTGCCGGTCTTCGCCGTGAACTGGCGGGCGTCATGCTTCGTGCTGCACTGCCATGGGTTGTACTTGGGAAGGAACGCCACCTTATCGCTTCCACAGCGAGGGCGAATCACGCCTTCAGGCCAGCGCCGTGCCACTAGGTAGTTGCGGCAGTTATCTGCATTGGTTGAAGTAGAGCACTGCTTTCTGAAGCGTCTTGGGTGCCTGTTCCATGCTTCAGGTATCCCGCTATACGTCGGATTTGTCACGTATGTTGTTGGCCTAAGAAGACTCGGGTTGATGAGGGCTAGTTCTGATAACACAGCCAAGCAGGAGTTCGCTGCCAAGTCCAAAGCCTAGAAAGAAACCAAGCACACCAGGCTGATTAGCCTTGTGCGGCGCGTGGCGGCAGGCCTGTCGCTCTGGGGTTTGCCCAAAAGCGCCGCCGGGAGAACCCGCTTGAACTTTCCCGGCCCCTCATCCAACCGCCGGCCTTAGTTGGACGGTTCTGCGCATGGTAGGAGTCGAGTTTCGAGGCTGTTACTGAAACTTGTGAACTTTCGCGTTGCCGAGTCTGATTGCGGACGAAAAGCGGACTTCTAGGACCAATCTGATCGTTGGGTGATTTGTTCTAGCCAATGTCGACGAGTCGGTACAACCACTGCCACAGCGACCAACCACGGATGACGAAGCTGGTGAGGGGGCCGGGGTTTAGCTAGATTAACTTTGAAGAGCGCAAAAGCTGAGAGTACAATTCCTCGCACAGCGACCAGCATCAAGTGTGTCAAGCAGCTTTTCTTGGGTCCCCAACCTGGCAATACCAACAAGGAGCTACCTCCATGAAGTTTTCTTTGATTCTGTCGTTAACCTTGGCTATCAGTCTTCGCCCAGTCACGTGCCTTGCAGACTGACGCCGCCCTGCAGGCGTGCGTTGACATCTATAAGAATTCAACTAGAGATTACTCTGAGGCTCAACAGACCAACGTGGAGCTCGTACGGTCGTTCTCATCCTTCTGTAAGAAAGATGGGTCGGTGAACACATCTGCGACGGGTGTGGGGCTAGAAGCAGTCGTAAAGGCGATTCCTTTCAAGTTTTCGTTCAGCAACGGCACCAGCGAGCAGAAAATGGAAGAGTTCTGCAAGGTGGGTTCGAGCCAGTTCGATTCATGGAATGCGGCCAGCAACGCCTCATCCACCGTGGTTACGGGAGCTCTCGCCAACTTCAATAGCTGCGTTGATCTGGCTCGCTCGGGTCTGCATCTGCGGGTCGCAATCAGCCAGCCAGATACTCTAGTCGTCAGCGGGTCGGCAGACGGTGCTTATAAGGACTTCATCAACAGCGTCGTTTATGACGACTCTGCAATGACGTGCAAAAGCGCCGACTTCAACAGCGCTCACAGGCCTGTAACCTACAGCGGGCCGGTGCACCTGAGCACCGCAAACCCTTTTGCTATCACCTGTGTAAAGAAACCCCAGAAGAAACAGGATGGGTCAACGTTTTACCAACGGACGACTCTCACAGTTGCTGCTGGGGCGGTAAGCTCTCTAGCGATCGTTTTCCCGTCAGATACCTTGAACGGATTTGAACTTGCTTCGCAGGCTAGCCAGGCAGTGGCACAGGCCGTTTCCGATCTCAATAAGGCTCAGGCTGCGACGGCCGCTCAGAAACAAGTGGCAGACACCCTGCAAAACCGAATAAACGGTATTAGTGTGGAAGTGCACGCCTATGACTTGGAAGGAAACGGCTGCTTCGGTACGGGCGCGGACTGGGGAAGGGGCTTCGGCACAGTCGTAGCTCAAACCTGCGGGAACAGAATCCATAACTCGATCAGTCAAGTGCATGGAGGAGGCGCTTGCGGCCAGGGAGCGATTGCTCTGGCGTGCGTCAACATACCCTAATGCCCGAAGATTCACAGTGACGCCGCTCTATCTGAACGAATCGTGAGCGGCGTCATTGGGCTTCATCTTTGCTCGTACCAACCCACGCAACGGCAATGACATACATGACTCAGCAAAGTCATTGCTCTGCTAAGCCCCGCACCCCCTAAGTCCCGCCTGACCTGAACCGCTGCCTTGCTTTCCGCGCTAAAGTAATAGATAGCTGTTTAGAGAATTATTCCGATCCAAGTGGGTTGTGGCCGCTTGCTTAGCGAGTTTCGCTGGAATCCACACCGTACAGACTAAGGCCCAGTTGCCTGCCGGGAACATTTCTAGTTTGGGCGGAGATGTAAGCGTCTTTCCGGTAAACCAAATAACTAAAAGGGGTGAAGTGTGGAGGCTTCTCCCCTTCTCGGTCGGAATACTCAATACAGCCCAAGATCTTCAAGAGAAGCGTATTCCCCAACTGGGGATTCTGATGATTCCATCCCTTTTCCATCTGGTCGCGCTTCAAAGTCATTACCCAATTCAGCGTACGTGTTTGGGTTGGAAGCAAGATGTCGCCGCCGTGGAGTTTAGCGGCATCACTGCACGGAATGCTGTTAACTGTCGGGTCGGATTCCAGTACCGCGAGAAAATGCACGTGCTCGGCAGCAGAGTGCCCGTAGTTTTCAAGCGTGAACGCAACAGTCATACTCGCGGAGCGGGTACTTGGGTCGGTGCTATAGCTGAGGGGATTGGTAGCTGCAATACCGATCCAGGCACGCTGTTCTTGGTGGAAGTTGTCGATGGTGGTCTGAAGTGCCTGCTGCGCTTGAATGATGGACGCACGCGCGGTGTTAACTGCTGCACGAGAGATGTACGCCTGCCAAATTCCTATGACGATACCAGTGAACGTGGCAATCACAAGCAAACCGTTGAAATAAGCAATGAGCCTGTTCGACTTGACTTGATCTCTAGCGTACTCGTGTTCCTCGTCTTGGCGTCGCTTCTCGGCTGTCTTTTCGTCACTCGAGGGTTTATCAAAAATGATCGTGCCTCCTTCGTTGTGGAAGGCACGCTGTTCCTGCTGTGCTTCGCTATCCGCCAATGCGCGGTCTACCTCGTCTGTGGGAGGTTTTACGGCTTCTGAACATGAATATCAGAAATCTTGGCGGCTTTGGAGGTCAGCCAAGTCGGCTAGACAGCCCCTCTACGCGGCCCTTATCGCCCGACAGCGTAAAATAATCCATGTCATAGTCTAGTGTGTGCTACATGAAAACCTTAGTCCGACCGACCGTGAGCGCAGCCTCAGAACCGTCTGAGGAGTTCGAGACGTTCGACAAGGCTAGGGACAAGATCATGTCCGTACCCAAAGAGGAGTTGGACAGACGATTGGCGGCAGCAAAGAAGGCAAAGAAGGGCAAGCGCTACTACAAAAGAAATCCCCCTAACGGCGTGAATGGCCGCTAGAGGGATGCTGGAAAGGGAGTACGGAACTCAGATGAATAAAGCTTTCAAGCCTGTTGCCAGTCTGAGAGCCAGTATCGCCACTTTCATATAGCCCGTCAGCCTTGTAAGTGTGTCATTAAGTTTAATATTTTTTGACATTGTTATCTTCTTTGCACTTAGATTTTGCCACCCTTGAGCTACTACCTCTTGGGTGGCGATTGTTATTCTACCTCCGTTTTGCCCGTCAGTTCCTTGTAAGTGAGCCGCCGACCAACCGCTTGCTCGATGGAGAGATCGAAGCGGTCTGCATCCTTCATCCCTCATCCCTTTACGGCTGTTGTAGCGGGGAGCCTGTTCGTCGATGTAGCGGAAGAGGTGGAAGGGTTCGGCTTTGATGTACGTCCCAGTCAGGCCGCGCTTCAGTAGGCTCCAGAAATTCTCCATCCCGTTTGTGTGAACCTTGCCCACGGACATATTCTTCAGCATGGGTTGATGACCTGATGTTTGTATGCTCTCGTGAAGGCCGCAGTAGGCTAGTAGGTCGTCGGTGAAGACGTCCGCGCTGGCCGCGATATTCTTGACTATGTTGCCTTGCAGTGTCTCCTTTGACCTGTCCGGTACAACGGTTGCCTTGACCTTGCCGCACCGTTCCAGCATTCCGATGACCTACTACCTTGCGCTTGCGCCCGTCCCTGTGATCTTCCTCGAATGACGAAGGAATTTGCTTTGGCTGGATACCGAGTCTTGGTATTGGAAGCCGGGCCTGATCGCGACTGTTCTCAAAATGGTTTCCAGCATTATCTGAGGAATTTCTTATTCCGCACCGGTCAAGGACAACAACTCACCATCCTGCGAAATCCGAATGCTGAGAGGCCGCGATCGCCAGACAATCATACTGGGCCAATCAGTCCACGACCGTATACCGGCGCCTGCATCGTGCAGAACGGTCCCTTTATCTCGGACAGCGTTTACAGCAAGGTGCTTGGTGACACGACAGTGCATTGGGAAGCAAAAACTCCTCGCATGTTGCGTGAAGACTTCCAAATGCGCAGCAACTTCGGCCAAGGTCTGGATTGGCCATCACTCTCGACACCTTGAAGCCTTACTATCGTGGTGCAGAATATGAGCTCGGTGTCTCTGGAACGTCTCTTCACACAAGAAAATGGGTATGGAGTTCGACGAAGAGTACGTTTATCCGGTGATCAGCTGAAAGCCAGCTATCCAGGCACATTTTGGGCGAAGGCATGGCGGGGATGTTCATGCGCATCGATGGAGCGGAATTGCCGGTGAGCTTGAGTACGTTTCCGCAGGCCAAGAATGCTGATCCTAACCCTACTATGCGAAATGGAACGAATGGGACGGGAACAAGCCGTATCGACCAGGAGGCGCAATCAGCTTCCATCAGGACGAATCCGGAGAAACGCTGCCAGGGCAACACCAATTGCGTACCGCTGTGTCCGGTGCAGGCTCGCTACGACGCGCGTAAGACACTCGTCCAAGCCATTTTACGGGAGGCGCAGATTTGGTATCCAAGCCGTTGCCAGCTACGTTCATTTTGACTCGGTCACGGGTGCTGCCAGTGAAATTGAGGCCAGGGTTTATCAAAAGCTCGATACTCCTGCTCATCAGACATTTCGGTTCCGGGGGCGGCTTTATCTTGGCAGCTAATGCGGTAGAAAATGCGAGGTTGATGTTAGCCTCTAGAGAACAAACAGGCCATCCGGTGAACAGGCTTTTCGGCTGCACCTGATGGATGATCCCTACCTGCTTTCTTGGGCTCTGCTGCCGAAAGATGCTGGCGTGGGGAGAGGCATCTCATGCACCTCGGGAAGTTGTGGATTTCGGGCCGGGAAATTTCGTCAGAACATGGCCTCGCTCGCCGCGGACATTCATAAAGATCGTTGGGGTTGGGCCACAGGTGCGCCCAGCACGGACGTGTCCACCGTGTGAATGACCTGCATAAGTTCGGCCGCGACTTGCGAGAGGAACTCATCCGACGCATCTCCCGGCACTTGCTCTTGGCATACATGATTGACCTTCCTGCGTAGCTTTCGAATAAGGTTACGGTCGATCCAAATATAAGGACGCACTAGGAAACATGCGACCGGTCTTTACCTGGACCCTTCCCGAGTACAGTCTAAAAGCGGCTGCGTTTGTGCGAAATCTCTCTAAATCCATCTTCAAACGACTAGGGGCGCAAGATTGCACTCAGTACGATCCCAGTGACTATGGCTATGTACCTACAACGGCGAAGGGTACGCAAATTGTGGTGGAAATCACCTTGCCAGCACTCATGTAATGGGCTGTGACCCTGGTAATTCTGTTGTGGATCCGAACCCACACCTTTAGGAACAGCCGGATGGTGAGATCCGGCTGTTGATTTCGGGGGAGTTAGGGGCCAGCTTTTGGCAGCCCTTTTGAAACAGGGGTCAGGCCAGTTTGGGAACTGGAGGGTTCTGGTCGCGCAGGACCCGGTGGATGGTGGCCCGGGAGACGCGGTGGAGCTTGGCCAACTCACTCAGGCTCATGCCGGAGGCCCGGTCCCGGAGCACACGACCGCGGTCGATGTCGACCGGCTTGCGTCCGATGTGGCGGCCTTCGAGCCGAGCCCGGCGCATGCCGGCCCGGACCCGTTCGACGATCAGGCTGCGTTCAAGCTCGGCGATGGCGCCGACGATGACCACCATGGCCCGGCCGAGCGGCCCGCCGGTGTCGATGTTCTCGCGGAAGCTGACGAACTCGATCGACAGGTGGTTGAGTTCGTCCAGGATCTCAAGGAAGTGCCGAACCGAGCGGGCCATCCGGTCGAAGGCCCAGACCAGGACCACTTCGAAGCGGTGCTTGCGGGCGTCGGCCATGAGCTGGTCGAGCCCGGGCCGCTTCGCCTTCGCCCCCGAGATGGTGTCGGAGTACTCGCGCACGATCTCGAAGCCGCGCTGCGAAGCCATCTGGCGGAGGTCGTACATCTGGGTCTCGGGATGCTGGTCTACGGTCGAGACCCTGAGGTAAAGCACGGCGCGCTTCATCACCGTCCCCGCTTCAGGCCCTTGGGGTAGTTCTCCCGGACGAACTGCTCGATGAACTCAAGCAGGACATCGGTCATGTTCTTGCCCTGGCTGGCAGTGGCGACCTTGAAGGCGTTGTGGAGCTCGACTTCGACGTTCAGGTTCATGCGTTTCACCCTTGGTTCTTCCGGTTCCGGAGTTCGTTTCCTGGCTGGGACGATGGCTCACCTCCTCAAGAGGTGAGCTTATCTATATATGAGTAAGGTGGCCAGCCGGCCGGTCAGGCCGGCGGCCCCTGGTAGTGGCGGGTGGTGACGGCGATCGAGACGATATCCTCCTCCGAGTTCTCGAGCACGGCGGCGATGGCGCGGAGCTGGGCCGGGTCCTCCGGGACCCAGCCGCTCTCGAGGGCATCCCACTGGGACAGCTCCATGCCGGCCAGCCGGGCGGCGGCTTCGGCGGTGAGGTTGAGATTGCCGCGGCGGCGCTCGACATAGAAGGCCAGGAGCCGGGAGAAGTGGAAGTGGGGAGGCGAAGGGGGCAGATGGGGCATATCGATATACGTACTCATCTACTCATTATAGTTGAGAGCTTCCGGCCGCCCAAGACCAAAATCGCCCCCCTTGCACGAAAATGTGATGAGTATTTACTTATACCGGCCCGGACCCGGCTTCCTTCTTCGCCAACTTCACTGGCAGCCCCGCCGCTCTGGGCAACCAGTTCTACAACTACGGTGGCCTCGGTATGGGCCAGGGCCAGCTCGGGCAGTATACGAATGGCCAGCTCACCGGCGGCGAAGTTTCGACGCCTGAGTCCGGCAACTACCAGAACATGCACTCCGCGCCGATGCTCCCGAATTACCTGGGCATCCCGTTCCGCATTCTGGTCAGCCCCTTCATCAACTTCGATCCCGAGACCAAGACCACTGATGTCCTGATGTTCAACAGCAAGAACCTCGGCGCCCTGATCGTGCAGGAAGATCCGCACGTCAAGAGCTGGGAAGACGGCAACCTGAACATCAACAACATGTCGATGGAAGAGACCTACGGTTTCGGTATCCTCAACGAAGGTCAGGCGATCGCCATTGCTCGCAACGTCAAGATCCGCCCGAACGAGTTCACCATGCCGGCGCGCAGCGTGTTCAGACCAGGTCTCTCCGTGACCGCGGCCCAGCAAAGCCCTCGCGCGCGCGCGCCGGACCGCTAGACACAAGTGCATCTTGGCCGACCACTGCACTCTTCGCCAACATGCCTTCTTCTCCGTTGCTCGCTTCCAGCGTGTTACTCGCGTTTCTCGATACGGCTGCTGCGTTTGCCGGGCTGACTGACGCACTTCAGCGCTGCCCTCCTGGCCGAATCCGATCTCTGCCCTCAGCCAGGACCGGGCTGACCGCTGGCTCTTACTCACCTCCAGTCACGCTGTTTTCCTGGCAGCCATTTCCGTCCTCTTCCAGGCCCATCTCCCGCCCGTTCAGGAGATGGAAAAACCGGCCCCGGAAAGAAGGAACTTCTGTAACCGCATCTGTGGCAGGGGGTTTTGCTCTGGAGATTGCACGCGTTTACGAGGGGACATTGAATTCCCTACGTAGCACTGGCACTTAGTGCACAGAACGGGCCGGCAATCGCCGCTCTAGTATAGGATTTTCCTCCCCAACATGATGAAAAAGGACAGGAATTGGTCGGTTCTCCACCTACACTGCGCTCGAGGCGTACTCATATACTTCTGAACCTGGCCCTCTTCGAGACCGTTCCTGGACCCGCTCGCCCCAGGAAAGCCGGGGCATCTGGACTGGAACAAGCCCCCTCTGCCCACCGCCCCGCCACTTCTAGCATTCGCCCCTACCCACTCCTTCTTACCCCGCGCCCCTCTTGCACCTACACCGCCCCAGCAGTGAGTTTCTGGGGCAGGCGTCTCACATTGGCGCTTGATGGCACCGCAGAACATCATGGCGAGGGCGGAGGGATCGTACTTCTTCTTGCCGCCCAGGGTGATGGATGGCAACTGCTTCCGGCTCGACACCCGGTAAACGGTCGTGACGGATACGCCGAGCAATTCGGCGACCTCGGGTTTGTCCAGCAGCCCCGTCTTGGATTCCAGGGTCGCAATCAAGTTGAATATGTACGATTTCCTGCACCGCCCGGATTGGCGCGTGCAGGCACTTCGGTGCCTCCCTTCCCATCCACGCTTCGTATGGCGCAATGGACCGCGTTCGAGCTATTTGACCGCCAGTAGGTTACGGTCGGGCTCCCGGGCACAATGGTCGTTGCCCTCCCTGCCTGGCGGCAGCTTCTGGACGCGGACAGTCATCCCCTGGGCGAGGATGCACATTGTATTTCTTGCAAATAAAGCCAGCGTCTAGGGTGTTTGCCTGATGGTGCTTCCGCCACTGTCAAGCCATGATGTTCATGCACCCCGATGAACGGGGATGCAGAACGGAGCAGGTCATGGCAGAAACCATTGAACGACTGTTGTACACGCGGCGGGATGCCGCGAAGACCTTGAGTATTTCTTTGCGCAGCCTGGATTACCTCATTGCGCAGAAGCGCCTCGCTACGCGCAGGATCGGCTCCAAGGTCCTGATACCCCGCACCGAGTTGACGCGCTTCATCCGGGCGGATCAGACGGAACGGATAGCCTGCTGATACGCTGGCCGTTTTCGTCCGCAACGGGTATGGTCCACATGAAGGAGGAGCGCACATGACAAAACGCAGCACACGCGGGGTCTTCGAACGACCGCCCGGATCAGGAATCTGGTGGGTCCACTATTATTTCGACGGCAAACGGCGGCGTGAGAAGGTGGGGCGCAAGTCCGATGCCATCGCTCTCTACCAGAAGAGGAAAGTTGACGCCCGCGCAGGCATCAAGCTCCCGGACAATTTGCGGGCGAAGCCGGTTTCATTCACTAGCATTGCGCAGGCTGCCCTTCTTTGGTCAAAGGCACACAAGCGGGCCCATAAAGCGGACGAGATCAAGATCCGAAGCTGATCGCAGCTTTTGGCGCTCGAGCTGCTGATTCAATCAAGCCCGCTGAGATCGATGCATGGCTAATCGCACAAACCCGGACACCAGCGACAGCCAACCGCTACCGAGCTTGTCTTTCGATGATTTATCGAGAGGCACTCCGGAACGGCAATGTCGCCGGCAATCCTGCTCGGCTGGTCCGAATGCGGCATGAAAACAATGCCCGGCTGCGTTTCCTGACAAAAGCAGAGGAGGCGTCAATCCGCACCGCTATCCAGAAACATGTCCCATACCATGAACCTGCCTTCGATCTTGCCTTGCACACTGGAATGAGGTTAGGTGAGCAGTTTTCACTCACGTGGGATCAGGTCCACCTAGAACGATGCCAGATCATGCTGAATATGACAAAGAATGGTTCTCGGCGCGCTGTCCCCCTAAACAGCACGGCAATGGCCGCACTTAAGCGGATTCAAGCCGATTCGGGCCACGTATTCCGGTCGAAGTATGGTGAGCCGCTGCAGACCCCGCGTGCATGGTTTGAAAAAGCACTGAGAAGGTCTGGTGTCGAAGGCGTAACCTGGCATACCTTGCGCCACACCTTCGTCAGCAGGTTGGTGGTGGCTGGGGTTCATCTCAAGCAGGTTCAGGAACTCGCTGGCCATAAGACGATACAGATGACTGCACGTTATGCACATCTCGCACCTGAGCACCAGTTAAGTGCGGTAGAGGTCCTGGTGACGGAACAGCCACGGTCTCGTCCAACAGCCACCAGAACAGCCACTAAACGTAAATCAGGCAACCACTAAGGTTTCCTGATTTACGTCTAATGCGCTTATTATCAGTGGTTTAGATGGTGGGCCCGGAGGGATTTGAACCCCCAGCCAAGGGATTATGAGTCCCCTGCTCTAACCGTTGAGCTACAGGCCCTTAAGGAACGAGCCGGCTCTGTGGGCCGGCTCGTTCCTAGTGTACCAAGCACTTTCGCTTAGGCTTGAAAATGGGCAGCGGTCCAAATGGGCGAATACGAAACTCGCTCAAGCGTCGCCGCAACTTTCCAATCCAGACCACGTTTTCATGGAAGACGCATCTATCCCCACCATGTTCCTGAGATACCTGGCAGCACTCTTCATCGCATTGAGCCTTCCCGCGCTCGCGCAGACGCCCAGCATGAACTTCATGACCCTGCACTATGCGCACTGGCCGGACCCGGCTCCCACTTTTATCCGCACCAACGCCGGAGAGCGCTGGTATCTCATTGAGACTGCCCAGGGTACCTACTCGCCGACCTTCGGCAACCTCAACCAGTGGATCGCGACGGCGAAGCGGGAGCACGCCCAGCTTGTCTATACCTTCAACACCGTGCCGAAGTGGGCCACCGGCACCAACAATCTCGCGGACCCGCCGAGCGACCTCCACGCCACCAACGAGAAATGCCAAGCACCCATTTCCGCCGTCAGCCCCAATGGCGACTGCTACTGGAAGGAGTGGGTCACCAAGCTCATGCAGTACGTGTGCCACGCCAATGCGCAGCCTTCCAGCCCGCTGAGCGGGCGCTGCGATATCCGTTACTTCGAAAGCTGGAACGAGATGAACAGCGACAGTTACTGGCGCGGCAGCTACGCTGATCTGGCCAAGATGGCCAACGATGCTTCGACCATCATCCATGCCTACTGCGGAGACTGCTACGTCATCGGCGGTTCCGTCTCTGCCGGGGGCGACGGCTACCATGCCGGGCCCGCCGCCCGCGCCTATGATGTCGCGCTTGGCCAGTTCCTCGATGCTTGGCACGCCATCCCTGGAGCGCATCTTCCAGATGCCGTCTCCTACCACTCCTATCCGTCTCGCACGAACGTGCGTCCGGCGCCGTTTCCGGAGACGCTGAAGTCCAATGGCGATGCGCGCTGCTCGGGCGCTTCTAACGTCTTCTGTCAGGTCCCGATCATCAAACAGACCGGCGTGCTCCGCTCTGCGCTGGGCAGCCATTCCTGGGCGGCCAACCTGCCCATCTGGGAGACAGAGGGCGGTTGGGGCCCGAACGCATCCATGATCGACGGCAAGGACCCCAACTCCGCCGCGACCTGGCGACTGCGGCAGGCCTTTGTGGCGCGCTGGCTGATCGCGTTAGCCAGCACCGGGACCCAGGAAATTTTGTGGTTTCAATACGATAATCCCTGCTGGGGCACCATGTTGAGCACCAGTGACCCGACCTCCAAAGCCGGCTGCCCCAACGACCCTGACATCCCGCTCGGCCCCACTCCCGCGCGTGCCGCCTGGAAGCAGACCGTAGCATGGCTCCAGGGCGCCACCTTCCCGCATGGATGCACCCATGCCGGCGATATCTGGACCTGCGACATTGCACGGCAAGACGGCTCTTCTGGCCGCCTTGTCTGGTCTGGAAGCGATGGAAGCGCGCAGGCAGCGACCAGCTACGCCCTTCCCCGTCAAGGAGCTTTCGCCTCCTTTGCCGATCTGGACGGCAACACGCAGCCGCTCACCTCCGGCAATGTCCCAATCTCCATCCGGCCGGTTCTCCTTCTCAACAGTGGTGGCGCGTCCGCCCCGCGCCCACGGCGATAACCGCAGACGGCTCCATGGCTCGATCCGCGCGCGCCTATGACGTGCTTGTACTGGGCGCCGGGGCCGCGGGGCTCATGTGCGCCATCGAGGCCGGCAAGCGCGGCCGGCGGGTCGCCGTGCTCGACCATGCCGACCGTATCGGCAAGAAAATCCTCATCTCCGGCGGCGGCCGGTGTAACTTCACCAACCGGCACTGCACCCCGGAGAACTTTCTTTCCGGCAATCCGCACTTCCCCAAGTCCGCGCTCGCCCGCTACACGCCGCAGGACTTCATTTCTCTGGTCCAGAAGCACCGCATTCCCTACCACGAGAAGACGCTCGGCCAGCTCTTTTGCGACCGCAGCGCGAGCGATATCGTCGCCCTGCTCCAAGTGGAGTGCGATGCAGCAGGCGTGCAGATTCATCTGAATACTCGCGTAACGGCGATAGAGCACAGAAACGGGTACGTATTACGGACAGGCAATAGCGCATTCACCGCACCCACGCTGGTTGTAGCCACCGGCGGCCTCTCGATCCCCAAAATGGGCGCAACCGACTTCGGGTACAACATCGCACGGCAGTTCGGCCTGGCTATTCGCGCTTGCCGTCCCGCGCTCGTTCCGCTCACTTTCGGGGATCAGGATCATCAGTGCTGGTGCGACCTCAGCGGCGTCTCCGCAGAAGTTGTCGCCTCGACTGGCGGCCAGCGCTTCCGCGAAAAGATGCTCATCACGCATCGCGGCCTGAGCGGCCCGGCAATTCTCCAGATCTCGTCTTACTGGCAGCCTGCGCAGCCACTCGTCATCGACCTCGCACCCGGCGCGGAATGGACACACGGCCTTCGCAGCCGCTCTGCCGGACGAACGCTCGCAGCAGCAAAGGATTCGCTGCGCACGCTCCTCCCCCAACGATTGGCCGAGCGTTGGGTCGACCTCCATGCCCCGGCGGATTGGACAAACAGTTCCCTGGTGGGGCTCGAACAACAGCTCCATAACTGGGAAGTCATCCCGTCCGGCACAGAGGGCTTCGGCAAGGCCGAGGTCACGGCAGGTGGCGTGGACACCGACGAGCTTTTCGCCAAGACCATGGAGAGCCGCAAGATACCTGGACTTTTCTTCATCGGCGAGGTTGTTGACGTCACCGGGCATCTCGGCGGGTTCAATTTTCAATGGGCATGGGCCTCCGGCGTATGCGCCGGGCGGGCCGTATAGGGCAAAGTGGCCCAATCAACCCAGCAACTTCTCCGGCGTGATCGGCAGATCTGTGATGCGCTTGCCCGTTGCGTGGTACACAGCATTCGCAATCGCGGCGGGCACTCCCGTGATCGGCAACTCGCCCACCCCACGGCAACCGAGCGGGTTGAAGCGCTCGTCCGGGATGTCGATGAACGATACGTCGATCTCGGGCACATCCGGATTGACCGGCAGCAGGTACTCGCTCAAGTCCGGGTTCACCACGCCCCCCGTGCGCGGGTCATAAATCGTCTCTTCAAACAGCGCCATACCCAGGCCGAAGACGATTCCGCCCAGCACCTGGCTCCGCGCCGTCTTCGGGTTCATTACGCGACCGGGATCGAAGACACCTACCCACCGCGACACATGGCACTGGCACAGTTGCGTATCGACAAGCACCTCGGCAAAGTGCACGCCAAAGGATTGGAAGGTAAATTTTTTCTTCTGTTCGTCATCCAGCTTCGCCTCTCCTTCCGCCTCGAGTTGTGGCATCTGCATGCGCCCGAGCACTGCAGTGTAGTCCTCGCTGGCAGCGCTTCCGGCGTTCAAGTGTCCGCGCTCCAGTTTTATCTCTGAGGGTTCTCTGCCATGGAGGGGCGATGCCGTGTCGCCCACCGCCGTCCCGATCAGTTTCGCGCGCAGGGCTTCGGCCGCCGCATTGACCGCGGGCCCCACGCTTGCGGTGGTCTGCGATGCGCCAGCCACCGGCGCCTTTGGAAACGCCGTATCACCCAGCCGGAATTCAATGCGCTCCGCAGGCACGCCTAGGGCATCTGCGGCAATCTGCACCATCACCGTTGCCGTGCCAGTGCCGATCGCGTGCGTGGCGGTTGAAAACACGACGCGTCCATCGCGGCCCGCCACAGCGCGCACCGTAGCCGGGCTGCGCCGCCCCGGATACGCCGCCGTTGCCATGCCCCAGCCCACCCGCAGGTGGCCGCGCCGCATGGAGCCGGGCTGCGGGTTGCGAGCCTTCCATCCAAACCGGCGCGCCCCCTGCTCGTAGCATGCGCGCAGTTGTTTGCTTGACCATGGCCGCTGCTCCTGCTCATCGATTTCAGCGTAATTGCGCAGGCGCAGTTCCAGAGGATCAATGCTCAACGCGTATGCGAGCGCATCCATCTCGGATTCCAGCGCGAACAGCCCCGGCGATTCACCCGGTGCCCGCATAAAGCAGGGCGTGGCAATATTGACCGGCGCCACACGATGCGAGATGGCCGCATTCTCGCAACTGTAAAGGTGACGAGCCATCATCGCCGCCGGCTCCACGAAGTGCGCCACAGGCGATGTTTCGTTGAGAGCATGATGCTCCACCGCGCTTAGCTTACCCGTCGTTTCTGCTGCCAGAGCCACCGTTTGGTAAGTCTTCGGACGGTGTCCGATGGAAGTGAACATCTGCTGCCGCGTGAGCATCAGCTTTACCGGCTTTTCGACGACGCGCGCCGCCAGCGCCACCAGCGCAACATGCTGCCACAGAAACCCCTTCGAGCCGAAGGCTCCGCCCACAAACTCGCAGACGACATGAACCTGCTCCTCTGCAATTCCGAGCATGTGCGCCATGACCATGCGCTCGCCATAGAGCCAGCGCGTGCTGTCAAAGAGTGTTAATTCATTCCCTTGCCACTGCGCCACGGTCGCGGCCATTTCCATCGGGTTGTGCGTGAGCACCGGCGTACGATATTCGTGAGACGCACGCGTGGCCTCGCGCCCGTGCGCCACATCGCCACGGCTGGATTGGAGCTTCTCTTCCGTGTTGGTGGCGAAGTGATCCGGGGCATAACTCGCATCGAGAGCTTGGAGCGGCGTGAGCACTGGCTGCTCAGCTTCGTATTCGGCCCTCACCAGCCCCGCGGCATAGTGCGCCTGTTCCAGCGTTCCCGCCACCACCAGTGCAATGTGCTGCCCGGCATAGTGGATAGCATCGTCCGCCAGCGGCGCTCGGCGCTCCGCGGGAAAATCCTGCGTGAACTTCTCCGGAGGTGATTGCAATGGCGGGCGGTTCCGATGCGTCATGACGTAGAGGACGCCTGGTGCACCCTCTGCCGCACTGGTGTCGAGCTTCGTCAGTCGTCCACGCGCGACAGTGCTCTGCACGAGCATGGCGTGGACCGTACCCGGCAACGCACGGTCGCCAGAATACGCCGCAGTACCGGTTACCTTTGCCCGGCCGTCCACCCGGTCCAATGACTGCCCTGTTGCCTTTCCTTCCGTTTGTACGGTATCCGGCACAGCTTTACCTATAAGTTGCTGACCGACGGATCGACCCAGCCGCCGCACTTGTTCATCATGTCCTGGGCTGCTGCGGGTCCCCATGTTCCCGGCTTGTAGCATTGCACAGGCGGCGGATTCTTCAGCAGTGGCTCCAGAATCCTCCAGGCTTCTTCGACATAGTCCTCGCGAGCGAAACGCATCTGGTTGCCGTGCATCGCGTCATCCAGTAGCGCCTCGTAGGGCAGCACGTCTTCAGGATTGCTGTGCTGCGTCACCAGCAGTTCCACTGGTATGCCATGGATCTCCTGCCCCGGCTGTCTTACCTGCGCGCCCATGGCGATTGTCATGTCCGGGCTTAGGCGGAAGCGCACGTAATTATGCGGCGGCTCGATAGCCGAAAATATGGCCGGCACCTGCTTCATCTTCACCACGACCTCGGTCGCGGTTACCGGCATGCTTTTTCCTGTCCGGATGAAGAAAGGAACATCCTTCCAGCGCCAGGAATTGATGCACAGCGAGAGCGCGACAAATGTTTCCACTTCGGAATCTTTCTTTACGCCCGGCTCCTGGCGGTATCCATCCACCTGTCCGCGCACCACCTTGCTCGGCTCCAGGCACTGCACGCCCTTCAGCACCTTTACTCGTTCATCGCGCAGCGCCTCCGGCCCGCCCCCCGTCGGCGGCTCCATCGCCACATTACTGAGAAGCTGCATGAGGTGGTTTTGCAGAACGTCGCGGATGGCGCCCGTCTCGTCGTAGAAATACCCACGCCCCTGGATGCCGAACTTCTCCGCCATCGTAATCTGCACGCTTTCCACGTAATTCCGGTTCCAGATCGGCTCGATAAACGTGTTCGCGAACCGGAAATAGATCAGGTTCTGCACTGCGTTCTTGCCTAGGTAGTGATCGATGCGGAAGACGTCCTTCTCATCGAAGACGCTGTGCACTATGCGATTCAATTCCTGTGCCGAAGCGAGATCGTGGCCGAACGGCTTCTCAATCACTACCCGCGCACCCTCCGCGCAGCCGGAGGCCTTCAGCTTTTCCAGCACCGGCCCGAATAAGCTGGGCGGAATCGCCAGGTAATGCAGCGGATGCTTTGCCTCGCCTAGTTCGGCGCGCACTTGCCGGAACGTCTCAATATCCGCGTAGTCACCATCCACATAGCGAAGCAGCTGCATCAACCTGTCGAAGCCCTCCGGGTCGAGGCCTCCGTCATGGGTCTCCACGCTCTCCCGTGCACGGGCCTTCAGCTGGTCCAGGTTCCACCCGGACTTCGCCACGCCGATAACTGGCCCCAACAGCTTGCCCCGCTTCGCCAGCCGCTGCAGTGCGGGAAAGATCTGCTTGTATGCAAGGTCGCCAGTCGCTCCAAAAAACACCAGGGCATCCGATACCGGTCGGTCCACGCTCTCCCTCTCGCTTACAACAACGTTAATCGCCTTTGACATCTTCTCAGATGCGCTGAAGTTACCGCTTGGGCTGCCAGTCCGGAAGGACAGCATTTACTCTGTTGAAAGCACGCGTGGCGCATAGACGCAGCACCCCACGCAGCTCCGCCAGTTCGCTTATGCTTTTCAACTCATTCGGATTTCTATTTGCTTTCCTGCCGATTGCGCTTATCGGCTACCAGCTCGCCGGCCTGTTCAGCAGACGTGCGGTCATCCTTTGGCTCGGCTTCATGTCGATCGCCTTTTATGCCGTGTGGCGTCGCGAATTCGTTCTTCTGCTCGCCGCTTCCGTCCTGTTCAACTTCAGTTGTGCCCGCCTGATTCAACGCTTTCGCGAAGATGAAACGTGGGGTGGAAGGCTGCTCTTTTTCGGGGTCGCCGGCAACCTGCTGCTGCTTGGCTATTACAAGTACCTGTTTCCTGCGCTGGCGGAGCTTGGCCGGCTCGCGATTCTTCACCACCAGTTCGCCGGCGTTCTGCTTCCGCTCGGGATCTCCTTCTTCACCTTCACCCAGATCGCCTATCTGGTCGATCTGCGCCAGGGTGCGGCCGAGCTCCGGGACCTCCCCAGCTATGTCCTTTTCGTCACTTTCTTCCCCCACCTGATCGCCGGGCCCATTCTTCACCACGGCGAGATCATGCCGCAGTTCCAGCAGAAGCGAAAGTACACCCTGCGCGCGGACGACCTTACCGTCGGTTTCACCTGGTTTGTCATGGGGCTGTTCAAGAAAGTACTTATCGCCGACAACATCGCGCCCTTTGCCGACGCTGCGTTTGCGCATCCCGGAGCGCTCGGAGCCGCAGGCGCCTGGATAGGCGCGCTCAGCTACACCATGCAGCTCTATTTCGACTTCTCCGGCTACTCGGACATGGCCATCGGGCTGGCGCGCATGTTCTCCATCCGCTTCCCGCTCAATTTCAACTCCCCATACAAGGCAGCAAATATCATCGATTTCTGGTCGCGCTGGCACATGACGCTTACGCGCTATGTCACGGTCTACCTTTACAACCCGATCTCACTGGCCGTGAACCGGCGCCGCCTGGCCAAGGGCAAGAAGGTCTCTCGCAAAGGTTCCGCCACCCTGGAAGGCTTCACCAGCATGGTGGCTTTTCCCACCATCGTTTCCATGGCGATTATCGGGATCTGGCACGGAGCCGGCTTGCAGTTCCTGCTCTTTGGCCTGGCTCACGGCTTTTATCTCACCGTCAATCATGGATGGCGCATCTTCGGCAGGAAACCGGCGCTGCCGCCTTCCAGAACGGCGGCCTTATTCCAGCATGCGGGCAGTGTCCTGCTCACTTTTTTCTGCGTCATCATCGGGCAGGTGCTGTTCCGCGCAGATTCTACTCGCGGCGCCTTCGCTATGCTCGCTTCCATGGCCGGCGCGCATGGGATCCAGCTGCACCAGATACAGGATGCGAGTAGATCTGTCCTGTATCTGCCGTTTCTCTTTGCAATCGTCTGGCTGCTGCCGAATACCCAGGAGATCCTCGCGAAATACGAATCGGCAGAAGGCGTGCATCCCGCCAAGCCTGTCTTTGGCTTCAACCTTCTATGGCGTCCCAATCTGGCCTGGGCCCTGGCCATCGCCGCGGCCTTCCTGATCTCACTCACGTTTGTGGAGAACACCAGCCGCTTCTTGTATTTCCAGTTTTGAAAGTGGCGTGTTCGATTACTTTGTAGCCGATGATTGCTGCTGTGAGTTGTCCGCGAGAAGCGCCTTGATAAGTGACTCGGTGTTTCTCTCCGCCCCTTCCCGGTTCAGGTGGTAGGCGTCGGAGAACATGTTTGGCGGATATACCCGGAGATCCGGCAGATGAAGGGACGCCAGGCCTTTCCTATAACTCTGCAACCGTGCGTCGCACGTCCGGGCAGGACCAGCCCACACCACCACTTGCGTCCCGGGGCGAGAATAGCGCGCCACCATGCGGTCCAAGTAACTGCGATCGTACTGCTCTGTTCCAATCACTGGATCGCACACGGCTGGCCAATAGGTCCCATTTTGCGGAAACCAGCCGTCGTCTGCCCGGAGTGCCGCTATATCTTTGCTGTAGGTCTGTTGCGTGAAATCCGGATGGGTTGCCCGGTTCGTGGTGAGGAACTGGCGTAACACCTCCGCCGCAAAGTAGAAGCTTTTCTTCGCATGGCTCAGAAAGAACCATGCGGCCTTGCCGTGCGACTCGTGAGCATCCAGTTCCAGCCAGCCGTCTACAACGCCGTTGTCTTCATCGAGATACGGACGATGCAGGTGGCCCGGAGATAAGTGGAGAACAAGAAAACGCGGCGGCTTGTTCTGTGCCAGATACCGATCCAGCACCTCCGTTCCCATCACGGAGGTGACCATATACGGCAGTGCCAGGTTACAGGTCTTCCATCCAGTACGCGCTTCGAGCAGGTGCGGATCGACGTCCACCATTCCAGTGGAGTCTCCAAAGATCACCACGTCGCAGTCTTGCCGCCCCATCACAAAGCGGTACTCCGTCGCATGCCACATGGCCCTACGGGAGATGTGCATGAAGAACTGCGTTGACGCCAGTGGAAACATCGCGAGCAGCGTCAGGACAGGCACCAGCACCGCGATCCCTAGATACGTGCGAAGGGAGATCCGCTCTCCCATGCACGGGCGTTTGGATTTGCGGTTCTGCTACGGGAACCAAGGGTTCACTTCCATCGGCTTGAATTAGGCCCTGACCGCCTTGGCAGCAAGTTTCTTCTGGATCAGTTCCACAAAGTGTCCGACGTTTTTCAGCGACTCCACTTCCGCGGTCTGGAACTTGATTCCGAACCGCGCCTCGGTAGCCACAATCAAATTGATGTGATTGAACGAGTCCCACTCCGGCACGTCGGCGGCCGTCATCTCCGGACGCAACACCAGCGCGTCGTCATCAAAGATATCCCGGAAGATATCAGTAAGTTTGCTGTAGATCTCTGCTTGCTCCATCCAGCCCCTCCGCGGAAAGCTCTCCTACTGTCGCCGCGCCAGTCACCCGCATCATCACCGGCCGCGGCACAAACCCAGCCAGGTCCAGTGCCCACCGCGTGGCTCCCTCGGCATCGCTTTCCTCCAGTGTAAATCCCAGCTTTCCGTAGAGTTCCCGCACCATGCCGTTCTTGGCGCTCGGAAGGTACTCGCCAATAATCCGCTCCGCTCCCAGGCTGCGCGCGCCTGCCGCCAGCACGTTCAGGCATGCCTCCTCCACCTGCCGCCCCAGCACGCGGCAGCTCATCAGCCAGGTGTCCATCAGCAGTGCGCGCTCCCCATCCAGGCGCCCGATCAGCAGCGCGATCATGCCGTTGTCCCCGAACCGGTCAAGTAACCGAAACTGATACGTGAGCACGGTCGGGTCCGCCATCATCCCCCGTACATCCGCTTCCGTGTAACGCCGCGTCGTGAGGTTGAACTGGTTCGTCTTGTTGATCAACTGCACGATCCGGGCAAAGCCAAGCTCGTTGAACGGGTCCACCACAAGCTCCATCTCCAGCCCACGGAGATAGCCTTCAAGGTCCGTGCCTGCTTCCCGCAAAGACTCGCGTTCGGCATTTGCCCGATATTGCCCTGTCCGTTCGCGGTCCTCTTCTGTAATCGTCAATGCCTCGAAGTACCCCGCCTCCGCAATGGCCGAGATATACAGCGATGGGTCTTCCGGCAGCTCCGGCACCGCGACTTCCGGCAACTCCTGCCGCACAAGATTGCGTTCAAATGGGTTATCGTCCGCGAAGACCAGTGCGTCGAGGCCGATATTGAGCGTCTTTGCAATATGGCGAAGATTTGTGGCCTTATCCTGCCAATTTGCTACAAAACAGGCGATATCCGCGCGTTTCAGCACCATATCCGGGTGGCGTTCAAACGGCTCCAATGCATTTGCCTCGTCGTTCTTCGAGCAGACAGCCAGGATCACTCCGCGCCGGGCAAGGCGCTGCGCATACCGCTGGAAAGCCACATAGGCCTCGCCCATGGTGCTGCCTTGTCCGAGATGAATCCCGTGGAGGCCGTCATCGCCGATCACCCCGCCCCACACCGTGTTGTCGAGGTCCAGCACTAAGCACTTCGCCGAGCGCCCACGCAGCGCCGACAGCATGCGCCCGACCAGATCGCCGTAGACGTGCGACACGCGCGGGTGCACTTCCTGCTTCGAGCGGTGCCACAGCACTGGATCGTGCCACTCCTTCGTGCCGTGCTCGGCCGCGTAGCTGTCCACCGCCAGCAAATGGACGCCGGCCTGGTCCGCCGCCGGCCGCAGCTCGGCGTTGATCCGCTCCAGCACCGCAGCCGGGGAATCCGCGAGCCGCTGCTCGTTGTTCCCTAGCAGCCGCGGAAAGACAGGCAGGGCTGTCTGCTGGATGACGACCGCTCCCATTTGTTTTGCCATCGCCCAGCAGGCGCGCATGTTCTCCAGCGCTGCCTCTGCTGTCGCCCCAGAACCCTCGGCCAGGTGGTAGGCATCGAGCGCCAGCAGCAGCACATCGGGCTTGAACGCATGCAGCGCAGAGTCGGTGTCCAGTAATTCCTGCCGGTACTGTCCATACTCGCCTTCGAAAATCTCCACCCAGAGCCCATGCCGCAGCGCGCCCACGCGAATCGCCGGCACAAGGTGCTTCAGCGTCGAGGAACCCAGCACTGCCAGCCGCAGCGGCTTGCCCGCTACCGCAGGCGCCCCGCTTGCAAATAACCGCTGCGCCACTCGGTCCAGCTTTGCCGTCTGGATAAAATCGATGCGGACATTCGCCGCAGCTACCAGCGCCGCCCACTGTTCCGCCGGCGTTTCTTTCGCAGCCGCCGCGGTCAACTGCGCATTCCACGCCTCTGCCGCTGGCGGCAGCCAACTTAGCTCGATCACCCCATCACCTCCACGGACTTCATCCTCTGTATTGCGCACACCCGCCGCCAATTCATCCAGGCTGCGTCACTTAAGCTGGCTCGGGTCTCAGGCTAACTTTGCAGACATACTGCGAAGGCGGTGAATGGCTCGGTCACTCCGTCCGCCAAGGGTCAATCACGAACGCACCCGTTGCTTCGAAATCGCGCGCATTCCGGGTCATCACATGGAGATTGTGCCGCAGCGCTGTCGCCGCAATCAGCCCATCGCTCACCGGCACCGTCACCCCTTGCTCTTTGGCGCGCGCTGTCAGTTCGCCCCAGAGCACGGCGGTTTCGCGATCGATCGGAAGGATGCGGCTGCTGAAGTGCTGCTCTAGCCCCTGGAGCCAAACTGATAGCTCCTGCTTTTTACGGCTTTTCGCTAAACCGGCAATGCCCTTCGTGATCTCTCCTACGGTCAGAACGCTTACAAAAATTGCTTCATCTTCAAACGAAGCCAGCGCGCCCTGCACCACAGCACTGTTGCGCGGGTTACGCAGATCAGAGATCGTGCAGGTGTCCAATAGTAGTCTCACAACGGAACATCCCTCATCGGGCCCGGCTCGCGCGCCAAGTCCAGTTCCTCAAACGAAGTCCCTTCCGCGAGGTATCGCTTGAAGCTGGGCACGGCCGAAGTAAGACGCTGGTATTCCGTCTCTGCCAGCACAATCACGGCCTGGTGCCGTCGCCGCACCCGCTGTGGTTCTTTCGTAAGTGCAAGCGAGACTACCTCGCTGAACCGGTTTTTCGCATCCGCCAGTTGCCATTCCATGCGCACCTCATTATCTAGCTAATCTAGCTTAATACGTACGCATCCAATGAGCAATCGGCTTCTTAACTCGGCAGGTCCTCTTATTGCGGCTTTTCCTGCTGGGAAGGCGCGGCAGGCTGTTGTGCCGGTGGCGTCTGCTGCCCGTCCGCCTTGCTGATGTCCTGCCCTTCAAACGTGATCTTCACCGTAGACCTGAACTGCTTGTAATCCGTATAGCGAATAATTTGCCGTATCCGGACATCCTGCGCCATGTAGCCGCTGCCGCCTGGGAAGTGCAGCACTGCATCGGCCTTGGTGTAAACCGGGAACCAGTACTTGCCATCCACCTGCTCGCGCCAGGTCGTGAAGGGCGGAGAGAGATCCTCATGCCCTCGGCGCATGTCGTCCGGAACATTCTTGCCACTCACCAGAACAATCTGCAGATCTTTCTGGTCCACCCAGATGCGCCCCTGCAGGTAGCGATGGTTCTTCTGGATCGTCTTCGGCGCAACATCGAACACGTAGGTCTGGATCTCGTCTACCTTCTGCTTGCCTATATAGGTGACGTTGTAGGCCGGGAGATCTTCCGCCGTCAGCACGAACGGGAGCCGGTGCTCGATATCGGACATGTCCGCCGGGCTCATGGTAATGCGCTCGAGCGTGTTGGCTGGCGCAAAGGTCACGTGCTCCAGCTTGGCTCCGCCGGGATCGTAGGAGATGTCCGTTGTCTGCTGGTATTCCCCGTCCACCTTGCCGTCATCGTTGATGGTCTGGACCTTCACGCTGCGGGTATAGGTATAGTTGTCCAGCGCGCGGCGGAACTCGGATTCCTTGGCCGCAAACTTCTGGATGATCTCCTGGACCGGAAGCGACGGCGCTGATGTATCCAGCGGGCCAAATCCCGCGTCCGCAGGCTGCACGGCGCTGTAGCTTACCTGCGCTCCGCCCTGCGGTGTAGGGAGAGAGAGGAATGCCCCGGCAAGGGCGAAGGGCAGTACGAAAGATCGAAACACGGCAATTGCTCCTGAGACTCTGGCTTCTGCCAGCCATCTCTAGTAGACGCTCCGCCGCAGAAAAAGACACGGAACAGCAGCGGCGCTCGAAGCCACACCAAATGCTAAATGAACCGCGCTCGATTCACATACACACTCATGCTGCATTCACATCCAAGGAACAGAATAGCCTTTTAGCTAGCTCGTGGAGGCTCCCTCGCGCATGGCATCCCAGAACGCTCCCACCGATCCGGTCTTTGCTCAGCCGGTGCCCAGCCCCGATCCAACCACCTTCAAAGATCCCGTCACCGACCAGAATTTAAAAGAACTACAGGCGGTCCAGCCTGTACCCCAGCCTCGCGGAGGCGCCGCGGAGCCGGTGCTGACCCTTGCCGATGCCCTCGGCTCCGCCGGCCCGGCACGCACCGCGGCCATCCAGCAGGCCGGGCAGATCGTCTTCCACTGCGTCGGGGATACTGGGAGCGTCAAAGGCCCGGAGTCTCAATCTCTTGTGGCTGACGCCATGGTGAGCGACTTCAACCAGGCCAGCCCAGCGGCTGTGCCGTCCTTCTTTTTCCACCTTGGCGACGTCGTCTACTACTTCGGCGAAGCCCAGTACTACTACGACCAGTTCTACGATCCCTACCGCAACTACCCCGCGCCCATCTTTGCCATTCCCGGCAATCACGACGGCGTGACCTATCCCAACGACACCATACCCTCGCTGGACGCGTTTCTGCATAACTTCTGCGCCGCCACAGCCAGCCCCAGCCCCGATGCGGTGGGACTGGTGCGCACCACCATGACGGAGCCCGGCGTTTACTTCACCCTGGAAGCGCCTTTTGTCCGCATCCTGGGCGTCTACAGCAACGTGTTGGAAGACCCCGGCGTGATCTCAAGCGAGGGCGGCGCGCGCGCCGGACTGGATGACCGGCAGATTGCCTATCTCACCGCCGCGCTCACCCGCTGCAAGACGGAGAACTTCACCGGGGCCGTACTGCTCGCGGTGCATCATCCGCCTTTTACCGGCGGCTCCAACCATGGCGGCAGCCCGCGCATGCTGCAGGACCTGGACACCGCAGCTACCAACGCCGGCTTCTGGCCTCATGCCGTTCTGGCCGCGCATTCCCACAATTACCAACGCTACATCCGCACCGTCGCCGGCGTAACAATCCCTTACCTCGTCGCCGGCACGGGCGGACACAACCTCGTCAAAATGCGTTCTGCTTCCGGCGCTCCCCTGCCCACGCCAGTGCAAGTCGATAGCACCCTCACGCTGGTCAGCTATAACGACACGTCCTATGGCTATCTGCGCATCGTGGTCAACGCAGAGACACTGCGCATCGCCTTCCAGCCGGCGGACACGCAAGTGGCCGCCGATACTGTCACCGTTGACCTGAAGACGCGTGCCGTGAGTTGATCGCGGTTCATCCCTATGCCAGTGAAGGGCGGCGCAGCGCTCCGTGTACACTGGCTCGCCGGCCTTCGGACGAAATCTCATGCGCTGCCCACGACGAACCTTCTCGCTCTTACCCTTCTTGCTGTGTGCCGCCGCTCTGCTGCCCGCCTCGTTTGCGCAGGCGCCCAAGCGGCCCATGACCTTCGATGACCTGCAAAAGATGCGCCGGCTGGGCGACATCGACGTTTCCCCAGATGGCCGTTGGGTGCTGTTCTCCGTGACCGACGTAGACCTCCCGAAGAACACCAAAACCTCACACCTCTGGGCCGTTCGCACACCGGACGGCTCAGCGCCTGTGCAGGAGAAGCCCATCACAGCATCGCTTGCCGGCGAAACCCGCGGACGCTTCTCGCCCGATGGCAAACAGGTGCTCTTCATCAGCGCCCGCGAAGGCTCCCCGCAGGTTTATCTCGCCGACTTCAACGTCGCGACCGGCGATCCTGGCGATGCCCACAAGCTGACCTCCGCGGCCATGGGCGTGGACGGCGCGATGTGGTCGCCGGATGGGCAGTCGATCCTCTACACCTCGTCCGTGTATCCGGACTGCGCCGGTCCCGCGGCCAGCGACCCCATGCACGCCCATGCCGCGGAAGAACGATGCAACGCTGACCGCCAGCACGCTGAAGTAACCAGCAAGGTGAAGGCTCAGATCTTCACGCACCTGCTCTACCGGCATTGGAACGCCTTCACCGGGGATACGCGCAGCCACATGTTTCTCCAGCCGGTCGCAGGCGGGCCCGCACGCGACCTCAACCCCGGCGACACGCACGACGTGCCCCCCTTCGCGCTCGGCGGCCCGGACGCCTACGCCTTTTCGCCCGACGGCAAAGAGTTGGCCTTTGAAGAGAACCTCGATCCCGTGCCCGCCATCTCCACCCACGTTGATATCTTCACGCTTGACCTGACCCATCCCGGCGCTAAGCCTGTAAAGGTTTCCACCAGCGCCGGCGGCAACTTCAGCCCAGCCTATTCGCCTGATGGCAAATACATCGCCTGGCGTTCCCAGGCACGCGCCGGGTACGAAAGCGACAAGTTCCGGCTGGTGGTGTATGACCGCGGAACCAAGCAAATCCGCGAGCCTATCAAGCGGTATGACCGCTGGGTGGACGAGTTGGTCTGGGCGCCGGATAGCCGAAGCATCTACTTCACCAGCGGCGACTGGGGTGCTGAGCCCGTCTTGCGCGTCGATCTGTCTCTTGGCGAAGCCGAGCTATTGACCCAGCCGGAGAACGGACCAAATGCTCCGAAGCCGCAGGTCATCGCCGCCGAGTATGGCGATCTACACCCTTCAGCAGACGGGAAATCGCTCATTGTCACGCGGATGACGGTCTCTTCCCCGGCCGACATCTATGTGCTTCATCTGCCGGACTTGGCTCTGTCCCAGCCCCCGCCGGCTGCTGCGCCTGCACCCGTGCATCGTAGACACACCGCAGGCGCCGCCACTTCCAATGCACCAATAGAAGCCGCCGCCGAACCCGCTTCAGAAACCCAAATCACTCATCTGAACGCTACCTTGCTTGCTCAACTCGACCTGCCCGCCATGGATCGTTTCTGGTTTCCGGGCGCGCTGAATACCTCTGTCCAGGGCTTCGTGATTCGGCCGCCCGGCTTCGATCCCGGCAAAAAATATCCGCTGAAGTTTCTTATTCATGGAGGCCCCGAGGGCGCCTGGGGCGATAGCTGGAGCTACCGCTGGAATCCCGAACTCTTCGCCGCCAATGGCTACGTCGTCGTCATGATCAACCCGCGCGGCTCCACCGGCTACGGCCAGGCCTTTACCGATGGCGTGAACGGCGACTGGGGCGGCAAGCCCTACATCGACCTGATGCGCGGCCTCGATGCTGCTGAAGCACGCTATCCATTTATCGACAAGTCGCGCGAATGCGCACTCGGCGCCAGCTACGGCGGTTACATGGCCAACTGGATTCTTGGCCACACGGACCGCTTCAAATGCATCGTTTCGCACGACGGAATGTTCAACCCCGAGTCCGCATACGGCACCACCGAAGAACTCTGGTTCAACGAGTGGGAGTTCAAGGGCACTCCGTGGACAAACCGCATCGGCTATCGCCGCTGGTCGCCCATGCTTTCAGAAACGAAGTTCAAGACGCCCACGCTCGTCATCCACAGCCAGCTCGACTATCGGCTCGACCTGTCTGAGGGCCTGCAACTCTTTACCACGTTGCAGCGCATGAAGGTTCCGTCGAAGATGCTTTACTTTCCCGACGAAGGCCACTGGGTGATGAAGCCGCAGAACTCTGAGCTCTGGTACAAAACTGTGAACGACTGGTGCGACCGATGGACCGGCAACACCGCGCCGCCCGTCACGAAGGACACCGGAACGACCGGCCTGCGCAGCCAACACTGACAATGGCAAGGCTACTGAGATATATCGAGCACACGCAATCGAAAAGCCGAAAAAGCCCCGAGCCCCGCTCGAAGAAGCTGCACTCTTCGAGTACGCAGTCGCCTCGCTCGGCCGGCGCATGCAGACCGTCGCGGAACTCAAGCGCAAGATGCGTCAGCGCGTCGAAGAAGGCGAGCCTGGCGAGCGCAAAATGGCCGCTGTGGTCGCACGCCTGAAGGAATACAAATTCCTCAATGACGAAGCCTATGCCGCGGACTACACCCGCCTCCGTCAGGAGAACGACAAGCTCGGCCGCCGCCGCGTGCAGCAAGGACTCATGCAGAAGGGCCTGCACCCGGAGCTGGTCACGAAGACTCTCGATGCTGCCTACGAAAGCGTGAACGAGGCCGACCTCGTCCGGCAATACATCGCCCGCAAACGCATGAAGAAGCCCACCGACAAGAAGGAGACCGCCCGCTCGCTGCGGCGTTTGGTCGGAGCAGGTTTTGCTCCCGGCACTGTGCTGAAAGTCCTCCGCAGCTGGGCGCCTGAGGACGAGTCGCTCGAACAACTCAGCGAACTCGATGTCCTCGAAGAATGACCTCCTCAGATTTGTTTTGTGCTCTCCGTGCTCTCTGTGGTGAACGTCCTTCAGAACTTAAAAATCACATCCGAAGCAAACGTAAACTGGTTGTGGTTCTTGCCGTTGTTGTACGCCTTGGTGTCATACGCGCGATCGAACCGCAGGCCGGGGCGGAAGAGCACCGTCGAGCCGATCCATTTTCCTACCATCAGCGTGTGTTCCGAGTAACGGGTCCGGTAGCCCGTGCGCTGTCCCTTCTGATCGTCAAAAAACTCTGTACGCAGCGACACGTAAAGGCTCTTCGAAATTTCCTTGTTCAGGTAGTTCATCGCCGCCCATGCCGGCGCCGTGCACCGTATCTCGCCAGCGGGGCACACCGCCCCCGAAGTTCCTGCCTCTGGCGCAATCGGTCCACTCACTGCCGGCACATCGCGCTGATACATATACCAGGCCTCGGTCGCAGTGTGCACCGTCTTCGACCATCGGTGATACCACGTGCCGTCATAATGCTGCACGTTGTCATAAGCGTACTTGCCGCTGTTGATGCCGTTTGCGCAGCCGTAGAAGTTGTCGTTCTTACTTTCAGTCGTATAGTTCGCGCACAGCACGGCCGAGGGCTTCGCATCATCGGTCCACGGCGCCACGTCATTGCCGGCCGTGATGCCCGCCTGCAGGAGCCATTTGCTGCTCAGCTTCACCGTATCCACCAACCCCGTCACCGTGAAGGGCGAGTAGATGCTGAGCAGTGAGTGCGTAAACATGTAGTTTGACGGCGCTGCCTGCACCTCGATTCCCGGCACAGAAGCAAAGCGCCCCACGCGGATGTTCATGCCCTGCCCGACGTGCGGAAAATACAGGTCCACATACTCAAACGGCAGGTCGAAGCCGTACTGCCGGTTGTACTTCAGCAGCTGATCGCTCAGGATGCCTTTCTGTGTAGTAGTGCGATAATCCGTGCCATACCAGGCGGTCAGGTGATATCCCCAATCGAAGTGCCGGGTCTGTACCGTGTCCGGCACGCGCTCCATATAGATGACTGCTTGGTCCAACTCAATGCGGTTGGGGAAGAAGTCATAGCCGGCTGGCAGATTGGACCGGCTGGAGGTCGAAAAGTTCAGCCCTGGCTCAATCCACCCATAGATTTTGGTTTTGCTCTTTGCATCGTTGATCGCTGTCATCAGCGGATACACGTTCGAGTCGGGCGCGCCAATATCGGGCGATCCGCCATAGCTCCAGTCCGCGCTGGGGAACGGTGGCGAGTCCAGCGGTGAAGACCCGTTCCGGCTCTCGGGCGCGGGGCCGACTGGCGCGCCTGCAGGCTGCGGAGCAGGCGACCAGTCCTTCCGGTAAAAGTCCGCAAAGCGCGGCAGAAATCCAGGTTTAGCTGGCGTGTCCGCCGCTCCGTTCCCCATCTCTGGCACATGGACGAACTCCTGGGCTGGAGCGCGGACCGGCAACAACAGCAATGCCGTGGCGAAACTGAAAAGCAGCGAGAGATGAAGCCGCGTTGGCGTGATGCGGAAGCAAAACACACGAGCTTGGATGACGAATCGGGCGCCGAAAGGCTCAAGGCCTGAGACACTTCGAGCGCCAAGTCGCGACTCCCTGTCCCAGTCGCGCTTGTTAGACTCAAGGGATGCACTACCGCTCCGGCTCTGACATACGCGAAAGCTTTCTCCGCTTCTTTGAAGAGAAGGCGCATCGGCGCGTGCACTCGTCCTCACTCGTCCCCGCCAATGACCCGACGTTGCTCTTCACCAATGCGGGCATGAACCAGTTCAAGGACGTCTTTCTCGGCCTGGAGCAGCGCCCGTATAACCGCGCCACCAGCGCCCAAAAGTGCGTCCGCGCCGGGGGCAAGCACAACGACCTCGAGAATGTCGGCTTTACCCGCCGCCACCACACCTTTTTCGAGATGCTCGGCAACTTCTCCTTCGGCGACTACTTCAAGCGCGAGGCCATCGCCTTCGCCTGGGAGCTGGTCACCAGCCCCGAGTGGTTCGGCATCCCCAAGGACAAGCTCTACGTGACGGTTTTCAAAGGCGAGAGCGGCGTTCCCTTCGACCAGGAGGCCTACGACTACTGGCTCGAACAAGGCGTGCCCGCCGAGCGCATCCATCGCATGGGCATGAAGGACAACTTCTGGCAGATGGGGGACACCGGCCCCTGCGGACCCTGCTCGGAGATCTTCTACGACATGGGCATCGAAGCTTCGGAGTCCGTCGGTCCCGACGGGCAGAAGCTCGATCTTCCCTTCGGCGAAGACGACGCCCGCTACGTCGAGATCTGGAACCTGGTCTTTATGCAATTCGACCGCGATGGGATGGGCGAGCTGCATCTGCTGCCCAAACCATCCATTGACACCGGCGCAGGACTCGAACGCTTCGCCGCTGTGCTGCAGGACAAGCTGTCAAATTACGAGACGGATTTATTCGTGCCGCTCATTCAACGTGCGAATGAGATCACGGGAAAGACCGTGAAAGGCGATCCGGTCGAGAACGCCTCGTTGCGCATCATCGCCGACCACGCCCGCGCCGCAACCTTCCTCATCAACGACGGCGTGCTGCCAGCAAACGAAAGCCGTGGTTACGTACTGCGCAAGATCATGCGCCGCGCGATTCGTCATGGCAGATTGCTCGGGCAAGAGAAGCCTTTCCTGAACGAGATGGTCTTTGCGGTGCGGGATGAGATGGGGAATGCGTATCCGGAACTGAAGGAGAACGCCGATCGTGTTGCCAAGGTGGTGCTCGCGGAAGAAGAGCAATTTGCGCGTGTGATGGAAATTGGATCGCGAGAGCTACAAAGAATCCTTGCAGAAACGGTAGAACCATTTATCCGAAGTTTTCTCGATCAGAACCGTCCACTATTTCAAAGCCTCTTTGTGAAAACCTACTCTACTTGGAATGATTCTCAATTCAACTTCCAACAAACAGCTAATGACTTTTTGCATCAGGCGACTCCTGATCTGATCCTGCACCTTTATAAGCCTCTGGCTAAGTACTATCTGCCCCACTACGAGTCAAAGCGTCCTTCAGTGAACGGCAGAACAGCATTCCATCTGTACGAGACTTTCGGGCTACAACTCGACTTCATTGAGGATGCCTGTCACGATGCAGGCATTCACCTCGACATAGCAGGTTTCCAGCAGGCGCGAGCTGAAGAGCAAGCGCGCGCTCGTGCTTCGTGGAAGGGCGGGGCGAAGGGCACCGCCTCACCCGCCTTCCGCGATTTGCCGAAGACCACCTTCGAGGGCTACACGCAGCTTACCTCCACGAACTGCGAAGTGCTGGCCATCGTCAAAGGAGGCGCAGGCGTTGCGCAGGCTGCGCCGGGCGATGAGGTCGAAATCGTGCTCGATCACACCTCCTTCTACGCCGACTCTGGTGGCCAGACCGGCGACCAGGGCTGGTTCTTGTCCGACGACCATAACACCGTGATTGCCGAAGTGCGTGGCTGCGTGCAGCCCGTCCAGGGCATCCGCGCGCACAAAGCTCTCCTCAAGCAGCCGCTCGCCCTGGGCATGAAAATTGAAACCGTGGTGGATACGGATTTTCGCAACAGCACCCGCCGCAACCACACCGGCACCCACCTGCTACACGCGGCGCTGCGAGAAACCCTCGGGCCGCACGTGAAGCAGGCCGGCTCGCTGGTCGCCCCCGGCAGGCTCCGCTTCGACTTCTCGCACTTTACCGGCGTCGCCGAGGAAGAACTCCAGGACATCGAAGACATTGTCAACAAGCAGGTCCTCGCCAATACTCCCGTCGTCACCCTCGAAGACGTTCCTATCGACGTCGCCGTGAACGAGTACCACGCCATGGCGCTCTTCGGCGAGAAGTATGGCGAGCGCGTCCGCGTGGTCAAAATCGGCGACTTCTCGACCGAGCTCTGCGGCGGCACCCACACCGGCGCCACCGGCGAGATCGGCCTGCTGAAACTCACCGGCGAATCGAGCGTCTCCTCCGGTGTGCGGCGTGTGGAAGCCGTCACAGGTACGGGCGCACTGCAGGAGTTCCGCCGCGACTTTGCCGTGGCCCAGATCGCACAGCAGATCGCCGGAGCGACAGATCAGTCCCCCGCCGCTGCGCTCCAACAAAAGGTCACCGCGCAAGACGACGAACTGAAGCGCCTGCGCCGCGAGCTCGACGAAGCTCGCATGCGGTCCGCCTCCTCCTCCGTTTCCTCCGCTGCCTCGCAGGCCGTCGACGTGCAAGGTATCAAGGTGCTCGCCCAGCGCGTGGAAGCACTCGACCGCGGGCAGATGCGCACGCTGGTTGACAACCTCCGCAACAAGCTCGGCTCGGGCATCGTGGTGCTCGGCAGCGCCACCGAAGACGGCAAGGTCGCGCTGATCGCCGGAGTCACTAAAGACCTTACCGGCCGCATCCAGGCCGGAAAGATCGTCGGGCAGCTCGCACAAAAGGTTGGCGGCTCTGGCGGCGGCCGCCCGGACCTGGCCGAAGCCGGCGGCAAGGACGCCTCACAGCTTGACGCCGCACTGAAGAGTGCGCCGGAGGTGGTATCCGGCCTCCTAAATTGAAGCTGTGAGCGCACCTCCTCTGAGATAGCCTGTGAAAATATCTGTTTACACTACCTAAGCGCTTAGGTAGTATATGTGCATATCCGCTACGCTCGTAGGCGAGCATGTATACTGCCCCCAGCAATGGGGGCTTTGTACTTTTGCATCATTCCAGCCTTAAAGTAAGTGTTCTCATAGACGGCGGCTTCTTACGCGTACAAGCAAGCCGGGCAAAGCACAAATATAATCCTGACCTCATCGAGCAGTTCACACACGCCTGTGTGTTGAAGGACGAGGCTCTTTTTCGGGTTCTCTATTACGATTGCGCGCCATATCACGGCGAACTCAAGCTACCGGTCTCGGGCGCAAAACAACTCCATGCTGGTTCAGATGTCGCAAAACAACTCCATGCTGGTTCAGATGGCTGGCTGCAAGAGCTTTCGCGACGCGACTTGTTTGCAGTTCGCCGAGGCATTCTGAAATTCCGGGGATTTAAGCCCAGGAAAATTCCCATCCAGCCGACTGGCCGCGCCTTGACAGATGCTGATTTCATTCCAGATGTTGAACAGCAGGGCGTGGATATGCGGATCGGTTTGGACATCGCCACGTACTCTGCAAATCATGCAATCGATCGTATTGTCCTGGTGTCCAAGGACACTGACTGCGTTCCAGCGCTGAAACATGCAAGGATCGCTGGTCTGCAAACTGCCATTGTTGAACTGCCTGGTCTGCGCATTGCGCCCGAACTTCTTGCGCATGTGGATTACAGAAGAGCTGTGTCCTGGCCATAGCGCACGTGATTCGATGTGCAGTTGGTGTACAACAAACACCATGGACGTCCACCCGCCGCACGAGCCTATCCATACGTGGCGCGACTTTTTCACTCATCTGATCACGATCACCATCGGCCTATTTATCGCGCTCATGCTGGAGGCGGGAGTGGAGTGGCTGCATCACCGTCGCCTAGTCCACGAGGCAGAGGCCAACCTTCGCCAGGAGATGGTCGATAACCAAAAGGAATTGCACGACGCACTCGCCTCGGTCCCGCAGACCGACCAGACCATCAAGAAGGACATCGCGGATCTTCGCGCTATTCGCGATAAGCATCATCCTGAGGTTCACTCCCTGAGCTTTGCCTTTACCGAACCGACGCTCAAGCAGACAGCATGGAACACGGCGCGGGACACGGGCGCTTTGAGCTATATGCCATATGGGACGGTGCAAAGCTATGCAGACCTGTATGCGCTACAGTCTCTGGTACAGAACCTCGACACTGAACTCATCGAGGCAGATTCACACGCGATTGCCACGATTCTCGCGGAAAACGATCCAGCGAAGATGAATCCTGCTCAGGCCGAAGCCGCGCTGCAAGCCGCGGCTGATGTTCAGGCCCGCTTTTACGTAATCCGCGATATCGCCCGGCAGCTCGACCGCAGATATTCCGAACAACTCGATAAACATAGCAACAGCTAGCCCCCGCCAGTGTCTTTTAGAGAACCGGCTTCATTTCCGCGCCAGGCCTGTTTGCCCGGAAACCTATAATGGGACCAGTTCTGCTTGCCCTCGATGGCGGTCTCGACTCCAGTTCGAACGGTACGACCGCCTGCCCGGCGCGGGGCTTTCTCGCTCGCCTGCGCGCTCCTTTGCGTCGCGCTCTCCGCAGACGGCACGGCTCAGCAGAGCACGCCGCCAACACCGCTAGACCGCGCCGCCGCGCTGCGCGACGCGCTCGAAAGCAAGCCAAAGCCCGAACGCACGCGCGCCGACTACGACCAGGCCATCGAGGCTTTTCGCGCCGCCTCCCACGGCGAAGGCGAGGATGCCGCGCAAGCAGCCGAGGCCACCAGCGCCGCAGCCGGTCTGCTGGCTGAAGAGGGTCGTCTCTTCCGCCAGGAAACAACGATGCTGAACGCGGTCGGCCAATATGAACTGCTTCGCCAGCGCTTCCCGGAGAGCCCCTTCTGCACCGGCGCCCTGCTGCATGAAGGCGAGATCTACGGCCGGGACCTCCATGACCGTAACGCCGCGGCCACGGCTTTTGCGGAGTTCCTGCGGCTGTATCCCGGCAGCCAGTTCGCTCCACAGGCGCGCGCGCATCTTTCTCAACTTCAGCGAGACAGCGGTGCCCAGGGACCAGCGGATCGTTCTCCGGCCACACACACGCTCCCGTCCTCAATGGCAAGTGCGCACCGGTCCATGCAGCCGCCGCGCCCTGGGGCGGGATCGGCTGCCGGAGAGAACGCGCCGGCGCCCAGGCATGTGACCGTCGACGATGGCCCGGACACCGCCGCAGAAGCCCCGGCCGTAACCAGCGCTTCCAGCACCGCAGCGCGACTCCCTGTTTCCGCTTCCGCTTCTCCGCCGAGCGGTCTTTCGCTGGTGACGGGCGTGCGCCACTGGTCCACACCGGTCTACACCCGCGTGGCGATCGATATGCAGAACCAGGTGCAGTACGAAGCGGTGCGCGTACCCAATCCCGACCGCATCTACTTCGACCTGCATAGCGCAAAAGTGGCCGTGTCTCTGACTGGCCGCTCGGTCGATGTCACAGATGATGGCTTTCTCAAGCGCATACGCGTCGCGCAGTACTCCCCCAGCGTGACCCGCATTGTGCTGGATGTAAGCCAGGTCAGCGAATACTCTGCCTTTTTTCTCCCCAACCCTTGGCGGCTGATTATCGACGTGCACGGCAGCAAGCCGGGTACAGCCACCCCGCTGGAACAGGCTTCGGTGGCTCCTTCCACGTCGGTGGCTCCTTCCAGTTCCGGAATCGTGGACGCGATGCATATGGGCGCGTCTCCGCAAACGGGGCAGCAAGCCGGTGCATCCGCGCTTGGAACCGGGAGAAGGACTACGAACGGCAGGAGCGGGCCCGCCAGTTCCATGGGAGATATCGCCAAGCTGAGCAACGAACCGAGCCGTGTGCAAGCCACGCATGGCCCAACGACGGGGCCGATCGCCGCTTCTGTGGCTGGCACCACGCCCGCCACACAGCCTGCCAGAGTGATTGCGCTGGCGCCGGGCGCAACCACCACCTCCGTCGCCACCCGGAACGGAAAAAGCGTGACGCCACCGCCTGCGACAGTGGCGAGCGTGATGCGGAGGACGGTGGTGGACGACGATGAAGTTTCGCAAACGGGAAACCTGCCATCGAGCTCCAGCCTGGCAGTTGCCGGCCAGAACAAGTCAGGCCGAAACAGCCGTAAGGCTGCCACGGCGGCCACACTTGCCTCTCCCATGCACGAGGCCGAACCTGTATCCGACGGGCAGCGGACATTGGTCCGCGCGCTCGGGCTCAAGATCGGACGCATCGTGATCGACGCGGGCCACGGCGGCCATGACTCCGGCACGATTGGCCCCGAGGGCATCGAGGAAAAGGATGTCGTGCTCGATGTGGCGCTGCGCCTGGGCAAGCTGCTGAAGCAGCGCCTGGGGGCGGACGTCATTTATACGCGAGATAACGACACCTTTATCCCGCTTGAAACCCGAACAGCGATCGCGAACAAGGCTCAGGCCGATCTTTTTCTTTCCGTGCACGCCAACTCCAGCCCGGATCCGGAGGCGCGCGGGGTGGAGACCTATTACCTGAATTTCACCACCTCGCCCGATGCGCTCGACGTAGCGGCACGCGAGAACGCCGTGTCCAACGAATCGGTGTACGAGCTCAGCGGGCTGGTGAAAAAGATCGCGCTCAAGGACAAGATCGACGAGTCTCGCGAGTTTGCCGCCGATGTGCAGAACTCGCTTTACACCGGCCTCGAGACGGGCAATGCGGGCCTGAAAGATCGCGGCGTGAAGAAGGCGCCCTTTGTGGTGCTCATCGGCGCGAATATGCCGTCGATCCTTGCGGAGATTTCGTTTCTTACGAATCCCAGCGATGCCTTCCAACTCCGCAATCCTGCCTACCGCGAGCGCATTGCCGAGTCGATCTACAGCGGGGTCGCCCGCTATATTCACGGCCTCAGCGGCGTACGTCTGGCCCAAGCCAGTGGACGCGCTTCCGCCGCAAGCGAGTGAACTGCTCCTAAAATCGCTGATCAAGGCAGCGCCGATCACGCAGCGCCGATCAAGAGTTTCGCGCCCCGGTGGAAGAAGGAGTACCCTAAACGTAGCGGCTTCTTGCTGGCCCTTCTATCATGCATTTTTCTCAGTTTCGAGTGTCTCGCCTTCTTCCCAGCGTTCTTGCCCTCCTTGTTACCGCGTCCGCTCTGGGTTTTGCCAAACCGGAAGTGATCGCCACCGCCGCTCCAGCTCCGTTGCTGCCGCAGGAATTCGCTGGGTGGCACCTCACCGCACCCATCCATAAGGAAGCGCAGCCGGAGGAGGCTGACGCGGCCAATGCAGAGGTGCTGAAGGAATACGGCTTTACCGACTACGCCGCTGGCACATATGCGGAGAACGGCAATACCCTGGCCGTCCGGGCTATGCGCTTCACCGATGCCACAGGGGCCTACGGCGCTTACACTTATTACCGGATTCCCGGCATGCACCCGGAGGAGATCGGCCGTGGCGCCGCCGCCAACGGCTCTCGTATCCTCTTCTGGTCCGGTGCGAGCCTGGTGGACGCCAAGTTCGATCACCTCACCGCCATGTCTGCCGCTGAACTGCGCGAGCTGGCCACGCGTGTGCCCACTCCGAATGGCACCGCAAATATCCCGCCCTCCCTGCCAGGTTATCTGCCGCGAAAGAATCTCGAAGTCACGCATACGCGTTATTCGCTCGGCCCGGAGGGTTACACGCGCTCCGGCGGTGTGCTGCCCCCGCAGCTTATCGATTTCGGCAAGAGCCCGGAAGTGCTTTCCGGCGTGTACAGCACCACCTCGGGGGATGGAACGCTCACCATTATCGAGTACCCCACACCGCAGATCGCCGCGGCTCGCGAGCAAGCCATCACGGATTTTCTGAAGGCCGGCAAAACGCAGCAGGCGGACAAACCGCAGCTCGCGTGGCCCCAAGCGCTGGCAGACAGCAGCCCGCAGGCCCTGCTCACGCGCCGGAGCGGACTGCTGCTCGCCGTCACTAGCGGCAACTTCGCCGCGGCCGATGCGCGGAGGCTGATCGATGGCATCAATTACGAAGCGTCGGTCACGTGGAACCATCCCCAGGGCTATGTGCCCGAGCCGGCCAAGGCCGCCCGGCTGCTGCTGGGCATCTTCGCGCTTTGTGTTCTTCTGGGGGGCACAGCGATCCTGCTCGGCGTCTTTCTCGGAGGCGGCCGGGTGCTGATCCGCAAGCTCCGTGGAAAGCCGCTTTCTTCCCTCGAAGAAAGCCAGTTCATCCGTTTGGATCTGAAATAGGCGAAACTGCACTGTTATCGGGGCGAAATTGTCCCTAAGCTGTTTACCCCAATAGGCTTAGGTCTAAATAGACCAGGCCCGGGGCCCATAATGGGTGTACCTGCGGGTTACGTTTTCCCGCTGAGACCCCCTCCGCAAACCCTTTTGAAACAGCAATTTGCGGCGAAGGGGATTTTGGCTTGACACCCCCGGACGCCGCCCATAAGATTTCGCCAGAAAGTTCTGATGGCCTTGCCTCCGTTGGAACTATTCTCCCTAAACGAAAAGCCACCCTGTTGCCGGGTGGCTTTTTCGTCTCCGATTTTCTCTGCGAGCGCATGTTTTCAACGCGATTTTGACAACGCGACCGTCACCCGTCGCAGGTTTACGGCATACCCCATCAACGCTACAATCACGGAAGCAGCCGACGTAGCTCAGTTGGTAGAGCAGCCGATTCGTAATCGGCAGGTCACCGGTTCAAGTCCGGTCGTCGGCTCCAGACCGGCATTTGCTCCAAAGTATGCAGTTCCGGGTAAAAACTTCCGGTTTCGTACCCGGTTTTCCTCGTTTCGTCGGTTTTCTTCCTTGCGCTTGCCTACCCCTGTGCCGATAATCGCGTCAGAGTAACAAGTGGGTAAGTTCCACGGTTCCTACCGTTCTTGAGGACGAGTGCACCGCTGTGAACACATATAGCCGCCATGACGTGCTTCGCATTTTGCGTATACGCGCCACGCAGTTAGCTTCGTGGGAGCGGGCCGGGTTGATCAGCCGTGGGGAGGCTTACAGCTTCCAGGAGCTGGTGCAGTTGCGCAAACTGCGCGACTTGCAAGCCACACCACTTTCTGTTTCCAGTATTCGCGCGTCGGTCCATGCGATGCGCGCCGTTTCCGGGATGGCGAACCCGCTGCTTGAAGCCGGCGCCGTGCGTCGCGGGACGCGGCTCCTCTTCCGCCACTCGGGCGCGATCATGGAGCCCATCGCCCGGCAGTTCGTCTTTGATTTCGAGGCCATGACCGGCGACAGCCAGCTTGCGGCCGTGGGCCAATTGGCGCTTAACCCTGCGGCATTGGACGCCCGCATCTCGATCCTCTTCATCCAGGCCGTGCAGATGGAAGAGGCGAACAAGCCGGAAGCCGCGGCAGCCATTTACGAAGCCATCCTGCGCCTGGATTCGAAACACGCCCCCTCCTGCATCAATCTGGGCACCATTTGCTACCACAAGCGCGCCTTCAAGGAGGCGGAAGACCTGTATCGCCGCGCTACTGTTGCAGACGACAGCTATGCGCTTGCCTTTTTCGACCTGGGCAATGTGCTGGATGAAATGCAGCGGCTCGGTGAAGCGATCGCCGCCTATCGCGAAGCGATTCGGCTGGCGCCGAAGTATGCCGATGCGCACTATAACCTGGCGCTCGCCTATGAACGCACCGGCGAACGGCGCCGCGCTTTGCGGCATTGGGCGGCATACCTGAAGCTGGATCCCGTGGGCGCGTGGGCCAACTATGCGCGCGGGCAGGTAAAAAGGATATTGGCACGCGAAAAGCTGGCCATCGTACACCGTTCTGCAGGAACGCTCGGCCTAAGCCGTTGTACCTCCTCGCCATCCCCGCAGAGCCGCTGACGGGTGACTACGCCCTGGGTCGCGGTCTGCTTGTAGAGAGCCGTTCCTACGTTTTTCGCGTTTCCAAAAACTCCTGCACATACACTTCCCGAGTGACGACGAGCCCTGCGACCGTGAGCGGCGTCGCCAGCAGCAATCCTGGCAACCCTAGAATGGCTGCCAGTAACACTTGGGCTCCCAGCAGCAAGGCTGGAGGCAGCGAAACGGCCCGCCGTTGCACCAGCGGCGCAAGTATGTAGCTTTCGAGCAATTGCACCCCCAGATACAGCAGCGCTACATACAAGGCGTGCATGGGCCCGTGTATAAGCGCCAGGAGAATCGCGGGCACTGCCGAGGCGATCGGGCCGATGTTGGGGACGAAATCCAGCGCCGCCGCCAGGAGCGCAAGCGAAAGCACCAGCGGCATCCCTAGGGCCCAGAGTCCAATGGCAGTCAGTACGCCCACTACGCACATGAGGGACAACTTGCCGACCAGCCAATGCCCCAAGGCGTCGCCCACCGCTCCGGCAACATGCGCCGCTCGTTCTCGTTTCGGCACAGGGAAGAGCCGCACCAGACCGCGCCGGTACAAGCCCGGATCAATCGCCAGATAAAGTCCGATAAAGAAGACCAGCACCATATTGGCCACGATCCCCAGCAGTCCATAGAATGCCGCTGCGATCTGTTCCAGCAGCCATTTGGTCTTGGAGGAGATGCCGCTGGCATCCGGCAACCGTCCGATCGCCTCCCTCCCCCAGCTGTACTTTTCCAATTGCCCGTGCGCCTGGCTGACGAGGCTCGGCAACTGCTGCGCAAGTTTACTGAGTTGGTCAACGATGCGCGGCGCCAGAAAGAAAACGGCTGTGCAACACACAGCCGCCAAGGCCAGCAGCACGCCGGTCAACGCCAGCCACCGGGGGAGATGCAGCTTCGCCGTAAGCCAGTCTGTAGCGCTGCTGAGCGCGACTGCAAACAACAGCCCGGCAAAGACGATGAGCAGTACGCTGCGTCCGGCCCATGCTCCCAACGCGACCGCAATCTACCAGCGCGGCCGTGGTGAAGATTAACAGTGAGGCCCGCACAACGGCCCGTACTGGCAGGTTTGTCACTTGTTCTCCGTCCCTAGTTTCCATAGCACCTGGCGCAGCATGCCCGTGAACAGTTGCGCGTCCTCTGTTCCAAACTGCAGGCGGTGCGCCAGGCGGCGCACCTTCTCTTGATCGGCTTGCAACGACGATGCCGATCGTTGCTCATTGAAGTACCCGCTTCGGCGCAATGCTTCGAGCAGCAGCCCGTTAACGCGCTCCAGTTCTCCGGCTGTTGCCGCCACCTTGTCTGCGGCAGGGGAGGGCGCACCGTCGCGCGCAATCTCATACAGCGCGACTGCCACCGCTTGCCCCAGGTTCATCGACGGATGCTCTTCGCGAGTGGGAATGCGCAGCAGGAAATCGCAATGACTCAGGTCTTCGTTCGACAGCCCTCGTTTTTCCGACCCGAAGAGCAGCGCGGCCTTGGCGCCCTGTGCGATGTGTTCCCGTATGCGCGCCGCACCAACGATAAGCGGGTGCAGCGCATGTTGAGGCTGCCGACGCGCTCCGGCTGCAGTGGTGCCCACTATCAGTGAGCAGTTCGCGATTGCCTCCGCCACGTTGCCGTACACCTCCGCCGTTTCCATGACCGCCGAAGCTCCCACTGCGGACCGGGCGCTCCGAAAAGCTACTTCAAACGGTTTCACTACCCGTAGCCGGGCAAAGCCGAAGTTGCTCATAGCGCGCGCAGCAGCGCCGATATTCAGAGGGTTGCGCGCGGCGACCAGAACCACATAGAGGCCATCGCATTCGGTAGAGGTCAGCAATGTCAATCATTTTGGCACAGCGGCATGGAAGATGCCCTTCCCGCCTGACCGCTTGCCGAGCTAAGCCGCAAACGCGCTACTCTTGTTGCGGTCAGCGTTTGCGCATCTTGACGTTCGCCGGAGGTGCACAGCGCCTGCTACACTCTTTCGTTCGCCGCACGCAAAATCATACGCCGCCACCCCGGCGGCCCAGAGGTACTGCCATGCCTGAAACCCTGCTCGAAACGCCCCTTGCGACCCCACTTACCCGGCTTTCCGAAGACGAACTGCTCTTCCGCGATACTGTGCGCCAGTTCGCGCGGGAAAACATCGGGCCCCTTGTCCACAAGATGGATGAAGAGCAGCACTTTCATCCGGACCTGATGCCGCAGCTCTTTAATCTCGGACTGATGGGGATTGAGATCCCGGTCGAATACGGCGGCTCCGGCGGTACCTTCTTCGAAGCGATCCTGGCGGTTGAAGAGATCTCCGCGGTCGATCCTTCCGTCGGCGTGCTGGTGGATGTGCAGAACACGTTGTGCATCAACGCCCTGCTCCGCTGGGGTTCCGAACAGCAGAAAAAGCAGTACCTGCCCCGCCTGGCCACCAACATGGTGGGGGCCTATGCGCTCAGCGAAGCCGCTTCCGGCTCCGACGCCTTCGCCCTTGAGACACGCGCCGAAAAGCGCGGCGATCACTACATCCTCAACGGACAGAAACTCTGGATTACCAATGCTAAGGAAGCCGGACTCTTTATCGTCTTTGCCACTCTCGACCGCGGCGCCGGCTACAAAGGCATTACCGCCTTTCTGGTGGAGAAGCATTTCCCTGGATTTTCCGTTGGCAAGAAGGAAGACAAGCTCGGCATCCGCGCCTCGTCCACCTGCGAACTGATCCTGGATGACTGCCGCGTGCCGGAAGAGAACGTGCTCGGCGAGCCGGGCAAAGGCTATAAGATCGCCATTGAAACACTGAACGAGGGCCGCATCGGCATCGGCGCACAGATGCTCGGGCTGGCGCAGGGCGCCTGGAACTACGCCGCCCGGTACGCGCAGGAACGCAAGCAGTTCGGCAAACCCATCGCGGAGTTCCAGGGCGTACTTTTTCAGCTCGCCGAGATGGCCACCGAGATCGAAGCTACCCGGCTCATGGTCTACAACAGCGCGCGGCTCAAGGATGCAAAACTCGGCTTCGTCAAAGAAGCCGCAATGGCTAAGTACTTCTCTTCGCAAGTGGCGGAGCGCTGCGCCAGCAAAGCGGTGGACATCTATGGTGGCTACGGCTTCGTCAAGGATTACCCCGTCGAGAAGCTTTACCGCGACGCTAAAATCGGCAAGATCTACGAAGGCACCTCGAACATGCAGCTGCAAACCATCGGCAAGCTGGTCCTGGGTTCGGCGAAGTAGCTCGGCGAAGTAGCTCGGCGAAGCAGCTCGGCGAAGTAGCTCGGCGAAATAGTGGAGGCGCCGAAGGCCGCTTTCGAATCCGGCCTTCAGCATCTCACCTGGAGCACGCGCCAACCACGGAGCACCCTCATGACCCAGGACCACCCGCAGCAGCGCAGTTCAAATCAGGCTGCAAGCCAGAACGAGCAGAAGCAGAATGCGCAAGATCGGGGTGCACACGATCAGGACCCGCTCACAGAGCTGAAAGCCAAGGAGCCTGCCCTGCACACCGCGAAACATCGTCACCCCCAGCCCATGGACGAGGACCGTGCGACAGATCAGACGGATGGAGCCACTGCGAAAGAGACCGATACCCTCCGTGGGCATGACACGCCGCAATCGGTCCGGCACGCTGGCTGACTGGATGGGCCGCGAAGCTAGGTCAGCTGCACCCGGTTTCGCCCTGCCTGCTTGGCCTGATACATGGCGCTATCGACGCGCTGGAGCAGCCGCTCCCACGCATCCGCGTCCCCTTGCCATGCAGTGACGCCAAAGCTCGCCGTTACCATCATCCGAGAGTTTCCGGAAGAGATTTGGGTAGCCTCGATGACGGCACGCAGCCGTTCGGCCGTATGCGTGGCCCGGTCCGCATCGGTATCGGGCAGAAGCGCCGCAAATTCCTCGCCACCTAGGCGCGCCACCAGGTCGGCCCGGCGCAAGTCTCGTTGCAGAATGGCGGCCAATTCGCGAAGCACTGCATCGCCGGCGGCATGACCGTGCAGATCGTTGATGAACTTGAAATGATCGACATCCATGAGGAGCATGGAAAGCGGAGTCCCGCTCCGCAAGCTGCGCGACATCTCTCGCGCGAACTCGGATTCGAAAGCGCGGCGGTTCAGCACGCCGGTCAAGGAATCCGTGCGCGCCATCCGCTCCAGTTCCAGCCGCAGCCTTTCCGTGCTCGCCCATAAAAAGCCAAACAGAATGCCCGCGCTGAAAATGACCGCAACCAGCACGTCTTTTCGGCTGAAGGAAAGAAGGTGCGCGTGGTCCGCATGTATCCATGCGAGCAAACTCAATCGCGCCCGCCATAGCTGGTATGCGGCGCCGGCCGCAAAGATGAGTGCCAGGGTGCAACTGGAAACGCGCAGCCCGTCCTGTGCCCGTCGCAGCAGCGTTCCCGTGCTGATCAGTAGCTGTGCCGCGACTAGCATGCTGAACAGCAGAATGCGCGGCGCGGCAGCGCGCCCATGCAGCAGAAAATAGCAAACGCCGCAGATTTGTAACAGAAGCAGGGCGGTTCCGGAGAAAGGCCACCGCAGTGCAACCCCGGTCAACTCCGCCACTCCGCAGTGCAGCAGAACGCAGGCGCCCAGCAAAACCACGTTGACCAGCAGAAAACATGGCCAGAATGGGCAGGCCAACAGTATCAGCGTCCCTGTCGCGCCCGATGCGAAGGCTGGGATGAGCCAACGAATGCTTCGGAGCGCTGGGCTGGTCGCGTATACCGCCGCGACGCCCAAGGCATAGAAACAAAGCAGAACCAGGTTTAGCAGCAGTAAGGTGCGGATTTCCATCTCGCTTGCAGGGCAAGTCCGGTCATGCGAACCGCTCTCTGCATTCCTCTTCCTAAAGAACCCGAAACGTACAGTACCAGCTTCCTTCCACTGAAATGCAGCTTCATGCATCACCAGGTATTACCAATAGCCAACCCGTTCCCAAGTGCGGAAGTTGCAAGTTACTACTCTTTGATGGTCATGGGAGCATGTGACCTTGACGCCTGATAGTCATCTAGGAACGTGACCTCGACGCAGTTTGGCCGAACCGTTCCTCCTCCGGCTATGCGACCTGCCACCTCGTTGATTCGGAGAGCTTATCTGATAGCCTTGTGCCGGTACCGTGAAAGCGATTCCAAACCAGGACGGGGAGGCTCACAGTAGCCAGCATTGGCTAGCGCCCCTTCTTGCCCGCTATTCTTCGGCTGGCAATGCCGTCGAAGCCCTCACGCTCTTCGCTTTTACCGCATTCTTCCTCTTCTATGGCCTGGTTCCGTTTTTTGGCGGCGATGGCCTTGGGCTGGTGGGCGCCGACGAGCCCCGTTATGCGCAGATCGCCCGCGAAATGCTCACCCGGCATGACTACATCACGCCCATACTCTATGGGCATCCCTGGCTGGAAAAGCCAGCCCTGTATTACTGGCGGGCCATGTTTTCCTTCCGGGAGTTCGGGGTGCACGACTGGTCGGCCCGCCTGCCTTCCGCCAGCTTTGCGTTTGTTCTTGTCACCCTTGTCTACCTGCACATACGCCGTTTCCGCCCAGGCGGCCAGCTCGATGCCGCACTGATCACCGCAAGCTGCGCCGGTATTATCGCTTTTGCGCGCGGGGCCTCCACAGACATGCAGCTCGCGGCTCCTTTCTGCATCGGCATGCTGGGCTGGTATGCCTGGTACGAAACGGATAAGAAGTTCTGGCTCTTCGACCTGTATTTCTTCAACGGGGCAGCCACACTGGCCAAGGGCCCCGTCGCGCCATTTCTTGCTCTGGCTATCATCCTTGCCTTCGCGGCCCTGCGGCGAGAGTGGTCCGTGCTCCGCCGCACCATTTGGATTCCGGGCATCGTGCTCTACCTCGCCATGGTGCTGCCCTGGTACATCGCCGTCACCCGGCGCAATCCGGACTTCCTCCGGGTCTTTTTTCTGGAACACAACCTCCAGCGCTTCGCTACCAATCGCTACGAGCACGAGCAGCCCGTCTGGTACTACTTCGCTATCACGCTGCTTGCGCTCATGCCCTGGACGGTCATTGCGGTACGCGCCTTGTACGACGCGATCGGCCAGTCCATCAACGAATGGCGCGCCCGCCGGGCAAAGGACCGCTACCTGGGTCACGGCCGCTGGGGCGATGCGTTTCCGGAGTTCCTTGTACTTTGGGCCCTCTTCCCCGTTGTCTTTTTTTCGCTGTCGAAATCCAAGCTCCCCGGCTATATCCTGCCGGCCATTCCGCCCATCACCATCCTTACCGGCGATTTCCTGAATCGTGTCCGACAGAACGGCTCCGGCCTGCGCACCTGGCTGCTGCTGCTCCACGCCGCCATCGCCGGACTCACCGTTACGCTTGTCCTGCTCATTCCCTGGTACATCGTGCATGCTTCGGGCGTGCCGCCTCTCCGGACGCTGGTGGCGGCTGGCAGCACCGGACTGGCCAGCTTCCTGCTTATCATGGTCGCGGTCAGCCGTTTTGGCGTGGTGCGGCTCAGGATCGCTACGATGACGCCGCTGATCGTGTTGCTCTTCTTCATTTTTGGCGTGGGTCCTTTCTTCGGATTCGGCTTGGTGCCGGGCTCCAAGCAGACGATCCAGTTGATTGACCTCGCCTATTCCGCCCGGCCCCTGGCGCGCATTCTCGAACAGGTAGAGAAGCCGGGAGAGCCGGTCGCGGTGTACCGGGTACGGCGCGACCTCGAATACGGCCTCTCCTTCTACCGGAACGACCCTGTACTCGACTACGAAAAAACCGGCGTTCCCCTTTCCCGGCATATCCTGGTCGTTCGCGAGATCGCCGCGCCCGATCTGAACCATTGGCTGGATGGGCGCTCCTATGAGCCGCTCTTCTCCTACCCGGCACAGCATGTTGCCGTGTATGAGGTGGCGGCCCAGTCTCCCTCCGTCCCGGCGCGGTAGCGGGAGTTTAGTAACTTCTTTGCGTAACCATACGAGTTCCGCTTACACTCCAATCGTTCCCGTCACTCGCACGTCAATCTGTTATGGCCCATGCTTTGCAATTGGACATCCTCGACCTCCGGCACTTCTCTGCCGGCGCCCTGCGGCCATTGCTGGAGGAGGAGACTGCCGTCTGGAGCGAACGCCTGCGCTGGGACTACCGCGCGTCTTCCAAACTGCTTCTCGATTACCTGAACGGGCGCATTCTGCCGGGCTTTGTCGCCCTGGAAGCGCAGCGCGTGGTCGGCTATGTGTTTTGCGTGTACGAGCAGGACAAGGCTGTGATTGGAGACGTGTTTGCCTCCGAGTCCGCCGGGGAGCCAGCGGTGCAGATCGAATCGCGACTGCTCAGTCATTTGATCGAGCTGCTGCAGAACTCGCCGGGCGTGGAGCGCATCGAAACGCAGCTACTGCTCCACGCGCATGGCCGCTTCCAGACGATCTTCGCCCATGCCGGCTTCTCCACCTACGAGCGGCTGTTTATGGAGCGCCCGCTCGGCGGCCCCGTTTCGGGCGAATACCCTTCCAGCGCGCCTGACCTCGCTTTGCCTTCCGGGCTTGAACTGCGGACCTGGCGCGAGTCAGATTTCGCCGCCGCTGGGCGCCTGATCACGCTTGCCTATAAAGAACATCTCGACAGCACCATCAACGACCAGTACCGGACGGTTTCGGGCTCCTTGCGGTTTCTGCATAACATCGTGCGCTTCCCTGGTTGCGGCATCTTTGACCCCACCACGTCGCTGGTGCTGGCCTATCCCGACCGCGACGATCTTGGCGGTCTGCTCCTGTGTTCCCGCGTCAGCGAGGGAGTTGGGCACGTCACGCAGATCTGCATGGCGCCATCGCTCCGCAAGCGCGGGTTCGGGAAGTTGCTGCTGTCGCGCTGCTTCGCGGAGCTCGCCGAACGCGGCTTCAGTTCAGTCACGCTCACGGTTACAAAAGAAAACTGCAACGCCGTCGCCCTCTACCGCGCTTGCGGCTTTGCCGTGCGGCACAGCTTTGACGCCATGGTCTGGGACCAGCGCATGTTGACTTTGCCGCGCTAATCCGGATCTCCTTGCTTTGGAGTGCCAGCAGCCAGCTAGAGAGAAATCCAGGCTCTGCGCGGGAGCCGCAGAGCCCTCTTCTAGCGCACGGTTCAGCGTGACAATGCCGGTGCTGGATAATCGATCCGCACTGTCTGGATCGCGTATGGCGTGACTCCCACCTGCACCGCGTCTTTGGTCACCCGCAACGGCTCCCCTTCCGGCTTCTCCATCAGGTTGGTGACCGTTGCCCCGGACGCCCCTGGCGGCACGTTGAGCGTCACCTGCGCGCTCTTGCCGGCCCACTCGTAGAAGCGCAGCAGCAATCCGTTGCCGTCTTCTGTCTTCTTCATCGCAGTCAGCACCACGTCTTCCGGCTGCGCGCACACAAAGGAGTGCTCCGCCGGCATGGCCCCGCTATGCGCTTCCACCTGCATGGCCTTGAGGCGATAGTTAAATTCGTATCCGTGACGGACCGTGAGCGCGCTTTGCCAGGTTCCCGCATGCGGATACAGCGCATACCGGAAGTGATGATGCTCGCGGTCTGCCTCCGGGTCAGGCCATATGGGCGAGCGCAGCAGGGAAAGCCGCAGCGTGTTACCAGCCGCGTCGTAGCCGTACTTCGACTCGTTGATCAGGCTGAAGCCGTGCTGCCCATCGCCCAGGTCGGCCCAGCGCATTGCTGGAACCTCGAACTTCGCCTTTTCCCAGCTGTTGTTGCGTGTCGTTGGCCGCTGGATCGTGCCGTATGGAATTTCGTAGGTGGCCATGTCGCTGGTGGCTGCAAGCGGAAACGCCGCCTTCAGCAGCACGTGTGTCTCATGCCAGTCGATGTCGTTGGTTACTTCGACCTGATCGCCGCCCGCATAAACCGCGATGTCCTGCACAAACTTCGAGTTCTGCCATGTCCGCGACACCCGGATGACTGCCCGCATCGGGCCCTGTTCCACCAACTTGACCGAGTCCACCTGGTGCAGCAAGGTGGGGGGCTGGTCGAGCGTGCCCGGATCGATGTTCCATGCGTCGTAATCCTTCGGCGTGTCCTTGAATGCCTGCAACTCGTTCCCGCATGCGTTTGGCGCCAGCGCTTCGAAATTGTCCCTCTTGTTGAAGAGCGATGTGATGCAGCCCGTTGCCGGGTCCACCTTGACGCGCAGCGCCGCATTTTCGATGGTCATGCCGCTCGCTTTCACGTCACTTTGATAGGCACGATTGCCCGGCACCACCCGGAACACCTGATAGCCCATGGAGGGCACGGTCTGCGCCTTCACCAGCAGCTTGTAGCTATTGGTCTTCGCGTCCGCGGACAACACCTGCGAGGGCAGTACCCGCCCTTTCGCATCCAGTACCGAAACACCGGGGCCAGTACCTGCTGCGGGCATCTGCACCTCGACCGGCACCAACCCCGACCGCTGCCACCCAAGCGAGTTCATCACCAGCACCGGGACGCCGCCACCCTCACCCACCGCCCGCGTATCCACATGGGCGGCCAGCGTGCGGAGAGCATTACGGGATGCCTCGTCCGTGGCCCAGCGCACCTGGTCATAGTCCTTCTGCGCATCCTTGTAAATCACGCCGATGCCCGACCCGGCCGCGAGGTCGTGAAACTGATTGAACAGCACCTTCTTCCAGGCGTCGGTCAGCTCCGCTGCTGGATAGGTTCGCCCCTGCAGCCATGCCAGCGACGACCACTTCTCCGCGTCCAGCACCTCTTCTTCGCCTTCCCGCATGTTGCGCTTGTGGTCGGCCTGGGTCGTCATTACGCCGCGGTGATATTCGAAGTACAGCTCGTCTTTCCACGTCGGGATGGACATTTGCCCCGCCGGCGGCGCGGGCAACTGCGTGTCGCCCTTAGCGATCGACCCGTAATTCCAGGTTGGCGACTCCGGGTTCACCTTCGCCTCCACCGCCGTGAAATATGGCTGCGCCGTACCGAACTCCATTTTCGTCACCACCTTGCCCGGCTCCATCCAGTGCAGCCCTTCGTCCAGCACGGCCCGTGTGGGCCCGCCGCCGTGGTCACCGATGCCGTACAGGTCCATCATGTCCAGCATCCCCGGGGAGCGCTTCCGCGCCACCGCCAGGTCGTCGGACAAGCGCACCGGGCTTAGATCACCGTTTGCATAGTCGTGCGGGAAATACGACAGCACCTTGCTGCCGTCCGGCGACTCCCACCAGAAGAGCTTGAACGGCAGCTGGTTGGTGTCGTTCCACGCCATTTTCTGGGTTACGAAATAGTCCACGCCTGAGCGCTTATAGATCTGCGGCAACTGCCAGTTGTACCCGAAGGAATCCGGATTCCAGCCGATCCGCGTGGTCACGCCATACAGGTCCTTGAACGTCCGCTGCCCGATCAGCAATTGCCGCACCAGCGACTCGCCATCCGGCATGTTCAAGTCCGGCTCCACCCACATGCCGCCCACCACCTCCCAGCGCCCCTCGCCGATGCGCTGTTTGATCTGAGCGTTCAGCTCCGGATACTTGTCCGCCATCCACTTGTTGTACTGCGCGGCAGATTGCGAATAGGTGTAGCTGGGGTACTCGTTCATCAACTGCACAGCCGTGCCAAAGGTACGCTTGACCACATCGACCGTTTCAGTCCACGGCCATAACCATGCCGCATCGATGTGCGAGTTGCCCGTCAAGTGCAGCGTCGCCTGCTGCAGGAGCGGCCGCAGTCCCTCGAGCTCCGTTTGCGCCTTCTTTAGCGAAGCGTCGAAGGCGCTCTGGTTGCGCTCGTCCAGTGACTGGAGGTCCACATCCGCCACTGCCTTGCGCAAGGTGCTCTCGTCTTCGGTGTTGCCATTCGCCAGTGAAGGAACCAGCGCCGCGGCCGACAAGAACTCCTTCCGCAGATCATCCGGATTGGGCCGGTTCGTCGCAAAGTCCACCCGGGTTTCGGCTCCGGAGAAGCGCTTCACGTCCACGGTAGGAAGCAGCTTCACCGCGACCAGTACCTTGTCTCCGGGTTTGGCATCATCGAACAGCACGATGGGCTCCAGATCATCGCCCATGGCCACACGACGGCCATTGAAGTAAATGATCTGCGGTACAGGCCCGTTTGCCGAGGCGCGGAAGCGAAACCAGATGCGCGTGCCCGTCAGGTCATAGCCGTGCAGCGTCTTCGGGACCTCGATCTCACGCCGGTACCAGACCGCCCCTGTGGGCGCCGTGCTTTTGGGCGCAGCCGTCTCCCAGTCGCTGTCGTTCAGGTCGACGGCTTCACCGTGCGCGATGTCTCCCACATGCATGCGCCAGCTGCCAGCCGGCACGCTGTCCAGGCTTTCGAGCCGGTCCACCACGCGTTGTTCCTCCGCCGTAAGCTGGACAGCCGGGTTGGGCGGATTTTGTGCATGAAGCACACCGGGCAGTGATCCACAGGCGGCCACAAGCACGCCGGCAGCGCAGGAAAGAGTCTTTCGTATCACCAGGAAGTTCCTCCATTTCGATCCATCGGGCCAGCCGTGCGCGTTTAGCGACGGCCGGAAGCGGAACGAGCAAACCATCGCATTCTATCGCCTCCCTGCTGTTCGCCCGAGCGCGATGCTGAAGCGACGAGGAATTCTCTGATTTGCAAATAGGACTGGAACTGTCGTATATCAAAAGGCAGACTGTTGCACAGCAATCCGGACAAGCCGCGCGCGACGGCTCCCTGACGGCGCTGCATTCCATCTGCCGCACTACATTCACGCGGCGATCACACAAGAAGTCAAGATTCCACTTAGGTTAGGTATGGATGCACTTCCCTTTTTTGCCTCAAGGCGCCGCACTGTCTCTGGCCCTCTCGCTGGCGGTATTGCCGTCTGTTGGGCAGCAGGTTTCTGGTCCCGGGATGGCTGGATCCGCGAATTTGCCCTCTGCAGTTTCTTACGAGAAGTGGCTTACGCACCCCGCTGCGCAAGAGCCACGGCGGTCCGAGCTTACGGGCGAGCTACTGCCCAACGGGCCCGACAACCCGCAGAGTCCGGAACAGCACCGTAGCGTAAACCAGACCGTCGAGGACCAGTCTGACAATCAACTCAATCCGGCTGTCTTCCTTCACCACCTCATCGCCGATCGCTTCTGGATTTCCGGTCAGGCCAATTTTATTTTTCAGGCTCACGCCCCCTTTCACGCCGCCTACTCGGGCGCGAACAGCTTTCGCAGCTATGGGGAGACTGCATTGTCGCGCGTGCTCACGCTTTATACCGGGGTCCGGTTCGCGCCGTGGTCGGAGTTCCTCTTCGATGCTGAAGAAACCGGCGGGGGCGGCCTGAGCACCGCGCTCGGTCTCGCCGGATTCACGAACCTGGACGTGGTGCGGAATCCCACGCTCGGGCAGGGCGTCTACCTGTCCCGCTATATGCTGCATCAGACAATTCCGCTTACCAGAGAGCGCGCCGACCTCGAGCCCAACCCTTTCTCGCTGAACCGTTCCATACCTACACGCCGTCTCGATCTTCGCGTTGGCAAGATGGGCATGGTGGATTTCTTCGATGTGAACGCCGTTGGCAGCGATAGCCATCTCCAGTTCACCAACTGGGCCATCGATAACAACGGGGCCTATGACTACGCGGCCGACACCCGCGGCTACACCATCGCCGCGATCGCGGAATACCAGTCGCCCAAGTTTGGCGTGCGCTTTGGCGAGGCACTGATGCCCACCGTGGCCAACGGCATCACGTTGGACTACGCTCTGCGCCGGGCTCGCGCCGAGAATCTTGAATTCGAATGGCGACCGGACTACTTCGGAAAATACGCCACGACGGTCCGGCCGCTCGCTTATCTCAACCACGCCAACATGGGAGATTATCGCGAAGCGATCAACGCATACCTAAACGGCCGCGATCGTACGCCGGACATCACGCTCCACCGGCACCAGGGCACGCTGAAACAGGGCTTCGGGCTGAATATCGAGCAGGACCTGCCGGGCGGCGTCCGCAGCTATCTCCGCACGGGATGGAATGAAGGCCACCATGAGTCGTTCGCTTACACCGAGATCAATAACACGTTCTCGCTCGGTGCTGACGTTGACGGCGCGAACTGGGGCCGCAAGGACGACAGATTTGGAACATCCATTGTGACAAATGGACTTAGCCGCGACCATCGAGAGTACCTCGCCCTCGGCGGTCTCGGATTCCTCCTCGGCGATGGACGCCTCAACTACGGGCGCGAGTTCATCAGCGAAAGCGTATTACAACGTGCACGTGGTCAGCGGTGTATATGCAGCCGCCCAGCTTTCCTTTGTCGATCGTCCCGGGTACAACCGCGATCGCGGCCCGGTGGTTGTTCCCGGGCTTCGTGCGCACATCGATTTCTGACCCGCTAGTCCGCTAATCCGGCGAGCTCTCATCTCCCCAAGGCTCATCGCGCCGCAGTGTCAGCGTGCGCGAAGACAACCGCACCGGCGCGGATGGATCGGTATAGTCGATCGCCTGCCCCGGACGCCCCGGCACCTCCGAGGACTCGGGCTTCTGCGCGCCTCCAGGCGCCCCGCCCCGGCGCTCGAAGGTCGCATTCGCTCCCGTACGCGCGGCTGTCAGACCGGCCGGATCACCCGCGCCTTCATCGCGCCGGAGCCTCAGCACTCCCCGCTCCTGCGCGCGTTCCATACCACTCCATCGAGCCGGCGGCGGAGCCACGGCTCCAAATCGTATGCTGCCCGGCTTACTCGCCAGCAAACGCGTGAGCACCGCGCCGGTGATCAGGCCAAACGTTACGCCCTTCCAGAAACCACTATCGGCCATGCGTGCCTCTCGCTCTCCAGACTGCCTGTTGTCCCACGTCCTGCTTACGCACTTGTTGCCCTTCAGTAGTAATCCGCACAGCTCAGATAATAACCGCACTGCCCGCAGACCAGTTTGCAGCGGTGGTGCAGCAGCCGCGACGAACAATTCGGGCAATACAAGCAGTGATGCTCATCGGTCTGAGCCTCTACCGGTCGTCGCGATTCCGGGTTCGGCACCGCATCAGCCATGCCCCGTAGCCTACACCATCTCCGCACGCGATTTGGCCTGTTTGCGACCTCCTCTCCATTTCCGCATCGTATGTATGGAACGCGGGCTCTCAGCATTGCCGCAGATATTCAAACGAGGAGCAGTCATGGACAGAAAAGCATCAGCGCAGTGGCAAGGCGGATTGAAGGACGGGAAGGGCACTATTTCCACCGCGAGTGGCGTACTGAAAGACACGCAGTATTCCTTCAGCACACGTTTTGAGAATGGTACGGGCACGAACCCGGAAGAGTTGATCGCTGCCGCGCACGCCGGTTGCTTCACCATGGCGCTCAGCAACCAGCTCGGCACCGCGAACCTGAAGCCGGAGTCGCTCGAAACGACCGCCACGGTGACGTTTGAGCCCAAGGACGGGAAGCCGACCATCGTCCGGATACACCTCGCCACCCAGGCCAAGATTCCCGGCGCGGACCAGGCCGCTTTTGAGAAGGCCGCGCAGGAAGCCAAGGCCGGATGCCCCGTGTCGCGCCTCTTTCAGGGCAACACCGAGATCACGCTGGACGCAAAACTCGTCTGATGCAAAGCGCCGCGGCAAATGGCGGCGCAGACCGGCTTCCGAACTGTCTCGCCGCTGTTGTGGCCTTTAGAAGACGCGAAACTCCCATCGTCTTCAACTGTGCTGGCGTATGTACTCCCGCAACTCACGGTTCAGTGTCGCTGCCTGTTGGACGCCCTGGTCCAGCAGCTTCACCCATTGCCGCACATCGTCCGGCAGATCCGCCGTACCTACTAGATAATTCGCCTGCACAATCACCTCTAAAGCGTTGTTGAAGTCGTGCAACAAGCGACGCATCTCCTTTGCCTCTACCTCGGCAAAGGCGGGGCGCTGCACCGGCGTGCTCTGCTCATCTGCCATAATTCCTCGTGTCCGCCTGTCAGCCGGAGGTCTGTTGAAAGTTGCGCTATGAGATGCAGCGATGGCTGATGAAGACACCCGGCGTCTGACAAATTGGCACAGTGGCTTCGCTATTTGACTTTCAAAGTCGCGTTTGCAACACTAGCACTTGCTGCCTTCCAGCCCCGTGCTGGAACTCCCTGTGCCGAAATGGCGGAATTGGCAGACGCGCATGGTTCAGGTCCATGTACTCGCAAGGGTGTGGAGGTTCGAGTCCTCTTTTCGGCACCAGCTTCATCCTATGAGGCCATTCAGTAGATCGGCCTCATTCCAGCAGCGACCTCAACGCTCTCCAGAGTGCCCCTTTTATAAAACGTGTCGATTCACCGCGACGGGGACTGCCTCGCTCTGCGCTGCTTGAAGCTTCTTGTACCCATGCAGCAGCATAAGAGCCGCAATGGCCACAATGCCGGAGTAGAACTGGCTCCGCACAAGCGAGAATGACTTCAGGACATGCGGGATCGATTGCACAGCGATCGGAGGCACGTTCAGGGCAAACACAGCCACAGCCAGCCCTGCAAGCAGGTAGGACCGCCAGCGAAGGCTCGCGTCCAGCAGCAGCATAACTGGAACAAGCAGCACGATGTAGTAATGGGTCCACGCTACCGGCGTAAAGACGGTCGCTCCGATGAACGCAAGTACCGCGCCGTAGGGCGATCCATCGTGCCTATTTCCCTTCGGCTCGCGATCGAGAACACCTCCGGTTATCACGCAGAGCACAAGCAGCAGAAGGGATGTGATCTTTACCAGGGCAGATAACTTGTAGATATGCCAGGAGAGTAGCTCAACTTTTGGGAGGTCACGGCCCATCCACCACGCAGGAAAGGACTGGTTATTGAACGCGACCAGCAGCACATTAGAAAGCTCTGAAAGCTCGCGAAGATATGCGACGAACACGGCTGATCCCGTGGTCAGGATGGTAAGCGCCACCAGCCCCAAGGAGGCGAGCGCGAAACTCAGGGCAGCCTTATACCGCTTCGTTAGCAGCCAGTACAGCAGAAGAAAGCCCGGCGTGATCTTTATCGACGCGGCGATGGCTAGCATGATCCCGGCCCGCACGGGATATCCCCGCTGGGCCCAAATCAGCGCAGCCACCGTCATGAGGACAAAGATGATATGGGTCTGTGCGAGGAAAAGTGCATACTTCGTTGGTTCAGAAATGTAGAGTGCAGCGCAAATGAAAGCGATCCACAGCGGGGTGTAAAGCCTAGGCGCCCAGTACCGCGCGGTCATCCACACGGTTCCGGCAAAGCACAGCATCAGGATGACAATAAAGATTCTATTGAAAGCCGAAAATCTCATTGTCCGGCAAAGGGGCTGGAGGGAGTAAGCCCACAACGGCGTCTGGACGTAGCGGTGCAACAGGTCAAGGTTATTGAATCCGCCGCGAAGTGCCGTCTCGATCCAGACTGGGTCTGTCACGATATTGAACGTGTTCGGATCGTGGGTGTAGAGATGGCTGATTTGCCCGGCAGCTATCAATCGGCAGCCTACATAGGAGGAGGAAAGGTCGTCGCCGGGCACCGACAAGTGGCGAAAGATACCGGCAGCGACAAAGACGAATAAAACCGCGCAGATGAACAGATGATTTGTGCTGTTGCTTCATCGCTCTTATTCCTGACCTGGGCTTTGCCCCTTGCGTATTACTGAAGCGTGGGCAGACAGAGGCTGCGGGCCCGAGCCCCAGGCCTGGGCGCTGCATGGATGGAAGGTCTTTCGGCATACGAGATAGACGCTCTCCTCTACGTCTCCCACCGTAACTACTGTATAAGGCTTTACCTGGTATTCCGGGTCGGCGGAGAACCGCTTCACGAGTTGATTTCCCAGCCAGGGCAGGCGGGCTCCCGGCGCGGGCGTTCCCCGGGTCAGACTCTGAATGGCAGTTTGGTCTGTGTGCAACACAAGAAAATACGGATGCTGGCGCAGAAAGCTATCGCGGTATTGGATATGCTCCGGGAAGTAGCCTGACTTCTTCCAGTTCTCCATGAGGTGGTACTGGGTCACCTCGCCACGGGGCGTATGCGGGTCAAGACTGTTCCGCCAATCCAGGAAATAGGTGTACAGCACGCCTGAGTTAGCCTGCCGAGACATGATTTCCGTAAATCCGAAGACATGCTCACACAAAACCGGCACACCTTTGGGCAGACTGGCTGTAAGTGCCTCGGTATAGTCCGTCGTGCTGGATAATGTATTTGCCAACATAAGCGAAGTCATAAAAGCCCAGGATGGCTGCGTAAGCCACCACACCGAGAGCCCATGCCGGCTTCCAACGATTGAAATCAAAGAGGGTGCGGAAATCGATCAGGGTGATCAGTTCCGCCGTCAAAAAAGCCACAGCGATGTTGACCGGCACAAGATAGCGATCGATAAAGAGCGCCGGCCCGATCATGCCTTCCAAGTAGAAAGCAATCGGCACCAGAAACAGCATAAGCACGATGACATACACGGGGAGGCGTGTCTGTGCGGAACGCACCATTTCGGCGCGGCGTTTGCGGGACAGCATGAAGATACCAGCCACGCCTGCAACCAGCAGCACGAGAACCGCAGCGATGCGGAGGCTGAAACCCGTGTACGCGACCAGGAAGACGGGAAGATTTGGCTGCGTTGTCCAGAAGTGAGGCTTACCTACCTGGGCCGCCGCAACGATGGCCTCTCGCGCAGGAATCAGCAGCAGCCATGCCGCTGCGGCGCTGAGATATAGTCTGGGGCGAAGATGGCCATGCCACCAGTCCAATGCCAAGGTACCGAGCACGATCGAGCAACTGTAGACCACGCCGAGCAGATGGCTGGTGATCAGCAGGGAATGAGCAACAAAGACCAGCGCATACAGCCGTAGAGGAGGCCGAGCCACGCCGGCGCCCTCTATGAAAAGGTACACGGCCGCCGCAACACTGGCCATGAGCAAGCCATAGAAGCGGCCCTCGGCCATGTGGGACAGCAACACCGGGCAGAAGAACCAGGTGTTGAACAACGCAAACGCAACCGGGCCCACGCGGTAGAAGCGGCGCGCCGCCAGCCATGTAAGGGCGAAGGCAAGGCCGAAGCAGGCAGCCGAGTACAAGCGAAACGACGTGACCGACGCGCCAAACACATGGAACCACGCGCGTCCGGTGATGTAGAAGGCAATCCCGCCGCCATCCGCGCCATGCTTCCAACTGGCGAGCATGTGGCTCCAGGAAGGATCATGGAGCATCATCCACCCCAGCATCTCGTCTTCCCAGAAGATGTGCCCGTGCCCCAGCCGCAGAGAGACCGCACACGAGAGGACAAAGCCCAGCAGCACCATGGCGGTATCGAGCGCCGACCACGCCGTACGTGTCGCGCGTTCCCTGTCCATCCCCGTGGACGGCGACGAAGGCCCGCTTGGCCGTATACGCGTGTGTTGCGACCACGTGGAACCGGCGGGGTCGAGTTGGTCCGGAACTGCACTCATGGACGTTTCATTTTCATTTTAGATTCGCAGCGGAATCCCGCCACGCTGGAAGTCGGTTCCGATAATCAGCGGATGCGGCGGTATCGGAATGCGTTGTGCTCGGCGAGGCTCGCGTCCCCATCCTCTCACCGTGCAAGGCCACCAGCGCAGGAACGTGCCGCGGATTCGCAAAATGGCGCACCCCGGAGGCCGCACACCTGATCTTGTCCGTGCATCTCCTCCAGGAGGCAATTCATCTCGAAGGAACGCAAAACATCATGGCTCAGAATAGCTCTCCCGATCCCCGCGACCGCTTTCCCAGACCGCCTTTCCCACAGCAGAAGGTATCGGCTCCCGGCAGCGACCGCGAACTCAATCCGCCTGCGGACCACGGCGAAACCAGCTACACCGGGCACAACCGTCTTCAGGGCAAAGCAGCCCTCATCACCGGCGCTGATAGTGGCATTGGCCGTGCCGTCGCGCTTTTGTTTGCCAAAGAAGGTGCGGACATCCTCTTCACTTGTCTTCCTGAAGAACAGGCCGACGCCGATAAAACAGTCAAGCTGGTGGAGCAGGCTGGCCGCCGTGCCATTGCCATGCCAGGTGACATCCGCCAAAAGTCGTTTTGCCAGCAGCTCGTTGACCGCACGGTGAAGGAGTTCGGCAAGCTCGACATTCTCGTCAACAACGCAGCGTTCCAGCGCACGCACGAGAAGCTGTCCGAAATCTCGGAAGAAGAATTCGATACCACCTTCCGCACGAACGTGTATGGGACCTTCTTCATGACGCAGGCCGCACTCCCAAAGATGAAGCCTGGTGGCTCAATTATCAACACCGTCTCGATCGAAGCCTTCGATCCAAAAAGTCTCCTGGTGGCCTACGCTGCTACGAAGTCGGCGCTTGTCAGCATGACGAAAAGCATTGCCAAGCTCGCCATGGAGCAGGGCGTGCGGGTGAATGGCGTTGCTCCCGGCCCAGTGTGGACGCCGCTGATCCCTTCCACCATGCCCGAAGAGCAGGTCAAGAAGTTCGGCGAAAGCACCGTCTTTGGCCGTCCGGCACAGCCGGTTGAAGAAGCCGTGCTCTACGTCTTCCTGGCCTCTGACGACGCCAGCTACGTTACCGGTGAGATTTACGGAGCGACCGGCGGCAAAATGCCGATCTAACTTCTTAGCTTCTCGCTCAACAGCGCCGCTTCCCTTCCACATTGTGGATAATGGGTCGCGGCGCTTTTTCTGTACGGAAGGCTTACGACTCGTGAAAACCGTGACTCTGCTCCTCGCTTTCCTGCTCTCCACTTTGCTGTTCGCGCAGACCACCTTTACCAATCCCCTTTTGCCCAGCGGCGCCGACCCTGCGGTCGAGCAGCACAACGGCTTTTACTACTACATGAACACCACCGGCGATAACCTAACGATCTGGAAAACGCGTGACATTACTGATCTCCAGCACGCGCAGAAAAAGGTTGTGTGGACGCCGCCAGCTACGGGTCCCGACTCGAAAGACATCTGGGCGCCGGAGCTCCATTACCTTGCGGGCAAGTGGTACATCTACTTCGCCGCGGACGCCGGAAACAACTACGACCACCGCGTGTACGTGATTGAGAACAGCGCCGCCGACCCGCTGGAAGGCACGTGGACCTTCAAAGGCAAGCTCGCCGATGCGACCGACAAATGGGCCATCGATCCTTCCGTCTTCCAAGATGCCGGCAAGATGTACGTCATCTGGTCCGGCTGGGAGGGCGACGTCAACGGTGAGCAGGACATCTACATCGCGCAACTGGAAAATCCCTGGACCATCGGCAGCCCTCGCACCCGCATCTCTGCCCCGCAATACACGTGGGAAACTGTCGGCGACCTGGACAAGGGCGATACGCGTGTCATCGACGTGCCGCATGTGAACGTGAATGAGGGGCCGGAGATGCTGAATCACGGCAACAAGCTCTTCCTCATCTATTCCGCCAGCGGCTGCTGGACGAACTACTACGAGCTCGGCATGCTGACTGCCACCTCCGGCAGCAACCTGCTTGACGCCGCTTCCTGGACCAAGACCGACCACGCCGTCTTCCGCGAGTCGCCCGAGGCATCCGTCTTCGGCACCGGCCACAATACCTTCTTTACCTCGCCGGACGGCAAGCAGGACTGGATCCTGTACCACGCCAACTCCGCCGCCGGGCAGGGCTGCGAGGACAAACGCTCCCCCCGTGCCCAGCCCTTTACCTGGAACCCGGACGGCACGCCCAACTTCGGTACGCCCATCCCTACCAGCCAGCCAATCGCCAAACCTTCGGGGACGCCGGCACCGTAGCCGCCTCTCTATTCGCACCGAGTCTCGGGTGCCCTTTTGCGTCCTAAGCATCTTTAGCTCTCGAACCAGCTGTCGAACCTCGGATTTCTCTGTGCTCCCCGTGCTCTCTGGGGTGAGTGCCCTTTCTCAAGTTCGCTCACTATACTGAGAAAGGACAGCATGACCCACCTTGACCAGATCGTTGCCCGCACTCGCCAGGACCTCGCAGTCCGCAAGGCGGCCGTTCCATTAGCGAAGCTCGAGCACGCCGCCGCTGCCCACCAGACACTTGGCTTCGTCCGCGCTCTCCGCGCCTGCGCCGCCCACGGCCCTTCTGTGATAGCCGAACTGAAAAAAGCGTCACCCTCGAAAGGCCTCATCCGCCCTGACTTCGACGCCGGCGCACTCGCGCCCGCCATGGAGGCCGCCGGCGCCGCCGCCCTCTCCGTCCTGACAGACGAGCCGTTCTTTCAGGGCAGCCTCGCCAACCTCGAAGCCGCTTCGCAAGCCACGTCTCTGCCCTGTCTGCGCAAAGACTTCATCGTGGACCCGTACCAGATCACCGAAGCCCGCGCTCACCGCGCCGACGCCATCCTGCTCATCGCCGCCGCGCTTACCGACGGCGAACTCCACACGATGACGCAGACCGCTCACGCCCTTTCGCTGGACGTGCTCTGCGAAGTCCACACGCGCGAAGAAGCCGATCGGATCGCGGACCTCGACTGCGACGCTGCCGGCGTCAACAATCGCGACCTCCGCACCTTTGAGGTGCGCCTCGAAACCTCGCTCGACCTCATCGAGCACCTTCCGCCCCACGCCCTCCACGTCGCCGAAAGCGGCATCCGCACGCCCGGCGACTTCGCGCGCCTCCACGCTGCCGGCTACGACAGCTTTCTCATCGGCGAAGCCTTTATGCGCGAGCGCGAACCCGGCCCGGCCCTCGCCGCCTGGATCACTGCGGCCCACGCGCTCACATTGCAGCAGGTCTAGCCCGGCATGTGGATCAAGATTTGCGGCAATACCAGCCTCAACGATGCGCAGCACGCAGTAGTAGCGGGCGCTAATGCGCTCGGATTCATCTTCGCGCCCAGCCCGCGCGAGATCACGCCCGGTCAGGCTCATCACATAACGTCACAGCTTCCGATACGTATTGAAAAGTACGGCGTCTTCGTCAACGCCTCCTTTGACGACATCGTCTCCACCGTCGAGCGCGCCGGGCTCACCGGCGTGCAACTCCATACGAATGCCGATCCGAAGCTGCCCCTCCGATTGCGCGAATACTTCAGCACCCAAATGCGGCGCAATCGTTTCGGCATCCTTGCCGTGGTGCACTATCCCGGCGATCTTGAGCGGCAACTCGATGCGTTCGCGCGGGACCATGCTATCGATGCGGTGCTGGTGGACTCGCGGTCTACCCACGTCGCCGGAGGCACTGGCGTGGCCTTTGATTGGCAGGCTGCGCAGCGCAGCTTCTTTCGCGCTGCGCCCCACCTTCGCCTCATTGCGGCCGGCGGCCTTCGCCCCGAAAATGTGGCCGAAGCTATCCACACTCTCTCGCCCTGGGGGGTCGACGCCGTCTCCGGCCTTGAAGCCTCCCCCGGCAAGAAGGACCCCTCCCGTGTTGAAGCCTTCGTAAAGACCGCCCGCGAAGCTGCGGCCCGCCACACTGCCGCCTTCAAGGACGGCCCCGCGAAGGCCTGAACGCGGTACTCTAGTTCTTCCAAGGAGCAATCGGCATGGCGAGCACCACTACCTCAATCCTGGAGAGCATCACCAGCACACCGCGCCCTGGCCGGTTTGGCGCGTACGGTGGCCGCTACGTCCCGGAAACACTGATGGCCGCGCTTGAGGAACTCGAAGCCGCCTACGCCGCCGCGCAAGCCGACCCCGCTTTCCACGTCGCCCTCGATAGCCTGTTGCGCGACTACGCCGGCCGCCCCACCCCGCTCTATTTCGCCGAGCGCCTCACGCAGAATTTCGGTGGCGCAAAGATCTATCTGAAGCGCGAAGACCTCCTCCACACCGGCGCGCATAAGATCAACAACTGCATCGGCCAGGGCCTGCTGGCGCAGCGCATGGGCAAGCGCCGCATTATCGCGGAAACCGGCGCAGGCCAGCACGGCGTCGCCACCGCCACCGTATGCGCGCTGCTCGGTATGGAGTGCGTCGTCTACATGGGCGAGGAAGATATGCGCCGGCAGGAGCTGAATGTCTACCGCATGCGCCTGCTTGGCGCGGAAGTCCGCGGCGTGTCGTCGGGTTCGAGGACGCTGAAGGACGCCATCAATGAGGCCATGCGCGACTGGGTCACTAACGTCCGCACCACGCACTACCTCCTCGGCAGCGTGCTGGGCGCGCACCCGTATCCGACGATGGTGCGCGACTTTCACAAAATCATCGGGGAGGAAATGCGCCGCCAGATCCTCGAGAAAGAAGGTCGCCTGCCCACCGCGATCATCGCCTGCGTCGGCGGCGGGTCGAATGCGATCGGCGCGTTTCACGACTTCATTCGGGAGCCAAACGTGCGGCTCATCGGCGTGGAGGCCGGCGGTACTGGTTCGCAGCTTGGCGCGCACGCCGCCCGCTTCCATGGCGGCTCTCCCGGAGTGCTTCAGGGCACCTATTCTTACGTGCTGCAGGACGACGCAGGGCAGATTGCCCTCACGCACTCCGTCTCCGCCGGACTCGACTATGCCTCGGTCGGCCCGGAGCATGCTGCGCTTCACGACACCGGCCGCGCCGAGTACACCTCGGCCACTGATGCTGAAGCCCTCGCCGCAACTGTAACTCTGGCGCGCACAGAAGGCATCGTGCCTGCGCTCGAATCCGCGCACGCTGTTGCTGAAGCCATCCGCCTCGCGCCCACTCTATCGCCCCACGACATACTGGTGGTCAACCTCTCCGGCCGCGGCGACAAGGACATGGGCATCATCTCCCGCGAGCTGAAGATCGCCGGCTCCGTCGCCACGGACGCGCACCCACTTACCAACCATGGCACCCGTTGATCCGATCCGGAAGACACCGTGTGCCGCGCTGTTCGGCTCACTCCCACAGCGTGTCATCCTGAGCGAAGTAAGCCGGCTTCATCGGCTTATGCAGTCGAAGGACCTGCATTTCGTTCTGGTCTGCACAACGACCAAAACAACTCACGAATCTCTATGCCACTGACCTTTCACCACAAGCCCGGCCTCGTCATCTATCTCACCGTAGGCGATCCCGACCTCGCCACCACCCGCGCTATCGCGCTCGCCGTGATTGACGCCGGCGCCGACGTGCTCGAACTCGGCGTGCCCTTCAGCGATCCGCTTGCCGATGGCCCGGTGATCCAGCGCGCCAGCGAACGCGCCGTTGCCAACGGCACTACCCTCGCCGACGTGCTCGCTCTCGCTCGCGACCTTCGCACCGCGCGCCCGCAGGTCGGCCTCGTCATCTTTTCCTATTTCAATCCCATCCTGCGCTATGGCCTGCAGCGCTTCTGTGCGGAAGCGAAAGCGGACGGCATCGATGGTGTCCTGGTCACAGACATGATCGTGGAAGAAGCCGAAGGGCCGTATCTCGACGCGATCCACGCCGCAGGCCTCGCGCCTATCTTCCTCGCCGCGCCCACCAGCACCGACGAGCGCCTGCGCCGTATCGGCGAGTCCGCCCGCGGCGGCTTCGTGTACGCGATCTCGCGCACTGGCATCACCGGCGCACAGCAGCAACTGGCCGACGAAGCCCGAGGGCTCGTCGAACGCCTCCGCCGCTATACCGACCTGCCCATCGCGCTGGGTTTCGGCATCTCCAAACCCGAGCACGTCGCCGCCATCGGGCAATTCGCCGACGCTGCCGTGATCGGCAGCGCCGTCGTGCACATCATCGAAAACTCCACAGCCGCCGAAGCTCCTGCCACGGTCTCTCAGTTTATTCGAGAGCTACGCGCTGATCCAGCAGAGTTGGCCGATTTAGCTCACTTTGCTAGTGAGTAATCCACGGATAGTATCGCGATTTCCATCGTCTATGGGAATAATTTTCGTCCCATCCTTACCCGTGAGCAGGAATACGCACTTGCCTTCTAACCACTTGTTGTAACTGGACCAGGGTACGAATGTTGAACAGCTCCATTATCTGCTATTGTTCTCACCCCATCCCCATCTAGGGAGAGTGTTCCCGATCGGGCGCTTGCTGCCGCTGCACCTTTGGACAATGCCGCGTTCCAGCGATACCAAGACAAGCCAATGAAAGCCGCTCCGATTGCAAGAACTCCCACCATACCGCTCCACTTCGGATGCTCGTGATAAATCAGCGCATGAAAACCTACTCCAATGACAAGAAGGCAGATTGCACTTGCGTACCAGTTTGCTGCAAAGAAGCGGAGCCAGAAGGTCCGTGGACGCGACATGCGAGCAGCTTCTCGAAGTTCACTCGGCGATACGGTTGCTCGAACCTGCATTTAAGAAACCCTCCTTCGCACCCTGAAGGGTAAGCTGGATGCAAGTTTTCAGGAAGTACACAAATGTGTAACGTTCGCACGTAGAAACCCAATGCTCCTCACTTTAGATGATCTGCTACCGTAATCGCACATGACCATCGACGACTGGCGCAAGAAGATCGACAGCCTCGACCTCCAGATCATGGAACTGCTCAACCAGCGCGCCGAGGCTGCACGCGCTATTGGACTGCTCAAAAGCTCCACCGACCTCCCCGTCTATGAGCCCAACCGCGAGCGCGTCATCTTTGAAAACGTCCGCACGCACAACCGCGGCCCGCTGCCAGATTCCGAACTCGTCTTCATCTACCAGCGCATCATCGCGGTTATGCGCGCACTGCAGCGCAACGAACTCGCCTCCGAACACCCGGAAGAAAACCCGCCCCAGCCCTAGCTCTCAACGTCCCCCATACACCGGAATCTTGCGCAAGCCGACCCGCCGCGGTTGTTCCGTGCCCTGCGCGCGTGCGTGCTCTGTGAGCGTTCCCGCGAGCACATAACCGCCCGCATCGCCGCCCGGCGCAATCTCCCCCGCAAAGCTGTACCAAATGCCATGGATTGCCCGCGTGCGAAAGGTCGCCCGCGTTCCGCTGATCGTCGAGCGATCGAAAAAGTACGTCAGCACCGTTTGCTTGTCGGACTCCTGATCGCCGAGCCGCGACATGTACCCGGTCAGCCGCCGGTCCTGCATATCGAGTTCCACGACCTCGCCCGGCGCGCCCAGCGCATACTCACCCCATGCCCCGGCCGGGAGTGAGGTGTGCCCCCGCTGCAGCCCCGCCCACTCCGGCCCCAGCGCATCGTCCGTTTCCGCCGCACGCTGCTGCAATGCCGGTTCCGTTTCCCCGGCCTGCGCCCATGCGTACACTCCGCCCTGCTCCCAGCAACACTGCTAACGCACACAAAAGAAGGGGCCGCATATCTTGAAAGATACGCAGCCCCTTCTACGGTTGCACTTTGTTTATTGCGCGCCCATACTCTTCTTCCGCGCTGCCTCGAACTCATCCCCCTGCTGCCAGCCCTGCGCGTGCGGGGCAGCGGAAGCCTCCCACCCCAGCACAAAGCCGAACTGCGCCATGCGTGCATCGCCACGGAAGTCCATCTCCGGGCGGTACTCATCACTTGGCTGGTGGTAGCGCTCGGCCGTGTACTGCTTCATCTGCTCCTCCCCCCAGCTCGCTTCGTGCCCGGCAAAGAGCGTTCCCTGCCCGATGGAAAACGCCGGAATGCCATACCGCGCCAGGGAGAAATGGTCTGACCGGTAATAGTGTCCGGCACTGGGAAACTGGTCCGGCTGGATGGTGAGGTTGAACTGCTTCGCTACCTTCTCAACCGTGGGATAAAAGGTAGTGCGCTCCGCTCCGGACACCTCAGTCGAGGTTGGAATCCCGATTGGCAGCAGCATGTCGTAGTTCAGGTCCAACGAGATGTCTTTCGCCGGCACTGGCGGATGCATGCCCAGGTATTGCGACCCCAGCAGTCCCTGCTCTTCTGCTGTTACAGAAGCGAAGTACATCGCATGCGGTGGCGGCGCCCCGGCCTTTGCCGCATCGGCAAACGCCCTCGCCAGCTCCAGCAGGATGCCGCAGCCGGTAGCGTTGTCCGCCGCGCCGTTGTAGATCTTGTCGCCCTTCGCATTGGGATCCATGCCGAGGTGATCGAAGTGCGCCGTGTACAGCACCGCTTCATCCGGCCCCGCGCTCTTTCCTGCCACCATGCCGATTACGTTTTCGGAGTTGAACTCCCGCTTCTGGCTTACGATGTGCGCCTTCAGCCGCCAATTCATCTCACGCGGATGAAAGCCGCGCTGCCCCGCATAGTCGATGGCCGAGTCCAGGTCGTGGCCCTGCGATTGCGCCATCTTCTCCGCCACATCCTGCGTTATCCAGCTCGCGGCTTCCAGCTTCGCATTCGGATCACCCACGAGATACGACTTCTCGCCCGACCATGAGGTCCGTACTACCTGCCACGGATAGCTCGCCAGGTCCGTCCGGTGAATGATCAACACGGCAATGGCACCCTGCCGCGCCGCCTCCTCGTACTTGTACGTCCAACGACCGTAGTAGGTGAGCGCCTTACCCTTGAAAAACTTCTCGTCATTTGACGGCGGCTCATTCACGATCACCAGCGCGACCTTGCCGTGCATGTCCACGCCTTTGTAGTCGTTCCAGCCATACTCCGGCGCGTTGATGCCGTAGCCCACAAACACAATGGGCGCATCGATGTCGGCCGTGGCCGAGCCGGTCTGGTTATTAGTGACGAAGTCCTCGCCATACTTCAGCTCCAGCGGCTGCTCGCCCTTTTCCACCAGGGAAAACGTCGTCTGGTCCTGAACCGTTTTCACTGCATAGAGCGGCACCTTCTGATACCAGGAATCCCCATCGCCTGCCGGCTTCAACCCGTACGAGGCGAACTGATCGGCGATGTACTTCGCCGCCATCTGGTCGCCTCGCGTGCCCGGCCCGCGCCCTTCCAGCGCATCATCGGCCAGGTACTTCACATGCGCGCGAATCTTCTCCGAGTCAATCCCCTGCGCCGCTCGTTGCGCCGCCTCCGGCATGCCCGCAATCGGCGGCACCGGCGCGGTATGCGCGCCTGGAGCAGTTGCGTTTTGCGCGTTGCCCTGCGCTCCACTTTGAAATTGCCCAGCCAGCGCAGGAATTGCCAGGGCGGCCATCAGCAGGGTGTAAGGAAACACTCTCTTCATACGCACTCCTCAACGATGAAAAGGAAGCCTATCATCTGCCCGGCTATCGCTGCTCAGGCGCGAGTCTCGGCCAGCTCTGAGCGTGCCCAGACGAGATCGGCCCTCCGCAGGATTTTTCGCGCCAGCCCGGTCAGGGCCACCTCCGCCAAGCTCCCTCGTCAGCAGCGCCTCGACCGGATACCACACGCGCACAGCCTCGCCCGGAACCGGCTCCGCCCGATACACGTCATTGCGGTACACCCGGACCGTGAAGTTTGTTGTCGTGATCGCATGCCGCACGGTCAACACCGGCTGCTCCTCTTCACGTACCGTAGTTCCCGGCAGCTCCCACATGCCCGCCATCAGCGACGCACCCGCCGCCCGCTGCTCCAGCAGCACCTCCGGCCCACTCGCGCCTTTCCGTATGCACAGCAGATACGCGATCTCGCGCGCCCGCATGGTCTTGCGCGGTGCGGGCACGTGCTCGCCCTTGGTCCGGCAAAGCAGCTCCACTGGACAGCCCAAGCACAGCGGGCCTTTAGGCAGACACACCGTCGCTCCCAGCTCCATCATGGCCTGGTTGAAATCGCCCGGACCATCCGAGTCCACCAGTTGCGCCGCCAGTGCACCCACGCGCGCCGCAAACGCTGGCTCCGCCGCGGACCACCCTGCCACCCGCGCCAGCACCCGTTCCACGTTGCCGTCCACCGCCGCGATGGGCTCGCCGAACGCTATGCTCGCGATCGCGGCCGACGTATATGCCCCGATGCCCGGCAGCTCGCGTAATCCCGCCGCCGTCTCCGGCATCGCGCCCCCGTGCTCCGCGAGAACCTGCTGCGCCGCGCGATGCAGCATCCGCGCCCGCCGGTAATAACCCAGCCCACTCCAGACGGCCAGCACCTCCGGCTCACTCGCCGCAGCCAGCGTTTCTATATTCGGGAACCGCTCCAGAAAGCGGCGGTAATGCTCCAGCACGGCGGCCACGCGCGTCTGCTGCAGCATGATCTCCGACACCCATATCCGGTACGGATCGCGTGTTCGCCGCCATGGCAGATCGCGCCGATGCACGCGATACCACCCGAGCAACGCGTCGCGGTAGAGTTGCACTTGCTTTGATTCGAGAGGCGAATCCTGCACAGCTCGATTCTACGGCGAGGCCCCACGTCTCCGGCTCCGCTGCAACTGGAGCGGGCATTCGCCTGTACCCAACAAAGGCTCAAAGCCCTAGATCGGTCAACCCAGGGTGTTCGTCCGGCCGTCTCCCGAGCGGCCAATGAAACTTGCGGTCGGACTCTCGAATGCTCAGGTCGTTTATGCTTGCATGCCTTGCGTACATCAGACCCTGGTCATCGAACTCCCAGTTCTCATTCCCGTATGCGCGGAACCAGTTCCCTGAGTCGTCGTGATATTCGTATGCGAAACGTACCGCGATACGGCTGCCACGGAAGGCCCACAACTCTTTTATAAGACGGTACTCCAGTTCCCTGGTCCACTTTCGTGAAAGAAACGCGACGATCTGGTCCCGGCCGTTCACGAACTCGGCACGGTTCCGCCAGCGAGATTCAATGGTATAAGCAAGCGCAACCTTCTCGGGATCGCGCGTATTCCAGCCATCTTCAGCAAGGCGCACCTTCTGAACTGCGGTGTCCTGGCTGAACGGAGGCAATGGCGGGCGTGAGGACATAGTTGTGATCTCCCTATGAGGCGGACACATCGCGGCCGGTGAAAGAGACCGGCACCATCCAATTAGCTGGAGGATGGAGTGGATGCTCGAAGTTGCGCAAGTGCATTCCGCATTTCGCTGTTCTCCTGCTCCGCTTCGCGCAGCTTTTGTTCCAGCGGCTGCACCGCACTCTGAATCTCGTCAGCCGTGTAGCGTGGCGTAATGTGTTGCGGGCAGTTCCAATCAAAGCCTTCAACGTGGATCACAAATACCCGCTCGATCACGGCCTTGTATCCGGGTATCTTCACGCGCTCGATCCAGTCTTGTGCTTTCTCGCCCTCGAGCACCTCGACCCGGCCCAGGATTTTGAGCCGTAGCTGCCGCGGGTAGTCAACCAGAATCATTGCGACTCGATTATCCGTGAGCAGGTTGCCGGTGCTGATGTATTGCTTATTCCCGCGGAAATCCGCAAGCGCAAGAGTGTGATCGTCAATCACTTTCAGGAAGCCTTTTGGGCCTCCGCGGTGCTGTACATAGGGCCAACCGGTCTCGCTCGTGGTGGCCCAGTAGAAGCTGTCGCGCTCTCCCAGAAACTCTATCTCCTGCGCACTGAGGCGTTCCCGGGATGCACCCGAACGCTCCATTCGCTCGTACTGGCGCCGGCTTCCATAGCGTTCCTGCAGCATCCTGACCGTCGGCGTAAACGCGAGCGAACCAAAGCTCATCCTGCCCCCTTCTCCAAGCTGAGCCGGGCGGAATCACCAGCAACGCTTATCCGCTCATCGCGAGCAGTGTACCTGCGAAAGACCCTCTACGTTCGACGACGACGGCTTGGCGCAAACTCCTCGACGATGGACGGGTGCCCACCCTTTACCCGTCCACATCGACGTTCTTCTCGCGATCTGCTGAAGCACGGAACGCGTTTCGCCTGTTCAGGAATGATCAGGAGTTTGCGTTCGCGTTCTCCGGTACGGTCACATAACGGCGCTGGCTGCCCATGATGCGTTCGCGCCAGGCGCTCTCGACCTGCTTGTCGTCATCCGGACGCGCACCCGAAGTGGCATACGCAAGCTCTTTCAACGGAGCCTTCGGCGTACGGTCGGCGTAGAGCAGACCGTTGGCCTCCTGGTATGTATCCGCGAATTGCGTATAGCAGAATCCCGCCAGGGAGGGCAGGGCGCGCACGGTCTCCATCAGCGCGCGATAGCGTTTCAGAAGTGCATTAGACGAGTCAGCGCGCGAATAGCCCCAGATCTCGCCCTCACTCGTTGCATCTGCTCCGTTCGCTTTCGCTAGCGCGATGCCGCCGAATTCAGTGAGCACGATGGGCTGCCCCGCCGTGACCTTTCCATCGATCACCAGCATGCGGCCTCCGGGCCGTTCCCGCTTCCACAGCCGCGACTCGATCTCTTCCATGCCGTAGCGCTTGCCGATCCGCGCCGGCTGGTCGTCGTAATCGTGTATCCCGATGATGTCGGTCGCCACGCTTTCCCATCCATCATTGCCGATCACCGGACGCGTGGGATCGAGTGTCTTCGTGAGGTGGTAAAGCGCCGCTACATAATGCCGCTGCGCCGGGCTCTCCGGCAGGTCCGGAACACCCCAGGATTCGTTGAACGGCACCCACGAAATGATGCACGGATGGCTGCTGTCCCGCTTGATGACCTCAATCCACTCGCGGGTCAGCCGGTCGATGGAACGCTGCGTGTAACGGTACGCGCTCGGCATCTCCTCCCACACCAGCAGGCCCATGTGATCGGCCCAGTACAGGTATCGCGGGTTCTCGATCTTCTGGTGCTTGCGAACGCCATTGAAGCCAAGCTTCTTCGCCAGCAGCACATCTTCCAGAAAGGCATTGTCGTTCGGCGCTGTAAGACCAGTCTCCGGCCAATAACCCTGGTCAAGCACGAGCCGCAGGATCAGCGGCCGCCCGTTCAGAATGAAACGGTCTCCCTGGATCGCGATGGCGCGCAGCGCTGTATAGCTCCGGACAGTGTCGATCACCTGTCCATCGCCGCTTCGCAGCTCTACCTCCACTTCGATGATGGTGGGCGATGCGGGGCTCCACAGCAGCGCATTTCGATAGTCGTCGATGCCTGGGTCTGAGAGCGCGATGCGGCGATGAACTTCGCCCACGATCACGGAGTAGGTGTCATCCGCGAGAACCTGATCGCCTACATGGAGCCGCACCGCAAGCGTCAGCCCGGGCGTGAGCGCGCCACTGACATGCGCCTCCATTCCAATCTCCCAGCGTTCCAGGTTCGAAATCCACTTCAGCGATTCGATGTACGAAGGCGGAATCACCTCCGCCCAGACGCTCTGCCATATGCCCGTGGTGCGCGGATACCAGATTGAGTGCGGCTCCAGTTGCCAGTCCTGCTTGCCGCGAGGCTTGGCCAGGTCCGCTGGATCGTCCTCTGCGCGCACCACCACTTCCTGCAATCCATCGGAACGCAGGGCGCCGGTGATGTCGGCCGAGAAAGGCGTGTACCCGCCCTGATGCGTGGCAACTTCCACTCCATTCACCCAGACAGTGGCCGCGAAGTCTACCGCGCCGAAGTGCAGCAGCAAACGCTCTCCCCGCTGCAAACGCGGTGCTTCCAGCGTTCTGCGATACCACACCACGCAGTAGAAGCCGGTATCGCCTACGCCGCTGGCTGGTGTTTCCGGGCTAAACGGAACAGTGATGGTTGCATTCCAGTCCACGGATGCGGGGCCGGCGCAGGTTGCGTCCCGGTCGATGGAAAACTCCCACGATCCGTCGAGCGAAAACCAGTGCTCGCGTTGAAGTTGGGGGCGGGGGTAGCCGTGCGCGCTTTTCGAAAGTTCCCGTTGCAGGGAACCGTTGAAACCGGGGATCGAATCCTCTGGGGGGAGAGAGGGTGTCATCCTTTGAGTCCAACACATTTCCGCCTCAGGCTCAACCTATTCGTCTGCTACTTTTTCGTCAGTCCCCGCTTTTATACTCCTGAGCATGAAAGACACTACCGGGCCGGCGGGCTATAGAGGGCGGATGGCCCCCTCTCCCACAGGCCTGCTCCACCTCGGGCATGCGCGCACTTTCTGGACCGCGTACCAGCGCGCGAAGGCGGCCCAGGGCACGCTGGTGCTGCGCATGGAGGACCTGGACCCGCAACGCTCCCGTCCGGACTACGCCGCCGCCATGCTTGAAGACCTCCACTGGCTCGGCATCCGGTGGCAGGAAGGTCCCGGCCTCGCCCGCCTCCCAACTACGGCGCCTTTCGCGCCTTATGTACAAAGCGAGCGCTATGCATGCTATCGATCCGCCTGGGAACGCCTGCGGACAGCGGGCGCCATCTACCCCTGCCATTGCTCGCGGCGAGAATTGGCGGATGCGGCCGGCGCGCCCCATGAGACCGACGGCTCCGACGAGCCGCTCTACCGCGGTATCTGCCGACCGCGGCCTGGGACGGTTGCAGGCGCAGAGCAGCCCAAAGGGGTCAACTGGCGGTTTCGGGTGCCAGATAGTGAGGTGGTCACCTTCGAGGACGTTCACTTTGGCACGCAATGCTTTACTGCAGGCCGTGACTTCGGCGACTTTCTCATCTGGCGCCGCGACGACGTACCCGCTTACCAGCTTGCGGTCGTCGCGGACGACGACGCCATGCGAATCACGGAAGTGGTGCGCGGCGCCGATCTGCTGAAATCCACAGCACGGCAGCTTCTGCTGTACCGCGCCCTGGGGCTTGCCCCACCCCGCTGGTACCACTGCGAACTCCTGGTGGACAGCAAGGGTCAGCGGCTGGCCAAGCGAACCGATGCGATTGAGCCTGCGTGCCCTGCGGGCGCGCGGTATTCCTGCTCAGGCGTTGCGGGAGGCCTTCGACAAAAGCTCTTATTCTGGCGACCTGTACGACGCTGTCGTACAATCGGGTGCATGAGCACTCCTTCCCAAAGCCGCCGCCGCTCTTCCCGCGTCTTCACCATCAGCTTCCCGGAAGAGCTTGCCCAGCGGGTGGAAGCCACCGCCAAAGCGGAACACCGGACCATTAGCGAACTCTTCCGGGAAACCTTCCGGGCGTACCGCTCGGAGCGAGCTCAGAGAGCATGAAGCCAAGCTCGCCGAAAGCTTCCGCAAACACTGCCTCCAACCCCCCATCCGAGCAAGAGATCGTTGCTATGGTCAAAGAGGTACGGCAGCGGCTCTTCGATGAGCGCCATGTCAAGAGCGGCCATTGATAGCGCTTTTTGACTCCAACATTTGGATTTCCGCGTTCCTCGCCGACGGCACTCCATTGCGAGCGATCACCCATGCCGTTGACATGTCAGGCCTCGTCCTCTCCGACACGATTGAGGCAGAGATTTCCCGCGTCATGTCAGAGAAATTCGGCTGGACAGAAGATCGCATCAGGGACGCGCTATCCATCTATCTCAGTTACGCGATCTGGGTTTCAGTCGAGGGTGCCGTAACGGGTGTTTGCCGTGATCCTAAGGATGATATGGTGCTCGAAAGCGCCCTTGGTGGAGGAGATCTGATCGTGACTGGCGATAAGGACTTGTTGGCACTCGGCAGCTTTCGCGGGTGCCGGATCATCACCTTGCGCGAGTTTGCAGAATTCGCCAAGCTGTAGCCCTACTTTCCCTCATGCCCTCCGACTTCGCCCAATCCGTAAAGCAGCAGGCGGACATCGTCCGCGTGATCGGCGAATATGTTCGGCTCAAAAAAGCCGGTGCCCAGAACTACTCCGGTCTTTGCCCTTTCCATGGCGAGAAGACGCCCTCATTCTCCGTTCACGCCACGCGGCAGTTCTTTCACTGCTTCGGCTGCGGAGTCTCCGGAGACGTCTTCAAATTCGTCCAGGAATTGGAAAAGGTCAGTTTTCCTGAGGCGGTAAAGGTGGTGGCTCAGAAGTGCGGCATCCCGCTGCCCAAGCGCGAGTTCCACTCCGAAGAAGAAGCTGCGGAAAGCCGGCAACGCGCCAAGTTGCTGGATTTGCACGAACAAGCCGCTGCCTGGTTTGAAGAACAATTGCGCTCCCCCGAGGGCGCCCGGGCGCGCGAATACCTGAGCGGCCGCGGGCTGGGCCGCGACACCATCCAGAAATTCCGCATCGGCTATGCACCGGAAGGCTTTAACGGCTTGCGAGATCGACTGCAAAGCGCTGCCCCGCCCGAACTGCTTCGGCTTTCCGGGCTCTTCGGCTTCAAGGAGCAGGAGGACGGCTCGTCGCCCCGCCTTTATGACCGCTTCCGCAAACGCATCACCTTCCCTATCCTGAACGAGTCCGGCCGGGTCATCGCCTTTACCGCCCGGGCGCTGGATTCCGACGAGAAGGCCGGGCCCAAATACCTTAATTCTCCCGAAACCCCGCTCTACTCCAAGGGGCAGGTCCTGTTCAATCTGGACAAGGCTCGCCAACCTATCCGGCAAGGAAACTTCGCATTATTGGTTGAAGGCCAGATGGACTGCATCTCCGTTTTTGCCGCAGGGATCCCGAATGTGCTGGCGACCAGCGGCACCGCCTTTACGGAGGCCCAGGTACGTCTTCTGCGCCGCTACACTACCCGCGTGGTGGTCAACTTCGATCCCGATACCGCCGGCGCGAATGCCGCTGAAAAATCGATCTCCATGCTGACCGAGGAGGGCTTCGAAGTCCGCGTCGTGACCTTGGAAGGTGGCCTCGACCCGGACCGTTTTGTCCGGGAACGCGGGGTGCAGGCCTATGCTGAGGCGCTGCGGGGCGCGGTACGCCACTCGGACTACCTGATCGATCGGGCGCGCAAGCTCTTCCCGCCCCGGAACCCGGAAGCCAAGGTCGCTGCCGTGAACTATCTACTCCCGCATATCCGGCGGATGCCCAGCAAGATCGCCCGGGACGAATTCGCCGCGGATGCAGCCCAGAAGCTGGGCATCGATTCCGCGCTGGTCCGGGAAGAGCTGAAAACAGCCGCGGCCAAGCGCCGGGCGGAAATCGCGCCCTCCCCCGTTCGACTCGCTGAGCGAGTGTGAACGCATCCTGCTGCGCGCCCTGGCGACTCCGCGGGAAGGGAGCGTCTTCCAAAGCGTTGCGGAGGCGCACGACACGCAACCGACTTATTTTGAGCAACTTGCGACCGGCGAAATGGTCCAGCGCGCTCCGTCACCGCAGCTGCGCGGATGCGCTGGACGCTTTGGACGGTAACGGCGGCCACGCCCTGCTTGCCCAGTTGCTCATGCGTGAACACGAACCCGTGGCCACCGAGCAGGTTGAGGCCGCTCTGCACACCCTGCGGTGCCGCTTCTTCGAGCGGCGGCAACGTGATTTGCGGGCCGCGATTGCCGAGGCGGAACGGCGCGGCGACACCGCCCGGGTGGCTGTTTTAGCGGCGGAAAAGCTGGGTGTGGACCGGTCATTGCGGGAATAGCCTGCCCACAATCGAGGCACGACACGATGAAACGAAATCACGATTTCGACATCTAACAGAGAGGCGGATTGTAAACGAATTGGCTCGATTTGGATGCTTTTCGCGTCATTTTGCGCCAGTTTCGTGGTATTCTGACACTCTTTGGAGACGTGCGTTCACCTGCCCGCGAGTTTGTTCCGTAAAGCCGGGAGATTGCCACACGATGGCCCTTATCGCACCTCTACCTATCCGAACTGTACCGATCCGAATGCAAGGGCCGCCACCGAGAGTGGGCGGAACGGCAAATATTCCGCGGGGAGACTGAACTCGCTTGGCAATGGAAGATAAATACGAAGACGACATCCAAAAACTGATGGATGTGGGCAAGGAAAAGGGTTACCTCACCTACGACGAGGCCAATGACCTGATTCCTGGCGATATGCATTCGGCAGACGATCTGGATGACCTGCTGACCACCATCGGCACCCAGGGCATCGACGTGCTCGAGGGCGAGCCGAAGTTCGGCGCCGATAAATTTGATGCCGAAGCAGAAGAGGGCGAGGACGTCGAGCTCGATCTGACGCCGGGCACCCTCGAAAAGACCAATGACCCGGTGCGCATGTATTTGCGCGAGATGGGCACCGTACCGCTGCTCACCCGCGAGGGCGAAGTAGAGATCGCCAAGCGCATTGAGCGCGGGCAGTTGCGCGTCATGAAGGCGATCTCGCGGTCGACGATCGTGATACGCGAGATCGTTGCCCTCGGAGAGGACCTCAAACGCGGCGTCCGCAATATCAAGGAAGTCGTGATCTTCGATGAGGAAGAGATCACCGAAGAGGTGCTGCAGGCACGTATCAAGCAGACCGTCGCCCGGATTGACACACTGGTCAGGCACCAGAAGAAGGCACAGGCGCTGCTGGAAAAGCTGGAGGAAATTAACCCGAAGGCTAAAGCCAAGGAATACCGCAAAACCCGCTGGCTGATCCTGCGCGAACGGGTGCATGTGTCGCGGATCGTGCGCGAGTTGAAATACACCAACTCGGAGCGCAAGCGGCTGCTGGATAAGCTCAACAAGACGGTCGACTCCATGCGCACGCTAGAGCGGCAGGTCAAGTCGCTCGACCAGAAGCACGATGCCTCTAAAAGCGAAGAACTGCGGAAGGAGTATCGCCGGCAGCAGAAGAATTGCAAGACCGATCTCGAGCGGCTGGAGCAGGAGATTGGCGTCTCGACTGCGGACCTGAAGCGCACACAGCGCGAGATGATTCAGGGCGACATGGACGCCGAGCGGGCCAAGCGCGAGTTGATCGAGGCCAACCTGCGCCTGGTGGTGTCAATTGCGAAGAAGTACACCAATCGCGGCCTCCAGTTCCTGGACTTGATTCAGGAGGGCAATATCGGCCTGATGAAGGCGGTGGACAAGTTCGAGTACCGTCGCGGTTACAAATTCTCGACCTATGCCACTTGGTGGATCCGGCAAGCCATCACACGCGCGATTGCGGACCAGGCTCGCACCATCCGCATCCCCGTGCACATGATCGAAACGATCAACAAGCTGATCCGCACCTCGCGGCAGTTGGTACAGGAACTGGGACGCGAGCCCACCAGCGAAGAGATCGCGCGCCGGATGGACATCCCGGTCGCCAAGGTCCGCAAGGTGCTCAAGATCGCACAGGAGCCGATCTCGCTCGAAACGCCGATCGGCGAAGAGGAAGATTCGCATCTGGGCGATTTCATCGAAGACCGGCAGGCGGTGTCGCCTTCCGAGGCGGTTATCAGCGTGAACCTGAAGGAGTACACCTCTCAGGTCTTACGCACCCTAACACCACGCGAAGAGCGGGTCATTAAGATGCGGTTCGGTTTGGAAGACGGCTCCGAGCACACGCTGGAGGAAGTCGGCCAAAGCTTCCAGGTAACGCGCGAACGCATCCGGCAGATCGAAGCCAAGGCACTGCGCAAGCTGCGGCATCCATCGCGGTCGCGCAAGCTGAAGGCGTTTGTGGATGGCGTGCGCGAAATGTAAGCCGAATCACACAATAAAGAAAGAAGGCCGCGAGTGATCGCGGCCTTTCTATTTAGTCCTCGTTGTGATCGTCCCTTGTTGACTTTACCTTCGTGAAGTGAATCGTGATGACCTCGGCACTATTGATATCCATCAGATCCATTTGCTTCCCGCCGTCAGTAATTACGAAGGGGTGGAGACCAGCCCCAACCAGGTTAGCAATGCCGGTGCAATTGCGATTCACGGTATAGGTTCCGCTTCCTTGCTCCTGAACGACGTTGCCGTTGACATTGACCGTTTGTGCCTCCGTAAAGTGACCTGCACCGTCGAATTTGACAACCCGACAGCTACGATCGGTCCCACATGCAGTGCCTCTCCTCTGAGCACCGACCCATAAGCTCCGTTCAGGGTAGCGACTGAGCAGCTTTCGCTCGCCTCATGCGCCTGTACTTTGGGCAGGACGTGTCTTGAGTTGGTGAGTAGAAAGCAGGTGAGTAGGACGACGATGCCTGTAGAGCCGATCGCGCTCAGCTTGAAAACAGAAGGAACTTTCATCATGAACTCCGATAATGCGACCTGCGGTGGCGGTGCATGGAGCACGCAAGGGGCCTATTCGGGTCATGCGTGCGGCATCGGCGAGTGCTCAAACTCGTCCGAGATGAAAAGATGACAGGGCCCGTTTTCTGGCCGATGCAGGGGACGGGCAGGACTCGTTTGGTTCAGAGGACGTAGTGGCCGCATCCCGTGCTCGCTGTCGAAGCTTATCGTTCCGTTTGCTCGACCTTCTCACCGGTGACAGTGATGGCATTTACATCCACCACCGCGCGGATCTTCCTGCCTCCTTCGACCACCACGAAGTGAACCTTCAGTGGAGGGCCTTCTGAGGGAAGGTTGTAAGTGGCTTGTCCCGTGCAATCCGCATTCACGGTATAGGTGCCGGTACCCGAAGTCCATCCCATCGTCTCTGGCGTGCCGTTGAAGACGCTATGGTCCCGAATCGTCAAGTGACCGTTGCCATCGTAGCGTTGCAGGACTACGCCGCGGAACGGGAGGCCGGGTCCAGGCGCGGTGGTAGCGTCGATCGTAAGACCGTAAGCACCATGAAGCGTGGCGTTGGAACATCTGCTGCCTCGGCTGTCCTGGTCGTCCGCCCGGGCCACGGAAGCTGTGATCAGGAATCCACAAGCGATGGCTATGGGCGCCGCCAATGCCGAAAACTTCGAAACTGACTTTCTTTGCATTTGAGATCTCCTTTGGGCTTAATGGAACTGGTTTGCCAGTACCGATCCGACTGAGTGTCGAGCTGCTGCCTGGAACATCCGCAATCTGCGCTTCCGGTATCACGTGCTCAATGCACCGGAGGTAAACGCGCCATCAACTCCTTCTCTTCCGTTTTCGCATTGATTCTTAATGGCTTAACAGTCCTTATCCACTGCGTGGGCAAGTTCTGCGGGCGGCAAGTGGGAACGGTGCTAGACTCCTTCCAGCCCGGGAGACGTACGACATGGGCACGCCGGTCAGCTCGGTACGGGTTTGGCGCTTCGGGGTCTTCGAGGCTGATGCGTCAAGCGGAGAGCTGCGCCGCAACGGGAACCGCATAAAGCTGCAGGAGCAGCCAGCGCGCATTCTTACCTTCCTGTTGGAGCATGCGGGAGAGATGGTAACGCGCGAGGAGTTGCGCCAGCACCTCTGGCCTGCAGACACTTTTGTCGACTTCGACCATAGCCTGAACACGGCAGTGATGAAGCTGCGTGAGGCGCTAGGCGACTCTGCGGACAAGCCTCTCTATATCGAGACTATACCCAGGAAGGGCTACCGCTTTGTTGCTCCGGTTTTGGAAAGTCTCGCGAGCACCTTCCGAGCGGACGCATCGCGAAATGGAGCCATTCACCTTCCCGAAATGATTCCGCCCAGCCTGGAAGGTGCTGGCCCGGACATAGCGAAATCACAAGTCGCCGCAGCGCCCGAAGAGCAACCGGCCCGCGGACCCTCACGCTTGCGGCTGGTGGCACTTTCGACGATGTCGGCTGTGATACTGCTGGTTGTCGCTGGGTGGCTTGCATGGCGTGCTCCAGCCGATTCCCGGAAAGAGGCCCAAGAAGCAGCGTCTCCAAACCTGCGCATCGTGCCCCTTACACATGTTATCGGCTATGTGGATAATCCTGCGTTCTCGCCGGATGGACGCCAGATCGCATTCACATGGCAACCCGCGGATCAGGCGCGAGCTGATATTTACGTGCAGATGATCGGGGGCGAAGCGCCGCTCCGGCTCACGCATAATGTGAGCGGCTTTGTAGACTTTCCCCAGTGGTCTCCCGATGGGGGGCAGATTGCGTTCACGTGGTGTGGGGGGAAGAGTGATGGCGTGTATGTTGTACCGACGTTGGGCGGAGCGGCGCGTGAGTTGGCAAACATCGATTGCCGTTACTGGGGTTGGCGACGCTGGGGCGGAGGACGGCCTATCTGGACCTCCGATGGCAAGAGCATGTTGTTCATCGACCGGTGCACGCCGGCAGGACCACAGGGCATTGTGCTCTTCTCCCTGGCAACCGGACTAAAACGCTGCCTGACAGCGCCGGATTCTCCCAATGCCTACGATTTCATGGAAGCTCTGTCTCCGGACGGCAAAACCGTGGCCCTTCTTCGCGGCACCAGCACTGCCGTGGCCGACCTCTACACCGTTCCCCTTTCCGGGGGCGTCCCGCACCGCCTTACCTTTGAAAACCATTCCATGTATGCGCTCATGTGGGCACCCGACGGACGTTCCATCGTCTTCGAGTCCGATCGCGGAGTGACGCCGAACACCTGGCGGATCGCTGCCACAGGTGGAGCGATTCGGCCGGAGACGGTTTATCCCCGGGTGGGATCTCTTTCGAATGACGGTCGACGGTTTTCCTACGTGCAGAAATTGAGCATGGAGCATGCCATCTGGCGCGCAGATTTACCGACGGCCGGGTGCTCGGCATGCGAAAGCTCACCCATTCGCAGCACACGGAGGAACAAATGCAGATCTCCCCGGATGGCACGCGCATGACATTCCAGTCAGAACGAACCGGGGCAGACGAGATTTGGGTTGCCGCCATCGACGGAGATCAACCGCTGCAACTCACCTCATTCGGCCGCTTCTCCGGTAGCCCCAGGTGGTCACCAGATGGACATTGGATCGCCTTCGATTCCCGTCCAAACGAACACAGCCAGATTTACGCAGTCGACACAGAGGGCAGAAACCTGCATAGGATCACAAACGATGAGTTCGACGATGTCGCGCCAAGCTGGTCGCGCGACGGCAAATGGATGTACTTTTCCTCCATGCGCGCGGGGGTTTATCAGATATGGAAGCACTCTCTCGAGAATGGTTCGGAGATGCAGTAACCCAGCGGGGTGGACTGACTCCATTCGAATCTCACGATGGCCGGACCATCTACTACACAAGGTGGGATGAGCCTGGGATCTGGAGCATGCCTGCGGCAGGAGGCGGTGAGTCGCTGGTCATCGCCGGCAAGCCGCAGATCGGTTATTGGGGATTCTGGGCAGTCACTGATAATGGTTTTTATTTGCTGGACGCCGATGCCGAGCCCCGGCCTACGATCCAGTTTTATGATTTCGCAACACGCACCATCTCTTCGGTACTGCCGCTGGAAAGGGCTCCATGCTCCTATCGACCCGGCCTCAGTGCTTCTCAGGACGCCCGCACCATTCTTATATCGGAATGCGATTACCAGAGCGTTGTCAAAATGATCGAGAATTTTCGATAGATCGATTTTCTGCGGGTGCGAGTTGAAACATAACAACTTCTAAGAGAAGCGCATCCGGCAGATTGAGGCCAAAGCGCTGCGCAAGCTGCGGCATCCATCACGATCGCGCAAGCTGAAGGCATTTGTGGATGGCGTACGGGAGATGTAATTTCCCGTTTCTGCACACCAAGTACATGAGAAAGGCCACGCATGCGTGGTTTTTCCTGTTTCCGGAAGATGAAGGCGACTGCCTGACTTAAGTACTCTGCCGAATCCTTCGAGCGTAACTGGAACGCAGAGCAGCGGAGCACAATTGGTTCATCTTCACCGGCCGTGCGCCCTGCCGACCCACTCAACCAGGGTATTCCAGTCTGTTGCGAGGTCCAGTTATGCGATTCAGAACAACTGCGCTTTCCTTTGTAGTTCTTTCCGTTGCGCTTTGTGCCATCGGCCGCGCGGATGACGATCATGATCACGATCAGGACAACGATCATAGGCATTTCAATCACAAACATGCAGATCGCGACGATGACTGCGATGACTGCTCCGGCACTCCAAAGCCAATGTCCAACGCCGGCGGTCTCTACCTTGTGCAAGGCGCTCCCGGCAGAGATCTTTCGCACAGCTTTTATCCGACCTACCCCATCGACGTGCTGGTGAATGACACTTCGTGCCTGGTGCAGAACGCGCCGTTTCCGAGCGTGCAAGGAGCTTTTCTTGAACAGGCTGGCGCCTACGATCTGAAAATCAGCCCGGCCAATGCGGCGGCACCGTGCACAAACGCATATGTGCGTGAGGTACAGGCGGTGGTGAACGCCGGTCAGGCGACCTATGTGGTGGTGGCGTTGAGCATGCAATCGACACTGACGACCTATAACTTCAACCTGCCGCTCTCGCCGGTGCAGCGGGGAAAGGCGCGTGTGGTGATTGCAGATGCGGCCGATGCGCCGATGCTGGACCCCGGCGCAAGCACGTCGCCGTTGAGCGATGGGGCGAGCCTGGCAAGCGCAGCCCAAGCGAGTCCGGCTTCCGCTTCGTCTACGGCGATGAGCGCGGGGCAGAGCATTCCGCTGGTGGTGCCGGCAGAGCCTTTTACTGGAAATATCTACTATGCGGGCACGAACCAGGTAGCGGTGGGGCCGATCTCGGACGTGCTGCAGTCGAGAAGCACGGAGGTTTATTTCATTGTCGGATCGGATGCGACAGGAAGTTTGCAGATGATAAGTTCAAGAATTCCTGACGTTTTCTAAAGGCAGCTTGGAGTTAGTGCAGACCGAACTTAACCGGAGGTTCTTCACTGCGTGGGCCTGCGAAGACAGTCCACTCGGCTCAGGATGACAGAGTCGTTTGCAAAGCGAAAAGGCCGCAGCGATGCCGCGGCCTCCTGTACCTTTCGTGATTACTTATTGGTCTTCGCTTCGCTTTCGATCTGCTTCCACTCCTCTGCTGTGAGCTGGACACCGGCGGCCGCCACGTTTTCTTCCAGGTGCTGGACCGACGAGGTGCCGGGGATGGGCAGGATGACCGGCGAGCGGTGAAGCAGCCAAGCCAGCGAAAGCTGGGAAACGCTGATGCCGTGCCGTTTAGCGACGCTGTCGAGTGGGCCGCCTTCGCGGGCCAGCTTGCCTGCCGCTACGGGGAACCACGGGATAAAGCCCAGCTTGTGCTCCGTGCAATAGTCAACCACGTCTTCGTGCTGGCGGTCACCCAGGTTGTACTGGTTCTGCACGCTCACGATGTCGATGACCTTGCGCGCCTGCTCGATCTCCTTCGGCTTCACCTCGGAAAGGCCGACGTGGCGGACCTTCCCTTGTTCCTGGAGCTTCTTGATAGCACCCAGGGATTCTTCGACCGGGACCTTGGGGTCAATGCGATGGAGCTGCCACAGGTCGATCCGTTCGAGCTTCAACCGGCGCAGGCTCATCTCGACTTCCTGCTGCAGGTACTCCGGCCGGCCCACGGGCAGCCACTGGTTCGGTCCGGTACGTACCAGGCCGCCCTTGGTGGCGACGACCAGGCCCTTGGGGTAGGGATGGAGCGCTTCGGCGATCAATTCCTCGCTCACATAGGGACCATAGGAGTCCGCCGTATCGATAAAATCCACGCCAAGCTCGATAGCTTTCTTCAGGACCTGGATGGCGGCCCCGCGGTCTTTCGGCTCGCCCCAGATGCCCTCGCCGGTGATGCGCATTGCGCCATACCCAAGACGGTGGATGGGGAGGTCGCCCCCGAGCTGAAACGTGCCGCTTGCCTGCGCTGTCGCTGCTGTTTGTGTGCTCATACATCTTTCAGATGCGTGCCATGGAGAAGGGATGCGAAGTCGGGCTGGAACCAGAGGAACGCGGGCATCGTATCTCCCAGTGAGGTCAAGAGAAAGAAATGATCCAGCCGATCGTGTTTCCGTCTATGTCCGACCAGCAACAGGCAGCCTTTTACGCCCATTATCGCGCTGTCGAGAAGGACGAAGTGGTCGGGGTCCTGCTGGCAGTCTTTCTGGGCGGCTTCGGGGCCCATCACTTCTACCTGCGGCGTCCGGGAACGGGCGTGCTGTTCCTGCTCTTTTCCTGGACTGGCGTTACGTATCTGATCGGCTGGATCGAGGCCTTCTTTATGCCGGGAAGGGTGCGCCGGTTCAATCAGGAGATGGCCTCCTACTTGGCCACTGCCGTAGTTTCCGGCAGCTATCCAGTGCCCGCGATCGCGGGAGCGGCGCTCGCACAAACCACACTTTGCCCCGCATGCGGAAACAGCACTGCCGCGGTGGCACGCTTTTGCGGTCGCTGCGGGGCCTCGCTCCAGCCTGCATAGCGGTCAAGCGGCAATGGCGTGTTCACCAAAACATGCTTCCCCTTTGACCTGTTTCGCTACTGGCTATGGATAAGGCTGAAGAGAAGCACGGCGAGGACAATCCCGCTCACCACCGTATACATCCAGTCTCGTTCCACGGCGAATCCGAAAAGCGCAAAGACAACACGCGCCACGGGAGTGGCAATCAGGAGCAGTATCCCGAACTGGATGATGCTGCGGCTTTGCAAGGATGGCAGGTCTCGAAGGACAGACACGATGGAACGCTGATTCCCTCCAGTGGCGTGAAAGGTATGGTAGTCCGGAACCGGAGCGCCAGCGTGCCGCAGATACAAGATGCCGCCGAGAAGCACGACAGCCGCGGCCAGCAACACACCCATGCGCAGCATGTTGCCCATGGCCACTTCAAGGTTATGGTCCTGTTGGGAACTGGGTTCCTGGCGAGCCTCGGTCATAACCTTCCTGTCCATCCGCTGTAGATCATCTCGACACCGAGCGCCACGATCACCACGGCAAAGATGTACCGCAAGGTGGCGACCCGCGCATGGACCAGGATGCGGGAGCCCGCCAGGGAGCCGCCAAGAACGCCCAGCATGACCGGCATGGCGAGTCCCGGGTCAATGTAACCGCGACTGAGGTAAATACCGGCGCTGGCGGCAGCCGTGACACCGATCATGAAGTTACTGGTCGTGGTGGAGACCTTGAAAGGGAGGCGCATGGCCTGATCCATGGCCAGAACCTTGACCGCGCCCGAGCCGATGCCGAGCAGGCCGGACAAGGTGCCGGCCAGGCACATGAGCCCGAAGCCCTCTGGCACGTGCACGGCGCTGTAGGTCTCCGGCCCTTCGCGTGTGGGAAAGCTGCCGTGCAGCCGCAAGCGCTCGGCAAGCGGGTCAAGGTGAGCGTTTGCTGCCGGCTGGTGTTTTTGGCGAAAGCTGGCGAAGGCCGAATAGAGCAGCACAATCCCGAAGATGATGCCGATGGCATGGGTAGAGATTTTGGCGGCCAGATAAGCGCCAAACAGCGCGCCGATGGTGGTGGCGATCTCAAGAAACATGCCGATCCGGATATTTGAGAAGCCCTCTCGCACATACGCGGCGGCCGCGCCGGACGAGGTGGCAATCACGGAAATGAGTGAAGCGCCGATGGCATAACGGATGTCGACCTTGAAAAGCAGCGTGAGCGCGGGCACGATGACCACGCCACCCCCGAGGCCGGTGAGCGCACCCAGCAACCGGCAAGCAGAGAGGCGCCGAAGAGCAGGAGCGAGAATTCGAGAAGGCTCATAGGCGTGGGCGGAACGAAGGCTTAGATGCAGGGGTCAGACGAGGCTATCGTGAATCAGATTGCATGGACTAAGTTAGTCCACTAAACTGGAGACGATATGGAATACACAGTGCACGAGGCGAAGACGCACTTCTCCCGGCTGCTACGGGAGGTGGCCGAGGGCAAAGAGGTCGTGATTGCGCGGGGCAAGACGCCGGTGGCGCGCATAGTGCTGCGGAAAGGCCGAAAAGCCGAAGCGGGTGCCGGGATGGTTGAAAGGGCAACTTTGGGCCGCGCCGGATGCTTTCGACCCATTGACGGATGAAGAACTCAAAGATTGGGGCATTGATTGAGGTTGTTGCTGGATACGCATGTGTTTTGGTGGTGGTCCGTGGAGAACTTCAAAATTTCCTCGTGTGGCGCGGAGAACGAGTGAAGAAGCAAAAAGGTGTATGTGTCATTGATCTCATTTTGGGAAATCGCGATCAAGACAAAAGCAGTAAAGCTGAAAGGTAAGCCCGTATCTTGGATTTCGGTCTGCGTGGTCTGGAGTCGAAGGGCTTTCTCCCGCTCACCATCGAGTACCAACATATTCTCGGCGCTATAGACCTGCCACTGCATCACCGCGATCCGTTTGATCGGCTGCTGATTGCACAGGCACGATGCAGAAAAGTTACGATCGTGAGCAGCGACAAATTTTGCGCAGTACGCCGTAGAGCGGATACGTGTCGAGCACTATATTCGGTGAAGCGAGGCCCCGCTAACGCATCAACGCTTTCCTTCTCCTCGTGGTACTCCTGCTCGGTATTGATCTCCCACAAGCTGCTCTTGTCCATGTTTCCGGCAATGATGTTATCGACTGCAGTCATGGCGGTAAGCATGGAGTGGTCCTGGTTGTTGTACTTGTGCATGCCGTTGCGGCCCACCAGGAACAAGTTTTCGTAATGGTCGAAGTAGCGCCGGATCTCGTCAAAGCGGTCATAGGTGCCGAAGTATGCCGGGTATGTCTTGGGCACGCGAACGACGTGGCCGTCGAGCACATCGGCTGCGTGAAGGATGCCGATCTTCTCGACCTCGCCAATGGCAAACTGCAGCAGTTTGTCATCAGGCATGCGCCAAAGCTCATCCGTGTCGTAGCAGAAATATTCAAGGCCGATCCAGACCTTGGACGGATCGGCGACCATGTACGGACTCCAGTTATTAAAGATCTGAAGGCGGCCTAGCAACACATCCGGTTCCTGAATGTAGATCCAGGTGTCTTTCAGCGGGGAGCCATCCGGCTCAGTGACGGCGAGTTTGTTGACGAGGAGCCCGACAGTGACGAAGTCTCGGTACATGAGCCCGTCGGAAACTTCGCGCACGTTTTCCGGAACGGGCTGGTCGATGCCGTTGACAAGTTCGCGGACCGGCATGGTGGAGAAGAAGTAGTCACCAGTGAAGCGGCGGCGCTCCCCGTTCGCGTGCACCGCTTCGACGGCCACAACACGGTTGCCGTCTGTCTCGATGTTCTTGACGCGCCAGCCGAGCAGCACTTCGCCGCCCTTCCCCTTCACCAGGTCGGCGACATGCTCCCAAAGCTGGCCGGGACCGTACTTGGGGTAAAGAAACTGCTCGATGAGCGAGGTTTCTGTTCCCTTCTGTGCGATGTCTCCACTCTTTGGCTGCGCGATGCGAAGGGCCTTTTTGGCAAAATGTGCGACGGCGCTCGAGAGCGAAAGCCCCTTGATGCGCTGCGCTCCCCACTCGGCGCTGATCTGATCACAGCGCACGCCCCACACCTTCTCGGTGTAGGACTTGAAGAAGGTGAGGTAAAGCTGGCGACCGAAGCGGTTGATCAGAAAATCTTCCAGGCTCTTCTCCGGCTTGCGCTGGTTGACTTTGGTCAAAAGATAGCTGGTGCCGACCTTGGCTGTACGCGTAAGCCCCATATTGCGGAGCGTGCTGCCGGTGAGTGTGATGGGGTATTCGAAGAAGCGCCGGAGAAAGTAGATGCGGCTTTTGCGCGGGCGCACCAGCATCACAAGATCAGGATCGCCGGTCGCCTGCGTCCCTGTGGGATCGAGCGTCAGGTGCTTGTTTCTGTAGGAGATTTTGGTATGGCTTGCATCGTCGGTCACCGGCGGCAGCAGGTCCATCCACCATTGCATCACGCGGTCCGACTTGGAAAAGAAGCGATGACCGCCGATATCCATGCGGTTACCTTTGTAACGGATAGTGCGTGAAATTCCGCCAATCTCCTGGCTCGCTTCCAGCACCACGGGACGTATGTCGGACTTGCGCAGGAAGTCGAGCGCGGCGGTAAGCCCAGCCGGGCCGGCTCCAATGATGAGGGCGATTTTCTGAGTCATGCGTTGTATGGGCAGGAGCGAGTGCGCCAGGGATGCAGCCGGCCCTTGCTGAAGGCTAACATGATGCGCCGGAAGCCTGCCCTGACTCCAATCGCTCTTCCTGCATGCTGAACGAGTGCCAATCGGGCGCATTATGATTCGTCTCGCAACACCTCTCCAATCCAGAGCAGGACTGTCCGGTGCGGTGCGTGGTAGGCTCGTAACGATTGAGCAAGGGCCTGTTTGCCAGCAGAGTATCGCATTACGATGGATTTTGGTCCAGGCCAGCTCGACAGGAGATCGATTGATGCGTGTACACCTTGTGAACCCCAGCGATACTGCTTTTGGCATAGGCGTGATCACGCCCAGATGGTTATATGTGCTGGCCGCCGCCACGCCTGCTGAATACGGCGATCCGGTAATCACAGACGAGACGCTGGAGCAGATCGATCCAGAACAGATTGCCCCTGGAGACATTGTCGGCATTGGTATCCACACCGGCAATGCGCTCCGCGGCATGGCGGTGGGGCGCATGGCACGCGAGCGCGGCGCTTACGTTGTGTATGGAGGCATCCACGCCACGCTTTATCCGGAGGAACCGCGCACCCTTGGCGCCGCGCATGTGATTGTGCGTGGAGACGGGGATGTTGTCTGGGGACAAGTCATTGCTGACCTGGTCCGCGGCACGGCGCAGTTGACCTACGAAGGAGGCCGCGTTCCGGGAGACGCATTCCTGAAGGCCCGCTGGGATCTGGCGCCCAAGGGCAAATATATGTGGGCCTCCGTGCAAACCGTCCGCGGTTGCCCCAAGCATTGCTCCTTCTGCTCGGTTTGGCGCACCGACGGGCAGAAGCCCCGTCCACGTGTGACCCATGCAGTTCTTGAAGAGATCGTGCAACTGCGCCGGCTGGGATTCCGCTTCATGGCACTCGCCGATGACAATTTCTATCCGGTGAGTTTGACCGATATCGAACTCGCCAAAAAGCAGGGGAACATGGCACGCGTGGCAGAGCTGGAAGCCATGCGCGCGGAGCGCTTCGAGTTGATGCGCGGCCTGGCGCTGCTGCCCAAGGACACTGTCTTCTTCACACAGATCACCATGGAAGCCGGCGAAGACATCGAGTTTCTTGAAGCAATGCGCAAGGCGCACATCCAGGGAGCGTTGGTGGGCGTTGAATCCGCTACCGAAGAAGGCCTGAAGGCGGTATACAAAAGCTTCAATCTTGCCGGTGATGGCCTTGCCGTCCGGCTTCGCACATTCCGGGAGCACAACATCCACATCCTTGGGTCCTTCATTTTCGGACTTCCGACGGACCGCGAAGCTACTTTCGAAACCACGGCCGCGCTGGCCAAACGCGCAGACCTGACCTTTGCGCAATTCGTGATGCTCACCCCGTTTCCCGGCACAGTGGATTTTGAGAAGTGGGAGAAAAGCTTCGGAGCGACACCTCCGACAGTAGAGGGTGTGCCGATTACGAGATATTGGCTGATTCCTCCAGAGAAGCGCCCAAAGATGTTTATGCCGCACAGCACCATGTCGAGCGAGGAGCTTCGGCAGCGCACACAGGGCGTCTGGGATGATTTTTACAGCCTCGCCGAGGTTTGGAAACGCTCGCGGTGCGCGCCCAAACTGCGCGGCAGGTTAGCCTTCATTTTTGTTTCCAAGCTTTACCGGCAAATGTATGCAAATACCGGCATTTCTACGGACAGCGCACGACGGCAGAAGGCGAACCGTATGGCGCGTTGGCTAGCTGTTCCGACCCGTAAGCTGTTTGCCGGAAAACCGATGCCGGATTTGCAGGTACCGGTCGCCGACTCCCAGCCAGAACTGGTGCAGCTGCCCGTAGCTGTGGCGCAGTAGCCATTTCCTAGCGAACAATGCGGATTGGCTAGCCCGGGGCCTGAGGTATTAGGCAGGGTTATGTAACCCAGAGGGCAATTGTATGGATTGTTCGCTCTCCATCACGGCACGCGAAAACGGCGTTGCCGGAGAGGGCGATGTGCTCAAAGTAACGGCGCGCTCCAGCAACACGGGCGCCCCTTTAGAAACTTCCTCCGAGCATGGTCGCCAGCACTTCTCCGCTTCGGTCAAGAACGACCAGGTCGGCACGGCGCCCTTCCGCCAGTAGACCGTAACGATGCTCCGCGCCTGCCAGTGCCGCGGGGTTCGCGGTTGCGAGCTGGACAGCGGCCGACAAAGGACTTCCGGTATATGCAGCGTAGTTGCGGACCGCCCGGTCCATGGTGAGCACGCTGCCGGCGAGCACGCCATCGAGCAGGCAGCGGCCATCGCGCACCTCGACCTCGAGACCGCCGAGCATGTACCGGCCTTCCGGCATACCCGTGGCGCTGATGCCGTCCGTCACCAGAATGGCGCGGTCCGGGTCTTTGGCTTTCGCGAAAAGGCGAACCATCGCCGGATCGACGTGGATACCGTCGCAGATCAGCTCGGCGTACAGCGTTGGGTCATCCAGCACAACTGCGGCCACGCCGGGCTCGCGGTGGTCCAGCGCGCGCATGGCGTTGAAGGTATGAGTGGCTGAGCGTGCCCCGGCCGCGATGCCGGCGCGGGCCTCGGCAGCGGTCGCGTTGGTGTGGCCCAGGCTGACGCGTACTCCGAGATGTGCTGCGTGCTCGATCATCTCCGGCGCGCCGGGAAGTTCGGGAGCAACGGTAACGAGCCGAATGGCGCCGCGCGCCGCCTGCCAGAAGCGGTCGAAGAGCGCGACCGAGGGCGGCTGCAGCAGCTCCGCCGGATGCACGCCCCGCTTGGCGTGGGACAGGAACGGACCTTCCAGGTGAACCCCGAGCGGAGTGGCAATGCCTGGGGTACTCCCGCGCTCGATGACACTCGCCAACCCCTCCAATGTGCGTAGCGTTTGGTCGATAGGCGCTGTGACCGTGGTCGGAAGATACGCGCCGACACCGCGCGAGGCGAAGAATCGCCCAACGGTCGCGAGCGCTTCCGGCGTCGCCTCCATCACGTCGTGCCCGGCGGCCCCATGCACATGAATATCAACGAATGCCGGGGCAATCGTTGCATCGGGGTATTCGAAGAGCTCCGCGTGTTCGGGCAGGTCGTGGCTGGATTGCGTGCCGATGCCTGCGATGGTGTCACCTTCCACCAGGATCCACGGATGTTCGATCACCTGCCCTGCTGTAACCAGTTGCCGCGCGGTAAGCAGCCTACGCATGGGCATCACTCCTGTTCATTCTCTGGGCCGGACATTTCCCTGCCCTTTCGTGTATAAGAGCATGTTCTGGAGAGTGCAATGGCCGAAGTGCAATACCAGTCCGGATTTTTGAATGAGTTTGCCACGGAGGCTGAGCCGGGTGCGCTGCCCAAGGGCCAGAATGCGCCGCAGAAGCATCCGCTGGGCCTCTATGCGGAACAGTTCAGCGGAACTCCGTTCACCATGCCGCGCCGCGAGAACCGGCGGACGTGGCTGTATCGCATTCGTCCATCCACAGTGCACAAGCCATACTCCGAGATACCCAGCCGTCTGCTCCGAAGCTGGCCCTGCCAGGATGCGGAGCTCACGCCCAACCAGCTGCGCTGGAACCCACAGCCATTCCCGAGCGAACCTACGGATTTCGTAGAGGGGCTGATTACGCTCGGTGGCAACGGTGACGCGGCCGTACAGACCGGGGCAGCTATCCACATCTATGCCGCGAACAAGTCAATGGACGGGCGCTACTTCTGGAATGCGGACGGCGAGATGCTGGTGGTGCCGCAGCAGGGCAAGCTGCTCATCTTTACGGAGCTGGGGAAGCTCGAGATCGCGCCGGGCGAAATCTGCGTGCTGCCGCGCGGGCTTAAGTTCCGCGTCGAGCTACTGGAGAAGCAGGCGCGCGGCTACATCTGCGAGAACTACGGCCAGCAGTTCCGGCTTCCGGACCTCGGGCCGATCGGCGCGAATGGCCTGGCCAACCCGCGCGACTTTCTTACGCCGGTGGCGGCCTACGAAGATGTGCAGCAGAATTTCCAGGTCATCGCAAAGTACGGCGGCCGGCTATGGACCTCAGAAATCAACCACTCCCCGCTGAATGTGGTGGGCTGGCACGGCAATTACGCGCCCTACAAATACGACCTTGCCAACTTCAACTGCATCAATACAGTCAGCTTCGACCATCCCGATCCGTCGATCTACACCGTACTGACTGCGCCGTCTGAGATACACGGAACGGCCAACATCGACTTCGTGATCTTTCCGCCGCGCTGGATGGTGGCCGAACACACCTTCCGTCCGCCGTGGTTCCACCGCAATGTGATGAACGAGTTCATGGGCTTGATCTTCGGGCAATACGACGCCAAGGCGGAGGGCTTTGTGCCCGGGGGCGCCAGCCTGCACAACTGCATGAGCGGCCACGGGCCGGATGCCGAAACCTACGAGCGCGCTTCCAACGCCGAGCTGAAGCCGCAGTACCTGGCGAATACGCTGGCCTTCATGTTTGAAACGCGCTTCGCCGTCCAGACCACGAAGCATGCGCTCGAAAGCGAAACGCTGCAGCGCAACTACTTCGAATGCTGGCAGGGCTTGCAGAACCGCTTCACGCCGCCTGCACGCGGGGGCGGGTCGAGCCAGTGAACGCATTCCGCGCCCTGATGACGGGCCTCATCGACTATGCCGGGCTTTTTCCGCCTGCTTCACTGAACATGGAGCAGGCATTGCGCAATTACGACAGTTACACATCTGGTGAACACGCCTGGATGCTGGGCAGGTTTATCGTGCCCGCTGCGCGGCTGGGAGAGTTTGAAACGGCTTACGCCAACATGGGCTCAGTTGGAACATGGCGGCTGAGTGCTATCGCTTCGGCGGACGATGCTGAACGGGTGCGCGCGTTCAATGCGAAATATGCATCGGGCGGCCCAAGAATCGATGCGATTGAGGTCAAGGTGAGCACCGCAGCGGAGATCCGGACTGCGCGACAGAGCTATGGGCCGAGCATGGCGCTCTTCTTCGAAGCGCCACTCGCCGATATTCCGGACCTGCTGCCCGCGATGGCTACGAGCGAAGCCTATGCAAAGGTCCGCGCCGGTGGCATATCTGCCGCCGACATCCCGAGCACAGCTGCGATCTTCGATTTTCTTCAGAGCGCGATCGGCACGCGCGTGCCCTTCAAGGCTACAGCCGGGCTGCACCATCCGCTTCGCTCCGAGCGGCCCTTGACGCATGAGCGGGGTGCGCCCAGCGTGGTGATGCATGGCTTCGTAAATGTATTTGTCGCTGCCGTTGTTCTCTATAACCGCATTAACGATGACGACGCCGTTTCTATTCTGAACGAGACGGATGCCGCCGCATTTACCTTCGATAATGACGAACTCCGCTGGCGCGACCGCGTGACCCTTGCAGGCGAACGCATCGCGGAAGCACGGCACCTGGCTCTCAGCTTCGGCTCGTGCTCGTTCGGTGAGCCGGTCGCAGACCTGCAGGGGCTGGGATGGCTGTAGACACCTGCGACCCCAGCCTGCGTAGCTGGCTTGCGTCGGCCAACCAAGCAGGCGGCGACTTCCCTGTCCAGAATCTGCCGTTCGGCGTCTTCCTGAGCGGCGAGGCGGACACGCCATCGATTGGCGTTGCCATCGGGGACAGTGTGCTCGACCTGCGCCGCGCGGCCCAAGCCGGCCTGCTGAGCGCGCTGCACACAGAGGTCGTTGAGGCTTGCCAGAAGACTCAGCTCAATATGCTGATGTCGCTGGGGCCGCAGGCCAGCACAGCATTACGCGAGCAGTTGAGCCGACTCTTGTGCGAGCAGGAGCAGCGCGCTGCGGTTGAACCCTGCCTGGTGCCGCAGGGGCAGGTCACGATGCTGTTGCCGGCTTCCATCGGCGACTACACTGACTTTTACGCCTCCGTCTTCCACGCCACCAATGTAGGCAAGCTGTTCCGGCCTGACAATCCGCTACTGCCGAACTACAAATATGTTCCCATCGGCTACCATGGCCGCGCGTCTTCCATCGTGATCAGCGGCAAGGAGATACGGCGGCCTGCGGGACAACGCGCTGACCCGCAAACCGGCGTGCCCGTTTACGCCCCAACCCGGCTGCTCGACTATGAACTCGAGGTCGGCGCGTTCGTGGGCCGGGGTAACGCGCTGGGCGCTCCGGTGCCGGTGGCGGAAGCTCGTGAACACATTTTCGGTTTGTGCCTGGTGAACGACTGGTCGGCGCGCGATGTGCAGGCGTGGGAATACCAGCCGCTCGGCCCCTTTCTGGCGAAGAATTTCGCGACCACACTCTCGCCCTGGATCGTTACCCTGGAAGCGCTTGCGCCCTTTCGCCTGCCAGCCTTTCCACGACCAGCGGGTGACCCCGCGCCGCTTCCCTATCTGTACGGTGCGGAGGACCAGCAGAAGGGCGGATTCAACATCACGCTCGAGGTGCTGCTGCTCACAGAGAGGATGCGGGCGGAACAAAGGCAGCCGGCACTCCTGAGCCGCGGCAACTTTCGCGATCTCTACTGGACTGTGGCGCAGATGCTGGCGCACCACACCAGCAGCGGGTGCAACCTGCGGGCCGGGGACTTATTTGCCAGCGGCACGGTCTCGGGCGCAGAACCGGATTCTCGCGGCTGCCTGCTCGAGATCACCGAACGCGGCCAGAAGCCTGTGCAGCTACCCGGAGGCGAAGTTCGCAAGTTCCTCGAGGACGGCGATGAGGTAATCCTGCGCGGCTACTGCGAGCGCGAAGGCGCGGTGCGCATCGGCTTTGGCGAGTGCCGTGGCCGCGTTCTTCCGGCGTAACAGCTAGAGCTCGACCGCAGCGTCACATCCGTGCAATCAGAAGCCGTTCCTCCATCATGGACTCCATCGCGGCGCGGATCCCTTCGCGGCCCATGCCGGACTCTTTCACGCCGCCATACGGCATGTGGTCGGCGCGCCACGAAGTCGATTCATTGATCAGCACGGCTCCCGCCTCAATGGTCTTCCATGCCTGCATGATGCGTCCCCAGTCTTTCGTAAACACCGCGGCCTGCAGGCCATAACGCGAAGCATTGACCAGCTCGAGAGCTTCCTCAAAGGTGTCATAAGGGTTGATAAAGACCACTGGGGCAAAGGCCTCTTCCTGAAACAGTTCCGTTTGCCGCGGAACCTTGGCCAGGACGGCGGGCTTGAGCCGCGCACCCCGCTGCTCGCCACCGCAAAGCAGGTGCGCGCCTGCATCGACGGCGCGTTCGATCCATGCAGCCGCGCGTTCAGCGGCTTGTTCCGAGATCATCGGCCCCACGTGCGTCTCTTCATCCGACGGGTCGCCGACGATCATCTGCTCCACGCCCTCGGTCAGCCGTTGCGCCAGGGTCTGCCAGCGCATTTTGTGAACGAAAACGCGTTGCACCGAAATGCAGCTCTGCCCTGCGTAGGAGAACCCGCCGCTCAGGATACGCTGGGCCGCGAGTTCCAGGTCGGCGTCCTCATGGACGATCATCGCAGCGTTACCGCCCAGCTCCAGGGTTACTCGCTTGCGTGGGACTGCAGCCTTGAGCTGCCAGCCCACACTGGCGCTTCCGGTAAAGGTGACCATGCGAATGCGGTCATCCGCGAGCATTGTGCCCGCCACGTCGTTTGAGCACGGCAAGACGCTGATCGCTCCACGCGGCCAGCCCGCGTCTACCACGATTTGCCCCAGGCGCAGAGCGGTCAGCGGCGTTTGTGGCGCCGGCTTGATCAGAATGGGGTTGCCGGAGGCGATGGCCGGCGCGACCTTATGGGCAACGAGGTTCAGGGGGAAATTGAACGGGGTGATACCCAGGATGGACCCAATTGGAAAACGCCGGACCAGCGCCGCCCGGTTGTCATTTCCCTCCGTCCAATCCAGTGGCAGGATGTCACCCTGAATGCGCTTGGCCTCTTCTGCCGCGATACGGAATGTCTCCACAGCGCGCGCCACCTCGGCACGGCCCTCATGCAGCGGCTTGCCCGCTTCAAGCGCCATGCCGCGCGCCAGGTCCAGCGCCTCTTTGCTCAGGCGATCGGCCACGTGGTGAAGAATGGCAGCGCGACGCCACGACGGCAGTTCGCGTGTTTCGGCAAAGGCCGCCTGGGCCGCCTTGATCGCCTCCTGTGCGTCGCCGGGGGTGGCCTGGCAGACACGCGCGATGGTGTGTCCATCAAAAGGACTGCGCACCTCGGCAGTAGCCTCACGGTTACGTAGCATGCCGGCAAGCAGCAGGGGGGTGGAAGTGGGCGCCCCTTGTTCCGTCGCTCGTTTCGCTTTCTCGATCCTCATCGCTCACCATCGTAGGGCAGAGCTGGATTTGCGCCAATGGCTTGTTCGGGGCAGTACCGGATTGTTCAGCCCGGTCCTGCAGCGGAGCGGGACAGAACGCTGTATGACAATCCCCTGAGTGGGCCATTCGCTGCTTTCCTGTGGCTACCTTGTCCCATAACGGGACGGAGTTCTGAAATGGAAAACCGTGACCTGGCGACAGACAATTTCAGGAGAAACAAAAGCGAAGATGGCATATGTTGCGTTCAGGCAAGAAAAGGAGATTCCCCCATGGCCACTCAACACGTGCCCCGTTCTTCCGTATCCCGGATCATCGCCCAGCTTTTCCGCCTTGCTTTGGAATATCACAACACCGGCTTCCTTCTGGAAGCAGCGGAGCTCTACGCCTAGGTGTGTACTGCCGATCCTCTCAACGCCGATGCGCGGTTTCTTCTCGGCGTGATCGCGCGCCAGATGCGGAAGTTCCTTCCCGCGGCCGAACTGGTGACTGAAGCGATCTCGCTCAAGCCGCGGCAGGTGCGTTTCCAGCGCGAACTCAAGCTCATTCGCTCGCTGGAAAGCAATGCATATGGGCGCAGGCGTGTTACTTATCCTGGCAATACCAACACACCCGTAGGACAGGATGCGGCCGTGCCGGCATACATGCCCGGGGGGCTTGCGGCCTGGATGCCCATGACGCCAGAAACATGCCCAGCCGCGATGACTGCGCATGCATGAGTTGGCCCGGTACAATACCGGTGACGGCTTTTCGCAAGTTCCCAAACACCATGACAGCGCAAATCGAATCTCTCCAGCAGTTTTTTATCCAGCGGGCACAACAAGCCGGCCTGGTCGTTCTCGACATGCAGTCCGGTGAAGCCTTTGATGGCCAGCCAACGATGCTTCTGCACCTCGGCCTGTCTCCCGACACCACCCTGGACCGCGCATTGACGATTGAACTCAGCGGCGGATTCAGCTTCGCCCGTCCCGAATTGCAGGAGGAGTTGGGCCGCTATTTCAGTGAGCAGGCAAAGCGGATGCGCAATCCGCGCCCGGATGCGTACGTCACCCTGGCCGGGCTGCCACTGGCCTTTACGGGCTTCAAGTGGCCCTTTCATCACTCCACCTCTGGCGCCGACACCTTGATCGTCCATGGAACAGTGCGGCTCGAAGATGGCAGCGGGTCGCCCCTGCACGCCAAGATTTCCGCCAGCATGACGGTCACATTTGCTGAAATTGTGCCCGCGCCCGAACAGCCTTTTGCGGAAAGCTTTATCTACAACGCCGTTCGCAAGACGCTCGATCAGGGCCAGTTGGAAATGCTGAAATCCGGCAATCGCCAGCCCATCCCGGTAACGACTCGCTATTATAGCCGTTGGCAGAATCGCTTCATCTTTGCCGATACGACGGAGCATTCCCGAGCAGATTTCATCGCGCTCAAAGTGTTCTGGCTTTCCGGCGTGCTGGGCGGCAATCAACCAGTGTGGATCGCGGACCCTCGTGACGCGCAATACCTCAACACCACTTCCGAAGAGTTGAAGGCTACCGCGGAACGCCAGGCTTCTGCGGGGCTGGTCGAGATTGCGGACGACTTCGCGATGCCGACCGAAGCGCTCCATGAGCGGGGCCAACAGTTTCGGGAGCGCTTGCAGGAGGCGTTGTCTTTGACCAAACCGGTATTCAACGAAGAGATGCGCGCCGGGCACACGAACATGTAGAACGCGTCACTGTGTAGAGCCGGTCACTTTGGAAGTACTGCACGTCCGACCAGCACTACACCCGCGCTCCGACGCATTCCGCATTGACTGCCGCTGCTTCAATGGGGCGGCAGGACGCCGATGGTTCGGAACCACTGCGCGGCCAGGTCGGGCCAGTGAGTCACCGCCAGGGCCGTCGGCCGCAGGCCGTATCCATGGCCGCCTGCGGTGTAGAGATGCATCTCCGCAGGCACCTTGGCCGTCATGAGCGCGCCGTAGTAACCCAGGGCATTCTCGGCGTGTATGGGATCGTCCTCAGCTTGCACCAGAAAGGTGGGCGGGGTGGTAGCGTTGGGCTGCAGTTCGGGCCGCAGCACATGCAGGTTCTTTTCCTGCACGAGATAAGCGGGATAGATCAGCAGAGCGAAGCTCGGTGCGGCGCTTAGTTTCTCAATCGGATCCGAAGAAAGAGAGCTCGGCTTTGGCGCCTCTGGACCGAGGCTATTTGGACCGGGGCTATCTGGACCGTAGGCGACTCTATCCCCAGCATGGCTGCTCAGAGCTGCCGCAAGGTGCCCGCCAGCGGAAAACCCCAGCACTCCGATGCGCTTTGGATCCAGCCGCCACTCAGCAGCATGGGCACGCATGAGCCGCACACTCTGCTGAGCGTCGGCCAGATCCTGAGTGTGCAGCGGAAAGGGGCCGGCGTTCGGAACACGGTACTTCAAGATCGCGCAGGTCATGCCGAGTGAGTTCAGCCAAGAGCATACCTCCGTGCCCTCAAGATCCCATGCCAGGATCTGATATGCGCCACCAGGAAAGACGACCACGGCTGCGCCATTCTCCTGCGGTTGATCGGGACGATACACGGTCAAGGTGGGTACGCTCACGAAGCTGAGCCGCTCAACGCGGCGGCCGGCTACCAGACCGTCCGCAGGGCCGGTAAGATCACGTTCCACTTCGGACGCTGCCACATTCTTCTCGCCCGGCACGCCGTTGGGCCATAGAGGCAGAATGGTCTGGGCGGAGACGGGCACACATCCCAAAAAACAAAGCAGCGGTAAGAGGTTGAATACCGGAAGAAATCGCACACACTGATCGTAACGGCTGCGCAACAGTTCGAAAAGCGACCGCAGCCCGCCTTGAGAACAAGTGCCGGTGACCGCAAGCCGAACCTGGTGCTTTTCGGTAACCACCCAACGCCATCTACGGATATGCGTCTTGCGAATTGCACCTTGTGCTGAGGCGCATCCTAAACGGTACAGTAGCTATGAGGGATGGAGGAGCTGTGCCAGACTGCTCGTCCCGCTCCAGTTGCCGTTTCTAGACGGAATGCGTTTCGTGTCGCTGGTTGTTTCTGCCCCGTACGGTTGTTGAGATGTCGAAGCTCATGCTGATGATTGAGATCGCGGCAGGACAGGTTCGGCAGCAAGCAACGCTTTGGTTCTGATCGAAGTCTAAGCCCAGTTACATTCAAGGATTGTGTGATGAAAACCCAAAAGCTTTTGTATTCGCTCCAGCTCCGTCCCGTAGAAATGTGCTCCAACTCAGAGCACAGGGTTTCGGAGTTGGAAATTGTGGCCCTGCCTGCCGGTTCTGGAAGTGAGATCAAGGCACGTTTCCGTCAATGGGAGCCCGTGTTTGAGCGGATTTGCTCGATACTCAGCAGTTCGCCATTTCATCGCAAGGCGATGCATCGCACGCTCAATGCCGGGCTTCCAGCGCATCTGATCGACCGCGCCACCGGAAGCAAGCATCTTTTTTCGCAAGAAGAGATCGCGATGCTAGAGCTGGATTTAGGGGATACACTCGACCCGGCCGCTTAACTCTTCTTCCGCTACATGTAAGCAGAAGAGAGCGATGGAAGCCGCCTGTCGTTCGAGACAGACGGCCCGCCAGAAGCGGCGCTATTCCTCTGCTACCAGATGGGCCTGCGCTCCGGTGGGCCGAGATCCGAAGAAGCCGTAGTAAGCGACATATATGTAGCAAAGCGCGGCGACGAAGAAGGCGTGGTGAATCCCGATGTGGTCGGCGGCAAAGCCCTCCGCCACAGGGATAACAGCGCCGCCGACAATGGCCATGATTAGCAGGCCGGAGGCTTTGCCAGTGAGCGGCCCCATGCCCTCAATGCCGAGGGTGAAAATGCTGGGGAACATAATGGAATTGAAGAAGCCGACCAGCAGGATAGACCAGATGGCGGTGTAGCCGAAGGTGCTCATGGATATGATCACGAGCAGAAAGGCGGCAACGGAGGCAACGCCGACGGCTGGCCCCGTCTTCACTCGTTGCAGGACGGCGGAGCCGATAAAGCGTCCGATCATCAAGCCAGCCCAATAGAAGGTGACCAGGCTCGCAGCAGTTTTTTCAGTCATGTGACCGATGTCCGGCTGAATAAAGAAACTGACCAGATAGCTGCCAATCGCGACCTCAGCCCCGACATAGGTAAAGATGCCGATGGCGCCAAGCCATACATGCCGATGTGACCAGATGCTGCCCAGCGGATTTTCCGGATCCCCGGAAGGGCGGAATTCGCGCGTGGTCTGGATACGCGGCAGATGCAGGATGGCAATCATGAGCGCCAACAGCACCAGCACAATACCGATTCCGAGATAGGGCAGCTTTACGGAAGCGGCTCGGGTCCGGCGGTAGGCTTCCAGTGCTGCGGGCGAGAGCGCGCTCATCTGCACCGCGGTTAGCCCGGCGGCGCTGAGAATAAACAAGCTGCCGAATTTTGGGGCAATGGTGGTGCCGAGCGAATTGAATGCCTGGGTCAGGTTGAGGCGGCTGGAAGCAGTGCTCGGAGGCCCCAGCACGGACACGTAGGGATTGGCGGCCACCTGCAGCGTCGTGACTCCGGCTGCGAGCACGATCAGCGCGGTCAGGAAAAGCGGGAACGAGGGGACGCCAGCGGCGGGAATGAACAGGAAAGCACCGGCCGCCATGACCAGCAACCCGGCTACCATGGTGCGCTTATAGCCGATCCACTCGATGACTTTGCCAGCAGGCAGGGCGAAAACAAAGTAGGAGGAAAAGAAGGCGAACTGTACCAGCCCTGCCTTGGTGTAATTCAGGTCGAAGATCGACTTGAGCTGGGGCACCAGGATGTCATTGAGCGTGGTGAGAAAACCCCACATGAAAAAGAGTGTAGTAACAGTGGACAGGGCCTTGCCGTAGTGGGTGTGACTCCCTTCGGGAGCGCTGATCTCGTGCCCGGACGAGCTTCCAACCGGTATAGCCATATCTGTTTCCGCGCCTCAGAGGGGACGGTATCATAAAACCGGGAACGGCGCGACGGGCACGGGAGATTGCAGAAGAGGAGTCCGCCCCGATGCGCGCCGGGGCCGGAATGACCGGCCCTGACCCGTTCCCAAGTTTCGCGAGGCTCACGTCCCAACTGGCCGCCGGGCACCCTGAGGTCAGCAGCGGGGCACGTCCGCAGAACTGGCGGCGTGACGCTTTTGCCTGTCCTTTTCGAAGAGGTGATAGGCCGCGCCCAGGAGCGCCAGATGCGAGAATGCCTGGGGAAAATTCCCCACCAGCCGCTTGCGCTTGACATCGTACTCTTCGGAAAGCAGGCCCACATCATTGGCCAGCGCAACCAGCCGGTTGAAGAGTTTGAGCGCATCGTCCTCGCGCCCGATGAACTTCAGATTGCTGACCAACCAGAAGCTGCATGCCAGAAACATGCCTTCACCGGGCGGCAGCCCGTCCTTGCTCTTCGCAGTGTTGTAGCGCTGGACCAATCCGTCCTCCGTGAGGTACTTCTCGATAGCAGCCACCGTGCTCTTCACGCGAGAGTCCTCGGGTGGCAGGAAGCCCACCATGGGGATCAGCAGAACGGAAGCGTCCAGGTCGGTGGAGCCGTAATACTGCACGAAGCTTTTTCGCTTCTTGCTCCAGCCTTTTTTGCAGACCTGCTTGTGAATCGCGTCGCGCGTCTTTTTCCAGCGCTCGACCGGGGCATCGAAATTTGCCTGCTCGGCCAGCTTGATCGCGCGGTCGAAGGCCACCCACGCCATCACCTTGGAATAGGTGAATTGCTTGCGCCCGCCGCGCGTCTCCCAGATGCCGTCGTCCGGCTTGTCCCAGATCGTCTCCAGGTGCTCGATAAGCTGAGTCAGCAGAGCAAAGTCCATGTGATGATGCTGGTGAATGTTGCCGTATGCCTGGAAAAAGGCGTCCAGCGTTTCCCCATAGATATCGAGCTGAAGCTGCGCGTGCGCGGCATTGCCGATGCGCACGGGCTGCGACTTCTCGTATCCGGGAAGCCAGTCCACTTCCCACTCGACCAGCGTGCGCTCTCCGCGTATGCCGTACATGATCTGCACCTGGCCCGGGCTGCCGGCGATGGTGCGCCGGAGCCACTCCAGCCAATCTGCGGCCTCTTCGTAATAGCCGCCGTTCATCATGGCCAGCAGCATGAAAGTTGCGTCGCGCAGCCAGCAGTAGCGGTAGTCCCAATTGCGCGGGCCGCCGATCTGCTCCGGCAGCGAGGTAGTCGGCGCGGCCACGATGCCACCCGTCGGGCGATAGGTGAGCGCCTTGAGCGTGATAAGCGATCGCTCGATCAACTCTTTATGTGGCCCGTCATAGGTGGTCTTCTTGGCCCAGTCTGTCCAGAAAGCCTGCGTATTCCGGTATGCATCGTCGACGTCGATCGGTTTTGGAATCTCTTCGCGATAGCTTCCGTATGTGCCGTAGGTAAGCACAAACGAGACAGACTCACCCGCCGAAACGGTGAACTCGCTCACTGTGCGCATGTTCTCGCCTTTGAGCGGGACGGTGGTGCGCAACACAGCGGAATCAGGGCCGGCCTCGGCATAAATGCCACCGTCGATGTGCTTTACCCAGGGCACTGCGTTACCCGTGTTGAAGCGTAGGGCAACCTCGCTCTTCATCGGCACCTTGCCGCGCAGGCACTTGACCGTCCGGACGATGTCGGAGTTGTGGCCCCGCGGCGGCATGTAATCCAGCACCTGGACGACGCCGTTCTTGCTTTCGTGCGTGGTTTCCAGGATAAGCGTGTGTTCCTGGTAGCGGCGTCCTGTTTGCTTGATTTTTTCGTCCGGCGCCAGCTTCCAGAAACCGTTCTCCTCGGTGCCGAGCAGTTTCGCAAAGCATCCCGAGGAGCCGAAAGTGGGCCAGCACAACCAGTCGATTGATCCGTCGCGGCTCACCAGAGCCGCAGTTTCACAATCGCCGATAAGGGCGTAGTCTTCAATTTTTGCCATGGTTCCGATCCGATTGTTATCGACTGCTGGTCTGTAGTGAGTTACTGCTCGTGGTAGCTGCGCATCAGCCCGCCGTCGATCACGTAAGTCGATCCGGTGATATAGCCAGCCGCATCGGAGGCGAGAAAAGCTGCCAGCCCGGCGACATCTCCTACATTGCCCAGCCGATTGAGGGGGATGTTCTTGAGCAGCGCGGCCATCTCGCCCTTGTTCTCCATCAGCTTCTTGTTGATCGGGGTTTCGATCGCGCCCGGAGCGATGTTGTTGATGGTGATATTCAGGGGACCGAGTTCCACGGCGAGGTCGCGCATGAACATGCGCATGCCTCCCTTGCTGATGCAGTAGGTCGAAAAGCTCGGAAATGCCATATCTTCGTGCACGGAGCTGATGTTGATGATCTGGCCCGGCTTTTTTGCCTGCTGCAGCTTCTGCACGAAGTACTGCGTCAGGAAGAACACGCCTTTGAGGTTCACGTCCATGACCTTGTCGTATTCGGCCTCTGGGACCTCCCAGAAGTTGGCCTTTTTCTCCATCCCGGCATCATTGACCAGAACGTTGCAGCCGCCGAAGTTCGAATACGCCGCATCGATCAGTTTTTTCCTGTCGGCATCCACTGTCACGTCCGCCTGAACAATGACACCTTTGGATCCCGCCTGCTCCACCATCTTGAGAGTTTCGTTCGCGCCGTCCGGATGACCGATGTAGTCAATGACAACCTTCGCGCCTTCCTGCGCGAACTTTTGCGCAATGCCCTGCCCGATACCGGAACTCGATCCTGTAACAACTGCCACTCGATTTGCCAACATTCCCATTTCATTACTCCTTCTGTGCCTGAGGGCTACACTTACTTCAGATGCCCGGCAATTCTTTCGCGGTGTCTGGGTAAAGATGCGCCACCGGACGCCGACTGATATGCTGTAGTTAACGGTCCGGTCCCCCGGGCATGCTATGCCGAATCCTCCTCATCTGCGCGGAAGCCTTCTGCTGCGGCTGTCCATCTTCGTTCTGCTCTCTGCGGCAGTATTTGGATGGGGTCTGCATGCAAAGCTTTCCCTCTATCACGCCAGGCAGGTGCAGACGGCTTCTGCGCGCACCGCCAAGCTTCTTTCGCAGAAAGAAAGAGCTGGCCAGGCCCAGATCTCAGACGGAACACAGGGGGTGGATGAGGAGCACGGAAGCGGCTCCCTGCCGTTTACGCGTTTGGCTCTGTTGCTCAGCGGGCTGGTACTTCTGCAGGTTCCCGGAGCGAAGTTAAGCGCGCCCTGTCGCAACCGGCTCCCGGCCCGCAAGGCGGGCCTGCACCTGATTGCTCTGTTCTTCCGTCCCCCTCCCTCTCTTCAGCTCTCCCGATAGCGTTCCGCTATCTCGTTGCCGCTGCGCCAAGCGCGTGGCAACGGGGATCGATCTATCACCCGAAGCTGAATGGACAGGGAACCCATTGACTATGCATTCCTTACGAAATTTGCGCTGGTGCGGCGTCAGCGCGCTTGCTGCTCTTTTGGCGCTGCTGCCTTCTGGATGTTCGCGTGGGGACCAGGCAGGTGCTCCCCAGGCCGCCGAGGTGCCGGCAGCCATCGTCGTGGAAGCCACACGCGGCCCTATGGATCGCACGCTATCGCTGGCCGGGCAGTTCGAGCCTTACCAGATGGTCGAAGTGCATGCCAAGGTTTCCGGCTATATCCGCCGGATCAACGTCGATATAGGAGACAAGGTCCACACCGGGCAGGTCCTCGCCGTGCTCGAAGTGCCGGAGTTAAGCGCACAGCTCAAGGGAGCCGGCTCGGAGGTGGCGCGCAGCAAAGACGAGATCACGCACGCCAGGAATGAAGTCTCCCGCGCAGAATCCGATCATTCCGCGCTCCATGCAAACTATATCCGTCTGCGGGATGCCTCAGCCAGCCAGCCTGGACTCATCGCCCAGCAGGAATTGGACGACGCTCATGCGCGCGACTTGGCCGCCGAGTCCCAGATAGACGCGGCCAAATCTGCCTTGTCTGCCGCGCAGCAGCAGGCAGGGGTCGCCAGTGCTGACCAGGAGCGCGTGGGCGCCCTGGAAAACTACGCCACCGTCACTGCTCCGCTGACCGGGGTGATCACGTGGCGCTATGCGGATACCGGAACACTGATCCAGGCGGGCACCAATTCCGACACGCAATCGATGCCGGTGGTGAAGCTCTCGCAGAGCGACCTGCTACGCCTGCGCGTGCCAGTGCCGGAGGCGGATGTGGAATACATCCGCATTGGTGCGCCCGTCACCGTTCACGTGGATGCGCTGCATCGCGATTTTGCCGGCAAGGTGGTCCGCTATACGCGCAGCGTGAGCCTGGATACCCGCACCATGCAGACAGAGATCGATGTACCGAACCAGAACCTTTCCATTGATCCCGGCATGTACGCCAATGTGGTCCTGCAGCTGGTGCACAAGCCGGACGCGCTAATAGTGCCGGACGGTGCAGTGCAGCGCAGTGGCACCGCAGCCAGCGTGCTCGTAGTAAATGCGCAGAACCGGGTGGAGTCCCGCCAGGTCACGCTCGGCATGGAGAGCAACACGGCAGTGGAGATCACCAGCGGCCTCCGCGCGGGAGAACGCGTGATCAATGGCGGTCTTTCAAAATATCAGGTAGGTGAGACGGTGCAGCCGCACCTGCAGAAGATGAACGCTGGCGCCGGCGGACAGAAGAGCGATGACAGTGACGCGGCAGGGGGGCAACAGTAATGCCTAAGTTCGCCCTGCGCTATCCCTTTTTCATCATCATGGCCTGCCTGATCGTCTTATTGGTGGGCGTCACCAACGTCGTCCGCATGCCGGTCGACCTCTTCCCCAAAATCGACCTTCCCGTTGTTGTGGTCGCGACCTTCTACTCCGGCATGCCGCCAGAGCAGATCGAAGCCGACATCACGGATACCTTTGAGCGGTTCTTCACGCTTGGTTCCAACATCGACCACATCGAGTCCCGTTCGCTGACCGGCGTCAGCCTGATCAAAATCTACTTCAAAGCCGGCACGGATCCAAACGCCGCACTTTCAAACATTTCCAATCTCGCGATGGCCGATCTACGGCGGCTGCCCCCGGGCACGCTGCCGCCTGTAGTGCTCAGCATGGATGCATCGAGCCAGCCTGTCTGCCTGGTCACGCTCAAGGGCAAAGGCTTGAACGAGACGGACCTGAAAGATTTGGCACAGTTTCAGGTACGAAATCAGATCGCGGGCGTCCCCGGCGCCTCCGTGCCGCAGCCTTTCGGCGGTCGATACCGGCAGATCATGGTCTATGTTGACCCGCTCAAGCTCGAAGCACACAACATGAGCTTGATGGACGTGGTGCACGGGGTCAATGAATCGAACCTGATTCTGCCCGCAGGCGACGTCCGCATCGGCAACAAGGACTACAACATCTACGCCAACAGCCAGGTGCCAACGCCGGAGCAGATTAACGAGGTGCCGCTGAAGTCTGTCGGCAACGCTTCTATCCTGGTCGGGGACATCGGCCATGCAGAAGACTCCGGCACGCTGCAAACCAACATCGTGCGCATCGACGGCCAGCGTTCCGTCTATGTTCCGGTGCTGAAGCAGGGCGGCAACAGCAATACCATCACCATCGTGAACGGCATGAGAGAAGCCGTGAAGCACCTGGTGGACATTCCCTCTTCACTCAAGACGGCAGTGGTTTTTGACCAGTCGGTTTTTGTGAAGAGCGCCATCAGCACGCTGGTCAAGGAGGCCAGCATCGGCCTGGTGCTGACCGGCGTCATGATCCTGGTATTTCTGGGCAGCCCGCGCGCTACGATCGCCGTGCTGCTATCCATCCCGCTTTCTGCGCTCATGTGCCTGGTCGCGGTCAACCAGATTGGCGGCTCCATCAACACCATGCTGCTGGGCGGCCTCGCACTCGCGTTTTCACGACTCATCGACAACTCCGTGATCGTGCTTGAAAACATCTTCCGCTATATGGAAGAAGGCGAAGCGCCGTACGCGGCCGCGGACAAGGGAGGCACGGAGGTAGCGCTGCCTGTGCTGGCCGCCACCGTGACCACCTCGATCGTTTTCTTCCCGGTTACATTTCTAGCCGGCGTGAGCAAGTACATCTTCACGGACCTGGCGCTCGGCGTGGTGCTTTCCATCTTCGCCTCCTACATTTTCGCCATGACAGTTGTGCCTCTCTATTGCGCGAAGTTTGTCCGCTTCGACCACGGCAAGGACAAGGACGAGCACAGACGGCGCTCCCTGTTTCAACGGTTCGTCGACAAGTTCAACCTGTACTTCCAGAAGATGCTAGACCTTTACGAGCGCTGGGTACTTCAAAGCCTTGAGCGTCCGCTGTTCACCAGCGTTACCATTCTGGCCGGCGTGGGGCTGGTATTGCTCATCTTTGGGCCGCTGCTTGGGCGCTCCTACTTCCCGCGCACCGACCCTGGCCAGTTCGTCATCAACCTGAAAGCACCGAGCGGTTCCCGCATTGAGGTTAGCAACCAGTACGTGACGCAGGTGGAGCAGGAGATCCGCTCTGTCGTGTCTCCTCACGACCTGGACATGATCGTCTCCAATATCGGCATCACGCCCGATCTTTCAGCGATTTACACCAGCAACTCCTCGATGGACACGGCCTTTGTCCAGGTCAGCCTGAAGGAAGGCCACAAGGTCGGCAGCTACGAGTACATGGAGCGCGTGCGGCGAAAGCTCTCGCAGGATATGCCGCAGATGACGACCTACTTTCAAGCAGGCGGCCTGGTCGATGCCGTCATTAACCAGGGCCTGCCCGCGCCGATTGACATCCAGGTCGGCGGCAACAATCTTGATGAGTCCTTCCGCATTGCCGGCGAGATCGCGGCAAAGGCCAGGCAGTTGCACAGCGTCAGCGATGTGCTGATTCCGCAGAACCTGCGCTATCCCGGCCTGAACCTCGACATCGACCGCGAACGTGCCAGCCTTATCGGACTTTCGCCGCGGGAGATCGTGGACAACGTGATCACCGCATTGACCTCGAATGGTGTGATCGCGCCCAGCTACTGGATCGACCCGAAGACGGGAAACAACTACATGCTCACCGTGCAGTACGCCACGCACAAAGTGGAGAACATGAGCATGGAGGACTTCAAGCAGATCCCGCTCCGCTCACCGGCCGCTAACTCCTACACGCCGCTGCAGTCCGTTGCGCAGATAAACCAGATCAACACTCCGACCGAAGTGGACCACTACAAGATCCGGCGTGTGATTGACGTCTACGTGATGCCCAGGACGGAATCGCTCAACACCGTAAACCGGGACGTCAATTCGATCCTCAGGCACACGGCCCATCCTAAAAACGTACTCATCACTGTACGCGGGGCCGTAGTCAACATGAATCAATCTTTCCTGCGCTTCGGCATCGGCCTGCTGCTGGCCATCGCCCTGGTGTACCTGATCCTGATGGCGCAATTCACCTCGTTTATCGACCCGCTGATCATCTTGATGGCCATTCCGCCGGGGCTCGCCGGTGTGGTGCTCATCCTGTTCGTGACCGGTTCCACGCTCAACATCATGTCGCTGATGGGCGTCATCATGATGGCCGGAATCGTGGTCTCGAACAGCATCCTGATCGTCGAGTTTGCGGGCCACTTGCAGGAGCATGGCCGAGACATCAAGCAGGCCATCGTAGAGTCCTGCAAGATTCGTCTGCGACCCATCCTGATGACCTCGCTTGCCACGCTGCTGGGCATGATCCCCATGGCGTTGGGAACCGAGGCGGGCAGTGAGCAGTATGCCCCGCTGGCGCGCGCCATCATCGGCGGCCTTGCTGTCTCGGTCGTCGTCACAGTCTTTCTGGTCCCGGCCATTTACCTCCTTATTCATGGGCGGCAGGGCGCGACCAAACACGAGGTAGTGGAACAGGAGGCGCACGCATGAACTTGAAACATCGCCTACCGTTACACACGCATTGCATCCTCGTTCTGGCACTGTTTGTGCTGTGCCTGCCACTGGCTCATGCGCAGGTTGCCATTTCATCGGGGCCGGGCCGCTCGATCCCAGACGCCCCTATGGTGTCGCAGCTTGCGCCACTCCAGACAGCTCCACTGCAATCAGCCCCACCGCCGGCACAAGCACCGGAGGGCAGCTCACCTGTTTCTCCACAGCCGGGGAGTGCGCCTGAGGGACCTCCGCTTACCCGCGCACAAGCCGAGCAGATGGCGATCCGGCAGAATCCGAATATCCGGATCGGGCAATTGCTGGCCCTGGCGGAGCACCAGGTGGTGCGCGAAACACGCTCCGCCGAGCTTCCGCAATTTGCCGGAAGCCTCACCGCACAAGACGCAGAAGAGGGCAGCCGCGTGGCTTCCGGAAGTCTCAGCGCTTCCCGCCTCTTTACCCGTGCCGGAGGATCGATCTATTTCTCGCAACTGCTGACCGACTTCGGCCGCACCGGCAACCTCGTCGCCTCCTCGAAGCTACGTGAGATGGCGCAGCGATCGAACGCGCAGGCCACGGTGGAAGACATCGTGGTTGCGACGGATCAAGCGTTCTACAACACACTGCAAGCCCAGGCCGTGCTGGAAGTGGCACGGCAGACCGTGGCAGTCACGGCAGACCACGCAGAACCAGGTGACCCAGCTCACGAAGAATAATTTGCGGTCCACGCTGGACCAGAGCTTTGCCGAGGTGCAGCTTTCGCAGGCGCAACTGCTGCTGCTGGATGCGCAGAATAACGCGGATGCCGCGCTGGCCGCACTCGATGAGGTACTGGGGCTGGATAAGACCATCCCTTACAAGCTGGTGGACGACACTGCGCAAAACCCTCCTCCGCCGCCAGACGAGGCCTCTCTTGAAGCGACTGCTTTGCGGAGCCGCCCGGACCTCCTGGCACTCCACTACAACCAGCAGGCGGCGCTCCGTTTCAGCCGCGCCCAGCGCGACCAGAAGCTGCCGAACATCAGCGCCCTCGGAACCGTGGGTGGCACGCCAGTGCGCGACGGCCGATACTACGTATCAAGTTGGGATGGGGCCATCGGCGCCAATGTCAGCATTCCAATCTTCAATGGCTTCCTGTATACCGCAGAGGCCAAGGAGGCCGATTACCGGGCGCAGGCCGCAGGCGAGCAGGCCCGCGCGCTGCGCGACCGCATCGTGCGCGACGTGCATACATCGTGGCTGGATGCAAACAACGCCTTTCGCCGAATCGGCGTTACGGCACAGCTACTCAACCAGGCGAACCTCGGGCTAAAGCTGGCGCAGACGCGTTATCAACTCGGCCTCAGCTCGATTGTCGAGCTCAGCCAGGCGCAGCTGCAGCAGACACAAGCGGCCATCGCCAATACCAATGCTCAGTACCAGTACCGTCTTGCACTGGCCAACGTTAATTACCAGACGGGGATCGCTCCTTGATCTGAATAGCTCGATAGCATTGCGTCTGGTCACAGGAGCTTGTATCGGAAACAGCGGCTGAAGGTGATAAGGGAGCTGGGTCTGTACTAGCCGATGCAGCTTGCTCATCACCCCAGCCGCTGACCTTTTGTATGCGCCTCGCGACCATAGCATTTTCTTGAGTGGGAGTTCTGCTTAGCGCTTGCAGCCGGCCAGCGTGTTCAGCGAGAACGAGTGCGGTGAAGCTAACCACGAATGTTTCAGGCCGCGGTGCCGCGCGCTTCGCGGTACGATGGTCTGCCGCCGTCTACAGCCGGCAGACTCACTCCGCATCGCGCGGGGATACGAGGAACGCACTCGATGACATCCCGTCGCCCGGTCTTCGCACTCATCCTACTCTCGATCCTGTGCTGGCCTTTGCTTTGCGCAGCCGCTGGCAAGGGAGCCAACACGGGATCCAGTCCAGCGCGGCAGGACCTCCCGCTCGATACTGGCTGGCAGTTTCGCCAGGTGGTCGCGGGCGGCGGAGTGCAGGAGGCGGCCTGGAAGCCCGCTACAGTGCCCGGCGATGTGCATCTCGACCTGCTTGCGAACAAGATGATCCCGGAGCCGTTCTTCCGTGACAACGAGGCCAAGCTGCAGTGGATCGAGAACGCTGACTGGGAATACCGGACAACGATCCACGCCACCCCGGAGCTGCTGCGCCGGCAGCACGTGGAACTCGTCTTCGACGGGCTCGATGCGTACGCACTCGTCTCGTTGAATGGCGCGCCCCTGCTCACGGCCGATAACATGTTTCGTAGCTGGCGCGTCGATATCAAGCCTGGGCTGCGGCCCGGCGACAACGAGCTCCGCGTAGTATTTCCATCACCGATTCGCCAGGCCGCGCTCATCGCGGTCAACGACCCGTGGCGCACACAAACGCAGGTCGAGCCCAAGACCTACATCCGCAAGGCAGCGTATGAATACGGCTGGGACTGGGGCCCGCGTTTCGTTACCAGCGGAATCTGGCGGCCCGCCCGCATCGAAAGCTGGGACGACGCGCGCATTGCGAATGTCTACATGCATCAGCAGGATGTGAACGCGGCGCTCGCGCACTTGAACGCGGAGGTTACGATCGAAGCAGGCAAGGACGAAACTGCCACCATCAGCGTGGAAACGATGCAGGGATCGAAGCGCATCGAATCCGCTCGCACGCTTGCGCTGCGAGCAGGCATGAACCATCTTGACCTGCCGCTGGACATCGACCATCCGCAGCTGTGGTATCCGGCAGGATACGGGCCGCAACCCATCTACACCTTTACGGTTCACGTGACAGTCGGCGGTGCTCCGCAGGATGAGACGACGGCGCGCACGGGACTGCGGTCCATCGTGCTGCGCCGGGAGCTCGACCAATGGGGCCGGTCGTTTGAATTTGTAGTGAACGGCATTCCGGTTTTTGCCAAGGGCGCCGATGTTATCCCGTTTGACAGCTTTCCCTCCCGCGTGACCACGGAGCAGTACCGCCGTATCCTCCAGTCCGCACGCGACAGCAACATGAACATGATTCGTCACTGGGGCGGTGGCTATTACGAAACCGACGAGTTCTATAACATCTGTGACGAACTCGGGATTATGGTATGGCAGGACTTCATGTTCGGCAACGACTGGCAGCCGGGCACCTACAAGTTCAAGCAGGACGTGGCAGCGGAAGCGCAGTACCAGTTGGAGCGCCTGCGCAATCATCCCAGCATCGTGTTGTGGTGCGGCAACAACGAAACGGAATCCGCATTCAACTGGAAGGACCGGGACAAATTACCGGCGGACGCTCGCCTGCACATGTGGCAGGACTACCTTACGGTCTTTAGCGGCGTTCTCGCCAACGCGGTCGCGCGCTTCTCGCCAGAGACGCCGTATTGGCCCAGCTCGCCGAGCGCGGATTACGAAGAGCAGTCGGACACTTTCAAGTCCGGCGATATGCACGATTGGAGCGTGTGGCATGGGCGCGTGCCCTTCGAAGAGTACGAGAAGCATTTCCCGCGCTTTATGACCGAGTACGGCTTCCAGTCGTTTCCGGAGATGCGCACCGTCGAAGCTTTCACCATTCCAGAAGACCGCACCAGCATTTTTACCCCGGTGATGCTGGCGCACCAGAAAAACAATGAAGGCAACTCGCTCATTCACGATTACATGTTGAAGTACTACACAGAGCCGAAGGACTTCGCTTCCCTGCTCTATGCCAGCCAGGTGTTACAGGCGGAAGGCATCAAGATCGGCGCAGAGCACCTGCGGCGCACGCGGCCCCGCGCCATGGGCTCCATCTACTGGCAACTGAACGATTGCTGGCCCGTGGCTTCATGGTCCAGCATCGACTACTACGGCCGCTGGAAAGCGCTGCAATACTATGCCCGGCGCTTTTACAATCCGGTGCTCGTTTCGCCGCATATGGAGAATGGCGCGTTGGCCGTGTACGTAATCTCGGACAAGACAGCGCCGTTCGATGCAGACCTGCGCGTGCGCATCCTCACCTTTGACGGGCAAAGCGTCTTCGAGAAGACGCAACGCGTCCATGTCGATCCGCTCTCCAGCAAGATCTTTTTTCAGCTACCGATGTCCGAAGCGATGAATTTTCAGGGCCGAGACACGGCGCAACTTTTTGCCTCGGCAGAGTTGACCGCCGGTGGCTCGCCGCTTTCTTCCAATCTCATCTATCTCGTGCCGACTAAGCAGGTGCACCTGCCCGCGGCGGCGGTGCAGGCGACTCTCACGCAGCAAGGGGGCAGCTACCGGCTCCAGCTCTCGTCGCCAGTGCTGGCGCGGAGCACCTATGTTTCCTTCGGGAACCTCGACGTCAAGCTATCAGACAACTTCGTCAATTTGTTGCCCGGAGAACCCGTGGTTCTGCAAATTGAGAGCCCGTCCAAACTTCCAGAGCTGCAATCCAACATGAAGGTAGTATCGCTGGTCGATGCATTCCAGCCAGCGGGAACCGCCGAGGCAGCCCCGCCGGCAACGCCGTGAAGTCAGTAGCGGACGGGCGGCGCTTTCGATCGGCTCAGTCGAACAACTCTGGGCCGTCAACCGGCTGTTTGCCCGGCTTCGGGGGTGTGTTGCGCGATCCGGATTGCCGCGCGCCATTCGAAAGGATGCCGAGGATCTCTTTCAATTCGGTACGCATGCGGACGATTCGCGATTCTTCCGGCGACCCCTCGTCAAGTTGGAGCTCCGTCTGTTGCCGGGGCGCCGGCCGTGCTTTGCGCACCTCGCCTTGCAAGGTTTGCCGGGCTCCGGCAATGGTATAGCCATCGTCATAGAGAAGACCACGAATGCGCCGCGCCAACTCCACTTCGCGTACACGATACAGCCGCTGGCCGGTCTCGCTCTTACTCGGTTTTAGCTGCGGAAACTCACTCTCCCAAAAACGCAGCACATAGGTCTGCACTCCGCACAGCCTGGCTACTTCGCCGATGCGAAAGTAGAGCTTGTCCGGAATCTCGGGCAGCGGTCGTGTGTTCCGCTCGGATTGGCTGGCCATCGTATGCATGACAGAGCAGCCGTAGAAGATCAGCGAGCCGGCTTCCCTGCCTTTCCTCGGCAGTATAGGTCAGCGAGGCTTTGGCTGTAGCCATTTTTGTTAGATAGGTATGCGAGCTCGATACCGCGCCGAGCATGGCTCGAACTCGAAATTGCCAACCTACACCGGCGCGGCTTCGTGTACTGGAAGCGGCTCGACCGGCTGGCGCGCCTCCCTGGAGCGGGAAGCCGCGCGAAGATATTGCACAGGCCAGCTAATGTCGGCGCCGAGTTCCTCCGCGGCATGGAGCGGCCAGTACGGATTGCGCAGCATTTCGCGCGCGAGCAGCACAAAATCCGCTTGCCCGTTGCGGATAATCTGGTCCGCCTGCGCGGGCGCCGTGATCATGCCGACAGCTCCGGTAGCAATCCCCGCTTCGCGCCGGATATTCGCAGCAAAGGGCGTCTGGTAGCCAGGCCCACTTGGGATCCTTGCATGGGGCACGAGCGCGCCGGAAGATACGTCAATCAGGTCAACAGCGTGCTGCCGAAGCACGCGCGCCAGTTCCACAGACTGCTCTTCATCCCAGCCCCCGGGCGTCCAGTCCGTGGCGGATATGCGCACCCACAGCGGGCGGTTCTGCGGCCAGACCTGGCGCACTGCATCTACCGTTTCCACTACCGCCCGGATGCGATTTTCGAGACTGCCTCCGTATCCGTCCGTCCGTTGGTTGCTCAGCGGCGAAAGGAACTCGTGGAGCAGGTATCCGTGCGCGGCATGGATCTCCACCACATCGAACTCCGCACTGAGCGCGCGCTGTGCCGCGTCCGCAAATGCCTGAACGATGGCACCAATACCCGCTTGATCCAGGGCTTTCGGCGATGGGTAATCGGCGGCGAAGGGCAGGGCGCTTGGGGCAAGCACGTCATCCCAGCCGCCTTCTTCTGGCGTCAGCATCTTGCCGCCTTGCCAAGGAGGCGCGGTGCTGGCTTTACGTCCAGCATGGGCCAATTGCACCCCGGCGCGCCGCCCCTGCCCATGGATGAAGTCCACGATGCGTTTAAGGCCGGGGATGTGGTCATCCTTCCACAGGCCCAGGTCCCGCGGCGTAATGCGGCCTCCGGGGGTCACCGCCGCCGCCTCCGTCAAAATCAGGGCCGCACCGCCCACCGCCCGGCTACCAAGGTGCACAAGCTGCCAATCGTTGGAAAAGCCATCCTCATAGGAGTACTGGCACATGGGCGAGACCGCGATGCGATTCTCGAAGGTGACGCCGCGTTGGGTCAGCGGCGAGAAAAGATCAGGTACTTCGGGCATTCCGGGGTACTCCTATTCTGCATATCTTGTCTTGAACATTCTCTGTATAGAGATGCGTCCCGAACATGTCGGTCGCAATGGCCATAGCGGTGGCAAATGAAAAGAGCCACCGGTGTGGTGGCTCTTTCATGGTTCGTCCAGCGATCCGGCTTAGCGATGCTCCCCTCCGCCATGCCCCTCGTTGTGTGGCGCCGACTCCGCGCGCGGCGGGGCAGAGTGCTGCTGTGGTGGTGGCGCAGAGCGCTGTTCCATCCGGGGCGGAGCGGACCGTTGCTCGACCGGGGCAGGCGCAGAGCGCTGCTGCGGTTGCGGGGTGTAGCTGCGCTGTTGCTGTGGCTGCGGCGAGTATCCCCGTTGCTGCGGCTGCGGTGTGTAGCTGCCCTGGGAAGGCCGCTGCACCTGCTGCGCATGGGGCAGATACTCATTGTCCTGCGACGGCGCGGGGCGACGGCCCTGCGATACAGTCTCCCGCTGCTGCGGATCGAGCGGGCGGCCCGGATCGTGAACCTGTCCGCGCTGCTGCTGCTGGAAGGATGGCTGGCCTCCCGGGGGCTCATTCCGCGTTACCAGCGGGCGCGGCTGGTAGGCGCTCCGGTTGCTGCCGGTGTTGGTGGGAGTGGACGGACGAATATACCCACCATTCTGCGGAACCGCGCGTCCGCCATTTGCTTCCGGTGCTGTGGGCTGGTGGAAGCCATTGACCGGCGTGGTTGGCCGCGCACCCGTCTCGGGAACTGGCCGGGTTGGAGTTGTTGTCCCGTTGCGCGTAATCAGTGGGCGCGCCCCGCCGTTCGCCTCGCCCGGTGCATTCGCCCGCACCGGTTGCTGGTTTGGCCGATTCTCTGGAACGGCCCCGCGCATGGCGCCCTGGTTCACAGGTTGTGTGCCGAAATGGCTATTCGCAGGCTGGGCCACCGGACGATTCTCTGGAACCGCCCCGCGGGCCGTGTTTGCGGGCAGCGCATGGTATGGCACGGCTTGCGCCCGGGCTCCGGGCACTGCCTGGGCTTCCCGTCCACCTCGCGTCAGCAGCGTGGGGCGCTGTGCGGGAACCGGGAGGGCGTGGGCCAGCGGATGCGGCGTGACGCTCAGCCGAGTCGGCTGGATGCTCGGATGCGCGATCACTTGCGCTCCCCGGATCTGCTCCGGGCTGGCGCGCACCACATTGCGAGCAATAGGCTGTCCGGACGCAAACACACGCGCCGGCGCTGCGGTAAAGGCACGCTCCCGGTTGGCGTAGCCGTAGTTCACGGCGTGCAGGTTGGTGTAATTGTTGGTGTTGCGCACGAAGTTGTTGTAGTTATTGACGATCGTCGTGTTGTGGATATTGGTGATGTTGATATTGGTTACATTCACCTGGCGAATGTATTCCGGGCTGCAGTGATACCACGGTATATACGGCTCGCCTACGCCCAGCGGAAACCATGCCGCAAGGCCGCCACCACCGAACCCGATTCCGACCGAAAACCCTCCGCCTCCCGCAAACGCAACCAGCGCCGGCGACCAGAAGGGTCGTACTGCGATAGGTCCTGGAACCCAGCCCCAGCGCGAACCGATGTAAGACCACCGGCCGTAGTGGAAGGGAGCATAGCCCCACGGCTCAGACTCGACCCAGGTCCATCCCCAAGGGCCGGTCCAGACCCAGTGACCTTCGCGATAGGGGACCCAATCCGCGGCAACTTCGCGCGGATACCACACGGCTCCGTACTCCGTGCCGGTGTCCCACGTGCCGTAATCGTCGAGGTCATCGTAACCCGGTGTGTAGCGGCTTACATATTGCGCGGAGCGCGCATTCTCCATGTGCTGATCGCGCTGGATCGACCACTGGTCGAACTGGTCGAGCTCCGGCATGGCGATCTGCTGCAATTCGATTGGATTGGTACCCATCAGGCGCACCGATTCGCCCGCGCCGATGTTTTGCGAGAGATTCGGCCCAGTCACCTGCACAGCGCCGGTGTTCACTGTGACCTGCGTGCCGCCGTCAGCGTCGTAGGAGTCGATCCGAAGATCGCCGGGCTGCGTCACGGTAACGGCTCCATTCGGCGTATCGATTTCCACCTGCTGGCTCGGATCGAGGCCGAAGGTCCGTACGCGGATGGTTCCCTGCGCCAGACCCAATTGCGTGAGTTGGTCGGCGAGATTGGTCATCGTCAGATCGGTGTTCTGCGACATGCGGACAACCGTGCCACCTATCCCCAGCTCGTCCCGGCCACCCTGGTCGGTATAGAGTCGATCGCCGGTAGACACCGGGTAATTTGCTTCAGCCTGGCTCCACTGGTCCACCCCGGCAGGCTGCACGGATACGGTGCCTTGTATGTATCCCAGCCGCGCTACACGAGCGGACGGATCACCAGAATCAGCTAACAGCGGCAGCGCGCTGCAAATGATCAACGCCACCAAGAAAAGCCGCCATACGGAGAGTTGTTTTCCTGTGTTGCCCATGTCTTCCTCCGGAGCCGCATGCTAATCGCGTGCTCCTTGCTTCCTATAACCCAGTTCCGCCTCGTATGATGCGGTGGTTACTTTACTGACCCACTCTCGCCATCAAGCACTATATTTGTGGAACCCTGCAGCGCCAACCCCCGTATTGTGGTTTGGAGGCGATTTCCATGACGATAGTACTGCGCAGTCTCCTTTCTCTCCTTGTAGTGGTTCCGCTTGCCTTGACTGCAGCATGTAACGTCAAGGTAGATAAGAGCGCAGACGGGCGAGACAAGAATGTGAAAGTGGATACCCCGCTCGGCGGCATTCACGTAAACACCGATGCCGCCTCCGCGCAGAACACCGGGATCGCTGTTTATCCCGGGGCCAAGGTGGAGCCGGACCATGACGGCGACAAGGCCGCGGATATCCACATGGGCTTCGGTCCCTGGCAGATGCGCATCAAGGTGGTGAACTACGCCACGCCCGACAGCCAGGACAAAGTCATCAGCTTCTATCGCACGGCGCTCGGCGGCGCTGGCAACGTGATTGAATGCCGCGGCAACCAGCCGGTCGGCTCGCCGGCGCGCACCTCCGAAGGCCTGACCTGCTCTGACGACGATAAGAACGAGCATGTGCATAGCGATAAGAACGACCTGATGCTGAAATCCGGCTCCAAGCGGCGGCAACGGCTGCTCGCCATCGAGCATGCGGACACGCAATCCGCCTCCGGGCCCACCAAGTTCACCGTGATCGCGCTCGACCTGCCCGCCGGCTCCGACGAAGGCCGCCAAAGCGATTAGCGCGCGCAGGTGCATCCGTGCGATGAAAATTGCCGAAGCCGCACGGTTCCTGTAGCTTCAAAGGGCATGGATCACCACTGCCATCGATGCGGTTCCGCTGTAGAAAGCGATACCAGCTTCTGTCCGCACTGTGGAGCGCCCCAACTGCGTTTCGAGGTCCCCAGCGACGGCGAGGGAACGACGGAAACGCTTGCGCAGAATGATCCAGGAGCTCTGCTGGAGGGTGACCGCCGTTCTGTGGACTGGCGCAAGGCTTTCGGGGCAGCGCTCAGCATCGCGTTGCCGGTTGGCCTGCTCACGGCTATTCCCGGCGTCTCTCTGGGATTCTTCCTCTGGGTAGTGGGCGGGGCCATGCTGGTGATCGCCCTGTACCGCCGCCGCCGCCCCGGCGCCCTGCTGGACGCTCGAAGTGGCTTCCGCATCGGCGCCTTGACCGGGCTGCTCGCTGCCTATATCTCGGCCGCCATCGTGGCCGCGCTGCAGCTTGTGGAACGCTATCAATTCCACCTCGGCACAGCGATGGATCGCGAATACATCGATCGTATGGAGCAGTCCACGGCCATGGTGCAAACGGGGGCGGACACCGAAGCGCAAATGCGCGCTTACCTCCACTTTCTGCTCACTCCGGACGGCCGCGCTACCATGTCCCTGGCCGGGGCCGCCCTCACCTCACTGGTAATGATCCTGCTGGCCGGCATCGGCGGTCTGCTGGGTGTCCGCATGTACAACCGGCGCCGCCCCGCTTAGCTGCCCCGGACCGTTGCGCCGCTTTCGTTTGCCCGGAGCCCGCTCCACCCCGTATCATCCGGCGAGACACTTATGGCCCACCAAGCACCCCAACTCCGCGAAAAGGGCCGCATCCTTTCCGCTTCCGAGATCGAACGCACGCTGGTCCGCCTGGCGCACGAGATTATCGAAAAAAACGATGGCTGCGAAAATCTTGGCCTGGTCGGTATCAAGCGGCGTGGCGTGCCGCTGGCCCAGCGCCTCGGCAAACTCATCAGCGGCATCGAAAAGCGTCCGGTCGAGGCCGGCGTGCTCGATATCCGTTTCTATCGCGATGACCTTTCCACGCATGACATCCGCCCGGTCGTTCACCCCGGGGACATCGGCTTCAACGTGACCGGCCGCGACATCATCCTCGTCGATGATGTTCTCTATACCGGCCGCACCATTCGTGCCGCGCTCGATGCGCTCTTCGACCACGGCCGCCCGCGCCGCGTGCAACTGCTTACGCTGATCGACCGCGGCCATCGCGAGCTTCCCATAGAAGCCACCTTCGTCGGACGCAAGGTCCCGACCTCGCGCCGGGAGATCATCGAGGTCAAGCTGCAGGAGATCGATGCGGATGAGCAGGTGCTCCTGGTGGAACGCGTTGAATAGCGCTCCACTACGGTTACGAATTATGAGCGGTCCGGACAGTCGTCATCCTGAGCGAAGCGAAGGCTCCGTGCAGCCGCAGTTTTCACCTGCAACAGCCGACTCTTCTCTTCGTGAAGAATCCCTGCTCTCGGTCAGCAGCCTTTCTCTCCCTGACATTTCCACTGTTCTGAACGCCGCGACGCTACTCGAAGCCGAAGATCCACTCGCGCGCGCGCGCCTCTTCGCCAAACGCCGGGTCGCGCTTCTCTTCTATGAATCGAGCACCCGCACCCGCACCTCTTTCGAACTGGCGGCCAAGAGCCTGGGCGCGGATACGGCGCTGATCAGCGCGCAATCTTCCAGCATCGAGAAGGGCGAGAGCCTCAAAGATACCGGCCTTACGCTGCGCGCGCTGGGGGCGGAGTGCATCATCCTGCGCCACCCCGCATCCGGCGCTCCCTACCTGCTGGAACGCGTGACCGCGCTGCCCGTGCTCAATGCCGGCGACGGCATGCACGAGCATCCCTCGCAGGCGCTGCTCGATCTCCGCACCATTCTCACCCGGCTCGACCTTACGAAGGCTCCTCTCGACCGCTCCACACTCTCTGGCATTACGGTACTGATCACCGGCGATATCCTGCACAGCCGCGTGGCCCGCTCCAATGCCCTGCTGCTGCCCCGGCTGGGCGCGCGCGTCGTGCTCTGCGGCCCCGCGCCATTGCTGCCGGAGACTGCAGCAGCGATTGGACCCGGCGTTACCATCGAGCGCGACTTCGAGACGGCCCTTAGAACCGCGCAAGTGGTCATGATGCTGCGCATTCAGAAAGAGCGCCTCGCGGGTCTCGAGCTCGACCTGCCCGGCTACATCGAGCAATATCAGCTCAACGGTGAGCGCCTCGCCGCATTCGCGCCCAACGCACTCGTCATGCATCCCGGCCCCATGATCCGCGGCCTTGAAATTACCAGCGACGTAGCGGACGGCCCGCAATCTGCCATCGAAGAACAGGTGCAGCATGGCGTCGCTGTGCGCATGGCGCTTATCGCCCGCGCCCTTGGCGGCTTGCCTGCAGGAGCTGCCGCGTGAGCGCTCTCCTGATTGCTGGCGGCCACCTGATCGACCCCGCGCAGGGCATTGACGCCCTGCGCGACGTGCTGGTGCGCGATGGCCGCATTGCCGCCATCGAACCACCCGGCCAGCTCGCTTCTGCAGCCGCCAGCTTCGAAGCGGAGTATATGTATGCCGATGGGCTGGTGATTGCGCCCGGGTTGATCGACGTGCATGTGCACTTGCGCGAGCCCGGCCAGGGCTACAAGGAGACGATCAGCACCGGCACCGCGGCCGCAGTGGCGGGCGGGTTTACCTCGGTCGCGGCCATGCCCAACACCGAGCCGGTCAACGATTCTGTCGAGACGACGCGGTGGATGCTGGCGCCGGAACGCGGCGCGCAGATCCGTGTCTTTCCCATTGCCGCCGCCACCCGCGGAAGCCGGGGCGAGACGCTCACGGATTACCACGCGCTGAAAGAGGCCGGCGCTGTTGCCGTCAGCGACGATGGCAAGCCCATCCTGCGCGACGAGATCATGCGGCAGGCGTTGAGCGCGGGCGCGGCTGCGGGGCTCCCAGTCATTCAACACGCCGAAGATACGCGGCTGACTGGCGGCTGCTCCATGAACGCCGGAGCCTTGGCCTTCCGCCTCGGCCTTCGCGGTATGCCCGTTGAGGCAGAGGCGGGCATCGTCGCGCGCGATATCCGGCTGCTGGAAGCGCTGGATGACGACCGCGCGCATCTCCATGTAGCGCACCTATCCACCGCCCTCGCGCTCGACCATGTCCGGCGCGCGAAGGAGCGCGGCCTGCGTGTTACCTGCGAGGTCACGCCGCACCACTTCGTGCTGACGGAAGACGCCACCAGCAGCTACAACACGCAAAGCAAGATGAACCCGCCCCTGCGCAGCGTGGCCGACCGCGACGCCATGATCGAGGGCCTGCTCGATGGCACGATCGACTGCATCGCCACCGACCACGCACCGCATGCCGTTCATGAGAAGGAGCAGGAATTCGAGCGCGCGCCCAACGGCATCACCGGCCTGGAAACGGCGCTCGGCCTCACGCTGCTCGTTCTTCACCGGCAGCACGGGCTGCCGCTCGCCCGCGTTATCGCGTTGATGAGTACGCAACCGGCACGGTTGCTTAAATTCTTAGGCCGCGGAACGCTCGTCCCAGGCTCCCACGCCGATGTGGTCCTCTTCGCTCCAGAAGAGGAGTGGGTCTTTCGAGCCGCCCATTCGCGCTCCAAAGGCAGGAACACTCCGTTTGACGGCCACGCCATGCTCGGCCGTGTTCGCGCGACGATCAGCGAAGGCCGCGTCGTCTATCGCGGATAGCTCGCTTTCGAGCTGATCGCGAATCACCGTGCACTTTGGTTCTGCCAAAGCCGCTACCTGCCCTGCAGCAAATCAAACGCCTGCTGCACTGTCAGGTCGTTCGCAACCTGGCGGAAATTCGACCGCACCTCATCCTGCTGCTTGCTCACGGTCTTGAACAGGATGATGTGCCCGCTCACATGCACGTCTACGCGGTTCGTCTTCCAGTGCGACGGGTTGACCGGCTGACGGGCAATCTCGAACGTGCTGCCCTTATTGATGCGCCCCAGCAGCCCGAACCCGAACTCGACGTCATTGAAAAGCTGGCCTTTGATGGACAGGAGGCGTTTCTGCTTTGCGTCCATGGTCAGCGTACCTGCCAGGGCATGAAAGACCCGATCCTCGTAGCTCGGCGGATCGAACTCCGGATTGGGGCGAAACCGTAGCCGGATGGTATTCGCGTCCATGCCATCCATTTCATACAGGAAGCCTTGAGGCAGCAGCTCCATCAATTTGCGCACCCGCGCTTCATCATCATCGTGCTGCTGCTTCACTTTTTCCTGCTCTGCCGGGTGTTGCAATACGTAAGTGACGCGCTGCTGCTCGGCGCGCTGCTGCTCGGCGTCTAGGGGTTTTCCATCGATGGCCAGCACCCGGTACACAGGGCCTTTCTGCGTATCGACCTGTTCCTCGGACTTGTGCTGCCCATCCACCGTCTTCTCAATGTGATATTGCCAGAAACTACCCTGGTCGCGGTCTTTCAAGTCGTTGTTGACCATCTGCTGCACCAGCGCTTGCGGGGAGCCCTGCGGCGTTTGCGCAGGAGCTGCGGGCGAGGCCGCCAACAGCACGCACTGCATCACCCCCAGCAGGCGCCATGAAGGCGCTTCGATGCGCAGAAACCTCACTCAGCGCTCCGTAAGCTCAATAGTGAGCCGGGTATCCCGGGCAAACGCGACGTCGTGACCACGCGCAATCCATCGTTTGTAAACCGATTTCGCCAGCCCATAGTAGGCAAACCCGGAGGCCACATTCCTGTCGCTCGCTGCCATGCCAACCACCCGGGCAACCACGCCAAATCCGTTGCTGACCACACTACCCTGCGCAGCCTGTGAGCCGTCGCTATCCAACGACTTCACCGCGAGCAGCCCCAGCACCAAAGGCGCCAGCACCTTCCCTTGATCGGCGTTGGCCTTCACGCCGCCTTCGGAGTCGATGCTCAGATTTTGCCCACTCGCGCCTTCCGCACCCACCACCTGCCCGTGCACCGCTTGCGGCTTTTCATCCGGTGCGTTGATACGGCGAAAGGTGAAGCGCAACGTTCCATTTCTACCAAAGCTGTGCGCCGGTTTCGCTTGCAACACAGTCCCGGTCAGTTCTGTTCCCTCCGGCAACACCACGTTTTTTCCATCCTTGTCGAGCAGCGGCTTGGTGGTAACAGCGCGCACCTCCGCGCCCTTCGCACTGGAAGCGGATGTCAGACCTGTCGTAAGCCGCGCATCCAGAACACCTTGTGGCGCATCGCTTGAAGCGGGAAGCATCGGCCAGGTAGTTCCGGCATCCGCCCGCGGCACCGGAAGCGGCCCCGTCAACTCGGCATCGAAGTCTGTTCCCGCCCACACCTCCTGCGGATGATACGGCAACTGCCCATACACGAAATGTCGCAGCCGATCCATCCTTTGCGGCGCGGTCCACACTTCCGTGAGCTGCTCTTTTTTCGACTCGAACTGGTCTTTGACCATCCCCATAATCGAATGCGATTGCGATTGCTTATTTCCCGCGAAGCGTACTACCTCCGCCGTCCTCTCGGTGGCTCGTGCCTGCATCTGCAGTTTCGCGCCGCCCGGCAGCACCATGCGGTCGAATTCAATTTCCGGCGTTCGCAAAGGCGTGAAGTCGCCATTCAGCAATGCGTCCGCGCGCTCGCCTTTGGGCACTGCGCGTTCGTCTGCAATGCGGCCAAGCACTTTAGAGCCCTTCGGCAGTACCAGCGTATTTCCGACATACACTGGCTCAAGTAGATGGCCCGCGACTGCCATTCCAACTTTCAGCCGATAGCCGCGGTCAACCTCTACCCGGAGCGGCACGCCTGCGGGCACTGTGATCGGCTCACTCTGGCCCAGCACCATGCTGGCCGCTAACACAGGCAAGGCCCACGCGACCCCCATACATACCAGTCGCACTTTCACTGCTCGCACAACCATGAACAACATCCCCTACTCTTTTACTAAGCCTATCTTAAGAGAACCTGATGCCTTCCCCGCCCCGTTTAGAATGACTGCAGTTCCGCTGCTTATTTCCAGAGCCAAGAGGTGACTTCTGAGGCGTCGTGCTGTTCTCTTTGCCGTGCTTGCCGCAGCTTTGGGCAGCGCGCCTCTCGGCCGAGCTCAGGCCGGTTTTGCGCCTTCTGCCCTGCCGCCCGACGGCAGCGGCATCTCCGGGTCGGTCTATGTATCCCTCGATAGCTGGATCTATCCCGCCCTGGAGCGGTTGCAAGCGCTTGGCTATCTCGATTCGGCTTTTCTCGGTCTCCGCCCATGGACCCGGCTCAGTTGTCTCCACATGCTCGAAGAAACCCAGACCCGGCTGGCTACCTCCCCAGCGGACAATCCGGCTAACCAGGAGGCGCGTCACATCTTCGCTGCGCTGGCCCGCGAGTTCGGGCACGAGGACGACACTTTCCACTTCAGCCAATTCAACGGCCATGCGGAAGTGGACCGCCTGTACGCCCGTGCACTCGGTATCGGCGGCACGCCCTTAAATGATTCACAGCACTTCGGCCAGACAGTTATCAACGACTACGGCCGTCCGTTTCAGCAGGGGTTCAACGGACTTACCGGCTTTAGCGCGCGCGCGGAAGAGGTGCGTTTCTCGCTCAAAGTACGCGGAGAATACCAGCACGCTCCCGGACGCGGCGCCTATGCTCCCTCGGTCCAGCAAGTGATCGCGAATGCGGATTCCACGCCGCTCCAACCTGCCTTGCCCGTGCCATCGACCGACGTCTTTCGACTCATTGACGCCAACCTCTCCTACCACGTCCTGAACCACGAAATCTCCGTCGGCAAAAGCGAAGACTGGTGGGGTCCTGGCGAGAGCGGCGCCATGGCGTGGAGCAACAACGCCGAGCCTATCTACGCGCTGCGCATCAACCGGGTGGAGCCGCTCTACATCCCTGGCCTTTCCCGAGTCTTCGGTCCGTTTCGCTACGAAGGGCTCTTCGGCTCGCTCAAAGGCCACCAGTATCCGCGCGGCACCTGGGTGCATGCAGAGAAGATCAACTTCAAGCCCACCCGCAACCTCGAGTTTGGCTTTTCGCGGATCGTGATGTTTGCCGGAGAGGGTCACGTGCCGCTCACCTTCGGCTCTTTCTGGAACAGCTTCAAAAGTTTCCAGAACGTGCCGGTCGCGCAGAAGTTTTCCCGCAATGACCCGGGCGCGCGGCATGCCAGCTTCGATTTCAACTACCGCCTGCCCTTCCTCCGCAACTGGCTCACGCTTTATTCCGACTCTATCGTGCACGACGACGTTTCACCCATCAGCGCACCGCAGCGGGCGGCTATCAATCCCGGCTTGTACCTGTCACACTTCCCACGGGCCCCACGCCTTGACCTGCGCGTCGAAGCAGTTTCGACCGAGCCGCCCGCCGGCTCCGGCCCTGACCAGAACAACAACTTCGGACAGTTCATCTACTACGAAGTCATCTACAAGGATGTCTACACCAACAAAGGCAACATGCTCGGCAGTTGGATTGGCCGCGAGGGCAAAGGCGGCCAGGCGTGGCTCACCTACTGGCTCAGTCCGCGCGAGAAGGTACAGCTCAGCTACCGCAATGCAAAGGTCGCGCACGATTTCATTCCTGGCGGCACCACGCAGAACGACATCTCCGCTTTGGCCGTTCTGCGCGTGAAGGACGATCTCGAACTGAACGCCTGGGGCCAGTATGAGCGCTGGAACGTGCCCGTCCTTGCACGCGGCCTGCAAACGGACTTCACCGGCTCCGTGCAGCTCACCTGGTACCCGCATTGGCATGTGGGGCGGTAACGCCACGCAGAACTCGTCTTCCCGTACGCTCGTCTGGCAAAGACCGCCGCTCGCCCAGGGCGGTTTTAATCTTGCCTACACAATCCCGAACTTCCGCCCCGTCGTCGCAAAAACCTCGAGCGCCTGGTCGATCTGCGCGCGCGTGTGCTCGCTGGTCATGATGGTGCGCACGCGGGCCTTGCCGTCCGGCACGGTGGGAAATGCGATGCCGGTCGCCATCACGCCCGCATCGAAGAGCGCGCGGGAAAAATCCATGGTCGTGCGCCCGTCGCCGATGATAATAGGCGTGATCGGCGTCTCGCTCGCTGGCGTCGTCTTGCCGCCGATGTCGAACCCCGCGGCACCCAGCTGCGCCTTGAAGTAGCGTGTATTGTCCCAAAGCCGTTCGATGCGCTCCGGCTCCGATTCCAGAAGGTCGAAGGCCGCAATGCACGTCGCGGCGACAGACGGCGGGTGGGAGGTCGAGAACAGAAACGGCCGCGCGCGGTGATACAGATAATCGATCAGGTCGCGCGAACCGCATATGTAACCGCCAAGGGCACCAATTGCCTTCGACAGCGTACCCACCTGCACGTCCACCTTTCCATGCGCGCCAAGGTGGTCCACAGAGCCGCGCCCATTGCGCCCCAGAACCCCCGAGGCATGCGCATCGTCCACCATCATGATCGCGCCATACTTCTCGGCCAAATCCGCGAGCTTGTCCACCGGCCCGATATCGCCGTCCATCGAAAAGACGCCGTCCGTGATCAGCAGCTTGCGCCCCGGCTCATTCTGAACTTCCTTGAGCAGTTCCTCCGCGTGCCCCACATCCTTGTGCCGGAAGACCTTGATCTTGGCCCGGGAAAGCCGAGCCCCGTCGATGATCGACGCATGGTTGAGCTCGTCGGAGAGGATGAAGTCCTCCTTGCCCAGGATCGACGAGACCGTGCCCGCATTGGCCGTGAACCCGCTCTGAAAGACCACGCACGCCTCGACATTCTTGAATTGCGCGATCTTCTCTTCCAGCTCCATGTGAATGCGCATGGTTCCGGCGATCGTTCGCACCGCGCCTGAACCAACGCCGTAATCCTTCGTCGCCTGGATCGCGGCTTCGCGTAGCTTCGGGTGATCACAGAGCCCCAGGTAATTGTTTGACGCAAGATTGATGACCTGCTTGCCGTCATAGGTGCACACCGGCCCCTGCACGTCATCCAGCACGCGTAGCCGAAAGAACGTGCCTCGCTCTTTCAAGTCGTTGAGAGCGTCGGTAAGGTGCTGTAACTGCGGACGCGTGGAAGCTGCCGTGGCCATGAACTCATCTCCGGCGCGGCCCTAAGCCGCGAACAGACGATGGTACCGCAATCCCGATCCACCACGCCGAGTGGATTGCGAAGCGATGAGCTAAGACCGGCGCCCGTCACTTCCTTTCCGCAAGTAGATACGGTACCCGGTGGGCAGTTCTGGATGGCTGGTCCATCGCAGCCAATGCGTAGGCTTACATTCCGAAATCAGAACGTAATTCTTCATCAGATAGCTGTAAAACTGAGGCCAGCGCTGCAGCTTTTGGTAGGTGTTGTAACTCGGAGGAAAGACCTGTTCGTTGATCACAAACACATCTGGCGGACTTTTCTGGATCGCTTGCCAGAAGCGTGAGCGCATTTTCCGTGTCACTGCATTCTGCACTGGCGCCCAGAAATAGAAGTCCACAAGAAAGCCGGTCGGCTGCGCCAACCGCATGCGATACAGCGTGTGAATGCATCCCGAATATGCATCGAGACATTGCACGTGGCCGGAGAGCCTTTGCCCACCCAAGCGCGTCAAATCCGCCTGCAATGTAGACTGCGGGCCTAGATCATGCCCGTCGTAACGGCTCAGATTCCACACAGAAATCGGCACGATGACCAGCGCTCCCGCTATCAATCCAGCGGCGCCCAGCGCGCGCAGCACTCCCCACTGCCGCAGGGCAGTGCAGAAGTCCAGACCGAGTATTAACAGCAGAAACCCAAGTAGCGGGTAACGTTGATACACAAACCCTTTTCCTTGCGCGATAAAGGAAACATAGCCCAGCAGCACGCCGGCCCACAGCGCCACTCTTTCCCAGCCTATGGCTTGCGCCTTTGTTTTCCAACGTACAACGGCCAGCACAAGCCACACCAGAACCGGCGTGAGCAGCGGCGAAATGCCATGCAGCAGCAATCTCCCAAAAGGTTTGCGCGCCAGCGTGGCGTAATAGGGCCACATGCCGTGCAGGTCATCCAGAAAATCCGGAAGCGCACGCTCCTGCAGAAGAAAGGCCAGGCACACCGCAAACGGTAGCGCCAGGCCCAGCACCCCGTAAATCCCAGTCTTCCAGACGGGTCGCCGCTCGCGTCTTAAGTAGAGGCACAGTAAGGTCAGCAGTACAATGCCGAACGGCAGCACTGTGGGCTTGAGCGTCGCTGCAGCCCCAGCGCACATCCCCGCGAGAAGCACCAGCCATGGTCGCCCCCGCCGTACCGAAGCAAAGGCGAACGCATACGCAGCTAGCAGCAGAGCCGCCATGGCCAGATCGCGCTCGGCCGTCTGCTCAATTCCGTCGCGCCCATGAATCACCGCAAGCAGCGCGCCGCCAAACCACCCGGCCAGCGGATCGTAAGGAAGCGCAATCACCACCATGGCAGCCGTTGCCACCAGCAGCAGTGACCAGTCATACAGCCGCGCTCCGACGACGCCCGCGCCGAAGAGGTGCATTGCTACCCACTCCAGCAGGTACGTCCCGGGCATCTGCGCGTCCACGATGTCGCGATAGGGCGCCATGCCGTGCTGCATTAGCAGAACAAGATAGTGCATCATGGCCACATCGCCAACCAGCGGCCACCGATACGTCAGCGCAAGAAACAGCACCACCGACACTAGCAGAACGGAGCCTATGCCCCAGCGGAAGGCACGAATCGCCTGCTCCATGCCGGCGCTGTTCGGTGCTGCCCCACGCGAAAGCACGCAGCTACTCCATGCCCGGAGCTGCGCATCGCGATAGCGCAGCATGCGTAATCCGATGGATTCCCTGCGGGACGAGAACACCACGTCCTAACCCTTCAGCACCGGCCGGATATGTAACTCTCGCAGTTGCGTTTCGCTTACCGGCGTGGGCGCGTCCACCATCAGGTCCACGGCCTTGGCCGTCTTGGGGAAGGCGATCACCTCACGCAGGCTCGGCGCGCCGGCCAAAATCATCGCGATCCTATCGAGGCCGAGCGCGATGCCGCCGTGCGGCGGCGTGCCGTACTGCAGCGCTTCAAGAAAGAACCCGAAGCGCGCCTTGGCTTCCTCGTCGCTCATCCCCAGCGCGCGGAAAATCTCCGCCTGCACATCGCGCCGGTGAATACGGATCGACCCGGATCCCAACTCCAAACCGTTCATCGCCAGGTCGTAATAGCGCGCCCGCACCGAGGCCGGATCGGAGACCAGTCGCTCCATGTCTTCGTCGTGCGGAGCGGTGAAGGGATGGTGCGCCGGTAACCACCGCCCGCTTTCGCCATCGAACTCGAACATCGGAAAGTCCGTCACCCAGATAGGCCGGAACGCTGCGCCACCCGCGATCAACTCACTCGTCTTCGGGATGGAAACAACCTTCTCCGTGGATGCGAAAGCACCGTGCCGGTCGGCGTACTTCCGCGCCAGCTCCACACGCAGGTTTCCGGCAGCGGAAAGCACGTTGATCTCGCGTTCGGAAAGCCGTCCGCCGCTTTTGGTATCGCTCGCCTGTACCTGCGCCCCCGCATCGCCGGCAACGATCACCAGCAGATCGTCCGGCTGTGCCCCGCTGCGCTCGCGTATCTGCGCCACGGCTGCGGGAAAGCTCTTCTCCAGCCGCTTCAGATCGTCGATCAGCTTGGCGCCCTTGCGCGCGCTGAAGAGCGGACGGTTCTCGTCGCGCTCCTTGCGCGAAAGCTCGCCCACATGCGGAATGCGCACGGCGACCACGGGCAGGGCCGGATCGATGGCCAGCGTCGCGAGATCATTCGCCTCAAAGGCGCTGCGCACATCCGTCAACCCCGGCAACCGCAGGTCCGGCTTATCGATGCCGAACTGCCGCATCGCATCGTCGTACGTGATGCGGGGAAACGGGATTGGCAGGTCGATTCCCGCCGCAGCAAACGCGGCCTGCAGAAAGCCTTCCACCACGCGAAAGATCGTCTCCTGTCGCGGAAACGTCATCTCGAGATCGATCTGCGTAAACTCCGGCTGCCGGTCGGCGCGCAGGTCTTCATCGCGGAAGCAGCGCACGATCTGGAAGTAGCGGTCGAAGCCGGAGATCATCAGGATCTGCTTGAAGAGTTGCGGCGACTGCGGCAGCGCATAAAAATGCGCCGGATGTACACGGCTGGGCACGAGGTAGTCGCGCGCGCCCTCGGGCGTGGAGCGCGTCATGAACGGCGTCTCGATCTCCAGGAATCCCTGGCCTGACAGATACTGCCGCACGGCCAACGCAATCTTGTGCCGCAACAGAAAGTTCGCCTGCATCTCCGGCCGGCGCAGGTCCAGGTAGCGATACTGCAAGCGTAGCTCTTCGTTGCCAATCGCCTCCTCGGCCGGAGAAAATGGCGGCAGCTTCGCATCGTTCAGAACGAGCAACTGCTCGGCTACCACCTCCACTTCGCCGGTGGCCATCTTCGGATTCACAGCGCCCTCGCCGCGCAGCCGTACCGTGCCGATCGCCGCGACCACATACTCCGGCCGCACGTGCTCGGCCTTGGCATGGCCTTCCGGCGTCAGATCTCGATCAAGCACCACCTGCGCAATTCCGGAGCGGTCGCGCAGGTCGAGAAAGATCAGGTTGCCGTGGTCGCGACGCCGGTTTACCCAGCCCATCAACACGACGCGCTCGCCAGCATCCCGCGCGCGCAGGTCGCCGCACATGTGGGTGCGCTCCAGATTGTTCAAGAAATCGAGCAATGCCAGTTCCTATCGTTCTGTTGTTATGACGAAACCATTTGTAACGGACTTGGTGACGATAAAAAGTTCCGCACTTCCGCCCGCGGCACCTTGGTCTGTTCGCCTGTCGCGAAGGTCTTCACCGTGAGCTTTCCGGAGAGCTGCTCATCTTCGCCAAAGATGACGATGGACCGTGCCAGGCGGTTGGCCACTTCGAAGGATTTCTTCAGCCGGAAGCTGCCATCCCCAAGCTCGATGCGCAACCCGCTGCGGCGCAGGTCGCGGGCGAGCGCCAGCGCCGGTGCGTTCATTTCCTCACCTACCGGTGCAATATACGCATCCGCTATGGACGGCGAGTGCACGCCGTCAGCCTGCGCCTGCAGCGTCAACACCAGCCGGTCCTCGCCGATGGCGAAGCCGATGCCGGGTGCGCGCGGACCGCCAATGGCCTCACTTAGGCCGTCGTAGCGCCCACCGCCGAGCAGCGCGTTCTGCGCCCCCAGCCCGCCGTGCTGGAACTCAAAAGTCGTCCGCGTGTAATAATCCAGCCCCCGCACCAGCCGGTGATTGTGTTCATACGGCACGCCGCATGCATCGAGCGCCGCACAGATTTCCAGGAAGTGCTTTTTCGAAGCCTCGTCCAGCGAATCCCAGATGCGCGGCAGCCGGTCGATGATGGGCTGGTCTTCCGGCACCTTGCAGTCCAGCACGCGCAAAGGATTGGTCTCTGCCCGCCGCTGGCAATCCGCACACATCGTCCCCGCTACCGGGCGGAGTGCCTCCCGCAGTGCTTCCACGTACCTCGGCCGGTCCGCGGGCGTGCCCACGGAGTTGATCAGCAACCGCCAGTCCTCAATGTGCAGGGCGTCAAGGAACGTCGCCAGCATCTCCAGCACTTCGGCATCGCGCAGCGGCGATTCGGAACCAGCGCTCACCGGCCCGATAACCTCCGCTCCAATCTGCGAAAACTGCCGGTAGCGTCCCTTCTGCGGCCGCTCCCGCCGGAACTGCGGGCCAATGTAGAAAAGCTTTTGCAGCTGCCCCGTCTCACCCAGCTTATGCTCGATGTACGCCCGCACTACGCCGGCCGTGTTCTCCGGCCGCAGCGTCAGCGATTGCGCCCGCTCCGATTGCGCCCGCGCCTTGTCTTCCCACGTGTACATCTCTTTGGAAACGATGTCCGTGTCTTCGCCTACGCCTCGCGCAAAAAGCTGCGTGTCTTCGAACACAGGCGTGCGGATCTCGCCAAAGCCGTAGCGGGAAAATACCCGGCGCGCTGTCCGCTCAATGTGGCTCCAAAGCTCCGTCTCGGGCGGCAGGAGGTCGCGGGTGCCGCGCACAGCTTTTATCGTGGTGCTCATAGAAGAATCGTCATACTCATAAGCAGTCGGTGGTGCTCCTTTTGCGTATAGCGCTGGTGCGTGCTGCCGCAGCTCTCCCGCCCAGTGTACCGGAGTTCCGCGCTGCAGCCCGCTACCCGCACTGCGGCCTTTTGGAGTATGCTCAACCCGTTCGCAGCCGTCCCGAACGGAGATCAGGTATGCCGTCGCCCCGCCGCGCGAAGCTTGTGATCGAAACCCGGCTCTCGGAAGTCCCGCTCCTCTGCTGCCTTTTCCTTCTGCTCTGCACCGGCGCGCTGGCACATGCGGCTACGGTAAAGCTGGCCGCGAGCGATGGCTCCCACGTCACCCTCTTCTTGCACGTCGGCGACCGCATACATCTGGAATTACCAGCCAAGCCTTCGACAGGCTATCGATGGTCAGTTTCCCCGCGCAATATGGCAAAGCTGCAGCAGGTGGGCAGCACCCTCCGCGAAGACAGCGGTTTGATGGGCGGAGCAGCCACGCAGAGCTACACATGGCAGGTGCTCCAGCCGGGCGAAACAGACCTGGTGCTGCAATACGATCGCTCGTTCGAGCCGACAGCCAAGCCTGCCCAAACCTACAGCATGCATATCGCCGCCACGGCATATTCCATGCCCCCAACCTCCGACCCCGCTCCGGTGCTGATGGGCAGTTACAGTGGCCAGCAGCCCTGCGCAGATTGCTCCGGCATTCATCAGGAGTTGCTGCTTTACGCCAAGGCTCCGAATGAGTTTCTCAACACCACCTACATCCTGAAGCGCACCTATCAGGGCACGCGCGATGGCGATCAGACCATGGTCGAAACCGGCACCTGGCTTGTGCTCCGCGGCTCCCACGCAGATGCCAACGCCACCGTATACCAACTCGACGGCGCAACCGCGGGCGCATCGCCGCAGTTCTTCGAGGCAAAACCCGATCGGCTTATTCCCCTCGATGCGCAGCAGATTCCGCTTCCTGGACCTCCGGGCATGGACCTCGCCCTGCACAAAATGCCCGTCCCGCAGTAGCGCACCGGAGTGCCTCTGGCTCGTTCACCTGCCGAGCAGTGGAGTGGAACCTACCAGTTCTCCTGCTCCCGCAGGTAGTTCTCCGTGTAATCGAGATAGTTCTTCGCATAGCGCAGAATCGATTCGCGGTCCTGCTCGTCCAGCTCGCGCCTGGGCTTTGCCGGAACTCCCGCCCACAGCGTGCGCGGCGGCACCACGGTATTTTCTGGAACGAGCGCGCCGGCGGCTATGATCGACCCTTCCCCGATCCGCGCATTGTTCAGGATCACGGCGCCCATGCCGATCAGGCATGCGTCTTCGATCACGCACCCGTGCACCGTGGCGTTATGTCCGATCGTCACCCAGTCGCCCACCATGACCGGGTGCTTGTACCGCATGCCGTGGAGCACCGCACAATCCTGTACGTTGGAGTTGGCGCCCACGCGAATGGAATGGACATCCCCACGCAGGACAGCATTCATCCAGACGCTCGAGCGCTCGCCCAGGCTCACGTCCCCGAGCACCTGTGCCGAGATGTCAACGTAGCAGGATGCGGGGATCACCGGCGTATGCCCGAGATAGCTGCGGATCACCTACTCCTCCTTTGGCCTGCGCCAGCGGTCAGTCTACCGCGCCTGCATCCCTCACCGGATCCCAGTTCAAGCACGGAATCCCTGCCGTAACAGAAGTTGCGCTCACGACAAGCAGATATCTGCACAATTATGAGAGCAGAATTGTCATTTTATTCCAAACGCGCTTGACGAAACCTCTACCCCTTCACGTAAGCTTAACGTGCCCCATTGGGAAGTTTGGAGGTGTAATTCCATTGGCAGAGGTTCGTATCCAGGAAGGCGAGCCGCTTGAAAACGCATTACGTCGCTTCAAGCGCAAGGTTCAGCAGGAGGACATCATCAAGGACGTGAAGCGTCACTCCTTCTACCTGAAGCCCGGCGAGCGGAGACGCGTGAAGGAAGCGCTTGCACGCAAGCGGAATCGCAAAAAGGCTCGCAAAGAGCAGGATTGAACTCCAGCAGTCAGCTCGCTTCGGTAACTTCGAAGCGGGCGGGCTGCCCACAAGCCGTTGATTCCCCGGTCAATGGCAAACTCTGCACACTCCCCTGTTGGTACCCTGCAGTCCATGCCGCTCTTCTTTTGCGGCCCGGCCCGGTAGTTACCGTTTGAGCAAGTCAGGAGCGGTCTTCCCTTTGTCTCTCGAGGGAACCCGGAGTTGGCCCCATGGAGTTCATTGATAAGACGCTACGATGCAGCGATTGCGGCAATGACTTTGTCTTTACCGCTGGTGAACAGCTTTTCTTTTTTGACAAGCAGTTCCACAACGATCCGAAACGATGCAAACAGTGCAAGGTAAAGCGAGCCGCAGGCAGCTCAGCTGTCCGTGCGGAAACTCGCACGGTATGCTCGGCTTGCGGTCTTGATACCACTGTTCCCTTCAAGCCGACTCAGGGCCGGCCCGTCTTTTGCCGGCTTTGTTTCCAGCAAAAGCGTCCTCCCCTGGCCCCGATGACTGGGAGTGTGAACGTGGTTGGAGTCATTGCGGCCCTCGGCGATTAGATAAATCCCGGGACAAATAAATCGCAAGTGTGCGGACTTCTTAACGCGCGGCCAAAGGTCCGTTAGGAACGGCGCGCTGGCGTTCCTGGTCAGGCTCGCTCATCCAGCCATTGCGCCGTAGCCCCACGTGTAGTGGTCATGGGCTGCCTTGACGAGAGCACACTCCAAGGCTCTTTTCGCCGCCTGTCTGACCATGCAGGTGGTCGTTATCCCATCCCGTAAAAGAACTCTTCGCGGACTATCTTGTCATCCTCGACCGTATACAGCGCCATCTCGTCCATCTGCATGCGCTTCTGCATCGGTTTGTTCGTCACATCGTATTTGAAGTGCACGATGAACCGATTGCCGTTGGGATAGGGCCCATCGACTGCGGCGGAGTGGACGACGTGGTTGTCTGCCCACCATTTTGACTTGCCCAGGACCGCGTCGAGACCTCGCGTTTCGGCCGGCATTCCAGGAGGGCTGAATGCTTCCACGCTCACGATCTCCGGCGAATAAAGCGTTTCAATGGCCTGCAGATTTTGACCTTGCTTGCACAGTTCAACAAGCCGTTTACCAATCTCGAACCCAGTCATCAGCGTCTCCTCGGGTGTGTCGTTATCTAGGTATGGTTATCTAGGTGTCGTAGTCCGATCCTTGTGGCAGCTCTCTACCGGCTCTTCGCCAGCTTGCGGACGACACCGCCCCCGGCCGCCTGCGACTCTGTGCTGCCAGGTGCCGTTTTCGCGCCACTGGCCGCCGCCTTCTGCTTCTTGTCCTCATGCATCACCAGCAACGCTTCGATCTGGATCAGCAGGTCTTGCGTGTTCATGGGCTTTACCAGCATCTCGTCCGCGCCCTCGTCGCGCCACTCGGACCCGGGCAGCGGAAAGGCCGTCAGCATCGCGATGGCCGGCTGGTAGTCGGCGGCCTTTGCGGCGCGCACTACTTCCAGCCCCGCGCGCTCATTCTCCATGCGCATGTCGGTAATCACCATGTGGTAGCTGGCGTTGCGCAGCTTGGACTTCGCCTCGCGTGCGGAAGCTGCAGTTTCTACACTGAAACCATTGATCTCAAGGATCTGCTTCAGCGTGAGCAGGATCATCATCTCGTCATCGACCAGCAAAATACGTCGTTTCATAATGCAAAGCTCCCATCCATGCGGGGGATCAAAAATATGCCTCAATGCGGGGGAAGAGCGCGGTTGAAGCGAGATTGCTAGACTGGTTAACGTGGCAGGATACCACGTAGAGAACTTCGGCTGCCGGGCAAGCCACGCCGATGGAGACGCGATCGCAGCGGAGCTCGCCGGGCAGGGCCTTCGCGAGTCGAACGGCCTCTACCAGGCCGATGTCGTCGTGCTGAATACCTGCAGCGTGACCGAGGAGGCTGAGCGAACCGCGCGCTCCTTTCTGCGGCGCGTGCAGCGCGGCAATCCCGAGGCCCGCATCGTCGTTACCGGTTGTTATGCCCAGCGCGCGCCCGCCGAGGTCGCCGCCCTTCCCGGCGTGCATGCTGTGGTCGGCAACAGCCACAAGGGGTGGACGGCTTCGATCGCCGCCCAGCTTGCCGCCGGCGGCACACCCGCTCCGCAAGGCTTCGTGCCGCTCACCGCCGTCCGGTCCAGCAGCGGCGTGGGGATCTTTGCAGACGATCTGTTTGCCCACGCGGACCTGGCCGCACCCGCCTTCTTCGGCTCGGGAACTTCTGCCCCGCATGCCACACGCCCCAACCTCAAAATCCAGGATGGCTGCGGCAATCGCTGCTCTTTCTGCATCATTCCCACCACGCGCGGCCAAAGCCGGTCGATGCCGCTGGCCAATGTGCTTGCAGCGGTTCGCCGCTTTGCGGACTCAGGAGGAAGCGAGCTCGTGCTGTCTGGCATCAACCTGGGCCGCTGGGGACGAGATCTCGCATCTTCACTCCGCTTCGAGGACCTGGTTTCGGCTGTCCTTCAGCACACCGCTCTACCGCGCCTGCGTCTCAGCTCCATTGAGCCGATGGACTGGACCCCGGGGCTTCTCTCGCTGTACCGCGAATACGGCCGCTCGGATTTCGCTGCCTCTGGACCGCGTCTCGCTCGTCACGCCCACCTGCCGCTCCAATCCGGCGCCGATGCCATCCTCCGCGCGATGCACCGCCGCTACCGGCCGTGGCATTACGAAGAGAAGCTCGCGGCGATCCGCGCTGCCATGCCCTCCGCGGCCATTGGCGCGGATGTCATGGCCGGCTTCCCCGGCGAAACCGATGCCCTATTTGAAGAAAGCTACCGCTTCATTGCGCGCCAGCCTTTCACGTATCTGCATCTGTTTCCTTTTTCGGCGCGCCCCGGAACGCCGGGCTGGGCGCTCCACCAGCGCTATCCCGTTGCGGCGGCCGCAGTTGGGGACCGCATGGATCGCCTGCGCACGCTTATCGCGCAAAAGAACCGCGCGTTTCGCGCCAGCTTCGTCGGGCAAGTGCTTCCTGTCGTTACTCTTCGGACGCCGGAGAAGCAGGCGGCGCTGGGCCGAACAACAGCCATCTCCGACAACTTCGTTAAAATCGAGCTCGAGGCCGCACTGCCGTCGAACCAGATGCTCGTGGCACACATCACATCCCTTAGCAATGACGGCCTGGTGGCTATTCCTGTTGGGCAGGGGCGCATCACCGGGTGATATACTTGTCCCGCGAGGGTTTACCCTCGCCAATTCCGGAGGACCCCCATCGCCATAGACAAACGTTCGGCCAAGTCATTTATTCGCACCAACGATAAAATCCGCGCCCGCGAAGTGCGCGTCATCGACGATCAGGGCGAGCAGCTCGGCATCATGCAGCCCTTTGAAGCACTCAAGATTGCACGCGAGCGTGGGCTCGACCTGGTAGAAGTCTCCCCCAGCGCCGTGCCCCCCGTCTGTCGCATTCAGGATTACGGCAAGTTCCTTTACGAAAAGGACAAGAGCGACCGCGCCGCCCGTAAAAAGCAGAAAGTGATCGTCGTTAAGGAAGTCAAGTTCTCCGTCACCGTGGACGAGCACGACTACCAGACAAAGAAAAACCAGGCTGTGCGCTTCCTCCATGAGGGCGATAAGGTCAAGGCCTCGCTGCGCTTCAAAGGCCGCCAGATGGCCCATCGCGAGCTTGGGTACGCCATCATCAATCGCCTCATCATGGATATGGGCGATGCTGGCCTGGTCGAGTTCATGCCGCGCATGGAGGGGACCACGCTGCATGCGATCCTTGCGCCGGGTAAAAAGGCAGAGCCGCCCAAAAAGCCCGCGCCGCCGAAGCCAGTCGGCGCCGAAGCGCCCCCGGCCCAATCGCAACCGGCAGCTGTTTCGCAGTAAGTGGCGTTCGCACACATCCAGCCTGAACGCAACCTTACTTGCGTGCAGAGTCAGGCAGGAAGTTGTATGGCCATTCTGCGGCTTCCTGCCGATACTGCTTTTGTATGCACGCCCAGGCCAAGATTCCTGTTCTGACTTCCAGTTGCTCCTCCTGCCGCGATGGCAACGCCTTCCCGTTCCCCTTCTCGATGGCTTTCCAGCCCATCGTGAATACCGACGCCGGTAGGGTTTTTGCCTACGAGGCGCTGGTGCGCGGCCCCGCGCAGGAGTCTGCGGCTACCATCCTGGCGCGGCTCGATGAACAGAACCTATATGCGTTCGACCAGGCCTGCCGGGTCAAGGCCATCGAACTGGCCGCCAGCCTCGCGCCAGCCGGCAGTTCCACGAGCGTGTCGATCAACTTCTTTCCCGGGGCGGTCTACCGTCCGGAAACCTGCATCCGCAAAACACTCGAAACCGCCGCCCGGGTCGGCATGCCACTCCATCGCATCATCTTCGAGGTCACGGAAGGCGAGAAGATCAAAGATCGCGAACATCTTAAATCCATCTTTCGCGAATACCGCAAACATGGCCTCCAGACTGCCATTGATGACTTTGGCGCCGGTTATGCCGGGCTCACCCTGCTCGCCGAGTTCCAGCCCAACATCCTCAAAATCGATATGGAACTGGTACGCAATATCGATACCCGCCGGGCAAGCCGGACCATTGTCCGCGCCATCATGGGCGTATGCCGCGAGCTTGGGATTACCGTCATCGCCGAAGGTATCGAGACGTACGAGGAGTGGTCTGCCCTCCGCGATCTCGGCATCACTCTGTTTCAGGGCTACTACTTCGCCCGGCCCGCGTTTGAGGCATTTGCTGCGCCGCGCTTTCCGGCCGCGGTTCACGGCCAATCTGGGTCCGCCGAGCGCCTTATCTTCGCTGGTATTTGAAGTCGCGGTAGTGGGTCAGTTTGAACCCACAGGGGTGGTACCGGCGCTGGGTGTTTGAGTTCAACCTCTGATCTTGAGGATAAACTCGGCTTTCTGCTCGGGGCTTGAGAAGGCGCGACTCGGTATAAAAAATGCATTTCCGTTCGTTCTCGATACGATTACGTACCGCTCGGTATCTGAAATGAACTTGATTTTTTTCCAGGGAATTCTCCCCCTCAACGACCCTATTTCTGTTGAGATTCCCTCGGAAGATACGGTGAGTGAGCGTTTCGATGTCTTCGCGCGGATGAAGAGCATGACCGGGAAAAAGACTAAGAAGCTAACGGCCGCCTCGACAGCGATGACCCAATCAGTAAACGTCAGAGGCCGGGAGAAGACACCTCTGCCCACCAACGTAGCACCGCTGACCAGTAGAACATAGAGGAGGATTATGAGCAGATACCTCGTGGAACTCGCAAGACTTTTGAAATGGGCATGAACGATCTCGGTGCGGGTCAGAGAGTATTCAATAGTCATCACGGTCTTTTTGAATGGTACAAGAGGCAAGTGCCGGAAGTATAAGCTCCGGCGTTTGATATGGCGAGCAATGCGCCCTGTGGATTCAAACTGAACCATTACCGAAGTCTCCTCCCTCTGGCCACCAGGCGGAAGCTCCCGTATACTTAGATCTGCTGCTTCGGCGGCAATATAGGATATCTATGCCCAAACTCAAGACACACAAAGGCGCAGCCAAGCGCTTCAAGAAGACTGGCACCGGCAAGGTTCTTCGCGGTCAGACCAAGATGCGCCATATCCTGACCTCGAAAGCGAACAAGACCAAGCGTAAACTTGGCGGCAGCGTTCTGGTTTCAGACGCCGATCAGCCGAAAGTTCTGCGCATGATCCCTTACGCCTGATCGGGCTCCGGCCCTGGTTGGGGCTTCGGTCTCAGCCCGCGAGCGTGGCACAGCAGCCCCGCCCGTAGTGATCAAGCAATACCAAGCGTGTGAAGAGGTTCCAAAGCGCCGGCTGACCGAGCGCCTCCTGCCTCCAGCCGCTCAACCCTGAACATACAAATGGAGACACCATGCCTCGCGTCAAACGTGGAACCAAACGCAACGACCGCAGAAAAAAGATACTCAAGCGGGCAAGCGGCTATTTCCTTACCAAGTCCAAGCTCTACCAGGCCGCCCAGGAAGCCGTTGAGCGCGGTCTCAAGTTCGCCTATATTGGGCGCAAACAAAAGAAGCGCCAATACCGTTCGCTCTGGATCGTGCGCATTTCCGCAGCTGCCAAGCTGAATGGCACCAGCTATTCGCAATTCATCAATGGTTTGAAGAAGGCCGGAATCGGCCTGGACCGCAAAGTTCTCGCAGACATCGCCGTCAACGATGCCGCCGCATTCACCGCGTTGGCCGTGCAGGCCAAAGCCGCCACGGACCGTGCCGCGGCTGCGTAGTTCACTCCCGGAAACAAAAAAGGCACGGCCTCTCGCCGTGCCTTTTTTATTTCCGGGAGTCCGCCTTTTCTGGGCCCAATCTCATCTGAGCAGAAAAGGCGCAAACCGTCCGGTCCGTACTGCTGGCTGCGCCCGCACGCACTCCGCCTCAGCCGATTTAACGCGTCCCGGACGGCGCTGCCGATGCTTCTGCCGGCGCTGTCGGACATATTGGGCGTGGACTGGTGGAAGATGTTTACCCAGCTCCCACCCTTGTTGCGCCACACAGACGTGTTGTAGTCCGTGGGAGGCGATTGCTTCCCCTCACAGGTTTCGTCCACCTTGTCCATGTAACTCACCAGTACCGCATCCGGAGAGATCCATTGATAGGCAAAGTCGGAGGTGAGTTGATGCTGTTGACGGTGCATGGGTTCGACGTGATGCCCTTTATCACCGAGGCCTTACCCACTTCCCTATGGCCGGGAAATATCACCACGACGTTGTCGTCGAGGTACTTCTGAAATGGAGCAGCGTCATGGGCCTTATAGGCGTCGCCAAGCTCCTGTTCCATCTTCGCGACGTTCGTTTCCACCATGGGATTGCCGCTCATCGCACCCATGCTGCCTGAAGCCGCGGTGTTGCTCATCCCACTGACCTCGTTGGCCATGCCGCTGCTGGTGGTTGCCCCGGCAGCGGGGATAGCGCCCGCATTCTGGCCGTTGCCGGTCGGTAGTCTGTGCCAAGCCGAAGCTCGCACTGAGTAGGAACAAAGCGCAGGTGGACCTGATCGCGTCTTGCATGTAGCACTCTCCTGACTTTCTATGGGCCCGGCGCGAACGATAGGCGCGGAATTTTGGCAAGTCAAGAGAACATTAGTACCGCTTACCGGGTGCGACCTCCCGAGAGCCGCCGCGGCTACCAAACCCTGACCAGATCGACCCTCCCTTCGGCCGGTTTGATCACTGGATAACACCCGAAACTCGGCGACGCCATGTTGGCGATGCCGTCAAGATTACGCTGGAAATCGAATCCATCCAGCAGTAAACGCGCTCGCAAAAGGGGCCGGACGACTATGCGCAACTCAGGACGCCGCCGGAGTCGGCCTTCCCCGGCGGAAACGTGATAGCAGCTGCGATGGAAGCCGCGAACCAGTCGCATGCAGCAAGCCGCCACTGACCAGCAGCCAAAGCGCCGTACCCGCCAGCAGCAGCAAAAGATCCAGCTTAAAGCGGCCAGCATGGGGCAGTACATGACGCAAGCCCAGCAGCAGCACCAGGCTGAGCACCGCCGCGGCGGCGGACTTCCAGATTTCCGCGCGTTCCAAACCGGCAAGCGTCACAATCTTTCGCCGGTGCAGCATCACCGCCAGCGTGACCGTCTGGATGGTGATGCCGCAGTCGGAAGCGACCGCCAGCCCGACCCCACCGGCATACCGGTAGAGCGACCAGTAGATCGGCAGTGAAGCCAGCGTGACGCACCAGGCTGCCGTCATCGGCGCGACGGTGTTGCCGGTGGCAAAAAAGGCGCGCGCGTAAATGGCCTGTGCCGACCAGAGCGCGAGCGAAATCGCAAAGATGGCAAAGTACAGCGCCGTCTCACTCGCGTCATGCCCACGGAAGGAGCCACCCCGGAAAAACAGATCGACCGCCGGATAGGCCAGCCCGATCATCGGGGCCGAAAGCAGGAGTGAAAAGGCCAGAATGCGCGAAACGGAGCTGTTTACCGCCGCCCCGAATTCATGAAGCCGGTTCTGGCTGAAGAGCGACGCAAAGAACGGCATCGACGCTGCTCCTGCTGCCTGGCCCAGGATCGCCATCGGCGCAGTGAAAAGCTGCTTCGCGTAGGTCAGCCGTGAAATCTGCCCCTGCGCATGCGAAGCGAAGTAGTTGATGATCCAGTTATCCGCGGTCACCAGAGAAACGCCCAGCATCAGCGGAATGGACAAGCTGATCCACTCACGCAGCCCCGGATGCGAAAGATCGATCTGCGGCCGGTAGCGAATACCCACACGGTAAGCACCCACTGCATTCAGCAGAAGAATGCCGAACAGTGCGCCCACCACCGCGCCGATCGCCAGCGAAGACACCCCGTAGCGCCGCGCCAGGAACACGCCGCCGAGGATGATGGCCACGTTGTAGATTAGCGGCGCCACCGCCTGGTAGGCGAACTGTTTGTGCACCAGCAACACGGAGGCGAAGACGCCGCCGGCAAAGAAGCAAAGCTGCGCGGGCAGCAGAATGCGCGTCATCTGGATGCAGAGCGCGGCCTGCTCCGCATTGAACTTGGGAAAGGCTAGATGCACATACGCGGGCGCGAAAAACTCCGCCAGCAGGATCGCCGTCCCCAGCACCAGAAACATGACCGTGAGGATGATCGAGAGCACGCGCTCCCCTTCACGTTCGTTGCCCTGTTCGCGATACCGGCTCAGGATGGTGACAAACGTAATCGACGCTGTCCCGCCCACCAGGAAATACGCGAGCATGTCCGGCAGTTGGAAAGCCGCATAGAATGCGTCAGTGCGTGCGCCCGCGCCGAACAGGTAGGCGATGTACTTCACCCGCACCAGCCCGATCACGCGCGAAGCGAAGGCGGACGCCATCAGCAGCAGCGTTGCCGTGAACGCCGTGTGCTGGTGCGACGGCCGCAGCATGGCAAACGCGCGGCCCCAGCCGGAACGGGCGGGCACAGGTGCCGTCTGCGAAGATTCAGCGGGGATGGACATCGCGGGGGTCTCGCTCTAGGTTAGCCGATCAGCGAGCCTGGACAACGGGGAGTTTCGGCGAGGTGCGCAAAGAAGCAACTGGCGTCTAAATGTAGTTCTTCTCGTCCTTCCAATTCACAGGGGCATCCGCCCTGCGCCCTTGCAGCAGGTAGACATTCCTATGCTCATAGGACATGGCCAGCGGATCGGACAGCGTCCCCAGCACAGTAACGGATCTGTATTTCCTCGCCAGCTGCTCTGGCGTATCTCCGACCACAGCGATGATCGTCTCGCCGCTGCAGCCGCGCATACCCCACAGCCAGTAGTTGTTGTGCCCGGAGATCACCGGCGGCAGGGCGGGATCCATCCTCCGCCCCAGCAACTCCAGCGAGGCGGCCTCGCCGTAGTTGCTGGCGAAAATGCAGACGTGCTGGCGCTCTTCCGGCGGCAGCGCTCGATAGCCTGCCACCACGATATCGGCAAGCTGTGTCCAGCCGAAGCGGTCAGCATAGAACTGCGGCAGAATGCTGGCCTTCAGGTATTCCGTCTCGTTCGGCTGCAGATGAAGTGCACGCATGTAGCGCGCGTAGGTGTACGGGCGAAGCACCGGGGAGGCCATCGGCAGAATGAGCACGCCCGTCAACAGCAGAGCCGCTTCGAAAACGGGAAAGGCAAAGACGCGCCGACGAACCGCTTCGCTCCGCGCAAAGCGATGCTCCCAGGCGACGCCACCCGCTGCGAAGAGCATGGGATAGACCGGCGCCAGGTAATAGTCCTTGGCATGGAGCGCGAGCATGATCGCCAGGAAAACCAGGTATGTGGACCCGATCCAGCGATAGCCGCGCAGAGTTTTTCCACGAAGCACCGCCACCAGCCCAGGCACCCAGAGTAGTGCAGTTGCCGGATGCATTTGGCCTATCTGCGCCCAAACGAAAGCCAGCGGTCCCAGAAGCTTATTCTTGTGCTCAATCCGGCCATTGTGCAGGAATTCCCATGTGGGCCAGCCGTGGTGCATTTGCCAAAGCAGATTGGGCGCCACGATCACGAGGGTGAGCGCAGCCGCAATCGCGGCCCAGGGTGTCCAGAGCAGCCGCCGTCCCGACGTAAGCAGCAAACCGGCCAGAAGGGCTGTGAGAAAGAACACCATCGAAGGCTTGTTCAAAAGCCCAACACCGGCGAGCAAGGCGAACGCCACCCAAAGCGGGCGAACCGGTCCGCCCCGCTCCAGCAAAATGAGACACAGAATGCAACCCATCCAGAACATAGGCTCGAAGCTCGAGATAGACAGGTATCCATCTACGCCGATGTATACCGGCGCCACCAGCAGACCAAGCATCGCCAGCGCCTGCGCCGGCCTGCCCCCACCCAATGCCCACGTGAGCATGCCGCACAGGCCCACAGCCACCGCGCCGGCACATGCTGCCAATACACGAATGCCGAAGACAGAGTCACCGAACAACAGCGTCCCCAGGCGCGCCTGCAGCGCAACAATCGGCCCCTGGTCCACATAGCCCCAGGAAAGGTGACGTCCACACGCGAGAAAATAGAACTCGTCGCGAAAGTAGCTATAGCCCTGGTGTTCGGTCCACAGCGTAAGGGCAAACTGCAGCAGCAGCTTGGCCAGGGCGAACCAGAGAGCGAGACGCAGTGCAGTTTTCCAGGTAGACGTCATCGTGTCGCCTCGCCTTAGCTCTACGCAAACGGGCTCTCGCTGGTTCTCACCGGTACCGATGATCCGCCGCTACTGAGCCTTCGGCGCGAAATACCCTTTGCGCGTGTGGACTATGTAGCTTCCGCGTAAGGCCGTGAGATAAATCGGCCGGTAGGAGCCGTCCGCCCGAAAATCGGCCGGCTTGTAAGCGAGCGAATACTGGCTGCGCAACTCGTCCTCGACTGCATGGAAGCTGTTCGCCATGTCTTCAATCCTGCGCGGATAGAACGCAGTTCCACCGGTGGCCTCGGCCATTTTCTTGAGCACTTCGTCCCCGCGGTCGCGGCTAGGACTGGTGTTCGTACTGATCGCGTAAATGATCGTTTCGGCCCGCTGGCATTCCTTGATGGAGTCGTCCAGATACGCGCGGCTCTGGTTATCGTCGCCATCGGAAACCAGGATCAGCGCCTTGCGCACGGAGGTCGACGACGGCGTCGCGTTCAGTAGTTCATCCCGGCAAGCCTTGTACACCGCGTCGTACAGCGCCGTGCCGCCGCCGGGCTTCAGCTTATTCACGCCCGCCTCCAGCAGGTCGGGATTGTTGGTGAATGGCTGTGTCACATAAGAGGTCACATCGAAGCCCATCACAAACGCCCGGTCCATCTGCGGCCGCAGCACGGACAACAAGAACTCCGTAATCGCCTGCTGCTCAAAATGAAAGCGCGAGCGGATCGAGGTGCTGGCGTCGATGACCAGCCCTACCCGCAGCGGGAGGTTGGTCTGCTGCGAAAAGCTGTATACCTGGGCCGGGGCGCGCTGGTCGTCCAGCAGCGCGAAATCATTCTGCTGCAGGTTATTGATGAATCGGCCGTGGCGGTCCGTCACGGTAAAGATCAGGTTCACCTCGTTCACGTTCTGCTTAATGGTGAACTGCCCGTTTTGATCGGGCGTGGCTTGTCCCGGCGTCGCTTGCCCTGACGCCGCTTGCCCTGGCGCATTCGCGTTGTTCTGCGCGGTGGCGCTGCCCTGGCTTGCCTGTGATGAGGGGACTGCGGGGTTCGGCCGGACTGCGACAGCGCGTTGCACGGGCGTGGCCTGCGGAGCCGGCGATGGAGCGACGCCCCCGCTTGCGTTCTGAGAAGGCGCTACAGCACTGGGCTGCGTTTGGCTGCCAGACTGCGACGTGGCCTGCGCTGCAGCGGAGAGACCGAGGGCAGCAATCACCAGTGCGACCGCCAAGCACCGGCACGCTGACCACCGGGAGAGAACTGATTGCATCATCATGAGCTTGAGTCATTCTAAGCGAAGCAGCAGCCCGGCGTGACCATGGGACGGCAGGGGTATACAAACACTTATCCCTGCAACGGACGAGCGCTGCGGGACGGATCCGCCCCAGCGCTGCTGTCCACTTCCGAACAGGCCTTCCCAGAAACGGCCACCGACATACCGCTGCAACTTCGGCGGACTTGCAGAAACACTGGGCTGCAAAGCCCGCCACCCTGGCACCGAACGTGCAACTGCACTGTACGGTTCTTCCCCGCCGAGGACACATGCATGGGACGCCTGGAACGCTTTCGTGAAGCAACGGATGGCCAGATCAATCTTGAGCAGTTCAAGAAACGGGCAGAGTCAGGTTGGCGGCTGGTCGCCTTCGAGTGGGAACGCGAACTCCCGGAAAGCGAATTTCCCCCCACCGCTCCAAGTCAGGAGATCCCTTATGGCGCTCGCGTCTCGCAGGACTGTCTGCGCCTGGAGGTCGATCCCGAGGAGCAGCGCGTCCTGGTGCAGATGATGGACCTCATCGCGCAGGACTTTCCCCTTTCGCACATCGCCGGCGACCTGAATGAAAAAGGCTTCCGCACCCGCTCCGGCCATCTCTGGAGTCAGGTCTCCGTCTTTGAAATGCTGCCCCGCCTCATCGATGTCGGACCACGGCTCTTTCGCAGCCAGGAATGGTCCGCCCAGCGAGCGAAGCGGTAGATCGTCGGGGCGAACTCGAAGGGGCACCCGGCCGGAGCGCCCCTTCACACCGCATCTCTAGCTGGCCGCTCCCGCAGCGCGGGCCTCCTCCACCTCGTTCAGCTTTCCGCTCTTCACATCGAAAATGTACCCAAACACCGGGATCGATTTCGGCACGAGCGGGTGCGTGCGATGCGCACCACATTATCCAACACCGCCTTTTGGCTCTCCGGGCCTGGCTCTCGGCTCCGGGACTCAGGGCATTCACCGCTGGGCGATTTTCTCAACTGCGAGCCGTTCAAGAAAGCCGCTGAGCTCCGGCGGCAGCGCGGCAGTGAACTCCAGCGGCTTGCCGGTCATGGGATGGGCCAGCGCCAGCTCGACCGCATGGAGGAAATTGCGCTCGAGCGTGAGCTTCGGCAATGCTGCGGCATTGGCACGCCCGCGCTTTACCGAGTGCGTTTGCAGAGTTAATTCAGCGGGAGCTCCATACAGCGTATCGCCCACGACCGGGTGGCCGATAGACGCCAAGTGCACGCGGATCTGGTGTGTTCGCCCTGTTTCGATGCGCACGGAAAGCAGCGTGAACCGCCCGAATGCCGACACAATCCGCCGCTGCACTGTGTAGTGCGAGATGGCCGCGCGTCCGCCCTCCCGACGTGTGGTCATGCGGATGCGCCGCACGGCGTCCCGGCTAATGGGGGCGTTCACTGTTCCGGCGTTCTGCTTCACTTCCCCATGTACCAGTGCTTGATACGTTTTGTGCACCTGCCGCCGGGCAAACATCTCCGATAGCCGGGCGTGCGCCGCGTCGTTCTTCGCCACCAGAATGAGCCCGCTTGTCTGTTTGTCCAGCCGATGCACAATGCCCGGGCGGAGCGCGCCGGCCCCGGTCGAAAGCTGGTCGAAATGGTGCAGTATTGCGTTCACCAGCGTGCCGCGGTCCCGCGCGTCCGCCTCCGCTCCCGACCCTGCGTGTACCATCATCCCCGCAGGCTTGTTGACGACCGCCAGGTCATTGTCTTCATACACGATGACAAGTGGAATGTCCTCAGCCTCGGCGCGGAGCGGCCGCGGCTCCGCTTCCCCCGTGACCGTCAACAACTCGCCACCGCGAAGCTTGAGCGATGGCTTCGGCTGCGTACTGTTTTCCCCAGAGGCGCCAAGCAGCACGCTACCCTTTTCGATCAGCCATTGAACACGGGCCCGGCTCACCCCAAGCGCATGCGCCAGGTACTGGTCCAGGCGCTCACCCGAAGCTGCCGGCGCCACATGCAGCACGCGCTCAATGGGCACGTGCGGGCATCCAGCGATGAGAGGGTTTCCAGCGCAGCCATAACGCTCCGCCGCACAGCACCGCCAGCATGGAGAGGGTTTGCGTAACCGTGAACGCCCCGCCGAAAGCCGAACCGCGGCCCGGGTCGCCCCGCAGAAATTCAAGAAAAAACCGCGCCACTCCGTAGCAGAAGAGCCATGCGCCCATCACCTCGCCATCGCGATGCCGCCGGAAGAAGAGCCACACCAGGAACGCACATAGCGCGAACTCGACCGCGCTCTCATAGAGCTGCGTGGGCTGCAGTGGAATGCCGAGCGGAACCCCTGTGGTCCGCTCCGCAAAGCGGCTCGTAAAGGTAACGCCCCAGGGCTTGCTGGTGGGCCGACCGTAGCAACAGCCCGCCGCAAAGCAGCCGATCCGACCAATGCCGTGGCCCAGCGCGATCGCCGGTGCTGCTACGTCCATGGTGCGCAGCAGCGGCAGCCCGGCTCGCATAGCGTAAAGCACGCAGCAAAGCAACGCGAGGGCAATGCCGCCGAGGAAGACGCCTCCGGAGCGCAGCGTTGGCAGGCTGAGCAGCACCAGCGGGGCAGCCCGGAATCCAGCCCAGTTATTGGCAACCAGCAGCAGCTTGGACCCCACCACCGCTGCCACAATGCCGATCAGCCCGAGGTTCCACACCTTGTCCGCGTCCAGGCCGTTGCGCTGGGCCAGGGCCACGGCCAGGGCCAGCCCGCAGAGCACGCCGGCCGCCACCAGGACGCCGTATGTGGGAATGATCAAATGGCCAATATGCAACAGACGCGGATACATTCAGCCACACCCGCCGGCGCTGGGCCGTAAGTCGGCGCTCGCGAAAATAGGCTGCGAGGCGGGAAGAAGAAAGGGGGTAGGGATTGCAGAAGGAGGTGTATTGGGATGAAGCAAGACCGACCCACGGGGCCGTGCAGTGCGCGCTGGTGAACCCGTCCTAAGACGGTGGGACTCTCCGCAGCTCTTTAGGCATTCCGGACTGGCGGACACTGCACACCGAGCCAATTGTTCGAGTCGAGTCCCTGTTCAATGAATATAGGTTCTACCAGCGTTAGCTCCGCACCTGCTTTGCAGGCCGGTCTCTGAAAAGGATGCTACCGGGACAGAGCGCGATTGGCAAGTTACGAGGGTGGGATTGCATGCGAACCGGCATTCGACTCTAACCCTCCAGCTGCATCACTGCGCTCCCGCGCTCGCCGTCTCTGTCGTATTCACCCGCTGCGCCTGCGCAAGCAGCTTCTTGATCTTCCCTTCCAGATTCGCATCGCCAACATGCTCTTCCTGCAGCACGCCATCCGCATCGATCGTGAATGTGTGCGGAATGGCGTTTACAGCGAATAATTGGCTGAGCCGGCCGCCAAATCCTCCATCGCGGTACTGCGGCCATGTCATTCCGTTTTTGGCGACAAAATCCTTCCAACGTCCCTCATCGCTGTCAAGGCTGATGCTGAGAACCACAAGCGGTTGCTCGGAATATTTCTGCGCCAGTCGCCGGACACCGGGAAGAGCTTCCCGGCACGGACCGCACCACGTAGCCCAAAAATCCAGCAGCACCACCTTGCCACCCAATTCATCGAGAGAAATGTGCTGCCCGCTCAGCGTTGTCACGGAAAAGGCCGGCGCCATGCGAGCCCGCACCAGCTCCGGACGAATAGCAAAACGGGCCGCGCGCTGCCGGTCCACTGCGTTTGCATGAGGATTTTGCACGAACGCTTCAAAGCGCGTCTTCGCCGCATCGTCCTGCTTCATGTGCGCCAGTACCAGGCCCTCTCCGTAAAGCGACCCGGTTTCGCCCGGCGCGAGCGTCAGTGATTGCTGAAATTCGCTTTCGCTCTCCGGAAAATACTTGTCCTTGTGCTCCTGCACACCCTGCCGAAGCAGGATGACGCCGCGAAGGTAATGAGCATGCGCCTGTTGCGCTGGTGTTGACGCTTCCCGCAGCAGCTCCTCTTCAGCGGCCATGGCTGCCTTGTAATCTCCGGTTTCCATCCCGATCGTGACGATGTGCTCTTTGCAAGGCAGGCATCCGCCGCCGTCCTGCTTGTCGGCTTTTCGGAACTCTTCGATAGCAAAGCTGAAGTGGTGTTCCTTTTCTTGGACCACTGCTCCGACCAGGGTCTTCTGTGCCTTCTCGTTCCCAATATTTGGAATATGGGTGGTTTCGACCTGAGCCATGAGCGAGAGCGGGGCAGCCGCAGCAAGGGAACAAATAAAAGCAAATAGACGGGGGCGCACAGTTCCTCCATTGCGGGGGAGCGAATCGCCTTATGTTACCGACAGATCACAACAGCGGGAAGTAGCAATTCCGTAAACAACGCACCTTCGTGCTACCCCAGCCGTCGGTCTTCCACCAAAATGGAATCCAGCAAACCATTGAGCTGATGCGCGCGCGTGCGCAGCGTGGCCTCCGCCTCATTCGCCGTGCCGGAGAGCGACCGATATTTGTTCTGTAGCGCCACGTATTGATCAGCGATATTCAAAGCCGCTAGCACGGCCACGCGGAGCGAATCGACCGTGGCGCCCTGCGACGCGACCGCGCGCATCTTTCCGTCCACCAGGCCCGCGAGCCGTTCGATGTACTCGGGATCCTGTCCGCGCAAATGGTACGGCTGATCGTAAATCTCGACCGTAATCCCGCCCTGCTGCTGTTCAAAATCGTATGCCGGCTGCATCAGTGTTGCTGCCATCTTTGGGGCTCCTTATGGATTAAGCAGTGAACTCATCAAGATGGTGGAGAAGCCGTTCGACTCGCTGGCGCACCTGGTCGCGCTCCCCATGGAGGTGTTGCAAATCGTCCTGAAGCCGCTGGAGGTCCTCGCCCCGCGCGTGTAACTGCTCTTCGAGTCCCGACTTCTGCGCTTCAAGCTCCGCTACCCGGGCTTCCGCGGCTGCGCGTGTTTCGCGCTCTGCCCGCAACAGCTCCACGGTCCGGAAAATGCGCTGTTCCAGCGCCTGGAAGTCGTCAGCCGCGGCAGACTGATCGGGTGTATGTACTGCGTACGTCGCCATGATCCTCACACACAAATTGGAATTAGCTTGAAAGCTGAGTATAGCGCCAGCAACTTGGTGGATACCCGAATAAGATTCGGTAAAAAGCATTTGCCCAGAACCTTTGTATATTCCTGGTCAACAGTGCCGTCCCCGACCCAGCATAAGAGCCCGCCGTATCGGCAACTATTGGACCCGCTGCTTGCCACCCAGCGCTTCGAGCGCCCGGACAATCGCCTCCGACCAGCTCTGGAGTTCGTCGTCCCGCAGGGTGCGATCCGGAGCCTGAAAGGTCGTCGAGACCAGCATCGAATACTGTCCGGCCGGTACCGAATGGCCCTTGGCGTCCCGGAATATTTCCGCCGGCCGATACTCGGCAAGCTCGAGTATTTCGAGACCGCCGATGGCCGTCGCAACCGCCTGCCACTTAACCTCATCCGGAAAGAAGAAAGAGAAATCCCGCTGCACCGGCTGGAAGCGGGAAAGCTCCCGCGCGGCAGGCTGCCGGAGCGCCAGCGCATACAGGCGCTGCAGATAGACTTCGCCCAGATAGACCGGCTGTCGCAGCTTGCGGCGGTCCGCTTCCGCCGGATGGAGCTGGCCAAAGTAGCCGACGGTGGAGCCATCCACCACACAGCGCGCGGCGCGTCCCGGGTGCAACCACGGGGGCATCAGATCCGGCGCACCAGGAAACGCGTCGAAATAGACCGATTTTTTCGCAAATCGTTCGAGCAAGGCCTCTACCGATCCTTTCAGATCGTAGAAGTCCACCCCGCGCGCTGGCTGGTGCGGACCGCCGCTGTTCCATTCACCAGTCGCTCCAAAACTAAGGCCAGGTCGCTCCTCTACCCGCTCCGGCGACCCGGAGAACACGGTGCCCATCTCGAACAGCCGCGCTCTGTTCACATTGCGGTTCAGGTTGTGCGCCAGCATCGTGAGCATACCGGGCAGCAGCGAAGGCCGCAGCATGCCCGCTTCATCATTCAGCGGATTGCCGACAGCCACGCTCGTGCCCGGCTGTGGCGCGAACAGCACAGCGTCCGCAGCGGAACAGAATGTACTGGAAACCGCTTCGTGGTAGCCGGAGGCGAGCAGCAGTTCCCGCACTGCCGATTCCTTTGTGGCCAGCGGCAACTCAAGCACCGTGCCGGAGAAAGCCGGTAGCGTGTTCGCGAACCGGTTGTAGCCAAACACGCGCGCGATCTCTTCGATCAGGTCGATCTCGCGCTCCAGGTCAAGCCGCCAACTGGGCAGCGTCACGACGAACTCGCCCGCGCTCCCCTGAGGAGCAAGTGTGCAGCCCAGCGCGGTGAGCACCTCCGTGCAGGTCGACTCTGTAATGCCAGCACCGTCTTCCGTCGTTCCCAGAATGCGCTGCGCCTCGCTCACCGCAAGTTTGACCGGTGCCCGCTTGGCTGTCCGCGCCTCCGCTTCCGGCACGATCACGTCCGTGAGCTCGCCTTCAAGATAGCCGCCCGACTCCAGAATGATCCTGGAAACCAGCGCCGACGCAACCGGCGGCGCATTGAAGTCCGCCCCGCGCTCAAAGCGGTGCGAAGCGTCGGAATGAATTCCGTGCCGCCGGCTCATGCGCCGCACCGCTGCCGGATCGAACCAAGCCGCCTCAACGAGGATGTTCTTCGTCTCCGGCGTGATCATCGAATCCCACCCGCCCATTACGCCCGCTAGCCCCAGCGCCTTTCGCTCGTCCGCCACCACCATATCGTCCAGATCGAGCGTGCGTTCCACACCATCCAGCGTGCGCAGCTTTTCGCCCTTGCGCGCGCGCCGCACCACGATGCCGCCTTCGAGCTTGTCCAGATCGAACGCGTGCGTTGGGTGGCCCATCGCGAGCGTCACGTAGTTGGTTGCATCGACCGCATTGGAGATCAGCTTCTGCCCCAGCAGATGAAAGCGGCGTGCAACTTCGTTCTCGGGATCCCAAGCAGGAAATCCGTTTTCCTGTTCACGACGATAAGCACTCATATAGCTGTCGTATTGTTTGACATTAACGCTGCGTAATATACGCGCGGTAAACCGGCCACATGATTCTGGAGCCTCAATGCGAACAGGAAATGCAGGCCCAAGCTTAGCTTGCGGAAGGAAGGTGTCGAGAGATGCAAGACGGATGCCGTAGATAGCTGCGGCTTCTCGGGCAATGCCGTAATGATTCATGGCATCGACTCGATTGGTCGTGATGTCCATTTCAAAGACAGCCTCCTCGGGCTTTCGCCGTGGAGATACCGGGCCGTGAAATATAGCTTCCACAGCGATGCCACGCAATGTTAGAGAGTCTGCAAACTCGGTGTCTGAAGCTTCCAAGCTGGGCAGGTATTCGCGGAGCCATTCAACAAGTATTTTCATAAGGGGTCAGCAAGTCAGAAAGATAGCGCGTCAGCAAGTTAGTCTCTGACCAATTTGAGTAAGCCGTTCAGAATGCGTCCGACTTCCTCAGAGACCTTCAACACTTCTGTCGCGTTTTCAGATGGAACGAAGCTCAGCGTGGCTGCCAGCTCTATTTGGGTTTGCAATTCAAAAAGCGAGCCTCGAGCCCTTTCCAAGAACGTAAGTAGACCTTTATCAGTGAGCCGCGCGTGCCCTTCGGCGATGTTGCTTGGTATCCCCACAGCCGACCGCCGAATCTGTGTCGTCAGACCAAACCGCTCCTGCTGTGGCATCGCATCCGTAAGCCGATACGCAGCCCGCGCAAGATCCATGCTTTTCTGCCACGCGATCAGGTCCCGGAAATGCCGTGTCCTCGGCCCCCGCTGACTTGCTATCTCGCTTACCTGCTCACCCGCTGCATTCATCCAAACTGCTCCAGAAACCGCACATCTCCAGAGTAGAACTGCCCGATATCTGAGATCCCGTATTTCATCATCGCAATCCGCTCCACGCCCATCCCAAACGCAAATCCGCTGATCTTCCTTGGGTCATAAGCAGGCTGCTTCTCCGCGATAAACCCAAACACCGCCGGGTCCACCATCCCGCAGCCCAGCAGCTCGATCCAGCCGGAGTGCTTGCATTTCCGGCAGCCCTTGCCTCCGCAGAAGATGCACGAAATCTGCACATCCGCGCTCGGCTCAGTAAAGGGAAAGAACGACGGAAAGAAGCGCGTCTTCACCCCCGAACCGAAGAACGCCTTCATGGCGTGGTCCAGTGTGCCCTTCAGGTCCGAAAAGGTGATGCCGGTATCCACGCAAAGCCCTTCCACCTGGTGGAAGATAGGCGAGTGGGTCGCGTCCGCTGCATCGTTGCGATGCACCTTGCCCGGGATCACCAGGCGCACCGGCGGCGGCTGCTGCTCCATGGTGCGGATCTGCACCGGCGAAGTATGCGTGCGCATCAGCAAGCGGTCGCGCAGCGGCTTCCGCTCCTGCCCCGCAACCACCAGCGTGTCCTGCGTATCGCGTGCGGGATGGTCCGGCGGGAAGTTGAGCGACTCGAAATTGTAGTAGTCCGTTTCCACCTCCGGACCGGTGCCCACGGAATAGCCCATGCCGGCAAAGACGCGCACAATCTCGGCCATCGTCTTCAAAATTGGGTGTTCCGCGCCTAACTGCGGGCGCGTGCCCGGCAGCGTGACGTCGATCCCATCCGTGGCAGCCGCGGGCTCTTGCGCACTTCCCGCGTTTGCGAGCAGTTGCTCGATACGCTCCTTGAGCTGATTGAAGCGCTGCCCCAGCGGCTTGCGCGCCTCTGCTGGCGCGGTCTTCAGCCACGCTTCGCTCACCGCCTTCAATCGCCCCTGCTTGCGTCCTAGCCAATGGAGCCGGAACTGCTCCATCCCCCCTTGCGCGCGCAACTCTGCCGCGGACCGCGCTACCTCTTCGGTAAGCGCTCCAAACGCGCGCTCCAGCGCGGCGGCATCGTAGCCGTCCAGTTTGGGTACTTCAGTTGCGTCCATGGTTCCTTTGAGCATAAATCACGCAACTTCCGGTGCTCCAGCGCGCCTCTCCGACCGCGGGAGGCTCTCCTGATTGCAATCCGTGTTCACCGCTTCAACGAATCGGCCCTCAAGCTCCTTCTGGCCGACTCTGACGCTTGACGCGTCGCGACGAAGCAGGTCTGCTAACTCTTGCCCCCTTGGGCACGGAGAGTACGCCAATGCAGAAACGATGGATCAGGTGGGCTGGAACGGCTCTTATGCTCCTGTGGGCCCACGGACAGTTGACACTTCCGGCGCAATCCACTCAGGGCGCCATCCTGGGCACGATCAAGGACCCGAGCGGGGCAGTGATCGGCAGCGCTCAGGTAACCGTAACGGATACCGATAGCAGCACAGTCCGCCAGCTCACCAGCGATAAGGCAGGCTCCTACCAGGCGCTCAATCTCGAGCCCGGCCACTACACCCTGCAAACCACGCGCGAAGGCTTTCAGCCTGAGGTCGAACAGAGCCTGATCCTGACTGCGCGCCAGCAGTTGCGCATCGATGTTACGCTGCAGCCCGGCGGCGGCACGCAGCAGGTGACCGTAAATGCCAGCGACGCAGGCGTCATCCAGACCGACACGCCTTCCATCGCCGCCGCGCTCGATCCGCAGGAAGTCCTGAATCTCCCGGCCAACTACCGCGGCGCGGGAAGCACGAGCCCGCTGAGCGTCATTCAGACGCTTCCTGGCGTGCAGCCGGATTCCGGCAGCTTCCCTCCCACCCCCTCCGCTAATGGAACGCCCGCATTCAACTTTTCCATCCAGGGCGGCCTGCCTTCGCAATCGGAGACAACGGTGGACGGCATCTCCGCGCAGAACGTCACCGACAACAGCGCCTTCTCCGACGCCTTTCCTTCCGCCGAGTCGATCGCGGAGATCCGCGTCGATGGCGTCAGCAACAATGCTGAATACGGGCAGCCCGGTGAGATCACAACTGTCACGAAATCCGGCACCAACGCCCTGCACGGATCGCTCTTCTGGTATTTCCAGAACAGCGGCTTTGACGCCACGCCTTATGGCGCGAGAAGCAAGCCCAAGAAAGTCGCGAACGACTTCGGCGCCAGCCTGGGCGGCCCCGTGGTCATCCCACACCTCTATCACGGCCGCGACAAGACATTCTTCTTCGGCACCTACGAGGGCTTTCGTTTCCCGCAGGCGGTTCCGGTGCAATATTTGGTCCCCACAGACCTCATGAAGGCCGGCAACTTCAGCCAGGAGGTAGCGGCCGGCGGCGCTCCGCTCACCAACCCCTTCACCGGCACGCCTTACCCCAACAACACCTTGCCGGGTGTCAATCCTTCCGCGGCAGCGTTTTTGAATTTGTTCCCCTCGCCCAACATCGGCAACACCACCAGCGTGTTGGCAGCAACCCATGGTCTGGGCTATAACTACGCCGCGAATCGTGCTAACAACTACACGTCGAATCAGTTCGACGCGCGCATCGACCAGTACTTCGGTCAGCGGGCTCTGCTGTATGGTCGCTTTACCTGGAAGAACATCGGCCTGCTCAGCCCCACCGTACTGAACATTCCGGAGAACACGGACTTCGATCGCTACCGCATCCTGGTTACATCCTTCAGCTATAACTTCACGCCACAGCTTGTAAACGAGTTCCGCTTCGGCTTCACGCGAGAAGCGAACGGCACTGCCAATCCGCTGAATGGCGCGAGCCTGACCAATGCCGCCGGCTTTCACGGCATCGGCCCCAACTACCCCTCCAACGGCACCCCGGTCTTCTACTTCAACACCCTGCAGTCCCTCAACGCTGGCCGGCTCAACAACGACTACCAATCCAATCTCTATCAATACAACGACATCCTTTCCTGGCAAAAGGGCGGACACACGATGAAGTACGGCCTGGATATTCGCAGCACCCAGGCCATCACGCCTTTAAGCAACGGTGGTGGTGACAATTACGGCACTTTCTATTTCAACGGCGGCTTTACCGGGCAGGAGTACGCGGATTATCTACTCGGTCTTCCCAGCCAGACCTTCACTACCAACATCCAGTCTGACAATAACGGCAGGGCGAACATGTACGCGTTCTTCGCGCAGGACAGTTGGAAGGTCACGCCCAACTTCACGGCCGATTTCGGCCTGCGCTACGAGTACCACCCGGCCTACCATGAAGACAATGGCGAGATCGGCAACTTCGATCCCAGCGTCCCGCTTTCCGGGCGTGTCCTCTATCCCGCCGGCGCCGTCGCAACCCTGGCGCCCGGCGAGTTAGCCAACTTCAACGCATGTCCCACGCCGGGCGTTGCCAACCCGTACGCCACCGGGCAGCCGGTGAACGGCGCTCCTTGCACTCCGGTTGTCTCCAGCGCGCAAGCCGGCCTGCCATCCGGTTTGAAAAGCGTTTCCAGGCTGCGGTTCCTGCCGCGTATTGGCTTCGCCTGGCGGCCTTTCGGCAATGACAAAACAGCAGTGCGCGCGGGCTTCGGCGTATATGAAATCACCCAGCTCGGCTCCAGCTTCTACTCGCTTACCGGCGCCCTTCAGTCCAACCTGCAGAATTTCAACAACGTCGAAACCCCCACGGGGCCATCCTATCAATGGCCGAATCTGAGCCCGAATGGCGCCAGCCTCAACGCGCCGGTCTACGGCACCGCTTCGTTCTTCGCTGCGAACCAGGTGCACTGGCAGGATCCGTATTCGCTCCAGTGGAACCTTTCGGTGGATCGCGAACTCCCCGGCGGCGTTGGGGCGCGCGTCTCCTACATCGCCATGAAGAGCGACCACCTGGTGTGGCAGCCCAACCTCAACGACATGTCCTACTCCTCCACCACACCTGCAGTGGGCTACACCGACCCGGTCACCGGTCAGGCAGTTGCGGGTCGTCCTCTCACCGATCGCCCCTTTCCCAACTGGGCTTCCCTCTATACACGCGCCACCGGCGCGACCGCCAACTACCAATCCGGGCAAGTCGAGGTGTCCCGCCGTTTCCGCGGCGGGTTGCAGTTTGACTCCGCCTATACCTTTGCCAGAAATCTGGCGGACAACCAGGGACCGCAGATCTCTTCATTCGCCTCTGAGTTGGGCGGTACCGGAAGCGGTGCGTCTTACCTCTACGACCGCTCGATCGACTTCGGCAATGTTTACGGCACGCGCCGCCATCGCTGGATCACTTCCGGAATTTACGATCTGCCCGTCGGCCGCGGCCGCGCCTTCGGAAGCGATATGAACCGCGTGCTCGATGCCGCCGTCGGCGGATGGCAACTCAGCAATATCTTCCTGCTGCAATCCGGGCCATTCCTTACACCCTACATTCCGTTCAACGCCGCCGATCCCTCCGGAACCGGCTCCGGCCCGCTCTACTTCCACAGCCAGCATCCAGACCGTATCGGCTCCGGCGTGCCACGCCAACAGAACCGCAACCAGTGGGTGGACCCAACTGCCTTCGCCTGCCCCAGCAACACCGGCTACACGGCGGCCTCTTTCGCTGGCAATCCCTGCTCGGTGGGGGTCACCAGCACACCCATCGGCCGCTTCGGCACCAGCCGTGACGGCGAAGTCGCCGGGCCGGGCACCGTCAACCTGTCCACCGGTCTCAGCAAAGTGTTCAGCGTCACGGAGCGGGTCAAGCTTCGTGCCCAGGGCACATTCACCAATGTGCTCAATCACACCAACCTCGCCGACCCGATCCTGGATGTGACCAATCCCAGCTTCGGCAAAATTACCGCGGCGCGCGGCTCTGACTTCGGCGGAAACCGCACCGGCCAGGTCGCTGTGCGCGTCGAATTTTGATGCTGCTTCCGTGCCGCGGCGGTATACTGCCGCCCGGCACAGGAGGCCTTTATGAGCGAGCAGGCATTAACGCCCTATCTGGTCGTCAGCAACGCAGCGGCGGCCATCGACTTTTACAAGAACGCACTCGGCGCAGAGGAGCTAAGCCGGCACCAAGCGCCCGGCGAAACGCGCCTGATGCACGTGCATCTCCGCTTCGGCAGTTCAGACCTTATGCTGAGCGATGAATTCTGCGACAAGATGGGCGGCCCTTCCATGGTTCCCGAAAAGCTCGGCGGCTCGCCCGTCACGCTTCACCTCCAGGTCGAGGACGCCGATGCTATATGGGAAAAGGCCGTGGCCGCCGGCGCAACCGTCACCATGCCGTTAAAAGACCAATTCTGGGGCGACCGCTACGGGCAATTCACTGACCCCTTCGGCCACAAATGGTCCGTCGGCCAAACAGTAAAGAAGCTCACTCCACAAGAGTTCGAAGCCGGGGCTCAAGCTACCTTTAAGTAGAACTCGCACTGTCCATGGGCTCCGGCTATGTTCGGGGTCCATGGAAAGTGCAGAGACGGACGTCTTATCCCCATGTCTGAACCAACTTCTCCGATCTGTCACACCAATGATTCCTACGGGCGGCAGCCTTGCCGACGCGCTAACCTTTTACACCGCGAAGCTGGGCTTTTCTGTTCTTTGGGAGGACCGCGATATGGCTGGCATTCGCCGCGGCATGGTGACTTTCAACCTCGTCGTCAACAGCAACCGGGAATGGGCGGACAATTCCAGCTACAGCATCGCAGTAACGGACCTTGATGGGCTATTCCGGGAATATGCGGACAAAGGAATCGCCATGGGAGCAATCAGGGTGCAGCCATGGGGACGGCGCGAGTTTCACATGATTGTGCCGTCAGGCGTTTGCCTGCAATTCTATGAGGCGGCCGCCGAATCATCTTCGTCGTAGTCCGATATCGGCTCAGCCGCTCAGTTTGAAGCTCAATAGCGACAGCTACAAACCTTCTGCCCAGGGGATCTTCCGAGTTTCTCGATCAACCGCTTCGCCTCATCCACGCCCTTGTTCCCCAGCACGCGGAACTTGCGCCCTTCGAGCCGCGAATAGTTGACAAAGAATTCGCCCACCTCTTCAAGCAGCTTTTCTGGCATGCTGTCTATCGTCTTCACGTCCGCATACACCTGGTTTCCCTTCATCACTGCCAGCAGTCGATCGTTGCGCAGCACCTTGCCGTCATTTTCGGTCTGCTCGCCCTCAATCACGCCGATTAACCGCGCCGGCACCAGGCACCCCGGAAACGCAGACTCCTCCATCAGCACCAGTACATCCAGCGGATCGCCGTCTTCCGCCTCGGTCTGTGGCAGAAAGCCGAAATCGTACGGGAAAACCATGCCTGCCGGCAGCGTCTTCTTGAGCACGAAAATTCGCTGCTCGGGATCGTAATCGTATTTGTTACGACTCCCCTTTGGCGTCTCAATGATGACCTGGAGCAGATCCTGCTCCTCGTCGATCGGTTCAAGCTTGAGCGGATTGGCGAGGGCGCCCTCGATTGGCGGTGTGACTTCCGGCATAAGAACCTACTCGATAGAAGCTCCGGAACCGCATCAGAGTTGGCCGCAATGCTGAAACTGCCGAACAGATATGACCGCCCACCCTGTTCAAGGAATCCGGTAGAACGGGTCCGGCAACAGGAAGTCCTTCTCTGCGTGGCCGCCCGCCAAGTCCGACGGCTGGTCTCCCATGTTCGCAATGATGGTGTAGCCGGATTTCTCTATCCTCCGGCGCACCGGTCCCTTGAAGTCCGCGGCAGACGCGTAGTGGGCGCCATCGCGCACCATGTACAAATGCGCATACCCGCCGTACCCGGCCCGCAGCAGGTTTCGCTCCGTCGCCCTCCTCTGCGACTCCGGCCGGCCGGTGATAAAGAAAACCGCCACGTGTTGCGCGCGCGCCTTCCGGAACGTTTCCAGCGTCGGCACGATCGCCGGATCGCGGCCCAGCAAATCCCAGGAGCGCCAACCGCACGGTCCATCCGGCAGCCCCGTGCACGACCCAGGAATGATGCGGCCATAATCGTCCGCCTTGATGACCTCCCAATTGGAAAGGGCGGTCTCGTCGATATCCAGCACCAGCGCGGGCCCGGTCACTCGCGGCGCTCGCTCGCCGATCCATGCCGAAGCGCGGTTCGCCACCGCAATCAGGTCGCGTTCATATTGGCCGGAGTCGTGGTACGCCGTGGCGCGAATCTTGGCATCGCCCACATTTGCTGGCTGCAAGCCGGACTCGCCCGCCCCGGGTTGCGTTTCAGCTGCCGCAGCCCCGGCCTGTTCAGTAGATGAACCCGTGGATTGAGGCACGCCCCACACCGATCCCATGGCTATAGCCAGGGTCAAAATAAGGTTCGCAATTCTCATGACACTCCCTGCGCAGGTTTCTGGGCACCAACACTCTACGGCATGGCCAGATTGCTGAACAGCGCTTTCTGCAGGCGTCAGGCGCTGCCCGGCCCTCTGCGCCCCCGCCAGGCTTGCAACTTCCGCCGCTCTGCGACATACTCCTTCCATGCGCTTCGTCCACACCACCCGGCCCGCTTCCATGCTCATGTGTATGTGCATGTGTACGCCCGCGCGCCGGTCTGGCGGGGACCGCGATCTTTCATAAGATTCAGCCAACCTCGCAACTCCGGCCCGCCGCTCTCACCAGCAGCGGGCTTTGTCTTTTGCAGTTCAACTCGCGGAGGAAATGACCATGCCGTCTGACAGCGCCCAGCAGTCCCCCAAGCAGCATTTCGACACACTGGCCGTTCACGCCGGCCAAACGCCCGACCCCGCCACCGGCGCCCGCGCCGTCCCTATCTACCAGACCACTTCCTTTGTTTTCGAAGACACTGACCACGCCGCCCGCCTTTTCGCGCTGCAGCAGTTCGGCAACATTTACACCCGCATCATGAACCCCACGACCGACGTCTTTGAAAAGCGCATCGCCGCGCTGGAAGGTGGCGCCGCTGCCCTCGCCACCGCCTCCGGGCAGGCAGCCGAAACGCTCGCGCTCACTACGCTGGCCAGCGCCGGCGACGAAATCATCTCCACCACTTCGCTCTATGGCGGCACCTACAATCTCTTCCACTACACACTGCCCCGCTTCGGTATCAGCGTCCACTTCCGTGATGCTGACGACTTCGACGGGATCCGCGCCGCCATCAACGAGCGCACGCGCGCCATCTATGCGGAAACCCTCGGCAACCCCAAGCTGGACATCACCGACATCGCCACCCTCGCCGGCATCGCGCATGAGCACGGCCTGCCGCTGGTCGTCGACAACACCTCTGCCTCCCCCGCCCTGTGCCGGCCGCTCGAGTGGGGCGCCGATATCGTCATCGAGTCCGCCACCAAGTTCATCGGCGGCCACGGCACCTCGATCGGCGGCGTCATCGTCGATGGCGGCAACTTCGACTGGAAGGCCTCCGGCCGCTTCGCCGGCTTCACCGATCCCGACCCCTCCTACCACGGTCTTTCCTATGTCGACGCCTTCGGCCCGCTGGCCTTCATCCTCAAAGCCCGGGTGCAGGGACTGCGCGACACCGGCGCCGCACTCTCACCCTTCAACTCCTTTCTCTTCCTTCAGGGCCTGGAAACACTGCACCTGCGCATGGAGCGGCACTCCACCAACGCGCTCGCCGTGGCCCAGTACCTGGAGCAGCATCCCGCGGTGGAATGGGTGAATTACCCCGGCCTGCCCTCCAGCAAGTATCACGCGCGCGCGGAAAAGTACCTCCCGAACGGCCAAAGCGCGCTCGTCACCTTTGGTGTTCACGGCGGTTACGAACCGGCGAAGCGCTTCATCCATGCGCTCAAGCTCTTCTCCCTGCTGGCCAACATCGGCGATGCCAAATCCCTCGTGATCCATCCCGCCTCCACCACGCATCAGCAGCTCAGCGCCGCCGAGCAGTTGGACACGGGCGTGCGCCCGGAGCTCATCCGCCTCTCGGTCGGCATCGAGAACATCCGCGACATTGTGGCCGACCTCGACCAGGCCCTCACCGCATCCAGCACCGTGGAAGTAGCCCCGGCGCTCGCCGCGCAATGAGCCTCGCGGTCAGCGCAGCGCCACAACTCGAACCCAGCTTCGAGGGCGACTTCACCCTGCCCGGTGACTTCGTCCTCGAAGCTGGCGGCGTGCTGCGCGAGCCCGTGCTGCATTACGCCCTCTACGGCCAGCCTGCCGCGGAGGACAACGTCGTGCTCGTCTGCCACGCGCTCTCCGGCTCGGCGCGCATCGGCGACTGGTGGCCCGCCCTGCTCGCCCCCGGCGGCCTGCTCCAACCGGAGCGCGACTGCATCGTGGGCGTCAATATCCTCGGCTCCTGCTATGGCTCTACCGGCCCGGCGTCGCATCAATCCCGCTCACGGGTCAAACTCTACGGGAGCGATTTTCCGCTCGTCACTATCGGCGATATCGTCCGGGCGCAGGCCGCGCTTTTTGACGCTCTCGGCATGCACACGCTCCAGCTCGCCATCGGTGCCTCGATTGGCGGCATGCAGGTGCTCGAGTGGTCGGTGCGCTATCCCGAACGCGTCAAGAGGGCCGTTGTGATCGGCGCCGCGCCCCTCAATGGCTTCGGCCTGGCCATGAACCACCTCCAGCGCAGCATGATTCGCCTCGACCCCGACTGGCACGATGGCCGCTTCTCGCCAGATGCGCCGCCACGCACCGGACTGTCACTCGCCCGCCAGCTCGCCACCGTTACCTACAAGTCCCCGGAACTCTTTACCGAGCGTTTCGCGCGCAAACCCGACCGCAGCGGCGAAGACCCCCGCCGCAACACCGGTTTGGGCCGGGAAGGCCGCTTCGATGTCGCCGGCTACCTCGACTCGCAGGGTGCAAAGTTCAACGACCGCTTCGACGCCCGCTCCTACATCGCCATCACCCGCGCCATGGACCTCTTTGAAATGAGCGACTCTGCAGCTGCCGAGATCGAGGCAGACCTCACCCTCGTCGGCCTCTCTTCCGACCTGCTCTTCCCCGCAGAAGACGTCCGCGCGCTTGCCCATCAACTCACTGCAACCGGCGCCCAATGCGATTACCGCGAGCTCGTCTCCAACCACGGCCATGACGCCTTCCTCGCCGAACCCGAAGCCCTCATCGAACTTCTCCAACAGTGACCGTGCAGTGACCGTGAACGCGCCTCCGAGCGAAAAGCTTTGGTGGCGTCAGTTCGGCCACTATGCCACGAAGGAGAATGTAATTTTTACATGTTCTACCTGGACAAGCACTGAAACCTCCTGTACGCTGCTCGGCAGTTCGAGGGTGCCTGTCGTTTGAACCTGAATTCCCCCCGGGTATCATCATCGGCCAACCAGGAGTGTCTATGCCGTACATGCCTTTCCGCACTACCCTCACTGCAGCAGCAGCCCTGCTGTCCACCGCCTTTCTTCTCTCACAAACACCGCAAACCACACCCACACCTAAAATCTACTTCTCTGCACCAAAAGTTGTGAAAGCCGACTCCAACCCAAGCGCTGCGGGCTATCCCTTCCTCGCCGGAGATTTGAACGGTGATGGCAATACGGATCTGATCTATCTACATATTCCAACCGCCAACAACAATGCCTACGCCAGGGCGATCTTTGGCAATGGCAAAGGTGGTTTCACGCCCGCATCTTCCAATGAAAGTTTTCCTCCATCGGCGGAAATGGGTTCGACAACCCTCGTTGACCTAAACGGAGATGGCAAGGCGGACATCGTACAGGTACAGAATGGACAGGTTAATCCGCAAAGTTGTGAGACCGCGCCAGCAACGCTGACCATTTATCTAGGTAACGGAAAGGGAGGGTTTGGCTCTCCAACCACTTACTACGCTCAACCTGACGATTTCACCTCCTCCACGGTCACGGACCTAAACGGAGATGGCAAACCTGACGTCGTCCTCACCACCACCAGTCAGAACTATGGAGATTGCGGGGGAACCCCGGCGTTTTACATATTCCTGAATAAAGGCGATGGCACCTTCGCTTCTCCGCAAGTCGTGAATGCAGCCAGCATCGCAGGCCTGACGCAGGCCAGGACTGTATTAGACCCGGAGATTGCAGCGCCCTCTAAGAACTCCCCGTCGGTTGCGACTTCCACGAATCAGATCGCCGCTGGAGATTTCAACGGGGACGGGAAAATGGATCTGGCTACCACCTTTACTACCGCTACCAATAATCAGATTAATGTAGTGTTCGGCGATGGAAAAGGTGGATTCTCGGGTGGCTTTACCTACACATTTGATAGTGCCGTATCCACGTTTGCTGCAGCGGACCTGAATGGCGATGGGAAAGCGGACCTCGTAGTAGGTCTGGAGGCTAAAAACGTCTCCGGTGCGAAGCCAAAGCTTGCAACGCTGTTGGCGAAAAAAAATGGCGGCTTCTACTGGGCCTATAGCACGCCCATTAGCTATACACCCAATATCCTCGCCTTTACAGATTTCAACGGCGACGGCAAGCTCGACCTCTTGACTCTACCTGCCTATGTAAGAGCGAGCTCCTTTCAAATTTTTGCTGGTGAGGGCGGAGGCAAATTCGCTCAACCCCAGAGCTTCTCCTTCGGATCGGAAGGAAATATCTTCGGCCCAGGCCTTGGTGTCGATAGCACCGCTCAAAAGCGGCGCTTCGCCGGATATTTTCTTGCCTTACGGACCCAGTAAGACGGGTACCTATTTCGAGTATCTCGCGAACGAAAGCAAGTGAGTGCTAGACCATGCGAAGCGCCGGTCCGCAATCCGGGGCTTTCTTTTTCAACTCGTGCGATCTCCCTTTTGCTCTCTCCAACACAGTCCATGTCGCACCAGCCAATTCCATTGGCGCTCTGGTCGCAACAGGACTATTTTTAGCTTATGAAGCGCGTCCGCTACACCAAATACAACGGCGACCTGGCCTCCGAGATGGACCTTGACGACCTGCTCAAGGCCCTGTCCGACTACCTGCTCGATTCCGGCTTCCAGGATCCGTTCTCGCAATTCGGAGAGCTTGACGGCGATCACACCATGGACAATCTGCGCGAAGCTCTTCGCCAGGCGCTGGAGTCCGGCGAGCTCTTCGACGAAGACACGCAGGAGCGCGTGAACCAGATGAATTCCGAGCAGCTCGATCAACTCATCGAGAAGCTCATGGAGCGCATGGCGCAGGAGAACTACATCTCCATCGATCCGCCGCACGACCCCTCGCGCACCTCGCCCACACAGGGTCAGACCGGCCAGGCGCAGCAGGGCCAGAACTTAGAAAATGCCCGCTTCGAAGTCACCGACAAGAGCCTCGATTTCCTCGGCTTCAAGACTCTCCGCGACCTCCTCGGCTCGCTTGGCAAATCCAGCTATGGCCGCCACGACACCCGCCACTGGGCCACCGGCATCGAAGCCAGCGGCGCCTCCCGCCCTTACGAATTCGGCGACGTTCTCAACCTCGACACCACCGCCACCCTGAGCTCCGCCATCGCGCGCGAAGGCATCTCGCTGCCCCTCAACATGGAGCACCGCGACCTCCACGTGCACCAGTGCGAATACCAGAGCTCCTGCGCCACCGTAGTCATGCTCGACTGCTCGCACTCCATGATCCTTTACGGCGAAGACCGCTTCACGCCCGCGAAGAAAGTGGCAATGGCGCTTTCGCACCTCATCCGCACCCAGTACCCCGGCGACTCGCTCTCGCTCGTGCTCTTTCACGATTCTGCCGAGGAGATGCCCATCTCGCAACTCGCCCGCGTCAAGGTCGGCCCCTACTACACCAACACCCGCGAAGGCCTCCGCGTCGCCCATCGCATCCTCGACCGCCAGCGCAAGGACATGAAGCAGATCGTCATGATTACCGACGGCAAGCCCTCCGCGCTCACTCTTCCGGATGGCCGCATCTACAAGAACGCCTTCGGCCTCGATCCCCTGGTCGTCTCCGAAACCCTTGAAGAAGTCGCCCGCTGCAAGCGATCCAACATCATGATCAACACCTTCATGCTTGCGCAGGACTTCGGCCTCGTGCAGTTCGTCCAGAAGGTCACGCAAATGTGCCGCGGCAAAGCCTACTTCACCGCCCCCGATCGCCTTGGCGAATACCTCCTCATGGACTACATGCAGCGCAAAATGAAAACCATCCACTGAGCCGGTGGCCGTTGACGATGAGCATCTCTGAATCGACGGCGCAGTCGCCCAGGCCCGCAGAACTGCGCGAAGCCGTTTCCCTCCGATACCTGAGAAGACATCAACAGAACCCTTCACGCCGCCCTCCCTTTCGGAACTATGCGAATCTAGATGTGACGCAACATCACGCAAGGAGAACAAGAACCGATGGTACACACGCCGGAAACGATTGAAAGCCTCAAGCGCGCCCCGGGATCGGCCGGCATAGTGGATGTTCTGCTGCACCGCTGGAGCCCACGCGCCTTTGCCGATCGCGACGTATCGCCCCAGGACATGAAGAAGATCTTCGAGGCGGCGCGCTGGTCCGCTTCCTCCTACAACGAGCAGCCCTGGCGCTTTCTTGTCGGGCACCGCGGCAGCGATACCTATCGCAAAATCTTCGAGAGCCTGGTACCGCAAAACCAGCTATGGGCCAGGACTGCGCCGGTGCTGATCCTTTCTGTCGCAAAAAAACACTTCACGCATAGCGGCGACCACAACCTCCATGCGTGGCACGACGTGGGCTGGGCCACAGCGCAGCTCTCCCTGCAGGCCACCGCGCTCGGGCTGCACACCCACTCCATGGCCGGCTATGACCCCGCGCAGGCCCGCGCCGCCTTCAACATTCCTGAAGAGTTTGAGCCCGTGGCCGTCACCGCCCTGGGCTACCTCGGCGATGCCAGCGGCCTCCCCGACATGCTGCTCAAAATGGAAGAATCGCCCCGTCAGCGCAAAGACCTCAAGGAGTTCGTCTTCTCTGATTGGGAAACGCCGGCCCTGTAGTTCTAGCCTCGGCTGCACTCTGCGGGCCGTGCCCTAACAGCAAAGCCGCTCTAATCGCCCACTCCGCTGTGCGCCCCTTCCGTAATCGCCGTGCAGGCCTCCCGCGCAGCCGCCACCGTTTGCGCCAGGTCCGCATCCGTATGTGCCGTCCCCAGGAACACCGCCTCGAACTGCGACGGCGGCAGCCAGATGCCGCCATCCAGCATGGCGCGGTGGAACGCGGCAAAGCGTGCCGTATCTGAGTGCGCTGCGCTGGCGAAATCCGTCACCGGATTCTCAGTGAAGAACCAGGTAAACATGGCTCCGACCCGGTTCATCGTCACTGGGAGACCGGCTTCCCGCATCGCCTGCGCAACGCCCTCCGCCACCGCCCGGCTCGCCTCCTCCAATCGCCCGTACACCTCATCTGCATGCGCCTGGAGATAACTCAACGTCGCCACGCCCGCGGCCATTGCCAGCGGATTCCCGCTCAACGTCCCGGCCTGGTACACGGGCCCTAGCGGCGCCAGCATATTCATGATCTCCGCCCGCCCACCGAACGCCCCGCAGGGCAGGCCGCAGCCAATGATCTTGCCCAGGCACGTGAGATCGGGCGTAATACCATAGCGCTCTTGTGCCCCTCCGTGCGCCACACGAAAGCCGGTCATGACCTCGTCAAAAATAAGCACCGCACCTTCCCGGGCCGTAATCTCGCGCAATCCCTCCAGGTACCCCGCTGCCGGGGGCACGCACCCCATATTGCCAGCGACTGGCTCCACAATGATGCAGGCGATCTGCCCGGAACGCGCCGCAAAGGCCGCCTCCACTGCCTGGAGATCGTTATAAGGCAACGCTAGCGTAAAGTGTGCAACCTCCTCCGGCACGCCCGCCGAGCCGGGAATACCAAACGTCGCCACCCCGGAACCGGCCTTCACCAGCAGCCCGTCCGCGTGGCCGTGGTAGCAACCTTCGAACTTGATGATGTACTTGCGATTCGCGAAGGCCCGGGCCAGCCGGATCGCGGACATGGTCGCCTCCGTCCCGGAACTGACAAAACGTAGCTTCTCGATGGACGGTACCGCGTCGATCACAAGTTCCGCCAGGTCCGCCTCCGCCGCCGTGGACGCGCCAAAGCTGGCCGATCGCGCCGCCGCCTGCTGGATCGCTTCCACAGCCAGCGGAAACGCATGCCCCAGGATCATCGGCCCCCAAGACCCGAAGTAGTCCAGGTAGCGATTGCCGTCCGCATCCCACAGAAACGCGCCCTCCGCTCTTGCTACAAATGGCGGATCCCCCCCGACGGCGCGAAAGGCGCGGACGGGCGAGTCAACCCCGCCGGGAAGAAACTTCTCTGCGCGTTGCTGGAGGGTACGGGAACGAGATAAAGACCTCATGAGTCCAGTATATGAAGTAGCGCGCCAAACCCTTCTACTCGTAAAGACATCTGGACAAAATAGACAATTTAGCTATAATGACCACATGCTCACCATTTCCGCTACCGATGCGAAGCAGCGCCTGGCCTCTCTGCTCGATGCCGCCCAACGCGAGCCCGTCTTCATTCGCCGGCACGAGCGGGATGTGGCAGTGCTGCTTTCCACCCAGGAATACGGCCGTTTGCGCGCCTTCCATGCAGGCGAGTTCCAGCGCTTTTGCGATCAAGTGGCTGCAAAGGCGAAAGCCCGCGGCATGGACCAGTCCACGCTAGATCAACTGCTTGCCGACGATGCTGCCTAGACAACGCATCGTTGTCGACACCAATGCCCTGATCAGTCGATTGCTGCTTCCCACTTCGATCCCAGCCCAGGCGGTCCGCAAGGCTATCGAAGTGGGAGAGCTCCTGGTTTCGGAAGCAACCATGACGGAACTTGCCGATGTGCTGAGCAGGCCCAAATTCGACCGCTACGTGGACCTTGAAGACAGGCAGAAGTTCCTGCTCCTGCTCGGACGCGTGGCCGAGTTTGTCCACACCGTCCACCCTGTACGCGCTTGCCGCGATCCCCGCGATGACAAATTCCTGGAACTCGCCATGGGCGGAGCAGCGGACCTGCTCGTCACCGGAGACAAAGACCTGCTCGCCCTCCATCCTTTCCAAAATCTCTCAATCATCACTCCCGGCGACTATCTCCAGCAGTCTGCTCCCGTTCCAAGCCTCGCAACGCCCTAGCTGCGGAGTAAGCACCTGCGTCTGTTACGATATTCACTGAGCCGGACACGCGGAAGTGCCGCCCGGCATGGCACCAGCGTCGCCCACCGTCAAATCCTCAACTGTCAGCAGATACGAGCCGCTGCGTCCTTGTTGCCACACCGCCACCGCCTGCAGATTCTGCAGGCAGCCCGCCACATCCGTTGACGCTGCCGCCGCTTGCCCCGGCTGCGTACGCGATTGCGTGATCACCCTTCCGCGCGCCTTCACCTGCAGCATGTAGACCAGCGTCATATCGTTCACATTCGACTTCACCGTTGTGTCCGCTACCAGCGCTGTCCGCACGCCCAGCCCCTGCAGCCATGGCACAATTGCATCGCGCTCCAGCACGCGGTCGCCCGCGCGCCACACCACGTTTGGCGAAAGCAACGCCTTCACCTCGGTCCACTTCCCCGCTTCCACATCTTTCCAGAAGATTCGTTGCGTCTGCTCCGCGCTGGTCGTCGTCGCCAGCGTTGGCGTTTTGTGCTCCGGATAGACGGTGCACCCCGCCAGTGCTATCGGTAGCAAAGCAGAAAGCGATACACATGCTCGGAGAAGGCCTTTCATTTGCCCGTTGGATGCGGCCCGCTATACTGCGGTCGCTATGAGCCTGACTCGTGATCTGCTCCGGAGGGAGCGCTGGACCCTTGCTGAATCCCGAGCCGTAGCTCGCGAGATCGAGAACGACCCACGCCGGATTCGTAGCCTGATTGCTGCGCTTTTCAACCGCAATCCGGAACTGCGCGTCCGTGCCGCCGACACTGCCCGCCGCATCAGCGAGAAAAACCCGTCGCGGCTTGCACCCCACACCAGTGCCCTCATCAGTGCGCTGGAAGAAATGCCGCTCGATGAGCGCCGCGCGCGCTGGCACCTCGCCCTTGCCACAGCCCGTGCGGCCTCCACCTCCGGCGCTCGTCTCCGTCTTGCCCCCACACTCATGAAGTGGGTTAGCGATCAAAGTAATGAAGTCCGCTGCTGTGCCCTGGAGGGTCTTGGCGAACTCGCTCGTAAAGACCCCTCGCTGCGAAGATCAGTAAAGCTCTTGGCGGAAGCATCGTTCGACCCTGGCAGCACGCCCGCCCTCGCCTGCCGCGCCCGCCGGGTTTTGCGCCTCCTGGCCAAGTGCGAACAGCCTTGATCCGGTAGCGTGTTCTCTATCATTGGCTCTGAGCGCCAAGCGAATCTGCATTAGGAAACTCGCTCACGCCATCCAAGCAGAGATATGAACATCTTCCGCGCGCCACGGCTCGAGCGCTCCGTCCCCGTCGATCAAACCTCCGGCGAACTCGATCGCGAATGGCTTGTCACCAACGGCCTCGGCGGCTATGCCTCCGGAACTATCGCCGGTCTCAACACGCGGCGCTTTCACGGCTGGCTGATCGCCGCGCTCCCCGCTCCCCACGCCCGCACCATGATGCTCAACCAGCTCGAAGAAACCCTCCGCCTGGATGGCCAAACCTACCAGCTCACCGCGGACAACCTCAGCCGTGCCACGAAGACCGATACCGTCAGCCCCTTTCTCAAGAGCTTCCGGCTTGAGAATGGCCTTCCCGTCTTCACCTATCAAACCGACGCCTTCACCCTGGAAAAGCGCGTCTGCATGGTGCATGCGCAGAACACCACCTGCATCTCCTATCGTTTGCTCAAGGGCAAAGGCGCCGAGTTGGAACTGCGCCCCGGCATCCACGTCCGCCCTCATGAAGGCTCTCTAGGCGGTCCCAGCCCTGAGAACTACCGCTTCACCGCCGTCGCCCAGGGATATGAACTCGCCGTCGGCGCGGACCTGCCTCCGCTCCGCCTCTGCCTGGCTTGGCGACGGCACCTCCTTCCGCCTCGCGCTCGAGCAGTTCACGGATCTCCGCTACCGCGTCGAGCAAAGCCGCGGCTACGACTGGCAGGGCAATCTATGGAGTCCCGGCGCCTTTTCCGTGCAGCTCACCGAGGGCTGCAGCGCTTCCCTTATCGCCTCCACCGAGCACTGGGACCACGTCACCGCGCTCCCCCCCGAAGCCGCCTTCGCCGCCGAAGCGGAGCGCCGCCGTCGACTCCTTCGCGCTGCCCCGGAAGAAGCCCGCACCGGCATCGCAGCAGAGCTCGTCTTCGCCGCGGACCAGTTCCTCTTTACCCCCGTCGGCCGCACCGCCGACACCGTCCAGGCCCACAGCATCGGCGACGAAGTCCGTTCCGTCATTGCTGGCTACCACTGGTTCACGGACTGGGGCCGCGACACCATGATCTCCCTCGAAGGCCTCACCCTTGCCACCGGCCGCACCCGGGAGGCCGAGTACATCCTTCGCGCCTTCGCCAAATACATCCACAACGGCCTTATCCCCAACATGTTCCCCGAAGGCAAAACCTCTGGCCTCTATAACACTGCCGACGCCACCCTCTGGTTCTTCCACGCCGCCAACCGCTATATCGAAGAGACGGGCGATACCGAAACCCTCGAAGTCCTGCTCCCCCGCATGCTCGACATCATCGGCCACCACCAGAAAGGCACCGACTTTGGCATCGGTGTCGATCCCGCCGATGGGCTCCTTCGCGAAGGCGCCGATGGTCTCCAGCTCACCTGGATGGACGCCAAGGTCGATGGTTGGGTCGTCACTCCCCGCCGTGGCAAGCCCGTCGAGATCAACGCGCTCTGGTATAACGCCCTCTGCGTCACCGCGGGCTGGCTCGAAAAGGTCGGCGACTTCAGCCGCGCTTCGGAGTTAAGCGACGACGCCGCGACAGTGCGCCGCAGCTTCAATGCGCGCTTCTGGAATCCGGAGCGCGGCTATTGCTTCGACGTGGTCGATTGCGAACGCGGCGGCGACGATCCTTCCCTGCGCCCCAATCAGGTCTTCGCCATCTCGCTTCCCCATCCCGTCCTCGCCGAAGACAAATGGGAGCCGGTCTTGAACGTGGTGCGCGACCAACTCCTTACCCCTGTAGGCCTGCGCTCGCTCGGCCCCCACGAGCCCGACTTCAAGCCGCGCTATGATGGCGACCTCCGCTCCCGCGATGCCGCCTACCATCAGGGCACCGTCTGGGCCTGGCTCATCGGCGCCTACTTCGACGCCTGGCTCAAGACCCACCCCGGCGACTGGGCCACCGCCCGCCAGCTCCTCGCCGGTTTCAATCCCGAGATGAGCGAAGCCGGCATCGGCACCATCAGTGAGATCTTCGATGCCGAGCCCCCGTATACCCCCCGCGGCTGCATCGCCCAGGCCTGGAGCGTTGCCGAAGTCCTGCGCTGCACCCTCAAACTCCGCATCGCCGAAAAGGCCACAACCTGAGCCGAATAACTGTGAGGGCAAAAACTCCACGTCTGTCATCCTGAGCGAAGCAGGCCGGCCTTATCGGCTTGCGCAGCCGAAGGACCTGCATTTCATCAGCCGCCACCCCACCCCGCTTTCACCTCATCAATACGCCCTCAATGGCGCGAGATGGCGCGCCCCCCACCCCTCCAGCCTCGGTTACGGTTTAAGACAACGTATGAACGTAAACGTATCCATGGCTGAATCCAAACGCATCCTGGTCGTCGACGATGACAGGATCATCGCCGACACCCTCGTCCTCATCATGCGGAAGCATGGCTTCAACGCCACCGCCTGCTATGACGGACACGAAGCCATCGACTGCGCGCGCACCTTCCAACCCGACCTCCTCATCGCCGATTACGACCTCCCCTGCTTGAATGGAAGAGAAACAGCCCTGGGAGTCAAAACCGAGCGCCCGGCCTGCCAGGTCGTCTTCCTTTCCGCTCTCCCTGCCTTCGCCCTCTTTGCCGATGGAACACTGAAACGGGACCTGGAGTTCGCCTGGATCAACAAGCCGATCGGCCCGCACGACCTCCTCGTTTACCTGGACAACACCCTTAAGGCCGCTGCTTGATCTCGCTCTGTAGCTGTATCCTGTAATAAGTTGGTAGTGGCGTCAGCGCCGCAATCCTCTGGACATCCCACCTGCAGAGGCGTATGCCTGTGCATACATACCCTTGGAAACTCAATGGCTAAAAATGGAATTGCAAGAAAGCCCGAACGCATTGTCGCTATCGGTGCATCAGCCGGTGGTATTCAGGCTGTGCTCTCGATCCTGAATGCCCTGCCGGAAGACTTTCCCGCTCCCATCCTGATCGTCATCCACACCAGCGCCGACAGCCCCGGCCTGCTTCCGGCCATCCTCCAGCGCCGCTCCCGTCTCCACGTTATGGGCGCGCACGAAGGATTGCCACTGCACCCCGGCACTGCCTATGTCGCCTGCCCGGGCAAGCACATGCTTGTCCGCAACGGGCACCTCCACATCACCGCAGGGCCCTTTGAGAACCGCAACCGCCCCGCCATCGACCCCACCTTTCGCAGCGTCGCTCTCGAGTTCGGCCGCGGCGCCATCGGGGTCATCCTCACCGGCTACCTGGATGATGGCACCGCTGGCCTCGCCACCATCAAGCGCCACGGCGGCAAGGCCGTCGTTCAGCACCCTGAAGACGCTGAAGTCCCCAACATGCCGCAAAGCGCTTTGAACAATGTCAGCGTGGACGCCGTCGTTCCCCTCGCCGGCATCCCGGAAATCCTCCTCGCTTATGTCCAGCAGGAGATCGCCCCGCAGGCCCCCGTACCCCAGGAAAATCCTGCTATCCCTTCGGCTCTGCTGCAGGAGGACATCATGTCAAAGCACCAAGGTTCCCCATCCGTCTTTACCTGCCCCGATTGCCATGGAACCCTTTGGGAAGTGCAGGACGGCAAAATGCTCCGCTTCGAGTGCCGCGTTGGCCATGCCTATAGCCAGGACAGCATGGTGGAAGACCAGAACGACTCCACCGAACGGGCTCTCTGGGCCGCCCTCCGCTCCCTTGAAGAAAGCGCCCAGCTCTCCCGCCGTCTCCTCAAGCGCTCAGAGGAGATGGGCCAGCATCTCGCCGTGGAACGTTACGAAAACCGCGCCCGGACAGCCGAAGCGCACATCGCCGTGTTCCGTCGCATTCTTGGCTATGTCGAGCCCGTTCCCTTAAATGCGGAAGTCGGGACGCTCACCAGCGGGGTCTAATCAGTGTCTTCCCCCCCCCCCCGCATTTTAGGACACCCATACCGGCCAGGGCTTGTATCTGGCCTTCGTTGCTTCCCTTGCATCAAAGAATGGCGGAGCGCAAGATACAAGCACGCCACCTATGTCCCGGACCGCGCTCGAAACGTTTGTTCATGATCTCTTGGAAGAACGGGGCCTCGATTTTCGCGGCTACAAGCCTGCCAGTCTTGAACGCCGCATCCGCAAGCGCTACCTCCAGCTCGGCATCGAGGATCTCACCCGGTACATGGACCTCCTCAAGGCCGATCCCGAGGAAGTCGAGACGCTCCTCAACAGCGTCCTCATTAACGTCACGGAATTCTTTCGCGATCCCCAGGCTTGGGACCTCCTCCGCGCCGAAGTGCTTTCCCCGTTATTCGGCCTTATGCGCCCTGGCGATATCTTCCGCGCCTGGAGCGCCGGCTGCTCCAACGGTGAGGAACCCTATTCCCTCGCCATTGCCATCGCCGAACTGCTCGGCTCCAGCCTCCCCGAGTTCGATATCAAGATCTACGGCACCGACATCGACGAGCATTCTCTCGCGCTCGCCCGCCGCGGTGAATACACCGTTGACCAGCTCCGTCGCGTGCCAGCCCGTTTGCGCGACAAACACTTCACTGCCCTCGACAATGGCATCTTCCGCATCGGCCGCGATCTTCGCCGCATGGTCATCTTCGGGAAGAGCAACATTCTTTCCGACGCGCCTATCTCTCATTGCCAGTTGGTGCTCTGCCGCAACGTGCTCATCTATCTCGACGCCGACGCGCAACGGCGCGTCTTTCATAAGCTTCATTACGCGCTGGACCCGGGAGGCTTTCTGTTTCTCGGCAAGGCCGAGTCCAGGCTGAGCGAATCCAGCCTGTTTCAACCACTGCATCCAAGATGGCGTGTCTTTCAGAAACTGGGTGGCAGGCACAACTTCCGTAAGGACCTACAAACGATGGATCCAACCGAGGACGCACTCGTGCATCGACCTTCCGCCGACCGGACCCAACAAGAACTCGAAGAAATCAGGCTCCGTCAGCGCTATCTCTTGGAAACCCTCAAGTCCGGCGTCCTGGTCATGGATGCCAACGACACCGTTACTACCGGAAACGAAGCCATACTCGCTATCTGGGGCGTTCCCCTGGCCCGTCTTCTCGGCCGCCGCATACATGCCACAGAGCTCGCCCAGTTGTGTCCGCAGATCGGCGCCTCTCTCGATAAAGGCTCCACCGAAACGCAGGCGTTCCAATGCCGGGCCCATGTTCACGGGGAAGATCGCCTCATCGCCGTCACCCTCCGCCCTGTCCTCGCCGACGATGAGACCCGCAGCGGCACCTTGCTCTACGCGGAAGACATCACCTATCACAAACGGCTGCAGCAGGCCGTCCAGCAGCTTGAAGCCACCAGCGAAGAACTGCAGTCCGCCAACGAGGAACTCGAAACCACCAACGAAGAGCTCCAGTCCACCAATGAGGAGCTGGAAACTACCAACGAAGAACTCCAGTCCACTAACGAAGAACTCGAAACCACCAACGAAGAACTCCAGTCCGTCAATGAAGAACTGGAAAACATGAACGAAGAGCTGGAGTCGCGCACCTCTGAGCTCAACTCGCTCGCATCGCGCTACGCCCAGACTCTGCATCGCATGCCCTGGCCTGTGATCGTCGTCGACAAGGAAGAGCAGGTGCAGATCTGGAACACTGCCGCCCAGCGCATGCTCGGCTTCAGTGATGAGTCCGCGGTCGGCATCAAGCTCGAGCAGCTTCCACTTCAGCCCGCCGCCATGCGCAGCATGCTCCGTCGCGCCCGCATGGCCGTGCTCAACGGCAAGGCCTACGTGCTCCATGGCCAGTCCATCTCCGCCGCTGCCCAGCCCACCCTCTACGACATTCACTTCACGCCCGTCATGCAGAGTGGAACCCGGGTGGAGGAGGTGCTTATCCTCTTTGGTCCTGTCCGTCCCGTAACGGGAAAACGGAAGTCACTAGTGATTGCGGGAGAAAGTAATGGGGAGTGAGTACTTATATACGGATAATTTTGCGGTGCTGGATGTCAAACACTGTGTCTTTTTGACCACCATAGTGCTATCTTTTTCATCCAAGAGACTGTTATGTCAGAGCAAACCGTTCAGCCAGCCATATTGAGTTCATGGAAAGAGATAGCTTGCTTCTTTGGAAAAGGTGTGCGCACCGTTCAAAGATGGGAACGCACCCTGGGTCTCCCGATCTATCGTCCCGAAGGCGCCGCCCAGAATATCGTCTTCGCCCGCACCGACGACCTCCAGCAATGGCTCCATGGCTCCCGGCCCAAGCCGCGCGAAGAAGAACTGCTCGCTCACCATCAGCAAAGTCGCGAACGCATGCGTACTCTGCTTGATACCCTCGCCGCGCATACCACCCGCCTTCACCGCAATGCCGATGTTTCCCGGCAAGCCTACACTGCCATCCTGGAGCGCCGCGAGCGCACCCGCTCCGCACGATTAGCCTCCAAGTCCGCCCTCAATTAACTAACCCGCCGGCCCCCTCCCCCGGACGCCGCAGCCCGGCACCCGCTCCCATCCGCTCTTCATCGTGCCTCCTTGACCGGCTCCCGTTTACGCACCAGCAGCGCCAGCCCCGCGCCTCCAAGCGCAAATGCACCCGTCAACAGCAGCCCGCCGCGGAAGCTCCCCGTCCGCTCCCGCACCTGCCCCAGCAGCATGGGGCCGGTAAAGCCTCCGAGCGCGCCGACTGAGTTGATCAACGCGATCCCGGCAGCCCGCGCGTCCCCTTCCAGCAAGCTTGCCGGGAGCGCCCAGAACGGCCCGAACACTCCCCAGGTCCCGATCGCCACGACACACAAACTCACCACCCCGGCCGTCGCACTGGTGGCCAGCACGCAACCCGCGTAGCCCAGCACCGCGCAGAAGAGCGAACCTGCCAGGTGCCATCGCCGCTCTCCAGTACGGTCCGAGTGCCGCGCCACCCATGTCATCGTCAGCGCCGCGGCCAGGTACGGCAGGCTGCTCAGCAGCCCTGCCTTCACCTCCCCCATCCCGTGCGCGCCGTTGCCCGCTCGCGCCACCAGCAGCGGCAGCCACAAGCTCACCGCATACAGGCTCACCGAAATGCAGAAATAGATCAGTGCCAGCAGCCACACTGCCCGGCTCGTCAGAGCTGCCCGCAGCGTTCCCGCCCTGTCATCCTGAGCGGAGTAGCCCGGCCTGCGCAGAACTTGCTCCTTCTCCCCCGCACCCCGACCCGCACCCGACCCGCCCCCACCTGCCGCTTCGTCTTCCAGGCTCTCCAGCAACAGCTCGCGCTCTGCCTCCGTCAACCATGCAGCCTGCGCCGGACTTTCCGTCAGGCCCCGCAGCACCACCGCCCCCAGTACCACCGACGGAATCCCTTCCAGCAGAAACAGCCACTGCCACCCCGCCAGGTGCGCCTTGCCATCCAGCCGCAGCAGCGCCGTCGATACCGGGCTCCCCACCACGCCCGCCACCGCCGTCGCCGTCATGAACCGCGCAATCGCCCGCGCCCGTTCCCGGCTCGGAAACCATTGCGTCAGATACAGCACCACGCCCGGAAAGAATCCCGCCTCGCTGATCCCCAACAGCAAGCGGAGCCCAAGGAACTCCGGCGCAGTCCGCACCAGCAGCATCGCCGCCGACACTACGCCCCACACCATCATCATCCCGCCAATCCACCGCCGCGGACCCACCCGCGTCAACAGCAGATTGCTCGGAATCTCAAACAGCGCATACCCCAGAAAAAAGATCCCAGCGCCCGCCCCGTACACCCCTGCGCCGAAGCCGAGCGACCGCTCCATGCTCCCCGCCGCGAACCCCACATTGACCCGGTCCAGGTAGGCAAACACATACAGCAGAAACAGGAACGGCAGCAGCCTGCGCGCCACCTTCCGCAGCACAGGTTCCAGCGGCGGCTCTAACGCCCGCATGCGCCCCGCCCCAACCGGGTGCCCCATTCTCCACGAGGACGCGGAGGGTGGGCGTACGCAGCGCCTTTCTCCACTTCGGTTTCCGCTTTTCTGCCCGAAGACACATCAGGCGCCGTCACTCCCCCGGCACCTGGATGGTTCCGCGCAGATACAACACCGCCTCCCCGCCCATGCGCACCCGGTCGCCCCGCAGCTCGCACAGCAGCTCCCCGCCACGCGCCGACACCTGCCGTGCCCGCAGCCGCGTCTTCCCCAACCGCTCCGCCCAGTACGGAATCAGCGTGCAATGCGCCGACCCCGTCACCGGGTCCTCCGGCACGCCTTTCGCCGGCGCAAAAAACCGCGACACAAAATCCACGCCGTCTTCGTCTCCGGGTCCCGTCGCGATCACCGCGAACCGGTCGATTTCCATTAACCCCAGCATGCTCGGCCGCAGCCCCCGCACCTCCGCCTCCGTCCCGTACACCAACAGGTAATCCCGCGCGGCCAGCACCGCCACCGGCGCCCCACCCATCGCTTCTAACAGGGCCGCGCTCGCCGTTACTGGCTCCGGCCGCCGCGCCGGGAAGTCCAGCCACATGCGCCCTCCCTCCCGGCTCACCCGCAACTCTCCCGACCGCGTCGCAAACCGCAGCTCCTCCGCCGTCGCGCCCAGCTCCCGCCACAGCACAAATGCCGAAGCCAGCGTGGCATGTCCGCACAGGTCTACCTCCACCCCCGGCGTAAACCACCGCAGCTGCCACACGCCTTCACCCTCCGGCACGAAGAAAGCCGTCTCGGCCAGGTTGTTCTCCGCCGCAATCGCCTGCAGCACCCCGTCCGGCAGCCACCGTTGCAGCGGACACACCGCCGCCGGGTTCCCCCGGAACAACTCCCCCGTAAACGCATCCACCTGGTAGATCGGTATCTCCACTCGACCGCCTTCCCTCACACCGCGCTCATCCGCGCTTCGCTCAAATCCAGCTCCCGTTCCAGCCGCCGCAGCACCGTGTCATTGATCCGCCCCTCGTTGCGCAACTGCAACGCCGTCCTCCGCTCCACCCCCAGCAACTCATGCGAGATTTCCCGATATCGCGCGTACTGCATTCCGTCTGTCCCCGTACCCTCCTGGCATTGCAGCGCCTCCAGCCGGTGCTGATGATGTTCGGCCATGTCGTCGTATATTGCCGCAAACTCCGGCCCGTCCTGCGCACGCGCCGCCCCAATATACGCCAGTGCGGCTTGGAGCATCAGCCGGCGCGCCTCTTCTTCTTCGCAATCCGGCCCGCTTCCACCCGCCAACCCCAACGCCCGGATCAGCGGCGGCAGCGTCAGTCCCTGCAGCACAAGCGTTACGAGAATCACGCTGAACGTCAGAAACAAGATCAGGTTACGGCTGGGAAACGGCTGTCCGTTCGCGACCGTAGCTGGTAGCGAAAGCGCTGCCGCCAGCGCTATCACCCCGCGCATCCCCGTCCACCCCACTACAAAAATGCCGCGCGCCGGCGGCATCGGCTCCGTATGCTTCAGCAATCGCCTGCGAATCCAATACGCCAGGTAAGCGCCGGGATAGATCCACAACAGCCGCAGCGCGATCAACAGCACGCTGAACACCGCCGCATACCCTAGCAGTGTCCCCTTGCTGTACGCATGGAGCCCCGCCAGCACAAACGGAAGCTGAAGGCCAATCAGCACAAATACCAGCCCATTCAGAATGAAATCGATTGCGTTCCACACTGCATTCGTCTGCAGCCGCACCCCCGGCGAATAAACCACCGCACTTTGCCGGCTCAGATACAGCCCGCACGCCACCACCGCCAGCACCCCCGACGCATGCGCTTCCTCCGCCGCGATATACGCCGCATACGGCGTTACCAGCCCCAGCGTGATCTCGATCGGCGCATCGTCAAGGTGGGTGTGCATCCACCGCACGACCCAACCCACCACCACGCCAATCCCGATACCCACCGCGGTCAGGTACAGGAGCCGCATCACCCCGGCGCCCAGTGTAGGCGTCTGCCCGCTCACCACCATGGCAATACCGAACTCCAGCGCCAGCAGCCCGGTCGCATCGTTCACCAGGCTTTCACCTTCCAGCACATCCGTGATGCCCTGCGGCAATCCCACTCGCTTCTGGCAATGGACGTCGCGGCAATCGCATCCGTCGGCGCGACGATTGCCCCCAGCACAAACCCCGTCCGCCAGTACAGCAGAGAAAACAGCCGCTCCCCCGCCACCGCCACGCCCAGCACCGTGAAGCTGACCAGCCCAAATGCCAGTAGCAGAATGCTCACCAGGTTGTAGCGGAAGTCGCGCCACGACGTATTCCAGGCCGCGTGGTACAGCAGCGGAGGGAGCACCGCAAGAAACACTACATCCGGATTGAGCGTGACTCTCGGCAGCCCCGGAATGAAGCTCAACAGCAGCCCCGCGATCACCAGAACGATGGGATAGGCGATCTTCAGCCGCCGCGCCACCTCGCCGAAGATCACCACAAACAGCAGTAGCAAGAGAAAAACAGTCTCGACCTGCCGCATCCCTCCGTGCATACCCGCCTCCTACGCCCCTACCCTATCGCGAAGGCGCAGCACTTACCAGCGAGGCACATTCTCCAGACGATCCAAATTCTGGAACGGCACCATCCAGCCCGGGTACTCCGGCGGCAGCGCGCTCACCTCGTCCAACTGCTTTGTCTCCTCCGCAGTCAACACCAGCTCCGTTGCTGCTAGATTCTCGCTCAACTGATCCATTCGCTTTGCGCCGATAATCACCGACGTGACAAACGGCTTAGCCAGAATCCACGCCAGCGACACCGTCGCCGCCGACACACCGCGCGCCTTGGCGATAGGCACGAGCACGTCAAGTATCTTCCACGTCCGCTCCTTGTCCACGATCGGAAAATCGAAGCTCGACCGCCGCGAATCTTCAGGCTTCTGGTTTTCCCGCGTGAACTTGCCCGACAATAGGCCGCCCGCCAGCGGACTCCACACCAGCAGCCCCATCTTTTCTTCTTCCAGCAGCGGAACAATTTCGCGTTCCAGGTCGCGCCCGGCAATCGAGTAGTACGCCTGCACCGTTTCGAACTTCGCCAGGTTTTTCCGTTCGGAAATCCCAAGCGCCTTCGCAATCCGCCACGCGTGCCAGTTTGAGCAGCCTATGTAGCGCACCTTGCCCTGCTCCACCAGCGTATTCAGTGCGCGCAGCGTCTCCTCGATCGGCGTCACCAGGTCTGTCGCGTGGATCTGGTACAGGTCGATGTAGTCCGTCCCCAGCCGGCGCAGGCTCGCCTCCACCGCGTCCATAATGTGTCCGCGCGACGCGCCAATATCGTTTTTCCCCGGCCCCATGCGCCCGTATGCTTTGGTCGCAATCACCACATCCTTGCGCGCGATCTTCAGGTTCCGGAGCGACTGCCCCAGTGTCGTCTCGCTATGCCCGTCTGAATAAATATCGGCTGTGTCGATAAAATTCACGCCCGCCTCAACCGAAGCGCGGATCAACGCATCCGCCCCCGCCTGGTCCACATTGCCTATCGTCTTCCACACGCCTTCGCCTGCAGAAAATGTCATCGTGCCCAAACAAATCTTCGAAACCAGCAGTCCCGTATGTCCCAGTGTCTTGTATTGCATGCACTACCTTTCAACTGCGGAGATGTCGTGCTCTCCTTTGATTGCAGCATGCGCCTCGGCGCTTCTTCTTCCGTATCTCACGCTGTTGAGATCGCCCGCAGGCCGTATCGTAAGACCGGGTGCCCCATCCTTCGCGCCTCGTTCACTCGATAGGCGCAGTGAAATGGAGCGCGAAGGGTGGGCATGCTCCGCAGGAGCATCCGCTTTCCGCGCTTCCCAACTGCTGCAGTGAAGGGGCGGGAGGAGACACATACCGAGGCCACCGCGAACGCTCCTAAACCAAATACACAACCCCTCCCCGCTCCACCGCCGCATCCAGAAGGCCGTACTAGCCTGCGACAAGGTGCTAAAAAGGAAACCTCAAAAGCTTATGGAAGGCAAGCAGTCCGTCTTTACACGGCAGCTGCCTCAAGGACCGAAAAACGCCATCAAGTCTCATCAGATGGATGCTCCTATTCGTACGAGCCTGTATCGGGTGAGAGCCAGTGGACTATTCAAGCACACATCGCAAAACGGTCCCGGTTCTCAAACACTCGGTAATTTAGTTGCTGTAACGGCGTTTATAGGGACTCGGCATCAATTAGGGACTCGGCATCAACTTCGCGGGAACGTGTGCGCTGTTGCTTCCGTATACGCCTGCAGCAACCCCGCCGAATTCACTCCGTAGAACTCTTCTGAGAGGCAACGATGCCATCCTGCAACGATGAGAATCGGACAAGTGGGCTGAGCCTGAGGCAAGCTGCTCTCGTCGCGGGGCTCACCTACCTGCTCAATCCGGTGACCTTCGCCGAAGCGTATGTCATGCCACGATTGATATCCGCAGACCCGGCAGAGACCGTAAGGAATCTGACGGCTCATCCACACCTCTTTTCTGCAGCTGTGCTGTCGTACATCATCAGCGCGGTTGGGGACGTGGTGATGGCGTGGGCTCTCTACGTATTGCTGCAACCTATCAATCGTGCTCTAGCGATGCTTGGGTCTGCACTCCAACTGGTGTATGCGGCGGCGTGGTTGGCCGCGCTTTCGAACCTCGGCCTGATTTACCGGTTAGTGGCCGTTCCCGCATATGCGCGGCATACCTCTGCAGCCGGACTTCCATCGCAGATTGCCCAGCTTCTCGGCGCTTACCATTCCGGATGGGGTCTCTCGTTAGTCCTCTTCGGCTTGCATCTCGTGGTGACAGGATGGCTGATCGCTCGGTCATCTTACCTTCCGCGATGGATTGGCTGGCTCCTCTTCCTTGCCGGTTGGGCGTGGGTCGTGGACAGCGTCGCCCTATACCTTGTACCGGAACCGCATCTTTCCTTCCTCAAGGTGATCTTCGCTGCGGAATTGATCTTTATGGTTTGGCTGCTCGGGTGGGGATGGCGCATCACGGAGCCACAATTCTGCCCAGGGGAGGGGCAGTGACGCAAAGTGCAGAGGGTAAATTGGCGGGCTATGCGTATCTCGCTTACATCGTCTTCGCAATGTCCGCAGCGATACTTTCCAGAAAGACCACAGCCGGGGCGGACACCTCTCAGATGCTGTCCACCCTGCGCAGCACGATGCCTATCGCCCAGGTCACCGTCCTCCTCGACCTGCTGCAAATTGTCTGTGCCGTTGTACTGGCGGTGACCCTGTACGGGCTCTCCCGGGAAGTTGACGCGACGCTCGCCCTGCTTGCGATGGCCTTTCGTTTCGGCGAAGGCTTGGCTGGCTTTGTGCCGCTCTTGGGCAAACTGGAGCTGATGAAGCTGGCAACTGCCTCGAACCCCATGTGCGCGAGTAGCGCCGGGTGTCTCGCGGTTGCGGGTGAAATCTTCAACCGACCGGACGACCTTTTCGGTCAGTTCTGCTTCGTTATAGGTGGCTTCCTTTTCGCCTACCTGCTACTCGCGGGACGGCTGATTCCTCGCTGGATGGCATGGACCGGTGTCATCACTATAGGACTGCAGTTGGTTTGTGTGCCTATGTACGTGGCCACTCTCCTGCCTGGAAAAGTCGTGAACTGGCTTTGGTTCCCGATCCTGCTGTACGAGGTCCCTCTTGGGATATGGCTGATCCGCAAGGGCGTGCGTGCAACAACCATGGAACATTAGTACCGCTATGTCGCATTCTCGTCAGCGATCTCTCCAAGGGCTGCATTCTAAAGGCGCATTCAGAGCGATACAGCGTCAGCAAGTGCGATCAGTAAGGTGAAGAGTGAGGTTGAAAGCCCAGCTAGACGGGGTGCGGCCTTACCGAAGGGGCGAGTACATTCCCAAAAGCTAAGGCAGTGGTCCACAGGTATCGCGACTCCCACACGTCGTAGGGCTTTTGTTGACCAACGCGTACGTAAACCGTCATGGCCGTAGTGAACAGAAGAGTGAGCGATGCGCAGGCGAGGCTAGCCCTAGAAACTATTTCCCGGGGCTGTGGAGGTTTTGTGTTCGGTCGAGCGACCCTCACCCAACCTGCAGTAACAACGCTCCAGAAAACCGCCTGCATGACGAAGAAAGCGACTTGGCTCATCACGACATAGATTAGTACCGCTATGTCGCATTCTCGGCAGTGATCCAGTACTGATGGTCGAGCCATGGCGTTAGCGCGGCAAAACTTCCGTTAGCGGCGTTCATGACTAATACGGCGCAGATGGCGGTACTCGGTCATAAACGATGTGCATCGGCCTGGCATTCGAAGCCGCGTCCGTATGCTCTTCTGTCATGCTCAGCCCATCCTGAGAGAGTGTGCCCACGCTTTGCGCGACGAAGGTACCTTGACGAAGGCTTCGTTCCAGGAACTTCGATGGTCCCAGAATCGTGTAGCAATTCAGTCGTCCCGGGCCAAGGGCGACACATGCTCCCTGCGGCATGTTCGCCTCTTTGAGCGAGAAGCTTATATTGACTTCCCCATCCGTTGTCGCCAAGGTCATGCGGTCTTCGCGGACTGAAATCCGCCAGGTCGTAGGTGCTTTCCTGGAGCGCACTTTCCGCCATGTGCCAGCAAAGCCAGCGCCGGGAGCAGCCCGGACATAAGTGTCGCGATCGGTTGGACGGGACCCATTCTTAACAACGCGCCAAGTTTCTACCTGGAGTTCAGTCCCTTGGGCGTTCAGCTTGTAGGTAGTGCCAGAACGAGCAATGCCATGCGCTAAGTGCTGAGAGGAAAGATGTCTGCAGGACAGTCTGTCGCTACATTTCAGTCGAATGCTCCTCCCGCCGGATTCGATAAGGGGAAAGAGTGGTCCGCGGTCGATTCAATCGAAATCGTGGCTGGCACAAACACGGAACTCTTATCCGCATTCTCTTTCCATAGCCCGTTCCAGAGTGGGCTCATGGCAAGCTGCTGCGCGTATGCGTGGATCGAGAACCACAGGAGAAGGGCGGCTCGCATTCCGGCACCATAGCACTGAGTGCCTTCGCGAACGCAGACTGATTTTCATCGGTAGGTCGGTAACGCTAAGTCGCATTGTGGGAAGCAGCGGACGGCCCCGGAATGATTACTCAAATCTAAGTCCCCTTATCCACACCCTCCACACCTTTCCGCGTTTCCCACGCTTGCCCATCCCCCATGGGCGGCATAGCGTGGTTCCTGTCCTGTTCTGCCGGGAAACCCGCTGCTGGCGCGCCCACGCCGCGTTCTCCACAGCCAATCCCCCGAAAGTGGGACCTCAAGGTAACGAAAAGCATCTAAACTACTACATGTAGTGGCATTGGTTTGACGAACGCAATAAGCAGCGGTACCTTGGCAACTGCACCCCAGAGCTCGAACCACAACGGGCCCGGCATTCCGCTCCATTGAGAGAGCAAGCCAGGCCCCAACAATGCCGCACCCGCTCCCAGAGCAGCGCCGGCGCTTCCCCTTAGGAGATCCCCATGGCCGAGGCCACGCACACACCCGTTTCCACCACCAACGGCTCTCACAGCTCCACCGGCTCCGCAAACGGAAACGGTAAAGGCAGCCAGTCCGCCTCAGCGCCCGGCCTCCGCTTTACCCGCCGCTTTTCCAAGCCCGGCATCTCGCCCTACGACGAGATCCAGTGGGAACGCCGCACCGCCTCCATCACCGACATGACCGGCAAAGTCATCTTCGAACAGCGCGACGTCGAGACCCCCAAAGACTGGTCCATGACCGCGACCAACATCGTCGCCAGCAAATATCTCCACGGCCAGCTCGGCGTTCCCCACCAGCCCGGAGCGCGAATCCGGCGTCCGCGCCCTCATCTCCCGCGTCGCCGAGACCATCACCCGCTGGGGCAAGGCCGGCGGATACTTCGCTCCCCCGCCGACGCCGACGCTTTCCATGACGAGCTCGTCCACATCCTCGCTCCAGCAGAAGTGCGCCTTCAACTCCCCTGTCTGGTTCAACGTCGGCTGCGACCAGCTCGAGCCCAACTCCGACGCCCAGAACTGGCACTGGAACCCCCACACCTGCGGCGTCGAATTCTCCTCAACCGGCTACCGCAACCCCCAGTGCTCCGCCTGCTTCATCAACTCCGTCTCCGACTCCCTCGACTCCATCCTCAACCTCGCCAAGACCGAAGGCATGCTCTTCAAGTGGGGATCCGGCACCGGCTCCAACCTCTCCCCCATCCGCGGCTCCAACGAACAGCTCTCCGGCGGCGGCACCGCCTCCGGCCCCCTCAGCTTCATGCGCGGCTTCGACGCCTTCGCCGGCGTCATCAAGTCCGGCGGCAAGACCCGCCGCGCCGCCAAGATGGTCATCCTCAACATCGACCATCCCGACATCGTCGACTTCATCGACTGCAAAATGAAAGAAGAAGCCAAGGCCTACTCCCTCATCCAGGCCGGATACGACGGCTCCGGCCCCGACTCCGAGGCCTACTCCTCCATCTTCTTCCAGAACGCCAACAACTCCGTCCGCGTGAACGACGAGTTCATGCTCGCCGCCGAACGCGACGCCGATTTCTCCACCCTCGCCGTCAAATCCCGCGAGCCCGTCGCCACCTACAAATCCCGCGACCTCCTGCACAAGATCGCCGACGCCACCTGGCACTGCGGCGACCCCGGCATGCAGTACGACACCACCATCAACAAGTGGCACACCTCCAAAAACACCGGACGCATCAACGCCTCCAACCCCTGCTCCGAGTACATGTTCCTCGACGACTCCGCCTGCAACCTCGCCTCCCTCAACCTCATGAAGTTCGTGAACCCGCCGGCAACTTCGACATCGCCGCCTACCGCCACGCCGTCGACATCACCATCACCGCCCAGGAGATCCTCGTCGACAACTCCGGCTACCCCACCGAATCCATCGCCCGCAACTCCCACGACTACCGCCCCCTCGGCCTCGGATACGCCAACCTCGGCGCCCTCCTCATGGCCTCCGGACTCCCCTACGACTCCCCCGCCGGCCGCGACCTCGCCGCCGCCGTCACCGCCATCATGTGCGGCGAAGCCTACCTCCAGTCCGCCCGCATCGCCGCCGAATGCCGCCCCCTCGCCCCCGCCACCACCCTCACCCAGCGCTTCGAAGCCGAACACCATAAGGCAGGCGCCTGCCCCGGCTTCTACGTCAATCGCGAACCCTTCCTCGACGTCATCCGCATGCACCGCGCCTCCGTCAACAACATCGGCAAATCCCTCAAATGGTCCGCTGACAATCAGCTCCGCGGAAAAAGGTGTCATCCCGAGCGAGCGCAGGCGAGTCGAGGGACCTGCTTCTTGACAACAACGCCGCGCGCAGCGCCTCCGACCCTCCACCCTCGCGCAAATCGCCGCCCTCATCGCCGCCTCCAAATCCACCTGGGACGAAGCCCTCTCCCTCGGCGAACGCCACGGCTACCGCAACTCCCAGGTCACCGTCCTCGCCCCCACCGGCACCATCGGCTTCATGATGGATTGCGACACCACCGGCGTCGAGCCCGACCTCGCCCTCGTCAAATACAAGAAACTCGTCGGCGGCGGCATGATCAAGATCGTCAACAACACCGTCCCCTCCGCCCTCTTCAAGCTCGGATACTCCCCCGACGAAGCCTCCGCCATCGTCAGCTACATCGACGCCACCGGCACCATCGAAGGCGCGCCCCACATCGCCGCCACCACCTCCCCGTCTTCGACTGCTCCTTCAAACCCTCCCGCGGCACCCGCTCCATCCACTACATGGGACACATCCTCATGATGGCCGCCACCCAGCCCTTCCTCTCCGGCGCCATCTCCAAGACCGTCAACATGCCCCACGACGCCACCGTCGACCAGATCGCCGACGCCTACCTCGAAGCCTGGAAGCAGGGCATCAAAGCCATCGCCATCTACCGCGACGGCTCCAAAGGCGCCCAACCCCTCAACGTCTCCAAAGACGAAAAGAAAAGGCCGCCGACCCGCAGGTCGCCGCATTGAACGCCGCCGCCGAACTCGTCCTCACCTCGCTCGCCTCCGGCTCCGCCGCCGATGACGCCCAGTTCGCCGCCGATCTCAAAACACTCGAAACCAAGGTCTCGGGCAAACTCGAAGTCAGCGCCCGCTCCATTGCCACCGCCGCCAACGCCTTCGAAGAAAAACTCAAACAGCTTGTCATCCTGGGCGAAGCAGCTTCGCGCAGCGATGCTGCGCAGTCGAAGGACCCGCATTCTGCCGGCGCCACCACCCACCCTGTCATCCCGAGCGAAGCGCGCAGCGCCGAGCCGAAGGACCTGCATTCCACCAACCCTGTCATCCTGAGCGAGCGCAGCGAGTCGAAGGACCTGCATCTTGGTATGGACGCCGCGCGCAGCGCCTCCTTCTCCACCCAGGACGTCAACGCCCCGCCCCGCGCCGTCCGCCACCGCCTCTCCGAAGAGCGCGCCTCCGTCACCCACAAATTCTCCATCGCCGGACACGACGGCTACATCACCGTCGGCCTCTACCCCAACGGCTGCCCCGGCGAAATCTTCATCAAGATGGCAAAAGAAGGCTCCACCGTCTCCGGACTCATGGACGCCTTCGCCACCTCCATCTCCCTCTCCCTGCAACACGGCGTCCCCCTCGGTCCTCTGCGACAAGTTCGCCCACCCCCGCTTCGAACCCTCCGGCTGGACCGGCAACCGAACATCGGCTACGCCAAATCCATCATGGATTACCTCTTCCGCTGGCTCGAACTCCGCTTCCTCAGCGGCCAGCAACTCACCCTCTTCGCCGGCATGGCCCCCCAACCCTCCATCCCCGTCCTCGGCACCCTCGGCGACGATGCCCAAGGCGTCCTCCCCACCCTCCACGCCACCCACCAAAGTGGTGTCATCCTGAGCGAGCGCAGCGAGTCGAAGGACCTGCATCTTGGCATGGACGCCGCGCGCAGCGCCTCCCAATCCGGTGTCATCCCGAGCGAAGCACGTAGTGCGCAGCCGAGGGATCTGCTTCACGGCGATCCAGCCGCGCGCAGCGCCTCCCAATCCGGTGTCATCCTGAGCGAAGCAGGCCAGCAGTACCGGCCTGCGCAGTCGAAGGACCTGCATGTAAACAATCCAGCCGCGCGCAGCGCTTCCGCCAGCCCCGACCTCGCCTACACCACCAAAGAAGAGGGCTTCAGCCCCAACCCCATCGCCCAGTCCACGCCCAACGTCGCCGCCATTCCCGGGGTCCCCGGCACGCCGGGTTTGCGTGCTGGGGTGGTTCATGCCGCCGACGCCATGCGCGAACTCGTCGACATGGGCGACGCCCCCTCCTGCCACACCTGCGGCGCCATCATGGTCCGCAACGGCTCCTGCTACCGCTGTATGTCCTGCGGCAGCACCAGTGGCTGCAGCTAGCCACTATCTTCGTCAGGCGGCTGTAATCAGGAGAACTTATGGCCGTCTTTTGCTCTTTCAAGGTGGACGCTAGCAATGAAACGAGACCTCGAACTCTATCGCAGAATCCTGCAAGCGGTTGAAGCTTGCCCTAATGCCCGCTGCAATCTGCGATCTCTCGACGGAGTCAGCAATGATGAGTTCGGCTACCATGTAAAGCTGATGGCGGAAATTGATTTAATTGAGGCCATTGATGCTTCAGACTTCGCCGGCGAAGACTGGATCATAACCGGTATGACTCACGAGGGGCATGAATTTCTTGATGCAATCAAAGAAGATAACATTTGGATTAAGTTGAAGAGCACAGCGAAAAACGCATCCGGAGTGATTACAGTTGAAACCCTCAAGCTTGCTCTTCCTAAGGTTTTAGAAATGTTCTTTACCAGATAGGCGTATCGGTCTGCAAGCGTGTTGTTGCAACTACTTAAGTCGCTTCACGCAAATAACATCAGACACGTTTTCTACTTTCATTTTGTAGCATTCAGATGTTTTGTAAATCGTGACCTCGGGCGAGTATGCGTATTCGTATTGATAGTCATAAGAGGCCTGCTGCCATATCTGCCCGTTCTGTAGTTTGAATATGGTTTCTCCGCTCCATCCCTCAAAGTCTCCGTCGATTTGACTTTCGATCGCATCCGAGGCGGGTTGCAATGGGGCAACGCGCTCCTTATAGCTGGCTGTAGAGGGCTGACCAGCATCCTTCTCGACCGTCTCGGCGAGTTTCGTTAGCCACAGATTCAAGTTCGCAAGCTCGTCCGCGGTAAGCTTGGTTAATCCGGCGCCCTTGAAGTCTGAAACAGACATAAGTTCGCGAATATCAAGAACAGGTGCGATCTTCCCGGCTGCGTTTTTCTCTTGCGCCAATGATCTATACCCTGCGCACAAGCACAGAGCCAAAGCAGTCACCTGGAATCTAACCGTAGCGGTCCTCACGAACTATCCTCACGACCTGATGTCTTGCGCTGCAGCACGCAGTATGCTGGATGCCTAAAAAATATTCAATGACTACTCCGGGTGCCTGTGTCCAGCCGCGCCGCAGGCGCCTCCATTCCGCTCTCCTCCCCCAATCACATTACCTCCGTCCTCTACCGCACCAGCCCAACCTCCCTAAACTCCCATCATGCCCTGGGTCTCGAACGCATCTACAACCCCAACCACCTCCACTTCCCACCTTCGCCCAGCCACAGCGGCCGGGTGCCCCCATCCTGAGCCCTCCTTTGGCGAAGGGTGGGAGACCACAACAGCCAGGGAGCCGCGGCTCTTTCCGTCTTCCCACAATGCAACTACAAATGTAGTACAATTTTGTCGTGGACTTTGAGTGGGAGCCCGCCAAAGCCAAAGCGAACCTCCGCAAGCACGGCGTCTCCTTTCCTTTCGCCACGCGCGTTTTTCTCGACGAGCATCGGCTGGAACGGCACGACACCCGCGACTATGGCGAGGATCGCTGGATCACCATCGGAGTCGTAGATGAATTCGAATTCACCGTTACCTACACCACACGAGACGAGCGCATTCGTATCATCTCCGCAAGAAAGGCAGACTCCCATGAGCGCGAAAGCTACTGGCACGGTCAGATATAGGCTCGACCCGCAAGACCCGCCCACGCTCACCGCCGCCCAGAAGCGTGCCCTCCGCGCCAAAGCCATCGACTACACCGACATCCCGTCTCAGCAGAACGCTACCTGGACCCGCCCCGGCGCGCTCGTCCCCTCGGAAAACAAGCAGCAGGTCACCCTCCGCCTCGACGCTGACGTCCTCGCCTTCTTCAAGCAGACCGGCAAGCGCTACCAGAGCCGCATCAACGCCGCGCTCCGCGAATACATCGCCGCCCACAGATAGCCACGAACCGGGTGCCCCATCCTTTGCACGGCACGGTTCTTCCGACTCCAGAGCTGTCCAGTGCAAAGGGTGGGCTCGGCGCAAAGCGCCGACCCCTCATTTCGGCAGTCGTGATCGCCCGGTGCCCGTCCTGAGCGCGAGTTCCTGAACGGTGAAAGACCACAACGGGCCGCCCGCAAGAACTCCTTGCCCTCCACCCCCGCATCGACTACCCTCTCACCCAAAGCTCCCGGGCCCATTTCCGCACCGGAGGGAACCCATGCGCATCCTCGCCATCATCTGCGGCATCGCCATCCTTATCAACGCCTTCCACATGGCGCACTTCATCCAGCACTACTCCGCGCACGTCGCCAACGCCACGCCCGGATTCTGGCTGATGGTCGCCTTCGCCCTCGCCGTCGATCTCCTTTCGATCGTCGGCGGCGTCCTGTTGCTCCGCCGGAGCGCGGCCATCTAGCCCCCCGCACCCGCCTGCTTCTGATACCGCTAGCCCTTAATCCGGAGCGCCCATGTTTTCATCGCCGAACCCGCCGCCTGAAATCTCCCCGGCCCGGAAGACCACCATAGCCCCCATGCTCTCCGTCCGCCGCGGAGCAGTGGCCATCGACTTCTACAAAGCCGCCTTCGGCGCCACCGAACTCTTCCGCATCGACGCCCCGGACGGAGCCGTCGTCGCCCAGCTCTCCGTCAACGGAGCCGAGTTCTGGCTCGCCGACGAGTCCCCCGAACACCAGAACTTCAGCCCCGAGTCCCTCGGTGGCGGGTCCGTCCGCATGGTCCTCACCGTCCCTGACCCGGACGCCGCCTTCGGTCGCGCCGTCGCCGCCGGAGCCACTGTCGTCTCCCCCGTCAGCAACCAGTACGGCTGGCGCCTCGGGCGTGTCGTCGATCCCTTCGGCCACCACTGGGAGATCGGCAAACCCCTCCAACCGTTGTCATCCTGAGCGCCTTTGCTTGTCATCCTGAGCGAAGCAGGCCGGCAGTACCGGCCCGCGCAGCCGAAGGACCTGCATTTTGCTCATCCTCAGCGCAGCCGAAGAACCTGCATTTCGCCTTTACGTCTGCCATCCCGCGCACCCGAGATCCCGGCAAGCGGGCAGTTTCGCTTGCTGGGTGACTGGGAGACGGGTGAGAGACCACAGCCCCATGCCCAGAGAAATCAACAGAAACCGTGGCGTAGTAATTCCCCGAACCTGCCATACTGGTATTAGGGATCAAGAAAACGCACCACCCCAAGGGGCTGCTCCACGCGGAGCAGCCCTAACTCGTTGACAGAGAGGAATTTGCGGGTAAACCCAATCATATGACGCAATTTAGCCCGAAACCCTTCCCGTAACTGGCACATATAACAGTACTTAGACCACAAATACCCCGCCCTGCAGGGGAGGGGGTACCCCACCTGAACCGACGCACCGGGGCAGCACAACCTCTCACGACGCACCCTCCCTCTCACCTATGAGCATCCGGAGGGTAAATACACCATGCGATCGAGAACTCTTGCTGCCTTCGCCGCTGTTTTCTGCCTGTTTGTCTCGGTCACGGCATTCGCCGCCGACCAGGTCAAGACCGACTACGACCACACCGCCAACTTCGAGCGCTACCACACCTACTCCTGGCAGAAGGTGCAGACTGACAATCCCTTTTACAAGAGCCGCATCCAGGACGGCATCGACCATTACCTCCAGCAACAAGGCTGGGAGCGCGTCCCCACCGGCGGCGACGTCTCCCTCTTCGCCGTCGGCGATGTCAAGGACCAGAAGAGCCTTGAAACCTACTACAACGGCCTCGGCGGCGGTTGGGGCTGGGGAGGCTGGGGTTGGGGTGGCTGGGATGACGGCCCAGATATGTCCACCACCCGAACAGTGGATCAGCGCGTTCGCACTGTTGTCGTCGACATGTATGACAGCAAGACAAAACACCTGCTCTGGCGCGGCACTACCAAAGAAGACCTCTCAGACAAGACCGACAAAAACGTCCACAAACTTTATGAAGACTTCGCCACCATGTTTCACAACTTCCCGCCCAGGAGTTAGGCATGAGTCGAAGCCCAGGCGCGCATGCCACTATGGCTGTTTCCGGCCCTTGGTATGCACGCCCAGGATCAGATCGCCTTCTGCCTTGGTCCTCGGCTTCATCTCTTCCTCGATCTCCAGATGCGCCCCATGCGACTTTCGCATGTTTTCCATCCGCCAGATCGCTCGGCGGTACCGCACTGTGCTCACCCCGTAACGCCCTCTCAGCCGCCTCACGAGCCTCCTCCGCCGTATGTCCTTTGTGGTGCGTCTCGCGCTCTTCCGTCATCATGTTCACCTCTTGTAGATAGAGTCCTTTCCTGCTTGTCCGGTTGCCGTCCCGCATCGTCTCGCGCACACAAGAAAACCCCACCAGGGTGGGGTCCTTGCCGTGCTGCCGTACAAGAGCCAGCCGCTTCTGTGCTGCTGCGATTATGAGAGCCTGATCGAGCAGCCAGATTACCGCCAACCTAATCCGAGTTGCGCACCCAGCCATCCTGGGTCAGCACCAACGTGGCTTCGTCTACCGGCTGCTCTGACATGACCTTCGCGACCTCAGGAAATGCGCTCCGGATGGCCGCTGCCCTGGCCCAATCCGCATTCGTCTTCTCGTGAAAGTGATAATCCACCTTGGTGAATCGGCTGCCATGGAACTCTGCGGGTTCTGTGAACCGATCCACACTGGTGACTTCCCGCCGGCCGTAGCAGAATCGGCCTCCACCAGGAGCAGCCTGTCCGCTAGCGGTTAAGACATAGTGGTTGATTGTGTCGTGGCCCTTGATCTGCGGCTCACGTTCCACCAGGCCGGCGGTGGTGAGTGCATCGAGGCGGCGGCGTGTATCGCTTAGCAGCTTGTCGTTTACCCCGACTTCATAGGGAAAGTGCAAGGCCTTGTCGAAGAGGCAGTCTGACGTGGCAGAATAGGTCTCTTTCAGCGCAGCGGTGAAGTTTTCTTTGTTTGCGGCCGTCTTGTCGCCGCACCCCGCCAGCAGTGCAAACCAACCAGCCAATACAGCAACTCCGCAACTCTTGATGTGCATGTGCTCGTCCTCTCAGGAAGATTTCTCCTGCAGAATAAGCGGAAATCGTGGGGACACCACCTTACCAACCGGGCAGGCGTCCCGATATGGGCTATCACTTCCGCGCCATTACCTCGGTCAGGAGCTCCACGCCTAGCGAGCCCGTTCGAATAAAGGCGTACATAGGCGGGCAGCACAAAGGCCGCACACGATGTGCGGCCTGCTGGGCGTTAGCGCACTACTTCTTGCTCTGCTGCCCGGACTTCGCGTGCGCTTCGGTCGAAGAGCCGTGAGCTTTGGTGGAGTGCTCATGAGCGGCGGTGGAGTGCTTATGGCCCTCTTCGTGGTCGCCCTTCTCGTGATGCTCCGCGGCTGTGCGATGCGACTTGGCTGCGCTCTCGTGGTGTTCTGCTGCCTTCTTATGTGCTTCTTTCGCCATGGTGTCCTCATTCTGGGCTAGTGCCCTGAAAGGTAGAAGCACCTTACGCTGAGAGGGGTTGTTTTCGATGTTCTGATGCGATCAAACGCGCTTGGCTGCCTGCTTGCGGGCAAAGCAAAAGGACGGCCGAAGCCGTCCTTTTGCGCGATGCGAGAATGCGTATGGCTTAGAGAGCCTGGACGTTCTCTGCCTGCCAGCCCTTGGGGCCCTTGGTCACGTTGAACTGAACGGCCTGGCCTTCCTGGAGGGTGCGAAATCCGTTGGACTGGATGGCGGTGTGATGCACGAAGACATCCTCACCATTCTGACGGCTGATGAACCCGAAGCCCTTGGCGTCGTTAAACCACTTCACTGTTCCCTGTTCCATTGTGCAATTTCCTTTACTGCTGAGATAACGCTGAATGCGGTGTTCGGGATCTCTGCTAGTAAAGAACTGCTGTACAGAACAAGAGGTAACCTGAAACGTATTCGACGTGACTTCATTCTAGCATGGGTCCACTGACGCACTGCAATCTTTTTCTGTGCGCAGACATCGCCGTTTGAAAGGGAGAAGTAGCTCGGGCCCCGACCGCCTGGACGGGGAACGCTCGCTCAGAGGGTAGACCTCCTGGCCGCCTGCGGCAAGGAATGATTGTTCTCGTCATCCTCGTCTTCGTCCTCGTCGTCTTCGTCCGGCAGGTCTTCGATGTCCCAGCCTTGTTCGGCGGGCCCGAGGGCGGAGCCATCGGCGGCGTAGGTGACGGCGCGGACAGGGTCGTGATAGGCGCTGAGCTCGCGGCTGTTCTGGCTGGCGATCTGGAGTCCGTAAAGCAGGAGGCCGGCGCGTTTGGGATCGAGCTGGTTGGCGGCGAGAGCCTGGAGCACGTCGTTGAGGGCAAACTGGATGGAGCCGCAGTCTTCCAGCGCGGGTAGGCGGAAGCTGGGATCGGCGCCGGCTGCCGGTGCGACGGGGATGTGGCCGTAGTCGAGGGTTGCGGTGCCGGGCGCGAGCAGGGCGAGGCTGGCCGCGGGGCGGGGTGGGCGACCACCCGGATGCGACTGGCGGCGGTGGAGCCGGTCGTGGAAGTAGCACCAGTGGCTCTTGCGGAGCGCCGGCGCATGGCACTTCGCTCCGTTGGTCTTGACGTGGCGGCATTCGGCGTACAAGGTGTGTCCTCCGTAGTGGAAAGGTGCAGGCGGGATATCCCCCTCCCCAGCAGGGAGGGGTACTTGTTGATCAAGAACTGTCGAATCAGCAACTTAGGGGAAGGGTTTCGGGCTAAATACGTCATACGATTGGGCTTACCCGCAAATTCCTCTCAGTCAATGAGTTAGGGGCTGCTCCGCGTGGAGCAGCCCCTTGGGGTGATGCGTTTTTCTTGATCCCTAATACCAGTATGGCAGGTTGGGGGAATTACTACGCCAAAGATCCGGTGGAAATTCCGCTTGCATCAGGGCCGCTTTGGACCGAGGAAATGGAGACTCGCATGGGATTCCCCAGCTTTGAAATCGTAATCGGCGGTGATGAGCTGGTGGCCGGGAGAGGAGGCCAGCTCCAGAGCGAAAACGTCAACGTAGGGAAGCCCGGTAGCGATGCGGAGCCGAGCGGCGGCCGCAGCGCGGGATGGAGTGACATCGATGATTTCGAGGGGGAGGGCTTCAAGGTCGGCGAGGATGCCAGCGGCCTTTCGCTCTCCGTAGCGCTTGTGAAGAACGCCGACGATCTCGCCGTAGTGGGCTGCTGAGACAAGTATCCTGCCTTGGCCACCCATCGCCAGCTTGAGAACCTCCGAGACGTCCTCCGCGCCTGCTTCGCCATCGAGAAATCGAAGGATGGCGCTAGCGTCGCAGACATAGGTCACCACCGGTCGGGCGATCTCCAGTGCTTGAGGTCGTCGACAAGGGAGCCATCTGAAAGCGAGCCCTGGAGTTGATCCACCAGCCGCTCACCGATGGGGCTGAGGACGAGGCGACCCTCGGATTCGGTAACGAGGAGGCGCGTGCCGGTGCCCAGGCCGAGAGAGCGGCGGAGTTCGGCGGGTAGGACGATCTGGCCTTTGCTGCTGATGAAGATCGTGTAAGGCATGGGCGGAGTGTAGCTTACTTCCGAGTTGCAGGTAAGGACTACTTGGGATTGACTGATCTGGGCTCACGGAAGTAGACACGAAGACCCTACGAGTGGCGGATCACGTCGAGACACGCAATGGTCGGCGCGGTTGCGCCGAGCCCACACTTTGCACCGTACTTACAGGTCATTCACAGAGCTATGCCGTGCAAAGGATAGGGCACCCGGTATCCATGGGCGGTGATGTATTCTCGGAGGGCAGCATTGATGCGGCTTCGGTAGCGTCTGCTGGTTTGCTTAAGAACGCGAGGATGTCGGCGCGGATGACGATCTGCTGTTTGTTGTCGGTGACACGAGCGCGCCGGAAACGGCCCAATTTTTCAGATCGATCCTAAGGTTCCCCTCAAATGCGCAAAGGTCGCTGCGATAAACGAGCATGCTACATAGACGAACTCAACTCCAGTACTTTCAGTGACAGTCCAAGGCAGCCCAATCTCGGCGTCGGTTCCGTGATCGGCCGCATTCCTAACATTGCCGAGGTACTTACCCATTGCGATGAGCTTAGGAGGCAGACTACGATTATGGTGCGCATAGCGATCGAGTTTTGAATTGATACCGTTAGCTCCCTGCATTGATGCTCCGCACATCGCTGCTTGTGAGAGTAAGTAGCTTTCTATGGCATTACCAGCTGTCACCACGGCACCACGTGAATCTTTGTTTCTTGCGCGCATCAGAGCATCTGCCAAAGGAACCAGCACGGTAGTGCGATCGATATCCGCAGCTAGGCCAGTCTGTGCTCGTATTCTTTGCTCCGCAGCTACAATGCTGTCGCAGGCTGCCGAAAGCAGAATCAAGTCGTTCGGAGCAGGCATAGCGCCCAGCTGGTATTGGCCGCCACCTCTGGGCACAAACGCTTGTGTGTAGGTGCCCAAACTTACAAGCGTATCCTTGATTGCGTCTCTAGCTGCTGCTAAATTGAATAGCTCCTTCACCTGCCGGGCAGCCGTGGACATATCTTGCGTATATGTGAACCGCTCACGAAACGTGATAAATGGAAGATAAGATTCCAGCGCAACGCGAAGCATAACCGCCTTGACATCCAACGGTGAAACACTAATAAGGCGAGAAAGATGTGTTTTTGATTCATAGTCTTGTCCGATTCGTCGCATGAACTCTAGCTCAGATGCCATTTCTAAAGCAGCTTTAACGATCGTGCGTGATGTCTAAGAAGCGGGCGGCGTCATCAACGGATAGAGATCGCGCGAAAGCAGTTGCGGCGTCAATTACTCCAACTATGTGCTCCGCCGTAGTTTGGGCTGAAATCTGTGGCATTACTATTCGGCCTTGGTCTTCTTGCTGGCCAGGGAAATCACCGCCAATCTCATTCGGCTCGGAATTGGCACCTGTACGGGTATTGACTCCTCAATGGAAACATTAACCTCCAGAGCGCGAGAGTAGTCTTCTTGTATCCGCCTCAATTTTAAGCCCAACCCCTCTAAATCCTCAGGGCCACAGTTAACATTAAGAACTATTTTCAACGACCCCATCCTGGGAAGATGGTCGGGCTTGATGTATAGCGGGGCTGTCTCGAGTATAAAGAGTTGTGCCTAATGCTGGAATTGTGGAGATTGGCTTCCATTCAGACCGCTCGAGAGCATTCCCGGGGCTGGCCACAGAGTCCACTGCTGTATATGTGCCATTTTCCTCCCTGACCACCCGAGCAAGTCTTAGAATTTCAAGCAGGGCCCCAGCGCCGGCCATAGCGGAGGCATTTTTGGAGTGCCGGAAGTAAATGCAATGTGGGCCAACAAAGTGCTCTCATCCATTCCTCTGCGAATCCTTATTGCAGTAATCACCTTCTGGAGGAAGTCTACGGAAGATGTTACATGTCGCCAATCACTCTCTATCTCTTCGACGAGATTGAAGGCTAATGCATTGCCAAGGTGTTTGCCCAATGGGGTTGCATTCTTTTTCTGCTTACCTTCTACCAATCCTACTGCGACAAGAAACTTGTTATTTCGGCTTACATTACTCTCGTGAATGCCAGAGAGCTTACCAACATCTGCGGGAGTTGCTGAAAGCCCGGCTTGTGCATATGCTTGAATTATCTTCGTGAGTTCTTTATAGGAAGAACCGGGCAATGGAAATGTCTCGTCTGCCATAACGCTCCTGGTCGCAGCAACTTAGTAGAGTAAATTTTGGTGAGTCGAAGTGAACTCTAATTGTAATTGCGAAGCCTTTTGTTATTCCGGTGCCCGTCCTGTGCAAAAGCATGGACGCCTATCTTAGCTGCAGCCGGAGGTGGAGCCGTATGACGTGCAGCGGTAGCAAAAGCCGTTGCGGACCACGATGGCGCCAGGTGTGGCAGGAGGAGGCCTTGCCATGTCGACGATTCGCGCATGGTGTCGTCGGCGTGGAGGGCCAGCGCACACACCGGGCGGCCTAGAAAAGCAAAATGCAGGTCCTTCGGCTTCGCTCAGGATGACAAAGGCGTGTAGGGACGTTCAATTTGAGCAAGGTAGATGCAGGTCCTTCGACTCCGCTTCGCTCAGGATGACGAGGGTTGGGGGGATGCGGGTGTAAATGCGGGTTCTTCGGCTTGGCTCAGAATGTGAGCAAAGGCAAATGCGGATTCTTCGGCTGCGCTGCGCTTCGCTCAGGATGACGAGGGTTTTTGGGCGGGGTGGATGCGGGTTTTATCAGTGCTCAGGATTGAGCGAAGGCAAATGCAGGTCCTTCGGCTGCGCAGGCCGGTGAAGCTGGCCTGCTCGCTCAGGATGACAAGGTTGTGGGGTGATCCCTAGGTGTGGGGTGATCCCAGGGTGTGTGGTGATTCGACCGTGTGGTGACCTTAGACGGAGGACCAGTTCTCGCTGAGGTCGAGCCAGGTGGGGTTTTGTTGCTGGATGAGGTTGAGCTTTTTCTGGCGGGGTCCAGCCTTTGAGTTGTTTCTCGCGAGCGATGGCAGTTGAGGCATGGCTGTAGCGTTCGAACCAGATAAGACGGTTGCAGTTGTAATCGGTGGAGAAACCGGCGAAGTTTCGCTGCTTGTGTTGCCAGATCCGCTGGTCGAGGTTGCTGGTGAAGCCGATGTAGAGGACGCGTGTCCGGCTGGCTACGATGTAGACGTAGTAGGTGCGGGGGCCCGACATGGCGGTAAGTGTGGCGTACTGAGCAACTGTTGCGCAATGCATCTTCTGTGATAGCGGTGCGCTTAAGGTGGGCGCTTGGGCGCGGCTTAGGGTGACAAGGCAAATGCAGGTCCTTCGGCTGCGCTGCGCTTCGCTCAGGATGACAAAAAGGTTGGTGGGAGTGCGTGTGCGTGAGAGGGAAAGGCAAATGCAGGTCCTTCGGCTGCATGTCCCTTTGTGACACTCCGCTCGGGATGACAAGTCAAAGCAAAAGAAGGGAGATGCAGGTCCTTCGGCTGCGCACACTGCGTGTGCTTCGCTCAGGATGACAAGGCAGGGGAAGCAGAGCGGATAGCAAGCAGATCCCTCGGCTACGGTCGGGAAGGCAGGAGAGGCGGAGGCGAGAGAGCGCCTGCGGGCCAGCAGCGAGTGCTCCTGTGGCGGCGCCGCTCAGTCCTGCGGGGCGATGGCGTAGTAGCCTTTGCGGCTTTGGACTTTGAGTTTTTCGCCGCCTTGCTGGCATTGGACGTCGATGCGGCGGTAGGTGCCGTCCTCCCGGGGGTCGAGGGGGGTGTAGCTGGCGACGTACTGGGTGCGCAGCTCGTCTTCGATCTGCTGGAAGGCCTGCTCCATCTTTTTGCCGTTGTTGCCGACGTCGATGACGCGGCCGCCGGTGGCCTCGGCCATGCGCTTCATGTAGCTGTCGCCGGAGTAGCCCATGTTGATGCCGTAGCCGCCGCCGTAGAAGCCGCGATCGGCGATGAGCAGGACGTAGACCATGGCGTTGGCCTTTTGCGCGGCTTCGATGGCGTCCTCGATGCGCTTGTCGGAGCCCTGGTCTTCCCCGTCGGTCAGCAGGATGAGGGCCTTGCGTCCGGTCTCGGAGGACAGCTTGTCATGGGAGGCCAGGTAGACGGCGTCGTAGAGCACTGTGCCCTTGGGGGCGCCGTGCTGGGCGATGGGTCCCTGGCCGATGCCGGGGGCTGGTCCGTTGCCGCCGCCGACGTTGATCTGGGCCTTGTCCATGTCGTGGGCGAGGGCGGAGGCGTTGGAGCTGTAGTCGGAGAGCAGGTCGATATCGATATCGAAGGAGACGAGGAAGGCTTCGTCCTTCTGCCGCAGGATGCGCTTGAGGAAGGCGGAGCCGGTCTGCTGCTCCATGGGGAGGACGTTTTGCTGGGAGCCGGAGGTGTCAAGCAGGATGCCGAGGGTGAGCGGCTGGTCGGTGTCGCGGGTGAAGTTCTTGAGCTTTTGGGGCGCCTTGTTTTCAAAGACGGTGCAGTCGTCCTTGGTGAGGTTGGGGATGAGGACGCCGTGCTTGTCGCGCGCGCTGAAGTAGAGCGAGACGAGGTTGACCTCGGCCTTGAAGGTGGTGACGGGGGTCTGGTCGTCTGGGCCGTTGGGGTCGGCGGCGGGACCTTGCGGGGCGGCGTCCGGCGAAGGCGCGGATTGGGCGTGGAGCCAGGGCGCGGACGGGGCAAAGAGGGCGAGGGCGAGAAGGGCGGCGGGAAGGAGGCGGCGCATGCTCCTTATTAGACGTGAGTGCGGGAGGAAAGTTCTGTTGGGCAGGGCAGGCGAGACACTAAGAATAATGCAGTTTCCGGCAGCTCGCTCGTGCGTGCTTCTCCTGTTACGATCTTCCTGCCCCGGAAGGTTACGGTTCCCCTCCCCGGAAGGCGTCGCGAGCGCGCGAACTTACGAACGCTCGGAGGCTGCGTCCATCTGATAGGCTGGCAATACTTTCCGGCAAACGCGCACAGAGCGGCGGGTGCATCTATTTAGTTGCACAAACGGAAGCGGAGTTAGATCCGGAAGCGACAGAGCCGGACACAGAATCACGGAATGGTTTCCCTGGGGGTTGGTAGTGAGGCTTGGAGTCTTGGCAATAGCGCTGGCGGTTCCGCTGGCGGGAGCGGCGAAAACGGGCACGGGCCTGGAACAGGCTCCGCAACACGCGAGTGTGCCGGATGCGCCGGCGCCGCAGCCGCAAACGGAGTCGGGGTCGCAGACCGTGCCGGATGCGCCGGGGGTGCAGGGTGCTGGCGCGCAGGGGTCTGGCAGCGGGGTAAGCGGCAGCGATAGTTTGAAGGATTTGACTAGCCAGGTAGCGCCGGGAAAGGCGACTGCGGGGGAGCAGACGACACCACCGGCAGAGGCCCTGGCGCCGGCTGCCGGGAGCGCGCCGAATACGGACGGGCCGCCGCAGCAGGAGGCTCCTTATGTTCCCAAGACGGCAGAAGAGGCGCAGAACTTCCGCATCAAGGTGCCGGTCAATTTTGTGACCGTGCCGGTGACGGTTCTGGACAAGAATCATCAGCAGGTAGCCGGGCTTACCTTTCGCGACTTCCGTGTATACGAGAACGGGCAGCGGCAGCATATCTCGTTTTTCAGTGTGGATCCGGTGCCGCTTTCGGTGGCTTTTGTGATCGACCAGAGCCTGCCGCGCGACAGCATGGCGAAGGTCAACACCAGCCTGGGGGCGTTGCAGGGGGCGTTTACGCCTGCGGACGAGATTGCCGTTTTCACCTATGCCAACGGGGTGACGGAGCAGACGACGTTTACGGCTTCGCAAGGAGCGCGGCTGCCAGCGGTGCTGGAACGGGCAAAGGCGACCGGCACCGAGATGGATACGCCGGTGAACAGTGGGCCGCTGGCGAGTGGGCCACTCATCAATAACAAGCCTGTGGATCCGAACACCACGCCGGGGCGATCCAGCACCGGGTTTATCACCATTCCGCGGGAAACGCACACGTTGTCCGACGCGATCCTGGCGGCGGGCAATGCACTGTCGACGCGGGAGAAGGGGCGGCGGCGCGTGATCTATGTCGTCAGCGACGGCAAGGATTCGCGCTCGAAGGCGAGTGTGAAGGAAGTGGTCCAATATCTGCAATCGAACCAGGAGACGGTGTACGCGACGATGGTGGGGGATGCGGCGACCTGGGGCATCGGCTATCTGGATCGCGTGCATCTGCCGCTGATTCCGGCGGAGAATGTCCTGCCTCGCTACACGCTGGCGACGGGTGGCGTGTTGGAGTCCGAGTTCTCCACCAACGGGATTGAGCGCAGCTTTGCGCGGATTGCGGAGGAAGTGCGGACACAGTACACGCTGGGCTACTACAGCCACATCCCGGTGATCGATGGGAAGTATCGCGTGCTGGATGTGCATGTGGAGCGGCCGAACCTGGACGTGATCGCAAAGAGAGGCTACTACCCGCGGGCGACCGACTTGCAGCGATGAGCGCTGCCGGGGCGTTCTCTCCGGCGGGCCTCTTTTCTCCAGCAGGAGAAACAGCGGCGCTGAGCTTGTTTTCCGCGGCGATCTGGGGAACCAGCGACTTTGTCGGGGGTCTGGCGGCAAAGCGGATTCGGTCCTCCGCCGTGGTGGGTATCTCCCATACGCTGAGCCTGCTGGTGCTTACCGGGCTGGCGCTGGCGACGCGATCGGCGCTGCCGGATCGGGCTTCGGCCTGGTATGGGCTGGCCGGGGGCATCGCCTGTGGAAGCGGCGTGATCCTTTTGTATAAGGCGCTGGCGCTGGGAAAGATGGGCGCAACTGCCTCAATCAGTGGTGTTCTGGCTGCGCTGCTCCCCGTGGTGTTCGCGTTTTTTACCGAGGGACTGCCAGCGCCGCGGCAGTGGGTCGGCTTCGCTGTGGCGGCGATCGCGATCTGGATGGTGGCCGCGGGCCCGACCGTACCGGGGGCGAAGATGAATAGCCAGGGGCTGCTGCTCGGCGTGGCTGCGGGGGCGAGTTTTGGGCTGCTGTTTATTTTGCTAAAGCTGGCTGGGCGCGGCGGCGTGCTCTGGCCGCTGGCTTGTTCGCGGATTTCGAGCGCTTCGCTGGCCACTGGCATCGCGGTGCTGGGGCGGCGCGCGAAGGTCAAGGGAAGTGCGCCGGAGATCGAACCGCCGATTGCGCCGGGTGCTTCGGCATTCCCCGATGAAAACCTTGCCGGTAGTCCGAATGCGAGTCTTGCGAAGCGCTTGAGCTGGGCCGTCCTCGGGCTCGCCGCGATTGCCGGCATTTTCGACGCCAGCGGCAACTCCTTCTACATCATGGCGACCCGCATAGGCCGCCTGGACATCGCCGCCGTGCTTTCCTCGTTGTACCCGGCTGCTACCATCCTGCTGGCCGCGCTGCTATTGAAGGAGCGGACGAGCCGCACCCAGGCTGCAGGCATGGTGCTGGCGCTAGTCGCGGTCGCGCTCATCTCTGCCTAGGTGCAATGGACTACCGGTTCTTGGCGTTATCAGTATCTCCCTCCTGTATCACTGGCTTCGTTTTTATCGACAATGCTCTGCGAACCTGCGGGCACGGCATTCCCGGTAACCGGGATGGTTTGCGGCACAGCGGCCCCGCTGTCGGTGATGCTGAGCAGTTCGCTGGAGTAGCCCTTTGCGGTGGGAACGTAGCTGACGTTGATGGTGCAGCTGAAGCCTTGCGGGAGCGTGGGCGGGCAATTGTTTACCTGGCTGAAGGGTGCCGGGATGGAAATGTTGGCGATGTTGATGTCGTAGGTCTGGTAGTTGGTCGCGACCAGTTGCAAAGTGGTAGTGCTGCCGACTGGCTGATCGCCGAAGAGCAGGCGGCCAGGGGCGATCGAGAGCGCGGTGTTTCCGCTGGGAACGCCGGGGCCGGGGCAGGTGCTGGTGCCCGTCGCGGTGCCCGATAAATAGAGTAGAACCGTGTCGTTCCCGGCGTGGGCGGTAACTGTTCCAGTCTTGGAACCGCTGCAAAGCGGCGCAAAGGTGACATTAAAAGTGCACGAGGCTCCGGCGGGAAGTGTTGGTGTGCAGTTGTTGGTCTCCGGGAACATGTTGGTATGCGTGATAGCGGTCATGGTGATCGCGGAGGCGGTGGTGTTGGCCAGTGTCACAGTCTGTTGAGGGCTGGTCTGTCCAGCATCTGTCGTGGGAAAGCTGAGCGCCGAGGGCGTAAACAGCAGCGGGCCAGCCACTCCATTTCCAGAAAGCGCGACGTTCTGCGGATCGGTGGACGCGTTGCTCACGATGCTGAGGTTCTCCGCGATGGCGCCTTCCGCCTGGGGCCGGAATTGAACGGACAAGGTGCAATTAGCTCCAGCAGCCAGGGTAGTGCCGCTCAAAGGACAGGTGTTGCCGCTGAGAACAAAGTCGTTGCCGCTCGCGATGGAGGCGATGGTAACGGCGGCCGTGTTAGGGTTTGTAACCGTGATTGTCTTAGCCCCGGCAGTTTGGCCGACTGGCTCCTTGACCCAGGTAAGCGACGCCGGAGCGACCGTGAGCGGAGCCGTGATGCTGCCGCCTCCGCCGTTCCCTGGGCCGTTACCACCACCGCCCCCTGTTCCGCCTCCGGAGCTGCCACCGAAGCCGCCGCCGGGCGTGTTGTACCACAAGCCGCAGCCCGTGGCGCTCAGCACCAATGGAAGCAGAATCAGCATCGCGGCCCGCTGGCCGATTTTCACTGTAGAGGGAGCGGTCCTGCCGGATTTTCCAGGGCTCGCTTCGCAGCCGATGACGCGGCGCAGAACAGTGGCATACGCCACCAGCAGCACACTCACCACAGCAGTCTCCCGCCAGTAATTCAGAAAGAACAGTTCGATCCAAAAGCGCATTGGCCCATTTCCCATGTGCGTCTCCCATACCCCACCCGCGTCGCCTGCAGCCGAGCAACTACGACGCGAGGTCATTCCGCAGGTCTATTTCTTTCACAACATCATCATCGGCCACGAACAGCCGGTTATCCAGCTTCTTTGGACAATTTATGGTGACGATTGCCGGGCTCGGAGGTTACCGCCGCAAATACAGTAACGTGCCCCGGAAGCAACCATCCGGCAGACTAGGTATGTCTCAGTTTGAATTTCTGCGCGCAGTCCGTCGGGCGAGTCGCGCGATTAAGCCGGAACGTACGTCAACCGAATCATGTCATCGGCAATTAACTCGCTGGCCAGCAGATGGAGCGGCGGCCGGGGGCCGGCGAAGAATGGCGTGCCACCACCAAGCACGACGGGGCGGAGGTAGAGTCGATACTCATCGATAAGACCGGCCTCGGTCAGGCTTTGCGCGAGCGCTGGTCCGCCAACGTGAATCTCGCCAGCCAGCTCAGCCTTCAGCCTGCGTATCGCCTTCTCGAAGTCATCCGCGACAAGCGTGGCGTTGGGGCCAACTGACTTGAGGGAACGCGACACGACCCACTTCGGCCGGCTCCGCCACGCCACCGCGAAGTCGCGATCCTCCGCGTCCCAATCAGGAAGATCGTCGTCCCAATAACGCATGATCTCGTACGTGCGGCGACCGTAGATGAGGCCCGTCAGGCCACGCACCAGCTCGATGAAATGACGGAAGGCCGCGGGTGAAGGCGGCCCAAGCTTCATGTGATCGACGTAGCCATCCAGCGACTGGTTCAATCCGTAGACAAGTTTTGCCATGCCTGTAAAATCTCCTCCCACGTTCTTCAGAATAGCTTGAGCCGGCGTCGCGCTGAGGTGAGGTTGAACACGATCTGCGCGCCGCATTGCAGGTGTGACCAATGACCAGAGGTCCGCTTCCCCAATCCCGAGATTCAAACTGAGACACTACCGCAGACTGCATGCGGTGGCTCGCCTGCTACCGCCGTGATAGCATCCCCCAGTGACAAAGCTCGTTTTCCCCCTTGCCGCCGCGTTCTGCCTCCTTTCCCTTCCCGGCTTCGCGCAAAGTCCTTCCGCTCCGCCGCCGGTAGCACAGGATCGCATCGCGCGCATCCTGCACCCCTCCACTGGCGCGTGGACCGCCGCGCAGGTCGCCACCATGGACCGCCTGCGCGATGCCGCGCTGGACGACCCTTATGCCCTGACCGAGCTGCGGCACCTGACTGACAACATTGGGCCGCGCCTCAGCGGCTCCCCGCAGGCGGAGGCGGCCGTCCAATTTGTTGCTGCCGAGATGCGCGCCCTTGGCGCCGACGTCCATCTTGAAAAGACATCGGTGCCCCACTGGGTGCGCGGCGCGGAGACCGGCGACCTGCTCTCCTGGCCCGGCGGCGCCGCCGGCACCACGCAGAAGATCGTCCTGACGGCCCTGGGCAGCAGCGTGGCTACTCCGGAGAGCGGCCTCACGGCCGAGGTCGTGGTCGCCGACTCCTTCGACGCGGTTCACGCCTTGCCCGCAGGCACGGTCAAAGGCAAAATCCTGCTGCTGAATGAGCGCTTCGACAAGCACCTGGCCGCGCTTGGACTAGGCGGCGAGGCGTACGGGCAAGCGGTCGCTTATCGCGCCGCCGCACCGAGTGTAGCCGCCTCACTGGGCGCTGCGGCCGTGCTGGTGCGCTCCGTCGGGGGCGCCGATTTCCGGCTGCCCCACACCGGGATGACCTACTACAGCCCGGACCTGCCCAAAGTTCCGGCAGCCGCCGTTACCGCGGAAGACGCCGACCTGCTGGCCAACCTCACGCGTCAAGGCCCAGTCCGCATGCGCCTGACCCTTACGCCGCAGACCCTCCCCGCCGCGGCAAGCTACAACGTCATCGCCGACTGGAAGGGTACCGAACACCCTGAACAAGTGGTGATCGTCTCCGGCCACCTCGACTCCTGGGATCTGGGCACTGGCGCGATTGACGACGGGGCCGGCGTTGTCGTCTCCATGCAGGCTATTCACCTTTTGCAGAAACTCGGAATCCACCCCAAGCGCACGGTTCGCTTTATCGCGTGGATGGACGAGGAGCAGGGCTCCGCAGGCGCGCAGACCTACTTGCAGGAGCATGCCGGGGAACTCGGCAACCACGTGGGCGCGCTGGAGTCCGACCTGGGCGCCGGCCACCCCGGCGGCATTATCTATGCAGGCAAGCCGGAGCTTGAAGACTGGCTGCAGCCTGTTTCCCGCGCGCTCGGACCCATTGGCGCTTCCGTGCTGACCCGGAGTGGCGATACCGGCGAAGATACCAGCTTCCTGGTGGGCAAAGGCGTCCCCGGCTTTGCCCCATTGCAGGACAGCCGTTTCTATTTCAATTACCACCACACCGCGGCGGACACCTTCGACAAGGTCGAGCCGCGTGAACTGAATGAGAACGCCGCAGTGATGACCGTGCTCGCCTTTGCGCTGGCCGATGCAAATGTGCCCGCTCCCCGTTGAGGAAGACGCCCCGGCTCGCCTCATGCAGCAGCCTTGATTGCCGCGGCTAAATCCTCGAACTCGTATGCGCCTTGATGGAGCACGCCGTTGATGAAGAACGTCGGCGTTCCGTGGACGCCGCTGCGCTTTCCCCCTTCGACGTCCTTCTCGATCCGCTGCAGATATTCCTGGTTCTCTATGGCGGCCACGGCAGCTTCCGGCTCCAGCCCCAGGTCTTCGGCTAACTCGGCAAGCACCGGACCACTCAAGTCCTCCTGGTTTTCAAAGAGCGCATCGTGCATCTCCCAGAATTTGCCGCGCGCCGCAGCGAACTCCGCCGCTTCGGCGGCCGGCTCCGCCATGGGATGAATTCTTACCAGGGGGAAATTGCGGTACACCAGCCGCAGGTTCTTCCCAAACTTCTTTTGCAGTTCTTTCACCACCGTGTACGCGAAGCCTGCGTCGGGGCATTGGTAATCGCCGTATTCCACCAGCGTGATCCGCGCATCCGGATCCCCCTTGCTGTGGTCCGCCGCCGTCACTGGTACTTGTAGCTTGGCCATAACTCCTCCTCCTGAATCTTGATCCCAAACCTTCGGTTGGATGCGGAGCGCGGGTGCCCCACTGCGGGCGCGCAGGCCGCTGCGCCGCTTTCCGGAGTGCCCATATTTTCAGGAGAGCCCGGAAGAGTAGCGGATCAGGTTCAGCGAGTAGCCCGCCCCTCCCACCCGAGCGCGCGCTCACGCATCCCCACCTTGTAGAATCACGCCAACGCATGGCCCTGTCTGTTCCCGAGTTCGTCCACCGCTGGAAGATCAACTCCCAGTCTGAGCGCAGCGGCGCGCAATCGCACTTCATCGACCTGTGCGACATGCTCGGAGAGCCCCACCCCGCCGCAATCGACTCCGCCGGGGAGCGCTATGCCTTTGAAAAGCCGGTCGGCAAAACCCGCGGCGGCAAAGGCTTTGCCGATGTCTGGCTGCGCGACCACTTCGCCTGGGAATACAAGGGCAAGCACAAGGACCTGCGCAAAGCCTACGACCAGCTCAATGACTACCGCGAAGACCTCGGCAATCCTCCGCTGCTCGTCGTCTGCGACCTGGACCGTTTTGAGGTCCACACCAACTTCACCTCGACTTCCAAGCGCGTCTACGCCTTCAACCTGGACGACCTCAACCGCAACGCGGTCACCGCCGCCTGTCCCCTGCCCCCGCTCACGGTTCTCCGCGCCCTCTTCGGCGACTACAACGTACTCCGGCCGGAACGCACCGATGCGCAGGTCACCCAGGACGCCGCCAAACTCTTCAGCCGGCTCGCCGAACGCCTCGAACTGGAAGAACGCAACCTCGGCGCAACCCGCACAGAGATCGCGCACTTCCTCATGCGCATCCTCTTCTGCCTCTTCGCGGACTCCATCGGCCTTCTGCCTGCCCGTGTCTTTCGCAATCTCCTGCAGAGCGAAGACCGCTTCAATCCCAAACGCTTCCTCCGCAAGCTCACGCTCCTCTTCGACGCCATGAGCGGCGAAGAGGGCATCTTCGGCGAACACACCATTAAGTACTTCAACGGGGGCCTGTTCGAAAACGCCTCCGTTATCCAGCTCGATAAAGCCGACCTCGGCATCCTTTACGAGGTGTCGAAGAACTACGATTGGTCCCACATCTCCCCGGCTATCTTCGGCACTCTCTTTGAGCGGTCGCTGGACCCCGCCCGCCGGTCCCTCATCGGCGCGCACTACACCAGCGCTGAGGACATCCTGCTGCTCATCGAGCCGGTGCTGATGCGCCCGCTGGAGCAGCGCTGGGCCGTCAGTGCGGGAGCAGATTGTGGAAGCGCTCGAAGGGGAGCGTGCCGCGGAGTCCGCCCGCAGCAGCCGCCAGGGGCGTCTCCCTGGCGAGCGGCAGTCGGAAAAGCTTCTCGCCACATGGATCGATGAGCTTACTTCGGTTCGCGTTCTCGACCCGGCCTGCGGCTCCGGCAATTTCCTGTATCTCGCCCTGCGCCGCATGCTCGACCTGTGGCTGGAGGCGTCCCGCTTTGCCGCCGAGCAGGGCATCTCCCTTGTGCTGCCCAAAATGGTTTCGCCCTCGCAGCTTTACGGCATCGAGATCGAGTTCTACGCGCACGAACTCGCCTCGGTGGTCGTATGGATCGGCTTTCTCCAGTGGAAGCATGAGCACGGCGTTCTGGAAGATCGCGAACCCGTGCTGCAAAAACTCGATAACATCCAGCACGCCGACGCCATCCTCCGCTACCGCCCAGTCGACCCTGTCATCCCGAGCGCAAATGCTGTCATCCCGAGCGCAGCCGAGGGATCTGCTTCCTCCCTCGCACATCACGCGCCGGGTGCCCCATCCTTTGCGCCGCAACAACTCTCCCCGCCCCCCACCAACTCCGGTGCGCAAAGGGTGGGTGATGCGCCGGAGGCGCATCCGCCTTTGTCCGGCACCAGCAAGGCTCCTCCTGTTTCATCCCGTCTCACCCCGAGCCTTCCTGCCGTCATCCTGAGCGCAGCCGAGAGCTCTGCGTCCCGCCCGCACCCTCACGCCGCACCACCCAAACCCAAGCCCTACGAACCCGAATGGCCCCCCGCCGACTTCATCATCGGCAACCCACCCTTCCTCGGTGGCAAATTTCTTCGGCGGGAACTCGGCGATACGCGTGTCAACGACCTATTTCGTGTCTACGCCGGTCGCGTCCCTGCCGAGGCTGACCTCGTCACCTACTGGTTTGAGAAGGCGCGCGCCCTTGTTGAAGCACGCAAGGTGAAGCGCGTCGGCCTTCTGGCCACGCAAGGCATCCGCGGCGGCGCCAATCGCCTCGTACTTCAGCGCATACAGAACAGTGGCAGTATCTTTTGGGCGCACTCTGACCGGCCCTGGGTGCTGGACGGTGCAAGCGTCCGCATCTCGATGATCGCCTTCGACGGCGGCGAGGACTCCAGCCGCACCCTGAACGGCGAGGCTGTCGGTTCAATACATCCGAATCTCTCCAGTGACACCAACGTGGGCACCGCTGTGGTACTTAGGGAGAACGCTGGCATCTGCTTTATGGGCACCACCAAGGTTGGCCCGTTCGATCTGTCGCGCGAAGAAGCCGATCGCATGCTCCGCGCTCCGCTCAACCCGAATGGTCGCCCCAACTCCGATGTCGTCAAGCCCTGGGTCAATGCCCTCGACATCACCCGCCGTTCTCGCGGCATGTACATCATCGACTTCGGCACGTCGATGACCGAGGCCGAAGCAGCGCTCTACGAGTGGCCCTTTGAGTATGTGAGAACTCATGTAAAACCGGATCGGGAAAAGAATAGACGGGAGGGCAAAGGCGCGTCATTGGTGGCTGCTTGGCGAAACTATCCCTGCTATGCGACGTGCTCTGCAAAACAAGAATCGTTTTATCGCCACGCCACGCGTAGCGAAGCATCGCACATTCATGTGGATTACCCAAGGCGTTATTCCCGATTCACGGGTCCTACGCTTTTGCCCGTGTCAGATGATTACTTCTTTGGGCTTTTGAATTCTCGAATTCATGAGGTTTGGACTTTAAAGAATACTTCTTGGCATGGTGTAGGGCACGTATCCAACATATGTAGCCGAAACCTGTTTCCTGACCTTCCCCTTCCCCTGGCCTCCGGGCAAAGAGCCGCAGGATGATCCCCGCGTCCAAGCCATTGCCGCCGCTGCTCGCACCCTGGTCGAGCTCCGCGATAATTGGCTAAACCCGCCGGGCGCTTCCGAGTCCGAACTCAAGACCCGTACCCTCACCAATCTTTACAACCAGCGCCCCGCCTGGCTCAGCAACGTCCACCACACCCTGGACGAAGCCATAGCCGCTGCCTATGGCTGGCCCCCTGCCCTCACTGACACAGAAATTCTCGAACGGCTCCTCGCCCTGAACCACCAACGCGCCGCCGCACAGCAGATCGCACCATGACGGGTGACTCATTCTCCCCTGACCGGGGTCCCCGGTGATCCTGGTGTTGGATTTTTGGGTGGAGGGGAGGGTGGGCGTAGACAGCCGCGCCATCAGGCGCATCAGTTCCGCCTCTTTCCTCCCAGCCGTGGCGTAGTAATTCCCCAAACCTGTCACACTGGTATTAGGGCATCAGAAAAAACGCAAAACAAAAAGGGGCTGCTCCCATCCGGAGCAGCCCTAAGTCATTGAGCCAAAGGAATTTGTGAGTAAACCCAATCCAATCACGAATTTACAACGAAACCCTCCAGGCAAGTCATTGAATTACATGGATTTACCCGACAAGAACCCCAGCCGGGGAGGGGGGAGGGGTACCGCAGCGTCCATAGCACCCGCACCTGTCTGTGACTGCTTACCCTGTTCGCTGACCCCGATTCCTGATCCCTGAACCTACTCCACCATCGCCAGGACCTGGCCCGAGGTGACGGCCTCGCCGGGGGCGACGCGGATTTCGATCACGCGGCCGGCTTTCGGCGCTTTGAGCTCGTTCTGCATCTTCATGGCTTCGATCACCAGGAGCCCTTGTTGCGCTTCCACCTCAGCTCCGGCTTCCACCAGCACGCGCACCACGCGGCCCGGCATAGAGGCTTTGACCGGGAGCACTCCGTCGGCAACCTGTGCGCGGGCGCGACGGGAGCGCAGGGAGCGCGGATCGTCGATGCGGTAGGGGTACTGGCGGCCCTCGACGACGACCGCGGGTCCTTCCGGCCCGGTCTGCAGGATGCAGCGGTAGGCGCGGGCGCCCAGCAGCAGCGACAGCACGCCGGGCTCGAGCATCCGAGCGTCGGCCTGGATAACGGTTCCATTCAGCAGGACCGTGTACTGGCCCGGTGCGGCGCCGGGGGTGATCTCGACCTTGCGGAGGGCGACGCCGGTCTTCGGATTGCCGCTGTCTGGATTGCCGCTCTCTGGATTGCCGATTTCGAGATTAAGCATCATGGCCGCAGTGCCTCGCGTCGAGCGGCGGTCTTCCAGCCAGTGGTGTCGCTGCCTGGCTGAGGACGCGATTCGCTGGACGGCGGAGCGGAGGCGTGAAGGGAGGCACCTACGCTTTCGAGCAGGGTGGCAATGGCGGCGGCAACGGTTGCCGCGTCCAGGAGCGCATCGGGCTCGGCGTCGATAGATGCGTCGGACGCAGCGGCCGGGGCCTTAGGCGGGCTCGGCGCAATGCCCGGGGATGCGGCGGCGGTGGCGAGCAGCCGGTCGAGGTAGCCGGTGTCGATGTCGGCGGAGCGGAACGCAGGGTCGGTGAGGATGCGCCGGAAGAGGCCAAGATTGGTGCGGATGCCGCCGATCACGTATTCATCGAGCGCCCGCAACATGCGCTCGATCGCGGCGGCGCGGGTGGGCGCGTAGGCGATCAGTTTGGAGAGCATGGGGTCGTACTCCATGGGCACCACCCACCCCTCATAGATGCCGATGTCTTCGCGAATACCGGGGCCACCGGGCCGGAGCAGGCGCGTGATCTCGCCGGGCGAGGGAAAGAAATTGTTGTCGGGGTCCTCCGCATAGATGCGGCACTCGATGGCATGGCCGCGCAGGTGGACGTCCTGCTGCTGCAGAGGCAGCGGCTGGCCTTCCGCAACAGCGATCTGGAGGTGCACGAGGTCGAGGCCGGTGACGAGCTCGGTGACGGGGTGCTCGACCTGCAGGCGCGTGTTCATCTCGAGGAAGTAGAAGTTCTCGTCGGTATCGAGCAGGAACTCGACAGTACCGGCGTTGGTGTAGCCGGCGCTCAACGCGAGGCGGCAGGCAGCCTCGCCCATGCGCTCCCGCAGGTCCGGATCGACCACGGCGGAAGGCGCTTCCTCGATTACCTTCTGGTGACGCCGCTGCACGGAGCACTCGCGTTCGCCCAGATAGATGGCATTGCCATGCTGATCCGCCATGACCTGGATCTCGATGTGGCGGGGACGCTGGATCAGCTTCTCAAGGTAGACCTCGCTGGAGCCGAAGGCGCGCGCCGCTTCGTCGCGGGCGCCTTCGAAGGCGGATGGCATCTCCTCTGGAGTAGCGATGGCGCGCATGCCTTTGCCGCCACCGCCGGCCGCGGCCTTCAGCATGACCGGATAACCGATGCCCTCGGCGATGGCAAGCGCTTCCTCGAGCGACCGCAGGCCTTCTGTGGAGCCGGGTGTACGCGGCATGCCGGCGCGGTCCGCAGCCTGTCGGGCGCGAGTCTTGCTGCCCAACGTTCTCATGGCCGAGGCGGGTGGCCCGATGAAGGTGACGCCAGCCTCTTGACAAGCCTGGGCAAAGTCGGCGTTCTCGGAAAGGAAGCCATAGCCGGGGTGGATGGCATCGGCCCCGCTTTGCTGGGCAATTTCGAGGATACGGTCGCCACGCAGGTAGGACTCGGCGGAAGGCGCGGGGCCGAGGCGGTAAGCCTCATCGGCGTGGAGCACATGGAGAGCGGCACGGTCGGCGTCGGAGTAGACGGCGACGACGCCGATACCGAGCTCGCGGCAGGCCCGGAGAATGCGCAGGGCGATCTCGCCGCGGTTGGCGATAAGAATTTTGCGAATGGCTGTCACGCGAAGGAGGATTTTAGCAGGATCGGGGAACTGCTGGAGAGAGAGGGTGGGAAGTGAAGAAGCCTCCGTGGACGCGGAGGCTTCTTCAAGACACTTTGGTCAAGGGCGCTACTTCTTCGTGGTACCGCCGGGAGTTGTCTGGTTTGCCTTCATCTCATTCGCTTTACGCGTGGACAAGGCTTTATCGGTCCAGTCCTGTGCCTGTGCCAGGTCTGCCTTCCGCGCGGCATCGTTGCCGCACTCCAACTCAGCCTGTCGCCGGTACATCAGGTTGATGTACGCCATGGCATCTTCATAGGAGGGCCGCAGATCGACAGCCTTCTTCAAGCTGGTCATGCCTTCATTCACGAGAGGCGTGTTCTGTTCCGCGAGCTTCTGGCAGTCCTTCTTGGGGATACCGGGATTGCCGTCACCCTTGTCGGTGGTGCCCAGCGCCGATAAGACCTGGACTGAGTTCTTGCGCGCTTGTCCCCAATCGATAACGCCAATGGTGTAATACGCTTCAGGATCTTTCGGATCGGCGGCGATGACCTTCTGCTGCCATTCTTTGGCCTGATCAAACTTGTTGGTGTTGAAGTAGATCGAGGCGATGCCTTTGAGAGCTGTCGCATCGTTCGGCCGTTCCTTGAGCACGTCCTGATAGGCATTGATGGCCATCTGGGCTGCCTTGTTATTGGCAGGCGTGTCAGTGTTGGGAACGACCTGCTGCGCGTAGGCCGTAGCGAGATAGAGATGCGTCATGGGGAGCGTCGGATCGAGGTTGACCGCGCGCTGGAAGTGATCGATGGCCTCTTCGTACTTAGCGCTCTTATAGGCCTGCACTCCCTTGTTGAGTTGGTCACGCGCCTGCAAGCGGCTGCAGCCGGTCAGGGTCATGAGCAACGACAGGCTGGCAACTGCCGGCACCCAAAATTTTGTGTTTCGGTCCATTCTGCTTTGTGTCTCCTTTGAGTGCCAGACGACGCCTGACATCGTTTCCGCTTGCGTGGGCAGAGAGAAACTCTCTGCGCAGTGATTGTAATTGTTTTCTCCAAGGTGACAAGGGTGGCGCAAATAAAATCCGCGGCCTCACGACCGCGGATAGCTTTGAAAGAACCCGTTTCTTACTGACCGGCCTCGACTTTGGGTGTAATCAAGCCAATGTGATCGACGCCGGCGGCTTTGCCGATGTCAATCGCGTTGGCGACCGGAGCGAAGTCCAGGTCCGGGTCTCCCTTGATGAACATGACCTTTTCCGCGCGTGAGGCGAAGATGGCTTCCAATTTGTTTTGCAGGTCGGTCTTGGCGACATCGGTGTCGTTGATCTTGTAAGCAGGCTGAGCGCCGGCCTTGTGAACGACCTGGACCACGATGGTACGGTCGTTGTCCTGCTGTTTCTGGGGGTTCTTGGGCGGCTGGGGCACCAGCGCGTCGAGCCCCTTGGGAGATACTGGCGTGATTGCCATGAAGATGATCAACAAGACGAGCAAGATATCGATCATCGGAGTGACGTTGATATCGGACGAAAGCCCGGATGAGTTACCGCCGGCTGACATTCCCATGATGAACCCTCATTTCTAAGCGATTGCGCGCAAACGCACACCGCGTGTAGTTACTGAACTCCGCCCGCAGTCCCGCCTGTGGTGCCATTCGGCTGTTCGGTCAGGATGCCTAACTGATCGACGCCGGCGGTGCGGACGTTATCGACTGCTTCCATCACGGAGCCGTAGTGTGCACGCGCATCCGCACGGAGAAAGATTTCCTTGCTGGTCTTGTTCTGGAGCAGGTCGCTGACCTTGGGCCCCAGGTCGGACATGGCTACCTGGTTTGCTCCCAGGTAGACTTTGCCGTCGCGCGTGATGGCCATCACCACTGAATCTTCTTTATCGGCATCCGGCATGGGTGTGGCGTCGACGCTCTTGGCCAGCTCGACGTTGACCTTGTTCTGCACCATGGGCGTAATGACCATGAAGATGATGAGGAGCACCAGCATGACGTCCACCATGGGCGTGACGTTGATGTTGGAGTTTACCTTTGCGCCTTCGTTTCGTGTTGCGAGTGCCATGCGTTTTCCTTCCGTTCTTCGAGCCGCTTCCGCTGGCTGATCCTATGTTCACGGGCGCTTTAGCGAGCGGGGCGAAACGATTGAGTTCCGCCCCACTTACCACCGACTCCGCTGCCAGGCTCGTTCCCCACCCGCGCGGTTAGCGCCGATGCGACTGCTTGATGAAGTAGTCGATCAATTCGCTCGAAGAGTTATCCATTTCGACGTCGAAAGCTTCGACCTTGTTAGTGAAGTAGTTGAAGAGGATGACGGCCGGGATGGCGACCAGGAGCCCGAACGCGGTGGTCACGAGGGCTTCCGAGATACCACCCGCGATGGCGCCGATACCGGCGGTCTTTTGCGTGGCGATCTGCTGGAAGGCGTTCAAAATACCGACCACCGTTCCGAAGAGGCCGATAAAGGGTGCAGTGGAGCCGATGGTGGCCAGACCGCCGAGACCGCGCTTCAGCTTGGCGTGAACGATAGCTTCCGAGCGCTCGAGCGCGCGACGGCTGGACTCAATCTGATCCTCGGAAACAGTGCCGCCGCTGCCGTAGCTGCGGAATTCCTGGAGGCCAGCGGTGACAACTTCAGCGAGGTGCGATTTCTTGTTGCGGTCAGCAACCTTGATGGCTTCTTCGAGTTTGCCTTCGCGAAGCGCGCCGGCAACCTTGGGAGCGAAGTCGCGCGACTGCTTGCGGGCAGCGCTGAAATAGATGGCGCGGTCGATGATCACAGCCAGCGACCAGATCGACATAATAAAGAGGACGACGACGACGGCCTTGGCCAGATTGCCCATGTGAGCCCAGAGCTCCATGGGAGTGAAGCCGACGGTCGGCTGGTCCTGAAAGAAGAAAAATCCCAGGGCCGAGGGATGGGTCGCGAAATGAGTGAGCTGAGCGAGAATCACTGAATCTTTCCTCCTGATACCGGTTGGTGCTGGGAATATCCCGATGCTAGCACTGGCCTCTTCGGAGCCGTATGCCCCGAAGAGGCCAGCGGTTACCTTGGCGGCAGCCGCCAAGAGTGAGCTGCTGGATCAGCCTCCGAGCGAGAAGACGACGTTGACCGTTGTCTCCACATCGACGGGATCACCATTGAGGAGGTATGGCTTGTAGCGCCACCCTTTGACTGCTTCGACTGCCGCCTGCTGCAACATGGGCGGGCCGCTGACGACGTGAAGATTTTGGATAGCGCCATTCTTTCCGATGGTGGCCTGGAGCACGACTGTGCCCTGGATACGCGCCGCCTTGGCAATGGCCGGGTAGGTCGGATTGGAGCCGGAAAGCTTGTTGCCGGCCATGACGCCGGAGGAGATGGCGATCTTCTTGGGTGCGGCTGCCTTGACCACAGGCGCCGGCCCGGAGCCTATGCCACCGATGATGCCGCCCAGTTCGCCGCCTGCAGATCCACCACCGATACCGCCAGCGATGCCACCTGCCATCTGCGGTGGTGGCGCCGCGTCCTCCTTGATCATTTTGATCTGTTTGGGAATCTTGCTGGGCGCTGTCAGCTCGTTGTTCAACATTTCAGAGTGCACCTGCACCTTGGGCACGGGGGCCTGGGGCGGCGGGGGCGGCGGAGGTGGCGGGGGCGGCGGAGGCGCGACCAGGAGGGTTGCCATCATCTGCTTGGGCAAGGCCTCCGGGTGGAGCAACGGCCAAAGGATAAGGAGCAGCAAAATGGAACCGTTGAAGATGAAGGCGACAATGGAAAACCATTTGCTCTTCGTCTTGATTCTGCCGCCGGACTCCATCAGGGAATCTTCAAACATGGCCTTACCTCGGACAGGGCGTTCTGCAACTTCCTTGCTATAGACACCGGTACCAGGAACTTTTGTTCCCGGAAAATGAACCGCGTGTGAAGGTTTCTATCACAAGGAGGTACATCGATGGCAAATGCCGAGGTCTGAGAGGGGCAGCGAACCGTGCCGAAGCTCCTGTTTGATCCTCACCACATCGGTTACGCGGTGGATTGAGCCAAGGCAAATGCAGGTCCTTCGACTTCGTGGGCCGATACAGCCGGCCCACTTCGCTCACGATGACAGGCGTGGTTTGGACGCCACAGGAATATGGCTAAACGCGCACTCGCTTGGCCGCGGGCAGGGCCGCTGCTCTGCTGTGGCCGGCGCGCCATTCCTGGTAGGCGACGAGCATGGGCGCGGCGACGGCGATGGAGGAATAGGTGCCGATAATGATGCCGATGACCAGCGCGAAGGAGAAGCCGTGCAGCACTTCGCCACCGAAAAGATAGAGCGAAAGCACGGTGAGGAAGGTAAGCCCGGAGGTGAGCACGGTCCGGCTCAGCGTCTGGTTGATGCTCCGGTTGACGACGGCGGTGAGGGACTCGCGCCGGGACATCCGGAGGTTTTCGCGAATGCGGTCAAAGACCACGATGGTGTCGTTCATGGAGTAGCCCACCAGGGTCAGGATGGCCGCGATGACGGTCAGCGTGACCTCGCGATTGGTGAGGCTGAAGGCGCCGATGGTGATCAGCGTGTCATGGAAGACGGCGACCACCGCCGCCACGCCGTAGATCAACTCGAAACGCACCCACAAGTAGACCAGCATGCCGGCCAGGGAGTAGAGGGTGGCGAGCAGCGCCTGTTTGCGCAGCAGTGCCCCGACCTGCGGGCCGACGATTTCGACGTTGAAGACGGTGAATCCGGATAGGTAGGTGCCCTGCTGCAGCGCGGTAACGACGGCTGGGTCGGCTACGCCGCGCAGGCTGTCATAGCTGGGGACGAGACCGCCATGTTCCTTGTCGCGGAAATCCAGCACCGCGGCCGCCTGCTGCGCGTACCGGACCTGTGCCGGGGCAGCGCCCGCTGCGGCGTTGCCAGAGTTCAGGTGTTCCGGGTCCTGCTGCTGCAGGAGGTCAGTGAGGGCACCGCGGCCGATGTTGTCCAGGTCGGGCTTGCCATCGGCTGCCTTGCCGGTAGCGGAGTAGTTCGTACGCAGCGCTTGCACGATAGTGGAGCGCCCCGCTTCGAGATTGGTTTCCTTGGTCTCTTTCTGCGGCAACTGGATGATGACCTGGTGGTTGGCCGCGGGACCATAGCTCTGGATGCGCGCATCATGGATGCCGGCGTGGTCAATGGCCCCGCGGATGCGGTCGGTGCTGGGGGCTGCGTCGAACTTTACGTAGACCAGCGTTCCGCCCTTGAAATCCACGCCAAGGGGGATGCCGTGCCAAAAGAGCATGGAAAGGATGCCGGCGAGGCTGAAGATGAGAGAAAAGCCGAGGAAGTACCACTTTTTCCCCAGCCAATCGATGTCTACGTTGCGAAAGAGTTCCACAATGGCTCCGTCCAGGGCCGCGCTTCAGGAAGCGCCGGCCAAAAATGCAGCGGTGTTATAGCTTGCCGCTTAGGTCCTTGATGATGGTGCGTTCTAAAACAAAAGCCACAAGCACGAAGGCCGCTCCGGCCAGGAGACCAGGCCCGATGCTGCGCAGCAGATCCGTGGTGCAAATCGGTTTGTCTGTCGAGTTCATATAGAGAGCGCCTCGCCGCGCTGTTTACGGTTAAGGTTGGCGTCAAAGATCACGCGGGATACAAAGACCGCGGTAAACAGGTTGGCCAGCAAACCGAAGGTCAACGTGACGGCGAATCCGCGCACCGGTCCAGTGCCGAAGAGAAAGAGGATAGCGGCGGAAACAATGGTGGTCACGTGAGTGTCAATGATGGTGACCCAGGCGTGGGCGAAGCCCTGATCGACAGCCGCGCCGGGAGACTTGCCCGCGCGCAGTTCCTCGCGAATGCGCTCAAAGATGAGCACGTTGGAGTCCACGCCCATACCGATGGTGAGGATGACGCCAGCGATGCCGGGCAGCGTCAGCGTGGAGCCGGTGAAGCCCATGAAGCCGAGCAGGATGACGAGATTCAGAAAGAGCGCGAGATCGGCGTTGATGCCGGCGCCGCGGTAATAGAAGAGCATGAAGACCATGACGGCCAGCATGCCGACGATGGACGCCAGTACGCCTTGCCGGATGGAATCCGCTCCGAGCGACGGGCCGACGGTGCGCTCTTCAAGATAGTGAATCGAGGCTGGAAGTGCGCCGGTGCGCAACATGAGCGAAAGGTCCTGCGCCTTCTGCTTGCCCAGGCCGGTGATGCGGCCCTGATCGCGGATGGCCTGCTGGATATTCGCGACTTCCTGCACCTTGTTGTCGAGGACAACGGCAAGCTGCTTGCCGATGTTCGAGTTGGTGAACTGGTAGAAGCGGTCGCCCGCATTGCGGGTGAGGATGAAGGTGGCATCGGGGCGCTGGTTCTCGTCCACGCCGGGTTCGGCGTCACGGAAGTCATTGCCGGCAACGACGGCGAGACGCTGTAGGAGGAAGTACTGGCCCTGTTCGCCCGGCTCGGTGCCGCCGTACTGCAGCAGGATTTGATCGGGCGGGATCGCGCCGTTGTTTGCCTGGAGGGCCGACTGCTGGTCGGCAAAGGGCCCGCTCGTGACTTGATGAATCTCGAGGCGCGCTGTGGACTGGATGATGTCGCGCACGCGGCCGGGATCGTCGACGCCGGGCAGCTCGACCAGGATCTGGTTCTTGCCCAGCCCGTATTCCTGAATTGCTGGTTCGCTGACACCGAGCGAGTCGATACGGGTGCGAATGGTGTCGATGGCCTGCTGCAGGGCATGCGATTCGGTGGCCTGCACCTCGGTGGGCTTCATAGTGAGCGTCCAGGCGTTGCCGCTGTTCGACGCGATGTTGTACTGCTGGCCGTATTTGCTGTCGAGCAGGGAGCGTACGTCGCCGGTCTTATCCGCCGGCGTGCCCTGCACCTGAATGGTGTCCGGCTGACCACTGGGGTTCGGCTTGGTTACTGAGCCGGCAGCGAGCCCGGCCTGCTGGAGATCGCTTTGGAGACGGGCGACATCGTTGTCGGTGACAGCGCTTACCGCTTCATCGACCATGACCTGGAGGACCAGGTGGGTTCCGCCGCTGAGATCGAGCCCCAGGTGGATGCGGTTGCCGAGCGCCTGCTTCCACGCCGTACCGCTTACGCCATGCGGAAGGCCGAAGATGCCGAAGAGAAAGACGAGGAGTATTGCGAAGATAGCAATTGTTTTGCCGGTGAGGTTCTTGCGCATCGAGAGTGTCCGAAAAACGAGTGATATGAGGTCGGTGTTGCGCTGGCTACTTGACGTCGTCCGGGGTGGTGGTGGTGACAGAGGCGATGGCGCTCTTGATCACCTCGACCTTGACCGAATCAGGAGGAAGCTTAAGCTGGATGGTTTCGTCCCGGAGCGCCACGATGGTGCCGCGGAGGCCGCCGGTGGTGGTGACGCGATCGCCGGGCTTGAGATTGCCCAGCATCTCCTGCCATTGCTTTTGGCGCTTCTGGTTGGGCCGCACGAGCATGAGATAGAAGACGCCGATGATCAGAACAAACGGAAGAAAGGCGACAAAGCCCTGGGGCGAAGCGGCTGCCAAAACAAATGCGGCATGACTCAAAGCACGATCCTTTACTCTCGCGCTCGCCCGTCGAGCCGGCTTCGGACAGACCAGGCGCGCGGTAAGGCACACTGGAGATCTTCAGGAAGCGGCACGCGGCGAGCTAATTTGCACTGCACGCATTCCCAACCGGTGGCAAATGCGTATCGCAGCATGCTGTGGGCAGCCCTGTCCATCTTAGTCCGCACGGGTGTCAGTGGCACGCTGGATTTCGCGCACACGCCGGAGCAGAGTAGGAAGGGTGCCTATCGCAATAGCATCGCGTACCGCCTGCATGGTGTCAAGGTAATAGGCCAGGTTGTGCAGTGTGTTGAGCACGGCGGAGAGCGGCTCGCCGGTGGCCATAAGGTGCCGGAGATAGGCGCGGGAGTAGCGGCGGCAGACCAGGCAGCCGCACTCCGGGTCGGGCGGGTTGGGGTCGTCGGCGAAGCGGCGGTTCTTGATGTTGAGGCGGCCTTCGGAGGTGAAGAGGAGCCCGTGGCGGGCGGCCCGGGTGGGGAGCACGCAGTCCATCATGTCCACGCCCAGGGCGGCGTACTCGACGATCTCCTCCGGGTAGCCGACGCCCATGACGTAGCGGGGCTTGTCTGACGGGAGGTGCGGCAGGGTGGTCTCGATGACTTCGCGGGTGAGCTCGCGGGGTTCGCCGACGCTGAGCCCGCCGATGGCGTAGCCGGGGAGGTCCATGGCGACAAGGCGCTCGGCGGACTCGCGGCGGAGGTCTGCGTACATGCCGCCCTGGACGATGCCGAACAGGGACTGCGTCTGGCCGACGAGCGCGTCGCCATCTGGAGCCTGCGGACGGGCCGCGTCCGCCCGTGCGGCTAGCACCCAGGGGACCTCGTGCTTATGGGCCTCGAAGTAGGTCCGGCTGCGCGCAGCCCAGCGCGAGGGTGAGGTCGAGCGACTGGCGGGCGCGGGCGCGATCGGCCGGGTATTCGGTGCACTCGTCGAAGGCCATGAGGATGTCGGCGCCGAGGGCGATCTGGATTTCGATCGAGCGCTCGGGGGAGAAGAAGTGCGAGCTCCCGTCGAGGTGGGAGCGGAAGCTGACCCCATCCGGCGTGACTTTGCGCAGGGCGCTGAGGCTGAAGACCTGGAAGCCGCCGGAGTCTGTGAGCAGGGCGCGTGGCCAGGAGATGAAGCGGTGGAGGCCGCCGAGGGCGCGGATGAGTTCGTGGCCGGGCCGGAGATAGAGGTGGTAGGTGTTGCCGAGGATGATCTGCGCGCCGAGTTCTTCCAGCAAATGTTGCGGCACGGCCTTGACCGTGCCCGCGGTGCCCACGGGCATGAAGACGGGGGTCTGGACGGCCTGGTGGGGAAGAAACATTTCTGCGCGGCGAGCGGGGCCAGCGGTGGAGTGGATGGTGAACGGGAGGGACACTGGTTTGAAGTGTACCGGGTGGAGTATTTTGGACGCAGCCCTCGACATGTCGGCTACCCTAAGGCGGTCGCCTCATGGAGCGGAACTGTCGGAATTCGATTACCTTTGGTTGAAGGCGCGAAAGGAACCCGTTCGAATCACCTTTTATAACAGGAAGCAACTTTTCTATTGCTCCCATCGCAGGATGAAGGTGATCCGGCAGTTCGACGATCCAACCAGTCTGCCCCTGAACTCCGTAGAACCAGTAGGTCCTATCTTTTTGGCACTGTGGACAGCTAACCCCAATGAATCCAAAAAGCCTGTCTCCAGCTTTGACGCTAGGAGTATCCCTAGACGTTAGCGCATATGGTCCAGTCACTGCTTTTGCTCTCATCACGACTTTCGTTAAATCCGGATGATCAGACCCCTTAACAAATTCCGGCAGGTCTGCCGATTCCAAATCCCATAGCGCGAAAACATAATTGGGCTGACTTAGCAGAGTCGATGAATCATTGACCAACGTGACCGCAAAGCCCGCATGCTGGAGCAGTTCGACCACGATTAGCTTTAGGTCGGGTACGACCCGCTCTTTCTTAATCTCATCCCAATATGCAGGAGGAGTGGGTATGGGTCATCGAATGCTCTTCGGTTCGGGTTCCGGTTCTTTGCTAACTAGATTATGAACTTCCGTCTGGTCAACACAACCACTGGCATACCCTTTTTGGCCTCGCAGCCCGACTTGACGCACTCGGGAGTAATAACGTCCAGGTGTATATTTTGGATTATTTTTACGATCCCCGCTTGGCGATCCTTAGCGTACTCAGTCGGGGCGATTGCCTGTTGGCGCACGCCCCACTTCGGCACGTCCGCTTTGGAGAGCGCGGCTCTTGGCCGCTTTGAGCCGATCTTCACGGATGAACAATCGTCACCCGATAAGGTCCAGAATCATCTGGATACAAACTGACCCGCGTGAATTCAGCAACGCAGCTCGCCGCACCCAGGATGTTAGTGTTTATGGCTGACGCGCCGGGAAATCTGCGATGGCGTGGCGGCGTTCGAACTCGTCGAGGTGAGTGGTGAAGTCGGGCCAGAGGCGTCCGGTGTCGACGGTCTTGATCCATTCGATGGTGTTCTTGGGGTCGCCAGGGGTGAGGGACATCTCGGGAGTGAGTGCGGGGCGGGGGATGCGGTCGACGGTGGTCATCCCTTGCAGGTAGGCGAGGGTGATGATGTCCCAGATGACCCAGGAGCGGGAGAAATCGTCCACGCGCAGAGGCTTCACATTGCGGTAGTACCAGGCCTGGTAGTCGTCCCAGAGCCACCCGGCGACCGGGCCGTGGTCGCGCAGGAGGTCCTGCGCTTGCCCGTAGTTGAGCGAAAGGTACTTTTGACAGATGTCGCCTGATCCGACCGTGAGCGGGACGCCGGAGCGGAGCAGGACGCGCCAGGCTTCGGGATCGTTTTCCTCGTTGTATTCGCGGGCCTCTGAAGGCGGCGCGCTTTTGAAGGCCATGGCGACGATGTGGATGCGGTCCGCGAGGGTTGGATCGATGAGCAGCGCGGAGGCGGCGTCCGTGGCCGCCCCGATGACGAGGACATTGAGGCGGTGGTCGCGGTTGAAGCGTTTGGACTCGCGGAGCAGGAAATCTACACCGGGGTTGGGGCGCGGAGTTTTGCCGTTGGCGAGGGGAAGACTGGAGCCCTCAAAGAGCGGCGGGTGCTCGCGCAGGCCGAGACGGTTTTCGACTTCATCCTTGAGCACGAGATAGCTGGTGTGCGCGGAGGGCGCGGGAAGGCTGGGCGCGTGGGCGGAGATGATGCCGAGAGTGTCGAAGGCGGGGTTGGTAAGCAGGTAGGCGATGGCCCACTGGTCGTCGATCTCATTGCCGACGTCGGTGGACAGGAGGACGGGGGTGGCGGCGAGAGCAGGGGCGACAAGCATGAGCAGGAGGCAGAGAAGCATCCAGCGATACCATGGCCAGTAAACTGTGCGCCTATGAACTGGTGGTCGGGCCGTCATTGTGAATGCCACGTCATGTCTACGCGCACGGGTATGTCGTTTTTGATGGGGACGGTGAAGAAGGTGGGTGGGTCGATTTTGAAATCGGTAAGGGTGGCGGGGATGGTCCCGGTGATGCGGTGCTCTGCGCCCTGCACCGTTTGCTGAAAGGGGACGTGCTTAAAGCTGGCGGTCTGGCCGGCGAACTGGACGTCAAGGTCGCTGTCGATGGTGGGCGAGGCGAGCGCTGCTTCTGGCAGGTGAAAGCGCACGGTGACGATGGGAAACTGGGCGCCGCGGGTGACCTGAAGCATGTGCAGGTCGCGGTTGCTGTCACCGGAGTCAAACGACTTGACGGGCGCGGCGATGAGGAAGTCGCACTGCCCCGCGTGACAGACGCCTTTGCCACGCGCGGCATGGCTGACGCCATCGACTTCGTGCAGCGGGTGCGACATGTGGTAGGTCAGGGTGGACTGGTCCAGCAGCCAGGTGCTGTCCTGCTGGGCAAAGGCAGTCAAGGCAGACAACAGGCAGGCTCCTGATACGAATAACTTCTTCACAGATTCGCCTTAAAGGTGCAGTTTGATAGGCCAGGATACAGAAACAATCGCAGCGCCATAAGCGGCGATGGTAGCCCAGGCGACCGGCGCGTGGGCAGAGGCGATGCCGTGCACTTTTTCACCATTGTTTTCCTGGTTGAAGGCCAGGACGCCAAGGATGGGGGTGAGGACCATACCCGGGCCGTGGACCCAGGCCAGGGCCTTGTGCAGGCGGATAGCCCCGAGAGATTCGGTGCCGGGGATCCGGGGAGCTTCTATCGCGTAGTAAGCAGTAGCCACATACATGCCCACGGCGACGCCGCCTATGGCGGCATGCACATCCATGCCTGCGGTGTTTCCGCTGCCTTTACCATGGTCGTTCTTGGCTCCGCCGGAACTAACGACGGTGGCGGCCAGGGGGATGAGGGTGAGCAGACCCAGCCGCTGGTGCACCTTGAGCATGTGGGTGCGCTTATCGAGTAAGGCCTGCTGTTGCGCATTGCCCTGCACCTGGCTCGGAGCCAGTCCAAGATCGGACAGGGAGGGCGGTGCGTTCGCTGATGGGGCTTGCGGGGGCGCGGGATTCTGCGAGGGGGGCGGTGCCGTTTGTGTCTCTTGCTCCGCCTGCACAACCGGCTCGCCGCCCGGGTCCTTGTTGGCGGCTTGCCGGTCTCCTGACAGTGTGGGGTTGGCGATGGCTGGTACGGGAGCGTCGGGAAGTTCGGTGGCGGTGGCGGACAGGGCGCCATCGTCGAGAGTAGCGGGGCCGGGCAGCAATCCATGAAGCGTCGCTACAGTGGAGGAGGGCCCGGGAGCCGCGGACTGCGCGGCTAACTGCCCTGAAAGTGGCGAAAGAACAAGAAGGGCCGTTAATCCCAAGGAAAATCTGTTCATAGCAATCGCGTTGCGCTTTCCGCCTGTTCATTCCACCGGAATCGGGAATTGGCAATGCGTGCGGCGATTCTACTCTTCCGTACGACTGTCTTCGAGATAGCAGAGGACGCGGGCAAGCATGGGCCACGCTGCTTGTTGCTTTGTTGACTCCGTTCCCGTGTGAGGTGTTGTCATGAGTGCCGCCCTGGAATTTCGAACCGTATGGTGTATTTGAAGCTTCTTCGCACCCGGCATCATCTCCTCCTTCAGTTGCTGCCAAATTCTGCGTTTCGCATGGCTTTTCAATATGGCGTGGGCCTTGTATTGCAGCACACGTTTTCGTCTACCATAGAGCGTGAACGGCAGCAACGGAAGGAAGGCATCTCCATGGGCATCCAGATCGGCGACATCGCTCCCGACTTCACCGCGGACTCGACTCAGGGCCCCATCCACTTCCACGAGTACATTGACAACTCCTGGGCAATTTTCTTTTCCCATCCCAAGAACTTCACGCCGGTCTGCACCACGGAACTGGGGTATGTGGCGCGAATCAAGCCGGAGTTCGATAAGCGTGGCGTCAAGATGATCGGCATCAGTTGCGATCAGCTTGAATCCCACGGTCTTTGGAACAAGGACATTGAAGAAACACAGGGCTATGGGCTCAATTTTCCGCTGGTCGCGGACCACGATCGCAAGGTCGCCAGCCTGTACGGGATGATTCATCCGAACGCGTCCGACACGCTGACAGTGCGGTCGGTGTTTGTGATCGGGCCGGACAAGAAGGTTAAGCTCTCGCTGAACTATCCCGCATCTACCGGCCGTAACTTCGACGAGATACTTCGCGCCATTGACTCGCTGCAACTCACCGCGAACCACCAGGTCGCCACCCCCGTGAACTGGAAGCGTGGTGAGGACGTTATTATTTCGAATGCCGTCTCCGACGAAGACGCGAATAAGAAGTATCCGCAAGGATTCAAGACCCTGAAGCCTTATATGCGATACGTATCTGAGCCGCAGGAAGCGCCGCAGGAAGTGAAGTAAGCCAGCATAGAAAGCTAGGCGCGCGCGATAGTGTTCGAGCAGTAGGGTCGCGGGGGTACTGGACTCGCAGCGGGATCGCCTGCAGTCCTTTGCAAGCCAACGGCTTCCATTCCGTGGCAAACGTCGTGGGCGGGTAGGACGCGTGGACCGCGGCCAATCTCCCGGTGGTAACAGGGTAAGAACACCGGATCCCCGTCCCGGCATGATCTTCGGTTTGCGCGCAACGCATGTACCGCAAGCCGGCATCCTCTCATTTGCATGCGTTTACGCCCACGTATTTTTGCAATCGCGGCTGGAGTGGTATTCGCGTGCTTATGCGTGATTGCCGCTCTGGCAGCGATCTACTGGCCCTTTCGGCAGGCGCACATGCAGCCGCTGCTCCAGAAAACACTTGCCAGCCAGATCGGGATGCGGAGCTACCGGATGGTGTACTTTCCCCGGCCCGGCTTCGTGGCGGAGGGGATCACGTTGCGACGCAACGGCGCCGCCGATCTTCCGCCTGTGGGCACGGCGAGCCGCCTGATGATCGAGGGAAGCTATCTGGACCTGCTGCTTCTGCAGAACCGGGTCCGTCATTTCGACGTGGACGATCTGCACATAGCGATTCCCGCGCCTGGAAGTGAGGCGAACAAAAAGGATTTCCCGCCGGGGAGCACCGCAGACTTTGCCGGTCCGCAAACGGCGATTGAAAGCCTGCATCTGCGCAATGCGGTGCTGGACCTTTTTTCACGTGGCGGCATGCGCCTGCGCTACTGCATCCACGATCTCCGGCTTGACGGGGTGCGGCGGGGCAGAACAGTCACTTTCAATGTGTCGATGTCCAATGCGGTGCCGGCGGGCGAAATCCAGGCGAGCGGCACCTTTGGACCCCTGCTGCCCAATCGGCTGGGACAAACGCAAGCGGCGGGTCATTTCACCTTTGCGCGGGGCGATTTCTCCGGCATCGGAAAGCTGCAGGGCAGCCTTACGGCGGATGGGCAGTTCAAAGGCGAACTCAGCCATATTCAGGTGAACGGGAGATCGCAAACTTCCGGGTTTCGGATCGGCGACGGGCATCCAACGGATATCACATCCCAATATGCGACGGTGGTGGATGCCACCAATGGCGATGTGATCATTCAGAACGTAACGCTTCTCACGGACAAGACGACGCTTACCGCCCGCGGCGCGATTACCGGCAGCCCAAAGACGACAAACCTCGATCTGGACGTGGTGAGCGGTCGAGTGGAAGACCTGATGAGGCCGTTCGTCCAGGGGCAGATTCCAATGAGCGGCCCGATCCATCTCCGCTCGCACGCATTGCTGCTGCCAACTCCGGGAGACTTCCTTTCCCGGCTGCGCATGAGCGGAGATTTTATGATTCCGGCGGGCCGCTTTAATAGCGGCAACACCGAGCAGAGTCTTTCGAATTTCAGCGCACGGGCGGAGGGGCAAAAGCCGAAGAAGGATGAGAAGGCTGACCCGCCGGCAGCGGACGAAGTCTCGTCCCGGATGAATGCAACTGTGATTGTTGCGAGTGGCTTTGCCGATTTCAAGAGCGTCACCTATCAGGTGCCCGGAGCGCTGCTGAACCTGCACGGCCGTTACGGTCTGCGCGACCAGCGGGCTGCGATGAGCGGTGATCTCCGCATGGAGAAGGACCTTTCGCACGTCACTACCGGCTGGAAGTCATGGATGCTGAAGCCGCTGGCGCCGTTCTTTCGCAAGCGCAGCGGTACTGGCACTGACCTGCCGGTGGTGCTGGTGGGCCGGGGACGAAACTATTCCATTCGCAGCAATGTGATGGACCCGAAGTAGCTTCGCCGGGCCAGGTAAGCCGCCCTTAAGTTCCCTTCGTTCGCTATTTCAATAGATCCGGAAGTTCACCTCGACGTGGACCTCAACAGGAACAGGCCTACCCCGAAGTGTCGCCGGTTTGAACTTATACTGCTCCACGGCTTTGACGGCATTCGCGTCGAATTCCGCTGCTATGTTCCCCAATTTAGGATTCAGATCTGCGGCAGATGACCGCACCACGTGCACACTCTGCGGCATGCCATCTGCCTTGACGACCAATCCGACCGTACAAACGGCATGTAGCCTCTTCTTTCTCGCTTTGTCCGGGAACGCGGGATCCGGCGCAGACAGAAGCTGTGGCGCAGTGACTCTGCCACCAACCTGATATACGCCGTCCGCATCCGGCTTCGCTTCGTGCTCATCAGCCGGACTGTCGGGTGAGTTCTTATCCCCGGTTGCGTTCTCCTGGGTGGCGGGAGATGACGATGTCATCGCAGTCGCTTCCCTGGCTCCCGCAAAAAAGCTTGACGCGACCAGAATCGGGACAAGCGCAACCACCACGGTCCATTTCGCAAGACTGTCCATAGCAAGCCTCCGAATCTACCGGGATGAGCTTATCTCACCGGGCGGGGATGCTGTCTGGCTGTTTGTAGATCACGCCATCCTTCATCACCAGCCGCACATTCTTCACTGCTTTGATATCCCGCGTCGGGTCCCCCTCGACCGCGATCACGTCGGCAAGCATGCCGGGGTGGATCTGTCCCAGTTGCTTTTCCATGCCGAGAATTTTCGCGTCGGTCGCGGTTGCGGCGGTCAGGGCTTCTATCGGAGTCATGCCGTCGCGCACCAGCCAATCCAGTTCGCGCCAGTTGTCGCCGTGGGTGAAGACGCCCACATCGCTGCCGCAGCCGATGGTCACGCCGAGGCGCTTGGCGGTTTGGAAGGCGCGCTTCACTTCGTCCATTTCGGCGGTGGGTGGCGTCTTCCCTGGGACGTAGCCATCGAAGTACTCGCCGTAGGCCTCGACGGCCGTGAGGGTCGGCAGATAGGCCGTATGCCGCTCGGCCATCAGTCGGAAGGTCGCTTCCGTGCCGCCGTTGCCGTGCTCAATGGTGTTGACGCCGGCCAGCACGGCGCGGCGCATGCCTTCATCCGATGCAGCGTGCGCGGCTACGGGGCGGCCGGAGCTGTGAGCGGTTTCGACCAGCGCGTTCAACTCCGCCTGGCTGAAGGTGGGGCGGGTGGAGCCGTCCGGACCAAAGCGGTAATCGGCATAAACCTTGATCCAGTCCGCGCCGTGGGCCGCCTGCTCGCGCACGGCTTCCATCACCTGCGTTTCGCCGGTCGCCTCCTGCGCGCCCTGCGGCAGGTCGATGTCACCGCGGTAGTTGCGGACCGCCGGGCCGTACGATCCCGTGGCGACGATCGCACGCGTGACCACCCAAAGTCGCGGTCCGGGGATCAGCCCGTTGTTGATGGCGCGTTTGAGCGAGACATCGGCAAAGCCCGCGCCCTCCGTGCCGAGATCGCGCAGGGTGGTGAAGCCGGCGAGCAGCGTGGCCTGCGCCTGCCTGCTGGCGCGCAGCACGCGGTACGGCACCGGCTCCTTTAGCACCTGGTCGTCCCACAGGGTTTCGTTGTAGGGATGAAGCAGCAGGTGCGAGTGGAGGTCCATCAGCCCCGGCAAGACCGTCGTGCCCGGCAGTTCTATGGTCCTGGCTCCTGCCGGCGCGTGGACGTCCGCGAGAGGGCCGACGGCCGCGATCTTGTTGCCCTCGACCAGCACGGCCCACCCGGGATGCGCGGAGGCATCCTCGCCGGCCCACACCTGTGCGGGGTGAAGCAGCACGGCCTGGCTCTCCGGCGGCGTGGATTTCGGTGGCGCGGTTTGTGCAGCGAGTGCGCCTGCGCAGGTCAGGCCGATCAGGGTCCAGGTGCCCACAATTCTCATGCAGGGAGTATAGCCAGATCGGGATAAGCCGCTGTGTGGGGAATCGGGAATTCTCAGGAGGGCAGACGAGCATCGTGTTCTCCCGCCCTTCGCGATAGGACTGCTCAGGACGGGGCACCCCCGTGGGGGTGGCGATGGGAAGAGATGACGGCTCGTCCTTGCTTACGGCTCGTCCTTGTAGACGGAGATCTGGGGTTTGCCGCCTTCGGCGAGGCGGGCGCGGTACATGCCGGGACTGTTGAAGCTCCAGGCCATCTGGCCGTCGGGGGTGATGGCAATAATACCGCCGTCGCCGTGCATGGCGGTGAGCTGCTTCTGGATGACCTCGTCGGCTGCGGCCTGGAGGGGCATGTGCTTGTACTGCACCAGCGCGCAGATTTCGCGGGCGACGGTGAGCCGGATGAAGTACTCACCAGTGCCAGTGCCAGAGACGGCGCAAGATTGGTTCGAGGCGTAGGTGCCAGCGCCGATGATGGGCGAGTCGCCAACGCGGCCCGGGGGCTTGGCCTGGAGGCCGCCCGTGGAGGTGCCGGCAGCGATGTTGCCTTGGCGGTCAAGCGCGGCGACGCCGACGGTCCCCCACTTGTGCGCGTCAGGGGATTCAATCTCGGCTACGGGCGTGGCAGGGGCGGGCGGCGCTCCGGCCGGGCGCGGCGGGATGGGACGGTTCTCCCCCTGCAACTGCCGGACCAGGCCCTGCCAGCGGCGCTCGGTGAAGAAGAAGCTAGGCGGCACCTGTTCAAGACCTTTGGTAGCAGCGAAGGCGTCCGCGCCGGGGCCGATGATCATGACGTAAGGCGATTGATCCATGACGGCGCGGGCGAGCGAGATAGGGTGGCGTGTGCGGGTAACGCCGGCGACCGCGCCGGCCTTGAGGGTGGCGCCGTCCATGATGGCAGAGTCGAGCTCGTTTTTGCCCTCGGCGGTGAAGACAGCGCCGCGGCCGGCATTGAAGAGAGGGTCGTCTTCGAAGATGTGGATGGTGGCTTCCACGGCGTCAAGCGAGGAGCCGCCGCGGTTGAGGACTGCCGCGCCGGCGTCAAGCGCAGTCTGCAGACTGGCGCGATAGGCGGCTTCCGTTTTGGCGTCCATGCTTTTACGCTCGATCACACCCGCGCCGCCGTGGAGGACGATGGCCCAATGGTGGGGTTGCTGCGGAGCCTGGGCGAGGGAGTGAGGGACAAGGAGCATAAGCGCGGATGCCACGGCGAGCGTAACCGGTGTGAGTCGAAGAGGATGTAAAGCGGGCACGATCAAACTCCCCAGTGCTGGACCTGCGATGGTGAAAGAGCGAGAGGAAAGCAGGTCCTTCGACTCCGCTTCGCTTCGCTCAGGATGATGCTGGCTTTCTGATAGCAGCCATACTAGATCAGCCATGGCGTAGTTTCTCTACGTTATCTCGATTTCGAAATGGGTTGTGCTGCTGAAGAGAGTGCGGGGCAGCACGATGCGGTCCGCCTGCACGGCTCCGGCAGAGGCCGAGCGGAGCGCCCGGCCGCCGGGCGGGTGGATGTGCAGATGGACGTCGCCGCTGAATGCGGGGTGAACGTCAAGAGTGATTTTCCAGCTGCCACCAGGGGCGGCTTCCGTTGTCCAGGCGATCTGGCCGAAGCGCGTGGGGCAGCCGCGGACGGAGATACGCTCGCCGGGGGCGAACCAGTGCTTCGGCGCGGCCTTCTGGAGGTGACAGATGTCGCGGTCGTTCTCTTCGTAGCACAGGAGCCAGCGGAGGCCGAGCGTGGACTGCAGGGTGCTGTTGATGACGGCGGACCAGCCATAAGGGCTCTGCTCACCGGGGTAGCTGCCGGGGATGTAGGCGTCTTCCGGCGAGTAGAAGTTGCCGGAGTCTGCGGCATAGCAGGAGAGGGCGTAGAGAGTGAGCAGGAAGGGGCGGTAGTCATCCTGCCGGATGCGTACGGAGATGGTGCCGTGCTCCATGAAGTTGCTGGTGCGGGCTGTGGCGCCATCGGTGTGGAGGCCGCAGATCTGCATGCCGGCGATTTCGCGGTGCTTGAGGTGACCGAGGTCGAGGGCGGGGTCGCCCCAGTCGGCCAGGAACCAGTCCTGCATGAAGCGGTGGTTCTCGTAGCTGGAAAGCTCGGTGGGAAGGCGGGCAGTGTCGTTTGGCTCGAAGGGCGTGATGCCGGCGCTGCGCATGGCAGGATCGCCAGCGGCGATGGTGGCGGCCAGCGAGCGCTGGATGTCCGCGCGCATTTCATCCGCTATGGACTGGTAGCGGGCAGCGGCGGTGGTGTATTTCGGGTCCGCAGTGGCGCGCAGCGCGCTGGCGTGGGCGACCAGTCCGCGCCATGTCCAGGCCGCGTTCTGGAAATAATAAGGGTGGGAGTCAGGCGAGTCGTTGTTGGGGTCGCCGAGGTCGGCTTCGGGTGAGCCCCAGATCAGGCCGTAGCGGCGGTCGGTCTGCGGAAAGCGCTGCTTGCCGTATTCGTAACGCGCCAGCACGTAGTCGAGCATGCGGGTGAGGACGGGCAGGCGCTGCTCAAAGGCGGCGAGGTCGCGGGTGTAGAAGTAAGCGCGCGCGGAGTTCGCGAGAAAGATGCCTGCGTTGAGCGGGGCCTCGACCTGATCCTGCGTGTTGTAAAGGAAGTTGCCGTCGGGCAGGATATAGCGGTCGAGATAGTGCTGGAAGTACGGATCGCTTTCGCGCGTAAGATTCCAGAGCTGGTGCGCCCAGATGAACTCGTAGTGGGCCACGGGAAAGAGGGCGTGGCTGCGCTCTGGGATCTTGGTGTAGGCGCCCTCGCCGACCTGGTAGGTGGGCTCGAGTCCGCGATAAGAGCAGCGCGAAAGCACGATACCGGCGCGGGCGGAGTTGAGCAGCCATTCGTCAGGGATATCGACAGGCATGGTGTCCGCAAAGAAACGGTGCCAGCGGTTCCAGATGCCGGCGAGCGCGGAATAGAACTGGCCGGCGTCGCAGTTCCAGTAGTGCTCGGCGTAGGTGTGGCCGTCGGGGTCCTGGGTGAGGTCGTGGCGGTTGGTCATCGAGGCGGCCTGATCGCCGGGGATAAGGAGGCGCACGCGGCCCATCGGCTTGGCGTCCGTACCGGCGGGCAGAAGCATGATGATTTCGTAACCGGAACTGTACTGCTCGTTCCACACGCCGGTATTGGCTACGGGAAGGTAGCCGCCGAGGAGGGTGCGCTTGCTCCAGCCGTGCTCATACGCGTAGCTCTGCGGGGTTTCGAAGGGGAAGAAGCTTTCGGGGTCGAAGACCTTGCCGGTGAGGTCGGGCGCCCACGGGGTCTGCGGGTCTGCCGGAAGCTCACGGGATTTGCCGCTGGCGTCGAAATACAGGGAGCGCAGCGGGCCGCCCTCTTCGTTGGCGACGAGCGACCAGCCGATGTATTCCGCGCCGAGAGCGGCGACGTTTTCATAACAGGGGTCTTCCTGCGAGTTGAGGATGTACTCGCCGGGGATGTCCGGCCCGGGGATATAGCGGGGGGCGCGCTTGAGCTTGACGCCGTGCGGAGTGTCTGTCGGGCGCGGGCGTATTTTCGACAGGTCGCCGACGTATTTGGGGATGAGGGCGATGGTGCCGCCTCGCTCCGTGACGTAGGCGATGGCGCCGCGGTGGGTGACATGTTTCTCGAAGATGGCGGTATCGACGCCATTGATCTCAACGGCGGTTACGAATCGCCAGCCCCCGATGTTCTGGCCGGCTTCGAGATGCCGCGACTCCGCCCCGTGCTTCGCGAACAGGCTCTGGCCGCGGAGTTCACTGATGGCAGGAGGCGCGGCAAGCGCTTCCCTTTCTCCGGGCAGAAACAGCGCATATTCATTAGGAATACGTCCGGGCCGATACGTGCCCCTGGGCGGCAGCTTGCCCGTGAGCGCGGCCTGGACGGGAGCAAACGAGGTGGCCAGGCCGGCCGCGCTAAGCAACTTCAAGAAGGTACGGCGGTCCGTGGTGGGGCCATGCGGCGTGTGCGAGCTCACCGCTGCATGATACGGCAAAGAGGACGGCGCGGATGGCTTGTGGTGCAGACGGATGGTTGCGATTCGTAAGGACCACTCTCCCGAAAATCGCACACCGATTCGGCTTAGCTGAAAGGTTCGTCCGCCGATGGGCCGTACAGGCCGGGTACGGGAACGCCAAGGAGCCGGAGATAGACGCCGAGCTGGGCGCGGTGATGGACCAGATGATTTAGGAACATGATGCGGTAGAGCAGCATGCGGGGGGCGTCCGCGATGACGCGCTCACCAAACGCCAGCTTCCAATGTTTGCGGAGATCGTCGTCCGATGCGGCGCTGAGGTGGGACTTCGCTTCCGTGGCAGTACGTTCGAGTTCCGAGAGGAGATGCGCTCTGGATTCAAAGGTGAGATCGGGAAACTTCTCGGTGGCAAAGTTGACGCCGTCTGTAGTGAGCATGCGGGTGCAGAGCTGGGGAAGGCGAGCGGCGTGGAGCGCGAGGCGACCGATCGGCATGGACTTCTCCTGCGGCTTCCACTGCGGGTCGTGTTCAGGAATGCGTTCGAGGGTACGACGGGTATTCGCGATCTCGGGATCGAAGTCGAGAAGTAGGATTTCGGCAATGCTCATGGCAGCTCCTTCAGTGCGGTTGCACGGGTCGGCAGCAGCTTATCAGAGGACGGCTGAAAGAGGCTGGAGTATCTCGTCCAAGCCGCAGGAGCCGTTTATTTGCCGCCGAGAGTGAACTTGATGCCGATGCGGCCGACGAGGGGCGTTCCCAGGGTAAGGACGGGCGTGCGGCCTACTTCGACGGTGCGATCGAAGAGATTTTCCGCAGAGGCGAAGGCTTCGAGATTTGGCCGGAAGGCGTGAGAGATATAGCCGTCAAGCCGGAAGTATCCGTGCAGCAGAAAGAGGTTCTGGTCGTCGTCGAACTGGCGGCCGCTGATGCGGGCCTGCAGGTTGAGCGTGCCCAGGCGCGCGCGGGTGACGCGTAGCTGCAGCGTGCCTGCATTGCGGGCGACCTGGGGCAGCCACTTGCCGACCAGGGCAGGTTGCGGCGCGAACTGGGTCACGGTGGCATCGGCATACTGGTAGCCGCCTTCGAGCTCCAGACCGGGCGCGAGGTGGCTGGCGACGTCCACGGAAACACCGCGGCTCTGGAGTTGGCCAAGGTTGACGCGCTGTTTGACGATGCTGGCGCTGGTGACGCTGAGCGTGAGCGCGGTGATGGGACGGTTGATCTCTGTCCAGAAATAGCTAGCGCGAACGCTGGTACTGTGCAAGCCGGTAACTCCGCGCCCGGTAAACTGCGCACCGGTCTCCCAGCCGGTGGCCCGTTCGGAGCGGAGATCCGGATTGGCGAGCGTAAGTTCCTGGCCCACCTGGCCGTTCCGGTAGAGCTCGTTTTCCGTGGGGGCGCGATAGGCGCGGAAGCCGGAGGCAAAGAGCGAAACGTTGGGACCGAGCTTGCGCGTGATGCCGAGCCGCGGATCGAAGACGGTCTCGGCCAGGTTCGGTTCGGCCAAGCTGGTAATCGCGCCCACCTGCGGTTGGGTAAAGCGCAGCGCGTCGAAGTTAGTAAAGCGGTCGATGCGGCCAGAGGCGGCGACTGTCCAGCTTCGCGGGCTCCAGAGCGCCTCGCCGTACACACCGGTCTGGCGCTGGCGGGCCGTGATGGTAGTGAGTGCTGCCGGCTTGCTGGCCGCATAAGCGCGTTCTCGGCTGGTAGCGCGAATGTCATGGGTATCCGCGCCGGCCAGCAGAACAAGGTCGGGACGCAGCGTGAGACTCCAGCGGGCTGAGGCGCCGAGCTGCTGGGTTGGGATGCGGGCGAGGCGGGTGAGGGTCTCGCTTGCGCGGTCGGGCGCGATGGCCGAGAAGGACTGGCGGTAGTTCTGGTCACTGCCGTAGAGGCGCAGCGAGAGCGTGCCAAGGCGGGAGGTATCCTGGTCCGCGCCCACGGCGTAGCGCCAGATGCGGGTGGCATTGGTTTGGAGCGGGGTGCCGTTGCTGCGCGCTTCGTTGAATCCGCTGCCCCGCAGTAAGAACCTCAGGGAGGGGCTGGCTTTATACGTCGTGTCTACCACGCCATTTTCGGAATGGACATTCGAAGGGATGTCTACCGGGCCGCGCGCATCCGGAGCCACAAGCGTATAGCCGTCCGTTCGGAGGAGGCCACCGCTGAGCAGACCGCCCCAGCGGCCGCGCGTAGCGGAGGCAAGCAGCGCGGCATCCGGCGTGTTCTGCCCGCGATAGCTGCCGAGAAGGGTAAGGGTGTTGCGATCCGGCCGGACTTGCATGACGTTTGCGACCCCGCCGATAGCACTCGATCCATACAGGTCCGAAGCGCCGCCCCGCGCGAGTTCGACGCTGCGGATATCGAGCTCCGGGAGCTCCTCCCAGTGGATCCATCCGCCGTAGGGATCGTTGAGCGGAACGTCATCGGAGACGAGAAGGGTGCGGCTGGCTGCAGTGGAGCCAAGGCCGCGCAGGGAAAGGCCCTGGGAGGTGGGATTGGCAACCAGGGAGCTGGTGCGGCGGAAGGTTTCAAGGCCGGGAACTTGGCGCAATTTGCCGTCGAGGGCTGGGGCTGCGCTTTCCTGCAATTGCGTCGGGGTGAGGATCCAGGTGCTGGCAGGGCTGGCGCTTTCGGGCAGCGGAACGCGATACGCAGTCACGGTGAGTTGCTCCTGCTGCCCTGCGGGGGAAAGCACGATGCGGAGGCCGGGCTGCGGAAGAGTTCGGGAAAGAGTCTGCGTGGCGAAGCCGGGCGCGCTCACCTGGAAAGTACGGGGCTCGGCAGCAGCGAGCGGCAGGTGAAAGACGCCGGCGCTATCAGTGGCGGCAAAGGAGAGTGGGTGGGATAAATCCGCGATGCGGGCGCCCTGCACGGGACGTCCATCCTGGTCGACGACAGTTCCGCTGAGCGTCGCCTGCTGGCAATCGGCGGAGGGGGCCAGCGCAGCGGTGAGAAACAGGCAGAGAGCGGCGGGGGATCCTGCGCGGGTTGCGCCGCAGAGTACCGGGGACAAAAGAAACCGTAGCCATCTCACCCGGCGATGATACGGAATTGCGCGCTATGGAGAACAGGGGGCGCTACGGTTGAGCGTGACGGGCCGGAGCTGCCACCTACTGCGCCAGGCAGGTGCGGGATGGCTCAGGAGACGTCCGCATCCGTTTCAATCTGAAGGGAGCCGCTGTTCATGAAGCGTTCAAGAGCCTGCATCGCGCAGTTCTGGCCGCAAAGATGGCTGTGGCTGGCGGAGTGACATTCTTCCGCCAACCAGGGCAACAAGCTGAACCTCCCGGACGGTTCCGTGCTTTCCGCGCAGGGGAATTCGTCAAGCGCGACCATCCACCAATGATTGCCCTCGCCTTTTTTCTGTCCGCAAATATCGCAGGTAAATGTCACTTCCCAGACCATAGAACTGTTTCCCTTTGCGAGGCAGATGTGAGGCGAGCGCTGGAGCGTCTTCTAAAACTGCTGAGTCTGTGCCGATGCGCGGTACACTTGACGCAGCGCGGGCGAAGCTCGCGCCAGGCACTCGCAGGTACCAACCTGTGAACGAGCATAGCGGTATTTTTCATCCGATGTGCCTGCATTTCGGGCGTGCCGTGTAACGATCGTAACGGAAGGTCCAAGTGACTTGCGAAGGTTGTTCCTGCTCAAATTTCCGATTGTCGCGCCTGCGCTGGAGCGATGTGGAGCGGCTTGCGCTGCTGCAATATCCAGTGCGCTGCCGGCTCTGCCATAAGCGGACCTTTGCGGGCCTGCCGCTTGCCCTGGCGCTCTACCAGGCGCGGCGGGCTCGCCGCATGCGCGAAGCTCGCGACGCAACCAGTCGCTGAGTACGCACCCTGCTGCACCACTAATTCGCAGCAGCAAAGGTCGGCAAGTGTTTACGGACACCTTGTCCGTAAACATAGAGCCGTCACACCCCGAGCCGAAGTATGAGAAGCACAATACCTATCGGACGCCTTCAGACACTACCCCTTACATCCTTTGTGGCATTCCGCCGTGGCGCAAAGGTGTGGCAATCTTGCACTGGCTGGCTCGTTCGCTTTGCACTCCTGTAGCGAGGCCCTCGCTATGTTGCATCCCCAGGCCGGATCGCTTCGGCCAGAGCCATGTTTCACAATCGCTCAATACCTATGGAGAATCTATGGTGGATCATTGCGCGAATCCGAACTGTTGCAAGCCACTGCTGTATCTGAATGAAGGGCGCGTTTACATCTTTGACCTTCGGGAGACCGCGATTTCATTCTCCGGGACGGGGAAAATTATGGCCCGCAGGGAGCATTTCTGGCTGTGTGGCGTTTGCTCGGAAACCATGGCCCTTGAGCAGGGCCGGGACTCGACAGTGCACCTTGTGTACAAGCAAATGAGTTCCCGCCGCAAACCGCTGCCGGCTCGCTTCGACACGATGGCTTCCTGAGCGGTAAGCAAGACGCCGAGCATGCACCACTGCTCATATTTGTCGCAGTAACAGATACGATTAAAACAGCTCGATACTGCTGCCCCGGTACCACTGGACACCCTAGAGACAGATGTTGCTGCTCTTCTTCTCCGGGCAAATCTGTAAGGCGGCGAATGCTGCAGTTTGGCGAGGTATTGGGTTAGTCCAATCAGGATTTACAGCTGGTATTGTTCGTCGGTGACGTGCTCCATCCAAACTACGACGTTGCCGTCTAATCGTTCCTGGATCGCGATGTGAGTCACGGCTATGGTCGGGGTAGCCCCGTGCCAATGCTTTTCTTCCGGCGCGAACCAAACCACATCGCCAGGGTGAATCTCCTCTATCGCGCCGCCGTCCCGCTGAACCCATCCGCAGCCTGCTGTGACAACCAACGTTTGCCCGAGAGGATGCGTGTGCCATGCAGTCCGCGCTCCGGGCTCGAATGTGACGCTCGCGCCCGCAACACGGGCGGGGTCCGGCGCCTGGAAAAGCTGGTCAATGCGTACCGTGCCGGTAAACCACTCCGCCGGACCTTTTCCTGAAGGCTGCGAACCAATGCGTTTGATCTCCATGGGCCGATCTTAGTGGGGCCGATGAAGGTGAAGCAAGCTGAACCACTACCCTGATTTTCTGCACAAATTGACAGCGTGCGCTGGAATCTGCATAACGCCGTCCAGTGCACGAACCGATCCGTGCCGTTGCAGTTACAATCTCGCGGATTCCCCTCCGCTTCGTCCATGATCGCTTGCTCTGCGGCCGGAGGAGGTCTGCGCAGCAGCGCTGCATTGAGTGACATACGGTGCAGAAAACCGCTTCAATGTGTGCTGGCGGGAACCGTGCCGGCGACGATTGCCTCAGCAGGAACAGGCCTGCCGCCCCGGCTTTTCGCAAACATCGCCTGACCCACCGCTTGCCGGGTCTGCAGCAGCGAGGTGTTCAGCGCATCTCGCGAGACCCGGCGAACCACCGGGTCAACCGCCCAGCGTACCGCGGCCGGAATGTCGCGGCTGAGAGCGATGGCATCCACCTCCATGTAAACGCCGCCGTCGCGTTCAACGAAGCGGGTCGCGGTATACAGCTCCCAGATATAGCCGTTGCCTTGATTCGGCGGCAGCTCAGCTTGCCCCCGTTCGCCGTAGTTGCGGATCTCCTGCAGCCGCGTCGTGTAGGCCACGCCGTAACAGCGCGCCGGATCCAATTGCAGGTAAGAAGCTTTGTAATCCGCATCGATCGCGGTCTTTGACAGCACGGCCTTGTTGAGAAAGCGGATGGTGAACTGGTCCTGCTTATTTTGTAGCGGCAGCGCAGCGCTCGGGAATGGCATCGCCAGAGCGCTTTTCTCCTCCGGTGCGGCCATCGGTGCGATGATGTCCGGCGCAATCTTCTCCAGGGTGGCCGCCGGCGCCATCATGGTGGAAGCAATCACAGTGGGACCATAGAACTCCTTGTAGTGATCGTAGCTGCGCACCACGGTGAGAACGTCCGTGAGCCGGACGTCTGGAATGAACGACGCTCCCGTCCAGTGGTGGACAAGGCCGCCGGGAACCCGCTTCGGCATGTGCTCGCCGACCGGCGCAACCAGGATCTGCCCGGCATGCACGCGGCGAACACGATCGGGGGCCGCGTCGATCCACAGAAAAGCCGCCTGATTGTGCAAACGATCGTTCATCCGCGCCTGTTCTGCCTGGAGATACGCATTCCAAGCTGTAACGGTCTCCTGTTTCAGCTCTGCGGCGTGGGTCGCTGCTGCACCGAAGAAGACCAGGAACATGCTCGCCAGCACGTGCAGGGAGAGCTTGAAGACGCGGCGGAAGACCATACGGACTCCTGACTGACTACCCCGATCGAGACTTTGAAGCGCTCGCAGCAGTGGTCTGGCCCTGTTTGTGTTGTGGATGATGCAGGGCAGAGAAAGGATTCAGCATGGCACACTTGCGCGACTTCGGAGAAGAGCGGCGAGGAAGGGCACAGTCCAGTGATGGCAGGCTCGGTTACGTGCTTGTCGTTTGATCCAGGCCGAGCACCTTTTCCACGGTGATGGGAAGGTGGCGGACCCGGCGCCCCGTAGCATGGAAGACGGCGTTGGCGATCGCTGCCCCTGTGCTCACAATGCCGATCTCGCCGAGTCCTTTCGCGCCGATCGGGCTCGTCTTTTCATCGTGTTCATGAACAAAGATCACGTCGATATTCTCGATATCCGCATTCACAGGGATGTGGTATTCGGCGAGGTTGTGGTTCATAAAGCGGCCAAGCTTGTGGTCCATGTAGGTTTCTTCTTCGAGCGCAGAGCCAATGCCCATCACTACACCACCGAGGATCTGGCTGCGGGCCGTTTTGGGGTTGAGGATTTTACCGGCCGCGACCGCATTTACAACGCGTGTGACGCGCAGGGAGCCAACTTCCTCGTCGATGCGCACTTCGCAGAAGATTGCCGAATGTGTATAGCTGGTCCACTTGAGCTGGTCGATGAGGCCGGGTTTGGCCACCTCTTCGGCTGCAATCTGCTCCTTGCCGGTGGAGCGAACCACGTCGATCAAGCTGACATTCTTTGCGGCATTGTCCTTGCGCGTGATGCGTCCGCCGGCGAAGACAACATCGTCTATGGAAGCGCGGCCGATGGGGCTGCCGTCCATGCCATGCGCCTCACTGACGAGCTTCGCCTTAAGAGTTTCGCAAGCGTGAAGAATGGCGGAGCAGGTGGAAGCAGCAGCCCAGGAGCCACCCTCGACGGGAGCCTCGGGGAGGTCCGAGTCGCCGAGCCTGGCGATCACACATTCAAGTGGCAGCCCTAAAACATCGGCGCCGGTCTGCGCCATTACGGTATAGGTGCCGGTGCCGATGTCGGAAGTTGCCGAGGAGACGGTGAGGAAGCCATCCGCGCCGAGCCGGGCACTGGCGGCGGTCTTCTGGATTTTGGCTTCCCAGGCAGCGGCGGCCATGCCCCAGCCGATGAGTTCCCTGCCTTCGCGCATGGAACGCGGCTCTGGATTGCGCCTGGACCAGCCGAAAGCCTCTGCGCCGCGGGTGAAACACTCGCGCAGCGCCTTGGAGGTGAATTGCTTGTCATCGTTCTCGTCGCGGGTGGTGTAGTTCTTCAGGCGCAGCTCGATGGGGTCGATGCGCAGCTTGCAGGCAAGCTCATCGATGGCGGATTCGCTGGCGAACTGGCCGACAACCGCGCCAGGCGCGCGCATGTCGCCGGGTGTGTAGGTGTCCAGCTTGGCGAGTTCATAGGTGAGTTCGACATTATCGGCGTGGTACATGAGACCGATCCAGTTCACGACGACTTCCTGGTGGTCTTCAAAGCTGGACGTGTTGCCGATGGCGCCCTGGTAGATGGCCTGAATATTGCCGTCGAGGGTGGAGCCCAATTTCACCGTCTCCACGGTGTGCGGACGGTACACCAGGCTGAAGGTCTGGTCACGCGTCAGCACCACGCGCACGGAACGCTTGAGGGCCTTGGAAGCCATGACCGCAAAAAAGAGCTGGTACTGCGGGCGCAAACCGGAGCCGAAGGCGCCTCCCACGAAGCTGTTGAGGATGCGGACCTGGTCCTTTTCGAAGTCAAAAATGTGAACCACCCAATGCTGCGCGTTTTGCGAGCCCTGGTTTTTGTCATAAACGGTAATCGAGCCGTCGCCGTTCCAGACGCAGGTGGTGGCGTGGGGTTCCATGGGATTGTGGTGCTCAAAGGGGGTGCTGTATTCGGCCTCGAAGCGCTCGGTAGCAAGGCCGTAAGCGCGAGCGAAATCGCCGCGCGGCTTGGGCGGTGGCGCAACGCCGGAGCGCTGCTTGGGCGGCTTGTAGGCGGCTTGGCGGGCCACGTGGAGGTCCGTCTCATGCGGCTCGGGGGCGTAGCTCACCCGCACCAGCGAGGCAGCGTCGCGCGCGGCCTCAAACGTTTCCCCGACCACCAGGGCAATGGGCTGGTCGCTGAAGAGAATGCGGTCGCTGGCCAGCGGACGAAAGTGCTCGCCTGGCGGCGCGGTCTCGTCGTTGTAGTCCTTGGCCTTGTCGGAAAGCTCGGGGCGGTTCTCGTGGGTGAAGATCTTTACCACGCCCGGGATGGCCATGGCGGCGGCGGTATCAATGGAGGTGATGCGGCCCCTGGCGATGGCCGAGGAAACGATATAGCCGTGCAGCAAGCCGGGCGCGCCATACTCGGCGGCATACTTGGCCGCGCCTGTGACCTTGAGTGGACCATCGACGCGCCGCGTGGAGCGGCCGATATAGTTTTCCTGTGGCATGGAGAGCTCCCTAGACGATGCGCTTGTCAGCAATGGGCTGCGGCGTGCCGGCCGCAGCCTGAGACAAGGCGCGCACAACGGCGCGGCGCGCCAGTTCAATCTTGAAGTCATTGCCGCCCTGGCCGACAGCGCCGCGCAGCACATGGTTAGCAGCCCTGCGGAAGAGCTCCGGCGTGGGCGACTGCCCTTCGAGCAGGGCCTCTGCTTCCGGATCGCGCCAGGGTTTGTGGGCGACCCCACCCAGGGCCAGGCGCGCCAGCCGGATGTGGCCGTTGCTATCGAGTTCGAGGGCCGCGGCCACCGAGACCAGCGCAAAGGCATAGGAGTGGCGGTCGCGCAGCTTGAGATAGCTGTAGTGCTCGCCGAAAGCGCGCGGCGCGAGTTCGATAGCGGTCACGAGGTCGCCGGGATTGAGCACGTTATCGCGCTCTGGCGTGCTTTCAGGCAGAGTGTGGAAGTCCGCGAAAGCAATGCGGCGGGTGCCCACTGCATTCTGAACGACGACCACTGCCTCGAGCGCGGCAAGGGCAACGCACATATCCGAAGGATTGGTGGCAATGCAGCTCTCGCTGGCGCCGAGAATGGCGTGGATGCGGTTGACGCCGCCGATGGCTCCGCAGCCCTGCCCCGGCACGCGCTTGTTGCACGGCGTAAGCGGGTCGTAGAAGTAGTAGCAGCGGGTGCGCTGGAGGAGGTTGCCTCCATCCGTAGCGGCGTTGCGCAACTGGCCCGAAGCGCCGGCCAGGATGGCATGAGAAAGCAGCGGAAAGCGCTCGGTCACACGCGGGTGGTAAGCCGTGTCCGCGTTCGAAGCGAGCGCGCCAAGACGCAGGCCGCCGCCTTCGGTGTCCTCGATCGTGTTCAGCGGTAGACGCCCGATGTCAACGACCGCCGTGGGCTTTTCCACGTCGTACTTCATCAGGTCGACAAGATTAGTGCCCCCGGCAAGCGGTTTGGCAAGCGGGTCGGCTGCCAGCAGGCGTACGGCGTCCTCGACACTGCTGGCGCGGTGGTAGGCGAAGCGGTTCAAGCGATCACTCCCGCGACTGTCTCCTGTGCGCGACCGTCGGGGCCGGTCTTACCCATCACGTCCTCAATGGCATCGACGATGTTGGTGTAAGCGCCGCAGCGGCACAGATTGCCGCTCATGAGCTCGCGAATTTCAGCGCGGGTGTGGGCGCGACCCTCCTGCAGCATGGCCACCGCGGAGCAGATCTGGCCGGACGTGCAATAGCCGCACTGGTACGCATCGTGCTCAATGAAGGCTTCCTGCATGGGATGGAGAGCACCTTCAAGGCCAGCAAGACCCTCAATGGTGGTCACCTCCGCGCCGTCTTTTGAGATCGCGAGCAGCAGGCAACTGTTGACGCGCTTGCCGTTCACGATCATGGTGCAGGCGCCGCACTGGCCGTGGTCGCAGCCCTTCTTGGAGCCGGTCAGTCCGAACTGCTCACGCACCAAATCGAGCAGCGTTACCCACGGATCGACCGTGAATTCATGGCGCTCCCCGTTCAGGGTTAGTGTGATGGATTCACCTTGGGGCATGCCGTTCCATGCCGCTGTGCGATCTTCCATAATTTTTGTAACTTCACTGCTCATGCCGGGTTGGATGCCGGGTATCGAAGCGTGCTGCGGGATTACGCATGGGCGGGCAGCCGCGTCTAAAGTTCCGGAAGCGCCTCGCGGCGACTTAACCACTCCCCCGGCACCCCCGCCAATCCCGTTCGGAGCACCACCACACCGCCCACTATCGCGCAGGTCGTGTCACGGTCGCCCAATGCGCTGACGGTATTCCACAAAGCATTTTCGTAACTGTCGAGGTGACAGCCGGCACTCCACAGCGCAAATGGCACAGTATCCGCCGCGCTTACATGGCTGCCATTGCCCAGCGCCAACGCGGCCTTCCCCACCGGAGTGTCCGGCGGCAGTTCCATCGCTTTCTCGATTCCGCGCCGGACTTCGCTCTGCGGCAGTCTGGTGCATATTTGATCCAGAAACTCGGGGACCGCTGGCGCCTGCTGGTCGCGATCCCTCCACGCAAAAGCCGCGCCCAGCGCAACCGCTACAGCGCCGGCCACCGCTTCCGGGTGGCAATGGGTCGTGGTCGCGGAACGCTCAGCCTGCTCCACCACTTTGTCCAGATCATCCGCGAAATACGCGCCCACCGGAGCCACCCGCATCGCCGCCCCATTGCCGAACGACCCCTGTCCGCCGAACAACGCCTGCGCCTCTTCGCGCCAATAGCTGCCGCGCCGCACGCCGATGCGCAGCAGGAGCGCATGCATCGCCGGCCCATACCCTCGCATGGGATCGTAGAGGTCAGCAAAATGGAGCGCCAACTTGTCCTGATCGATTTCGCCGCACTGCTCCAAAATCGACGCAATCGAGATCGCCATCATGGTGTCATCGGTGAAGCGCCACGGCGGCTCCGGCAACACCCTGTTCGCGGTAAGGGAACGCGCCTCGTGCCAAGGCACGAAAAAGCACTCGCCGAATGCATCGCCACACGATAGACCCTCCAGCGATTCGCGAGCGCGAGCGAAGCGGACAGACGGTTCATCTTCAGCAAGGGATGACATCGTTACCTGCTACCGGCCAGTCTATGCGGCAAGTCTACGCGGCAAGATGAACGCCCGTCTCGCCGTCTGGAACTCCTTCATTGCCGACCAGTGTTAGCCTTTTTCCCATGCCCCTGCTCGAAATCGACGCGGTCTCCAAAGCCTATCCCGGCCGCGCCAACGCCTTTGGCGCCCCTGGAGAACCGAAGCTTGTTGTCGATCAAGTTTCGCTCCGTATCAAACGCGGCGAGACACTCGGGCTTGTCGGCGAGTCCGGCTCCGGCAAGAGCACCGTGGCGCGCATGGCGCTCGGGCTGATCGAGCCCACCTCCGGCGTGGTCCGCTTCGCCGGTGAAGCCATCACCGGCGCACGCGGGGGCGCCCTGCGCCGTTTGCGGCGCCGCATCCAGCCTGTCTTTCAGGACCCCTATGCCGCGCTGAACCCGCGCATGCGCGTCCTTGACATCATTACGGAACCGCTGCTGATACATACAGGGGAAGAGGGTCTGCCCCGCGGGCGAGTCGCCCTGCGCGCGCATGCAGAAGCCCTGCTCCGCGATGTCGGCCTGGACGCTTCCGCCCTCGCCCGCTACCCGCACGAGTTCTCCGGAGGGCAACGTCAGCGCATCAACATCGCCCGCGCCCTCGCGCTCCGCCCAGAACTCCTCATCCTGGACGAGCCTGTTTCCGCCCTCGACGTCAGCGTGGGCGCGCAGATCGTCAACCTTCTCCGCGACCTGCAACGCGAGCACGGGCTTTCGTACCTCTTCATCACGCACTCCATGCCGCTGGTACGGTATCTCGCTTCGCGCATGGCCGTCATGCACAATGGCAAGGTTGTCGAAGAAGGCGACGCGGAAGAACTCTGCCGCGCTCCCCGCAACCCGTACACCCAAGCCCTGCTCGCCGCCACCCCGGCACTCGCCCCAGCCTGAGCCACTCATGGCGCGCTCTGTACGCCAACCCCCGCTGCCTGCTTCTTCGCCGCCACATCCGCCAGGTACTTTGCTGCATCCGCCCGGGTCTTCAACGCCGCTACACGCGCGATAATCGCGCCACGCTCCCCTGGCGGCGAAAGTTCGAAGTCCTGCCGCATGGCCGACTGCACAATGACCGGCAGGTTTCCATCGTTCACTGAATCCTGCGGCCTGGCCGTGGCCGATCCAGCCACAGTCGTCATTGCTCGCGGGGCGAGTGCAGGTGTCGGAGCAGGCAGCGTCGCCGGCGCATCTTCCCGTGCCGCATCGAGTGAAAGCAGCGGCAACACCGTGTTCGCTGCAGCATCCCGCTCGGTCAGCGGCTCCAGCCCGAAGAGCGTTTCGACCGTTGCCGGCACGGAGGCGTGGTCGTACACCCGATGATCGACCGTGTTCTTTGGGACCCAGGGCGATATCACCACCGCCGGTACGCGCGCGCCGCACTGCTCAAAGGTAAAGCCGTACTTGTTGTGCCCGGTACCCGGCTGCGAATCGCCCGGCGCCACCGCCGCCGGGGGCACCGCATGGTCATAGAACCCACCGTGCTCATCCCATGTGATGATCAGCAGACTGTTGATCCACAGCGGCGAATTCCGGATCGCCTCATACGTGCTCTTGATCAGTCCCTCGCCCAGGCGCACATCTCCCAACGGATGCTGCGACGTGCTTCCCCGGTAATCGTTCTGCAGGTCATAGCTCGGCTCAATAAATACGTAACTGTACGGGAACGGTTGCTGCAGATCGTCCGAGAAATGCGCATATGGCCGGATATCGTCCAGCCTGATGCCCTTCAAGGCCGCCATCATCGGGAACTGGTCGCCCGCATACAGCCGCCGCTTCAGTCCCTTGGCGCCGAGCCGGTCAAAAATGTCGCCGTTTTTGAATTGGTAACCGTCACCAAGCTCCCATAGCGCAATTTCCGCTGTCGTTGGACTATGGTCGAGACCGCCCGACGATGCCGCATGCACAAACATCCGGTTCGGCCATGTCGGCCCTGGCATTGAGGCATGCCACCCATCGCACACCGCGAACTCCCGCGCGAGCGCATTCAGCACCGGAAGTTGCTCTGCCGAAAAGCACTTCATGATCTCCGCCGGGTCGCTGCTCTGGCCTGCATGCTTGAGCGCATCGGCATAGGACGCCATAAAGCCCGAGTTGTCGATCGGCGCATACGCGCCACCCGCCGTATAGGTGGCCTGCGGTCCGCAGAGCTGGCACAGTACATCCGGGAATTCGTGCCCCGGGTCCACGCTCAGGGCATCATCGGCCGGCTGGCTCACCACGCCTGTTTGTCCGGCGTAGGCGTTGCTTTCGGTTCCGGCGAGGCCGTTCACCGCCGTGGGCGCGCCCGTATCGGCGTCCGTTCCCACGATTCCGGAGAACCCCAGCATGTGGTCGAATGCCCGGTTCTCCAGCATCAACACAAACACATGTTGTATCTGATCGTAGAGCCATGATTCACCCCTCTCGTAGATAGGGTCCGGATAGCTTACTTAAGCAACTTGACCCACTTCTGTACAGCATCCGCGCTCAATCCCAGCCCGGTCGCCGAGACTTCAAGCAGATTGCGGAGCACAACCGCAAAATGAGCCAGCGTGTGGTCGTCATAAAACCGATCCACAGCCGCCTGTTGCACAAATCCGCTCACATAGGTATTCATCAGCTGGGGCAACGCCGAAGACATATCCTGCACCAGCACCGGATGGGGATGCTGAGATGGATTCAGCGGGACCAGCGTCGAGACGATCACCGGCCCGGGGCCGGTTTTTTGCTGCAGGCTCGCCAGCATCACCGTGGCGCGCGCAGCGTCGTAGTTATCGATCACGTACTCCACCTGCTGATCCACGCTCATCCCGCTCCATTTCGGTGCTGCCGTGTTCAGCAGAAGGTACGTGACGTTGATGCGCTTTCGGTCTACATGCCCGTGCTGCTCCACGTCTTTCGCCGTTGGTAACGCGAGCAGCGCGCGAAAAAACGCCTGGTATTTGGGCCTCTCGGCATCATTGGGCTTATGCGTGAGCAGCGCATAGCTGTAGAGCCCGTACCCGGGCTCCTCCGTGTCCTGCGGGAACAGCAAGGCGGTTCCGGTCACGCGCGGCATGTACTCGGCTCCCACGGGCTTTGGCGGCGGAGGGGGAGGCTGGGGCGCCGTACTGGATTGATCTACAGATTCGGCAGAACCTCCGGTGCGCCCCGGGCGGCTATCCTTGGCGCATCCGGCCAGCAGCATGGCGAGCCCCGCAGCCGAAATCACAAAGTACAACAGCGGCGCCTTGTGCGACCCCGCGCGGAATCTGCGAATGCAGAGCGACGCTACCCAGACCGTCACCATCGATATTGCCGCCAGCAGGAACACGAGCGCGGCGGAGGGCGGAGACTCTGGCAGCAGATAATAGGCCAGCATATAAAACAGGACGGTTAGCCCAATGCTTGAAGCGATAAACCAGACAGACTGCTTCACGAGCTTGCCTCCAAAACCTCTGCGGGTTTGTCAGACCCAAAGCATACCCCTGAAGTTTGCAGCGTGGAACTCGAAATCCGCGGACTTGCCCATAAACTTGCGCCCCCATTCGAGTCGAGCAGCGAGACGTGGAATATCGCCTCGCCTTCTACGCCAGCCCGTTCCGGCGGATCACGTCCTTGTAGAAGTACGAGCTCAGCTTGGGCGTCCGCTTCTGTGTCTGGAAATCCACGTACGTGATGCCGAAGCGCTTTTCATAGCCGTCGGCCCACTCGTAGTTGTCCAGCAGACTCCACAGGAAATACCCCTTGACCGGCACACCTTCTGAGACTGCGCGCTGCAGTTGCGTCAGATAATTGCGCAGATACATCGTCCGGTCCGTATCCCACACGTGCCCATCCGGTGTCAGCACATCCGCGGAAGACGCCCCGTTTTCCGTGATGTACATCTCCTTCACGTGCCAGGTTTCGGAAACCAGCTTCGGCGCCCAGTAGAGCGCGCTCGGCCCGATCGTCAACCACTCGCTGAACATGTGCGGATACGACGCCGGTGGATGCACCACCGCATATCCGAGTGGGCCGCTGTCCGCACGCACAAACGTGGGCGTATAGACATTGATCCCCAGGAAGTCCAACGGGCTCCCAATAAATTTCATATCTTCCGGCGTAAACTTCGGCGCGGCAGGTCCCAGGCGCGCAAGATACGCCTCCGTATATTTGCCTTCCATGATGACCGTCAGGAAGCTGGCGTTCTGCTCGCGGACGGCCTTATGCGCCGCCTCGATGTGCTCCGGAGTATCGATCACAGGCGTGGTGGCCTGTAGGTTGTCCGCGAGCCCTACCTTGGTGCCCGGCTTTGCGTGGGCGCGGATTGATTGTACGGCCATCCCATGTCCCAGCACGGCAAAGTGATTCACCTGGGCCAGGCCGGCCGCATCCAGCCGCAGGCCCGGTGCATGCGTGCCGTTGCCATATCCAAGATCCACAAAAGTCTGGATCTCGTTCATGGTCATGAAGTGCTTGACGCGGTCGGAAAGGTGCCCCGCCGTGTAGCCCGCGTAGTCGGCAAACGCCTTCGCCGTATCCCGGTTCTGCCACCCGCCTTTATCTTCAAGCGCCTGCGGCAGGTCCCAATGGTACAGCGTGCAATACGGCTCAATCCCCGCCGCCAGCAGTGCGTCCAGCATGCGCTCGTAAAAGTCGAGCCCCTTGGGGTTCGGCGTCCCCGTCCCATCGGGGAAAACCCGCGGCCACGCCACGGAGAAGCGAAAGGTCTTCACTCCCAGGGCCTGCATCAGCCCGATGTCTTCCTTGTACCGGTGGTAGAAATCATCGGCTACATCCCCGGTATCGCCGTTGTGCGTCTTTCCCGGCGTATGCGAAAAGGTATCCCAGATGGAAGCGCCGCGTCCGTCCTCGTGGACCGCACCCTCTACCTGGTAGGAAGCCGTCGCCGAGCCCCACAGAAAGCCGTCCGGGAAGCGCCGCACCGCACCCGCCGTTCCCTGCTGCTCGGTCATCGATTGCTGCGCTGGGCTGGTTGCCGCTTCGGCGTTCGCTGCCGCCCATGCCGGCAGTGAAGCCGCGCCCGCCGCTGCGCCCATCAACCGCGCAAATGCCCGTCTCGAAAAATTCTCTGCCAAGGTTTCTCTCCGTACTTAAATAGATTCGGCGCGCCCACATCGCTTTACGCAGGCACGCCGCAGTATAGCGAAGTTCTTATGCCGTCTTGCAAGCAGGACAGTTTCGGAACCGAGGGAGTTCGTCCTGCGCTTACCATTTCGTCGTGTTGACTGGCGCGAGGTTCTTTACCCGGTGAAGAGCACCCATCCCCGATGCTGTAAGCTCTTGCGTACGTGTTGTTATGGGATGGATATGGATAAAAGAGAATTCCTAAAATTCTCCGGCGCGCTCGTCACCGGCAGTCTATTGTCCCGCTTGGCAGTCGGCCACCAGAGCCCGGCCGCGCGCACCAACTGGTCCGGCAACTACGAGTACCATGCCCGGCAGCTTCTTATGCCAATTCCATCGAAGAAGCGCAGCAAATGGTGAAGAACGGCAGTAAGCTGAAAGCCCTCGGCTCACGACATTCCTTTGACGGGATCGCCGATACAACTGGCGATCAAATCTCCCTCAAGCACTTGGACCAGATGGCCGTCGATCCGAAATCCCGCACCGTCACCGTCGGCGGCGGTGTGACCTACGGCCAGCTCTCTCCCTATCTCGACCAGCATGGCTTCGCGCTGCACAACCTCGCCTCGCTGCCACATATCTCCGTCGCGGGGGCCTGCGCCACTGCTACCCATGGGTCGGGCAGCAAAAATGGCAACCTGGCCACGGCCGTCTCCGCTGTGGAGTTGATCGCCGCGGACGGCAGCCTGGTCCGCTTCTCAAAAGAAACGCAGAGGGAACAGCTGCCCGGGTCTATTGTCGCCCTCGGCGGACTGGGTATTGTTACCCGGCTCACTCTGAACGTCGAGCCAACCTACCAGATGCGGCAGGTCGTCTACGAAAATCTGCCCTTCTCGCAACTGGAGAAGCATTTCGACGAGATCTTCTCCAGCGGCTACAGCGTCAGCCTTTTTACGGATTGGCAAAATCATCGCGCAACGCAGGTGTGGATCAAGAGCCGCGTGGAGCAGGGCGCCGCTGCCGAGATCCCGGCTGAGTTCTTCGGCGCCACGGCGGCAAAGAGAAAGCTGCACCCGCTGGCTGGACACTCGGCGGAAAACTGCACCGAGCAAATGGGCATCCCCGGTCCATGGTACGAGCGCCTGCCGCACTTCCGCATGAACTTCATTCCCAGCAGCGGCGCCGAGCTCCAGTCGGAGTACCTCCTGCCGCGCGAGCACGGGTACAAAGCGATCCTCGCCGTCGAAGAGCTTCGGGACCACATCACCCCGCACCTCTTCATCTCGGAGTTCCGCACCATTGCCGCTGACGATCTGTGGATGAGCACCGCGTACCAACGGCCTTCCATGGCCATTCACTTCACCTGGAAGCCGGAGTGGGCGGCGGTTAAGACGATCCTGCCCATGATCGAAGCAAAGCTAGCGCCCTTTGCCGCACGGCCCCATTGGGCAAAGCTGTTCACCATGGAGCCGTCAAGAATTCGCTCGCTTTATCCAAGGATGCCCGAATACCGGGCGCTTGTGCAGCGTTACGACCCGAACGGCAAGTTCCGGAACGAGTTCCTGGCGACAAACGTTTTCAGCGGTACGTGAGTCTGAGGCCATCGCCCACATCCGCAGCAGCGCATCAGTAACGGGATCAGGGCATGGCTAATGCACGTGCCCTAATGCGCATGCCCATGATGATGGTGCGCATGCTCCTCTTCCACGACCATGACACAGCCATGCGCCACCTCGCATTCCGCATGCTCAAACTGGATAGTGGTGTGCTGGATCCGGAAGCGCAGCAGCAGCGTGGCCTTGATCTCGGCCAGAATGCGATTGCTTTCCGATGGCGGGATGTCGTCGATGGTGACGTGACTCGCCAGCGCCCGTGTTTGCGATCCCAGGCTCCACACGTGAAGGTCATGTACATCGACCACGCCGCCGATGGTCGCCAGGGTCTGCCGAATCTCCGGCAAGGAAACCCCGGCCGGCGTACCTTCAAGCAGGATGTTCAAGGTTTCCCGCACGATCGCCACCGAACTCCACACGATCAGCGCGGCAATGATCAGCGACAATGCCGGATCGATCCAGTTCCGGCCGGTAAACAGGATAGCCACACCGCCCAGGATTACCGCTGCGGTCGATAGCGTATCGCCGAGCATGTGAATAAACGTGCTGCGGATATTGATGTCACGCGCGCCCCTCCACAGCAGCGCGGCGATCACACCATTCATCACCACGCCGGCTGCGGCCACCAGCATCATGAGCCGCGGCTGCACCGCAACCGGCTGCCCCAGCCGGTGGATCGCTTCTACCCCAATGCCCACCGCGATCACAATCAGGGTCAGCGCATTCAAAAATGCGGCAAGCACGCCAGCTCGCTGGTACCCGAAGGTCTTCTTGTCCGTTGCCGGCCGGCTGCCGAAATAGACCGCCACAAAGGACAGCAACAGCGCGAGCGCGTCGGAAACGTTATGCCCAGCCTCGGAGATCAGCGCCAGCGAGTGCGCCCGCAGCCCCGCCACAAAGGTGACCACCACATAAATCAGCGTGGCCACAAGCGAAAGCCGCAAAATCCGTTGCGTCTTTGCCGTGGACGGCCCATGCACATGCATAGGAGGAGTTTACCCGCACGCCAGAGCGGGTTCAACGCTCCGCAACGAACCCGCTACAGTGGAGTGGCTTAGCGCAGCGCCTGGGCAGCGTGCACCCGCCGCAGCGGATGGAGCGGCACCGAGTTCGCCGTGTCCCGCAGCCCACTCCAGCTTTCGGCCACAATGATGCTGTTGCCTGGGTTATGCGGATCGTAGCGTACGGAGGCTGGGAAGCCGAGCCGGCAGTCGTAGATGTTGACCAGGTGCTTCAACAACGTCACATCCTGTGAACATTCATAGACCACGCCCGAGATCTCGTACTGGTAGAGGATGAGTTGCATCCCCATGGGACGTCCACTCTCCTCCGGCGTGAGATCGGAGATGTCGATGACTGTAGCGGTCGTAATCCGTCCACCCTTGACCAGGGCAGCGCGGCGATCGCGCTCTGTCTCTTCCAGGCTGGGGTGCTTGCGTAGCATGGTAAAGGCTGCAGCGCAGCCGGCAAGCGCACCAGCCAGCGCCAGGGTGCTCATAACTTGCGTTTCGCGCAGGGAAAAGCCGTACATCGTGTGCTCCGGGGGGAGAGGCTGCCACAAACTGCTGCAAGCATACCGCACCCCGGCCCTTTCCGGACCGCGAACAAGGCCCGGGGGAGTACCTCAAAAGGCGCATTGCGCTTGCTCGGCGAGGTCTCGTATCCGCCTTGCCCGCCCGCAGCAGAGACCCCGACTGGCGTATACTTGAGCGAAGCATGTATACGTCCGTTTCTGTTCCGGCTAGCAGATCCCGCGCCGGCGTTCCCGCCCGATCCAGCTCCAATCCCCGCCGCATCCGCTCCACCACCGTGGTCTGTGTGCGCCGCGGCAATAGCGTCGTGATGGCCGCGGATGGCCAGGTTACGCTTGGCGACAGCGTCATCAAGCATTCCGCGCGCAAGATTCGCCGGCTTTACCAGGACAAGATCCTCGCTGGCTTTGCCGGTTCCACCGCTGATGCCTTTTCCCTGTTCAGTCGCTTTGAAGGCAAACTGGAGCAGTATGCAGGCAATATCGGCCGTTCGGCTGTCGAGTTGGCCAAGGACTGGCGCACCGACAAGATGCTGCGCAATCTGGAAGCCTTGCTGGTGGTCGCCGACCCGCACCAGACCTTTCTCATCAGCGGTTCGGGGGACGTGATTGAACCGGACGAAGGCATCGCATCGATCGGCAGCGGTGGTTCCTACGCGCTCGCGGCAGCGCGTGCCCTGATGCAAAATACGGAGCTCTCCGCACGCGATATTGCGCAAAAGTCTCTTGAAATCGCCGGCCAGATTTGTATCTACACCAACGACCAGATCACCATCGAAGAACTTCGCGCTTAGCCCAGTAGGGCGGCGCGCCACCGAGAAGCCCACAAGGAGAAACAGGGCTATGGCCATCTATTTACCTGGAGCTGCTGAGGACCAGGAACTCGCACTTGAAGAACTGACGCCACGGCAGATCGTCGCCGAGCTCGACAAATACGTCGTGGGCCAGCGCGCCGCCAAGCGCGCCGTTGCCATTGCACTGCGCAACCGCATGCGCCGCCAGAAGCTGCCGCCCGATATCGCCGAAGAGATCATGCCCAAGAACATCATCATGATCGGGCCCACCGGCGTGGGCAAGACGGAGATCGCGCGCCGCCTGGCCAAGCTCACCAACTCGCCTTTCCTCAAAGTCGAAGCCTCCAAATTCACGGAGGTCGGCTACGTGGGCCGCGACGTGGAATCCATGATTCGCGACCTGGTCGAGATCGCCATGGACATGGTGCGCGATGAAAAGCTCGAAGAGGTTGAGGACAAAGCCGAGATGAACGCCGAGGAACGGCTGCTCGACCTTCTCCTGCCGCCGCCCGTGGCGTCCGCGCCCGCGCCTCCCAGCACCGACGGCGTGAAAACCATTGAGGCCGCCGCGCCCGCTCGCAAGCGAGAAAACGGCAGACTCGCACACCCGCACCCGCGAAAAGCTGCGCCAGCAGTTCCGCGAAGGCCGCCTGGACGAGCGCACTGTTGAGATCGACGTCCGCGAGCGCAACACTCCCTCTTTCGAGATCATCTCCAACCAAGGCGTCGAAGAGATGGACGTGAACCTCCGGGACATCCTGCCCAACCTCTTCGGCCAGCGCACCAAGAAACGCAAGATGAACGTCGCCGAGGCCTTCGACTACCTGGTGCAGGAAGAAGAACAGCGCCTCATCGACATGGAGCAGGTCACACGCATTGCAGTGGAGCGCGTGGAGAACTCCGGCATCATCTTCCTCGACGAAATCGATAAGGTCGCCGGCCGCGAAGGCGGGCACGGACCGGATATCTCGCGCGAAGGCGTGCAGCGCGACATCCTCCCGATCGTCGAAGGAACCACGGTCAATACAAAGTACGGCATGGTCAGCACCGACCACATCCTCTTCATCGCCGCAGGCGCTTTCCATGTTTCGAAGCCGAGTGATCTCATCCCCGAACTTCAGGGCCGCTTCCCTATCCGGGTTGAGCTGCACTCACTCACCGTGGAAGACTTTATCCGCATTCTCACCGAGCCCAAGTCTTCGCTCACTAAGCAGTACACCGCCCTGCTCGAGACCGAAGGCATCAAGCTTGAGTTCACTCGCGAGTCCCTTGAAGAAATGGCGCAGTTCGCCTTTCGCGTGAACGAGACGACAGAGAACATCGGCGCGCGCCGGCTCCACACCATCATGGAACGCGTGCTCGACGAGATCAGCTTCCTCGCACCCGACCTGACCAAGGGGCCCAAGACTGCCGAAGGTCTGGTGGACGTGGCCGCCGCCGCCAGCGATGGCATGGGCGCCACCGTACCGCTGCCCATGGTCGAACGCACCAGCGAATCCGGCGTCGTGGAGCAGGTCGTCGTCATCGACCCGGCCTACGTGCAGCAGATGGTCGCGTCCATTGTGAAGAACCAGGACCTTTCGCGCTACATTCTCTAGAGCGGCTACGACGCACACTCCGCGATAGAACAACTCCACCTCGCCTGCCCTGGCCGGTAGTAAAGTACCGGCAAGGTGCAAGGATGACTCCTGTCGGACATGTAGAAAGCCTGTGGCGCTACCCAGTTAAGAGCATGCGCGGCGAACCGCTGACTGAGTCGTTCCTCGGTTTCGCCGGCGTCTACGGCGACCGCCTTTTCGCCCTTCATAGCACCGCCGCACGCGCCGGCTTCCCGTATCTCACTGCCCGTGAGCAGGAACAGCTACTCCTGTACCGCCCGGTTTACCGCCACCCCGAGCAGATGGCCAAGCCGCCGAACCTCGCCGCAGCCGAAGCGCTGCCCCCGGGACTTACCCCCGTCTACCCCGATCGAAATGCGCAAATGGTGGACGTCGAAACGCCCTCGGGTGAAGTCCTCGCCATCGACGATCCCGCGCTTCTCGCTCACATCCACAACGGTCTCCGCGACCGCCACGAACTCACGCTGCTGCGCTCTGACCGCGCCATGACGGACTGCCGGCCCGTCTCCCTCTTCAGCGTCGCTACCGTCCAGCAGCTCGGCAGCGAACTCGGCATCCCTCTCGATAAACGCCGCTTCCGCGCCAACATCTACATCGATCTGGCTGCCTCAAACGGCTCCGCGCACGGTGTCGGGGAGAGCTCTCAGCGGGGTTTCGAGGAAGACCGTTTCGTCGGCCATACTCTCCAGATCGGCCCCAAAGCCGTCATCGCCGTACTTGACCGCGACCCTCGCTGCAAAATGATCAATCTCGACCCCGCGACGGCCGAGCAGAACCCAGAGGTGATGAAACTAGTGGCGCGGGCCCATGACGGCAAGGCCGGCGTGTACGCAGCCGTGCTGGTGGAAGGCGCCATCCACCCCGGAGACGAAATCTCCCTGCTCAACTAGCGCCGGCATGGATGCCGGCCAGTTCTACCGTCACCACCCCACCCGGCTCTCCTGCATAATCCCGGGCACTACTCCACGCCCACTCCGTGGCCGAGGCCACCAGTCCCCGCCGCACCGGAGCCTCATGCATTTCACGCAGCCGCGCGGTTATCGCCTCTGGCTCCCACACATGCTGGTCCGTAAACGCCGTCTCCCATACCTGGTCAGTGGACCTGGCCGAGACGTTGAACCGCCGTCCGTACCTCTGCTTCAGCATCGCCACAGACCGCTCCGCCGTGTCAATCTCCGGGTCGGACATCAGGAACTGCACGTGCTCCGGCAGCACCACATAGCCCGCCACCTGGAAGCGGAACTTCACGCGGACCTCTTCCAGCAGCCGCACAAAACGGTCACGGTCCTTTTCCAATTCCAGCTTCGGCTGCCGCTCATAACACCAGCAGGTGATGAAGTGGTAATGCCCTTTCCCAAACCGCTGCTTCGCTACCTTCGCCGACACCTGTAACCGCGCCCTGGCCATGCTGTGAAGTATACGGGCGGGAAGCGTAAGCCCTGACCGGTGCCGTCCCGAAGCGGTCCGACCAAGGCCGTGCCGTCGTCCAGAGCCAAGCAGCCACCCTGCTCGGTCCCTCAGCACGCAACATAAACCGCGGATCAGCCACCGCGGATCAGCCGTTCACGTTCCAGATGTCCTTATCCCACTTCCACGCGCCGTCTTCCTGTTTCCAGTGCACGATGTACTTGCCCTGCACGGTGTGCCCGCTGCCGAGTCGAAGATCGGCGCGCCCTATCTCAATTGCGCTGTCCCCGCACATCTCCGCCGTTACCGTGGTCAGCGTCGCCCCGGTAAGATCGAGCGCTTCGATCGCCTTCTGCCAGAAGCCCTGAATAGCGGCACGGCCCTCGATCAGGTCGGCGCCCGGCGGCAGCACCCTGGCATCCCGCGTGTAGACACCTTCCAGCGCGTCTGTCTTCCGCTGCTCGATCACCTCTGCACAGAATCGCTCATTGGTTATACGCATTCCTGCAAGCACTGCTTCCGGCACACCCATACACATACCCCTTTCCTCGACCATTTCATCGAGGCCATACTTACGCGCTTGCTCCACGCTCCGTCAATGGCGGCGGGAAGCTGCTGTGCAGGTGTGGGCGCCTCAAAAAACCCGTGTATCGACGGTCAGTCTCGTGGTAGCATCCGCACGACCCATCCTGCTTCCACCTGAGGTGTTCCTGTGCTGAAGTGCATCGCGCAACTCGTCCTGCTGTTGCTGATCTCCACTGGATTTGCCGCAGCGCAGACGCAGACCATCCCTCCCGGCTCCACGGTTTACATCGCCGCCGATAACGGCTTTGACACGTATCTCTCCGCCGCGCTGGTAAAGAAGAAGGTGCCGCTGGTCGTGGTGGATGATCGCAGCAAGGCCCAATACGAAATCGAAGCGGGCTCGAATTACCACGATCCCGGCCTCGTCCGCGGACTCCTTCTCGGCCAGACAGACACCACCGACACCGCAGACATGCGCATGATCGACCTCAAGAGCAGTGCCGTCGTTTTTGCCTACACGGTCAAGAAGACGAACTCCTACGGGGGCCAGCAAAGCACCGCCGAGGCCTGCGCCAAGCACCTCAAGTCCATCGTCAGGTAAGGCCAGACATGAAGCCCAAGCACGCCAGCACTGCGCAAGCCGAACTCCTCCTGCACCTCTACGAACTCCGCCGCGAAACCGTCATGCGGGAAGCCCGCAGCTACATCGGCGGCCCTTTCGCTCCCGCTTCCGTGGACGAGATGAGTTCGCTCGTAACTTCCGGCTCCCGTGAGGGCAGCTTCATCCTGCAGGTCTACGGCTATTGGGACATGGTCGCTGCCTTCGTGCTCCACGGCACTCTGCCCGCTTCGCTCGTCTATGACACCTGCCAGGAGATGTATTACCAATACGCCAAGATCCAACCCCATCTCGCCGGTTTTCGCGAACGGATGAACCTGCCGGAATGGATGAGCAGTATCGAAGCGGTCGTTGAGGGCTCAAAGGCTGGACGCAAGCGCCTGGCGACCATGCAGCAAGGCCCTGCCAGCGTCGCCAAGGTCCGCAACCCGGCAAGAGGCGTCAAGCTCGCCTGATCGCCAACGCGGCTATCTACCGCCGCCTGAACCCATCGCCACGTCAACCAAACCGCTCAGGTCAATCCACAGCAGCAGATCAGGCACTTCAGGTATTCGGTCTCAGGGATGGTGAGCACCACGGGATGATCTGGCGCGGCGCCCCGGCGTTCCAGCAGCCGCACGCGGCGTCCCGCGTCCCCGGCTGCAGCCGCCACCACCGCCGTAAACTCCGCCCCGGAAACATGGTGGGAGCACGAACAGGTCACCAACACGCCGCCGGGCCGAAGCATCTTGAGCGCGCGCAGGTTCAGCTCCTTATAACCGCGAAGCGCCCCTTCGGCGGCGCGCTTCGATTTCGCAAAGGCCGGAGGGTCCAGCACGATCGTGTCGTATTGCGCTCCGCTGTCGCTCCACTCGCGCAGCAGGTCGAAGGCGTTCGCCTCCACCCAATCGACTTCGCTCCCTTGGAGCCGGTCACGGTTCGCCTCCAGGTTGCGCTCCGCCCCTTCAAGCGCCGCGCGTGACGCATCGACCCCCGTCACCCGCCGGCACGTCTGTGCCATGTGCAAGGCAAAGCCGCCTTGATAGGTGCACACGTCCAGCGCTTCTCCGTGCGCATGGCGGGCGGCCGCCGCATAGTTCAAGCGCTGATCGAGAAACGCCCCGGTCTTCTGCCCGGAACCCGCGTCGTAGCCGAACGCCAGCCCGTTGATGCGGAACTGTGTCGCAAGCAGCGGCTGCGCCTCTGCCCTCGGCATAGAGCACGGTCATCGGGGGCATGCTCAACTGTTCCAGTTCGCGAATGCGCGGGTCCGCCCGCTCCACAATGGCCGCAGGTGCGAACTCCTCGCGCAGCACCCGCTCCACCGCTTCGCGCACCTCCGGACGATCCAGCCCCCGAGCCAGTATCTGGACAACAATCAAGGCGCCGTACTTGTCCGCGATCAATCCCGGAAGCTCGTCGGCTTCACTGAAGACCAGCCGGCACGCATCCGTTCCATCTCCCGCTTCCGCCAGCAGCTTTCGGCGCAAGCTCGCCGCGCGACGAAGCCGCGCTTCCAGCAGATCCAGCCACTGTGCGTCTTGTTGCAGCACGTCGCCACTCACCATCCGCAGCGCGATCTGCGAGGCGGGGCTCCACAGCGCCGTCCCCAGGGGCATGCCCCTCCCATCCACGACGGGCAGTAGTCCGGGCACCTGCGCGGCGTCAGGAGCAACAATCTCCTGCACGTCGGAGGCATAGACCCATACGTGCCCGGCCCGAAGTCGGTCCGCGGCTCGGCGCGAGATCACCGCAGCCGCTCCCTCCACGTTCACCGGATGGCTGGGGAGCGTTACCTGTACAGGACGGTTCGGTTGGGAAGGCGCTGCATGCTGAGAAGGCCGACGGGGCATGATGAAGCCAATCTTCGCACAATGGTTGCCTGCGCTCAGCGCCAGGGTTGCCTACCCAGCCTATAATCAGGTATGGCGACTGCGCGCTCGACGCCGCTGACACCAAAACCGGTCGATGCCGTTCTCCGCCCGCCGGGCACGCCCCCGGTAGACGTGCGCAGCCTTACGGAGCCGAACTTCCGCGCGCTCCTCGAGACCGTGCGCGCCAACCGCCCCAACGATGACGTCGAAATCATCCGCCGCGCGTGGGAGTTTTCCCTCCAGCACCACGACGGCCAGATCCGCGCCTCGGGCGAGCCCTACGTGCTCCATCCTCTTGAAGTAGCGCAAGTGCTGGCGGAGATGAAACTGGACTCCACCGCAATTGCTGCCGGCCTGCTCCACGACGCAGTTGAAGACACCCCGGTGACCACCGTCGACATCACCGCCCTCTTTGGCGACCAGGTTGCCCACATCGTCGAAGGCGTCACCAAGATCGATAAAATCCAGTTCGCCAATAGCGAGGACCGCCAGGCAGAGAACGTCCGCAAGATGCTTCTCGCCATGGTCAGCGACATCCGCGTCGTGCTCATCAAGCTCGCTGACCGCCTGCACAACATGAGGACGCTCGAGCATCTCCGGGCAGAGCGTCAACAGGCCATCGCTCGCGAAACGCTGGACATCTATGCACCCCTCGCTCACCGCCTCGGCATGGGCAAGGTTCGCGGCGAGCTCGAAGATCTCGCCTTCCGCTACGTCGACCCGGTCGGCTACGAGCAGGTGGACATCGCCATCGAGGAGCGCCGTAAGGAAGGGGAGGACTTCCTTCGGCATGTGGAAGAAGTGCTGCTGGAGCGGCTGCGCGAAAATGGCGTCGAGGCCCGCGTGGAGTGGCGCATCAAGCGCCTTTACAGCATCTACCAGAAGCTGCAGAAGCAGCGCACCACGGTGGACCAGGTCTATGACCTGCTCGCCCTTCGCGTCATCACCAGCAGTGTCGCGGACTGCTATGCCGTCTTCGGGCTTATCCACTCGCTCTGGCGCCCGGTGCCCGGCCGCATCAAGGACTTCATCGCCATGCCCCGGCCGAATTTGTATCAGTCGCTGCACACTACAGTGATGGGCGAGGGCGGACACCAGTTTGAAGTACAGATCCGCACCGAAGAAATGCACCGCATCGCGGAAGAGGGCATCGCGGCGCACTGGAAGTATAAGGCCAACGGCACCCCCGTAAACAGCCGCGACGAGCAGCGCCTGGCCTGGGTGCGGCAGCTCGTCGAATGGCAGCGGGAGATGACCGATCCCAACGAGTTCCTCTCCACGCTCAAGATCGATCTCTACCCCGAGGAGGTCTACACCTTCACTCCCAAGGGAAAAGTCGTGGTGCTGCCCAAGGACGCCAGCCCCATCGACTTCGCCTACTCCGTCCACACCGAGGTCGGCCACACCTGTGTCGGCGCCAAGGTCAACGGCCGCATGGTGCAGCTGCGCACGCGACTCCGCAACGGCGATATCGTCGAGGTGCTCACGCAAAATGGCCATGTGCCCAGCCGCGACTGGCTCACTTTCGTCAAAAGCTCGCGCGCCCGCAACAAGATCAAGCACTGGCTCAATGAGCATCAGCGGCAGCGCGCCATCGAGATCGGCAAAAAACTCCTCGATCGCGAAGCGCGCAAGAACAAGATTTCCCTGGCCCGCTTTACAGACTCCGACTACGTCCGCGTCGCCAACGAATACGGCGTAGGCGCGGAAAACGACTTGCTCGCCGGTATCGGATTCGGCAAATTTTCCTCGCGCCAGGTGCTCAACAAACTCGCGCCCGGCATCATCGCGCAGCCATCCTCCGCCGACTCTGAGATCACGCCGGACACCCGCACGGCCGGCATGTCCGAGACGGTCAAGCGCGTCCACCTGAACCCGCGCTCCGATTCTCTCGAGGTCGAAGGCCAGAACGACTTGCTCGTCTATCGCGCCCGCTGCTGCAATCCCATTCGCGGCGAAGAGATCATCGGCTACGTCACTCGCGGCAAAGGCGTCGCGGTGCACGCGCGCCGCTGTTCTAATGTGCAGAATTTGCTCTACGAAGCCGATCGCCGCATCGCCGTCGAGTGGTCGCACACGGCCGAGGAGACCAATGGCCGCCAGCCCACCTACCCTGTCCGCGTCATCGTCTACTGCGATGACCGCGCCGGCATGCTGAAAGAGATGACCGCTGTGATCAGCGATGATGGCACCAATATCCGCGGCGTGGACTCGAAAGCCGGCACTGGCGCCGAAGCTGTCGTCGAGTTCATCCTGGAAGCCGAAGACGTTCGCCACCTTAACCGCATCGTCACCGGACTTCGCCGGGTACCCGGCGTGCGCGATGTGCAGCGCGCCAACAAAGTCTGACCGCTGTGCTGAGCCCCGTCACTCCTGGCCCCGCTCCGGAGGCCGTACCCAAGCCTGATCACGCCGCGTTACCCAGCCCCGCTTCCTCCGCCCGGCTCAATCGTAAAAAGCTGCTGCAAGGTTCCGCCTCCAACATGGTGCGCCTGCTGCTTTCCATGCTGGTGTCGCTCGTCCTGCCGCCATTTCTCGTGCACCGCATGTCTACAGCGGAGTACAGCGCGTGGGTGCTCATCCTGCAGCTCAGCGCCTACGTCAACTTCCTCGACCTCGGCCTGCAGACCGCGATCAGCAAGTTCGTCGCGGAATATGACGCACAAGCGGATACAGATGGCATCCGCCGCATCCTGAGCAGCGCCTTCACCCTGCTCTCCTTTGGTGCTGTGCTTGGCGGCCTCATCGTGGCGATCCTGGCTTGGCAGGTGCCGCACCTCTTTCACCAGATGCCCGCGGCTCTCGTCCCTCCGGTGCGTCTCGGCCTGCTCGCGATCGGACTTTCCACCGCCGCGTCTCTTCCCTTCGGGGTCTTTCTCTCCACCTTCACTGGCCTGCAGGAATATGGCTTTCCCACCCTTCTGCTTTCCGCGAGCCGCGTCGTTACGGCCGCCGCGCTGATCGCGGCGCTCTTTCTGCATGCAACGCTGTTCGAGATGGCCCTGCTGATGGCCGCCCTCAATCTCACCACGGCCCTGCTGCAATACGTAGGCTGGAAGATGTACGCAAGCGAACGCACCGCCTTCCAGTTCTTCCTGCTCGATCGCGCCGCCAGCCTGCGTCTGCTTGAGTACTGCGGCATTCTCACCATCTGGACGCTGGGGGCACTGCTCATCAGTGGCCTGGACACCACCATCGTCGGCCATTTCGATTACAGCAACACCGGCTTTTACGCCATCGCCGGCAGCGCCACCAACTTCATGCTGCTGCTCGTCGGCAATCTTCTCGGACCGCTATTGCCGGCCATCTCCTCGTTGCAGGCGCACCGCACAGCCGGAGAGCTCGGCGCCATTGTCGTCAGGACCACGCGTTTTACGACAGTGCTCCTTTGCCTGCTCGGCTTGCCGCTGCTGCTTGGCGCTTTCCCCCTGCTCACGCTCTGGGTGGGCCGCACCTACGCGCTCCATGCAGTTCTGTACCTCGACGTTCTGGTTATGGCCAACGTCGTCCGGCAGCTCGGCTACCCCTATGCCCTCGTGGTCGTCGCGCTGGGTAAACAGCGCTATGCTACCTTCGCGCCGGTGGTGGAAGCGGTGGTGAACCTTGCGCTCAGTCTATGGCTCGCCGCACGCTACGGCGCTGTCGGCGTCGCGCTGGGAACCCTGATCGGAGCAGCCGTGGGTCTTTCAATTCATTTCGCCCTCAGCATCCCATGGACGCAGCACGCCGTCTCTATCCGGCGACTGCATCTTGTCATCGCCGGCGTCGTCCGCCCGCTTCTCTGCGCTGTGCCCACGCTGCTTGTGCTTCCCTGGTGGAACCGCTACACGCTGCTTCCGCTGCACATGCCGCTACTTGTCGTTTGGGCGATCGCAACGGTCGCCCTGCTCTGGCGCGGCAGCCTCAGCAGCGCAGACCGTGTTGAGATACAGCACGCGGCGAGCCGGATGCTATCCTTCTTCAGGCGGTCCGGGCGCATCATGACGCACGCGTCGTCCTGATCGCAAGGCGCATGGCCGCTCATCCCCACTGCCCATCTCCGCTCCTCCTCGCCGTCGTCGTTCTCTATAAATGCGCACCGGACGAGAGCGATGCCTGGACGTCCCTGATGCGCGAACTTCAACGCCACCCCGAACTCGAATCGTGCGTCTCGCTCCTGGTCTTCGATAACTCGCCACAGCCGCACGCCTTCGCTCCTACCGCCCATGCCCACGCGCATTACCAGCACGATGCGAGCAACGGCGGTCTCGCGCCCGCGTATAACTATGCTCTCGCGCGCGCCGCTCAGAGCGGCTGTACCTGGCTGCTGCTTCTTGATCAGGACACCACGCTCGCACCCGGCTTTTTGCCGGAGCTGATCGACCGCGCCGGCGCTCTCGAAGCGCAAGCAGACGTGGCGGCCATCGTGCCAAAACTCTGGGCCGGATCGCGTCTCTACTCGCCCGAAGCCCCGTTCCTCACGCAGATCCGCTCGCAATTCTCCGCTGCAAACCACGCCGTCGCGCTCGATGCAGAGGGCATCCAGGACCGCCCGCTAACTGCCTACAATTCCGGCGCTGCCATCCGCGTTTCTGCCCTCAAAGAAATCGGCGGCTTCCCTGACGAATTCTGGCTTGACTACCTCGACCATGCCGTCTTCCAGGCGCTTCGCCTTCGCGGCTACCGCATGTGCATCATGCGCATCGTGCTTGAGCAGAAGCTTTCACACATGGACCTGGACACGGTGCCGTTCTGGCGGCACTGGAGCGTGCTGGCGGCGCAATCGCGTTTCGTTCTGCGGTTCGGTACATTTCTCGACCGGCTTTTCTTTCGCTGGTGGCTGCTCAAGACCAGCCGCACCTTCCGCAATGCGTGCCGCGACAAGCGCGTGTGGCGAGCACGCGCCCGGCAGAGCATTTTTCTGCGCCCGCTTCCGCCGCGGTGGAAGGAATGAGCTCCGTGCCGGCTCCCTCCACCACCTCGGTCGCGCTTTGCACCTTCAACGGCGAACGTTATCTCGAGCAGCAACTCGCCAGCATCGCCGCGCAGACCCGGCATCCCGGCGAGCTCGTCGCCTGCGATGACGGATCGACCGACGGCACCCTCGCGATACTCCATCGGTTCGCTGCCACAGCACCGTTTCCCGTGAGCATCCACAGCAACGATCACAACCTCGGCTCCAATCGAAACTTCGAACAGGCGGTCATGCTTTGCCGCGGAGAACGCATCGCATTGTGCGATCAGGACGACCTCTGGCTGCCTCACAAGCTGGAGTGCTGCGAACGCGCCTTCGCGGCTCATCCTGAGCTCGGGCTGGTCTTCACCGATGGCGACATCATCGATGCAGCCGGGCAACGCACCGGCTCACGCCTCCTCCAAAACTTTCAATTCAGCGAACAGTCGCGGTTGCGTTTAGAGCACGGCGACTACCTTCCGCTCGTGCGCTATCGCTTCGTCACCGGCGCAACTGTTGTCTTCCGCGCCGATCTCCGCAGCTACTGCTTCCCCGTGGCGGGAGAGTGGACGCACGACGGATGGATCGCCGCCATCGTCGCCTGTCTTGCGGAAATCCGATTCATCGACGAGCCGCTCATCCTCTACCGCCAGCATGCCGCACAGCAGATCGGCGTCGGCCCGGGACGGTCTCGCCGGCGAGACCGGGTGCGCGCCCTCGTTCACGATCACTGGCTCGGCATCGACTGGCACCGCAATGCTCTGGAAGAAGTGCTGGACGCGGTCGCGCGAATTCCGCCGCCGCTCGTGCGTGAAACGGCGACGGACTTCGCACGCCAACGCGACTTCCTCCACATGCGCCTCACCCTGCCGCGCCAGCGCTGGTGGCGGCTCTCCCACCTGCTGCCGTTTCTGAAAGAGTACCCGCGGCGGGCCAGCGGCGCGCGCAGTATTGCCATGGACCTGCTCCTTCCCAAAGCAGCTTCCGAGGTCGGCGCCGCGGCGGCCGCTCACTTTTCGGCGCTGCGTCCTCATGCGCGTCCCGTGCGAAGGACCGCTTCCGCCCTGTAAAGTAGAGGCCTATGAGCCAGCAGAAGACCTCCGTTTCGACGCCCTCCGCCCCCGCCGCTATCGGTCCCTACTCGCAGGCCGTGCGCGTAGGTGAGCTCCTTTACACCTCCGGCCAGGTTGCGCTCGACCCCGCCACCGGCCAGCTCGTCGCGGGCGGCATTCAGGAACAGACCACGCGTGTCCTCGAAAACCTCAAGGCCGTGCTCGCGGCCGCGGGTACCGACCTCAGCCGCGTCTTCAAGACAGTCGTCTTCCTGAAAGACATGAACGACTTCGCCGCTATGAACGCTATCTACGCTACCTACCTCGCCCCCTCGGGCGCGGTTCCGCCGGCGCGCTCTACCGTTGAGGTAGCCCGCCTGCCCAAGGATGGCCTGGTCGAAATCGAAGTCATCGCCAGCCTGTAACTTCGCCCTGCTGCAGGTCATCTAACAGAGCAAGACCTATGAGGAACACCATGGCAGACACCACGACCAGCACCAGCAAAGTAACGAAGACTGACGCCGAGTGGCGCGCCCAGCTCACGCCCGAGCAGTACCACGTCGCGCGGCAGAAGGGGACCGAGCCGCCCTTCTCCGGCAAGCTCTACCAGAACCATGCCGACGGGGCATACCACTGCGTGGCCTGTGGGGCAGAGCTCTTCAAATCCGACGCAAAGTTCGACTCCGGCTGCGGCTGGCCCAGCTTTTCCATCCCCGCAGATTCCACCGCTGTAGCGAGCCATGAAGACACCAGCCACGGCATGCGCCGGATTGAAGTGACCTGCGCCCGCTGCGACTCGCACCTGGGTCACGTCTTCCCTGATGGCCCCAAACCTACCGGCCTGCGCTATTGCATCAATTCCCTCTCGCTCGACTTCACCCCGCAGCCGTAAACCGGCACCGATATCACACAGAAAAGCCCCGGATAACCGGGGCTTTTCTGTGTACCGATTTACCTGTTTACGCGGGTCACGTTATTGTGAGCGCAGCGAAAATTTAGGATGCACTGCACGCATTTGCGGCACCTGCGCTTAGGCTTTGACGACCTTGCCCGCCTTGATGCAGCTGGCGCACACCCGCATGCGCTTGGCGCCACCGGCCACCTTGGCCTTCACCGGACGCAGGTTCACGTTCCAGCGGCGGCGAGAGGTGTTGTGCGCGTGGGAAATGTTGTTGCCGAACTGCGGACCTTTGCCGCACACCTGACATATCTGAGCCATGACTTACTCCAGAACTTTTTCATTTCGCCGGATCTTTGGATGGGTAATGTCGCCACCCTGCCATCACGCAGGGCACACTGGACCCAGAGCACACACGAGGAGCTTGCTCTCAGCGAGCCTCCAGTATAGATCGAACCCGCTCCCGGGAGCAACGTCCAGGGCCCGAGGCCGCCCATGGAACACACGCGGGCGTTCCATCCTCGATCGGACTTGCGAGCGCTCCCGGCGCGTGCTCCCGCCCATGACCTCCCCCAACGGCATGCGAGTTGCACGCCAGGCGGTTAAGATGAGTTCCGTATGCCCTCCCGCACCAGCCCTGCATCGCTCGATTCCCCCGCGCTGCATGCTTCCCGCCTGAACCGGCCCACCGGCTCCGGGAGCTTTCGCGCGCCCTGGCGGCTTTTCTGGGCGGCCTTCCTCGTCCGCGTCCTCTACATGACGCTCGCGCATACCTATCGCTTCCGCCCGGTCGATGACCACTTCCAGTTCGGCTGGGAGATGGGCCGCATCGCCCGCGCGCTGGCCACCGGCTACGGCTATGCCGACCCCTTCCGCGGCCACACCGGCCCTACCGCTTGGGTCACGCCACTCTACCCGCTGCTCATCGCCGCCGTCTTCAAGCTCTTCGGCGTGTACACCCTGCTCTCCGCATGGGCCATCCTCGCCATCAACTGCCTCTTCTCCGCCTTCACTGCTATGGCCACCTGGGAGATAGGCGCGCGCTGCTTCAACCTCCGCGTAGCCCGCTGGGCCGGGTGGCTCTGGGCCCTTTACCCGGCCGCCATGCAGTACGCCGTGCGCTGGGTGTGGGAGATGACGCTCACCACTTTCCTGTTCGCGTTTGGGCTGGTAGTGGCTCTGCGCATGCGCGGCATCGGTGAGCAGTCCCCGCCGGGTCCCGCCGCGTTTACGCTCAAGCGCTGGGCCGTCTTCGGCCTGCTCTGGGGCTCCATCGCGCTCAGCAACCCGTCCCTGCTCGTCTTTCTCCCCTTCTGCGGCATCTGGATCCTGCTTGGGTCCCGCCACTCTTCTCAGCCCTGGACCCGTCAGCTTCCTGGCGTCCTCCTTTCCGCCGCGATCTGTCTTCTGCTCCTTGCGCCCTGGAGCATTCGCAATACCCGCGCCTTCCACCACTTCGTACCCATCCGCGCCAACTTCGGCGTCGAGTTCTACCTCGGCAACGGCCCCGGCGCTACCGGCTTGCTCATGGCCTACGACCACCCGTTCATGGATCCCATCGAGCTCCGCCATTACACCCAAATGGGCGAGCTCCGCTATGCCGCCATGCGCGGCACGCTGGCCAAGCAATATATCCGGCGCCATCCCGCCCACTTCCTCGCGATCTGCCTCAGGCGCGTGTACTACTTCTGGATCAGCGTGCCCCACCCGGCCGACGACGCCGGGTACGTCGAGTGGGGCCGCATCCTGAACTACAGCTTTACCAGCCTCGCCGGCCTTCTTGGCCTCGCCCTTGCGCTCCATCGACGCACGCCCGCAGCCGGACTATTGGCCTTCGCCTTCCTCACTCTCCCGTCTGTTTACTACCTGGTAACCGTGCATGCCCGCTTCCGCCACCCGCTCGAACCACTGTTGGCAGTGCTCGCCGTCTTCCTCTTCCAATCCGCAACTCCCCGCACCCAGCAAGTGCGCAATCCAACCTAGAAACTACGACGCTCGCCTGACTTGCAGAACGGTTTACTATGCACAGGTTCCTGCAATCACATCCCCCGGTGCGCAGTCGTCTTCTTCTGAGCGCCGCTAAGGACCCCTCCGTGCAGATACCGCGGCTCCTCTCGTTTCTCCTGCTGTCCCTCACTGCGATTGCGCTTCATGGCCAGACCACAAGTTACTTCCCCGACCCCACGCAGCAGCAGACCTACACCCTCCATCGCTCTTCCAGCCGGGAAGCCACGGGCGCAAATGCCGACGCACGCACCGTTACCCCCGGCCAGACCCTTACCGTTCTTGACGTGGACGGACCCGGCATGATCTCGCACATCTGGTTCACGCTCGACGATCCGGAGCCCTACCATCTCAAGCGCATCGTGCTCCGCATGTACTGGGACGGGGAAACGTCGCCCAGCGTAGAAACCCCGATCGGCGACTTCTTCGGCCTGGGCAATGGCATCTACTACGGCTGGCAATCGCTTCTGCTCTCCGCGGGCACAGACAAGGCACTCAACAGCTACTTCCCTATGCCCTACGCGCACCACGCCCGCATTACCGTGACCAACGAAGGCAAGCGACAACTGCAGCACCTTTACTGGAACATCGACTACCGCGTAGATCCGCAACCGCTGCCCGCCGGGACCTTGTATTTCCACGCCGAGTATCGCCAGGCGCAGCCCAATCACGGCTGGACCGGGCAATGGTATGAGAACGGCGACCCTATCGTGAACTACCGCCGCAACCTCGACGGCAAGGACAACTACGAGTGGTTCGAGGCCAAGGGCCATGGCCAGTTCATCGGGGTCACCATGTCCGTCCTGCAGAACCAGGATGGCTGGTGGGGCGAAGGCAATGACATGTTCACCATCGACGGAGATAAACCCACCATGGTTGGCACCGGCACGGAAGATTACTTCCTGGGCGCCTGGGATTTCGGCGGTTCGCAGGAATTCCTGCTGCACGGAGCGCCGGTGGTGGGCAAGGAATTGGCCGGAGATCGCAGCAGTGTCTATCGCTTCCACCTCGATGCGCCCATCCCTTTTACCCAATCCATGAAGGCCAGCATCGAGCACGGCCACGCCAACCACCGCTCCGATAACTACTACTCCGTTGCCTACTGGTACCAGGCGGAACCGCACCAGCCCTTCCCGGCGCTGCCCGACGTGGACGAGCGCATCCCTACCCTGCAGTTCGTCGGCGGCCCTGGCAACGCGAAAGGCCCCTACGATCCTCAGAATCCAACCAAGGACACGAACAGCCTTCATCCCCGCTGAATGCGAACTGCGAGGCTTACTGAACGCCCAGCAACAACACGCCGAATGGAGGCAATTGCACCTTGTCCAGAGACACGTCACCATGGCGGTTATCTGTTGACAAAATCACCGTACCCCTGGCGCCGCGCAGGCCTTGCGGTCCCAGAGCGTAGCTTACCGTCTGCGGCGTGCCGCTCATGTTCAGCCCCACCAGCACGGAGCGCTTTCCATCCGGCGCCTTTCTCAGGAACGACAACACATTCGCGTCCTGCTCATTGACAGAGACATAGCTTCCGGCAACCAGCGCCGGCTCACTGCGCCTGAGCGCCAGCAGTTGTTTATAGAAGTTCAGGATCGAGTCCGGCTTCGCGCTCTCCGTCTCGACGTTATAGGTCGCCGCGCTCGGCGGCACGGGAAGCCACGGCTTTGCGCTGGGAGTGGTAAAGCCGGCGTTCGGCCCCGGAGTCCACTGCATCGGCGTGCGCTCGCCATCGCGGCCCTTCTCCTTCGGCCATCCCGTGCGTCCGATCGGGTCACGAACATCCTCTTCGCGCACCGGGTCGGTCGTGCGCATCCCAATCTCCTCGCCGTAGTACATCTGCGGCGTCGCGCGGGGCAGCAGTTCCAGCGCCGCCATCAGCTTGGCGATCGCATCGTTGTGCACACCGTCGCCGTAGCGATCCCACTGCCGCGGCTGATCGTGATTGCTGAAGAAATACTCCGGCCACCCGCCAGCCGGGTTGTTCTCCACATCATCCAGCAGCCTGCGAAACCCTGGCGCGGAGAGCTTGTTGAGGTCCGCAATCTGGAAGTCCATCGGAAGCTGCACCTCGTCGTTGTGCGTTCCGTACATCCTGGCCAGCTCGACGATATTCGGCTCATCGGCTTCGCTGATCAGCACCGGGTGGCCCGGATAGGCGTCCACAACCTGGCGCATTTCGCGCAGCACTTCGTGCACTTCGGGAAGATTGTCCGTGTATTTGTGTTCGATATTGCGGTCGCCATAGACGTTGAACCCCGGCCGGTAAGGATCGTCGTGCATCTCCGGGTCTTCAAAGAGCCGCGATACGGCATCGATGCGGAAGCCCGCCACACCCTTGTCGAGCCAGAAGCGCATCACGTCATACATCGCCTTCCGGACCTCGGGGTTGCGCCAATTCAGATCCGGCTGCTGCACGTAGAAGTAGTGGTAGTAGTACTGATGTGTTTTCGGATCGAGCTGCCAGGCGGAGTGCCCGAACCAGGATTGCCAGTTGCTCGGCGGCTGTCCCGGACCTTTGCCGTCCCGCCAGATGTACCAGTCCCGCTTGGGATTGGTTCGCGAAGACCGCGACTCCACAAACCACGGATGCTGATCGGAGGTGTGGTTCAGCACCAGATCCATGATGACGCGGATATGTCGCGCCTTGGCTGCATGCAAGAGGGCATCGAAGTCGGCCATGGTTCCATACTGCGGATCGATGGCTTCGTAATCCGCAATGTCATACCCGAAATCGATCTGCGGCGAGGGGTACATGGGTGTGATCCAGATAGCTTCCACGCCCAGGGCCTGCAGATAATCCAGTCTCTGGGCAATGCCCTTGATGTCGCCCAGGCCATCGCCATTCGAATCTTGAAAACTCCGCGGGTAAATCTCATAGATCACCGCATGCTTCCACCAGAGATCCTGTGTCGCGGGCGCGCTCGGGCTTTGCGCAAAGCCGCACAACGCCAGCATGCAGACAGCCAACAGCAGGGGTATTCTTCTCATCAGGTTCCTCCGGGCGGCGCAGGAGCTGGGCGAAACCGGCTAACCTACCCAGCCAGACCCTATCATGGCGCTGTCCGCGATTGCAGTCTCCCTGATGAGCAATCCTGGTAAGCGATATTGACCGTAGCCGCTGCTCCCGCTACACTGAATGGAGTCTGGCGATCCTGCCCGTGTCTCCCTGCTTCGGCATGGAGGCTGCCCGGTGTGATCGGCTCACCTTGCGCAATCTCAAGCACGGTTCGAGCGATCCGCAACCCAAGGCAAGCATGTATCCGCCCATTCATCAAGTTTCAAGCGCCTTATGGCGTTGGAGGATCTATGTACGCCGTAATACGCACGGGTGGTAAACAGTACCGCGTCGCTCCGGGCGATGTGCTTCGCATCGAAAAGGCTGTTGCGGACGAGAACGACACTGCTGGAATTCAGCGATGTGCTCGCTGCCTCGACCGAAGCCGGTTCGCTCGCGAAACCCTCTTCCGCCAAAGTGACCGCAACCGTCGTGGCTGAAGGCCGCGGCGATAAGATTTTGGTCTTCCACTACAAGCGGAAGAAGCAATACAAGAAACTCCAAGGGCACCGCCAGTCCTACACTGCGATCCGCATCAACGAGATCGAAGTAGACGGCACCACCTACCGCCCGGAAAATGCGCCCGCGCAGTAAGCCGGAACAGGACACGGTTCCCCGCAGGCATTACGAATCAGCAGCAAACAGTCAGGCAGAGGCCTGACGCAAGGATCACACCATGGCACATAAAAAAGGTTTGGGAAGTTCGAAAAACGGCCGCGACTCCAATGCCCAGCGGCTTGGCGTTAAGATTTTTGCCGGTCAGGTAATCTCCGGCGGCTCCATCATCGTCCGCCAGCGCGGTACCAAGCTCAAGCCCGGCCTCAATGTCGGCCGGGGCAGCGATGACACCCTCTTCGCCAAGATCTCGGGCCGCGTCAAGTTTATCGATCGCGGACGCACCGGGCGTTTTGTGGCAGTCGAGCCGGTCGAAGCCGTTGAACCGGCTTCCGCTGTCGCCGCAGACTAGCACAGCAGCAGTTCGTTGCTGACAAGGGCCGGGCTTCTGCCCGGCTTTGTTCTTGTGTCCATCGGCCAAGGAAACCGGTGAAGTATCCCAACACCATGACCAGCAAACTGCAATGAGAAAGGCCCGCCGCAGCGGGCCTTGTCTCTTAGCCGAGCGCTAGCTGGCTCGCGGCTCGTTCACTGCATTCTTGGTCAGCACCCGGTCTACCACCTTCTCTACATCCTGCAGAAAGAACGCTGGCTGGCTGACAACCACCTGGCCACCTTTGTGTCCCAGCGCATTGGCGATCTCATTCCAGCGCAGCAAGGGCGAAGTAACGGGAAGGGTTACTGCCTGCCGCACCGGCTCCTTTTTCAGGAAATACACTGCCCAGATCGCTATCGCTATGAAGGAGGTGCAGACCCCAAAGAGATTGGCGTATCCATACATCTGGTAGTTATGCTGCAGGATGGCGCTAACGATCAGGTCCGTGCTCGCCGCAAAGCCGAAGCCCAAACCGACACCGAAGGACCGACTGCGGAATGAAAGTCCCAATGAGTGCACCGAAAGTGCCAGGAACAGTAGCATGCAGATTTCCATAAGATTGATGCAGCGGGAAATCTGGAACATGACCGCGCTCAGGTCTTTCGCGTGCAAACCCAGCGGGTAGCCAGTAGAAGCCAACGCGATCACCGCGGACGTAGCGGCGATCCACCTAAAGATCACTAAAGCTAAACGTCTGAGTCCTGAGAGTGGAGATAGCGCTTCACCAAAGATCTGCTGGACTACGAAAAAAACTGCAATTGCCTGTAGAAGATAGCCTGTCCAGTAAAGGCAGCTATATGCCCTGCTCTGAGCTTCCGCTGAGAAAAGGTGGATATAAAGCAAAGCGTTAAGCGGAATACCCAAGACCGCGTCAATGCCCAAGTATATGGACATCGCCGAGAATATCCGGCGGTTAGGCAAGCGCAGGATTGCAAGGAGTGCGACCCACTCGGCTACCGTGTTAAGCACGCTGACGAGCTTGATCGCTTCAGCTAGGAACATGGAGGAAGGCACCCCGGCATACAACGAGAATAGCCGAAGCTCTAGCTTACCCCCAAGACAACTCTTTGATCAAAATGAGATTGGTAACACCCCTTGTATTACTGCTGGCCGCTCGGACTCCCAGGAAACGGATGCGGACAAGAATTCGGCACCGGGCCATTGTTTGGAACCAATGTTGTTGCAGCAGCTCCAGCGAGGCATAGAGTAAGGATGGCGGCGCGAATGGTCAGCTTCATGTGGTTACCAGTTTCCAGGTCGCATACGACCTTAAGGGGATTGACTACATCTCCGAGTGTAGCCATCCCAATGTATAAGTCCAATGCTTTGAGGTACTTTATCAAAGAGGTACTCTTCCGGTATTACCAATGTAATTACTAGCTGGACTATTGATCATAGCGTCACGTAGCATCCCGGGCACCCAGCCGGACGGCTTCTACCTGCAGCCACCAGTGCCTATTCCGGCAACACGGATTGCACGCACAGATGAGTGCTCTTTCGTGCTATAATCAGGTCAGCTTCCGGGATAACAAACTCTTTTGATTCAGTATTTTACCCGCTTCCGCGACTCTGCGGAGCGCAGCTTCCCGGGCGCGTTGGAGCTGCATGTCAACTAAAGAGATCTCCGCATCCATTTTGCCCCTTCCCTTGCCCGATGGCGTCGCTTCCGAAAACGGCTATACCGGCAGCAACATCAAGGTACTCGAAGGTCTCGAAGCCGTCCGCCTCCGTCCGGCCATGTACATCGGCTCCACTGGCGACCAGGGATTGCACCATCTCGTCTACGAGGTCGTCGACAACTCGGTGGACGAAGCTCTTGCCGGCCACGCCAAGCGCGTCGACGTCACCATCCACGTCGACAACTCCATTACTGTCACCGATGACGGCCGCGGGATCCCCGTCGACGAGATGACCCTGCCGGGCGGCGAGCGCCTTCCTGCCGTCCAGGTTGTCCTCACCAAGCTCCATGCCGGCGGCAAATTCGACTCTTCCAACTACAAAGTCTCCGGCGGCCTTCACGGCGTTGGCGTCTCCTGCGTAAACGCCCTCAGCGAAGCCTTCGATGTGGAGATCTGGCGTGACGGCCACACCTACGAGCAGGACTATGCCCGCGGCATCCCCATCTCCAAACTCCGCCAGGTCGGCACCTCCAAGCGCCGCGGCACCAAGGTGCACTTCCTGCCGGACAAGTCGATCTTCGCCGTCTCCGAATACAACTACGACACTCTGGCCCAGCGCCTGCGCGAACTCGCCTTTCTGAACAAGGGCCTGGAGATTTCGCTTACCGACGAGCGTACGACCGATTCCAAAACCGGCGAAGCCAAGCGCGCCGAGTTCAAATACGCCGGCGGCATCTCCGAATTCATCAAGCACCTCAACAAAGGCAAGCAGGTCCTCCACGAAAAGCCCATCCACATGGAGGCCGCGCGCGACAACATCGAGCTCGACATCGCCCTGCAATACAACGACAGCTACTCGGAGACCGTTTTCTCCTTCGCCAACAACATCAACACCGTCGATGGCGGCACCCATCTTTCCGGCTTCCGCACCGCGCTCACCCGCACCATCAACTCCGCCGGCCAGCAACTCGGTCTCTTCAAAGACGTCAAGGAAAATCTCTCCGGCGATGACGTCCGCGAAGGCCTGGTCGCCGTCGTCAGCGTGAAATTGTCACAGCCGCAGTTCGAAGGCCAGACCAAAGGCAAGCTCAACTCCGACATCGCCGGCACCGTCCAGGCCTTTGTCAACGAGCGCCTCGGTGGATATCCTCGAGCAGAACCCGCCCATCGCCAAACGCATCATCAACAAGGCCATCGAAGCCTCCCGCGCCCGTGAGGCCGCCCGCAAGGCCCGCGACCTGACCCGCCGCAAAGGCGCGCTCGACGGCGGCGGCTTGCCCGGCAAGCTTTCCGACTGCTCCGAGCGCAATCCGGACCGCTGCGAGCTCTACCTGGTCGAGGGCGAGTCCGCCGGCGGCACCTCCCGCCAGGGCCGCGATCGCCGCTTCCAGGCCATCCTGCCGCTCAAGGGCAAAATCCTCAACGTGGAAAAGGCCCGCTACGACAAGATGCTCGGCCACGAAGAAATCCGCGCCATGATCACCGCTCTCGGCTGCGGCATCGGCAAAGACGATTTCGACCCCGCAAAGCTCCGCTATGGCAAGGTCATCCTCATGACCGACGCCGACGTGGACGGCTCGCACATCCGCACCCTCCTGCTTACCTTCTTCTTCCGCCACATGCAGGAGCTCATCAAGCGCGGCCACGTCTACATCGCCCAGCCGCCGCTCTATCGCATCAAGAAGGGCCGCTTCGAGCAGTACATCAAGGACGACCGCGAGTTCGTAAAAGTCATGGTCAAGCGCGCTTCCGAAGGCATGGTCATCCGCTACGGCGCGGAGGCCGACGGCAAGCGCCTGGAAGGCAGCGCCCTCACCCGCTTCATGGGCCAGCTCAATGACTATCTCGGCTTCTTCGACAAGGTCGACAAGCGCATGCGCAATGAGCAGGTCACCGGTCTGCTTGCCAAGCTGGAACTGGTGCGGCGGCCAGATTTCGAATCCGCCGACGGCGCCGCCCCGGCTAAGCTCGTGAAGCTGCACGATGAGCTGCAAGCCATCAGTAAGCAATATCAGTTCAAGGCCGTCACGGAGCCTCGTTACGACGAAGAGCACCAGACCTGGTCCGTCAACTTCACCGATGCCCAGGGTGCTGACCGCCGCATCGACTGGACGCTGGCCTCTACGCCCGAGTACCGCCAGATGATGGCCAAATACGCGCAGATCCGCGAAGAACTGCAACCGCCCTTCTTCGTCGAATACGCCGCCAAAAGCAAGGCCGCTTCATCCACCGATGAAGGCGTGGAAGAAGCCGTCGCCAGCGATGGCTCGGACACCCAGACCGGCGAGGCGCTTACCAAGGAAGCCGTCAAGAAAGCGCCTCGTTCGCCCCAGGAGCCTGTCGAGAAGAAGACTCCGCACGAGCTCTTCGACTACGTCATCGAACAGGGCCGCCGCGAATACCAGGTCCAGCGCTATAAGGGGCTGGGCGAGATGACCGCGCCGCAACTCTGGGAAACCACCATGGACCCCGAGCGCCGCACGCTCCTTTCCGTCAAACTCGAAGACCTTGCCGAAACCGAGACCATCTTCACTACCCTCATGGGCGAGGACGTTGAAGCACGCCGCAAGTTCATCGAAGAGAACGCACTGGACGTCAAGAACCTCGACATCTGAGGCCCGCGCACTGGGATCAGTAGTTCCGGGGCTACTTCCGCTCCTCCAATGCCGCTGAGATCGGCAGCTCTGATCCGAGCGGCATTGGAGGAGGATTATGAGGGCTGCCCACACTGACGATTCGCGAGACTTGTCATGCACATCGGCACGGCAGATGCCGTCGAATATGTGAACGGACAGGCACACACGAACGGCCTTGAGAACTTCTGGAGCTTACTGAAGCGCGGGATCAGCGGGACGTATGTGAGCGTTGAACCCTTCTACCTGTTTCGCTACCTGGATGAACAAACCTACCGCTACAACCAGCGCAAGAACATGACGGACTTCGACCGTTTCAAGCTGGCTTGCTCTCAGGTGGTTGGCAACGGCTCTCATGGGATGTTTTCACGGGCAAGCAACAGAACGAACATCTGCAAGCTAACTGATAAGGAGAGTAAGCGGCAGAATCGCGGAAAACGGAAATCCTCTTAGGCTTGCGTTGCGGCACTCACTAAAGCCCCAAATAAAACTCGTGAACCTGTCGAACTCCCCCGTCTCATTCTTGGCGGAAGGTTTGCGTGAGTCGCCATAGTTCTCTCTCGCTAGCCGCAATGTAGCATGCGGCGGAAAGGGAGACGTGTGCTGCACTCCGCAGTTCTCACTTACAGAAATATTGCCCACCCACGGGCAGGTTCCGGAGGGTACCTCATTGACCGTATTGCATGGGTTCTTAGATGGCGGAAATCAGCCGGACAGCAGACAACACACACTTGCGACGCTGGCCTGCATTTCTGGAACACCAAATCAGTGGAGACCCTTTGAAAAGGACTGGAAGAAGAACCTCATAAAGCATAAAGTTCCGTACCTTCATACCACGGACGTGGTTTCAGGTAACGACCCGTTCAGTCTTGACAACGGATGGGATGACACAAAGAAAAACATATTCATGAGGGCTTGTGTGAGAATCGCCGGAAAACACACAGCCCGGAGAATACGCGGCATAGACAATCCCGGTCGATTAGGACTTCATCCGTTCACAATCACAGTTGTCTTGGCAGACTTTGTCAGGTGCCGCAAAGAGAAGCATCCGGGAGCTAAAAACGCACCTGAGGCTCTTGCCACGCAAGCGCTAGAAGGAGTTCTCAGGTGGGGTCACGAGCATATGAAGGTTCAATCTTTCCATCTTTTCTTCGATCAGAATGAACCGTACTTGCGACATATCTACGACCGCAAACACAGTAAAAGAGCACGGAAGGACGACACGCGTTTGGACGATGTGTTTCTCACCGAAGCTGATGCGAAGAAGGTTCCAGCACTCCAACTTGCGGACTTGTACGCATGGTCAGTCAGTCAGCAAGACAGACCAGAACAGTTCAAATGGCAAACCAAACTGTTGAAGCTGGATCGAGAGGATGAATGGCTGGACTACAACGCCCTACTCAAGAAAATCAGGCCGGGTATTGCGGAGAAAGTAGAAGGCTGGAAACTACCTCCGAAAAAGGATACGAGATGAGGCAGGATTCTAGTCGACCAAGTGATGGCCCTTTCTCTTCCGGCTACTGCCGGCAGGCTTAGGCTCTGATGCCTTCCCTCCATTCCCAAACGGACTGGGCGGCATGGCACTCTTCGGCACCGTAAGAACGGCCTTCATCGCCTCTTGGAACCGGGCAAACGCCTCTGGGCCTTCGATCATCTAGGGGTGTGGTCACAGCTTCTTCATGTGACAGCATTCTAAAGCATCCGGTACAGTTTTTTGATGACGGCTGCGAATGGGCTCCCCGATGAAGAACTTCCGAAGAATACCTGCGACAGATTGGCAGGGTTGCAGTTCTATGGAACCACCTCGAAACGATGCTTGAGTTCTCGCTCATTAAGATGTCGGGGAAGAAGCATTCTGGAGACACGTTCTTACGTCGTCTTTGCACATATGTCTTACCCGCAAAAGCTAGACATCCTGAGTGCCCTAGTTGGTGAGTCGGCGATTCCTAAGGACTCGCCCATATCCCGATACAGAGAAGATGTGCTGCCGCTACTAAAAGCGGCGCAGCAGAGAAGGAACGAGATCATTCACTCCAAATGGGGGATGAAGGACGGGTTGGTTCAGAGGTCAACGGTCTCCGCTCGCGGAATCCTGGAGATGCTCCAGGCCACGGTCGCATTAAGCGAAATAGTGGATGCCTCAACCTTCATCCTGAAAGCGGCAGCAACTCTGTCTGAGGTGTTTGCTTCAGCGTGACGGCCCGATGCTTTCTCCGGACATCGGGCAATATCGAAACGCCTCATCTACAGTGAGACTCTCACTGGCGCGGACAAGCCTGTCACGCTCGCCATGCTGAGGAAACGAACTCACTGCGAACCCTACAATGTGGTCACAGGGACCCGCTTCTGTGCATTGTCCTGTCACAGCATCCTCGATAGTACAAACAGGTGCGTGGTCAGCCAAATCACTAGTTACCGAGGCAAATCATTGAGAGCCGAGCAGCTTGAAGATTTGCACCTTCGCCTCTACCCTGGTTGGCCGACTTGGTTGGCCGAGAATACCGGTGGAGAAATTAAGGATAGCCGATTGCTTTGCAGGATTTCAGGCAAGGAGAGATGGGTTTCTCCTTCCCCATGCCATTCCTCTATGAGTCATACGATTCTATCGACTACTAATGAAAACAGAACCTCGCAGTCTGGAAGTTGAGGAAACTTGGTAATGTAAAACTCTGCCGTATCCCAACTGCGCTGTAAGAACTGCTTTGAGCTTTCTGCTCGCCTGGGCTCAGCATACCAGTTCGCATTTGCTAGTTTAGGAATGCGATCTTGGCTGAGATACACGTCGCCACCAAGTATCGGCACTTGGGCTGCGCGCAATGACTCAACCGCCCGTAATGCATTCTGGCGAGACAAACCGACATCCTTGATGCCAAGTAGACTGAGGGAAATGCCATGGACACTTAGTATCTCGCTATATTCCGGAAAATCTGTCATCGTGGACCGTTCCTTGCGCGTACTTCATCAGGGCTCTTGGTGGCGCGCAACGTAGGAATTTTCCGCTCTTCCGATATATATCCGACAGGTCTACGCCTGAGCTCTTTCGAGTTGGTGCTTCAGGCTTCCGGCCAACTCCACCACGAGCTTGAGTTTGTCCACCAGGTATGGCGGAACCGCCGGCTCAGCCAGCGCAAGTTGCGATTGCAGCAGCAAGCCTGTGACAGTCGGCTTCAGTTCACGTTCAATAGACGTGGCCGCTGCCCGCATCGATAAAGCCTGCTCCTGCTCGCGCCGCCCGAGCGCAGCGCAAATCTCCCTCCCAAGCCGCGAACTGCCTGTAATCGCGAAGTTCACCTGAAGCGGGATGGCAAGACCTGTACTTTTCCAAAGCAGGTCCGCGCCGCGGGAGTCTGCCTCAGCCACGGACTCGTCCACAATCACCACCGAATACTCGCGGCGGCGTAGACACTCGAGTGCTCCCTGCAGATCCTTTGCTGTTTCTACTGGAAGCTTGAGTTGTCGCTCCAAGGTCGCCGCGCAGTGCTCCGCTCCATGCATCGCCATGATCATGAGCACGGTCTCATTCATAGCTGGCCCTTTCTGAATCGCTGCAATCACTCCAATGTCACAGTTACCCGTCAGAATTGCTTCCCCGGTCGCCCAGACGGTTTCCGTGTTACTGTCTGTCATCCAGATTGGTCGAGTGAGGCGTCTCATAGCGAACAGCCTGGTTTTACTTTGTGGCTTCGCCTTACACCTACAGGAAGACCGCCTCTAATAGCGGATTGGTAAGCCCGGAACAGACTTGGCGGCATTAAATGAATCATTTAAAAGCTGGTCACAGGCGAATTGGCCTAAGTTACAAGCGCAACTGCGAAACCATTTCCGTCGGCATACGGAATATCATGCTCCATGTATGGCAGCACGCGGCTAGCTGCTTCCCTCAAGCGCAAGGCTCTCTCCGATCCCATACTCCTTGAGCTTGCGATACAGTGTGGTCTTTCCGATTCCCAGCAATCGTGCGGCCATCAACTTGTCACCCTTGAGTTGGTGAATGGTGGTGAGAATGGCCTGTTTCTCTAACTCCGCGAGCGGCATGACTGCCGGTTCCTGCTTCGGCTTGCTCACCTCCACCGCAGCGATAGCGCTTTCCAGTGCCCGCTTCGCTTCCAATCTGTAGTTCTGGAGCTGTACCGGCAGGTCGCCAATGTGCAGCACAGGCCCGGACGAGAGCGCGCATGCGCGGTCGATGGCATCCTCGAGCTCCCTCACATTGCCCGGCCAGTCATATTCCATCATGGTCCGCAGCGCATCGTCGCTCAGCGTGAAACTTCCCCCGCTTTCCCGTCCCATTCTGTCCAGAAAGTGGGCGGCCAGCAACGGAATATCCGCCCGGCGTTCCCGCAGCGGCGGAATGCGCAAGTTCACCACGTTCAGCCTGTAGTACAAATCCTTACGGAAGCTCCCCTTTGAAACCATCGCCGCCAGGTCTCGATTGGTTGCGGCCAGGATGCGGGCCCGGGTAGCGACACGTTGCGTCCCTCCCACAGGCCGCACCTCTTTTTCCTGTAGAACGCGAAGCAACTTTGCCTGGACCTCCAGCGGTATTTCCCCGATCTCGTCCAGAAAGACCGTGCCGTCTTCCGCTGCCGCCAGCAGGCCGGCAGAGTCCCGGTTCGCTCCGGGGAAAGCTCCCTGCACGTAGCCGAACAATTCGCTTTCTATGAGCGCTGGCACAAACGACCCGCAGTCTACCGGGATGAATGGTTTTCCCGTGCTGGTTCCGTTTGCGTGAATCGCCCGCGCAACCAACTCTTTCCCTGTGCCATCTTCGCCCAGGATCAGCACAGGATGCGTGCTCTGCGCGACCTTGGCCAGAATGCGATAGAGCCGCTCCATCTCCGGACTACGCCCGACCAGATTACCCACCCCTTGCTGGCTGCGCAGACGCTCGCGCAAGCTCCGGCTGGCTCCGTTCGCATGCCGCCGGTCCGCCGCTCTTTCCAGAATCGCCGCAAACTCTTCCAGCGCAAAAGGCTTGGTCAGGTAATCTGCCGCTCCGGCGCGCATCGCCTCCACCGCGGTACCAATGGACGCTGAAGCCGTCATCACGATCACCGCCGTATCCGGCTTTAGTGTCTTGATTTCCTCAAGCAATGCGAGGCCATCGCGATAGGGCGCCTGCAGATCGAGAATCACAATATCACTGCCCTGTGTTCGCAGAAATGTCTGCGCCTCGCGTATGCTGGCCACGCTGTCCGATACCAGCCCGCGCTTGGCTCCAATCTCAGAGCATGCCGCACGGATGACCGGATCTTTGTCCACTACTAACACGTGGAGCCTGCCGCTCTCCATATCTAGATGTGCTTCGTTATGCATGCCTGTTTGTGGTTCGGTGTATGTTTGCATTCTATGAATTTCCCCTTGGGGAGTCAGCGAGAAACTATGGACTGCGCGAACTTTTGTAACTAAGTCGGTCCTTACACCCGCTCCGTCCGCAACACGTCAAGGCTGCCAAACTCGCACCCTGGTTCCCTCTTCGGCCGAAATACTCCCACGCATCAGCTTCTTTTTCGGCCGCATACATACCCGCGGTGTACTCACCGGACACACTCCGATCCACCACGCCGAGCCTCCGCCTGCCTCCCATACAATGACTCCATGCACGCCGCCCCATCCAAGACATCCGCCGCACCCGCCTCCTTCCGCCCCGGCGACCGCGCCCCCGACCAGCTCCGCCCTGTCCGCCTCACCCCCGGCTTCGTCCCCACTGCCGAAGGCTCCGTCCTCATCGAGATCGGCCACACCCGCGTCCTCTGCAACGCTACCGTCGAAACCGGCGTCCCTGCCTGGCTGCGCAACTCCGGCCGCGGCTGGGTCACCGCCGAATACGGCATGCTCCCCCGCGCTACCCTCACCCGCACCTCCCGCGAGTCCGAGCGCGGCAAGGTTTCCGGCCGCACCCACGAAATCCAGCGCCTCATCGGCCGCTCCCTCCGCGCCGTCGTCGACATGCACGCCCTCGGCGAGCGCACCGTCATCCTGGACTGCGACGTCCTCCAGGCCGACGGAGGCACCCGCACCGCCGCCATTACCGGAGCCTGCGCCGCCCTCGCCCTCGCTCTTAACCGCCTCACCGCCGCCGGCGCCCTCAAGGCCTCACCCCTCCGCCAGCTCGTCGCCGCCACTTCCGTCGGCATCGTTGAAAATGAACTCCTCCTTGACCTCGCTTATGAAGAAGACTCCCAGGCCGACGTCGACATGAACATCGTCATGACCGAAGACGGCGGCCTGGTCGAAGTCCAGGCCACCGCCGAGCGCCACCCCTTCCCCCGCGCCCGCATGCTCCAGATGCTTGACCTCGCCGAAGCCGGCATCCGCGAACTCCTCATCGCCCAGCGCGACATGCTCGCCGCATCCAAATAATGAATACCTCAAGCAGATTTGTCATCCTGAGCGAAGCAGGCCAGTTTCATCGGCCTGCGTAGTCGAAGGACCTGCTTCTGGTTTTCAGGTTGATCAGTCGTACAATTACCCCGAAGCCATCACCCGCGCCCCGCGCGCCCCAAAGGACCCACCCGCCATGATGAAGCTCACCCCCGGAAAACTCGAAGGCCTCCGCGCCGTCTCCAACGATCGCGGCATCATCGCCGCAGCCGCCATGGACCAGCGCGGCTCTCTCCAGAAATCCCTCGCCAAAGAACGCGGCCTCTCCGACGTTCCCGCCCAGGCCCTTGAAGAGTTCAAAACCCTGGTCACCGACGTCCTTACCCAGTACGCCTCCGCCATCCTCCTCGACCCCGAATACGGCCTCCCCGCCGCCCAGCACCGCCACTCCGCCGGCCTCCTGCTCGCCTATGAAAAGACCGGCTACGACGCCACCGAGCCCGGCCGCCTCCCCGACCTGCTCGATCACTGGTCCGTCCGCCGCCTCGCGGAAGCCGGCGCCGACTGCATCAAGGTCCTCCTCTACTACACCCCTTTCGAGAAAACCGACATTAACGACCAGAAGCACGCCTTTATTGAGCGCATCGGTGACGAGTGCCGCGCCCACGACATCCCCTTCTTCCTCGAGTTCGTCGGCTACGCCGTCCACGGCGAAGACGAAAAGGGCCTCGCCTACGCCAAGCGCAAACCCTCCATTGTCTCCGGGTCTATGGCGGAATTCGGAAAAGAAAAGTACGGCGTCGATGTATTAAAGGTAGAAGTCCCCATCCAGATGGAGTTCGTCCAGGGCAGCAAAGCCTTCAAGGGCGAGGTCGCCTACACCCGCGACGAAGCCCTGCAGCACTTCCGCGACGCCGCCGCCAATACCCACAAGCCCTTTATCTATCTCTCGGCAGGCGTCTCGAACGCCGTCTTCATCGAGACCCTCGAGCTCGCCGTCGAATCCGGCGCACCCTTCAACGGCGTCCTCTGCGGCCGCGCCACCTGGAAAGACGGCATCAAGGTCTACGCCCAGAACGGCCCCAAAGCCTTCCGCGAATGGCTCGACACCCAGGGCGTCGAAAACATCTCCAACGTCAACCAAGCCCTCCAAGGCGCCCACTCCTGGCACGACAAAGTCGACCAAAGCCCGGTAGAAGAAGGCGTCCTCGCGGACTGAACTGGCCGTTCCGGCAAACGCGCTTCGCGCAAACTAAAGAGCGCCGCGTTCAGCGGCGCTCTTCTGCCAACGAATAGTCTAATCTAGCTAAAGCGCTTTGGACAGACACGTGGGTGGGACTTACGAGCTAAACTACTCAGCGTGAGGTCTCGCTTTGTTCCTAAACTCCTTGACCATTAACAACTTCCGCGCCTTAGAGGATATATCAGCTACTTTTCGCACCCCCATCAGTGTGATTGTCGGGCCGAATGCCATCGGTAAGACGACTGCACTGGAAGCAATTCGTTTCGCGAAAGCATTACTGGCGCCACGAACGCAGAACGAATCTAATCAGGCATTATTCTCCTTGGGCGGAGCTACTCCGTTTGACCCGAAGCGGCTGATTGCAGAAGCCTTGGCTACTGATCCCAGCAAGCCGATTCGTATCAGCTGTCAGCTTCAGTTGAGCACAGAAGAAATAGAAAAGCTCGAGCATGCCGTTCCGCGAATGGCAACAGACCTACTTTTCTCTGAGATGGGCCTCCGATTCTCCAATCTGGCAGAACGCGTTGCAACGCTGTCAAGGCCCGATATTCAAAATCAAGTATCCCTCCTGGCCTCCGGCATTAAGACAGTACTTGCCAATGTAAAAAACGGACTTCATCAATGCAAGCTTGATTTGACCCTTGATCCCACTACCGGCAGTATCAGTTCCGGAGATCGCTTTACACCGATGTTTGTTGTGTTATTAGAGCAAAGCCTTCCACCTAGCAAGACCTTGTTCAGTTACTTTCCCGCTGACCGCGCTATCCCCTTTCAAGAGCAACCCGTTCAAATTGGTATTGCCGATGCTAATTTACAAGTTGAATCTCATCTTTCACAGCCTCAACTGAAGTACCAGCGTCTAAAGAATACGATTTTCAATGCAGTCATTTCAGGTTCCGTTGAAAGCACTATTCTGAAGGACACGTTCGCAAAAGTCTTCTCCCGAGTCCTGAAAGGACGGGCTATCAGTTCGATAGGAGTGGACCCATATGGTCAGCTTCGAATCGGGGTACAGGAGAGCGAAGGGGGCCGTGTATTTAGCCTCGACGCGATGAGCAGCGGAGAGAAGGGCTTGATACTTACGTGTCTCTTGATGGCACTTACCCTCGCTGAACGGGGAGTCGTCCTAATGGACGAACCCGAGCTTCACCTCAACCCTGCTGTATGTAAGGACGTGTTGAGCTTTATAGCTGACGAGTATTCCGCTAAGCGTGGACTGCAGATTATCCTCTGCTCGCATTCTCCAGAAATTCTAAGTAGTGCGTTTGAGAGAGAGGATTGCACTTTGTTTCACCTACGTTCAGGTAAGATGCTTACACCTATTCGACTTCAAGATCATACAGAGGTTGAGGATGCACTTAGAAGATTAGGAACTTCCGAGAGTGAAGGCCTACTCTACAAAGCCACTGTATTTGTGGAGGGAGAGCATGATGCCGATATTCTCGAAGCTGGTTTTGGCAAGCTCTTCCGGCGCTATAAACTGAGCGATCTTGGCGGTCGTGGAAAGGTCGAGAAGGAGATCAAAAGCCTACAGGCGGCAGAAGCGAAAGGCGCCTTGCTCTCCCCGAAGTACTTTATTTTTGATAAAGATGAAAAGCCCACAGACCTCGCAGGCTCTGCACTGGTGAAGATTCTCCAGTGGAACCGCCGCTGTCTGGAGAACTACCTGCTGGATATAGACGTATTGACAGACCTACTTAAGGATTCTCACCTCGTAGAGAGACCACAGCAAAACATAGGAGAGGTGGCACAGCTACTGAAGAGACTTGCTATGTCACAACTCGATGATGTCGTCATGCGTAAAATTTACGAGAGGTATGAGTTTAGCAATCCTGGGCTAAGAACTACAGACATAGAGGGCAAAAACTTCCAAGCTGGCGCGGCCGCGCTGTTCCATCGCTTAGCAGCTCTCCGGGACAGCATCCAAGGAATCGCTGAGACCGAGTGGAGCAGCGACTTCGTTGCTATGTGCGCCGTTGAAAAACAGAAGCTGGAAAGCACTTGGGATGCTAGGTGGCGTGAGATTTGCGATGGAAAAAGACTTTTTAGAGATCTTCAACGTGACCTCGGTATTCGCCAATCCATAATTGCATTCAAAAAGCTGGTGATTGTAGGAATGCGCGACACCAACTCTGAGGATTGGCGTGCCGTTGAGAGTCTAGTCAAGAGCTTACTAGCGGAACAAGGTTAATGGCAGTCGTTCCCATCGGTAGAGGCACGTCTATTCGTCTCCCAGCGCTGCCTCGTAATCCTGCCCGCCATAGAAGACGCCAAGGATCGTTACCGCGTTCCCGCTGATACCAAACGCAATCGAGACGCGCCTGCGGAAACCCACCACACGCAGTCCTGGGCGAAGATCATCCCGTTGTGCACCGCGCTGCGGAAATGTGCTCAGCCCCTCGCAGCAGACGACAATCGCTTCGGTAAACCTGGCCGCCACCTCTGGCGACGCTGCCTCAGCAATGTAGCGGTAGATTTCAATGAGTTGCGCCTGCGCCTCTGGAGAGAAGACGACGCGATACGTCATCGGCGCGGTTTGCGTCCAGTGCGGGGCGACGCAGCATGTTCAGCCGCCAGAGCCGCCCGCACTCGATCTGCAGACAACGCGCGCGATGGGTCCGCCTCCATCGCGTCATAGGCGGTTACTACCTCTGCGCGCAGCCAGTTCTCCACCGCCCGGTCCCGGACCTGCAACGCACGCAAACCGTCCCGGATGACCTCGCTTTCGCTCGCGTAGTCCCCTGAATCGACCTTGGCGCGGACGAGCTGTGCCATCTCGATGGGCAGCGTAATGCTGAGTTGCTGGGTTGACCGCATGGACGCCTCCAGGCTAGTAGGATTCCATCCTACTCCTTGGGCAGCCTAATCGTCACCAGGATGCTTCAGCCATTCGCGTCCTTTGTGAACGCCTACCGATGCCTCACCAGCATTACCGCCAGCACCCCAATCACCACCAGCAGCACCAGCACCAGCCAGTGCTCCCGCACAAACTCCCGCACCCGCTCCCACCGGCTCGGCGCCGGCAGCGTGCGCGCGGCGCGCACCGCGGCGATGTGGATCACCGCCGGCACGGTCACCCGGTACGCCGGACCCGCCACGCTGTGGCCCACCAGGAACGCCGTAAATGCCAACCCCACCGGCCCGGCAAACACCGCAATCCCCTTCGCCAGCCCGGCGTTCGCTGCCAGGCTCAATCCGTGCCCCAGCAACTGCTGCGACACCGCATTGGCCGCAATCGCGCTCGCCTTGTACGCGGCGAACCCGGAGTGCTGGATCGCCAGCCGCAGCGCCTCCGTCCCGCCCGGAGCCAGCAGCTTCCGCCGGTCCCTGATCTTGAGCGAGCGCAGGAGCGCCGCCTGCTCCTCGCGAGACATCTTCGCGTACGCCTCGCTCATGATCCGCGCCACGATCTCGGTCTCGATCTCGTGCGCCGTCCGCCCCCGGTACGCCACGCCCACCCGCTTGGCCACATTCTCCAGGATGACCTCGTACGGCACGCCCCGGCCCTCACGCAACACTTGGTTCGCCAGTGTGTTCCCGCCAAACTTCTGCAGGTCGGCCACGATGTCTTCCACGTAGGCGCGATGATCTGGAAAATGCGCGCGGAACGACGCCGTCTGCGCCAGCTGCGAGGTCCGCCCACCCTTCACCCGCAGGATTTCGACCAGCGGCGCCAGCTCATCATTCGACGCCTCCCGCAGCAGCGACAGCAGCGCGTCATCGGCCACCAGCGGCAGCGGCCCCCGGCCTCCCCGCTCCAGCTCTCCCCGGTCCGCAGACGAGAGCTCGTCCGCAGAAAGGATCAGCGCCTCGCGCGTGACCGGCGCCAAGTCCGTGCTCTCCGCAGGCGCACTCTCGGCCCCAAGCGCCTTCCGCAAACCCGCCAGCGACTTCGGTACCAACGTCTTCGGATTTAGGTCAAATCGCTTCACGGCACGCCAGCCCTCCCCACAATTGTGCCAGACCCGCCCGTGCCAGACCCGCCGATTCTTCTCCGTGGCCCGCAGCATGATCCTCGTTACAACAAGCTTTGGCCGAGAATTACGCCTGATTCTCTACACTTGAAATAGGGGCTAGAAGAGAAACGCCCCAAAACGAGCAAGGAGGCGAAGAACTCACAGCTAAGTCCTTCTGTGAGAGGACTTTGCGTGTAACTCTTTTGATTACAGGAATTTAGCCGGAGACCCCAGGCCTAAGTCCTGTTCTGAGAGGAATTTAGCCAAAAAGTCCTAAGGGGGTGGGGGTCCCCGCTACATCAGGCGCTTCTGTGGCTTGGTCGGCGAAAGGGCCCGCCGTTTGTCCAGCTCCGAACGCACCAGGTTGAGCCCGTAGATGCAATCCTCAAACTGCTCCGCCAGCCGCTCGAACAACGGCGCCTCGTGCGCGTATTCAAACAGGTTGAACGACGCCACGATACCGTAGCTCTCTTTGCCGGTTTGTATCAGTCGGGTGAACGTATGCGGCTGCGTGCTGCCGTGCATCGCCTCCGGATACATGCCGGTGAAAAACAGCGCGTAGTCGCCAATGTGCTTGCGCGCCACGCGTTCCGCATCGAATGACATCGCCGTGCCGTGCACCGGGTCCGCCGCCGTCAACATCCCATCCAGATCCTTCACCGGCCGCCCGCACATATCGCGCAGCGCATAGATCCTTTCACTTTCGGAGAAATCCGTGAGCAGGTCCGCCATGTAGCTCGCCATCTCGGCGTCGTCCATTCCAAGTTCGCGGACACAGCACTCATGCACGAGCTGGTGAAAGAGAGAACGAAGCGAATGTTCCTGTGGGATCAAGTGCACCTCCAGTCAGATTCGGTTGCGCTTCCTGCCCGGCGCCGTGAGCGCGCAAGACGGTTCTATATGGATGCTGAATCTAACCCGAGGTGAGCGGCGCTGCCATACCCTGGATGGGGGAGCAGCTCATTTTGTTGGCACTTCGCCCACGAGAGTGCGAGAACACGTGTGCAGAGCGCAAAAAGGGCGGCCGTTTGGCCGCCCTTGATAACTACAACAGATCGCGATCAACGCGCAGCCAGCTCCGGCTGCTTGCTCGCGCCCAATTCCGCCAGCCGCTTGGCAAGCAATTGCTCCAGCTCTTCGAGCGACTTCGAAAATCCCTCGATGCCTTCCTTCAGCTTGTCATGCGCCATGCGATCCTCCGCGTGCATCCGTTCGAAGGTCTGCTGGTCCATCGGGATCTTCTCGATGTCCATGCTCTTCGCCTTCTCCGGATCGAGCTTGCGCGGCAGGTCGCCCTGCTTGTCGTTCAGCTCGCCCAGCAGCTTGGGCGAGATCGTCAGCAGATCGCAGCCCGCCAGTTCTTCAATCTCGCCGATGTTGCGGAAGCTCGCGCCCATCACCTGCGTCTTGTATCCGAACTTCTTGAAGTAGTTATAGATCTTAGTGACCGATTGCACGCCCGGATCGTCCGCGCCCTGGTAATCCTTGCCGGTGTCCTTCTTGTACCAATCCAGGATGCGCCCCACGAATGGCGACACAAGTGTGACCTTGGCTTCAGCGCAGGCGATCGCCTGGTGCATACCGAACAGCAGTGTCAGGTTGCAGTGAATGCCTTCCTGCTCCAGCTTCTCAGCGGCCTGAATGCCGGCCCACGTCGATGCGATCTTTACCAACACGCGCTCACGCGAAATTCCAGCCTCATCGTATTGCTTGATAATCTCGCGCGCCTCCGCCATGGTCGCTTCCGTGTCGTAGGATTTGCGCGCATCCACTTCGGTCGATACCCGGCCCGGCACGATCGCCAGGATCTTCTTCCCAAACGCCACGGCCAGCTGCTTGAATGCCAGGTTGGCCACCTGCTTGTCATCCGCGTTCTCGCCCGCTTCCTTCTTTGCCTGCTGCAGCACGTCATCCACAATGCCGCTATATGCCGGCAGTGCCGCCGCGGTCGCAATCAGCGACGGATTGGTCGTGCTGTCCTGCGGCTTGTATTTCTCGATCGATTCAAAGTCACCGGTATCCGCCACGACCTTGGTCATCCCACGAAGCTGTTCGAGCAATGTCTGTGCCATGTCCGCTCCTTCTCGCGCCCTGCTTATTTCATACTATCAATTGGATGCCGGGGGCCGCTCCGCGATGCTGGTCAGATAACCCGGCGCTGTCCTTGCGAGAACTGGTCGCGACTCAGCGTACTGGGTTCCGCAGCGTGCCGATTCCCTGCACCGTGACCTCGACCGTATCCCCGGCGCGCATGGGGCCCACCCCGGCCGGCGTCCCCGTCGGGATCAGGTCTCCCGGGTAGAGCGTCATTGCCGCCGTGATATAGCGCAGCAGGTGCGCAATAGGAAAGATCAGGTCTGCCGTGGACCCGTGCTGCTTCTGCTCACTATTCAGCCGTGTTTCGACCGCCAGCCCAGCTTCGGGGTCGATCTCGTCGGTCACGATCGGTCCCACCGGGCAGAAGGTGTCAAATCCCTTGGCCCGCGACCATTGCCCGTCGGACTTCTGCAGGTCGCGCGCGGTCACGTCGTTCACGATCGTATAGCCGCGGATGTAGCTCCGCACATCCTCATCCGCCGAAATGTGTTTCGCCTTGCGCCCGATCACTACGGCCAGTTCGCCCTCGAAGTCAACACGCTGCGATAGTGCTGTAAGCTCGATCGCCGCGCCCGGCCCGATCACAGCCGACGGCGCTTTGAGAAACAGCAGTGGCTCGCGGGGCACATCGTTGCCCAGTTCCGCTGCATGGTCGCGATAGTTGCGCCCAATACAGATAATCTTTAAGGGCTCTACCGGCGCCAGCAGCGCTGCTTCGGAGAGAGGGAGCGCCGCAAACGCTTCACCGGCTGCGGGCGAACCGTCACGCGCTTCCGGCGGCGCCTCCATCAGCCGCTCCACCCACAGATCGCCGTTCCTCTCGCCTAATTCTGCATAGCGCGGACCCCGCTCCGTATTCAACCGGCAATATCGCATGTCTTATCTCCAGAATCGTCGCTATTGCTGTGGCAAAATGTCCATCGTCTCAGCGGACGGCTGGCTCTCATTCCCGCTCCGATCCACTGCTGAGACGGTGTACGCATACTGCTTGCCGGGCTCCGCCGTAGTGTCGCGGAATGAGGGCGTGGGCACCGGCGCCTTGGGGTTTGAGATGCGCTCAGCGCGCCCGCTTGCCGTCACATCCCGCCGGTACACTACATATCCAGCCAGGTCGGCATCGGTGTCCGGAGTCCACGAAAGATCGATCGCGTGTCCTTCCGTATCGGGTGCGGAAAGGAGTCCGACCGGCACTGCTGGTGGAAAGGTGTCGCGCACGTCTACGATTACGGGGTCGCTCCAGGCGCCCACCTCAGGCAGGGTATGGCCGTCGACCGTGATCTCCACCTCGCGCTGCGCTCGGTAGCGATATCTTTCGCCAAAGCTTGCTTGCCGATCCAGCGCCACGCCCGGCGCGCGGGTCGGACCTGGCGCGGCTGCTGTGCCTCCTGCACCCGTCTTCAGCTTCACCTCCAATGTTTGCTCTGCCGGTTCCTGCCTGCTCTCGTTGTGCCGCGAAAACGCAAGGCTGGGCGGCAGAGGCTGCTCGATTCTCTCCCGCGCAATGCGGATCGCGCCCACCGCGCCGGCAGGCTGCACCGGCGTCCACCGCAGCAACACGCCATCGGCTCGCACCTCGGCACGGAATCCCGTGAGGGCTGGCACACCCGGACCGGATGCGACATACGCGTCATTGGAGGACCCGGCGGACCGTCCGCTCCTGTTCGCCACTTCTACCCGGTACGTCAGCAGACGCGGAGATTGCCCCAGCAAGCCACTTGGCAATGTGTCGATAAAAGACGCGTCTGCCGCCACGGCCACAGGCTCGCTCGCGACCCGCTCACACGGCCCATCCCCGTCCCGCCGGCAGATGTGCGCCGTGATAGCACCTTTCACTGGAAGTTTGTCTGTGGTTTGGGCGGACATCGTCCACGTCAGGCGGACAGTATCCGCTGTGCGCTCGGCTGTCAGGTCCGTAATGGGTTGGGGTAAGTTGAGGGTCGGGGGCTGCGGCGCCCCAGGAGTTCCGCATCCCGTTATGGCGACTGTCGCCAGCAAAATCAAGACGATCCCGCGCACCTGGCGCCGAATGGGCGCATCTTCTCGATCCCGATCGGCCATTGCGCTCCAGCCTAGCAGACCGCACAGCCTGTGTTACAGCACGGCCGCCAACGCCGTCTGGATCCGCTCATGCGCAAAGTGAAAGCCTGCCCCCAGGAGCCGTTCCGGAACTGCGCGCGTACTCGCCAGCATGGTGTCCTGCGCCATCCGGCCGAAGGCCGCGCGTAACGCGAAGGCCGGTACCGCCAACGCGGCCGGCCGGTGGAGCATTCTACCCAGCATCTCCGTCCAATCGGCATTGGTCACCGGCGAAGGAGCTACCGCATTGCAAGCCCCATCAAGCGCTTCGTGCTCCAGCGCAAACTCGATTGCCCGTACCGCATCCGGCAGCGACAGCCAGCTCATCCACTGCCGCCCATCCCCTAACCTTCCACCCAGCCCAGCGCGAAACATCGGCAACATCGTCTTCAGCGCGCCGCCTTCCCGGGAAAGCACCACCCCAAGCCGCAAGTGCACCACGCGTAAGCCGAGTTGCCGCGCTCCATCGCTGGCCGCCTCCCAGCGCTGGCAAACGTCTGGCAGGAAACCCATTCCCGGCGACGAATCTTCCGTCAGTACTTCGTCTCCGCGATCTCCATAGATTCCCGTGGCGGAAGCCGCCACCAGCTCGGGCGGCTTCTCTCGCAGGCTGCGGAGAACGCGAACCAGCGCCTGCGACGAATGCACCCGGCTGTTCACGATCACCTGCCGGTATGCCGCCGTCCAGCGGTGGTCCGCCAGGTTCGCTCCGCCCAGGTGAATGGCGGCCTCGCAACCCTCCAGACGGCCGGTGTCCCGGTCCGCGTCTTCCACCGGCTGCTCGGATTCGGGCTGCCAAAACACTGCATCTTTTCCACCCTGCCTCCTGTCCCGCACCAGCCGGACAACGTCGACGCCTTGCCGTGCGAGCGACTCCCGGAGCGCCCTTCCAATCAGTCCACTTCCCCCACTAAGTAGTACCTTCCTGGTCACGTACCCACCTTTTCAGTCTCATCAAAATTCAGCGTACCGTTGGAAGCAATCTCGACAACTCACGCTTGGTCACAAGAAAAGCGGAAAAATCATTTGCTACCGCATCAAATTAAGAAACACTAAGGAAGAGTTGCAGTTGAGAAGGGATATTGTTATGGAGCCCAAAACAGAGCAGGTAACTCCTGAAGTCGATCAGGCAAGCGCAGAAGCGGTGATTTCTGAGAAGCACATTGGGGAGCGCATTAAGCGGCTCCGCCTCAAGAAGTCCATGGGACTGGTCGAACTGGGCAAGCACACCGGCCTTTCTGCGAGCTTTCTCTCGCAACTCGAAACCGGGCGCGTAGTCCCCACCCTTCGCAATCTAGCCCGTATCGCCATGGTCTTCAGCAAGGATCTCTCATATTTCTTTGAATCCGAGCCGCACACCCTGTTCCGTATTCATCGCAAGAAAGAACGCATGCGCCTGCCGCAGACCGGCGTGGACGACCCCACCTACTACTTCGAAAGCCTCGGCTACATGGTGCCCGACCGGCAACTCGACCCCTACTACGCCGAGTTCATCCCGCTTAAAAAGGGCCAGGACGTGCGTCCCCATGTGCACCCCGGGTTTGAGTTCCTGTTCATCCTCGAAGGCGAGCTTGAAATTCGCCACTCCGACAAGCAACACACGCTGGAGCCAGGCGATGGGGTCTACTTCGACGCCAGCACGCCGCACAGCTACCGCTGCGCGGGAAAGACGCCCGCAGTCGCCATCATTGTCACCATGCACCAGCAGGCGCCAGCCCAGTCCACGGTCAGCATGCGTACTCTGGGTGCGACGGTCGGCGCACGGTTGGCGGCACAGGGCGCGGGCGGCGTTCGACCATCTGTTGCGAACAGCCCGGCTGCTTCCCGGCCGAGCCTCGCCGTGCCCCCTGCTCCCGAGCAACGCGCGCAGATCCAAGCCTCCAAGGGCTGATCTGCAGGTATCACGCCTGTACAGCAAGGCCGCCCATCCGGGTGGTCTTTGCTTTATGGCGGCGACCGGCTCTCCGGGCCCTGAAAAGCAGCATCACCGCTTCAAAAACAACCGCTCCACTGCCCGCCAGCTATCCACGCGCGTGTAGCCTGTCACCAGCGCGTTATGCGGAGAGGTAAACAGGATTCCCGCGCCCGCGAACCGCTTGAAATGCCGCGGCATGTCATCGATCAGGTAGTCCGCATGGAGAATGCTCTTGTCTCCGCAAAACACAAAGCGCGATGGCGACAGGAACGGAAAGTGGCGTTCGAGCCAGCGGTACTTCGGCCCGAATGAGTTCGGAAACTCCATGGCAGCCGTGGCGATAAAAATCTCATACTCCGCCGAGAGTCGTTCGAGTACCCTTTGGCTTTCCGGTATGACCGGCAGGTCTTCAAAGAAGTCCGCCGAGTGCAGATACTGTGCCAGTCGCCCTTGCCGCGCCGGTGGCACCACGTCATACATCCATTTGCCGTGGAGGTCTTCGCGCCGCAGCCGCTCGCCAAACTCGCGGTTGTAGCGTTTGATCAGCTCGCCAAGCGCATCGGCGATCACCTCGTCCATGTCTACAGCGATGCGCCTCATGCCCTGGCCCGTCCGAACGCCACACCGCCCACCTCCATCAAGCCGGTCGCCTCCCGGTTGCCTCCGGTGCGCCCGTCTCGATCTGCGGTTCCAGCTTGGGGTTGAAATAAAGCAGCCGTCCGCAGCTTTCGCAGCTCATCAACCCGCCCGTGCGTACCTGGTTCCAGGCCTGCGGACGTAGACCCATCTGGCAGCCCGTGCAGCGCTGGCCACTGGCCCGCGCCAGCCCCGTGCCGCGCGACCCCGCCACCCGGTCATACTGGGCCAGCAGCTCTTCCGGAACCAATGGCCGCACGGCGGCACGCTCCCCGCGCCACTTCTTCAGCGAGGCTTCTTGGAACTCTGCCGACCGCCGGGCGGACTGCCGCTCGGCCTCCACGTCCCTGGCGAACGAAGCCAGTTCGGCTTTCGCGCCGGCTAACTGCACCTGCAGCTCCTCGGTCCGCATCATGCCATCGAGTTCGGCATCTTCCAACCTGCGGATCTCAGTCTCCGCAAAGCCGATCTCGTGCTGCAAGGCATGAAACTGCTCGTTGTTCTTTACGCTGCTGCTCTGATTCCGGAACTTCACGATTTTCTGCCGCTGGTCTCCCAGATCGCTCTCGTATCGTCGGCGCAGCGCTTCTTCGTCGCGCAGCTTGCCTTCGATCGCAGCCACGGCGGCCTCATACCCGGCCAGCTTTCCTTCCAACTCCCGGATCCGGCGCGGCAGCACAGCCAAAGCCTGCGTGATCTGCTGGATCTCTCACGTCGAGTTGCTGCAAGCGGACAAGACTTTCTATAGCTGGATCCATGGTATTGGCTGGAGTCTAGCATGCAAGCCGCCGCTGCCGCTGCTTCCTCCTGTACACTTTTCGGTGATCCCTCTCCCTGGCAGTCCTTTTCACGCAACGCGCTTCCAATTGCATCCGTTCCCATTTGCCGAAAATGCAGGAGTAAATGTCTTGACTGGTCGTTGTTTCAGAAAAGCTGTCGCTGCGCTCGCCCTCGCCTTCCCGTTCGCCCTGTGGGCTGCTCCCGAGCCCGCCAGCACCCCGCTCACCGTCGCGCAGATCTTTTCCAAACCGGCGTTCACCGCCCAGCCCCCCGAAGGCATGGTGTGGAGCCCGAATGGCACCCGCCTGACCTACCTGGCGGACAACGGCGACCTCATGCAGGTGGAGGGTAGTTCCGGGGCGCCGTCCGTGCTCGTTCCCAGCGCCAAACTCCAGACTCTCGAAGGCGGCGGCGCAGGCAAGGAACAGGACCGCGACCACCGCGCGCGTTACGGCCAAAGCAGCTATATCTGGGCTCCGGATTCCGATCACCTGCTTTTTGATAACGATGGCCAGCTCTGGCTCTTCTCTACCCGGGAGGGCACCGGCGTCCAACTCGCGCAAACCGGGGCCGGCAGCGGCGACGATCCCAAATTCTCGCCCGACGGAGCCTATATTTCTTACATCCGGGACCACAATCTCGTGTTGCGGCACTTGCGCGATACCCGCAATCCCATTCATCTGACGAACACCCACGAAGACACCCTGCTCAATGGCGAGGTCGACTGGGTGTACCTGGAGGAGCTCGACGTTCGCTCGAATTACTTCTGGTCGCCGGACAGCAGGAACATCGCTTTTCTTCAAATGAACGAAGCCGGCGTACCCCAGTACCCGATCGTCGACTGGATTCCGACTCACGCCACGGTGGACTCGCAGCGCTATCCTCAGCCCGGCGATCCCAATCCCGGGGTACGCGTCGGCGTTGCCGCAGCCGGTACCGGCAAGACCGTCTGGCTCCGCATTCCCCTGGACACCGGCAACGATTACATCCCGCGCTTTGGCTGGCTCGACGGCAGAACCGTATGGGTGGAAACCCTCACACGCGATCACAAACACCGCAATCTCTACTTCGCGAACGCGGCTAACGGCCAGTCGCGGCTCATGCTCTCGGAAGGGGACGATGTTTTCTTCGACGAGGCGTATGACATCACCTTCACTGGCTCACATTTCCTGTGGACCAGTTGGCGCGACGGCCACACGCAGATCTACCTCTACAGCTTCGACCCGAACAACCCGTTCGCGGCCGATGCGAAGCTGGAGCGGCAACTCACCCATGGCTCCGGCGATGTCGTCTCCGTCAAGGGCGTCGATGCGGTCAAGAGCGTTGTCTACTATCTGTCCAACGAAGGCGATCCCCGTCAACAGCACATCTGGGCCGTCGGCATGGACGGCGCGAATGCGCATCAGGTCAGCACCACGCCCGGCTTCCACGAGCCCGTCTTCTCGCCCAACGCCAAGTTCTTTGCTGATACCGCCTCCGCCACGCTCACGCCGCCCGTCGTCAGCATGTGCCATGAAGACGGCAATTGCCGCCCTTTCTGGAAATCGCCTTCCCTCGCCAGCTACCACCTGCTCGAGCCCAAGCCGCTGGTGCTGAAAGCCAGCGACGGCACCAATCTATATGCCAGCCTGCTGCTGCCTCCCACAAGCGCCGGAAAGGCAAGCGTGCCGCTGATCACCAATCCCTATGGCGGCCCGCATGCCCAGGTCGTTACTGACAAATGGAGCGGCAATCGCGGCATCCTCTTTGACAATGTATTGGCGCAGCATGGCTTTGCCGTGCTCCATGTGGATAACCGCGGCATGGGCGGGCGCGGGCGCGCCTTCGCCCAGGCCGCCTATCACAACTTCGGACCGGTGCAGCTGGAAGACCAGCTAGCCGCGCTGGACCAGACCCTTGCGCTCTTCTCCGAGCTTGATCCCAAGCGTCTGGGCTGGTGGGGCTGGAGCTGGGGAGGCACCTTCACCTTGTATGCCCTCACTCACTCGGACCGGTTTCAGGCCGGCGTCGCCGTCGCCCCGGTCACCGATTGGCACAATTACGACTCCATCTACACCGAGCGCTACATGAGCCTGCCTTTCCAAAACAAGGAGGGCTATCAGGCTGATTCCGTGGTCAACGCGGCGGACAAGCTGAGCGGCCGCTTGCTCCTGGCGCATGGCACCGGCGACGACAACGTCCACATCGAGAACTCCGTCCAGTTCATTCAGAAGCTGATCGATGCCGATCTCCCCTACGATCTCCAGATTTATCCGCGCAAAACCCACTCCATCGCCGGAACGGAAGCCAGAACACACCTGTTCAATCGCATCGTTTGGCAGTTCGAAACCTACTTGCTGCCGGCGAGCGCGGGCCGTACCGGAAGCGGAGGGACGCAATGAGTTCCGCAGGCAATCCCGGGGTGGGCATGCAGAATACGCTCGTTCCAGCCATGCCCCACCCAGCCGCTAACGCAACCACGGGCGACCTCGTTCGCGGTCGCGCCGCTCTCGGCGACTTCGATCTGACCGTGCTCACCGATGGCACCTACTACCTGGACGGAGGCGCCATGTTCGGCGTGGTGCCCAAGCCGCTATGGGAAAAGCGCGCCCCCGCCGATGCGCAGAACCGCATCCTGCTTGGCGCCAATACAGTGATCGTCCGTACGGGCAAGCACACCGTCTCTATCGAGACCGGCCTCGGCAACAAGCTGCCGGAAAAGCTACGCGGCATCTATGGAGCCCAGCAACGCTTAATGGACAGCTTTTATGCCGCAGGCATCCGGCCGGAAGAAGTCGATATCGTCATCAACTCCCACCTTCACTTTGACCACTGCGGCTGGAATACCACCCGCGCCGCCGACGGCCGGATCATGCCCACCTTTCCCAACGCCCGCTACTTCGCGCATCGCGGCGAAGTCGAGCACGGCCATCTCCAGCTCGAGCGCGATGCCGTCAGCTATATCAGCGCGAATTACGATCCGCTCGTAGAAAGCGGCCAGATGACCCTGCTCGATATCGCTCCCGGGCAATCACAGGAGATCGTGCCCGGCGTCTCCGTCGAAGTCTTTCCCGGCCACACCGCCCAGCTTATGGCGATCATGCTCGATTCCGCCGGCCAGCGCGCCTGCTATATCTCCGACCTGCTACCCACCAGCGCTCACCTGGACGTGACCTGGGTGATGGGCTACGACCTCGACCCGGTCCGCTGCATTGCCGAGCGCAAACGCTTCTACTCCCGCGCCATTCCGGAAGAGTGGCTGGTCCTCTTCACGCACGACCACCACACCCCAATGGGCCACATCTTTTTGAGCGAAAAAGGCAAGCCGATCTTCCACCCGCTTGCCTCCTGATCGCCCTACCCACCGAGCGAGGTGGCGATCTTCTGTCCATCCGGACTTCCCAGTCCGGTGCAGGCGTCCCAACCCGGACCAGCACTGAAATCGCCATTGCTGCCCTGCGTTACATCAAAAAATACGCTCTCGCCGGCTCCATATAGTGCCGGATTCAGAAATCCAACCGGCTTGCCTAGCTGCTGGTTCAGTAGCGCCACCAGCGCCGCCCACAATGGCGCAACCGCGCTGGTGCCGCCTACAACAGCGGCTTGTCCATCGATCAGCACGGAATAGCCGGTAGCCGGCGCAGCATCTCCCGCCACATCCGGCACTCCGCGGCCGCCGGTACTGCCGGCAGCCTTGGGCACACCCGCCTGCGCCTGCCAGCTCGGCAGGGCAAAGAAACTGCTCACGCCGCCGCCGGTCGCGCCGCCACCCTGGGCCTGGTCGTTCCACACTGTCTCGCTCTGCCGCGTACCCCCGGAGGCCGTCAAACTGGTTCCCCCACAGCCCAGCACATGCGGGCTCGAGGCCGGGAAATCCACGTGCGCCCCCGTCTCCCCATCGCTCGATCCGCTGTCGCCCGATGCCGCCGCCACCGTGATGCCCAGTGCCGCGGCCGACTGCAGCGTCATGTCAAAGCTGGTCAGCGTGTTCTGCGGCCACGCGTCCTCCGGGCCGCCCCACGAAATCGAGATCACGGAAGGCTTGTTCGTCGCATCATGGATTGCAGCCGACACCGCATCCTGAAATCCCTGATTTGTATTCGGCGCGAAGTACACCGCGATCTTCGCTCCCGGCGCAATCGACCCGGCCACCTGGATATCCAGCGCAACCTCACCATCCGCGCCGCTGGGGTCGCCGCCCGGCACATTCGTGCCTCCATCCACCGGCACTGCAACCACTGTGGGCGCAGGGATCCCAAGCTGCTGAAAATACGTCTGCACATCGCTGGTCTCAAAACCGCCGCCCAACTCGATCAGCCCGATGCACTGCCCCGCCCCGTTCACGCCCTGTGGGAAGTTGTAAACCTGCGCGACCTGCGGTGGCTCGAAGCTGGTAGCCGACGCATTCGGGTTCGCATTGACGATGTTTCTCAAGAAGCGAATGTGCGGACGCGCGATTGGCCGGTCATCAAGCCCCAGCACGGCTTCCACATCCTCCAGCGCCGGCTCCGGCACGGAAACGTCCCCAGTCATAGTGTGAAAGCGGCGGCTACCCTCTTCGTAATCCTGCAATTGGACGCCGAACGCCTGCTCCAACTGCGCCACCGAACCGCGCAGGAACACCCGCCGGCGCGCCTGGCTGGCCTCGACAACCGTCAACCCGTGCTGCTCTGCAAAACTCCGAACCCGCTCAATGGCAGCTTCCGAGGCTCCATACGTGGCCGCCAACTCCTCACGGCTCAGGTGCCGCCCGTCTAGCGATGCAAGGTCGAGTGGCGCTTTGCGCTTCAGGACTACCGTGATTGTGACCTGCTTGTTTCCAGCGGTCTTGCCAACGTGGCGGCCGTGGCGTGGTTCGCGGTGCGCGCTTCGGGGAAGCGGTACAAGACGAGTCTGTTTCGGCTCTGAGGGATTGGGGGACATGGAACCTCCTGAGATAGCAATCACGAGCGTACTCGTACAGAGATGCGCTTCAGATTCGTGAGGCCATCTTAGGCGAACAAAGGGCGAATATCAAGCCCCTTGTTCAGCCCATCTTCCTTGTCTCTTATGGCAGAATCCCAAACACCGCTACCCCGTTCGGCGTACCCACATACACCTTGCCATTCACTACCACCGGCGTGATGAACTTATTGCCGTTCCCAAAGCCGTCCCGTCCCGCGCTTGCCTGGTTGCTGTTATAGAGTTCGGTCGCGAGGTTGGTCGCGTCATACGCATGGAGCACCGCGGCCGCGCCTTCCCCACTTTCGAGCGCCCACACGATCGCGTTCTTCGTCCCGTTCGCGCTTATGCTCGGCGTCGTTCCCGGATAGGCAAACTGGGTGGACGATTGGCTGCTTGCCGGTGTCGGGCCGAAGCTGATCACCGTTACTGTCCGCAGATTGTCCCCAACGCCACCGTAATACAACGTCCCGTTGAAGTACGCCGGGCTACCCCATTCCCCATGCACCAGGGCGCCGGATTTCGTAATCGGAAAGGGCGGATCGCTCGGGATTTCCGTGCATGTTCTTGCGATCCACGATGTAGATGTTCCCGTCCTTGCCCGCGCCCACCGCGAGTTGCAGAACCAGCGACCTCCCGACCGGAATATCCGGCAACAGCACCACTCCACCCGAACCGAGATCCAGATCCTGCGCCGACTCCTGAATCCCATTCGGCGGCTCAAAGTAATCCGCCACGCTCAGCGTTCCGCCAGTGGTGGACAACTTCAAAAACGAGTTCCCAAAGTCGCCAAGATTTGGAAAACCACTCGCGTTCAGCGTTGGGTCAAACGTCCCATTCGCATCCAGCAGATACACATTCCCGCTCGCATCCGCTGCCATCCCGCCGCCGCTCATCCAGATGGAGCCGTCGTTTCCGTTCGGCGTCAGGTTCAGCACCGACGTCTGTTGCAGGGTCGCTTCGCTGTACTGCATCACCCAACCGCTATACGAGCCCTGGTCACAGTGCGACGTCCAAGCCAGATAGATGTTGCCGCCTTGCAACAGCAGGCTTGCGCGCTCCGCATATTGCGCCGGGTCGAAGACGTTGGTTCCGTTCTGGCTGGTCACGCCGCTTCCGGGATAGCTCCCGGCGATCTCCGTCGGGCCGCCATTCAGCTCCGCGCCCGATGACAGATCCAGCGCATGGAGCCGCTGGTGATAGAAGCCGTTTGTGTCCTTGCTCATGCCCTACCAGGAAAATCGCCCCATGCGCCCCATAGCTGCGGTCGATCACCGGCGTCGCCGTGATGCCGATCTCCGGCGTGATCTGGTTGCAGCCGTGGTCGTCGCTGGGCGTCTCGCCCGTCGCGAGTTCTGAAATCTGCCATAACTGCTGTCCGTTATCCGCATCGAACGCATACAAGCTGCCATGCTCCGTCGCCACATATAGCACGTTGTGGTCCTGTCCATTCACCAGCACCGCCGAGACATACAAAGGCTGGGCGTCTACCTTTCCGTCCACCGCGTCAAAGCCTACCTTCCCAAAGGTCGTCTGGTTCACGTTCGCCAGCGTCAGTGTGGTTTCTTTCGCGTTCATGCCGGTACGCAGCGCATCGTAGTGGTACGTGGTCACGTCCACGCTGGGCGTCAACGGAGTCGTAATGCTGAGGGCCAGATCGGCCTCATGCGTCAACGCTCCTGAGATGCCGGTAAACGCCACCGTTGCAGAGCCTGTCTGCGCAGTTGCCGACGCAGACAGCGTCACGTTCTGCGCCGCGCCCGGAGCGAGCGAAAGCGTAGACGGCGACGCGGTCACCCCATTTGGCAAGCCGCCGATGGTCACATTCACCGGTCCCGTGAAGCCGTTCGATCCGGTGGCCAGCACCGCAATCGGCTGCCCGGACGCACCCTGCGTGATGCCCTCACTCGCGGGCGTGATCGTCAGCGTGTAATCCCCTGCTGGCTGCGGCGCGGTAATGTTCAGCGCCAGATCGGCCGTGTGCGTCAGCCCCGCGGAGGTTCCGGTGAACGTCACTGTCGCGCTTCCCACCGGGGCCGATGAGGACGTCGATATCGTCACGTTATCCGCCACGCCCGGCGTCAAGGTCAAGGTCGCAGGCGAGACGGTTACGCCGTTTGGCAAACCGCTGATCGCCACGTCCACTGTCCCGCTGAAGCCATTCACAGCCGTCGCTAGAACCGCGATCGCCTGGCTGGAATTCCCCTGCACAATGTCCTCGCTCGTGGGCGAGATCGTTAGGGAAAAGTCTTCGGCGGACTGCGCAGCCGTCACGTTTAACGCTAGAAACGCCGTGTGGCTCAGTGCGCCCGAGGCCCCCGTAAAGGCCACCGCCTGCGTTCCGATGGTGGCGTTTGCGGCTGCCGTCAACGTCACTGTTGCGGACGCGCCGGGCGTTAAGGCAAACGTCGCCGGCGATGCCGTGACCCCACTCGGGAGGCCGCTGATCGAGACCGCTATGCTGCCCGCAAAGCCAGTGCTCGTCGCAGCCTGGACAGTTACGAATTGGCTTCCGCCCTCGGCCACTGACAGACTCGTCGGCGCGAGTGTCAGGCTGAAGTCCTGCGGCGGCGGCGGCGAGATGATCGTCAGCCCCAACGTCGCCGTATGCTGCAGCGTTCCGCCGGTCCCGGTCAGCAGGACCGTATAGGTCCCGGCCACAGCATTGGAAGCAACCGTAAATGTTACAAATTGCGGAAGACCCGGCGTCAGGCTCGGCGTGAGCGGCGAAACAGTCACACCCGCCGGCAGACCCGTGATTGCCACGTTCACATTGCCGCTGAAGGCGCCAATCGCGGTCGCGCTCAGTCCCGCCTGCGCCGTTCCTCCTACCGCGATCGTCAAGCTCTTCGGGTTTACAGAGAAAGTAAAATCGGGCGCCGCCGCCGGAGCCACCACGGAAAGCGCCAACGTCGCCGTGTGCACCAGTCCTGCATCCGAACCAGTAAACGTAACCGTGCTCACTCCCGCAGCAGCCGTGGAGGAAGCCGTCAGCACAATTTGTTGTGGCGTTCCCGGCGCAACTTGCGGCCCGGCTGGTGAAGCCGTCACACCCGCTGGCAGCCCGGTGATCGCCAGATTTACTTTGTCAGTGAACCCATTCAGGGCCGCCACGGAGACCGAGGTCTGCCCCGAACTTCCCACCGTCACACTCAGCGTTGCCGGCGTCAGCGCCATTGAGAAGTCGGGGCTGGGCGGCGGCGGGGGAGCAGGAGTCGTTGTGACCGTCAAAGCCGTCGTCGCTGCATGCGTTACCGTCGCGGCCGTGCGTGACGTGTCGGTGCCGGTAAAAACCACATTGCTCACGCCCGCAGTCGCACTTGCCGGCACGCTGATGCTGACCGGCAGCGGTGTCCCCGGCGTCAACGTGATCGTCGCCGGTGCCAGCGTGACCCCGTTCGGCAGGCCGCTGGCCGCCACGGAAACGGTTCCGGTATAGCCGTTGATCGCCGCCGCCGTCAGGGTCACCTGCCCGGAGCTCCCCGCCGCGATACTCACAGCCGCATCCACCGCCAGCGTGTAATCCGGCTGCGGACCGGGAGGCGCCGGCGGTCCTGGCCGAGTGCTGATGGTCAAAGCCAGCGGGATCGCGCTGCTGAGCGTTCCGGAGGTGCCGGAGAACTGGACTGTCGCTGGGCCCGCTGCCGCGCTGGAAGCCGCACTCAGCGTGAATGGCTGGGCCGATCCCGCGGCGACCGTTGCGTTTGCCGGAGAAATCGTCACGCCGGCCGGCAATCCGTTCACCGCAATGTAGACCGATCCCTTGAAGTCGTTGGAGCCGCTTGGCGTCACCGACACCACCGTCGTTGCTCCCGGTGCGAGCGTCACCGCGCTTTGGTCCAGCGCTAAGCTGAAGGAACCGGCGGTCGAGACACCACATGCAACCAGGCCTGCAGACAAAGGCAGAAGAAGCAGGCACAGCAAAGACTTCCAAAGGTGACGCATGAGCATCTTGCTCCTCAGCTCTCCGCGTGCCGCGCTAGTACGCTTTCGACAGCGGGAGGTTGCGTCATACTAGCAATCGATCCTCTTCGGGCGACATTGCTCTATCGGTAATCCCTATGACACTTTTTGGTGAGTGACAGCCTCCGCCGCCTGCGTCCGTTGCTCCCACCACCCGTCAAAGGCCGCCAAAGCCCGTTCACACTGCAGCCTGTGCCGCTCGCGTTTGTCCCGCACTCGCCGCCGCGTCTCTTCATCCACAGGCTCCAGCAGATCGAACGTGATGTTCGCGGGCTGGAAGTGCTTGCTCTCCGCGCGTGTGATGTAGTTCACCAGCGATCCAAGCGCCGTGATACGCGGCACAGTTTCGATCGGCTCACCCTGCGCACGCGCCGCGGCATAGATGCCCGCCAGCAGCCCCGTAGCGATCGACTCCGTATACCCCTCAACACCGGAAATCTGTCCCGCGAAAAAGATCTCCGGGTGCTCCCGCATTGCCAGCGCCGCATCGAGCACCTTGGGTGCCTCAATGTAGGTGTTCCGGTGGATTTGCCCATAGCGCAGGAACTTCGCCCCCTCCAGCCCCGGAATCAGCCGCAGCACCCGCGCCTGCTCGCCGAACTTTAAATGATTTTGAAACCCGACCAGGTTGTAGCTGTCCGCCCGCAGGTTCTCACAGCGCAACTGCACCACTGCCCACGGGGTCTTTCCTGTCCGCGGATCGCGCAGGCCCACCGGCTTCATCGGCCCGAAGCGCAGGGTGTCCCGCCCCCGCCGCGCCAGCTCCTCAATCGGCAGGCAGCTCTCGAAGTACTTCAGTTGCTCCCATTCCTTCGACTCCACTCCTTCGGCCGAAACCAGCGCGTCATAAAAGCGGTCATACTCGGCCTTCTCCATGGGGCAATTGATGTAGTCCGCCGTGCCCTTGTCCCAGCGCGCGGCAAAGTACACACGGTCCATGTCGATGGTCTCCGCATCCACAATCGGGCTGATCGAGTCGTAAAACGCCAGGTGCTCGGCCCCGGTCAACCGCGCGATCTCCGCCGACAACGCGTCCGAGGTCAGTGGCCCGCTCGCAATGATCGTTAGCCCGTCGTAGCCGTCCAGCTTCGTCACCTCTTCGCGATGCACCGTGATTCGCGGCTCCCCCTCGATCGCCTCTGCAATCCGCCGCGAAAACTCCACCCGGTCCACAGCCAGCGCATGCCCCGCCGGTACCGCCGTCGCATCCGCCAGCCGCAACAGCACGCATCCCGCCCGCCGCATCTCCTGCTTCAGCAGCCACGGCGCCGTCCACTCGCTTTCCGACTTCAGCGAGTTTGAACACACCAGCTCGCCGAAGTCCGCAGTCTGGTGCGCCGGCGTCTGCCGCACCGGCCGCATCTCGTACAGATCCACCTCGCAGCCCAGTGCGCGCAGCAGTCAGCGCCGCTTCTGGCCCCGCCAGACCGCCACCTATCACTCGTATCCGTGTCATTACCGTTGATTATAGGGAGCGCAGAGGCTCCTTCCGCTGTTGAAGCGCATCAGAAGAGTTGCACCATGAATCCAGACCCCATCGCCGCGCAGCCCACTGCATCACAGTCTCGCCCCCGCGCCATCGTTTGCCTCTCTGGCGGCATGGATTCCGCCGTCTGCGCCGCCCTTGCCGCACGCGATTACGATGCCTACGCGCTCCACTTCAGCTACGGCCAGCGCACCGAGCGGCGCGAACTCCAGAGCGCCCAAGCCATCGCGGAAACCCTCGGCTTCCAGCAATTCCTTCCGCTTTCCGTGGATCTCTTTCGCATCATCGGCGGCTCCGCTCTCACGGACCCGGCTATCGCCGTCCCCGATGCTCCTGCCGATGACGCCATCATCGGCGCGGCCATCCCCGTCACCTATGTCCCTTTTCGCAATGCCCATTTCCTCGCCGCCGCCGTCAGTTGGGCAGAAGTCCTGGACGCGAAAGCGATCTTTATCGGCGCGGTCGAGCAGGACAGCTCCGGCTACCCCGACTGCCGCCCCGCTTACTACGAAGCCTTTCAACAACTCATTCGGACCGGCACGCGCGAAGGCACGATCACGGTTCAAACGCCCCTCATCCACCTGCGCAAAAGCGAGATCGTCCGCCTCGGCCTTGAACTTGGCGCACCCTTCCATGTAACGTGGTCATGCTATTCGGGCGAGACCACCGCCTGTGGCACATGCGAGAGTTGCATCCTGCGGCTGCGCGCCTTTGCTGAAGCTGGGCAGGACGACCCTATCCCATACGCTACGGATTGGAAGCGAACCCCAAACGCCCCACGAGGAGAACCCCATGCATAAGACCAAACTCTGGCTCGCCGCTGTGGTCATGGCGCTCGTCGCCGTAATGGCCCAGGCACAGCAGCAAACTGGCTCCATCCACGGCCACGTGCAGGACCCCGCCACCACGCCCATTCCCAACGCAAAGGTGGAACTGAGCACCGATGGCAAGACCGCCAAGTACACCTTTACCTCCGACGCAAATGGCGATTACAAGGGCGACGGCATCGCTCCCGGCACCTACGTCGTCACCCTCTTCCAGGTTCCGCCGGACGGCAGCGCCCCCAAGCCGGTCGATCGCTTTGAATCCGTAAAGGTCGCCGCCGGCCAGGACACCACGCAGGACTTCGACCTGAGCCGCCCCGACTACATCAAAAAGCTCTCGCCCGAGCAGCAAAAGGCCATTCAGGAAGCCAAAGGCAAGAACGCCGAGATCAACAAGGAAAACCAGAACGTCAAGCAGCTGAACGGGATGCTGCAGCAGGCGCGCGCCGACATCCAGCAGAAGAAGTTCGACGAGGCTGCCACCACCATGCAGCAGGCCACCGGCATTAAGCCAGATTCTGCCGTACTCTGGCTGGAACTCGGCATAGCCCAGAATGGCCAGAAGAAGTATGACGACGCCGCCACGTCGCTGAAGAAGGCCATCGACCTCGATGCGGCTTCCAAGAAGCCCAGCCCCGAGGTTGAAGGCGCCGCCGATAACGCCCTGGGCGAAGCCTATGCCGCGACTAACAAAATTCCCGACGCCACCGCTGCTTATGACGCCGCCGCCAAAATCCAGCCGGCCAACGCGGGTATGTTCTACTCCAACGAAGCCATCGTGCTCAGCAAAGCCGGCAACTCCGACGCTACCGTAGCGGCAGCCGACAAGGCCATCGCCGCCGATCCGAAAAAGCCCGTCCCCTATTACCTCAAAGGACAAGCCCTGATCGGGAAAGCGACGGTCGATCCCAAGACGCAGCGCATCCTCGCGCCCCCGGGAACAGCCGAGGCTTACGAAAAATATCTCGAACTCGACCCCAACGGTCCCATGGCCAACGATGCCAAGGGCATTCTCGAACAGATTGGCGCCAAGCAGCAGACGAAGTTTTCCGCCGGCAAAAAATAGCCCGTCGTACCCGAACCGCGCGCGGCAGCCTGCTCCCGCGCGCGGTTCGTTTTTTCAGCCCGACCCGCAGCTACCCGCCCTGCCCCTGATTTCCACGGAGCCGCCAACGTTCGTATCCGCATCTCCCATGGGAGAGCCGTGGCCACATAATGGACATCCAGCTTGACCCCCTTGCCGCCGCCATCCGGGAAAAGAAAGCCCTCCTCTTCGCCGGCGGCGGCCTTTCCCAGAACCTCGGCCTCCCTAACTTCTCCGAACTCATCCGCCACATCCTCAGCGAAATGCATTTTGAGAGCAGCGAGTACCATCTGGACGATTACCCGGTCATCGCCGAATCCTACGTCCTCACCGAAGGCAAAATCGGCGCGCTCCGCAGCTGGATGGACACCACCTGGCACCCTGCCTCCGTAGATGTCAGCCAGTCCGACGTCCACAACCTTATCCTCGACCTCGACTTCCCGGTCATCTACACCACCAACTACGACCGCTGGCTCGAAGCCGCCTACCAGGCCCGCGGCAAGCCCTACCACAAGATCGCCAGCGTCGCCGACCTGGTGCGTTCCGATGGCAAGCAGACCGAGATCGTCAAATTCCACGGTGATTTCGATGACGATGACTCCATCGTCCTCACCGAGGCCAGCTACTTCGCCCGCATGAGCTTTGAAAGCCCCCTCGACCTCCGCCTCCGCTCCGACAGCCTCGCCCGCACCCTGCTCTTCCTCGGCTACAGCCTCCACGACATCAACACCCGCTATCTGCTCTATAAGCTCCAGCAGCTCTGGGAAAACTCCGCCTGGGCGCAGCAGCGGCCGCCCAGCTACATCCTCATGACCGAAAAGAGCCCTGCACAGGAGATCGTCCTCCGCCAGCGCGGCATCCAGCCCATCTACTGGGAAGGCTCCGATCCCGGAGTCGCCACCGCCAGCTTTCTCCGCGAACTCCTCCGCATGGCGCGGAACGAAGCACCTCCACCTGCCACCAAGCACCGCCGCGCCCGGGCGACCCACCCGGGCCACCGCAAGCCGAAGCAGAAGTAGCCCGCCAACTCAATCCTTGACCCTCGTCCATTCCATCCCATACAGTAAGTCCACCCTGGTGCTTCTCCTGCACGGAGGTGCCGCCCATGACAAACTGGCTCATCATCCTCTTCTTCGGCTCTGCGCTGATCATCGGTATCTACTTCACCTGGATACTTCTCAAGGCCGAGATGGACGGAAAGCCCAAGCCCCCGCCCGTGGACGATGACTTCGGCTTTGCGCCGCCCCCCACCCACACGCCTTCCGGTTCTGTCCGCCTCTCGCATCCCCGGCACTGACCTCCCGCATCCGGCGCTCACACCGCCATAGCCAAAGATTTGGGTGCCCCATTCCGTGCGCGCTCCTGTGGAAGGTGCCGAGTGGTACTGCTTGTCATCCTGATGCGGCATAAGCCAGTTTCACCGGCCTACGGAGTCGAAGGACCTGCATTTCGCTCGCACCCACGACTCACTTCGAGGCTCGCTATTAGTTCCGCACTCACCCTCTGAATATTTTTCATCTCGAAGAACCTGCCCTGAGCTTGCCCAAGCGGTGGGCGACCACGGCCTACCACTCTCGTGGAGTTGCCGTCCCTGGCGCCCGCGCCCTACCCTGCTCGGAGCATGCGCCTCCGCTCCCTCCTCCTGCTCGGCTCCCTGACTCTCCTCCCGCTCCCCACCTTCGCCGCGGGCCGGGCCAAGCCCCACACCGTCGGCCTCGGCGCTGGCAAGCGCGTTCCTTACTCCATCAAGACCGATCCCGCCGGCGCCACGCCCGACGAAAAGGACCTCCATGTCCGCCCCCTGGTGGTTGACGACAAAGTTAAGGAGTGGACCACCGGCGACTCGCACGACGTAACAGACAGGAGCTTCGTCGTCCGCCGCGCCCTCCGCCTCAACGACGCCCTGCCCGGCGAGAAAGTCGAGCACTGGATTTGGCAGCGCGGCCCCTGGCTCATGATCGACCGCACCACCGGCCACGTCCTCGCCCTCAAGCTCCCGGACTACGACCCCACCGTGTCGACCGTCATCTGGTTCCGCGACTACGGAGCCTACTGCGGCCTCAACGCCGGCGGCAAACAGCTCTTCGCCGTGGTCGCCCAGGTCGCTGCCCGCAAGCCTATCCTCGCGAAAAAGCTCGCCCCCTGGTCACCCGGCGTTAGCACCAGCACGGCATGCACCCCCGCCGCCTGGCAACGCGACCCCCTCCGCGTCACCTTCCAGCAATCCGGCGCCACCCCAACCAGCTACGACCTCGTCGGCCTCTCCGCCGTGCTGGTCGAAGACGGCGATGGTGACGAAAGTGGCGGCACCAGCCAATAGCCGCTTCCACGATGAGTCGCTTCCACCATCAGCGGCCTCGCAGTCCGTTATCCGCCGAAGCAAACCAAATCTCCTCATTGCCTAATTCCAGAACTCATCTGATCGGCGGAGAGATTACTTCCGGATTGCAGACAATCTGTAAGCTTGGTGGCGACAACGGCGTTTATCGTTACTCAGTTCCTACTACATAGATCAGGGGCAAGCGATGGAAGACATCATCGCCCGGTCATTTTGAGCATGGCTTCGGGCAGGCGAGCGCCTTCGAGTGGCAGTTTGGAGGTAGCGTCCTCAATTTGCTGGAGGTCGCTTGCCGATAGCGCGACGTTTACCGCGCCAAGGTTCTCTTCCATACGGTTAACCTTCGTCGTGCCAGGGATGGGCACGATCCAAGGTTCCTGTGCCAGGAGCCATGCCAACGCAATCTGGGCCGGCGTAACGCCCTTGCGTTTCGCTGCAGCCTCTACCGCGTGAACGAGGACCATGTTTGCTTTGCGAGCCTCAGGCGAAAAGCGGGGCACATGGTTGCGGAAGTCACTCGGATCGAATTTGGTGTTTTCATCGATCTGCCCCGTGAGGAATCCAGCACCGAGAGGGCTGAAGGGCACGAAGCCGATTCCAATCTCCTCAAGAACCGGCAGCAGCTCTTCTTCCGGCCCGCGCCAGAACAGCGAGTATTCACTTTGCAGTGCTGTGACCGGCTGTACGGTGTGTGCCTTGCGAATCGTTTCCACACCGGCTTCGGATAAACCAAAGTGCTTGACCTTGCCCTCCGCAATCAATTCCTTCACTGCACCGGCCACATCCTCGATCGGGATATCGGGGTCAACGCGATGTTGATAGAAAAGGTCGATATGGTCGGTGCGAAGCCGCTTCAGGCAAGCCTCGGCGACAGCCTTGACGTGCTCGGGACGACTGTTCGTTCCAGGTCCACGCTTGCCGGTTTCAAGGTCGATGTCAAAGCCAAACTTCGTCGCAATGACCACCTGGTCCCGGATCGGCTGTAAGGCTTCACCAACTAGATCTTCGTTTGAAAACGGACCATACGCTTCAGCCGTGTCGAAGAAAGTGACACCCTCGTCGTGAGCGGTCCTCATTAGCTGAACCATTTCGCCCTTGTCGGCTGGTGGTCCGTATGCCGAAGTCATGCTCATACACCCGAGCCCGAGAGCCGATACTTGCAAATCCTTTCCCAACGTGCGCTTCTGCATGACTTACCATCCTCTTCCGACAGTTGCGTTGTTGGATGCCGAATGGATGTCGCCTACTAGAACTGGAACAAGGCACACCTGCCGCAAAACCGTTGTTAGTCTCGGGAAGTCGCATTGTAGGAAGTAATCCGTTGTTGCCCGCTCCCAAGCAATCTGCAGTCAGCCGTTCCGTTTGGCCCCTCTCAGCGGCTCCATCACTGCGCCCCCCTCCCCTCCACCGCCTTATGCCGCTCCTCCACCCACCCCGGCACCGCCGGCCTCGCCCCCGGAGCCTCCGGCCGCCCCCGCGTCACCGCCCAGTGCTCAATCCATGAAGCCCCAACATCCGACACATACTCATCCGGCTGCGCATACGCCGCGTCCTTCAGTGCATCCTCCAGCGAGATGAACCCGTACCCCCGCTTCCGCAACAGCGCCATCAGCTCGCCCACATGCTCCGCCTCCAGCCACGTATCGTGCAGCAGCATCACCTGCTTCGGCTCATAGCCCAGCAGCGCCCGCGACTCCGCCTCGTCATGCGCCAGCACCGCATCCGTGTACGCCAACCACGCCCCGACCAGCTTCCCCTCCGTCGCCGTATCCCCATGCTGCCGCGCGTCGTCATACACATCGGCAAAATACCAATCCCACCCGTCCACCGTCACCGGAGCCACCCGATACCCGCGCCCCGTCAGAAACGCCTCCGCCTGCCGTCGCGTCCGCAGGTCCGGCCCCACATCCAGGTACGGATGGCGCAGATAGCGCAACTCCTTCCCGTGCGCCTTCAGCAGCATGCGCGTCACCGTCTCGCCCTGGATCACGTCGTCTTCCCACTCCTTCAGCCCCGCCTCGTTCAATGACGTATGGCTGAACGTGTGGTTGCCCAGATCGAAGCCCGCATCCAGCCACGCTTGCAGCACGGCAATCCGTGCGTCCACCTCGCCCGTCTTGTAAAGCTTCTCTTCATTCACGAAACCGATCGCCGGCGCTTTAGCCGCCTTGAGCGCAGCCAACAGCTTCCGGTTCATCTCCGTAACCTGCCCCGCCTGCATCGCCTCGGCGTCCATCCCCGGCAGATCATCGAACGTCAGCGCAATCTCCCGCGACCCTGACACAGTTGGAGCCGCCGTCTGCCCGTACACCCGAAGCCCCGCAACGGCGCCCGTCAGCACCATCGCAATCAGCATGCCGCCGCCCCATCGCCGCCTCTTGTTTCGCCCGGAGAACATGACCCATTCTCCTACGCGCACGGCTACCACGCAGCTACCCATGCGCGACTAACCATGCGCGACTACGATAGACACATGGACTCCTTCGCCGATCTCCTCCAGCAAGCCGAAACCGCCCACGGCCACCTCTGCGCCGGCCAGATCCTCGGCGTACGCATGGCCATGCTCGGCTGCCAGCGCCTCGGCATCGACGAGCCCCGCGGCCGCGACCGCAAACGCCTCGTCACCTTTATCGAAATCGACCGCTGCGCTACCGACGCCATCGGCGTCGTCACCGGCTGCCGCCTCGGCAAGCGCGCCCTCAAGTTCCGCGACTGGGGCAAGATGGCCGCCACCTTCGTCGACCTCCCGACCCAATCGCGCCATCCGCATCGCCGCCCGCGAATCCTCAAAGGCCCTCGCGCGCGAAATGTATCCCGAGATGGACAACAAGAACCAGCAGCAGATGCGCGCCTATCGCGAAATGGCCGACGCCGACCTTTTCACCGAACAGTGGGTCGAAGTCGACCTGCCCCCGAAAGAGTTCCCCGGCTACAAAGGCGACCGCATCGCCTGCGCCGCCTGCGGCGAAGGCATCAACTACGACCGCTACATCGAGCGCGACGGCGCCCTCCTCTGCCACGCCTGCGCCCACCCGGAGACCCGCTACTACCGCCCGGCTCCTATCGAAAACAGCTTACGCGGAGGTCGAGGTCGCCTAGCACTTTGCATCATGGGTGGGATAACCGGGTGCCCCATCCTTTGCGCCCATCGCATTCATGCCCGCCACAGACTGCAGCGCATAGGGTGGGCTCGGTGCGAAGCACAGACACCTCTCCTTATCACTTCGTCCTCTTCGCTTTGCCGGGTGATACTGTGACCTCAGCATCCATGTTCCCCCTCAAGGCCACGCACAAGCCCGTTACCGCCTACTACGCCGCCCTCACCCGTTTTCAACAGCACGGCCACACCACGGAAGGCAACACCCGCTCCGCCTTCGCCGACCTGCTCAAGCGCTGCGCCGCCCCTTACGATTGGCAGCTCGTCGAGGAGTACCAGTTCAAGGGAACCAACAAGCAGCCACTCCGCGCCGACGGCGCCCTTCGATCCCTCACCCTCGTCCACGGCCTTTGGGATGCCAAAGACTCCGCCGACGACCTCCAGAAAGAGATCAAAGCCAAGGTCGCCAAAGGCTATCCGCTCACCAACATCCTCTTCCAGTCCCCCGACCGCGCCGTCCTCTACCAGGACAACCGCATCGCGCTCGATGCCGACCTCACGCGACCCCGAAAAGCTCGTCGAAGTTCTCCAGCTCTTCTTCGATCACCGCCAGCCGCATGAGGTCGATTGGGAAGATGCCGTCACCAAGTTCGCCGAGAAGATTCCCGACCTCGCCCGCGGCGTCACCGCAATCCTCGAAAAGGAGTACGCGAAGAACGCCGCCTTCCGCGAGAACTTCGACTCCTTCGCCGACCTCTGCCGCCAGTCCATCAACCCCGATCTCACCGACGACGCCATCCGCAAGATGCTCGTCCAGCACCTCCTCACCGAACGCATCTTCCGCAAGGTCTTCAACAACCAGGAGTTCCTTTCTCGCAACGTCATCGCCGCCGAAATCGAAAAGGTCATCCGCTCCATCACCGCCCGCCACTTCTCCCGCGACGAGTTCCTTAAGCCCCTCGACCGCTTCTACACCGCCATCGAAAAGGCCGCCGAATCCCAGACCGGCTACACGGAAAAGCAGCACTTCCTCAACGCCGTCTACGAGAAGTTCTTCCAGCGCTTCGACATCAAGCAAGCCGTCACACCCACGGCATCGTCTACACGCCCCAGCCCATCGCTCCGCGCTCGATATGGTTGTTTCATCGACCAGTACCAGGTCTCCACCGACAAGCGCTCCGGCATCGTCAACGACCCTAACCGCGAAGACGACCCCGAATGACATCCTCTCGCCTCATCGGGCCAGGTCATCACCGTCTCCCTCGAAACCGTCAACATCGTCGGGGAGCTTTTCAAAACTGCCTCTCCTGCCACAGGAGGGACCGGCGCACGATGGAAACTCTGCTCTCAACTTCACCGAGCAGGAAACGGATCTCTTCACACTACGCTAAATTAGGGCAAAGTAACCAGCGGTGCCCCTTTTCCCCGATAGGGAGGGTGGGCTGAGCAAGAGTTGTCCTTCCATTTCGCCTTCTCCCCACTCCAGAACCACACCTCCCAAAATGTTAGCCCTCCCTGGCGTACCAATTCCCCGAATCTGCCACACTAGAAATAGGGAGCAAGTATGGGAAATCGCGCAGCCCGAGCTAAGTCCTTTCAGCAGAGGACTTTGCGTGTAACTCTTTTGTTTGGAGGAATTTGGCCGGACACCCCGGAGCTAAGTCCAATCCGGAGAGGACTTTAGCCAAAAAGTCCTAGGGGGTGGGGGTAGGGTCACGTTACCGGGCGGACAGGCCCTCGATCGCCTTGCCCACCCGCAGTACCGTCGCTTCATCGAAATGCTTGCCCAGCACCTGCGCCCCAATCGGCAGCCCGTCGCTGGATACGCCGCAGGGAACTGACAGCCCACAGATACCCGCCAGATTCGCCGTCACCGTATAGATGTCCGCCAGATACATCGAGACCGGGTCGTCCGTCTTTTCCCCAATGCGAAAAGCCGGCGTCGGGGCCGTGGGCGTGACTAGCACATCCACCTCAGCAAAAGCCCGCAGGAACTCCTGCGTCAGCAGCGTGCGCACCTGCTGCGCCTTGCGGTAATACGCGTCGTAGTAGCCCGCGCTCAGCGCATAGGTGCCCAGCAGGATGCGGCGCTTCACCTCAGCGCCGAAACCGATATCGCGCGTCTGCCGGTACATGCTGGCCAGCGTCCTGGCATCCGGAGCACGAAAGCCGTACCGCACACCGTCAAAGCGCGCCAGGTTTGAGCTCGCCTCCGCCGTCGCCAGCACATAATAGGTCGGAATGGCGTACCGCGTATGCGGCAACGATACCGGCCGCACGGTGCAGCCCTGCTCTTCCAAACCGCGTACCGCTCCTTCCACCGCCGCGCGCACCTCCGGGTCAAGCCCCTCGCCGAAGTACTCCGCCGGAATACCGACCCTGAGACCCGCAACCGGCTTCTGCAACTCGGCCAGGTAATCCGGCACCGGCTCCGTCGAGGATGTGGCGTCCAGCGGATCGTGCCCGGCAAGGACGCCCAGCAGCGCCGCCGCGTCCTCGACCGAGGCAGCCAACGGTCCCACTCGGTCCAGCGACGAGGCAAAGGCGATCAGCCCGTAGCGGGAAACGCGCCCATACGTGGGCAGCACGCCCGACCACACCGCAATAGGACGCCGGCTGCCGAATCGACCCGCCCGTATCCGTGCCCAGGGTCGCCACCGCCATCCCGGCTGCTACCGCCGCCGCCGACCCCCCGCTCGATCCCCCCGGCACCCGGTCGAGCGCCACCGGATTCCGCACCACCCCATAGGCGGAATTTTCGTTCGACGAGCCCATGGCGAACTCATCGCAGTTCAGCTTGCCTAGCAGCACCGCCCCCGCATCCTGCAGCCGGCGGACCGCCGTCGCCGTATAGGGCGGATAGTACCCCTCAAGAATTTTCGAACCCGCAGTCGCTGGCGCGCCTTCCACCGTCAACACGTCCTTGATCCCGACCGGAACGCCTGCGAGCGGCGGCAACGGCTCCCCTCGCTTCGCCATCGCATCGATCATCTCCGCCTGCCGGAGCGCGCTTGCTCTGCTCACAAACAGGTAGGCGTTGATGGATGGATTCTCCGCTTCGATACGCTTGAAGTAGCTCTCGGCCAGCTCGGCTGCAGAGAGCTCACCCGCGGCGATCTTCTGTCGTATGCCGGAGACACAAGCGTGGTTTGCGTGGGAAAGCTGGTTAGCATTCGTCATGGCTGGCTAGCGGTCAATCACCTTCGGCACCTTGAAGAACACGCCATCTGTCTCCGGGGCGGACCGCATCACGTCCTCTCGCAACAGCGAAGGCCGCTGTTCGTCAGGGCGCAGCACGTTCCCGGGGGTGCCTGCGGAACTCCGCAGCAGCTCTCCTGCCTGCGCCATCGGCTCGAGCTCCGCTGTTTCGATCTCTTCAAGTTGGGCAATATGTTCTAGGATCGAATTAAGATCGCGCAGCATGCCGACCTCTTCCACCGGGGTCAGTTCAAGGTGCGCCAGCTCTGCTACGTGGCGCACATCTTCCAAGGTCACATCACCAGAGTTGTTCATACACGAGGTCACGCACTCCGCTGCATACCTTGAGTATACCGGCGCGCCGCACGCAACAGAAATGCCGTACTCAAAATCCGTATACCGGAAGATGAACCGTAGCGAAATCAGACCAGCAATTTTGCTTCGGGAAGCTCGGATTTGCTGCGTCGAAGGCAGACCTCGGCAGTGCGATAGAGAAGGCGAAGGTCGCTGGCGAGGGTTGCGTCCTTTGCGTATTCAAAATCCAGCTTGGCTTTGTAGGGCGTCAGCGTCTGCAGACAGAAGGCCTCAAGCTCGTGCTCCGGCACATGCTTCAGCATCTCCTCTTCCCTGCGAAAGACCAGCGTTGCGGCGCCAGTGATGCCGGGGCGAAAAGGAACGCGCAGATCGTTGTGATGGTCCGGCAATTTCGGACGCGGACCCACCAGGCTCATGTCCCCAAAGAGAACGTTCACCAATTGTGGCAGCTCGTCGAGCTTGTACTTTCGAAGAAACGAGCCCACCTGAGTGATGCGTTGGTCACCATGACGAGTCACAGAAAGTCCCCTTTGAACGGGGGCCGCCTCCATGGTGCGGAATTTATAGATCGTGAAAAGTTCACCCACTTTACCGACACGCTGTTGGCGAAAAATGACCGGCCCAGGCGAGCTCAAGCGTACGCAAATGGCGATGACGCACAGCAAGGGCGCAAACAGCGCGAGCGCACACGCCGCCACGACACAGTCCAGAACGCGGCGAAAAGCGGAGATCGTCCAGGCGCTGGCGGGGATTGTTCCAGCCACAGTCGCCTTGGGCAGTTGTTTCGGAACAGCCCGCGTTGAAGCGCGGCGAGGACGCTCCTGACGCTCCTCCCAGGTTGCGCTTGCGGCGGGCTCGAAATCAAGATCGTTCCAGAAGGCCGGTGCTGTGACCGTGTGAATAGTTTCCATGGAATTCATCAGTTCTTCTGTTTCCCAAGGTCTTTCTGAAGTGCCCCGAACAGAGCCTGCTCCACAGTTGCGGCTATGCTCCAACCTTCGTTTGTGCAGAATTCCGACGGCGCAAGGCAACCATTCAGACCAAAACTCTCCGAATCGGTCACCAAAGTTAAGCTCAGCAAGTTACCTCATATTGTAGTGGGTACCGATTCCTGAAACAAAGAATTATCTGACGGCCTATAGATTGACACCTGCAGCCGACAGAGAGTTGCGGCGATTCCTTTCAAAACTGCCATTATCGAGAACGTCCCTCGTTTGCCATTCTTCAAAGCACTATAAGAAAGGCATCGGACCGTGGCGACCTGAATGCAGCCGGGCACCCCTTGCCGGAATCCGTACTAAACAAGAGGCTGCTAAAAAGGATGCCACTCCCGGCGATAGCGTTGGCTCACCGTCCCTCGCCAAATGCCGAATCACGCGTCGTTAAAGACGCCGGGAGTTCTTTTCAGGTTGTAGCTTCGGCGCCCCCGGACCCTTGATTACCCGCTTATCGCGGCTCAGGTGAAACTCCGCAATCTTGATCCAGCAGCGCAGCCGTAAAGCTATGCGTATCATCCGTTTCGTGATCCGGCCAGACCCGAAGTAATCGTAGTGATCGTTGAAGTCGGCAAGCGCGCGATGCAGTTCGAGAATGCGCTTCTTCGGCATCTGATTGATGCTCTGGCTTCCGTAATGAATGACCTCGGCTGACGGCGTGTAGTAGACCTTATACCCCTTTCGCTTCAGCATCAGGTTATAGGCAAGGTCCACCTGGAAGTGAGGAAACCGCTCGTCCAGCATGCCGGCCGTTTCCCATGTGCTTCTTCGGATAAGAAAGGCGGTTGTTCCCAGGCTTTCGACAACCTGCTCACGGCTATAGTCAAAGTTGCAGGTATAGTAGCGGTGCGCCACGGCTCCGTTGGGGAACAATTTGTGCCAGTTCAGGCCTTGAAGGATCATGGTGCCGGCGCCAGCAAACTGCCGCACACAGGACTGCACCGTGCCGTCGGGATTCAGTAGTCGAGGACCGCAGGCTGCTGCATCTGGGTGCTGGTCCATGAAACGCACCAGCATTTCGAATGCATTGCTCTCGATGCGGGTGTCACTGTTCAGCAGGCACGCATAGCGGGCGCGGGACATACGCAAGCCCAGGTTGTTGTTTTTCGCGTACATCTGGCCCGTTTGATTCCGCACCAGGATCACCTGCGGAAAGCTGTCCGCGACCATGTCGGCGCTGCCGTCAGAAGAGGCGTCATCTACACAGATGACCTCGAAGGCAATGCCTTCCGTGTGGATATAGATCGACGTGAGGCACTGCCAAAGCAGCTCCCGCGTGTTGTAGTTGGGGATGACGATCGTCAGATCCAGCGGCGCATCGATCAGCGGCAAAACACTTTATCCTTCATAGCGCCGCTGTCCGATTTCCCTGGCTGGAATCCCTGCGACCGTGCAGTTGCCTGGAACTGAATGCAGCACCACAGAATTTGCTCCCACCTTTACATTATCGCCGAGGACAATGCCTCCCAACACCTTAGCCCCTGCACCGATCGTAACGTTGTCGCCCAAAGTGGGCCGCAGAGCTGCGTCAAATCCCATATCGAGTTCGCGCGCGCCCAACGTAACCCCCTGATAGATTGTTGCATTTATGCCGATGCGTGCTGCGCCGATCACCGTGCCCTGCGTATGGGGCAGAAACAACCCCGCACCAATGTCGCACCGCGCCGGAACCTCCAGCCCAAAGAGCACCAGGTTGGCATAGCTGCAGAGAACGGCTCCCGGACGGAAACCCCGCACATAGAAGTCATGACTCAGGCGGTGAAGAGCAAGCGGCAGGAAGCGGGGGTGGAGCAGGCGGGCGCATATCCCCAGCAGCGTGGGGCGAGTGCTTGCCCTGCCTTCCAATTGAAGCTGCCGCTCCAGGTCAGCGTAGAGCAGGCGTTTGATCATGCATGCTGGGCGCGCATCAGGCCTCGCGTCGCCAGTTCCAGGTTGGCGCGGTCCAGACCGTCCTCATAAATTGGCTGGGTCTTGACCCACTTCACAAAACGGGCAATCCCCTCTTCAAAACTGACGGCTGGCCGAAATCCCAGCGCGGCTTCGATCGCCGCCAAATCCGCATAACAGTGGCGGATGTCGCCCAGCCGGTACTCGCCGGAGACTTCCGCCGGTTCCCGGTCCCCAAACTCCCGCTTCAGCAATTCCGACAACTGAGCGACAGTAGTCGGCTTACCAAATCCGACGTTCAGCACCCGGCCATCTCCGCCATTGCGCAAGACACTCAGCGTGACCGCTTCTACAACATCCGAGACGTGCACGAAATCCCTGCTTTCCTGGCCATCTTCGAACAGATGGATAGGCTTGCCTTGGCGGATGCGGTTGGAAAAGATGGATAGGATACCCGTGTAAGGGTTCTTCAGAGACTGCCCTTCGCCGTAAACATTTTGAAGACGCAGGATCACAAACGGAATGCCCAGCGAAGTGCCCGCAATGCGTATCAGATCCTCCTGCGCCAGCTTTGTAGCTGCGTAGATCGATGCCGGTGAGGGCCGGGCATCTTCTGGCGTAGCAATGCTCGAGATCGGCCCGGCGCAACAAGGGCACCGAGGCTCCCAAAGACCCGCAGCAAGCGCCTGCGCTGTGCGAGCCGGAGGGTACACAACCCCGCACCGCCGGCATCGGAATGCGCCTTCCCCATAGACTGACCGTGAAGACGCCAGGATCAGCTTGTGCACGGAATGGGGCTCATTTGCCAGAACGTCGAGCATCTGCGCCGTGCCAGACACGTTGATATCGGTGTAATCGGCAATGCGGTACATGGATTGCCCGGTACCCGTTTCGGCCGCCAGGTGAACGACGCTGGAGACCCCCTCCAATGCTTCGATCCAGTCGCGGCGAGAGCGCACGTCACCACGGAAGACTTCCGCATCCAGCGCGGCAAGCCCCTCTGTATCAATACATGGAAGCTGCCCGTGAATTTGTGGGCTGAGATTGTCCATCACCCGGATCTGCCAGTCAAATCCGTGGAGCCTGCGCGCAAGTGCTACGCCGATAAATCCGAGCCCGCCAGTGATCAGAATCTTGCGCCGCATCAGTGTCGATACTACCCCTTCGGCGGCATCATGCGGAAGTTGCCGACCGTTGTTCCTCGTCCGGGGTCTTGCCAGCTGCGCGCTACTGCCAATCCGATTCAAGTGCGCGCCGGTACGCCCGGAGAGTCTTGTGTGTGGCCGTGGCCCAGCTATACATGCCCGCTTGTTCCAATCCCGCCAGACGCTTGGAGCTCCTGAGATCCGCATCACCCAGGAGCCGGTCGAGTGCCGTCTTTAGATCGTTGCCATCAGCCGGGTCGAAATAGAAAGCCGCATTGCCGCAAATTTCCGGCAACGAAGAGGCCGCACTCACCAACGCTGGGCAGCCCTCGCTCATGGCTTCCAGAGGCGGAAAACCGAAGCCCTCGTAAAGTGACGGGTACACGAATAACATGGCGTCGCGATACAGCTCCGCCAACTCCGCTTCGCTTGCTTGCTGCACAAGATCCACCCGGTCACGCAAACCCAAAGCTGCCATATGGCGCTGTTCTTCTTCACTCCACGCCCCGCCACCCACGGCCTGCAATCGCACATCGCGCATGAACCGAGAACCGGCATACGCCTCCAGCAGCAAGCTGAAATTCTTGTACCGTGCGCGCGATCCTACATACAAAATGTAGGCCGCTTTCGGGCGCACTGTTTCTCGCACTGGTGCACTAGACGGGAGCGCTCGCAGCGGCGAGAATCCGTGGTGGATCACCTCCGTGCGCTCCGGATCAACTTCATAGAACCTGAACAGATCTGCCTGGCTGGCGGCTGAGACGCATACGATCCGATCGGCCTGCCGAAAGAGTTTGCGCTTGACACGGAAGATCGACGCCGCATTTCGAAACAGCTCCGGGTAACGCTCCTGCACGCAATCATGGTGGGTAACGACCAGCCGCTGTCTGCGAACGAACGGCAACGCCCGGTAGTAGCTGGCGTGGTACACGTCGAACTTTCCTTGCATGGGGGCCATAGCTGTGGATATTGCCTCATTCACTGCGTAACGGGCATACCCCGCGGACAAACGTGCCGGCCAGCTATACACGCGCGCCCTTTCTCCCTGCAGCCTGGAGTATGGAAAGACCGAACGGTTGCCGCCCAGCAACGCCGTAGCGCTCACATCGCGTGCTGCCTGCAGATGTTGCAGAAGCTCGTAATGATAGCGGGAAGCGCCGCCGGCGTCCTGCAGGGACGTGACCTGGTGATCGTAGAAGACGCGCATAGTGGATGGTGTGCGGGTCAGCCGCGCCGCTCCCGGTTCTGAGCCTGCCATGCCTCGATCCGGCTCTTGCGGCCGGATCGAAGCCGTTGTAGAAGTGCCGCGAAGGTAAGCCGCGAGAATGCGGGATCTTTTAGCCGACGCTGCCGAAGCGACCGAACCAGCAGCCGCAGCAGGTGAATCGCGTTTTCCAGCCGGCCTTTATAGCAATCATGGAAAGCGCCTTCGGCTGCCAGAAAATTGTGGTAGCGCTCCGGCGTCATCCGGGCGTCGTAGTCAAGCATGGCGATCTCGTGCTGGAGCTGCGCATCCCCCGCCAGATACACGAACCTGCCGCGCAGATAGAACTGGTGAAAGACATACAGATCCGAGTAATCAAGCCAGAAGTCGGAGCTATAGCCGCCAATCTCCTCAAGCGCCGCGACGCGCATCAACGTCCCGCTGTTTGCCGCGTAAATCTCGCGTTTTTCACGGCCGTGGTGGGCTACCGGCACTGGCGACTGCCGGCCGAAGCGAACATAGTGAGGAGAAAGCTGCAGTGCTCCGGCAAAAAGGTATGGCACAACGGCTGCTACATTTTCTTCCTCGGCGCATTTCTCAGCATGAGCGGCCATGGCAAGCAGGAAGGTATTGGTCACCTCCGTATCCTGGTCCAGCAGCAGCAGCCAAGGCAGGCCGCGCTCCCGCGCCATCCCGGCAGCTGCGTTGTAGGCTCCCGAAACACCCTCGTTTCGCTCGGCGTGCCGGCATAGAAAAGCAACCGGCAAGTCCGGCATGGGCAGCGCGACTGGGCTGTTGTCCCAGAGAAGCACCACGAACGGATCAAGAAGTTCCGGCCGGCTCTCGAAGATTCCGCGCAACGCGCGAAGTGTTGCCGATAGCTCCGGCGGTTTGTTGTAGAGAACGACTACCGCGAGGATCGAACGCGGTACGCCAGTCACGCGCAATCTTCCAGTTGCGGGCTTTGCTCACGCAGTCCCATTTCCGTTTTCCATTGCTGCAGCCGCTGCTTGCGCGTGGTGGTCAGGCGGCGGCGCAGAAAGGCCCGCGTGGCCTCCAGGATCTCCGGCTTCTCCCCGCGCCGCCTCTGGTTTCTCAGCCGCACTATCAATTGCGCCGTGTATGCCATGCTCTCCAGCCGTCCGCTGTAAAGGTCCCGAAAGGCCGATTCGGCCAGCAGGAAGTCGCGATAATGCGCGATAGTCATGCGATCGCGATAATCCAGCAGCGACAACTCGTGCTGGATGACCATCTTTCCCGCGATATAGACGCGCTTGCCGTGCGCATGGAGCGCGTGGTGGAGCCAGTTGTCCAGGTAATTCAGCCAGAACAACGAATGAAATCCGCCGATTTCCCGCAGCGCTGAAGTGCGCAAGAGCGCGGCAGAGTTGAGCGCCTGCACCTCACCAACTTGAACTCCCTCTGCATGGAGCGGTAACGGCCTGTGTGTGCAGAAGAGCACGCGCACCGGAGATAACAGCCGGTCGCGATCGACCAGATGCGGCACAATGGCGGCAATCGACGGATCACTCCAGCACTCCGCCGCGAGCTCCGCCATGACGGATAAGTAGTTCAGCGGCAGTTCCGTATCCTGGTCGAGCGTAAGCAGCCATTCATATCCACCCTCCTCGGCCATGCGGAGCGCGTCATTGTAGGCGCCAGCCAACCCTCGATTTTTGCGAGCTGCTCGGTAGAGGACAAACTCCTGCGGCAGGGCAGGCCCACTCTCCGCCCCCGGCGTGTTGTCGTAAAGCAAAACCTTTAGAACTATCCTGTCCGGTGTGATCCCTTCCGCAGAGGCCAGCAGTGTGCGCAGCGTCGCGGAATCCGAGGCCGCCTGGCGGTAAAGAACGATCACGGCAAAGATGCGGATCGGGCAAGCATCCGCGGCTACAGGAGTCTCCCCGGCCGTTCTGGATGGATCATGCGGCACGGTTCCCGCCTAGGCCCGGAGCCGCATGGCATGCTTCACGGCATTGAATTTGTTGTGGAAGCGGGGCTCCGCGTCCGCGTAGTTGTACAGGTAAAGGACAGCGCAGCGCAGGCATCCCAGGACGAAGCCTAGAATGGCGCCCAAGCCGAGAAACAGTCCCTTCGATGGCCACGACTTCCCCGCCGGAACCAGCGCCCGATCGACAACCTGTATGGTGGGTGACGCCTTGGCTTCATCAATCCGCGCCGCCTCCAGCTGCCGCGCCAACAGGTCGAAGAGCGTCTGGTGGTACTGCACATCGCGTGATTTGCGGATGTACTCCAGACCCACAGCGGGCAACTGCGCCGCTGACATCGAAGCTCCGCTGCCTCCCTGGCCCTTCTGAAGATTCGTCAACTGCTGCCGCAAGCTCGCCAACTCCGTACGGAGGCGGATCACTTCCGGATTCTGCTCGGTAGCAGATGATTGCAGTGCCGCTAGCGCGACTTCGTGGTTGGTAATGTTCGCCTGCAGGTCCGCCTCGCTGCGAATGACCGTTTCGGTTTGCCCACTAAGTTGCAGAACGCCCGTACTCAACTGCGTATTCTTGAGAGCGATCTCTGCATCGGCCAGCTTATCCTTCTCCGCGGCGAGCTGCTGCTCGAAGAAGAGGCGGCGCTGCGCTGCTTCCCCGATGGCCAGTTTATTGTTCACCCGATACAGTTCGTCCACGTATCCGTTTGCGAGGGTCGCCGCGCGCTTCGGGTTTGTGTCTTCCACGATAATGGTGATGAAGGAATCTCTGCCTGGAATGAACTTCGAGCGCGACCCCAGCAAACCCGCGGCGCCCCACGTATCGGGCACATGGTATCCGTCCTTCAGGTCGAAGCGCTCCGCCATGTCATAAGCCACAGTGCGGCTTTGTAATAGTCCGACGTACAAATCTGACGAACTGTGCGACCCGAAGCCGCCGCCAAGACCGGCAAGCGCGCCGAATTGCCCTAGAACAGCAGAGCTGGCCTGCTCCTGCTGCGGGGGCATGATCACCGCGTTTGCGCTGTAAAGCGTGGGCTGCCGCAGCAGCAGAACAAGCCCGCACAGGATGCCGACCACGGTCCAGATCAGGATGAGCCATTTGCGTTGCGCAAAAATCAGAAGAACATCGAAAAGATCGAGCGTCCGACTGGATGGGTTCCCGAGCGGCCTCTGCTCCGGGCCCCACTGCTCGGCCGGCCTGTCCCCGAACGCAAATGCTTCCCCAGCACTCAGGCTTTCACGGTCCTTCGGTGTTTCCAGAAGCTGTTCCATGCCCATTACACCTAGCGCGTGACCAGGGCCAGAGAGGCGGCCCCAAAAGCCAGCGATGAGAATATCTGTGAGTAATTCAGGAAGTCGCGAAATCCAGAGCCGCGATAAATCTTTTCCGGCACTACGATCGTGTCGCCTGGATTGACGCGCGCCTGCTCAAACGCATTGCCCCAGATTGTATTCGCCGATTCCCGGCTGATGACCGAACCGTCCGCGCGGATCAAGAATGCATGCTTGGGATCTGCATCCCGATTGGCCCCCCCAGCCTGATGCAGATAGCCCTTGACGCTACGATCTACATCGAAAATAAACGAGTTCTGGTCATAGACGGCGCCAACCACATTGATGCTGGACGGCCGCGCCGGGACCACGAAACGGTCCCCGTCTTCCAGCGGCAACTCCGGCAGGCTCGCCAACGCGGTTGCATCCGGCTTCACGTTCAGCACGATGCGCCCCGTTGCGCGCACCCTCCGTAACCGTGAGACCAGCAGCTGCGTTGCGCTCAACGATGAGGAGGCGGTGGCCTGGTCCTGCTGCGAGATAGCTCGGGCGGCAGTGCTCGCGCTGGCGCGATCGATTTCAAGCTCCAGGTTGGAAACATAATCGTCTAACCGTTGCTGCTGGATCACTCGGGTCGACTCCCGGGTCAACTCCGCGCCGAACAGATACGCATTTTGCGTTAGTCCGCCAGCGCGTTCCACCAATTGCCGAAGAGTTTCGCCGGGTTGCACGCTGTAGATACCACCGTGCGCGATCTCTCCTTCCAGCCGCACCAGCTTGGTCTGTTGCGCCAAAGGCACGTGGATGTCCGCCTGCGAGAAAATGGTAATCACGTCGCCAGGTTCGACTGCGAGATTCTGGCTTATGTCGTGATCCATCACCAGCTTGCCTAGATCGAACGGAAGCAGAGTGGTCCGCAGAGTCACCGGATCCAGCCGCTCGATTACTGCATAGGACCAGTCAATCTCTGGCGCCGGTAATGTCACATCGGTCAGGCTAGCGGCGTTAGCCGTGTTTTCAGTAGACGTAAGGCGTTGCTGCTCGGCCAGGGTAGAGCCGCCGATCTCGGTCGAAGGTACGTATTGCGACGCCCCATTGCCATTGGAGCTGGCGCCGTTTTGCGTATTCACCGGTTGTGCCGCCAGTTGGTCGGCCAGACTTTGGTTGGGCGAGGCATTTACCCCAGAGCCCTGCTGGTATCCGCCCTGGTACTGGTTCTGCTGCTGTGTTGTTCCCGGCTGGACCTGGCCGTTGGTCTGCGGGTATCCGGACTGCGGGACTCCATAACCTGTGGCCGATTGCGAACGGCTCGCTGCCAGCGCCTGGAAGCGCTGCGTGTAATCCGGCTGAAATGCTGGGGAGGGCAGGCCAAGCTGGTTGCGCCGCTGCCAGTAATCGCGCGTGATCAGAGCCTGGCTGTTTGGCAGCAATTCATCCAGGCGCATGCCTGCATGCCAGGCAAACCGCCCAGGATCGGCCAGATTTCCCCGTACCGTAACTGTTTTGTCGAATTGCGGCGAGATGGGCAGCACTCGCAGAATATCGCCGTTGTGCAAAATGGAAGCCATCCCCGCAGCGTCTAAAGCCAAGTCGACTACCTGCTGGCGCTGCTGCGGGTCGATGTGCTCCAGCGATGCACGAGTCAGCGATGCGATAACAGAAAGGCCACCCGCATCCTGCAGCACCTGTGAAACGGTCGTGTTGCCCAGGAGTTCGAAGATCGCCTGGTTGCGCACGCTCCCAAATACCGCCACCTGCGGGCCCACCGGCGGGATATAGATCACATCGCCGGAAACCAGCGGGACATCTTTCGATTTGTCGCCCCGCACCAGCAGAGCGTACAAGTCCAGGTCGGTTACAGTCGCGCCATTGCGCCGCACTTCGATGTGTCGCAAAGAGCCGTCCGGGGCCGGGCCGCCTGTAGCGAACAACGCGCTGATCAATGTACTCAGCGCGCTCACCGTGTAAGTGCCGGGGCGGCGCGCTTGTCCTGTGACGAAAATGCGAATGGAGCGAAGTTGTCCCAGGTTTGCCGACAAGTCGAAATTGCGATAGATACGGCCGATATTGGACCGGAGCTGTTTTTGCAGGTCGCTGTACGGAATGCCTGCAACCTGGATGGCGCCCACCTGTGGAAGATAGATGACGCCGGATCGGTCCACCGTGACCTCGGCGTTGAAATTGATTTGTCCCCACACGCGGATGAGAAGCTGGTCTCCAGGACCGATCAGGTAATCCGGCGTTACGGGAATCTGGTCCACTGGCGCAAAGGTGCTGGGGCTTGCCAGGAACAGGTTCGCTCCATAGATCGGCAGCATGCGCCCTACCGAGGCAGCGACCAGTTGCTGAAACTCGGTTGGGGGATAGTACACGTTTGCGGTAGCGCCACGCGAGTTCTCTGCCGTGCGGGCCGCGCCGTTTGCACCCTGCAGGTTGTCCACATAGCTGGGGGTGTATGGCGCTGTCAGCAGGGGTCCATTGGGATGCAAGGGAGACCCGGTAGCGGAGCCGCCTACGTCACCGCTGGGGTACTGCGGATTGTTTCCCTGCGATGGATAATTGTTGTACCCGTTGCCGTTGCCGTTCTGGTCGGGCACTGCCGGGCAGTTCATGTTTGTATTCGGGTCGCAGGCGTTTTGCGCCGCCGACGACAGGCAGGAAACGAACGGCAGCGCCGCACCCAATACTGTGGCCAACACCGCAGCCAGTCGCTTGCTCATAAGTTATGAATGGCTTTCGGCAGAGGCGGTGCCCATGGGGCCGCATCCCGACGCCGCTTTGCTCCTTAACGATCGCGTCCGTAGAAGATTTTGACTACTCCAGTGTAGAGCCTTGGGCATCCTCGCGGAAACCCAAATGCCTCTCCTGTGCTCGCCGCTACTGGGTCACATGGACGGCGAATCTCATATCCCGGTGCCCTGTACCGCAGAAGCGAGAACATTTCCCGGCAAAATCCCCGGTGACATCCGGCGTGACCAGCGCTTCTGCCGGCTTCTCTTTCGACGCATCCAGGTGGAGACCGATTCCTGGCACTGCAAGTCCGTGCGGGACGTCCTGGGACTGGAGCACCACCTTCACCGTTTCTCCCTTTCTGAGCGTTATCTCCGCAGGTTCAAAGACATACTTTCTCGATTGAATGGTAATCGTCCGCTGCGGTTGTTCCGCGCGGGCGGTCAACAAGCCGGCTGGCGCGAGCGAAACTAGAATTGCCATCGGAAGCGCGCATCGTGCACAAAGCGGTGCGGCTCAGGTAGTAAGTTCGCATGTATATTTTGGTTCTCCTGAGAACTATGTTAGGCACTACTAGCGTACTAGCCCGCGAACCTGCAGCGCGGGCCGGGGCTGGGATGCCCACTCACGGCTGGTGCGGGCATTCTGGGTCGGCGATCCGCGCCCCAGGAGTTCTCCGCGAGAAGCAGACATGAGAATCAGAACGCAAATAGAAAAGCCGTTTCCAAAGCTGAACAAATAGCGCGTGCTGATGTTATTCACGAAGTAGATGATCAACATGCACCACAGCATGTAATAGTAGCGGTTCCATGCCGAGTTTTCCCGCACCCGCGAAGCACGCCAGAGCCGGATGAAAACCCCCACCAGCAATCCGAAGATGATAAGCCCGGAGATGAGGCCCGTCTCGAACAGCAGCTGGAGATAACCGTCGTCGATGGTGCCCACCAGCACGTCACCCATGCGATAGCCGAAGCCGAACAGCCAGCGATCCTGCACATGAATCAAATGCAGCGCCCTCAACCAGAAAGCAGTGCGGCCGGAAAGGCCCGACTTGAGACCCCGCTGCGAGTTATTGAGACTCAACGCTGTGTTCAGGAAGTCTTCAAACCGGGTAAAGTGGCCGTGCCTGGCGAGAAACAGAAGCACCATCGGGATCGCAACCAGAACCACAATGACGTGAATATGCTGAAAACGAAACCTGCCTTTTAACCGTCCAGCCATCCCCAGCCGAAGAGCCAGGGCCGCCGCCGCCGTGCTCACAGCTAACAAGGCTCCGCGCGATCCTGACAGGAAAATCAGCAAGACATTCAAGACGCAGAGTGCCGCCATCCAACGCCGCTTGCGCACCGACTTGTATTCCAGCGTGCGCCAGATCATCACCGGCAGATACCCGCCGAGTACGAACGCGACGAGGTTCGGATGTGCATCTCCGTTCCCGCTGAAGCGTTCGCCCGCGTTATAGCCTGTGATTCCCCGGCGCCCAACCACGACCAGGAAAGCCGTGATCAGGACACCGGCATGGTAGAAGGAGCGCAACACCTCCGGAAGACCAATCTGCAGCAGTATCAATCGTGCAGACAGGATAACGGCGATCAGTGTCAGACCGTACAGGAGCGAGTAGCGGTCGCCCGAGTAGTAGGACACCACCTCTGTGAACAGCACGGCCACTAGCAGAAGCGACCCGCCGCGCAGTAGGTTACGCAGCCGGTCAGCCCTTTCGGTGCCCGCCAAAACCACCAGGCCGGCAGTGAATAGCAGAATCAGGTGCACGTACTGAGTGGACATGGTGCGCGTCCAATACTGCAGGAAAGAAAACGCGAAACACGCAAACAGCAGTTTGCGCACCACCCAGGAGGTGCTCAGCCGGGGAGCAAGCGACGGTGGAGCGGCCGCCCTGTTCCACGCTGTTGACTGCCGAGTGGTGGTGAACTGAGACATAGAATTCGTTGATTGATCGCTTTGCTATGGCTGCCAACCAATACGACTTTTAGCTAAGATAAGCCGAAGCAGCAGCATGGAACGGTAGCGTTCTAGAAGGTCATCCCACGGATGCGAAACGAAGGAGCACCTTTCAGCCGTTCTGCGACGAGTGCTCGATTGCGTACGTATATGTTACCCGGCGCGTCCTCGCGCTCCAGCATTAATAGCTCCCGCGACTTCGGTTCGTAGTTACAGCGCAGAAAGCCTTGCGCCAACAAGGTTTCATGTGGTTTTGAGGCTTCAAAGCCGTATTTCCGTGCATCCTCGGTGCTTTCCATGATAACGGCGAGCAGGGCGGGATCCCGCAGCGTCTCCGGCGCTCCGCCGAGCACTTCCATTTCGTACCCTTCCACATCCATCTTGACCAGCGCGGGATGCGCCCCGGCCAGCACGACGTCAAGTCGCGCAACAGACGTCTCGATCGTCTTGCTCAAGTCATCCGTGCTGCGGGCGACGTGGTGCATCGCGTCCGGTCCTTCCACGCTGAAGTGTACCGTGCTCGCTTCCCGCCCCAAAGCGCCCTGATGCATCTCCACCCGCGCTTCGGCCCCATTGACGAGAACGTTCTTCCGCAGGTGAGCAAAGGTCGCCGGATTGGGCTCGAAAGCTGCTGTCCGCGCACCAGTCACCGCAGAAGCAAGCACCGTATACACCCCAACATTGGCGCCCACGTCGATGAACAGATCCTCAGGCCGGAGCAGGTGGAGGAGGAACGCCATTTCCTCGAAATCGTTCAAGCCGCAGTAGACGTTTTGCGTCGCGCCAGACATGCCAGGACGGATCAGCAGCACAGCATCGTTCACGAACTCCACAGCCACGGCGCCCGGGACCAGCCGGCTGCCGATCTGCCAGGAGAAAAATCGCCGCAGCGCCTCGCGCGGACGACCGTGGTTCAACGGATGTCCCAGGATTCGCTGCAGCGTATTCAGATACCTCATGCTGTCCCTTGACTCCTGTGTGCATGCCCGCGTTAATTGCCTGTTCCGATCGGCTGCCCGCGCGGCGTATAGCATGGGCTCAGGCCCATCGAGAGCCTGTTTGCATGGTACCGTAGTTAGCTTGTGAAGCAGGTGGCCTTCGGGATGCTCCTGCCCCGCCAAGTGCCTTTGTTGATGGCAAGTCTCCGGCCGCGCCGGATGCTTCGGTTACTCAACATTGAGCGACAGGTTGACGGAGTGCTGCACGTCGGGCGCGGACGCCGTTACCGTTAATGTGTAACTGCCTACCGAACCAGTTCCCCCGGTCCCCCCGGGGCTGGTCTTTTTTCCGCCAGTGATGGTCAAGCCGCAGCCGACGGTTGCAAGGCTCACACACGCAAGCAGGACAAGACATACCGCTTTGCGATGTTTGCGCAATCCCCATCCGGCCGGGAGCAGGAGCGCAATGCTCACGGCCCACATACCTGGTATGTCGCGCACCGCCGCCGTGCTTTGCCCGGCTGTGGTTATGGTTACCAGTAGAGTCGTCGTCGCACCGGGGACCAGTGGCGCCGGCGACGGACTGATCGAACAAGTCGCAGATGCAGGCGCGCCCGTACATGCAACAGCCAGTGTGCCGCTCGCGCCACCAAGAGAAGTCACCTGCAACGTATAGCTCGCCTTGCTACCGCCCACCACAGTCACGCTCGGCGAACCCACGACCGCGAGTTGAAAATCCACTCCCATGCCATTGAGGTTTGCAACCATGGGCCCGGGCAGATCGCCGCTTGTGAGTGTAAAGGTCCCGGACCTTTGGCCCGTTTGCGACGGAGTAAAGCTCACCAGCACGGTGCATGCCGTGCCCGGCGCAAGCGGGGTAGTGCAGGTGTCGTCCCCGGTGGTGAAGTCGCCCGTGGCCTGCACTGCGACACCCCCGACGGTTCCGGTGCCATTATTGGTGAGTGTCAGCAGCTTCCCCGCAGAAGTCCGCCCAACGCCTTCCTCTCCAAAATCCAAAGCCGACGGAGAAAGCGAAATGCCTCCAGATGTGCCACCGCCACCTGTGCCGCCACCCGATCCACCACTTGGCGCGGTTCCATTCCCCTGCAACGGGACAGTCTGCGTGCTCAGCGCGTCCTGAATCGTCAACATCCCGGTTTCGCTCCCCACGTTTCTGGGAGAGAAGGTCACCGCCACGGCACAGGTGGTATGGGGCGCCAGCGACGCGCCGCAAAGGTCAGCTACGGCAAAATCGCCACTGATGCTCGCCTGAATCAAAGTCAGAGCCGTGTCACCATTGTTTGTGAGTGTCACCTGCTGTGGGGTGCTGGCCGTGTTCACGGTCTGGGGCGCGAAAGTAAGCGCCAGGGGGGCCAGGTTGTCCGTCGCTCCCGTAGTGCCAGTGCCCAGCAGCGGCGCGGTCTGCGTGCCGGCATCGTCGGTGATCGAAAACGAGCCGAGCGCAGCGCCCTCCGCGGTGGGCCCGAAGGCGATGCCAACTGTGCAACTGGCGTTGGCGCTCAGGGTTCCAGTGCATGTAGTTGCCGTCAGCACGAAGCTGCCGGTCACGCTGGGGACGCCGAGGCTCACTGCAACTACGCCATTATTTGCGATGGTCAGGTACTGCGGCTGCGTATGGCTGCCCACCAGCGCACTTCCAAAATTTAGGTTTGACGGCGTCAGCACGACGGCGCCAGCGGCCGTGCCGGTCCCGGAAAGCGCGACCGCTAGTTGCCCTCCCGCCGTATTCGTTCCCATAGTGAGCATCCCGGCGCGCGCGCCGATTGCCGTCGGTGCATACGCTACATTTACCGTGCACGCCGCGCCGCTGCTCAGCGACGCCGGGCAGTTGTTCTGTTCCAGGAAATCGGTCGTGGCGGTGATTGGCCCGATTTGCAGGTCGCTGCCTCCTGTATTCGTAACTGTTGTAGATTGATAAGAGCTGGTCGTGCCAACTGGTATCGGGCTGAACGCCAGGGCGGTCGGATTCGCGACCGCGCTGGTTGTGCCCCCCTGGTTGGCGGACGCGCTCGCCAGCCCTGTCTGCCATACCCCGCGCCCATAGGTGGCGGCGCGCAGCACAGTCTCGCCGCTTCCTGTATACGGCAGCACTTCAAGCACGGGCGCCGCAGGCAAGCCCACCCCGTACAGGTTCCAGCAGTTCACCCTGGGCCCGCATTGCGCAGCCGCTGCAGTTACAAATACCCCTGCATCCGTTCCCGCATAGAGAACGCCGATCGTATTCGGGTCCACGGCCAACGAATTCACCGGTATATCTGGAAGGTTGGACGTGATGTTGGTCCAGTGCCGCCCTCCATCGGTTGAGGCATAAATCAGCGGTTCGCTGACCTGCTCCGTCAAGCCGTCGCCGCCGAATCCCGCCACCGCCGCGTATACCGTCTGCCCGGTGATGTCATGGGGGTCCACTGCAATGGACGAGATCGCGAAGCCGCCCGGATTGAACTGTCCACCATTGTTGGGATCGTTTGAAACCGGCGAATGATAAAGATCGGTCCAGGCTGGAGAAATCATCGTGTTCGGGTCGAACACCGCCGTGTACAGATGACCCGCAGCGGTGGTACCCCCATCGAAAGAGCCGGCCATGCCCGCATAGAGCTTTTCCACGCCGGCAGCCCGGCCAGAAATCGGGCCGGACGCCGCCAATGACCGAATCTGCGCGTTGCCGCCAAAGCCCCCCGGGCCTCCCTGGCAGGAAGGCGCATTATCTCCGTCCAGCATGGGGCTGATCGCGTTCGCGCTCGACCAGCCGGTACCCCCGCCGGCAGGGCCCCGCCACACCCGGCACGTGCCCACCAGCATCGTCGTCGGGTCCTGCGGGTCCAGCATCCACGCTGCGGGCAGGTACAGCGCCGTTCCATCATTGCCCACCTGCGCATTGCCGATGGCCGGCATGAAATCCGCCGCCGTGCACTGTGCACCGAGAGTGCAGCGACTGATGGCAACACCCGGTCCAGCGGTCGCGTACCAGGTGCGGCTGTTCAGCGGATCGATCGCAACATAGCCACCAGCGTTCGCGGCCTCCTGCGCCCAGGTAGTCGCGCCCAGGGTCTTTGCAATCGTGCCGCTCTGCCCGGCCGCCGCCAGTAGCGACTGCGAGTCGGAGGGAACTTGCGCGATCGAGGTCACCTTCATCAGCGCACCCAGCCCGCCATTCAGATTGTCGAAATGGCTTCCGTCGTCGCTGGAACATGCGGCTGGCTGCTGATTGATGTAGTCCGTCGTGCGCCACAGGCCGCCATCGTTGCCGAAGAACAGCGTCCCCGTGCCGGGCACCCAATCCACTGCGTGCTGCGCGGCGGCGACTCCCGCCGGCGCGACGCAGGTGTCCACATGCGTGGTATTCCGCCAGATACAGCCGGCCGCCAGACTGCAGCGATAGACATCCTTTGTACCCGCGTACAGGAGCGTGTCTCCGCCCTGCGGCACCGCCCGCAGCCAAAGGTCGTAGTCCGCCTGCGGTATCGCCGTGCTTCCGCCGCTAGCCTCCAGCGGCGCCGTCGATAACTGCTGGCCAAAGAGCACCGTCACGCTGCCGCAAGCACCGTTCACCGCCGCGCATATATCCTGAAACAGCCCCTGATCGGCATTGTTCAGATCGGTGGAGATCGCGAATGTATCTCCTGTGACCGGCTCAACAGCAAGAGCTCCGCGGAAGATCGGGCAGTTGGTAGAGCCGGGGCTGCCCGGGTTTGCTGGGCATGTTCTTGCTGTAAAGCCTGCGCCGGGCTGGTGCTGCATGCGCGTCCAGGTCACGCCGTCGCTGGATTGGTAATAGCCGTGGTAGCGTACTGCCGCAATAAACATACGCCGCACCGGGTTCCACACTACCGCGGTCGCCGCGTTCCCATCGAAGCTGGGCGAGTAGTACATATTCGGGGCCTGCAGCTTCTGGTAAGGCCCATCCTCGATGGTGGCCAGCTGCCAACTCTTCCCGGCATCCTGCGAGTAGTACAGGCCCATCCTGCTGTTGCCCTGAGAACCGGCATTCAGCACGGCTCCTTCATACGAGCTCGCCACGGCGGCAACCACCAGGTTCGGCGACGCGGTGCTCCAGGCAAAGCCCGTGAAGCTCAGTCCGAAAAAGGAGAAGGGCTGTCCGGGTGGCGGATCGCTCGATTGCGGTATCTGTGCCCACGTATTTCCGCCGTCTTCGGAACGCAGAATGCCCGTGCCGTACGCAGAATCGAGGCCATCATTGGGGTCGCCCGTTCCCGCCAGAATCACGTTGCCCTGGCCCGGCTGCACGCTGAGCGCTCCGATGCTCAGTGAATTCTGCTGCGAGGTGTTGTAATCCATCCCCGGCAGGCCGTCCGTGCGCGGGATAAAGCTGACCCTGGCCGGGCTCCCTGCCGCGTTCGTGGATTTCCAGACGCCGCCTGACGCCGTGCCCACATAAACCGTGTTGCCCGTCGGGTCCGTCGTATCCACGGCTACGCTGGTTACCCGGCCGGTGATCAGGCCGAAGTTCGCGGTTTGCACCTGCTGGGGACCCACGGCCGTCCACGGCGGGTTCAGCGCAATGCTGGAGCCGCTCATGGGTTTCGGTTTGGCGGCTTGCTTTGCAGTCACTTCGGCGGACGGCACACGGCGGGTTGGGATGCGGGCCACCCTTGTCGCCAAAGGAGCTTGCGCCCGCAAAAGCAGCACTGGGAGCGCGCACCACAACAGCAACGTGAGAAACCGCGAAAGCGAAGGGGGCCTTTTCACTGAAGTTTGTATGCCTCCGGCGTGTAGCCCATGAGCGCACGCTCTCCCTGACGCAACGGGAGAAAGGAGCGCCTCGGCTCATTCCGGAATGGGTGACCCATTATGGAACGAGGCCAGCAATTGCACGCCACGCGAATGGCTGTCGCTGGTTACCAATTGTGTAGGGCGACGGCTGTGCTCTTCGTTTAGCTCACGGTCACGTCCGCGAACTCGCGACGGTACCACGCCACCGTACGCTCAAGTCCTTCGCGGAAGCCCACCAGCGGCGTATAGCCGAAGGCATCGTGCGCGGCGGAGATGTCCGCTTCGGAATCTGTGATGTCTCCGGTCCGTGGTGGCCCATACTCCGCCGGGTGCGGATACCCCAACAACTCCGCCAGCACGGTGTAGGTTTCGTTCAGAGTGTGCCGCCCGCCGCACGCAATGTTGAAGACGCGTCCAGCGACTTTCTCGACGGGTGCTGCGCAAGCCAGCAGATTCGCCGAAACCGCGTTCGCGATGTAGGTGAAGTCGCGTCCCTGCTCGCCGGTGCCGAAGATCACCGGCTGCTCGCCGCGCATCATTTGCAGGATGAACTTCGCCATGACCCCGCTGTAGGGCGAGTCCGGCACCTGCCGCGGTCCAAAGATGTTGAAGTAGCGCAGGCACACCGTTTCGAGCCCGTACACCTGCCAATAGCTGCGCATGTAGAGTTCGCCGGTTAATTTCTGCACCGCGTACGGGGAGATCGGCATGGGCGCCATCGCCTCTCGACGCGGCATCCCCGGCTGGTTGCCGTATGCCGAGGACGACCCGGCATACACGATGCGCTGCACGCCAGCCGCACGCGCCCCCTGCAGCAAATTGAAAGTGCCGTTCACGTTGCAGTTGTGGCTCGGCTCCGGATCTTTCACCGAGCGCGGCACCGAGGGCAGCGCTCCTTCGTGAAGGATGAAGTCCACGCCCCGGCAGGCTTCGTACATGGCCGCTGCATCGCGCAGGTCGGCTTCGCGGAAATCGATGCGGTCGAGGAACGGCTCGAGGTTTGCGCGCTTACCGGTGAGGAAATTGTCTACCGCCCGTACATTGTCGCCACGCGCGACCAACGCTTCCACCAGGGAAGAACCAATAAACCCGGCTGCGCCGGTGACGAGGTAAAGAGACATGTTTCCTTAAGAGGTCGCCACCTCAGGATAGCGTAAGCGGCGCGCTGGCCCGGGCCAGTTATCTTCTGGTCATCGGCAAGGGCTACCCCACCCCCTAGGACTTTTCGGCCAAAATCCTGCAAACAAGGCACTTAGGCCAGGGCATGTCCGTAAAGTCCTCATGGCGCAATGGTTAGAGGCAAAGTCCTCCAGCTATTGAACTTAGGGCGACGGTTTGCACTGGTTATGGTGAAGTGTGTTGACTTTCTGGTTACAGCCGCGAAAAGCCGCTTTTCGAGCGTGCTGCCTGGACTACGCTCCGGGCAAGTTTTGTCCCCTATTTCTATTGTGGCAGGTCCGGTGAATAACTACGCCAAGTGCCGGAAGAATCGGGCCGCGTGGGTTGCGTGCTCGTTTACTCCATCGTCTGTGCATAGATCTGCTGCTTCGCCGCTTCCGGATTGGCAATGATCGCTTTGTACCGCTTTGAATTGAACTTCCTGCCCGTGGACGCTTCCGACATGTAGCGGATCTTGCCGAAGATGGGTCGCTCCCCCCAGGCGCGGTCGAAAGTTCCGGCGATAGCCCACGCGATGCCCGCATAGCCGCCCGGGTCGCGACCGTCCATCTCGTACTTGTCGTTGAGACAGACCGCCCACTCAAAGGCCTTCGCCGGGCTGGGCGACCACTCCAGCATCTTCTTGGCCCAGTACATGCGCATGATGTTGTGCATCCAGCCATAGCGCACCATCTGGAGCTGCGCTGCGTTCCACAACTCGTCATAGGTTTCGCCCCGCTCCATCTGCTCCAGCGTGTAGAGGGGGTTGCGCACGTCGCGCAGATGCGCCTTCAGGGTGGTTGCCGCCCACGGCGCCGCGCACTCGATCGAATCGTAATGCGGCGTGTGGCGCACGAAGTTGATGCACAGCTCGCGCCACGCGATGAGCTCGCCGAGAAAGGCGTCGCAAGACTCCTGTGGGGCCTTGCCTTCTCGCACGGCCCGCTCTGCTTCGAGCGCGATCCGCAGCGGGCTGATGTGGCCAAAATGCAGATACGGAGAAAGCTGGCTGGTGCCCTGCTCTTCCGGATGCCGCCGTGTTTCCGGATAGCGCGCGAGTTGCTGATCGACGAAATACCGAAGCCGCTTCGCCGCGGTGTGCGCGCCGCCGTGGAGCGTGTCGACCGGGGCCACCGTGCGGTCCAGCCGCATCCACCCGGCGGTGATGTCCTGATGGAGCGGGTATGACGCCAAGTCGCGCTCCGGAGACCATGACTTCACCGGGCGCGGTTCCTCGTGCGCGACAAGGAAGCGCGGCAGTTCCGCCTGGAGGTGCGGACGGAAATGGTGCAGCGCGAAATAGCCTTTCGTGAACAACTTTGACGGAACTACCACGTCCGCGTCCACTGTCCAGTAGGGCATGCGCAGGCGGCTGGCCAGCACCCGGCGCCATCGTTCGGGCTCCCGCGTGGGATTCTCGTCACCCACGATCATGGCTGCGCCCACCTCCGCGGCAAATGCCTCCAGCGCGTTCGCTGGCGGTCGCCGCACTACGAACCCGACGCCACGCTCGGCGAGGTCTACCGCCACATCCCGAAGCCCTTGCTGCAGGAAGACATAGTGGCGCAGGTTCGCATTCGGAAAGTTTCCGATGGCGGAGAAGAACGCGACGACGGGCAGGCTGAGTTCATTCGCAATCCGGATCGCCACGTTGAGCGCGGGATTGTCCACGCCTCGTTCGGTGCGCTGCATCCAGTAGACGACGCAACGCCCGTCGGCCAGCGGAATGCCGTCGCGGCGCACGGTCACGCGCGGGTCCCGGCTGATGTCCAGCAGCGACGCTGGGAGAGGTATGCCGGCCGCTTGCGTTGTTGAAGTCTGTTCTGGTGGGCTGGTGGTCTTTGGCATGCGGCGGGTAGGCGTTTTGCAGCCCTGGTTTCACTTTATCGTGCGCCAATCCTTATGTGCGCACCGTACCCCGCGAGCCCTTTCATGGTGCACACACTGGCGCTGCGATGCTGCAAAGAAAACGAGCGGCCCGCAGGCCGCCCGCAGTATGGGTTGCGCGCTGCGCTACCACATGCCCCACGCCCGGCTCATATAGTCGCTGAGCGTCATGGTGATCAAAACGAGAAAGGTGAAGAAGCCCGCTCCCACGGTCAGCATCATTAAACGCGAGCTGTAGCGGATGTGCATGAAGAAGAGGATCACCAGCACCGCCTTGATGCAGGCGATGCCGACAGCAACGATGGGGCTAAAGATCCCCAGGTTGATAAAGGCAACGCCGGTGGTGACGGCGGTAAGAATGAGCAGGAGCAGCAGGATCGTCCCGTAGATCTTTGGTCCAACGATGTGGTGTTCCTGGTGTGACAATTCAAGGGTCGGATGTGACACGAGCGTTCTCCTGGCCTAGTGCAAAGGATGGCGGCTGATGAGATACAACAGCGGAAACAGAAAGATCCACACAATATCGACAAAGTGCCAATACAGACCGAAGTTGTCGATGGTCGTACTATGCCCGTTCGTATACGCGCCCTTCCAGGCGTGATAGAGCAAGCCGAACAGCAGGCATATGCCGATAATCATGTGCACGGCGTGCATGCCGGTCATGGCGAAGTACAGGAAAAAGAAAATTTGCGCATGCTCGGCCATATCCGGGGCCAGCGGCACATCACGTTTGTCCTGCGGATGAACAAACTCCTCGATGCTGAAGTTGGCGCCGGGAATGTGATGAGCGGTGTACTTCTCGTGATACTCGACCGACTTGATGGCGAGGAAGGCCAACCCGAGAATGATGGTCACCCCGAGCGACAGCATCAGCCCGCGCCGGTTGCGGATTTCCGCGCAATAGACGCCCATGGCCATGGTGAAGCTCGAGAGGATGAGCACCGCGGTGTTGGTCGTGCCCAGCGCGATGCCAAGGGTGTTGCTGCCGGCGACAAAGGCGTCGTAGTACCAATTGCGGTACAGCAGATACGCCATGAACATGCCGCCGAAGAACATGATCTCCGTCAGCAGAAAGAGCCACATCCCGAAGGAGGAAGCCTCTTTCTGCTGCTCCACCGTTTCGAAGTGGTGGCGGAGATAGGGCGGGTGATCGTGCTCGTGGTGCGAAACTTCCACTTGTTGCGCGGTCGCGATCGCTTGGCTATCCAACGGTCTGCACCTCTCGTTCAGTCTTGTGCGCCAGCCATTCGTAATCGTAGGCTTCGTGGTCCACGATGGGTGTTTCGAGGAAGTTGGAGGTCGGCGGTGGAGACGCGATCTGCCATTCCAGCCCGGTAGCCTGCCAGGGATTCGCACCGGCGATCGCGCCGTACTTCAGCGACCAGGTCATGTAGAGCATGGGCATCAGATAGCCCACGCCCAGCACGGTGGCGCCGGCGGTGGAGAAGACGTTCAGGATCTGGAACTCCGGCGGATACGCATGATAGCGGCGGGGCATGCCCAGGTAGCCGAGAATGAACTGCGGGAAGAAGGTCAGGATGAAGCCGATGAAGGTGGTAACCGCGGCCAGCTTCGACATCTGCTCCGGATACATGCGGCCGGTCATCTTTGGCCACCAGAAGTGGATGCCTGCCAGGTAGGCGAAGAGCATGCCGCCGACCATGACGAAGTGGAAGTGCGCGACGATGAAGTAGGTCTCGGTGAGGTGGATGTCCATGCCGAGCGAGCCGAGAAAGACGCCGGTCAAGCCGCCGATGGTGAAGAGGCCGATAAATCCGAAGGCGTACAGCATCGGTGTTTCAAAGGTGATCGAGCCTTTGTAAAGCGTCGCCGACCAGTTAAAGATTTTGATCGCGGAGGGCACGGCGACCAGCATCGTGAGCAGGGAGAAGACCAGCGCCGAATAGTTCGACACGCCCATGATGAACATGTGGTGTTCCCATACGAAGAAGCCGAAGACCGCGATGGCGACCGAAGAGAAGGCGACGGCGGTGTAGCCGAAGACGCGCTTGCGGGAGAAGGTGCTGATGACCTCGGAGATGACGCCCATGCCCGGCAGAATCATGATGTAGACCGCGGGGTGCGAGTAGAACCAGAAGAGGTGCTGGAACAGGATGGGGTCGCCGCCCTTGCTGGGATCGAAGACGCCGATGCCGAAAGTCCGCTCGAGCGCGACCAGGACCAGCGTGATGGCCAGCACCGGTGTGCCCAGGACCATCAGGATGGAAGCCGCGTAATTGGACCAAATGAAGAGCGGCATGCGGAACCATGTCATGCCCGGCGCGCGCATACGATGGGTGGTCACGATGAAGTTCAGCCCGGTGAAGATGGAGCTGAAGCCCGCGATAAAGACGCCCAAAGCCGCGGTGATCACGTGCGTGTTCAAGAAGTGTGTGGAAAGCGGAGTGGTAAAGGTCCAACCCGTATCGACGCCGCCGAGCACCAGGGCCGCCAATGTGAACAGGCCGCCCATCCAATACAGGTACCAGCTCAACAGGTTCACCTTGGGGAAGGCAAGGTCTTTTGCACCCAGCATGATCGGCAGCACAAAGTTCCCGATCACCGCCGGGACGGAGGGCACCAGGAAGAAGAACACCATGATGATGCCGTGCATGGTGAACAGCTTGTTATAGGTGTCGGAGGCAACCAGGTCCGGCATCGGCGTGAGCAGTTCGAGGCGAATCAGGCCTGCAAATGCTCCGCCGACGAAGAAGAAGAAGGTGATCGAGATCAGGTACAGAATGGCGATCCGCTTATGGTCGCCCGTGAGCAGCCAGCTTTTCAGCCCGTACTCGTTGTTCAGGTAGTGGCGCTTTGGCAGGGTCGCGTCCTGCTGATTCGGAAGACGAACGATCGTGTTTGAGCTCATTGCGGCGAAACCCCTGTTCCTCTGGAGGTCGATGTATCAGGCACAGCGTCCGGCTGGTGTTTTTCGCCGGTCAACTGGCTTGAGCGGTAGTCCGGGGCGGAATCCTTGGCGCTGTTCTGTGTCGGCGCAAAGGTGGTGGTGTTGATAGTTTGCTGGATGCGGAAATTCGAATCCAGTCCCTTGATGTACTCCACCAGGTCGATCAGGCCTTCTTCGCTCACCTGTCCCTGATAGGTAGGCATGATGGGCAGATAACCGGCGACCTGATGAGTGGTCGGATTCAGGATACAGCCACGGAGGAAGGCATCGTCAACCGTGACGGACTGGCCGTTCTGCAGGATCTCCTTGCGCCCGTACAGTCCCCACAGGTTTGGGCCGCGCGCGGCGTCCCCAGCGGTATGGCAGCTGCTGCAGCCGAGGCTGGCAAAGAGCCGTTCGCCATTCTGCGCCAGCGACATGCCGCTGGTGCTGCCTGCGGTCCACTTCTGGTAGTCGTCCGGGGTGAGGGCGACAATGTCCCCGATCATCGCTGAATGGAGCGTGCCGCAGTATTGGGTGCAGAACAGGTGGTAGGTACCGGGGGTTGTCGCGGTGAACCAGACGGTCGAATAGCGCCCGGGGATCACTTCACGCTTCACGCGAAATGCCGGAATGGAGAAGCTATGGAAGACATCCTGGGAGACCATGGTGAGTTGTACTGGCCGGCCAATCGGGATGTGCAGGGCGTTGATCTCGTGCTGGCCGCCCGGATGCTCCGCCTTCCACATCCACTGCTTGCCCACGATATAGATGTTCATGGCATTGGTCGGCGGATCGTAGATGCGGAAATACAGCAGGGCGCCCCATACGAAGCAGACCATGAACAGCGCCAAGGGAATGATCGTCCATGTGGCTTCGAGCAGCGTCGAGCCCTCGATGTGCGTGGCCTCGGGACTTCTGGACTTCCTGTATCTCACGGAGAAGACGAGAACCATGACACCGACGAGCACCAGGCCCACGACCGATATGAGGACCAGGAAGAAGTAGAACGCATCCGTCTGCGGCGCAATTGTCGATGCCTCCGGCGGAAAGAGCGCGAAGGTGGTAAGCCACTTGATCAGAAACTGCCAAAGGACTGGACTTATAAAGTGCATCGTTCCCTTTTATCCACCGAACTTATGAGTCAACTGCTCGTGCTTTCTGCTGCTATGCCCTGGCGCCGCCGTTGCCGCCATCTTTCAGGTCGCGGCGAAACATCACCGCCATGTACCCGCCCAAACTCAAGACTGTAATCAATCCGCCGAGCTGCACTACCCGCGCTACCACAAGGCTATGCCGGTTCATGCGCGGATCGTAACGGTAGCAGTAGGTCAGGATGGTATCGACCGGGGTGCCGATGCGGTGTTCCGAGGCCTCCACCAGCCCCAGCCGCAAATCATTCGGCGAATACTCCACCCCGAGGTAATACTGCGCAATCCGTCCCTCCGGCGTCACGATCTCGATGGCGCTGGCATGGGCAAACTGGTTCAACTTGCCGTCCGGTCCCGGCACACGCGCATAGCCGAAGCCCGCTGCCTGGCTCACTGCGTCGATCGAATTCTGAGGACCGGTGAGGAAGTGCCAACCGGCGGCGGTCTCGGGCCGACCGTAGAAGCGGAGGTACTCAGCTTTCTTGGCGCGCGCCAGCGCCGGCCCTTCGCTTGGATCGATACTGATTACCACGATGTCGAAGTCTTTCCCCGGCTTGAAGCTCACCATCTCGAGCGCCCCGACCAGGCCCTTCAACTCTTCCGAACACAGCACCGGGCATTGGTAGTACACCAGGGCTAGGATGACCGGGCGACGCCCGAAGTACTTCCCCAACTGGACCGGATTCCCGGATTCATCCGTGAATGTCGAGGTAAGCGGCAACTGCTGATTCAGCCGCTGTGATATCTGCACCTTATCCAGCACAGATGGCAGGTGGTCCTGGGCGGGTTCGCCCATCTGTTTTTCCCCGTAGCCGGACACCTGCGCGAAACCCTGCTGCGCTCCAAGGCAGCCCACGGCAAGCAGGCAACTTGCCAGCAGGGCGCGAAACTGCTTCCCTCCTAGGGCCAACCGCCGGATTGTGCGCTGTTCTGACATCTTTCTCATACTTCCATGCTACCGGGTGCCGGGCCTTTGTTGCCGGTTTTGCTTCGCCTGGTTTTCGCCTCACGGCAACGTTAGGCGATCACGCTGCCGATCCTGCTTAGTGCGCCGGAGCCAAAGCCGCCTGCTCTCCCGAGCGTCCCTGGTGGCTTTCCTGCTTGCGCGCCTGCTCCACTTCAAGTTCCTGTTCGTAGCCGGTACGCGCGAACCCGTTCGTTAATGGCGCGGTTACTGCCTGCTTCTCATCGGCCGTCATGACCTGTTGCGCATCAGAGCCCTGCACGACTGGCAGACCCCGTTCGGCTATCAACTCCATGGCCCGGCCGATCGGAATGCGCACCACACCCTGCTGCCGGTTAACCCAGGTGTAGTGATCAAGCAGGAGGTCTTCCCGAGCGTGGAGGTCGGCCAGGTCCTGGTTCCCATCATCGGTTTCAAGCCGCGGCGTGGGGAAGGCCTGGGTCATGACCGCCAGCTGTTTCTGCTCCATGGCCGCGTTCGATTCCAGATTTTTACCCCTTTGCGGCGCCTGGTGCGGATCTCCGGAGACTGCCGCTGTCCACTTGTTCGGCGGCCCGTCGTGCTTTACCAGCGCGTTATTAATGACCTTGCCCATGCCGAAGCAAAAGACAAAGAAGATCACCAGGAAAACGCCCAGAGACACCAGGAACACAATGACGCCGGGCACACTGACGTCCGAGGTCTCGTACCCGGCGGACGGCGCCCCCGTCCCGGTTGCGGTCAATCCGTGGTCCTGCGGGTCTTCAGGCCTATGCGTGGGCATGTTCAGCCTCCAATATCTCTGCCAAATGCGGATCGTTGGTCTGCACCAGCGGCCGCGTCTGCAATTGCGTCAGGTAGTACGCCACCCAGAAGGCGATCATCGCCACCGGAATCGCGGCATATTCCAGAATGCCGAAGGAAAGGTGGAGGTTGCGCCGTGCATCCGGGAAGCTGGGCTCGATGAGCATGAACATATCCCAGCAGCGGGCGAAGATCATCCACTTGGCCACCAGGATGATGCGGCGCTTGTCCCGCTTGATATCGCGCGACAGCAACAGCGTGAACGGAATGAGCCAGTGAAAGATGAAGTCCAGCGTGTACATAAAGCCCCAGTGCCCGCGGATGCGGTCGAGGTACCAGGGAATCTCTTCCGGCAGGTTGCCCGACCAGATGATCAGGAATTGCGAGAAGTTGAGGTAAATGTTCAGCATCACAAAGGCGAAGCACAGCTTGCCCAGGTCATGCTGTTCGGTTGGCCGCAGGATCGACTGCATCGGCTGCGTGCGCGACAGACTGACGACCGTGATCACTGAAAGCGCCAGCACCGCGTAGCCCTGCCCTACCAGGTAGAGCAGTCCGTACATGGTGGAAAACCAGGTCACGTCGATCGACATCACCCAGTCGATCGCGCCTACGGTCAGGGCCAGCGAATAGATCACCACGCCGATGCCGCTGATGTTCTCCAGGCGCTTCTGCCAGAACGGCACATGCGGCTCCGGATCGGCGTCGCGCTGGAGTCCCCACTTGTTCAGCACGTACATGAAGAAGAAAAAGATTGCAAAGCAGACAATGGATTGAATCCAGACGCTGTGGATGCTCAGCATGGGCCGCTTCCATGCAATGGCGTGCGCTTCTTCCTTGGTAATCAGGTGCTCTCGCAGGGCCTGCGCCGGGTTGCTGATGCGCGCCCAGAGATAGAGCCGCTTCATGAAGATGCCGACCGGGAGGAACATGAGCGCGACCAGGGGCAGGGTCCGCGACATGGCTTCGAGCGGCCGCCGGATGAGCAGGCCCCACTTGCCGCCGGAAAGGTATTGCACCATCAGCATGGCCAGGCCGCCGATGGCGAAGCCCCAGCAGAGCATGAAGCCCATCAGCCAGCTCCGCAGCAGATGGTTGATGCCGTCGTGCTCGAACAGGCCGGCGATCACCGCCAGCACGATGCCGAGAACGCCAAAGATGATGCCCACCAGAAGAGCCCTGGCTCGCCAGCTATTCACGATGGCCGGCGCCCGGAGGTCTGCCGGCAGTGTTCGCATGATATGTCCGTGTTCGTGTGCCATGCTTGCCGTCGCGCTCCCTTACTGCGTCTTCCTGCTGTGTGGTTTCGCCGCTGCCTTGGCGCTGGGCTGGCTTTGGCCGGTGCCTACAACCGCACCTTGCGCATTCAAGGCGGGGATCTCCGACCCGGGCTGCCCATAGCGCCCGATGCGCATGGGCAAGTCATCGGACGTAGCTGGCATGGAGTCTCCGTTCGGCGTTTGCAGAGTGGGCCGGTTGCTTTGCGGGATCTGAACTTCCGGCTCCGGAGGCGCCATGCCCGGATTGCCCGTCGGGGTCACCGCATAGACTGCCGTGCCCGGCATCTGCCAGGGCTGGGCGTAGCTTGCGGGCAGGCCCTGCTGCTCCGCCACGTCCGTCAACTGCTGCACCTGCGTGCCCGCGGGCACATCTCCTGCGCGGGCGTTCTGGGTTAACTGCAAGGCGCGGATATAAGCGGCCACCGCCCAGCGGTCTGCCGCCGTGATCTGCGCGGAATAGTCGGGCATGGCTCCGTAGCCGTTGGTGATCACGTAGAAAAAGTGGCTCAGCGGTTTGGCCATTAACTGTGCGTCATGGAAGTTGCCCGCCGGCTTGTAGCCGCGCTGCACAATCATGCCTGCCCCATTGCCGACCCGCGAATGACAGGGGACGCAATAGGTGTTGTAGCGCTCCTGCCCGCGCGCAAGCACCGTCATGGTGGCGGGAAAGGGCATTGCATCCACTTCCTTGCCGCCCTGAAGGCCGGTATAGAAGAACTCCGTCTCGTAGATCTGGCCGCGCGCCACTGTGTGCTCGACCTGCGGACGCACCGAGCGCCCGTCGGCAAAAAAGCTGGTCCCGCGCTGAGGCACGAACTTGGGCTGGTTGTGCATGTCCTGCCGGCAGCCGGCGAGCAGCAGCAATCCAGTCGCCATGGCCGGCGCTGCGGCCGTGCTCAGGAACTGGAAGGCGCCCCGAAGATCGCGGCTACCCGGACGCTTGTTGCGGATCGCGTTAATACTCCACCTCCACGACCGAAACGGGGTCGAGATTTTCCAGAAACGCCCGCGACTCGGAAAGCAAAAACTTGGGGTCGCGCGCCTCCAGGCACAGGAAAAACTTGTCCGATGTCGCGCCGCTGCGGAAATTCGGCGCATTGAACAAAGGATGATACGGGGCGGGCAGACCGCACATCGCCAGCATCCCGAAGGCAGCCGTCAATCCTGCGAACAGAATCGTCCATTCATAGGCCGGCACCACAAATGCGGGCCAGGCAAAGAAAGGACGCCCGGCGATGTTCAGCGGATATGCCCACACGTTGATCCACGTCTCCATCAGAAACATGGCAGCACAGCCCATAAGTCCGCCAACCAGCGTGATCGCCGGCACGTAGTTGCGATGAAAGCCGATCGCCTCCGCCGCTTCTTCGCACGGATAGGGGGTGTAGCAGTCCAGCCGCCGCCAACCGGCGTCGTAGGCCGATTTGGCCGCATGCGTCAGCTGCCCCGCAGTGTCGAACTCGGCCAGCAAGCCGTAGGTACCTTCAACAGGCTCAGCCATCTTAATCACCTGCCTCGTGAAGTGGTTCGCCTTCCGCCTTGACCTTGGACTGCGGCAGCAGCACGCGCAGCTCTGAAATCGGAATCATCGGCAGGAAGCGGATAAACAGGAAGAACAGAAACGTGAACAGACCGAGCGTGCCTACGAAGGTGGCGTAATCCCACCGGGTCGCCTTGTAGGTTCCCCAGGAAGAGGGGAGGAAGTCGCGGTAAAGACTGGTCACCACGATCACGAACCGTTCAAACCACATGCCGGTGTTGACAATGATCGACATGATGAAGAGGCCCGTAGGGCTGACGCGCAGAGCGCGCAACCACAACAACTGCGGCAGCGCGATGTTGCAGGTGATCAGCACCCAGTAGGACCAGCCCATAGGCCCGAACAGCCGGTTCCAGAACGCGAAATACTCCCAGTGGCTGGCCGAATACCAACTCATGAAGAGTTCCATGAAATAGCCGTACGCGACGATCAAGCCGGTGGTCAGCATCACCTTGGCGCAGTTATCCAGGTGGCGCAGCGTGATCACGTCTTCCAAGTGGTAGAACTTGCGGATCGGGATGGCCAGCGTGAGCACCATGGCGAAGCCGGAATACACCGCGCCGGCTACGAAGTAGGGCGGGAAGATGGTCGTGTGCCAGCCCGGCAGCACCGCCACAGCGAAGTCGAAGCTGATGACGGTGTGTACGGAGAGGACCAGGGGCGTTGCCAGACCCGCCAGCAGCAGCGATGCCGTCTCATACCGCATCCAGTGGCGAACCGAACCGCGCCAGCCCAGCGCCAGCAGGCCATACACGTACTGGCCGACGCGCGATTTCGACTTGTCGCGCAGCGTGCCCAGATCCGGGATCATGCCGATATACCAGAACACTACCGAGATGGTCGCGTAGGTGGATACCGCGAAGACGTCCCAGAGCAGCGGCGACCGGTATTGCGGCCATACGTTCATCGAATTCGGGTACGGGAAGAGCCAGTATCCCAGCCAGGGTCGCCCCACGTGGATGAGCGGGAACATGCCTGCGCAGACCACGGCGAAGATCGTCATGGCTTCGGCAAAGCGGTTGATCGAGTTGCGCCAGGTCTGCTTGAAGAGCAGCAGAATCGCCGAGATCAGGGTGCCGGCGTGACCGATACCGATCCACCAGACGAAGTTGATGATGGCAAAGCCCCAGCCGACCGGAATGTTCAGGCCCCAGATGCCGACGCCGCGCAGGAACAGCCACGTAACCGCGGTCAGCAGCATCATGGCCACGCCGCCGGCCACCAGCAGCCCGAAGAACCAGCCCATCGGCGTGTGGGACGTCAGCACGATGCGCGAAATCTTGTCGGTAACGGACTTAAAGGTGTGCCCCGGTGCGATGACCCGGGCTTCACCCGTTACCGGATCCAGCATCGGATCGTTTACCCGAATGTTTTTGGTTGCCATAGTGCTCGATCCAGTTAGCTGTTCTCGGGCGCGTGCTCAACCGGCGCGCCTGAGAGTTGCGTGTTGGGGTTGATGACTTCCGCGATGTACGTCGTGCGGGGCCGGGTGTTCAGATCTGCAATCACGCCATAGTTCCGCTTTTGCGCTTTGATCTTAGCCACCTTGCTGGTTTTGTCATTGATATTGCCGAAGGTGATCGCGTCCGTCGGGCAGGCCTGCTGGCATGCCGTGACGATCTCGCCATCGCGGATGGCGCGGTTGTCTTTATCCGCTTCGATCTTCGCCGCCATAATGCGCTGCACGCAGTAGGTGCATTTTTCCATAACGCCGCGGCTCCGCACCGTCACGTCCGGATTGCGCATGAACTTCAAGCTCTCCGTCTCGTAATCGGAAAAGAGCAGGAAGTTGAAGCGCCGCACCTTGTAGGGACAATTATTGGAGCAGTACCGGGTGCCTACGCAGCGGTTGTACACCATCATGTTCAGGCCTTCGGTCGAATGCACCGTGGCCGCCACCGGGCAAACCTGTTCGCAGGGAGCATTCTCGCAATGCTGGCACATCATCGGCTGGAAATGCGCGCGCGGCGCGGCCAGGTCGCCCTCGAAGTAGGTGTCAATGCGGATCCACTGCATATCGCGGCCCACCTTGACGTTGTGCTTGCCCACCACCGGGATGTTGTTCTCCGCGTAGCAGCTCACCACGCAGGCATTGCAGCCGACGCAGGAGTTCTGATCGATCGCCAGACCCCACGCGTTTTTGTCGTAGCGGTAATTGGCGAACATGCTCGTATCCGGATCGGGCGTCTCGGGAAAGTCTCCCTCGTGCGCAAACTCCGGATTCTCCTTGAACTCATCCAGCGTGGCATAGCGCACGATTCCACGCGTCAACGCCTCGTTGCCTTCGAGCGAGTGCGTGCCCGATCCGTCGCCGCCCGCTTTATGGCCGCGGTTGTCGTTGTAATGGCTCTTGGTGACGGCAACCTCGTAGATTTCGCCGGTCTTGCGCAACTTCGCTCCGGTCGTGAACAGCGGCATCGCCGAGCTACGCACCTGGTTGGCGTCAAAGCCCATCCCGCTGCCCACGCGTCCAGCGTCCAGCCGTCCGTAGCCGAGGTACAGGGTGACGGCCCCATCTGGGTGCCCCGGAACAGCCAGCACCGAGCCGCGCACCTTTCGCCCGTTTGCGTCGATTTCCACCACATCGGACTCTTCGAGTTTGAGCTGCGTGAGGGTCGCCTGGCTCATCAGCACGGCGTTGTCCCAGGACATGTTGGTCACGTACTTGGGCAGCTCCTGGAGCCAGCCGATATTCGAGAAGCGTCCGTCGTAGATGGATGGGTCGGGACGGAAGATGACCTCGACCGTATCCGCGCCACCACCTGAAGCAGGCGTTGCGCTTGCAGCGGCCAAGCCAGCACCGCTGGCTGAAAGCGTCTTTGGCGCAAACGCCGTATTTGGGAGATAGCCATCGTGGAGCGCCTTGCGCCAGTTGTTCTCGAAGGCCTCACCCAGCACCGACCCGCTCGTCGGGTTACCGCCGTTGCCGCCGAGTTGCCCTTGCCAGTTTGCCCGGATGGCATCGTAGGGCGACATCTCCGGATCGGTGTTCAGAAGCTGCAAGACGTGGTGCGGGGAATGGCCGCCATAGAGCGGCTCGATCATCGGCTGCACGATGGACACCGTGCCGTCGTAGGCTCGCCCATCGGACCACATCTCGAGGTAATGCGTACTGTTGATGTGCCAGGTCGCGGCCTTCCCGGTTTCATCCAGGTAGCCGCCCAGGTGCGCCGTGTGCGGCACCTTATTGAATGCGTCTGCAAAGTGCAGATCCGGCGGCGCGGAGTAGACCGGATTGGCGTCCAGCACCACCAGCCAGTTCACGCGACCGGCATTCATGTCGGCGACCAGGCCCTTGAGCTCATCCATCTGCACCGAGGGCATCGGATTCAAGGTCTCGGTGTAAGCGACCGTCTTGCCCACATTGCCGAGGGCCTGGTTGATGGCGATCGCCAGCAGGTGGACCTCCGGGGTCTGCTGCTCGCCCGGAATCACCGCAGAGCGGCCGGCGTGCGCCTTCAAATCTGCCGCTAGAGCCTGCAGGAACTTCTGCTGATCCGCGTTCCACTGCATGCTGCCGGCATTCGCTCCACTGACGCCCAGCGCCGATGCCAAAGCCGCCGCAAACGGGCCGACCTCGCTCGCCTTCATCGCCAGACGATGGTCCGCCTTGAAACCTGTAGTCGTCGGCGAGCTCTCGACCGCATACAACCGGTTCATCGGGACGGCCTGATCCATCAGCTTGCGGCGGTTGATGAAGTCGCCCGCCAGCTTGATGAAGCCGGGCTGCGTGATACCGGACAGAAAGGTGGAGTCCAGCGAGAGCACAACGTCCGCCTTCTCCAGCATGTATTGCGCGTCGAAGTAATTGCCAAAAGCTGCCTTGGACGCCGCCATGGCCGAATCGCGGTTGACCGGGTCGTACTGGACGAATTTCGCCTGCGGATAGGCGGCCTGCGCCCGCTTCCACTGCGCCGCGAGCGTCGGCGATGTGACTGTGCTGCTGAGGAAATAAAGCCCCTGTCCGCGATTCGCCTGGAGTTCAGCGAGCATGGCGTTCTGGAAATTCGCCCAGGTGCTCGTCTCTCCGCGATACATAACCCGCTGTGAGCGGTCAGGGTCATAGAGGCCGAGCAGGGAGCCCTGGGTGATGGGATCTGAGCCACCCTTGGTCATCGGGTGCTCCGGGTTGCCGTCGACTTTGATCGGCCGGTACGCATCGCTTTTGATCAAGAGCGGAATCGCGCCGGTATTGAAGGGAAAGGCGGTCGTGAAGTAGGTGGGGCGGCCCAGGATCAGGTCTTCCGGCTGCTTGATGTAGGGGTAGATCGGCTCATCGGGCTGCTTGGTGCATCCCGCCAGGCCAGCCATAGCCAGGGATGCGCCCATCAGCTTCATGAAGCCGCGCCGCGATACCGGGTCAACCCACTCCTGGGCGTGCTCCGGAAATTCGCGCTCCAGCATGGTGTCGAAACCAGGCTGCGAGGCCACCTCGTCCAGCCCGCGCCAGTAGGTTTTGCCGCTCTTGCCCTCGAGCGCCGCGCGCGCTTCGGCCAGCGTCATGCCTTCCGGATCCGCTTTTCGGGCATTCTCTACCATCACCAACCCCGCCCCGTTTGTTGCCGCCATCGATTCGTCTCTGTCCATCTCTTGCTGGGTTCCGTTCTCTTGTTTCGTGCGGTTCCGTCCGTCGCTCATGCATTTACCCGCCTTCGTGGCGCTATCTGTGGCAGGTTTCGCAACTGCTCAGTTCCTGCGGCGTGCGGATGTGATACTGCTCCACCAGGAATTTGCCCAGCGCTTCTTGGTTGGTGAACTTCGCGTACTGAATCGCCGCCGCTCCATCCGGTGCTGCGCCACCACCCGGATGCGCTGCCACGTCCAACATATTGGTCTGTGGACTGGCTGTCGGCGGAAGCATGTCGAGCCGCGCTGTCCGTGCGCTCACTTCTTCGGGATTGACGGTGGTGCAACTGATCGTCTCCGCCGTCGGTACGCCATACTTGTCGCCCGCCGTCCCGCACCAGACGGGGTTATCCCTGCTAGGGCCCTTCCAGGCCATGTTGTAGATCTGGTTGGCTGGCCGCAGATTCACCGCGGGGTTGCGATGGCAGTTCAAGCACCACTCCATTTGGAGCGAGCTCTCCTGGTACATGATCGGCATCAGGTCCACGCGCCCGTGGCAGGACGAACAGCCGATGCCCTTGTTCACATGGATTTCGTGGTTGAAATACACATAATCCGGCAGGTCATGTACCTTGATCCAGCGGATCGACTCGCCTGTCGCCCAGCTTTGCCGTACCGGCTCGAGCAGTTGCGCATTGGTCCAGATCTGCGAATGGCAGTTGATGCATGTCTTGGTCGGCGGAATGCCCGCGTAGCTCGACCGCTCCACCGAAGTATGGCAGTACTGGCACTGAATTCCTAAGCCCATCACGTGGTGCTTGTGGCTGAACGGCACCGGCTGGTCGGCCCGTTGCCCCTGCCGTGTCACCCAGGGCGAACGTTGCAATTGGTCGAGCGTCACCCCCAGGGCGATAACGATCAATCCTGTCAGGACCAGGCTCATGCGGGCCAGCGAATTCGAGCTGCGGTCAAAGATCTGCGCCATGAATGCGTTCCTGCTTCGGCTATAGCCGTGTATTGGAGATGAACTGCACAGTGCGTTTCACGACTGAATCAGTCGCATATTGCAAAAGAATGTGACACCTGCAAAGAAGGAATATAGCAGTAAAGTTCCTTGTGAAACCAACCGCGGCTGGAGCACACGCGAAAATTCTTGCAGTCGTTTGACTCCACTGGATGCACGTATGCCACGCGGCAGGCCAGCAACTCGCGTGCGGCGCAATTTGGCGCGACGACTCCGGGTTTCTTCTTTCCGGCTGTGGGCCCCAGGCAGTCCGGTACACTCGGTAGCGTTATGACCGATGGTCGCAGGCCCGTGCGCTATAACGTGGATGAGGCTCTGGGCGCGCTTCGCGCAGCGGATCCCAAGCTCGGCGCGCTCATGGAACGCGCGGGCCCTTTCACCCTGAAACTCAAGAGCCAGCACTCGCCTTTTGAAGCGCTGCTGGAGTCCATCATTTACCAGCAGCTCCATGGTAAGGCGGCTGCGGCCATCCTGCGTCGTCTGATCGAAGCTTTCGGCGACCTGCATCCGCAACCGGAACAGTTACTTTCTGTGCCAGACGAGATCCTTCGCGGAGCCGGCCTGTCCGCCAATAAGGCTCTCGCCCTCCGTGACCTGGCCCACAAGACGCTCGACGGCACTGTGCCCACCATGGACCGCATCCGCCGCATGGCCGATGAGGAAGTGATCCGCCGGCTCACGGCGGTGCGCGGCATCGGGCAATGGACGGTCGAGATGCTGCTGATCTTCCGCCTGGGCCGCCCGGATGTGCTCCCGGTGACCGATTACGGCGTTCGCAAAGGGTTTCTGCTGACTTTTGGACGTCCGCCGAAACGAAGCCCGATCACCCCAGCCATTCTGCCGAAACCCGAAGCGATGCTTCGTCGAGGCGAGCGCTGGCGGCCCTGGCGGTCGGTGGCAAGCTGGTACTTGTGGCGTGCGTGCGATCTGGCTGGGGCCGCCTCACCCCCGCCGGAGTAAAAGATACTCTGGACAGTGGCAGACGCCCTTGCGCCCCAGTATCCCGAAGCGCTGCGCACTCCATGGCTTCCTGCACATTTCCGGAAGTCAGCAGGCGCCGTCCCCCAAATGTGTCATTGCCGGCCCTCCTAGCCGCATGGTCTAACCTCATCCATGCGTCGCCTGTTTTTTCTGTTTTGTACTACTGCCGTCTTCGCCGTCCAGGCACATGCCGCCCCTGAACGTACCAAGGTGAAGCTCAGTTGCACCTGCACTGACCCTGTTGGGGAGCAATACGCGACTGCGGTGCACGATCTCCTCGCGAACAATCCCCGCTTTGTCGAAACGGCGCAGGAAAAAGAGGGACCGGACGAAAACGTCGTTCTCACCGTGGTCTCGCTGGACACCGACAAACAACATCCCGGCGTCTCCAGCGCCATCTCTGCCGTGTATACGCTGGGTGCGGTGTACATCTTCGATCAACGGCTTCAGATCTGCGATCCGGGCCGGGTGCGGGAGTGCGCCAGCAATGCTCTTGCGGCGCTGGATCAGGACATGCGCCGCGGGATCGAGTAGGTCCATTTGCGAGCAAAGGTCACTTCGGTTCAAACCAAAGCGTCTGCCAAGCCTCAGTTCCACTTGCCCGGCAGCACTGGTTGCTGCTTCACTGCAGAGTGATGTCACCCACTTCCTCTTCCCCGCCCAGCCGGTTCGTTTGCATTCATGGTCACTTCTATCAGCCTCCACGGGAAAACCCCTGGCTGGATGCTGTTGAGACCCAGGATTCCGCCGCGCCTTACCACGATTGGAATGAACGGATTACCGCGGAGTGCTACGCTCCGAATGGCGCTGCTCGCATTGTGGACGGCCAGAACCGCATCGTGCGCATTGTGAACAATTACGAGCGCATGAGTTTCAACTTCGGCCCCACGCTCCTTTCCTGGATGGAGCAAAGTGCTCCGCTTACTTACCGCGCCATCCTGGATGCGGATCGCGTCAGCCAGGAGCACTTCAGCGGCCACGGCTCGGCGCTCGCCCAGGTGTACAACCACGTCATCATGCCGTTGGCCACGCGGCGCGATCGCGAAATCCAGATTCTCTGGGGCATTGCCGATTTCGAACACCGCTTCGGTCGCAAGCCCGAAGGCATGTGGCTTGCCGAAACCGCGGTCGACACGGAAACGCTGGAACTGCTGGCGGAGCACGGCATTCGCTTTACTGTGCTCTCACCCGTACCAGTGCGCGCGCGTGCGGCTGCTCAATGCGCACTCCTCGTCCGCTGACAGCGGCGCTACCCCGCTGGACAGCAAAGCGGAAGACGAAAGCATGCCCTGGGCTCACACCCCGGATGCTACTGTTGACACCACCCGGCCCTATCTCGTCCGCCTACGTGGCGGCCGCTCCATTGCGGTCTTCTTCTACAATGGCCAGCTATCTCGGGCCATCGCCTTTGAGCGGCTCCTGAACAGCGGGGATACCTTTGCGCGCAGGCTGATGGACGGCTTCCATCCTGGCACGAACTCTCCGCAACTCGTCCACGTCGCAACGGACGGCGAAAGCTATGGCCATCACCATCGCCATGGAGAGATGGCTTTGGCCTATGCCATCGACCTGATTGAAACGGAACAACTGGCGCGTATCACCAACTACGGCGAGTTCCTGAGCCTCTTTCCGCCCACCGCCGAAGCCAAGATCGTCGAAGGCAGCTCCTGGAGCTGCTTTCACGGCGTGGAGCGCTGGCGCAGCGACTGTGGCTGTGGCAGCGCTCCCGGCCATACCCAGGTGTGGCGCGCTCCGCTCCGGGCCGCGCTTGACTGGCTTCGAGAAGCCGTGATGCCCAGCCTCCATCGAGCCGCCAGCGATCTTTTCGTAGACGCCAGCGCCGCTGTTCACGACTACATACACGTCCTGCTGGATCGCTCGCCTGCCCGCGTCGACGCCTTTTTCGCCCGGCATGCTACCCGCAACCTTTCCGCGGCCGAGCGCACCCGTGCTCTCGAACTGATGGAGATTGAGCGCAACACTCAGCTCATGTACACCAGTTGCGGCTGGTTTTTTGACGAGCTGTCCGGAATCGAAACCGTGCAGATCGTCGCCTATGCTGCCCGGGTAATTGAGCTGGCTAGTCTGGCGTTGCTGCTGGACAAAGCCGATCTTGAACGCGCGTTTGTCGAGCGCCTTTCCATGGCTCCGAGCAATGTGCCTGTCTGGCGCAACGGGGGTTTCATCTATCAGCAGCAGGTCCAGCCGCTTGCCGTGAACCTGGAGCAGGTTGCTGCGCACTTCGCGATCAGCTCCGCCTTCGGCAACACACGGCACCATCCGCAGACCGGCAAAGCCTCCGTCTTCTGCTATACGGTGGAGCGCCTCAGCTACCGCGCCCTCCGCTTCGGCTCCGGCGAACTCGTCCTGGGCCGTGCGCGCGTCACCTCTGACCTGACCGGGCAAAGCGAGTTCGTTCTCTATTCCGTGCTTCTCTTCGGCGACCACAACGTCACCGCAACCGTGAAGCCCTGCCCTCCAGGCCAGGAAGGGATGTTCGATGAGCTTGCGGCGGAAGCCGCGCGGACCATTGCGGCAGCCGATCTCCCTGCTCTCGTTCGCCTCATCGATACAGCATTCGATACCCATCGCTATTCCCTGACTTCGCTTTTCCGCGATGAAGGCCGGCGCATCCTGGAGTGCATCCTTCAACCCACGCTGAGCGAAGTGGAAAGCAGCCTTGCCCATCTGTACACTGCGCATGCATCGCTGCTTCATTACCTCAGCCGTACGGAGATGCCCAAGCCGCCGGCGCTTCGTGTGGCCGCGCAGATCGCCGTTCATGCCCAGCTTCGGCGCGCCATGGAAGCCGACCGCATCGATAGTCGCGAGATCCTCGACCTGCTCGCACGGGCGCGAACCGACATGGTCGTGCTCGATACCCACTCGCTGGAGCGCGTTGCCGATGAGCGCATGCGGCAGGCCATGTTTGCTCTACAAACGGAACCGCGCAATCCATTCGCCCTTGAGCACGCGCTCTCGCTGGCGCGGACGCTCGGCTCTCTTCCTTTCGCCCCCAACCTGTGGCAGGCGCAGAACATCTGGTACCGTCTTCGACCCGCCTTTTTCGAGCATGCGTCCTCGGCTGTATCCGGCTCCCAAAGTAGCTTTGGCTCTGCAGACCGGCAGGATCGATTCCGCGAACTCGGCCAGTGTCTTTTTTTTCATCCCTCGGTCATCGAAAATTCGGAGGATAGGTCTGGGAGAGCCAGTGCAATCCCGCAAAGCGCTGAAGCCTCCCTGGTATAGCCAGTACATCTCTGACAAATTCTTCGCATCTGCATGAGAGCATGCAACCGCACTGCAGGAAGGCTCCTCATGCAGCAACGCCGTATCACCGCAGAAATTCTCCAGCTCACGCGCTGGGGGCTCTTCAATTGCTATCTTGTTCGGGAGCAGGATGGCTGGACTCTTGTCGACACCACTTTCAAGAGCTCGGCTCCTCGCATCCTGGCCATCATCCAGAGCACGGGAATGCGCCTTCGCCGCATTCTGCTCACCCACGCACATGGGGACCACATCGGTGCTCTCGATGCGCTTGCGCGGGATACCGGGGCCGAGGTCGCCATTGGGCGCCGCGAAGCGCGCCTGCTCGCGGGAAACACCTCGCTGGACCCCGATGAACCGCATACTAATATTCATCCCAGGCTCTTTCCCGGAGCGCAGACCCGTCCCTCCGTTCTGCTGAATCACGGCGACACCTTCGGTTCCCTGCGCGCGGTAGCAACCCCGGGCCACACACCGGGCCACTTTTCCTACTTCGACCCGCGCTCCAATACACTCATTGCAGGCGATGCACTCTTCTCTGTCGGCGGTCTGCGCGTTGTCACTGATGCGCCGTGGTATTTCCCGCTTCCCAAGTTCGCTACCTGGAATGGCCCGCTCGCCATCACCAGCGCCGGAACGCTCGCCGGGCTCAGCCCGCAACAGATTGTATGCGGCCATGGCCGGCCCATTACTGATGGCACCACCTCCCTGGCGGTAGCGCTGGCCCGGGCAGTGAGGAAGATGCGATGATCGCGGTATGCCTTCCCGTACAGCCGTCCCCAGGCTGGCCATACTCTTGCTCGGGACCGCCGCTGCCGCATGCGTGGCGGCAGCACAGAGCATCTCGCCAGCCGAGCTGCGCCACATGACGGCGACGCAGTTTCAGCGCCATCTCGATCAGGAAGGTGCGCCAGCGTTTCTTTCGCGCGCCATCAAGGATATCGACCCGCACAGTCCCGAGGAGCCAAACTACGACATCATTCTCGAGCACATTGCCGAGGGTTCCCCTGGCTGGCTGCGCATCGCCGGCGAGATTGGCCCGTATGTAGACCCACGCTTCAGCGAAGGTCTGCGCGTTGCGCTAGCCGACGCCCTGGTGGAGAACCCCTCTGCCGTGCTCACCCTTATCGGCACTGAAGATCACTTCAGCGAAGCGTGCGGCTATCCTTTCGTCCACCAGACCGAGCACTACCTTCAGCGGCACCAGCACGCCGCCCTTATCGCGCTGCGGCGCGTCCACGCCCCTTCGCTCTTTGAAAAGCGGGAAGCCTGCCGCAAGCAGCTTCTCGATATACCGGTAAACTCGGCCTCCGGCACCCAATAGCCCGGCACTCGATAGTCATCGAGTTGGCACATCTTATCCGGGGTGAAGCGCAGACTTCGCGGAGCGCCCCGGGCGCCATGCAAACCGCGCTTCGCTGCCATCAGACCTTCAGCCAGACTGAAACGTACCCTGCCCTGCCCCGCTCGGCCGGAACGCAGCGATTCCCGCTCCTGTATTACCCTCTACAGATCGCCCATGCTTTATCCCACCGACGATCTCCGCATCCAGTGGATGGAAGTGGTTCTTCCTCCCGCCGTTCTGGAAGAAGAACTGCCTACGACCGAGAACGCCACCGGGACGGTGCTCCGCTCGCGGCGCGAAATCGCCGACATTCTTCACGGCGCCGATTCTCGGCTGCTCGTTGTGGTTGGCCCTTGTTCGATCCACGACCCTGAAGCGGCACGCGCCTATGCGGTCCGACTGAAGGACGCAACAGCGGAACTTTCCAGGGAACTCTGCCTGGTGATGCGCGTTTACTTCGAAAAGCCGCGCACGACGGTTGGGTGGAAGGGACTGATCAACGATCCTTACCTCGACGGTTCTTACAAGATCAACGACGGGCTCCGCCTGGCTCGCCGTCTGCTGCTGGACCTGGCGGAGATGGGTGTGCCCGCAGGCACCGAGTTCCTCGACATGATCTCGCCGCAATATCTTGCGGGCCTCGTAAGCTGGGGCGCCATCGGCGCGCGCACCACCGAAAGCCAGGGGCACCGCCAGCTTGCTTCCGGGCTTTCCTGCCCTATCGGTTTCAAGAACGGCACCTCCGGCAACGTGCAGATCGCGCTCGAAGCCATCCAGTCCGCCGCCCACCCACATACGTTTCTTGGGCACACCAAGGAAGGTCGCACAGCCATCTTCGCCACCCGGGGGAATCCGGACTGCCACGTCATCCTCCGCGGTGGTCGCGGCACGGTAAACTACACCGCCGATGCGGTGGAGCGGGCCTGCGCCGAGATGGCCCAGGCCGGTCTTCCGCAGCGCGCCATGATCGATTGCAGCCATGCCAACAGCAACAAGGACCACGCCCGCCAGCCTGTCGTGGCCCACGATGTGGCGACGCAGATCGCTTCAGGCGACCGCCGGATCGTTGGGGTCATGCTGGAAAGCAATCTCGTCGCCGGCGCGCAAAAGCTGGTCGCCGGCCAGCCCCTTACCTATGGCCAAAGCCTTACCGATGCCTGCATGGGCTGGGACCAGACCCTGCTGTCATTGAGGGAACTCGCCGCCGCGGTCCGCACAGCACGTTTTCAAAAGAACCCCTAAGCCGCCGCGGACAACCCCGTCCAGTGCCCGCGACCTCGTTGGCCGAGGGCGGTACTGAAGGCAGATGCAAAACGAAGAGGCGGACCAGAGTCCGCCTCTTTGCTCACCCGGAACTCAGCCTGAAGACCTACCGATAGCTCCGCTGATAGGTCCCGCTGATGCGGTCATGCCAACCCAATCGGTCCTCATCGAAGATCGCCCAGAGCAGCCCCAGCCCTGCGGGAAAGGAAGCCAGCAGCAGCGCCCCCACCCGGCGACGCATGGCCTTTCGCGTAGGGTTCGTGTCGTCAAAGGTGCAAAGCGCGATATGCGCGTACCGCATTCCCGGCGTGCTCTCGCCGAAGGTAAAGAACAATGCCTGATACAAAATGGAGAGCGCCAGGAAAGCCACCGCTGCCCCGGCGATCGCACCCTTTCCCGCCGGCGGATGGGCTGCCGTTGCGTAAAACGCAAGCACAAACAGCAAGAATCCGATCATGACCAGCGCCCCATCGACAAGCGCTCCCATCAGGCGGTCTTCCAGCGAAGCGGTCTTGAGCGGCAGTTCCAAACCATTGGGATGCGCGTGACGCCTGGCCGGTGCTGCCGGCGAAGCATCCAGACGGATGGCAGTGGTCCACCCGGGAGCGTGGGGCGCATCCGGCAGGAATGACTCCGCAATTTCCGACCCGGTCTCTGGCGCGGCCTCAAAGATACGCAGCGAACCCTGCCCATCTTCGGACATTTCTTCCCGCAGTGGCCCTTCCGCAGTTCGCGGACGCGCCTTGCGCGGCGCCACCAGCTCGCGGGGAAACTCGATCAGGTTTGCGGCCAACGGTGTAGCCGGGGACACCAACTCTTCTTCCAATGGATCGGCCAGACGAGGCTGCAGCGGAACAAACTCCTGCCGCTCCGGCAGGCTTTCACGGGCTGACAATCTCGCTTCCAGCGCGTTGAGGTGCTGCTGCGTTCTTGGATCCAGGTCCATCCGGACGGCGAGCTGATCGCGTTCGACTCTGGCCGGCTGGGCCGCTTCGCGCTCCCGTTCAGCCTCCCTTTCCAGCGCGGCTCTGTCCAGTTCGTCCTCGCTGCTCCCTGCCGCAGCGGCCCAGTGTTCCGCATGGCGCGCCGCCTGCAACCGGGCCACTACCTCTTCAGCAGCCATGTGTGCCTCGCGGGCCGCTGTTGCAGCCGCTTCTGCGGCAGCTTGCGCTTCGTCGGCCAGGAGCTCCCGGTAGCTAGGCGCCTGCGCGTACCGCGCGGCTACCGCCGCCGCAACGGATGCCGTGCGTGTCGCTCCCGTTCCGTTGTTGGGCTCCGTGCCTCCCCCGGTTTGTGTCTGCGCCAAAGGGCGACCGCCCCGGCGCGCGCGCGACGCTGCCAGCTTTTCCTGCAGCTCCGCCTTCCAAGCAGGAACATCACCCACGTCCCGATCTAGATCCAGTTCCGGAGAGACAGCATTCACGCCTCAAACCTCTTTCTTCCATACCTCGCTTGGGTAACTGTATTCCGCCGGCCGGCTCTCATCAGCCTGCGCCTGAACACGACCCTCAAATCCAGCCAGCCTCAACGACATCACGGCTGCAACCGACGGCACAGACACGCTTGCACGGGTATGCCGACAATACAGCGGACACGTCCAGCGTTGCGGACAGCAGCATTGCTGAAGTCTCGGCGCAGCCGGCCTTTGCTATGCTGAGTTGGCCCGTGCCGAAAACTCTCCGCAGATTTTGGTGTATCACGCTGCTGTGCTTGTGTCATCCGCAGCTTCGGCTCGGAGCATGGGCGAGCGGGCGGCAGGAATCAAGCCGGGTACTGACTGCGCCCCAATCCACCCTGGCGACCTCTCAGAATCCCGCCACAGCGCCCGCCAATCCCCTCCCGGATGCTCCAGATGCGGCAGCCCCCAGAGCTCTGATCTCCGGAGCTCCGACCTCCGGAGCTTCGATCTCCAGCGCCTCGGTTCCCGACACTTCCATCCCTATTGCCGAACCTCTCGCCACGGTGACGGAAAGCGTGCCCGTCCGCATCGAGGCCAAGCAGCAACAGAAGACCGGCAGCACCTATACGCTTCTTGGCGAAGTCACGATTTACTACCGCTCCTACACCCTGCGCGCCGACAAGGCCAGCTACGACGAGGATACCGGGGAGGTGCGCGCCGAAGGGCATCTCCAGCTCCAAGGCGGCCCCGACGACGAACTGATCCAGGCCGATCACGGTACCGTCAATCTCGATCTCGACACAGCTCGCTTCTACAACGTGATCGGGTCTGTTGGCGTCCGGCCAGGTTCCGGCCGCCGCAAGGTGGTCTATACGGGGCTCAACCCGCTGCTCTTTACCGGCCGCGTCGTCATCAAGTCCGGTCCGCAGGACTACAAAGTCATCGACGGCACCATGACGTCATGCCGCCTGCCCAACCCGGATTGGCGTCTTTCCGCAGGCGAGATCAACGTAGCGGATGGGCAGGCAAATGCGAAGAACGCCATCTTCCGCCTGCTTGGCGTCCCCATTCTTTATCTGCCCTACGTGACCCACCCCGTGCTCGGTCCGGGGCGGCAATCCGGCTTCCTGATCCCCGTCTACTCCAACTCTTCGACCAAGGGCACCGTCATCGGCGAGCAGTTCTACCTGGCATTGAATCGCAGCATGGACCTGACCATCGGTACCGACTACTACTCCAAACGAGGCTGGGCCCCCAGCGGCGAGTTCCGCTTTCGCGGGCGCGATGAAGACTTCGCCGACCTTCGCTTCACGGCCCTCTTCGACCGCGGCATCGTTACCGGCGGCGCCTACCAGAACCAGGGCGGGCAGGATATTCTGCTGAACGGCCGCTATGCCCTCGGCGCATACACCCGCGCCGTCGCGAATGCCGAATACCTCAGCTCCTTTGTCTATCGCGAGGCCTTCGCCGAAAGTTTTTCCCAGGCCGTCGCTTCGCAGGTCAACTCCAACTTCTTCGCCACCCATAACCGTAACGGCTACTCCGAAAGCCTCAACTTCAATCGCTATATCAGCTATCAAAGCATCAATCCGGGTGACGATATTGTTATCGCCCACTTGCCTGCCCTCCAGTTCGACTCCGCCGAGCGCCGCCTTGAGCAGACACCCTTCCGCTGGAATGCCGACGCATCCATAGCCGGCCTTGATCGCCACGAACCCGGCTTCCACACCGCGCATTCCGTTGGCCGTCTCGACCTCCGTCCTCAACTGGAGGCGCCGTGGCACATCGCGGGCTGGGCAGTGCGTCCGGAGGTGGCCATCCGCGACACGTTCTATTCCAAGAGCCAGGCCCCGGCCGTCCCTGATGCCTCCGGCTCCACCTCGCTGGTTCCCATCTATCGTTCCGCCAGCGCCAATCGCAAGGACCTCGAAGCCGGTCTTGACCTACGCCCTCCCGTGCTCGAACGCGACTTCGCTCCCGGATGGCTTGCCCGCAGGCTCGGTCTCGTTGTGCGGCATGCTATCGAGCCGGAGATACGGTATCGCTATGTCACCGGGATCGATAACTTCCCCTCAATTCTCCGCTTCGACCCAGTCGATATCGCCTCCAATACCAACGAGCTTGAATACTCGCTTACCCAGCGCCTTTACTTCCGCCGGCTCCGCCCGCAGCCCTGCGACAACCCCGGGGTCCCGTCGCCCCTGACCGGCCGCGTCTACTTGCCGCTCAGCTACCGCGAGTGCGCGGGCAACACCACCGCCTGGGTTAGCTGGCAGGTCGCGCAAAAGTACTTCTTCGACCCCACCTTTGGTGGCGCGGTCGTTCCTTACCGGCGCAATGTCGTTACCTCTGCTCTTGACCTCACCGGCATTTCCTTCCTGACCGGCCCGCGAAACAATTCCCCGATTGTGTCCCGGCTCGCCATTCACACCAACAGCCAAGTGGACCTCGGCTGGAATCTTGATTACGACACAAAGGCCGGCCACGTGAATGGCAGCAGCGTGTATGCGGATATTCGGCACGGCAACTATTTCGGTTCGATCAGCCATGCACAGCTCAATGCTTTGAACGCTGTATTCACCGCAGCTACGGCTTCCCAGTTCACCAACTACAACCAGCTTCGGCTTCTGGTGGGCTACGGCTCCGGCGCCAAGTCCGGCTTCAGCGCCGGCCTCAACACCGGTTACGACATCAACCGCAACGAACTCGAATACGGCGGACTGCAGACGGGCTACAACTGGAACTGCTGCGGTTTGAGCGTCGAATACCGGCGTCTCGCGCTTGGGCCCGCCCGCAACGAGAACTACGAAAGTTTCAATTTCACCCTGGCCGGCATCGGCACCGCGGGCAATATCAGCCGCTCCCAGTTGATCTACTGACCAGTTGTTCAACTGGAAAATGCTCCAGCCAGGTAGCTAGAGCATTTTTGATCAAGCCTTCATGCTGACGAATCCAAGAACGCCTGCTGATGTTGAACAGGCCAGATTAGCTTTTCCGTCAAAAATGCGCCGCTATGCCAGCAGAATAGCCTCAACTGCCGAACGCATGCCGCAGATCGGTTGCGGCTTCCTGCTCCGCCTTCCGCGCCTTGTTCACCACCGCGCCCATGGCGAAGAATTCATGCGTCACGCCGCAGCCACTCCCCTCAACGGGTTCTCCAGCCCTTTCTCCCCCGCATTATCACCCACTCGGCCCTGCCGAAGCCATTTGTAGATCTGCGCCGGCCTAACCTCAGACCTGAGATAATCGTCTTACACCCAGCTTCCCTGAAAGGTGATTCTCTTTTGTTCCGACCCCGTTTGTTCCTTTGCGCGATGGTGATCCTGGCCGCAGCGGGCTGCCGCGCGCAGACTCCGCCGCCCAGCTCCTCAGCCGACCGCCGTATCGAAGTGCTCGTCCGCTCGCAATTCAACGTCCCCTCCGATTACGACGTCATGCTCGGCGGCAAGACCAAGAGCGATATCCCCGGCTTCAGCAATCTCCCGGTCACCTTTTCGCACAAGGGCAAACAAACTACCGTGGCCTTTCTGATCTCAAGCGACGGCAACACGCTGGCGCGGCTGGAGAAGTTCGACATCAGCAAGGACCCTGCGGACACCATCTCGGTCGACAAGCGCCCTGTCCGAGGCGACGTGAATGCAAAGGTTACAGTCATCAATTTTGACGACCTGGAGTGCCCCTTCTGCGCGCGAATGCACAACGAGCTCTTCCCCAGCACGCTGGACCATTACAAGAACCAGGTCCGCTTTGTTTACAAGGACTACCCGCTGGTTGAGATCCACCCCTGGGCCATGCACGCCGCGGTCGACTCCAACTGCCTGGCGGAGCAGAGCAGCCCGGGGTATTGGAACTATGTCGATTACGTACACAGTCACGGGCACGAAATCAGCGGCGACGGCCAAGATCCCGCCAAGGCCTTCCTCAATCTGGATTCTGCTGCCCGCGATGAGGCGAAACGCCTGAACCTTAATACAGACAAGCTCAACGCCTGCCTCACCAAACAGGATGAAGCAACAGTCCGCGCTTCCATGCGCGAAGGCGCCAATCTCGGCATCGAGGGCACGCCCCAGGTCTTCGTCAACGGAGAACGCCTGAACGCGGGCGCCGTCGATACAGCCATGGTCTGGGATGCCATTGATCGCGCACTGCGCGCCGCAGGCGAGCAGCCGCCACCCCGGCCTGAAGCGGCCGCAGCCACCGCCACTCCCGAAGCCACAAACAGCACCCAGCCGGCACATGCCGCTCCTGCTCCCGCCACAGTCCCGGAGCCGCCTAGCCGATGAATCGCCGCTTGCTCGCGCCCGCTGCCATCCTGCTTTCAGTGCTTAGCATCGCCGGCTGCAGCCGGCCTCACCAGCCCGATGTCGTGGCCACCGTCAACGGCCACCCCATCGGGCGCGCAGAGCTCGAACGCTACTACCGCGGCAATCTGGGGGACGGCCAGCGCGAGCCCACGCCCATCCAGGCGAGCATCGCTCGCCTGGATATCCTCCGCCAGCTCATCGATGACGAAATTCTCCAGCAGCGCGCCGGCAAGCTCAACCTCGTCGCCACCGATGAAGAAGTCGATGCAAAGCTAGCTGAGTTAAAGGCCCCCTTCACCCAGGAGGAATTCGAACAGCGGCTCAAGTCCAAGAGCATGACGCTGGACGATCTCAAGCGGCAGATCCGCCGGACCATAACCGGCGAGAAGCTGATGAACAAGGAGATCAACTCCAAAATCAACATCACCGACGCCGATATCTCCAACTACTACAACCAGAACAAGGCCGAATTCAACCTCATTGAACCGCAATATCATCTTGCGCAGATCGTCGTCACCTCCCTGCCCTCACAGCAGCCGGGGAACCTGCAGAACAACAAGGCGATGAACGAGGCCGAGGCTAAAAAGAAGATCGATACGCTCCACAATCGACTGGAAAGCGGCGAAGATTTTGGCGCGCTGGCTGCCAACTTCTCCGAACAGCCCACCACTGCCAGCAACGGCGGCGATATGGGCTTCATCACCGAAACCCAGCTGCACCAGGATCCCGGCGTCTACGCCGCAATAAGCAAGCTCAAGCCCGGCCAGATCACCGATGTGCTGCCCTCGATCGACCCAGGCTCCAAACGCCCCATTGGCTACGCCATCTACAAACTCATTTCAAAGGAAGCCGCTGGCCAGCGCGAGCTCAACGATCCGCGCGTGCAGCAGGCCATTCGCCAGCAATTGCGCGACAGCCGCGCCCAGCTGCTCAAAAATGCTTATTACGAAATGCTTCGCGACCAGGCGCGCATCCAGAACTACTTTGCTGAAGATCTGTTCAAAAACGGCGCACAGTAACTGGCTGTGCAACTCTGCATGCCTGCTGGTTTGCCGTCCTGAGCGGAGTGGCTGGAGGCCACGCAGTCGAAGGTCCTGCATTTTCGCCACAACACCATAGAGCGTCTCGCTTACTCAAAGCCCGCACGGGCCGATGGCAAATGCATTTCCGCGCCTCACCACACAAACGGTACCAAGCCCTTTACCCGCCCGCGATAGCTCACGTACTGCGCACCGAACTGCTCTGTCATGAAGCGCTCTTCGACACGCGATTTGATCTTGAATCCAATAGCGGCTAGAAGCACCCCGACAAAGCTATGCACGCTTCCGGCGGCAATGGCCGTACCCAGCATCGCGAGCAGCAGGCCGGCATAGATCGGGTGCCGCACCAAGCTATAAGGACCGCGGCAGACCAGCTCATGGTCTTGCTTGATAGTCACATTGCCACTCCAGTTCCGGCCTATTATAAGGCGCGCGAATACCGCAAATCCGACACCCACCACCAGCAGCACAAAGCCGAGTATCAGGATACCGGCGCTGCGCGGCAGCACACGCATTTCCAGAAGCGGCCAGGGGTAATCGGTGTGCACAAGCAGATAAAAGGCAGCGACGGTGAACAGCACGTGTACCAGGCGATCGCTCACAGGCTGCACCCGCTGCGTGCTCTTCACACTGAATGAAGTCACCAGCCACACTGCCAGCAAAGCGAGCCAGAGATAGCCTATCCAGTCATCGAGACGGGCCGCCCACACGGGCACGGCTTGCCAAGCGAGCATCGCCATAGAGTTCATCGTTTCTCCTTAGCGACGAGGACCAGTGCGCGAAGGATATCGACAGCCTGCCTACTGCTTCTGCCCCGTGAAGATACGCTTCGGACACATGGCATGCACGCCCACCTTCCCATCGACCAGTTGCGTTATATCCACATCTACTGCCACGCTGGTCAACTGGTACGCCTCGTCCCGCGACAGGCGCTTTTCCGTCACCAGGAAGTCGATCATGTTGCGCACCGCCATCTTGGTCGCTGTCGTCAGGTCTTCATCGAAACCCATGCTGATGTAAGCCTGCGGCGTCTCCGCGCGCGGCCATAGCAGATGCATGTCCTTACGCACCACGAACTGAAATGTTCCCGTCAGCATGGTCTCCAACGCGGTGATGTCCACCTCGCCGTTGCCTTGGCCCGCGTGTCCATCACCCACCTCAAATAGCGCTCCGGCTGCATGCACCGGCAGGTACAGCACTGAGCCCTCCGTCAGCTCCTTGTTGTCCATGTTCCCGCCATGCATCCAGGGCGCCGTGCTGTTGTAGCGGCCCGCAGACTCCGGCGGCGCCACCCCCATCGAGCCGAAAAAGGGATGCAGCGGTATCTCGATGCCCGGCGCGAACTTCGCCAGCATGCCCGGTAAATCCAGCGGAATCGTTGTGGACTTGCCGTACGGAAAATCATTGGGCAGAAAACCCCGGCCCACTGCAAAGCCGTTGCACGCCCATGGCACGTCAATCTCGACTTTCTTGATGCGAACTTCGAGCACATCTCCGGGCTCAGCCTCCGCAATCGCAATCGGGCCGGTCAGGATGTGGCCGCCCGGCCCCTTGTCGATCTCCTTCGCCGCGTAGATCGCCTTCACCGATTCCGGAATCTGTCCTGCCGGCACGCCCTCATTTTCCAGCCGCTCCGGAGGTCCGCATGTCGAGAGCGTCTCCACGCGCACCGTGTCTCCGCTGTGGACCGTCATCACCGGCTTGGCGTGCGCCCAGTAATAACCCCACGCCACGGTGGTTGGCGTAGCCGCGAGCGTCTGCTCTGCGTGGAGTGTCAGCGGCGCAAGACTGAACAGCAGAAGCGGGGCAAGAAGGCGTGAAAACATGCCTCACTCTAACAAACCCCACAGGTCTGCCCGTATCATCGGACGGTATGATTCGCTACGGCATTCTCGGCTTCGGACACCATGGCGAGCGCCGCCTCGCTCCTGCTTTTCAAAATACGCAGAACGCCGCGCTCATCGGCATTTGGAGGCGCGACCAGGAGAAAGCCCGCGAGGACGCCCAGCGCTTCGGAATCCCGCACACCTTTCGCACCCCTGAAGAGCTGTGCGCCTCGCCGGAGGTTGACGCCGTCTTTGTCGCCTCGCCCGACGCCCTCCACCTGCCGCACACCTTGCTTGCCCTTCAGCATGGCAAACCGGTCCTCTGCGAAAAGCCCCTCGCGATGAATGTAGCGGAAGCCGAACAGATGCTGGCCGCCGCTAAGGCCGCACACCTCGCCTTCGGAGTCGCTCAGAATTTTCGCTGGAACCGCTCGCTTGAACGCATGCGCGCCCTGGTAGCTCCCGTACACGGGGAAGAGTCCCGCATCGGCGTGCCCGTTTTTGCCACGGCGGACTTTTGTTTTCTCAGCAAAAAGAGCCCGCGCACCTGGATCACCGACAACTCCCTGGCGTGTGGGGGGCCGATCGGTGACGTCGGCATCCACTGCATCGACGCCCTCCGCTTTGTGCTCGGGCAAGACGTCGTCGCCGTCACCGCCCTGGCACGGCAGGACGAAGACTCTGGCCCACTTGAAGCCTCTGCCGTTCTGGCGCTCGAGTTCTCCGGCGGCACGCTCGCCTCTGTCCAGGTCAGCTTCCGCGCTCTTTACCGCACCTATATCGAGGTCACAGGGAGCAGCGGCGTGCTTTCCGTCGAAAGCGGCCTGACGGTTGACCACCCGGTTGAGCTCGTGCACCGCGCAGGCGGCACCACCATCTCCACCGAAACCCTCTCCAACGCCGACGCCTACAGCCGCATGCTCGACAACTTTGCCGCCGAAGTTGAGACAGGCACCCCGTTTAGCGCCACAGGCGCTGACGCCCTCAACAATCAGCGCACTCTGGATGCCGCCTTCCGCAGTTGGCACACTGGCCAAAGGCAGCTCGTATTTGCCTAAGCGTTCTGGGGAGCGTCACTTTTTCGCGGCAACACGAACGAGCTGCCCGATTGCCAACACGGAGGAAAGGTCAACTGTCATCCCGAGCGCAGCCGAGGAATCTGCTTTCGGCCCGCATCAACCCTCAATGCGGTGTTCAATCTGGAGCGCAACCCACGGGTCGCAATTACTATCGCCCACGTCGCATCCGGTGCGGCTGAGACCGGCACAGCAGCGAGGCCGTAGTTCCACAACTACGGCCTCTTCACCAAGGTGCGGCGCTACCTTGAGCTGACAGTACAGGCTGCAGGAGCCGCAGACGACTGACTCCAGCGAGAGGACGAATCCTGACCGGTAGCTTGACGCCAGCCGCTCAGGTCATAATGATCGCCAGTGTTTGCCGTGCCGAAGGCTGCAGTCTTCCCATTGTCATACCACGTATTGTTATTCGAGGAAAATGTGCTGGCGAACTTACTCCAGTCACCCGAATTGAGATAAGTAGCAAACAGGTATTGGCTTGATGATGCGTCCTGAATCACATTGCTGTTCAGCGTGGTATGCGATGTCACCAGGCTATAAGTCTGGCCCGTTTCCCAGTCTGTTACAGAACGCCCGCCAGCCTGACCGGCTGCCCATATCTGCCCGCGGTACAGGTGTGCGTTTCCGTTGTTATAGAAAGTATTGCCGGTTATGGTGACATAGGTTGAGTTCAACATCATGATGCCTGTGGCGCCGGAACATAATGCGGTTCCCTGCACTGTGATCGGACCCTGGTCCGCCTCAATCTGCAGGTTTGCCATCGTATTACCGGAGAGCACGCTATTGCTTATGGTGACGTTCTTATTGTCGGTATCGAACCAGAGACCTTGCGCCTGATTGTTCAAGGAATACAGTTGGTTTACGGTGACGCCGTGCATATGCATCAGCTTTGTGCCGCCCGATGCCCAATCATAGAACCCGCCCATAGCGCCACGCCAGTTGTTGTTATCGCTCTCGTCGAATTGATACAGCGCATTTTTGTTGTCGTATGCGGAAAAACCTACGGCTCCATTGTGACTTGCTACGGAGTTCTGGACGGTGTAATCAGTTGTACGATTGAAGCCGAGGCCGCCCCAGCTGTTCCAGATCGCCTGTACCTTGTCGAAGAGAATGTTGCTGCTGGCATACGCGCTGGCGCTCGCCTGGTTCGTGCAGGCGGTTCCGTGTTGCAGAACAATCCCACGCACGACGATGTTTGAGCGATTGTCTATCTGGAAGGTAACCGGCCGGTTTGCAACCTCCACTGTTGCGTTGTTCACGGATGTCCCGCTGGCTGCCCATATGCTGATTTGCTTTGTCGAGGTATTCAGATAAAAGGTCCCGGCCTGCATTTGAGAGGCGGATAGCACCTGCGTGAGCGGCGCTCCGTTGACGAAGACCATCTCGCGCTGCAGCACAATCGGCTGAACGCTGGGCCAGCCGGAAGGCAATGAGCAGGTGCCTTCGCTGTACGCCCAGCTATGTGTGTACACCGAGCTATTGCCGCCGCTCTGGGCCCAGCCGGTTACGACATCCGCACCGTCAATGACAGCCGTGCCTGTGGCGACAGCCTGAAAGGTCACCGGCGCGCTGGTGGAATGATTGTTGTACATGAAGACGGACTCGCGATACACACCCGGGTTGATCCAGACCTTCGTGCCGGTGCCGCTGGCATTGTTCTGATTTGCCTTGTTCGCGGCGGCGGTGATCGTCTTGAAGGGCTGCGACTGCGTGCCGGGATTGGAATCGGAACCTGCAGCCGCATCCACGTAGAGGCTCGCGGGCTCATTCTCGTTGACGTTTGCTTGAGCGGATGCGCGATGCGTTGCGAACAACGCACATGCAACCAGGGTTGCAGCGGCTACATTCCTTAGATTCATGACAGCCCTTCTAATTGAAAATAATTGGATCGCTTCCTGGTTCGTTTCAACTTTGTCTTCGTCCGCTGCTGCCACTCCATGCTCAGCAGTTTTGGCTGCTTGCTTCTAAGTAGAACGATGCGAGCGGGCCACCGACGAAGCTCGACTGTCCTGTAGCTGCAACCCTGCACATGGACGATCCCAACTTCAGAGGTGTTATGACAATAACTAATACACCGGACGAGAGATAACAAGAGGGTATCTGTGGCCAGAATCAAGCAATAAGCGCTGGTGGACTGCTGCGATGTAAATACTCTTAGTTATCGTTGAAAAAGTGAGTAGTTATTACGTCAGACGGGTCAGAACAACACGCCCGTCAATCGCCGAATTCTTGCATGACTCGAAAGTTGTAGCCGCTGACTTCCCAAATCTGTCAACCGGTGGTCTCTGGAAATTGCCGGCTCTTGCCTTGGCCAGGAAAAACTGAGCATGCGGTGGATATCCAGCTTGCCGCAATTGGATGTGCCTTTGGACTCCGATCGCCTGATGGAGATTCCCGAGAACAGGCCCTTGTTAAGCCTTTTTGTCGAGGTCGAAATCGAATAACGGCGGGCGGGCTCCGCGATGTCGCTCCATGGCTGAATCGCCCACCGGATGGCGTCCGCAGCCGGTATGCTCACGCGTAAAGATTGTCCTTCGCCAGATGCCGGGGTGGTCAACGCATCGAACGTCTTTGGATTCCGCCCGGGCTGGCGCATAGAGGGAAGCCTCGGTCGACAGAAACGACGGAGGGGTAAAACTCGGCATACTTGCTCCGTAAACGGTTTTCGGACATAATCACACCTCCTCTTCGAATTGCCTTTATTCAAACGATGCAGGTAGGTGGCAGGGTCGCCAGACGATCCGTCGATGCAGAGAACGGAAGCTGGCAGCAGTGGATTCACTTTCGGAGGCGTCCCGTCGTGAAAGCATCCAGGCTGTTCTCGCTCCTTTGCGTGCCGTGTTTGGCATCAACGCTGTTGGCGCAAACCAGCTTTACCTCAGTCCGGGGCACGGTCACGGACCGCTCAGGCGCGCTTCTGCCCAACGCGCAGGTGGTGCTGAAGAACCAGGGCACCGGGACCGCGGAAACCCACACCGCCGATAGCTCGGGCCTGTACCAGTTTCAGCAGCTGCCCCCGGGCACGTACCTGATCACGGTGTCGTCCGCGGGTTTTGGCGATGCCAGCAAAGAAGCGATGTTGCTGGTGAACCAGCCGGCGACCATCAATTTCTCTCTCGGAGTACAGACGACCGAGACGGTGAACGTGAGCGCGGAGGCGCAGACGCTGAACGACACCGATGCGAGCATAGGCAATGCGCTAACGAACCAGGTCATCGAAGCGCTGCCGAGCGAAGGGCGCAATGTGCCGGATCTGCTCAGCCTACAGCCTGGCGTGCTTTATCTGGGTCGGCAGATCAATCAGAACACTGACAGCCGCACAGGTGCAGTGGCCGGGGCAAGATCTGACCAGGGCAACGTCACACTGGACGGGCTGGACGATAACGACCAGGTGAACGGCTACGCGTTCACCGGCGTGCTGCGCGCCACTATCGATTCGACGCAGGAGTTCCGTGTGACCACCACGAACGGAACGGCCGAGAGTGGCCGGTCTTCCGGCGCGCAGGTCAACATCGTCACACGCTCTGGAACCAACAGCTTGCACGGGGATGCGTTCGAGTATTACCGGCCAAGTTTCACGGTCGCGAACAATTGGTTCAATAAGCAGGCGCAGCTCGCGAGTGGTCTGCCGAACGTTCCCGGCAAGCTGATCCGCAATACCTTTGGCGGCTCGGTAGGCGGCCCGATCAAGAAAGACAAGCTCTTCTTCTTCTTTAACTATGAGGGCCAGCGCACTGCGGAGAACCAGCAGGTGACGCAGATCGTGCCCACGGCGAGTTACCGGGCGGGCAACATCAGCTACCAGTATGCGGATGCGAATGGCCATCTCGCAGTGCAGACGCTGACGCCGCAGCAGATCGCTTTGCTGGATACGGATTGCCTGGGCAACGGTACGTGCCCGACTGGAGCGGGGCCGAACCCTGCCGTGCTCAACTATTTCAACCAGTTTCCGTTGAACAACGGCTTCGCGGTTGGTGATGGGTATAACACCGGCAGTTTCACTTTTTCGTCTCCCGCGCCAGCGTCGCTGAACACCAGCATTCTGAAGCTCGATTACATCCCCAGCGGAAAGCACCACCTGTTCGTGCGCGGCAATCTACAGAAAGACGTGACCGCGGGAACCGAGCAATTTCCCGGACAGGGACCGCAGTATGTCATCGAGGACAATACAAAGGGTATCGCGGGCGGATGGACCTGGTTGCTTTCGTCCAACCTGGTGAACGATCTGCGCTATGGATACATCCGGCAGGGTTTCAGCAACCGGGGTGTGGGCAAGGGCGACTATGTGGACTTCCGTTTCATGACTTCCCTTACCGCTGAGACTCGTTCCACTATCGTGAACGTGCCGGTTCATAACATTACCGATACCTTCAGTTGGACCAAGGGCAACCACAACCTGCAGGCAGGGGCAAATTGGCGGCTGATCCTGAATAACCGGTTGGTAGATACAGACTCTTACAACAGTGCGACAACGAATCCCTATTGGCTGGGCGGGAGTCCGCCGGATCCAACCCTGGTGGGTGCTCCGGCCGTGGACGGGGGATTCAGCAACTCCTACCTGATTGCCTTTGCAAACCTGATCGGTACCGTGTCGCAGGCGAACAATGTGTATAACTACAAGGTCAATCAGGGCGCTGGAACTGGCTCACTGTTAGGCGATGGCACGGCAATCAATCGTAACTTCCGTGCAAACGAGTTCGAGTATTTCCTCCAGGATAGCTGGCACGCGAGACCGAACCTAACTATCACGTTCGGTCTGCGGCATGTGCTGCTGCAGACGCCGTATGACGTACATGGGCAGCAGGTAGTGCCCACTGTGGATACCCACGCCTGGTTTCAGCGGCGGGAGGCGGCAGCGCTCCAGGGGCAGGTGGATCAGCCGGACCTGGCGTTCGCGCCGAACGGACCGGCGAATCACCGCCCGGGGTACTGGCCGATGCAGAAGCTCAACATCGCGCCGCGGTTATCGATCGCCTATTCTCCTGACAGCAAAACGTCTATCCGAGCCGGCTTCGGGCTTTACTTCGACCACTACGGCCAGGGCATTGTGAACTCGTTTGACCGGTTCGGATCCTTTGGACTGAGCACCACGCTCACCAACCCGGCAGGCGTCCTTACTACCAGTACAGCACCGCGGTTTACCGGCAGGCAGAGCCTGCCGAACATCAACACAGGGACACCACCGCCGTCGACCGCTATCTTCCCGTATACACCGCCGGAAGGATCGTTCCTGATTACATGGGGCATCGATAACAGGTTGAAGACGCCGTACTCGGAGTCGATCGACTTCTCGGTGCAACGCGTTCTGCCTGCCGGCTTCACCCTGGAAGGCTCGTATGTAGGCCGGTTGGGACGGCACCTGATGCAGCAGCTGGATCTGGCGGAGCCGACGGACTTCAAGGACACGCAGAGTGGGCTCGACTATTTCACCGCGGGCTCGCAGCTGTCGCGCCTTGTGGACCAGAACCACGGCGATCCCAACGCACAGGTCGCGCCTATTCCGTATTTCGAAAATGTCTTCCCGCAACTGGCGACCGGAGGCATGAGCGCAACGCAGGCGATCTATACGCAGGAGTGGGCGCCATATCGGTATGGTCTGGGAGAAACTACATCACTAGCGGATTTGGACTTTTATTGCGTGTATACCTGCCCCAACGGTACGCGCTTCTACCAAAACCAGTTCTCGTCGCTTTATGCGTGGTCTTCGATCGGCATGAGTTATTACAACGCGGGGCAGATCACTCTGCGGCATCCCTCGAGCCATGGTTTGCAGATGGACTTCAGCTATACGCTTTCCAAGTCGCTCGATATGGGATCGGATACGCAGCGCTCCAACGAGTTGAGTACGAACAGCGCCTTCAGCGAGATTCTGAACACCTGGAATCCAGGGCTGAACCGCGCTCCTTCGGACTTCGACACCCGGCACCTGATCACGGGAGACGGGGTTTACCAATTGCCAGTCGGCCGGGGAAAGATGCTGGCCAGTAGCGCGAACCGTCCTCTTGAGGCAGTGATTGGCGGGTGGCAGATGTCCGGGCTTGCACGCTGGAGCAGTGGGCTGCCGTTTTCAGTGGTGGCTCCGGGCTGGTCTACAAACTGGCAGCAGCAGAGCTTCGGAATAACCACCGCAAAGGTAAAAACGCGCAAGCATATTGATGCCAATGGCTCACCGCAGGTCTTTGATAATCCGGCTGCGATCAACAGCGGCATACAAACAGGAGGAAGCCCCATTCGCCTGCCCTATCCCGGCGAAGCAGGAGAGCGCAACAACTTTCGCGGAGACGGCTACTTCGATGTGGACAGCAGCCTGACAAAGACTTGGACCTTGTTTCGGGAAAACACGCTCAGCTTCGCCTGGGATGTGTTCAACGTGACCAACTCGGTCCGTTTCGATACCAATCCGCTCAACCTGGGCGATCTGCTCACAAGCGGCTCGCTGGGCGTGTACAGCTCACTGCTGACGACGCCACGGGTGCAGCAGTTCTCGCTGCGTTACGCATTCTGAAAACCCGTCGCGGCATGTTGACGCACTCCAGTGCGCCACCTGCGGCGCTTCTTTGCTCGCATATAACAAACTCTGAGGCTTTCCGCTGACATTCATGATCACCCATCCCGCCCTCCGCCATTTCCTGCTGCTTTCTGCAACTGCGCTGTTCCAACTTCCGATGCTCTCGGCACAAACGGCGAAACAGCCAATCTCGCTGGACGCATACTTCGGCGAGACCAGCTATGGAGCGGCCAGGCTCGCGCCCGATGGTTCTGCTGCCGTGATCGCAACGCACTCTCCGGACTGGAAGAACAATCGATATCGCAGTGACCTCTGGGTTTGGCGCACAGCAGCAAACAAACTTGAGCAACTCACCAGTTCTGGTCATGATGACGGCCCTGCGTGGTCCCCGGACGGCCGCTACATCGCGTTCAGCTCTGACCGGATGATCCCGGAAGATGCTGGTGCGGAGAGTGGGAAGGAAGCCGACAAGGACGGCGCCAAAAGCCGAGTCTGGTTGATCTCTGTTGCTGGCGGCGAGGCGGTGCCGTTGTATCGCGGGAAGTACGATCTGCATGCATTTGCATGGGCTCCGGACGGCTCCGCAGTGTATCTGTCAATCACTGAGCCGCTGTCGAAAGATGAGCAGGAGACGCAGGAGAAGAATTGGAAGGACGTGGTGCGGTGGCGCGAGAGTGAGCGGGGAGATGTACTGCTGCGGCTGCCAGTAGCGGAGGCCGAAGCGGGCCTGGCGCGGGCGCCGCTTCCGCATCAGGAAACTGCGAGTCCGAAGCCGAATGTGGCGGCGCTGCCGGATGGAGCCGCTGTAGTCGCACACAGCAAGCTGACGATTGACAGCATCGTGCCCGCTCCGGATCGCAACACCGTCGCATTCGTCACAACGGCGGTATCGCATCGGCTGGAACGGCCGGAGGACGTGGAGATCTACGCCGCCCCTTCCTCTGGTGGGGAAGCAAAGCAACTCACGAACAATCAGGGCCTGGAAAGCGATCTGCACTGGAGTCCGGACAGCAAACGCCTGTTCTTTGCCGTGCGTGCGGCGGGAGGGTCGGTGGAAGGCAAGTATCAGGATGTTCAGGGACGGCTGTATGCGCTGGACGCCGCAGGCGGCACTCCTCAGCGTCTGGGTGCAGATTTCGACGGATCGTGGGATTCCTACACGCTGCTCCCGGATGGCGGCTTACTTGCCACGGGGTTGAAAGGCACGGAGCAGCAGGTCTATCGATTGGAACTTGCCCATCCTTCGCACATCGTCCGCCTGGACGGACTGCCAGGAACCTATGGCGGGTTGGATGCCGAGCATCCGGTTGCTTCGCATGCGGCAAATGCCCACCCCGCTGGCGCGTCTGCGGGTCGTCTGCTGTTTGTGCACTCTGCGATCGACGAGCCGACAGAGATCTACCTTGCGGATTCGCCGGAGCATCTGAAAAACGCGAAGACGCTTACGGATTTCAACCAGTTCTTTCGCAACTACGCACAGCCGGAATGGAAGCCGTATACGTGGAAGGCCGACGATGGCGCCGCGGTGGAGGGAGTGCTGCTGTATCCGCCCGGCATGCGCGAGGCCAAGCACCTGCCGATGCTGACGCTGATTCATGGAGGTCCGGCGGATGCCGACGGCAATCGCTTTGGCGCAAACTGGTACGACTGGGCGGGGCTCGCCGCAGCGAATGGATGGCTGGTTTTCCGGCCGAACTACCGCGGCTCCAGTGGGTATGGCGACGCTTTTATGGGCGCCATCAAGCCACATCTCGTTTCGCGACCGGGCAAGGACATTCTGGAGGGTGTGGACGAGTTGGTAAAGGACGGTTCGGCTGATCCGGACCACCTGGCTATCGCAGGCTACAGCTACGGTGGCTATATGACGAATTGGCTGATCACGCAGACGACACGATTCAAGGCAGCCGCAACGGGCGCGGGTGCGGTGGAGCATGCGGCAAACTGGGGCAATGACGACCTGACCTTCGACGATGCATGGTACCTCGCGGGAAGGCCGTGGGAGAATGCAGATCTGTATGCAAGCGAAGCCGCGCTCTTTCAAATGAACAAGGTGACCACGCCCACTCACATCCTGGGTGGCGATGCAGACGTACGCGTTTCTTTCCTGGAAGATGTGCTGCTGGAACGTGCGCTCCAGGCGCTCAATGTGCCTCATGCGCTGCTGGTCTTCCCGGGTGAGGGGCATCCGCTGGGAAAGAACCCCTGGCACGGCTACATTGCGCTGCGGGAAGAGCTTGCATGGGTGAATAAGTACGCCGGGACGCCTGCCAAGCCAGAAACTGGCAAATAACTGCGCTTGCAAACGCGCCGGCCAAGCAGGGCAATGCTGCCCGGCTTCTTCAGGTTCTACTCTGGCATGTGATTTGGCCAATCTCGGCTTGTGCCTGGCCTTCGACCCGTTAGACTACTCGCTCTCAGTATTCCGCGTTCCCGAGGTCCCGCTGCGGGAATGCACATCGAGGTCTGTACATGCGCTGGTTCTCGCTCCTGGGTCTCACTTTGCTATTCGTTGTTCTCCAGTCTGGCGCTTCAGCTCAGGACACGTCCAGCACGCCGCATACCTTTGCCGTGCAGGAGGGCAGATTCGTTCTCGACGGCAAACCGATCCAGATCGTCTCGGGCGAGATGCACTATGCCCGGGTTCCACGGGCCTATTGGCGGGATCGTATGCGGATGGCGAAGGCCATGGGCCTGAACGCGATCACCACCTACGTCTTCTGGAACGAGCACGAGCCGAAACCCGGAGTCTACGACTTTTCTGGCGATAATGATGTGGCGGAGTTCATCCGGGAAGCGCAGCAGGAGGGCCTCTACGTGATCCTTCGTCCCGGCCCATATGTTTGTGCTGAATGGGAATTCGGCGGGTTTCCCGCATGGCTGCTCAAAGACCACGCGATGGTGCTCCGCAGCAGCGATCCGAAGTTTCTTGTGCCGACCGCACGGTGGCTTAAGCGGTTGGGGCAGGAACTCGCCCCTCTCCAAGTCGGCAATGGCGGCCCCATCCTGCTGGTGCAAGTAGAAAACGAGTACGGCTCGTTTGGGGACGACCACGCCTACATGGAACAGGTCCACCACATGTTGCTCGACGCAGGCTTTACGAAAGCGCAACTCTACACTGCGGACGGCCCCGAGCAGATCGCAAAAGGTTCTCTACCGGAGCTGCCGGTGGGCATCAATTTCGGCGGCTCAGATGCGGGGGCCGCCCAGAAATCCTTCGCCATGCTTAAGCAGACACGCCCGCAGGGCCCATGGTTCAACAGCGAATACTGGGACGGCTGGTTCGATCACTGGGGAGAGAAGCACGCCACCACGAACGCAGTGAACGAGGCGGCGAATCTCGACTGGATGCTGCGCCAGGGCTACTCCGTGAGCTTGTACATGTTTGAGGGCGGGACCAGCTTTGGCTGGATGAACGGGGCTAATTCGGACGGCAAGAATTATCAGCCGGACGTGACCAGCTATGACTACGACGCTCCGCTAGACGAAAGTGGCCGCCCTACTACGAAGTTCCTTCGCTTCCGTAGCACGATCAGCGCTGCCATGAGCAAGACACTGCCTCCGATCCCTGCTGTAGCTCCGGCGATCGCAATCCCCGTGTTTAAACTTCCCCAGGCGGTGTCGCTGTGGGACACACTTCCCCAGCCGGTCCATTCTGAGCAGCCGCTCACGATGGAAGACCTGGACCAGGCATACGGATACATCCTCTATCGCACCCAGCTTAGTGGGCCGGCGTCTGGAGAAATGGTTCTCCATGACCTGCACGATTATGCGCAGATTTATGCGGACGGAAAGCTGATAGCGACGGTAGACCGGCGGCTCGGGCAGGACCGCGTGGATGTCGACGTCAAGGCTCAGCACGCACGGCTGGATATCCTGGTAGAGAACACAGGCCGGGTGAACTTCACAACGGTGATGCGTGGGGAACGCAAAGGCGTGACCCAGGAGATCACATTAGGCGGCAAACCTCTGACCGGCTGGGACATCTACTCGCTGCCGATGCTCGATCCCTCCAGCCTCGCTTACACCAACACAAACTGCGAGGGAGCCTGTTTCTTCCGAGGGAGTTTCGAGGTCAAGGAGACCGGAGACACTTTTCTCGACACAAGCACGTTTACAAAGGGAGAGGTCTGGCTGAACGGGCGGCCATTGGGCCGGGTTTGGAACGTCGGGCCACAAAAGGCGCTCTATGTTCCAGGACCTTGGCTGCGTAAGGGTCGGAACGAGGTGATTGTTTTCAATCTGCTGGGTGGGAGCCAACGCACTCTTGCAGGGCGCGATAAGCCGTTGCTCGATAGCATCGGGGGTCGACCCGGACAGGTGTTTTGAGTTTCCTCAAGGTCAGACCCTAGCCGGGGCCGAGTTGGGCGTCAGCATTGGCCCCAAGTGCGACCCCGTGAAGCTCAGAGTGGTTCGCGCAACCGTCGAAGCTGTACGCAAAGATGCTGGCGGTGGAGTGCCTTACTGGACCCATGATGGCCCCAGCCTGCTTTACACGGCTTATCAGGTGTTGAAAAGATGGTAGGCACGAGGAGACTCGAACTCCTGACCTCTACCGTGTCAAGGTAGCGCTCTAACCAACTGAGCTACGCGCCTTCAGGGAAGGATGCTGCGCTTTCATCATAGCAAAGGTGGGGCAGGGCTGGACCGCAAGGCTCTTGGCTGCCGGAAAGCGATGCAAGTATCAGCGCACTGAAATGGCTGTTTGCTCGTCCCAGTGGTGCAAGTAGCCGCTGGGCGGATGACTAGGATACGATCAGGTACTTGGAACGATATGTGATCGCTCAAGGCCGGTCTGGCGCTCGCGGCCTGGCTCACACCTAATGCTGCTTTAACCGCTCCTCAGAATCGAATCAGAACACGTGCTCAAAGACCTGCGCGCCGCGCCGAACCAGCTTACCTTTTTGCGGCTATGCATTATCCCGTTCCTAGTAATCGCGGTGCTGGATGCGCACTACCGGACAGCCTTGATGCTGTTCGCCCTTGCCGGCGTAAGTGACGGTCTGGATGGGCTCCTAGCGCGGCTCCTGCATCAGCGCACGCTCCTCGGCCAGTATCTCGATCCAGTAGCGGACAAGCTGCTCTTGAGCACGCTTTTCCTGGTGCTCATGCACCAGGGTCTTATCCCGCGGCGCGTGACTATCCTCGTTTTCAGCCGCGATCTGGGTATTCTGATCGTCGCAGCTCTTCTGTATGCAAGTGTTGGCGCGCGCAATTTTCGTCCGAGCCTGTGGGGAAAAGCAAACACCGTTGCGCAGATCATCGCGGTGGCGAGCGCCTTATGGGTCGGTTTTTATAGCTCGCCGGTGCTGTTGTTCGTCAAGCGTTGGGCGTTGCTGGCGACTTTTTCGCTGACCCTGATCTCCTGGTTTCATTACACCTGGCGCGAAACGCGGCGACTCGGTGTCAACGAAGCCCCCAAGCCAATCTAAGCTGCAGGCTTGCGCAACTATGCCTCGTCGGAGAGCTCCAATTCTGTGCTCTCTTCAATGGCCATGTCTTCGAATTCATTAGAGTCGAAGACCTCGCCACACTCCTGGCATTCGACATATTCCACGTCTTCTTCGCGCGCCACTACGCGCACTTTTGGATGCTTGCAGGTCGGTTTCATGAGCGAGAATTCGTCGTCGGTTGTGCCCGGTATGGGTATGGAGAGATTGTACCTGCGGGGATGGCGGTGTCAAACCCAAAGGCCCAGGATTGCTCCTGAGCCTTTGGTGTTCTCACGAAATCCAGATTCCGCAGCACATTCGCCGTGTCGCACAGATTCTGTTGGCGAGCGAAGCAGGGTCTACTTGCCCGGCTTGGCCACCAGCACCGTAAAGGTACCTGGGACCACTGGCGGCCGCGGGTGCGGGTTGGTCGCCGTCGCTTCGGGCCGTTGACCCAACTGCGCCGTTACGAGGTATACGGTACCGGTCTCCGGATCGAGCGTCATGGTGCGCGCGCCCTTCTGGGTTTGAAGCGTCTGCTGTACGGTGTACCGGTCGGGCGATTCCTGGTGTACAACCGTCAGGGTGCCTTCGCCGTTGGAGCTGAAAACCAGGCCGCGTTTTGCGTCGAAGCCCGCCGCGTCCGGACCCTGGCCAATCGCGACGGTGGTCACCACCTTGCCAGTGTCGGCGTTTACGACGGCCATTTTGCCGTTATCGCAAACAGCAAACAACCGCCGGTGCGCCGTATCGATCGCCAATCCGGAAGGGCTCTCGCAGGGACTCACGGACCAAGTGGCAGTGGCCTGCTTGCTGGCGGCATCGATCCGCACAATCTCGCTCTTATCTTCGATATTGACGAAGACCGTGCCTTTGCCATCGGCCACCGGGAACTCCGGCTTACCGGGCAACGGTACCGTCCCGGTTGCCTTGTTCGTTTTCGTATCAACGACAGTGGCGTTTTGGCTCCGCCCATTGAACGCCCATACTGTGGCTGTCCTGGGCTCATACACCATGCCGTCGGGATTGGTGCCGGCCGGCACCTCAGCCACCTTGGCGCGCGTGCTGCGGTCAAAGACCACCACCTGGTTTGCCCCGCCGTCGCTGATGTAACCATTTTTGCCGGTCGCATCGAAGACTACGCCGTGCGTGCCCTTGAGTCCGCCGATCTCTCCGATTTGCTTGCCCGTCGCCGGATCCACGACGGCGACACGGTCGCCGCGGGTGATGTACAGCAGGTGTGCGCTTTCATCAAAGGCCAGGTAGTCCCACCCGCCGGTCCCTTCAAGATGCCACTGCTGCTGGACCTGGTACGCCGCATCCGCCGCCAGGACGGGGGACGCAAAAGCCATGAGACAGGCGCTTGCAAGCACGCAAGAGCAGAAGGTCCGCAAGGAGCGGAAACGGGTTTGCACGAGATCATTCTCCTGGCCACAGCTCTAGGATCGGCTGCAGTGCCCATCTAGAGTATCGCCCGGGCGCTGAACTTTCCATGAAGCCGTACATTGCAGGCTTGTTAAAAGAGGGGGCCCTGCGTGTAGCGAGGCCCTTGTTTCCATACTTCTCTTGCAGTCTGCCTATGGCTCAATACTTAGGCACAGAATGGTCGACCTTGTCTGACCAGGCGGTGATGCCGCCGGCGAGGTTTTCCACATGGCGGAAGCCCGACTGCTGCAGAAACTCCGCTGCTTTCTGGCTCCTGCCCCCCATCTTGCAATGCACCACAATGTTGCGCTCGCGGTCGAGTTCGCCCAGCTCGCTGCGGCAGATCGTTAAGCGGGATCAGATGGCCGTTGATGTTCGCGATCTGGAACTCGTGGAGCTCGCGCACGTCCAGCACAAACACATCTTCGCCTGCTGTTTGCCGGCGCTTCAGCTCTTCCGGGCCAATCTGCGGTACGCCATTCTGCATTGTCGCATTCTCCTTTGCGGGAGGCTGTATCCCGCAGAACTGTTCGTAGTCGATGAGTTTAGTGACGGTCGGGTGCAAGCCGCACACCGGGCACTCCGGATTTTTGCGCAGCTTCAATTCGCGGAAGCGCATTTCCAGCGCATTGACCAGTAGCAACCGCCCGATCAGCGGCTCACCCTTACCGAGAATAAGCTTGATCACCTCGGTGGCCTGGATGACGCCGACCAGCCCCGGCAAAATGCCCAGCACGCCACCTTCCGCACAGGAAGGGACCAGCCCCGGAGGCGGCGGCTCTGGATAGAGACACCGATAGCAGGGGCCGTTTTCTGCGGCAAAGACGCTGGCCTGCCCTTCAAAGCGGAAGATGGAGCCGTACGCGTTGGGCTTGCCGGTCAGCACGCATGCATCGTTGACCAGGTAGCGCGTCGGAAAGTTGTCAGTGCCGTCCGCGACGATGTCGAAGCCGGCGAAGATCTCAAGCGCATTCGCGCTGGTAAGCCTGGTCTCGAACTTCACAATCTTCATGTCGGGGTTGAGCGCCTTGAGCTTTTCCTCGGCGCTGTCGAGCTTTGGCCGGCCCACGTCGTGGGTGCTGTGGATGATCTGCCGCTGCAGATTGCTCACTTCCACCACGTCGAAGTCCACCAGCCCCAGCGTGCCTACGCCCGCGGCGGCGAGATAAAACGCGAGCGGCGCTCCCAGGCCGCCCGTGCCGATGCACAGCACCCGCGCGGCTTTCAACTTTTGCTGCCCTTCCATGCCGACCTCCGGCAGGATGAGGTGGCGCGAATAGCGAAGCATGTCGTCGCGCGTAAGGTCCGGCAGTGCTTGAAGCGGTTCTGTCGCAGTGGCCATTACGATCTCCTTCCGGTGTGCTACTGTTCCCTGCCGCCGGCTATGGACGGGATGATGGAAAGGCTATCGGCGGCCTTGACCGGGGCATTCTCTTTTTCCGGCAGATAGCGAATGTCTTCATCATTCAGGTACACGTTGACGAAGGAGCGCAGCTTGCCTCCGTCAGCAAAGAGATGTTTCTGCAGTTCGGGAAACTGCGCAGTCAATTGTGACAGCGCGTCCTTCACCGTCGCAGCCTCGATACCGATGCTCTCCTGGTTGTCCGTATACGCCCGTAGCGGCGTGGGGATATGAATCTTCATGATCGGGTTCCCTCCCTTGTGAGTCGCATGGTCTGAATCAGAGTGGCCGGACTGCTTTCGCAGTCTCCAGTGAAGGCTCTTCAACACACCAGCCCGCCGGTCTCCAGAGCCTGCCCTGTTGTTTGGATTTCTTGTTCAGCGAACCGCTTGTCCTCTTCGCTTTCTCCTGCAAGCAGGAAGGCGTTGGTGGCGCCGGCGCGCCCCAGTTCGACCGAGGTGATGACATAAGAACAGCCGAGCCAGTGCGCCTCCGCCAGATCGGTCTGCGAGGGCTGGGCTGGGTGGTCCGGATGCGAGTGGTAAAAGCCCACGATGTCGAAGCCCCGCTCCCGACCCAGGCGCTGGATGCGGATCAACTCCACTGGCGCAATGCCGTAACGGTTGTGGGCCGAGTCGGTGCGGGTATTACCCGCGCGCACGACTTGGCGCACATCGTTGACAGGCCCTTGAGCGTGCCCCAGGAGCACACCACAGCACTCGTGCGGGTAGGTGTCCTCGCCGTGCTCCCGCACGGCGGTGTAAAGCTCTGCTCCGATCTTAAGCACCTATAGCCTCCTCCCAGAAGCGCTCGCTGATGTACTTGTCCGCCGAGTCGCATAGTACTGTAACAATCACGGCTTCCTTACCACGAGCATGCTCTTCTTCTGCCACCTGGAGGGATGCCGCGACGGCTGCCGCCGCAGAAACGCCCACCAGCAGCCCCGCCGTGCGGCCCAGGCGCTTGGCCATGGCATAGGCTGCTTCCGTGCCGACTTCCAGGTTGCGATCGGCCAGGGTCGGGTCATAGATGGGCGGCACGATCGCGGTATCCATGTGCTTCAGCCCTTCCAGCCCGTTAAATGGCGAGTCCGGCTGCATGGAGATGCACTGGATGGCAGGGTTCAGTTCCTTCAACCGCCGCGTGGTACCCACGAATGTTCCACTGGTGCCAAGACCGGCGACGAAATGCGTGATCTGCCCATCCGTTTGCCGCCAGATTTCGTTGGCCATACCTGGACTGCCCCCCGTGCCGCGGTAGTGAGCCAGCCAGTTCTCGTCATTGCCGTACTGATCCGCATAGTAGTACCGTTCCGGGTTCGCCGCGGCCATCTCCCGCGCCTTGCGGATGGCGCCGTCGGATCCCTCGCCCGGGTCCGTCCAGACAATCTCCGCGCCGTACGCGCCCAGAATGCGCTTCCGTTCCGGCGACACATTGGCCGGCATGCACAAGGTAACTGGAAAGCCTTGAGCCGCACCCAGCATGGCGTAGGCAATGCCTGTATTGCCGCTGGTTGCGTCCAGCAAGTGGCGGCCCGGGCCGAGCAGGCCGCGCCGCTGCGCCGCTCCTACAATGGCCGACGCCGCGCGATCTTTCACGGAGCCACCTGGGTTCGCCCACTCCGCCTTACCCAGGATCTGTATGCCCGGGAGCGCTTCGGTCAGCCGGTCAAGGCGCAGCAGGGGCGTGTTGCCAATCCGCTCCAACAGGGAGGCGCCGAGCGCTTTCGATATCGTCTCCACCGCCATACGGCTTTGTTGCTCCTTCCGGCCGCGGATTGCAGCCTCCAGTCGAGTATGCGACATTGGAATCAAGACCGCAGCCGATGCCCATCTTTTCTAGTTTAGGGCCGACCCGCCGCGACAGCCTATTCAGGAAGTACTGCCACCATGCGAACCAAAGTTCTCGAGCGCAGCTATGATCAGATCCTCGAACTTCTCCGCCGTGAACAGTTTGATGTGCGAGAGGTGCCACAGGTCGCAGGCGGAGGGGCTGGGACGCAGATTCTGGTCTCGAAATACGGCGCCGGCGCGGTGCTGGCGCGCAATCCCAGCCCTGGTCCCAAGATGCCGGCCGGGGACAAGGTTCCGCGCGACCGCTATACAGTTCTCTGGATCACGCATCCGGGCTGGCTGCTGGGCGGCCAGGTTTCCACGCTGCTCGACCGCGGGTACCAGAAGTTCTTTACCACGCCCAAACTGACCGTTGCCGCCACCGCGGATGGCCTCAAGGCCGTGCATCGTTTTGCCGAGGAGCTGCGCGAGATCATCGGAGAACCCAGCTTGTACAACGAATCGCTCGGATCCGTAACCGATAGCTACCTCTATGACCGGGTCAAAGGCCGCGATCTGCCTGAGTCGGAGCGCCCAACGCCAGCCTGGGATCTGCCCGGACGCCGCTAAGGTTCTACGATTCGATCCATAGCGGCGCAGCTACGGTCGGCGCGTCTTCGGGCGTTCCCGCTGCCAGGCGCGGTAGGCTTCACTCTTGCCCATGCCCCGCTCGCGCGCCACTCGCTTGAGCGCATCCATCTCGTCTAACGACTCTTCGCGCATCAGCCGCTCCACGTGCTCTGCGACGGACTCCCTGGTGCCGACCGCGTTCTCCATCTCTGCGCGTGATACATCGAGCAGCACCACGAACTCGCCCCTGACGCGGTCTCTGCTTTCGAGTGCCGCGCGCACCTCCCCTGCTGTGCCTCGCAGGAACTCCTCGTGAAGTTTGGTCAGCTCTCGGGCCAGCACCACTGCGCATCCGGCACCCCAAACGGCTTCAACGTCCAGCAGCATCTCTAAAATCCGGTGCGGCGCTTCGTAGAAGACCAGCGCCAGCGTTTCCCCGGTCGAACGCACGGTGGTGGCAAGCTGCTCTAATGCAGTCCGGCGCGCGCCCGGCTTGGCCGGCAGGAAGCCGCAGAAGAGAAACCGCTCCGTCGCGAGTCCCGAGCCCATCAGCGCAGTCAACGCCGCATTTGCTCCCGGTATGGGAATGACTAAAAGCTCCGCCTCAATGGCCGCGCGTGCCAGCCGCATGCCCGGGTCGGAGATGCCAGGCAGCCCCGCATCGCTCACCATGGCTACGCGCTCCCCTGCACGAAGCCATGCCACGACTTCCACTGCGCGCTCGCCCTCATTGTGCTCATGGCAGCTCAGCACGGGACGCCCAGCACGCTCGATACCGAAGTGCTGCAGCAGGTGCTGAGTTTGCCGCGTGTCTTCGCAGAGAATCCGGTCAGCGCTGCGCAGCACTCGAAGCGCACGCAGTGTTATGTCTTCAAGGTTGCCGATCGGCGTGCCCACCAGATACAGCCCGGAGGCCAGGGGCGGATCCTGCTTTCCGTCGGTCACCGGGGCCACTACTCCGGCCGTTGTTCCGTTTTGCGGCTTTCGGCAAACAGGCTCATCGAGTGCATCAGGTTCTGCAGCGTCACGATGCCCACAATGCGTTCTCCATCCAGCACCGGGACCAGGGACATGCCTCGTCCGGAAAAGCGGCTGATGGTCGCGCCCAGCGAATCCTCTGGGCGGGCCACGTGGAACCGCCGCTGCATGACCCCCTGCACATAGCCATTACCTTCGCTGCGCAGGGCTTCGGCGATGTTCTGTCGTGAGACGATGCCCACCAGGTTGCGTCCGCGCACGACGGGGAAGTCGTCCTGCAGGGTGTGAATGGCCTTGGACAATGCGTCCTGCAGTGTATCGGATGGTGAAAGCAGCGAGAACTCCGTCAACATCACATCGCGCATGAAGACCGTGTCCACCACGGACTGAAAGAGCACGCCCTGATCTTCCAGCCGCGCGCCGATCAGCGTGAAAAATCCCGCCATGATCAGCCATGGATTGTGCAGGAAAACACCAATCGTGAAGGCGATCACTGCCAGCAATTGCCCCAGCCCCGAGGACACCCGCGCGGCCTGCGCCTTGCCGCGCTGCTGCATCAGCACGGTGCGCAACACACGGCCGCCATCCAGCGGGTAGGCCGGTAGCAGATTCAGCAGTGCCAGAAACACATTCATCCACAGGAAGCTGCGAATCAGGTGGGCCGGAGTCACCAGCGGGTGCGCCCAAACATTCAATCCCGGCGCCATTCCGGCGATGGTGAGCTCGCAAATAACCGCGAACGAAAGGCTGGCCAGCGGGCCCACGGGCGCCATGCGCATCTGCGTACCGAACTCTGCCGCACGCTCCACGCTTTCCGCATTGCGAAAGGACATGAGGCCGCCGATGGGCAGCAGCAGAATGCTCCGGAGCTGCAGCCCGTTGTAGAGCCCGGCAAGACTACGGGCCAGCTCCCGCACGCCTACGGCCAGCAGCAACAAAAGCCACAAACCGGCTCCGCGCCAGGCCGAAAGGTTCAACATATTCGCATATGCGAGGCAAACACCGAGCAGCAGGATGAAAAAGGTGTGTATCCGCAGATCCACCCCTACCCATCGCCCCAACGGAAATGACCAGCCACGCATGAACCTGTTTCACTCCAGCGGCAAGAAGTGCCGTCCCTCGTATTGTAGAGCAGGCGATTTTGTGTCTTCGCGCGTGGGGCCCAATGGCTGCTTCGGTTGGTTTCGCAGCGGAGTTTGCCTGAATCAGGTGAGAGCGGCAGCGCGATACCATTGATAACAGCCATGCGCGTCATTGCCGGAACCTATCGCTCCCGCCCGCTGCTTGCGCCGCGTGGTGTCCATACCCGGCCTACCAGCGATCGGCTGCGTGAGACGCTCTTCAACGTGCTTGCGCCGCGCATCGAAGGCGCGCGCTTTGCCGATCTTTATGCCGGCTCCGGCGCTGTTGGCATTGAAGCCGTCAGCCGTGGCGCTGCTGCTGCCACTCTTGTCGAAAAAGCTCCCGCGGCACTCGAAACGATGCGTGGCAATTTGACAACTCTAGGCATCCGCGCGGGAATTTCTATCGAATCCGGCGACGTAACTGCGATTCTCCGAGCTCTCGTCCGTCGCGCGCCGCAATGGAATATCGTCTTCCTGGACCCGCCTTACGAAATGCAGGCGGAGTATGCCGATACTCTTTCGCTGCTCGGCGCATCCGCAGATGCGTTGCTTGCCCCGGATGGAATCGTCATCGTCGAGCACCGCCGGAGGCAGCCGCTGCCGTTAGCTCCGGCGTATGGAGTCCTCGAACGCTATCGATTGCTCGAGCAAGGCGACGCGGCCCTAAGCTTCTTTGCGCGAGTTAGTTCCGCTCTCGCTCACTCGGCTGACGGGCCGGATCTGGGCGGATGAGTCATTGAGCACTCCTCAGAACTCCGGTCCGCCCGTGTGCTCACCGGTCCGCAGATCGACGGCAAATTCCTTCTCTTCGTCCGTGCGCATATCCCAACCCCAGCCGTGCAACATGCCGTCCCGCAGCTCGCGCAGTCGCAGTCCTTCCCAGGAGAGCCGCTGAGTTTGCCAGAGCCGACCTTTTCGCCCCCACGCCAGCACCCGGTGAAAGCTCGCAAACAGAAGCAGTCTATGCTCCGGAACTGGCCGGATCTCGGTCACCGGCCGGTACTCGATCTGCTCCCACCGTTCCGGAGTTCCAGCATCGATGATATAGGCGTAACCGCCGGCCACTGCGCATAACGCGTCAGGATCAGGGCACGCCCACACGCCGGTGGGTACCACTGGGCTGGCAAAGCCGAGCGCGCAGGTAGCCAGGAACGGCGCTGCTTCGGCAGCAGGACGCACCATTACCTCGAGCGCCCCGCGCTCCACTTCTTCCACCTCCGCCGGATAGGTGTAGTGCCGTGGGGGCAGGATCAGCGGGCGCCCCGGCAGGATCTCCGCTGTCCAGGTGTGTGCAAAGCTTTCGTTGACTAGAGACATAGGAACAGTGAACCACGGCCAACCTCGCGCTACCACCCGGTCATCGGAGCACGCATGAAGGTTCTTTACACGGCAGATGTCACTTCAGTGGGCGGCCGCAACGGCCAGGTCCAGAGCTCCGATGGCGTCCTCGATCTCACGCTTGCCGCACCGCCGGCGCTGGGCGGATCAGGCGGACCGGGTGCCAATCCCGAACAGCTCTTCGCAGCAGGCTATGCTGCATGCTTTACCGGCGCAATGCAATACCAGGCTGGTCAGCAAAAAATCGACCCCGGCGAGATCACGGTCCACTCGCAGGTGGGCATTGGGCCCGAGGACGACGGCAGCGGCTTTACCCTTGTCGTTTCACTGGATATTACGGCCGCCAACCTTGACCAGGGCGCAGCCGAGAGACTGGTCGTGCAGGCACACGAAACCTGCCCGTATTCCCGCGCGACCCGGGGAAACATCGCCGTCAAACTAACGGCCCATGGTGGAAAAGACGCACCAGCAGGAGAACAAACCGAGGACGGGCCGAAGGCCACCGGCGGCGACCCGAACATTCCGATCGCCTTCCACGAATACGGGCCCTAACCTGTAAAGAAAAATCCGCAGCGCCTACTCAGCGCTCCACGCCTCCACACGTTCTCGCACACTTCGCACATGCATGGGCAGTTCCAGCCGGCTGCCCTCTTCAAAGAGTGGCATCAGCTTGTCAAACTCCGGCCCGGCATGTGCTCCCGTCAGCACGATGCGAACGGGGTGGAAGAGATCTTTGCCCTTCACTCCCGTTGCTGTTTTAACCTCGTTCATCAGAGCTTTGAAGCGCTCCGGGGTCAACGGCTCCTCGGCCGCCCGCACCTGCTCCGCAAAAGCTGCAACCACTCTTTTGCTCGTCTCGCTTTCGAGCAGCGGCGCATTATCCGGCGAAGCCCTGGCTGCGGCAATATCCAGTGCAAACACGAAAGCGGCGCGGTCGGGCAGTTGATCCAGCCGGTCCACGCTTGGCGCGAACACGGCAACCGCCCGCTCAAACCAGATCCGCACATCGGCAGAGGCGACATCTCGCCCGGGCAGCCATCCGCGCTGCTCGAAGTGCGGCCATGCCAGTTCGGCCACTTCAGCAGCGCTGCGCTCTTTGAGATAGTGCCGGTTCAGCCACTCGAGTTTTGCAAAGTCAAAAACCGCCGGCGATGCGGTCACCCGCTCAAGCTTGAACTCCGCTGCGAGTTCGGCCAGCGTGAACACTTCCCGCGTGCCGCCCTCTGCGCCCCAGCCCAGCAGCGCCAGGTAATTCACCAGCGCCTCCGGCAGAATGCCCATCTCACGGAAGCTTGTTATCGAAGTGGCGCCATGCCGTTTGGAGAGCCGCTCGCGATCGCTCCCGAGCACCGTCGAAAGATGCGCGAAGACTGGCGGCTTCCACCCAAACGCTTCGTAGATGGCCACCTGCTTGGGCGTGTTTGAAATGTGGTCGTCTCCGCGGATCACATGCGTAATCTCCATGAGTGCATCGTCCACCGTCACCACATAGTTGTAGACCGGCACGCCGGAGGACCGTACCAGCACGGGATCGCTCACCGCCTCGGCAGGAAACTCCACCTCGCCGCGGATCAGGTCGTGAAAACGGATCGGATGCTCCGGGATGCGCAGCCGCACCGCAAACGGTTCGCCAGCGCCTGCGCGTTCCGCGCTTGCCGCTGTATCGATCCCGCGGCATCTTCCCGAGTACACCTGCTGCCGATGTTCCTGCATGGCCAGCGCGCGCTCTGCTTCCAGCTCTTCTGCCGTGCAGTAACAGCGATAAGCCTTGCCTTCCGCCAGCAGCTTGTCCGTGTGCTCGCGATAGATGTCCAGCCGTTCTGACTGCCGATACGGCGCATGCGGGCCGCCTGGCTTTCCATCCAACCCAGGCCCCTCCTGCCAGTCAAGGCCCAGCCAGCGCAGGTCTTCCATCAACTGCGCTTCGTGCCGGACTTCGCTGCGTTCCACGTCGGTGTCTTCAATGCGCAGCACAAACGTGCCGCTCCCGCCCGTGCTCGCCTGGTGGCGCGCAAACAGGTAGTTATACAGCGCTGTGCGCGCATTGCCCACATGGAGCATGCCAGTGGGCGAGGGCGCAAAGCGGACGCGTACACCGTTGTTCGACATGGTTTTGATCCTATCGCAGTGCTCGCGCGAACGATCCCACACCTTCGGAGATAGCCCAGCAAGGTTTTCTTCCAGGAGCGGTATTGTCTTTTATCTGCTCCTTTCTTCTTGCTATCCCGGTCCCGGCAGCTTAGCCTTGATGCCGCGTGAACGCACCGCAAATCTCTCCCGAACCATCGTTTGTTTCGGAAGAGAAAGCGCGTTCAGCATCGGCCCCGGCTTCCCTTCAAGAAGGAGCGCTCCGTGAAACAAAGAACGCATGCGTGTGGGTACCTCTTGCTCGCCATTGTATTAATTGCTCATGCTGCGTCCACCGTCCGGAACTGGCGGTCCGGCACGCTCGTCTCGAGTGAACAGTCAAAGGTTCTCCAAGGCACGACCTGGAATACCAATACGGACGCATCCGCGAAAAATCGTGGCAACAAGACAGATTACTCACAGAACACGACCACGAACTCGACAGATAACTACGACACTTTCCAGGTCTATACCATCGAAACCGCGGACAAGGTGTATACCGTGCGGGAGAAACTGAACTTTCCGTGGTCCAAGCCGGCGAACATCACCGTGGGCGAGCCCGTGAAGTATGCAGTGGATAAGAACAAAATCTACTTGATGGATGACGATGGCAAGGAGCACAAGGCGAGCATCGGCAAAGTCAGCATGAATGCTCGACAGTAGGCTCTCCCTTCCGCATATCTATGAGACTGCACCAGCTCCTTCCGCGCACGATTGAGTTTTAACGAGATGCAGAGCCCTGCAATAGCGGAAGCCCGCCGCACCAGGCGCTAGTATGGCTGCATGCTTTCGCGCAAGATATGGCCCATGAGATCCAAGCTTCGAAGCGGGTCCCGCCGCCCGTGCGCCCCCGCTCTTGGCCGGCGATTCGTAATCCTGCTCTCCCTGTTCTGCTGCGTGCCTCGCCCATCTATCGCCTACTCGGTGCTCACGCATGAGCAGATCATCGACCTTGCGTGGCGGGATTCGATACGACCTCTCCTGCTCAGCCGGTACCCCGGCCTGACGGAGGCCCAGCTTCGCCGCGCACACGCATACGCATTTGGCGGCTCGGCCATTCAAGACATGGGCTACTACCCGTTCGGGCACGAGTTCTTCAGCGATCTCGCGCATTATGTCCGCACCGGCGACTTCGTCACGAGTCTCTTGCGCGATGCCCGCAGCGCCGATGAGTTCGCCTTCGCGCTGGGCGCGCTTTCACACTATGTTGGCGACACCATCGGTCACCAGGATGCCGTCAATCCCGCCACCGCGATCGAATTTCCCAAGCTCGAAAGAAAGTACGGCCCGGTCGTCACCTACGACCAGGCGCCACATGCGCATGTAAATACCGAGTTCGCCTTCGATATCAACCAGCTCAGCCACCACCGGCTCGCTCCGGCGGCCTACCTGCGCCACGTGGGCCTGATGGTTCCGCGCGCGCTCCTGGAACGCGCGTTCTTTGAAACTTACGGGCTCAGTCTCCACAGCGTTCTGGGTGATGCGCGCCCCGCAATCCGCAGCTATCGCACCTCGGTGCGCAGCCTCATCCCGCGCGTTGCTTATGCGGAGAACGTCATTCACAAAAGCAGGTTTCCAGAGGACCTGCCAACAGATGCTTTCCACACCTACGAGGACCGCCTGCAGCAAGCGGACTTTGCCAATGGCTGGGACCAATACCGCAAGTCGCCGGGCATTGCCACGCACCTGCTCGCCGTGCTGATTCGCATTCTTCCCAAGGTGGGTGCTCTTTCCATCTTGGCGATACGGGGGCCGAACCAGGACACCGAATCGCTGTACATTGGCAGCGTGAATCGCAGTATGGACAGGTACGATGGCCTGCTACGTCAATTGCAGGAGAAGCCGCAAAGCACCTTCGTGCTCCCCAACCTCGACCTAGACACCGGATCTCCCGTGCGTCCAGGCGGTTACCCGCTCACGGATGAGACGTACGCCAAGCTCCTCCATCGCCTGACGGCCGCGCCTGCGCAGCCGGTTCCCGCCGGACTCAAGCGCAACGTGCTGGCGTACTACGCAGACCCCGCAGCGCCGATCACCACCAAAAAGGATGCTGACGATTGGCGGCGCGTGCAGCGGGAGCTGCCGGTTCTCCAGTCCATGCGCGTCTCCAACTACGAGCCGCCGGAGACGCAAGACGAACAACCGTGACCCGCACGGCACAGCCCTCCCCCGGCCTTTACAATGGAGCTTGAAGATTCCGGACGAAAGAGAACCCGCACACATGCCGCACATGGTTATGGATTCCCGCTACAAGAAAGAAATGGAGGGCCTGGACGAAGCGCCCTTCGACTCCGATTTCGGCAACAAGGTGTTCCACAATGTTTCCCGACAGTCCTGGGGCGAGTGGGTGGAGCGTCAAAAAATGCTGCTCAACGAATATCGCCTGCAGCCGTGGACTCCAGAGGCGCAGGAGTTCCTGATCGAGCAGATGCAGCAATTTTTCTTTGGGGAAGGCTCGGCGCTCCCGCAGGACTACATTCCGCCTGCCGGATAAGGCCTTAGCCGCGGGCGGCCCGGTGCAGTGCAGCTTTCCCCCGAACCGCCCGTACTGTACACTGGGCAACAGCAAGAAACCCTGCAACAAACGTCGGGACGTGGCTCAGCCTGGTAGAGCACTCGCTTGGGGTGCGAGGGGTCGGCAGTTCGAATCTGCCCGTCCCGACCATTCGAATTCGTTCGTATTGTCACCATCACAGCTACAAATGCCTTGAAGCAGTATGTAGCGCGGTGCCGGATTGGTGCCGGCTATACCGGCCTGTGCACAGCTTACCAGTGCGGTTCGGCGACTCGGAAGCACGCCGTTCCATGGCGGCGAGCCAACCCAGCACACGCGTAGAATGACCCCATGCAGTTCCCCCCGGAAGCTCCTGGCGCCGAGCCCTTCGGCGGTCCCCAGTCACCTTTATCCGCAGCTGACGCGCTGGCCTGGGCGCACCCGGTCACGCAGGAGTGGTTCATTCGCCGCTTCAGCACGGCTACGGAGCCGCAGGAGGGTGGCTGGCCGCACATCCTGGCGGGCCGCCCCACACTGATCTCCGCCCCGACAGGCTCTGGCAAAACGCTGGCTGCATTTCTGATATGCATCGACCGGCTAATCCGCAAGGCCATCAACGGCGAACTTCAGACGGAGACCGAGGTCGTTTACGTGTCGCCGCTCAAGGCGCTTTCGAATGATGTGCAGAAGAACCTGCAGATCCCGCTAGCGGAAATACAGCAACTTGCGGTGGAACGCGGCTATCTGTGCCCGGAGGTGCGTACCGCCGTGCGCACTGGCGACACCCTGCCGGCGGAGCGCCGCGCCATGCTGAAGCGGCCGCCACATATTCTCGTCACCACGCCGGAGTCGCTCTACATCCTGCTCACTTCGGAAGGCAGCAGAAACAACCTGCGCCGGGTGCGCACGGTTATTGTTGACGAAATTCACGCGATCGCCGATGACAAACGCGGCGCCCACCTTGCACTTACGCTTGAGCGGCTGGACGCGCTGGTCTGCGGCGCAAACCGGCTTGCGCCCGGAGCCATGATCACAGGACTAGCGACGCCGCCTCTGCGCATCGGACTCTCCGCCACGCAGAATCCCATATCCCTCGTCGCGGAGTTCCTGGGTGGGGCTCGCGCGTCCGAGGTAGCCGTGGTCGAGGTCGGCCAGCGCCGTACGCTCGACCTCGGCATCGAGATACCGGACGACGAACTCGGCTCCGTGACCACCAATGCAATGTGGACGAATGTCTACGATCGGCTGGCCGAGCTTGCCGGGGCACATCGCTCCACGCTCGTCTTTGTAAACACCCGCAGTATGACAGAGCGGATCGCCTTTCAATTGGGCGAACGACTGGGGTCTGAAAACGTGGCTGCGCACCACGGCAGCCTTTCGCGCAAACTCCGCCTGGAAGCGGAGCGCAAGCTGAAGGGCGGCGAGATCCGTCTGCTGGTTGCGACGGCTTCGCTCGAGCTAGGGATCGACATCGGCGCTATCGATCTTGTGTGCCAGATCAACACACCACGCGCAATTGCTCCGGCCATGCAGCGGGTGGGCCGCGCGGGCCATTGGCGAGGCGCTACGCCGAAAGGGTGCTTCTTCGCGACGACGCGCGATGACTTGATCGAGCTCGCAGCGCTGATTCGCGCGATGAAGGCCGGCGTTCTGGACCAGCTGGAGATTCCGCCCAAGCCGCTGGACGTGCTGATGCAGCAGATCGTCGCTGCCTGCTCCGCCGAGCCATGGCAGGAAGACGAGTTGTTCGACGTAGTGCGCCGGGCGCACCCCTATCGCGAGCTCACCCGCGCAGAGTTCGAAGAACTGCTGTGCCTGCTGGCCGATGGTATCGAGGTTTCCCGCGGACGATACGGCGCGTACCTGCTTCGCGATCGCGTGCATGGCCGGCTGCAGGCCCGGCGAGGCGCGCGCACGACTGCCGTCTCGAACGGCGGGACTATTCCGGACACCGCCATCTTCTCCGTCATCGTGCAGCCCGAGGGCGTTCCCATCGCCACGCTTGATGAAGAGTTCGCCATTGAGTCGCACGCCGGCGACGTGATCCTGCTGGGCAACACGAGTTGGCGCATCACGCGAATCGAGAGTGCAGGAAAGCTTTACGTGGAAGACGCGCATGGCCAGCCGCCGAGCGTTCCGGTGTGGCGCGGAGAAGCGCCGCAGCGCAGCTTCGAGCTGTGCCGGTGGGTATCGGAACTGCGCGAAGAGATCGGCGCGCGCGTGCCTTCGTCCGGCCCGGATGCCGTCCTGCCGGGATACATCAGCCAGGCGAACCCTCATGTCGCTGAATCTGTTACCTTTTTGAAGAACGCCTGCTCGGTCAACGATGCGGCGGCGGAGCAGATGGTCGGCTACGTCGTCGCGGGCCGGGCAATTCTCGGTGTGGTCCCCACGCTCACAACGATCGTAGCCGAGCGCTTCTTCGACGAGGGCGGCGGCATGCAGCTCATCCTGCACGCTCCTTTCGGCGGTCGCATTAACAAGGCTTGGGGGCTGGCGCTCCGCAAGCGCTTCTGCCGCGGCTTCAACTTCGAACTGCAAGCCTCTGCTACCGACAACGGACTGAACATCTCACTCGCGGAGCAGCATAGCTTTCCTCTGAGCGATGTCTTTCAATTCCTTACTGTGCAGACGGTGACGGAGCTGCTGCAGCAGGCCTCCCTGACCTCGCCCATCTTCAAGGCGCGCTGGCGGTGGGATGCATGCCGAAGTCTGCAACTGTTGCGGTTTCAAAAGGGGAAAAAGGTGGCGCCGCAGATCCAGCGCTCGCGCTCCGACGATCTGCTGGCCAGCGTCTTTCCTTCCGTTGCCGCGTGCCAGGAAAACATTGAGGGCGACATTGAAATTCCCGATCATCCACTCGTCCGCGAGGTGATGAAGGACGTGCTCGGGGAGGCCATGGACCTGGAAGGTTTGAAGCGGGTACTGGCCGGCATGGAGTCTGGTGTGATCCGCTGCCTGGCGGTCGATTCAACGACGCCGTCCGCCTTTTCGCACGGTCTGCTGAACGCAAACCCGTACGCATATCTTGACGACGCTCCGCTGGAAGAGCGGCGCGCGCGCGCCGTGAACATGCGCGGCATGGTGCCGGACAAGCTGCTCGGCGAAGTCGGCCGACTGGATCCTGAAGCGATCCGGGCCTTGCGCGATGAGTGCTGGCCCGACATCCGCGACGAACATGAACTGCACGACCTGCTGTACTCGCTGGTGCTGGTGCCCGAGGCGGCCCTGGCGCATCCGGGCGCAGGTGGATGGGAGCAGCTTTTCGAGCGCCTGGTCGTACAGCAGCGCGCAGTGCGCAGAAGCATCGCGGGCCGTGAGTACATCGTCGCCGCAGAGCGCGAAATCGAGGCGATGCATCTGCTGGGTAACGAGCCCGATGCGGCGTTGTTGCAGAAAGCAATCCATGGCTGGATGGGTATTTGGGGACCGGTCACGGCGCGGTCGCTGGGCGATTTCCTGTGCTTGGAGCCGGCCAGCGTGTATGCTGCGATGCTCGCGATGGAGATGCAGGGATCCATTCTGCGCGGGGTCTTTGAAGGCGCAGGAGCCGCTGCCGGCGAGCACGATATCGAGTGGTGCGAGCGGCGGATTCTACAGCGCATCCACAAGCGCACGGTAGCGGGGCTCCGCAAACAGGTCGAGCCAGTCACCCCGGCGGTCTTTATGCAGTGGCTGCTCGGGTGGCAGCATCTTGCGCCGCAGCGGCAGCTTTCCGGTGAGGAAGGGGTGCTGGAAGCGCTGCGGCAGTTGGAGGGTTTCGAAGCCCCGGCAGTGGAGTGGGAGCGATCCATCCTGCCGCAGCGGGTGGCAGGGTATGATCCACGGTGGCTCGATGCGCTGTGCCTGCAGGGCGTGGTCGGGTGGGGCCGGGTGTCGCCGCATCCGGCGTTCCGGTCGCCAGAGAATGGCGGCCCGCGACGCGTGGTGCCTACCTCGATGGCGCCGGTGACCTTCTTCCTCCGCGAGGAGGCGCAGTGGATGGATATGTGCCTGACGCAACGGCAGCTACCGGAAGCTGCGCTGGGCTGCTGCCTGGGCGAGCTGGCGCTCAAGGTGCGCGCGTGCCTGCAGGAATACGGCGCGAGCTTTGCCGCCGACCTCGTACGGACGCTGGGCGTTCCGGCTGCAGAGCTCAGCCATGCTCTCTGGGAGTTGGTGGCCGCGGGGCTGGTGACCGCGGACGGGTTCGACAGCCTGCGCGTGCTGATCGACCCGCGGCGGAAGGCGGCCTTCTCCGCGCCTCTGCGCACAGGTGTGCGCGGTGGCCCAAGAACGCGCAACACCGCCGGACGCTGGAGCCTGCTGGCAGCTCCGGTTGAGGTTGCGGCGCTGCCGACGGAGCGGGATGCGCTCGCCCGCGCCGAACTTGAAGACGCACAGGTGGAGTCCGCCTGCGCAACGCTGCTGCAGCGCTATGGAGTGGTCTTCCGCGATCTGCTGGAGCGCGAAACCACGATGCCGCGCTGGCGGGAGCTCCATCGGATGTTCCGCAGGCTAGAGGCGCGGGGCACGGTGCGTGGTGGACGCTTCCTCTCCGGATTCGCCGGTGAACAGTTCGCATTGCCGGAAGCAGTCGAGTCGTTGCGTGAGGCGCGGCGTCAGAAGGTCGGTTCCGAGGAGGTGACGACCGCCGCTGCCGATCCTATGAACCTGGTCGGCATCGTAGTGCCGGGGGAGCGGCCGCCGGCTATGGTGGGGCGCATCGTTACCTATCGCGGCGGTATCTTCCACCCGACCGGGGGAGCAGCCGAAGCGGAGCCAGGTTCGGCAGAGCCCGACTTCGCCGTTGCCGTCCGTTTTGCCGTTCATGGCCGAAGCACCAGCCGCCCGGGAGCTTGGCTATGACTGAGCGGCTGCCACGCCCCGCATTGGTGGAAGGCGAAGATTACTACTGGGATGGACCGTACATGGTATTCACCGCGGCGTACCATCTGAATCGCGGATATTGCTGCGGCTCCGGTTGCCGGCATTGCCCGTACCGGGCAGCGGCTGCTGAACGGAGCGCCAAGCCAGAAAGGTAGCTTTCTACCCTTCAGCATTTCAAATCCGGCCACCAGCTTTGCAGCCGTCACGTCCGCACATACAGTACCGTCGTGCTATGGCTCTCGTTCGCTCCATCGGCCGTTGGGCCCTGACGGCGCTGGTCGTCAACTCCATCATCGGTAGCGGCATCTTTGGCGTGCCTTCTGAGCTGATACGGCTGGTTGGCCGGGAGAGCCCGCTGGCGATGCTCATTGCCGCGATGGCGATGGGCATCATCATGGTCCCGCTCGCGGAGTTGGCCTCGCAATTTTCTGAACCAGGCGGGTTGTACCTTTATACGGCGACGGCGTTCGGCAGCTTTGCCGGGCTGCAGATCGGGTGGTTCTGGCTACTGGCCGCAGTAGGCGGAGGCGCCGCGGGCGCAAACCTGTTCCTGAACTACCTGGCAACGTTTTTGCCTGTTGTGGCGCATGGTCCGGGCCGTCTAGGAGCATTGCTCCTGTTGATCGCGATACCGACAGCAGCGAATTATGTGGGCGTCCGTAGTGGAACCAACCTGAGCTCCGCGCTCACGCTCGCCAAACTGCTGCCGTTGGGAAGCTTGATCACACTGGGGCTGCTGCGGCACTTCAGCCAGCACCCAGTTCCGATCATAGAATCACACGCACCTGCCGCCGGATGGAGAGCATGGCTCAGTGCCTTGCTGCTCCTGATCTACTCCTATGGCGGATACGAAGACGCACTGGTGCCCATGGGCGAAGTGAAGGACCCACGGCGCACGGTGCCGGTCGCGCTCGGTACCGGGCTACTTCTCTGCGCGGCGGTGTACACGCTCCTGCAACTGGTGGTGGTCTGGACGGTTGGAGGGAGCCGGACGGATCGCCCGTTGGTGTATGCCGCATCATCTCTGCTTGGGCATGGCGGCGCTTCATTCATTGCTGTGGCCGTGATGGTCTCGACCTATGGATGGATCTCTGCTGGCTTTTTGAGCGCACCACGCTTCGCTCTATCGCTCGCCGCCCGGGGAGCTTGCCCGGACTGGCTGGGCAGGTTGCACCCGCGCTACCGCACGCCAACGGCAGGAATACTGCTGTACGCATTCCTGGTAAGCGCACTGGCGGCGACGGGAACCTTTCTTTGGGTGCTGGCGCTTGCGGCGGGATCCATGACGGTGCTCTATGCAGCCGGCTGTGCGGCGATGATCCGCATGCGACGTATGCAGCCGGAAAGGCCCGCCCTGCGCATTCCCTTCGGAGAAGTATGTGCGGTATTGGGGATCGTGATCTCCGCTGTGCTGATGACGCGATTGGAAGAGCGGCAAGTGCTGCTGATGTGCTTGACGGCCGCGGTGGCGACGCTGAACTGGGTGTGGGCGCGGCGGCAGCCGACGAGCTGGCAGAGAATAAACAGGTAGGCAGGACTGCTGGGCGTGAGCGTGTCAAACGCCAGAATGGCCGAGGTCTCGCTCAGCCATTCTGGTGTGGATGGTGATTATTCGGGTGTTACTGACCCTTGCTGGTCGCGGCCGTACCCTGTTGCGCCAGCCAGGCTTGGAGTTTAGGACCCTGGGCAGCGCGGAGGTCCATGCAGTCGCCGATCTGGTCCTGCGCCCGCTTAAGTGCACGCTCCGCGGCCGGCACCTTGTTTTGCGTAAAGAAGGTGGTGACCTCGTCGCGGCGCTGCGCAGTACAGAAGCTGCCGGAAGAGCCGACAAGCGCGCCGCCCATCATCTCCGTCGTCTGCGCTTTGACCTTGGGCCAGTTGGCCTGGATGTACTGCCAGGCCAGGTCGCGCGTTTCAGGCCGCTGCAGCATGATGGCCAACTGAATGATCGAGTCCTGGTTGCGAACTTTGCCGGAGACGGCGTAGTCCAGCGACCGTTTGGCGAGTTCCGGATTATCGAAGAAGGCGAGCGAACGCAGCGCGCCATCCTGGATTTCGGGATTGCTGCCCGACTCAAACGCCTTTTGCAGCGCATCGAAGAGCTGCGCGTCACCGTGCTCGGCGGCAATTTCCGTTGCCGGCTGCGCGAGCGTGGCATCCACCGAAGACGGATCTTTCAGGAACTGTTCGGTGATGTGCTTCGAGGCCTCGATCACCATAGGGTCATTGCCGTATTCGCCAAGAAGTCCGAAGAGTGAGGCGCGCAGTTCACGCTTTTCCGGCGTGTCGGACGCGCTCGGCATGCCGACGCGCTTCAACTCCGGCGAGAAAGTCTCGCGTACCCAGGTCGAGAGCTGCTTACGCTCCTCATCGTTGGCCGCGATCTGGTTGTATATGGTGCGCACGCCGCTGGCGACGCTGCCGATCACGTCCGCGCTGGTATCACCTTTCAACGCCGCGGCCAGGTTCAGGTAATCGCCTACGCTGGACTGCCCTGCCCGCACCAGCGCGAACTCGTTGCCCACGACGCTGATGCGCTCTGTGGGCTGGAGGCCGCTTTCCACGTTGGAAAGCAGCGTGGTGTAGTCCTTTGGATCATAAGCGGTGCGGTAGTAGCCCTTGCCCCCGGCATTCGCGAAAAGGAACTGTGCTTGTGGCGTTTTCAAGGCCTGCTGCTGTTGCGAGAGAAGCTCGCACGCCTGGTCAGCCACGCCGAACTTGAAGCAGACCGGGATCGTCCAAGTCTGCTGCTGGTCTCCAGAAGCGGCCTTGGGGTTCAGGAAGAACCGCCTCTGCGCGACGCTTACCTCCCCGCTCGCCGTGGGCGCAAATGTCAGCAGTGGCTCACCCGGCTGAGCCACCAGGCTTTCCATGATCTTGTCCACCGGCTTGTGGCTGTTGGCCGTTTGCGCGTTCCAGAAGTCTTCCGCCGTGGCATTGCCGTAGATGTGGGCCGCAAGGTAGTTGTGCACGCCTTGCCGGAAAGTCTCTTCCCCGAGATAGTTTTCGACCATTAGCAGCATGGCGCCGGCCTTGCCGTACGTAATACCGTCAAACATCTCGTTGATCTGGTCGGGTGTTTCGGCATTGGCGCGGATGGTGCGCGTGACGCGCTGCGCATCCAGATTGAGCGTGCCGTTCAGACCAGAGGCAACATCCTGCGAAATGTTCCATTCCGGTTTCCAGGCCTCAAGCGGTTTGTTCTCCATCCAGGTGGCGAAGCCTTCATTGAGCCAGAGGTTGTTCCACCACTCCATCGTGACCATGTCACCGAACCATTGGTGCGCCATCTCATGCGCGACCACGGAAGCGATGTTTTTCTTGGTGCCGACCGACGCGGTCTTCTCGTCCGCCAGCAGGTCGGTCTCGCGATAGGTAATGGCCCCGAAGTTCTCCATGGCGCCCGCCTCAAAATCCGGGAGCGCGATCATATCGAGCTTGGGCATGGGGTACTTGATGCCGAAATACGTGTCGTAGTAGTGCAGGATGTACTCCGCTGAGGAGAGCGCGAGTTGGCCGTACTGCACCTTGTCCGGCGTGGCGCAGGCGCGGATGGGCACGCCGTCGCTGGAACCGGAAAGACACTGGAAGTCGCCGACGAGAAAGGCAACGAGGTAAGTCGACATCTTGGGCGTGGTTGCGAAGTGGATGGTGTGTTCGCCGGCAACCGGGCCGGGCGCGTCCGAGACGATGTTGGTGTTGGAGATTGCGGTGTCGCCCTTGTCGACAACCAACGAAATATCAAAGGTGGCCTTGTAAGCGGGCTCATCAAAGGACGGGAATGCGCGGCGGGCGTCCGTGGGTTCGAACTGAGTGACGGCGTAGTTGCGCTTGGCCGTTTTTGAAAGATAGAAGCCGCGAAGCTGGCCGTTAAGGATGCCGGTGTAAGCAATGTGCAGTGTTGCCTTGCCAGAGTCGAGCTGGGCGGGGAAGGCGAAGGTGGCCTGCTGCTTGTCTTTGTCCAGCGTGACCTGCGCGGTCTGTTCCTTGCCCCCGGCGTTGACGGTCACCTTCTGAAAATCGATCTCAGCGGCGTTGAGAGTGACGGAGCTCATCGGCTGATTCAGCGTGATGTCAATCGACTCATCTCCGCTGAAGGTAGCCTTCTTGAGGTCGGGAGTGAGAAGGAGCGTGTAGTGGTCTGGGCGCACAGAGGTGGGAAGGCGCTGCGCATGCAAGAGCGTGGAAGGAAAGAGCGCAAAACAAAGACCAGCCGCGGCGAGATAGCGCGGACACTTCCTAAGCACGGTTCCAATCAACATATTGCCTCCTTCAAATTCAGTGACTCAAGCCTGCGCGGGTGGGCCGCGACCGCGCGAACAGATTACTGTATACCGTTGTACCGCTTTGTTGCCGGAATTGCGATCACACAACCACAGCGCGGACAGAACGCGGGCGCTAGTGAGCTGGGAATAGGTACGCACCACCCCCAGCTCTGGTTCACGCAAATCAACGGACGCATCTTATGTGGGGTCAAGCTTCCCGATAATCGAGAAGCAGCAGGCCGGCGAGCATCAGGAACAACGGCCAGACCATGGCAGCGATCCTGCTGCTTCGTTGCTCCGGAAGGCGAAGTTCGAGCCACCGCGCCCAGCCCGCGGTCAGACCGAGGAGCGCGACGCCACTGTGGGTGATTTCGCCCAGCAGCTCTTCTTTCACGTTGGCAAGCCCGTGGCTGTGCGTAAGCAGCAGAGCGGCGCCGAGCGCGCACATAGCAGGAAAAACGAAGGTCGCCCATACGGCGCGGATTTTGCCGGCTTGCACTCCGCATTCGAAGACCGCGAACAGCAGGACGAGGAGCGCAGCCAGCCGGTGCACCAGCACATCGGGCTCGGAAAAGGTCTTCCAGAAGGAGCGCGGACCCAGGGGCCAGCCTTCAGCGTCGGCGCGAAGCAGGATGAGGACGGCCAGAGCCGCGAAGCTGAGCGGCCAATAGCGCGCCCAGCGGAACCTGCGATAGCGGCTGAGCAGGGCCAAGACTCCAGCCAGAGCAACGATCAGCCCGGCCCAGTGGTGGTTGTACTCAGACCAGGCGATGTCATTCGCATCCGACTCTGTTACATATCCAAAACGGTGCTGTTCTACCGCTGCTTCCATGGAGCTCGGGGGCGCCAGAGCGCGAACCGGCGGGCTATGCATGCGCGGAAGCTGGATGTGGAAGCGTGCCTTGATCTCCGGGGCCGTGAGCCGGTTCTGTACGAGATCGATGGCCGGCGGCTGCGAAACGAGCGAGGCTGTGGCGAGTATTGCCGTGAAGCCGAGACCGATTTCCACCTCGGCAAAACGGCGCAGACGAAGAAGAAGCGTCTGCGGGTTTATCTGGAGCCGGCGCACCACGAACCAATTGCCCGCGCCGAGCGCGACCAGCAGCAGCAGCAGGTAAACCTTCCCTAGCAGCACGACCCCGTAAGCCGTGCCGTACAGCGCACTGGGCGAGCCGACGTAGAACCAGGCAAGGCCGAGACCGCCGCCGAGTAGCAGAGCGGCTCCGGCAAGCGCCATGGCGGAGTACCGGCGGGCCATAGTCCGTGCTTCCGCCATCGCGCCTGCTCGCGGAAGCGCAAGCAACAGATAGGGCATGGCGCCGATCCAGACGGCCATCCCCAGGTGATGCAGGGCGGTCAACAGCAGCAGCGGGGAACGATGGTCTAAACGCGATGCCGCGTGGCTGAGAGATAGCGTCGCGGCAAGCACACCTATGGCGGCAAGCAGTGCGCCGCCGATCGCGAACGGGGTGGGCGATGCCCGCACCAGCCCGCGTGCGCAGAGGGCTAGTAGAACAGCGCAAAGACCAACGAAGCCCTGAGCGAGGATGGGGGACGCCATGAGTGCGGCGCGAAGTGGAACGCCACCATCCCACAGCAGCATGGAGACAGCGACAGCGATAGCAGCGAGTTCGGCGAGGCAAAGGCCGCTGGCCGACCAGGCGATTCCGCGACCGCAAAGCCGGCAGACTGCGTCGTTTGCCCGTGCAGGAAGCGCTACCGCGAGTACAAATGCCAGGCCACCAAGGACCAAAGCCTCACAGGCAAGGACGCTGGCATGGAGCAAGACTGCGAGAAGCTCAAGGTCGTTGAGAAGCCAGATCAAGCGCGTGCTTCCGTTTTCGGCAGAAGGCGATCAGCGGACTGCAAAGGAGAGTGCGCCCCGGGTGATGTGGCCATCGCTGGCCAACACCTGCCAGCGCAGGGTATAGCTGCCCTTCCCCAGGTGTGCGGCTGTCGATTCCAGCACGTTGGGACGGGTATGCAGGTCGGGAGCGAGCGGTTGTTGGCGACCATCGGGAACAATCAACGTGAGCGAAGACCGCGCTGCATCGATGCGGGAGTTGAATTCGAGAATGACTTCCGTGCTGTCGCCATGGATCATGGCATTCGCCTGCGGGGAAGAGCTAACGAGCACCGCATGAGCAAATGCCGCATTTGTGACGGCGGCAGATACATATATCCAGAGCACATATCTGCGTAAGCGCCGGAACTCAGGATGTGGGCGGGACATGCGGCACGTACTCCGTGGACTAGTGTATTCGCTATCGGGATGCGGAGAACTCTATAGACGCAGCGCGCTCTGAACGTCCGCCCAACTCTGCGGCCCGGGCCTCCGCGAAAGCGGCGGCGCCAATGAGAGCCGCGCGACTTTCGAGTATGACCCGCACGGGCGTCTGCACGAGCAGGTTGCTCAACCGGCCTTTGTCCGTAAATGCCTGCATGAATCCGCCGTCCTGCAGCTTTTTCAGTATCTTGGGAGCGATTCCGCCGCCCAGGTAGATGCCGCCAATGGCCAGCACCTTGAGAGCAAGATTGCCGGCCTCCGCCCCGTAAGCAGACGCGAACATGTCGAGTGTCTTGACGCAGATTTCGCTTTCGCCGCTTTCGCCAAGCTCACCGATGACTGCATTCGGGTCTTCCGTTTCCATGCGCTCGCGAAGCCATTGCGGCTCGTCCAATCTCTTCTCGTCGCGCAGGAAAGCGTAAATATTTTTGATGCCGATGCCGGAGACAACACGTTCAAAGCTGACGCGGCCACCGAGCGTCCGTTGGAGATAGCGCAACAGCTCGATCTCATCTTCGTTGCGCGGAGAGAAATCCGTATGACCGCCCTCGGAGGCCATGGGCACATGCGTCTTTCCGTTCCACACTACGACGGCTTCGCCCAGCCCCGTACCGGCCGCGATCAAACCGCGGTTGCCGGCTATGCTCGCATCGCCTTCGCTCAAGACAAAGATCTGGTCAGGGTTGAGTTCCGGGATTCCGTAGCCGTTCGCCTCAAGATCGTTGATCAGGAAGACATGCGGGATATCGAGTTCAATGGAAAGCTTGCGGCTATCCAGAATCCAGGGCAGGTTGGTCAGTTTGAGCATGCCTTCGCGCACCGGGCCGGGGACGCCGAAGCACGCTGCCGAAACTATTCCGGCTTTGCCACGTTCCTGCAGGAAAGACTGCACAATAACGGAAAGGCCTTCGTGCTCCTGGGCAGCATACCGCTGTTCGTCGGTGCGCACGAGCTTACCGCCTTGGAAGTCGTAGAGCGCCAGATCGACCTTGGTGCCGCCCACATCGCCCGCCAGAATCATCGACTGATCTCCAGTGTGCCCTCCGAAAACCCCGGGGCTCCGGGCGGCGGCTTTGGCAAACCCGCCGCTGCTGCCTCGTCGAGCAAGAGAGTCAGCTTACCATTGGCGGGCTGGATCAGTTGCGAAGGCAGTGCTTCCGGGTCATAGTCGCCGGAGAAAACGCGAGCAAGCACCTCCGCCTTATCCGCTCCCCGGATTAGAAACGAAACGTCGTGGGCCTGGTTGATGACCGGCCACGTCAGGGTCAGCCGCCAGGTGTCCTTCTGGGGAACCTGATTGGCGACAACGATGCGGCCGAGTTCGTGAATCGCCGCAGTATGGGGGAAGAGCGAAGCCGTGTGTCCGTCGTCGCCTATGCCGAGTGAAATCACATCGAATTGCGGCATCTGCGCGCCTTCCAGCCGGAAGGCATTGCGGATGGCCGATTCATACTTCGCCGCGGCTTCTTCCGGGTCAAGTTCGCCCTGCATGCGGAAGATCTGGGAAGGCTCGAGCGGCACGCGCGCAAGCAGGGCGGTGCGGGCCATGCCGTAGTTGCTGTCGGGGTCTGCAGGCGCGACCGTGCGCTCATCGACAAAGAAGAACTCCAACTTTTCCCATGGCACCTCGGCGCGGTAGCCGTGGGCGGGGTCGGCCAGCAGTGCAAACACCGGCCTGGGCGTGCTGCCGCCGGAGAAAGCGGCGCGCACATGGGTGCGCTGACGGCCCGCGGCGGCCAGCACGTCCGCGTAATACTGCGCTGCTCCCGCGGCAAACTCGTCAGCGGAACGAAAGACACGATATGTAACTGTAGTAGTTCTCCCCATCGTCTTCCTTTATGTGGTGCGCCATGAGCGGCCATCGCGCGCGAGCAAATCGTCCGCCGCCTTCGGGCCCCACGACCCGCCTGGATAGTTTGGGAAATCGCCGGGAGACCCCTTGCTCCATGTTTCCAGCAGCGGAGTCAAGAGCGCCCAGGTCGCCTCCACGCCTTCACGATGCGCGAAGAGCGTTCCATCGCCCAGCATGGCGTCAAGCAGAAGCCGCTCATAGCCATTGGCGGAGTTGGTCCCGAAAGCCTCGGCGTACTTGAAGTTCATGATTACCGGGCAGACTTCCATGTTGGGGCTGGGCACCTTGGCGCCGAAGCGAAGAGAGATGCCCTCGTCCGGCTGAATGCGCATGGTGATGAGATTTGGCTGGATTTCGCTGCACTTGCCGGCGGCGGCTTCCTTAAAAAGAAGCAGCGGCGGTTGCTTGAACTGGATGGTAATTTCCGTGGAGCGCTTGGCCAGCCGCTTGCCCGCGCGCAGATAAAAGGGGACGCCTGCCCAGCGCCAGTTCTCAATGGTGAGCTTGAGCGCGGCGAAGGTCTCGGTCTTCGAGTTCGGGTTAACTCGGTCTTCCTGGCGATAGCCCTTTACCTCTTTGCCGCCGAGGGTTGCCGGCCCATACTGCCCGCGTACGGTGTCTTCCGCGTGGATAGGCTGGATCGCGCGCCAGACCTTCAGCTTTTCGCGGCGGAGCGCCTCGGCTTCAAACGAATTCGGTGGCTCCATGGCAACGAAGGAGAGCAGCTCCATGACGTGGTTTTGCACCACGTCACGCAATGCTCCAGCGCTTTCGTAAAACGGCCCACGCCCCTCGATGCCAATGTCTTCCGCAGCCGTGATCTGAACGTGATCGACATAGTTACGATTCCAGATCGGCTCGAAAATGCCATTCGCAAAGCGGAAGACGAGGATGTTCTGTACCGTCTCCTTGCCGAGGTAGTGGTCGATGCGAAATACCTGGTCTTCGCGAAAGACGCTGTTCACATCGTCGTTCAGCTCCCGGGCGGAGGCGAGATCGTGCCCGAAGGGCTTCTCGATGATGGTGTGCACAGTGCCGTGCGCGGGCTGCGCCATGCCATGCTGGCCCAACTGATGGATGATCTCGGAAAAATAATCAGGCGCGGTGGCGAGATAGAAAAGCCGGTTGCCCTTGGTTCCCTTTACCTGATCGATCGTTTCGAGCGCCTGCTTGAGCGCTTCATACCCGGCATGATCGTCGAAGTTCATGGCGTGGTAGCTGACGTTCTCCATGAAGCGGTCCAGGTCTTTGTTGTCATCGCTCACGCCGCCAAACTTGGTGATGCCTTCGCGCATGTCGCGAGCGAACTCATCCTGCAAGGGGCGACGCGCCACGCCGACAACGGCGAACTCCTTCGGCAACAGACCGCTTTGCTGTAAATGAAACAGTGCCGGTAGCAATTTTCTCTTGGTCAAATCGCCGGAAGCACCAAAGATGACGACGGCGGTAGGTTCCGGAATTCTTTCGCCGTGGTGCGCCGGACGAACCTCCGGCAAGGCTTGCGTTTCGGTCATCGTCGCCATGGTGTTTACTCCCTTTCTGCGCAGCTCCGTTAGCTGCTCTTCTTGATCGCGTGACCGCCGAAGGCGTTGCGCATAATGGACAGCATGCGATCGCTGAAGTTGTTTACTTCGCGCGAGCGAATACGCCGGAGGAGCGACTCGGTGATGACGGGCGCCGAAACATTGAGGTCGATGGCTTCAAACACAGTCCAACGGCCCTCGCCGGAGTCGACCACATATGCCTCAATGCCATCGAGCGTGGGATTTTTCTTGAGCGCGTCCACCGTTAGGTCGAGCAACCAGGAGCGAATAACCGAGCCGTATTGCCAGATCTCGCCGATCTGCTCGAGATTGAGGTGCATCTCCTCTTTGTGCTGCAGGATGGAAAATCCCTCCGCATACGCTTCCATCATGCCGTACTCGATAGCATTGTGGACCATCTTGACAAAGTGGCCGGCGCCGATTGGGCCTACGTGCCCCCAGCCCTTGTCGGGCGCGGGCGCAAGCGCTTCAAAGATCGGCCGCAGCGGATCGACGGCTTCCTTGCTGCCCCCGACCATCATGCTATAGCCCTCTTTTAGGCCCCAAACCCCGCCCGAAGTGCCGCAATCGACGAAGTGAAAGCCCTTGGCTTCGCACTCCTGCCCGCGCCGCTGCGAGTCTTTGTAATTCGAGTTCCCGCCGTCGATAAACGTATCGCCTTTCTGCATTAGCGGCTGTAGTTTGGCGATGGTCTCATCCACCGGCGCGCCGGAGGGAACCATGAGCCAGATAGCACGGGGAGCTTTGAGGTTTTTCACGAGGTCTTCGAGCGAGTTCACGCCCGTCGATCCTGTATCGCCCAGCTTTTTCACGACGTCGGCGCTGAAATCGAAACCGACAACCTTGTGGCCGTGCTCACGCAACCGCTCGGCCATGTTGAAACCCATCTTGCCTAACCCGATCAGACCCATTTCCATCGCTTTTCTCCTCCGCGTTGCTACTCGAAATTCGCTATGCTGCCTGGCCGCTATCGACCGCTATACCCAATGCATGCAACTCCCGCGCAAGCTGTTGCTCGTCCTGATACTGAATGGCATGGAAGCCGAGTTTGGCTGCAGCTGCGCAGTTGCCTTCGCGATCGTCAATGAAAGCGCTTCTCTCGGGCTTCTGATGCAACAGCGCCAGCGCCGCTTCAAAGATCGCGGGATCGGGCTTGCGCAGGCCCAGATAACAGGAGCTGAAAAACCCATCGAAAAAGCAATCAAGCCCGAAATGGTCGATGCGGTAGTCGTTCAGCTCGCGAGCTTCGTTGTTCAGCATCGCAAGCTTGACCTGGCCGGAGGCGCGGAGCGCACGCAAGGTGCTAATGGCGCCCTTGGGGAGCCATTGCGATTGTTCTCGCATCGCCTGCACAAACTGCGCGATGGTGAATGTCCGGGGCTCGTAAAAGACGGTCTCACGCAGGAACTCTTCGACCGTGATCTTGCCCTTTTCCCATGCGTCATTGGGAGCAGCGTGACGTGCCTCGTAGCGCTCGCGATCCACGCCAAAGTGATCGAGCACGCGCGCACGCTCTGTATGGTCCCAGCCGTTGGTCAGCAGGACGCCCCCCACGTCGAAATAGACCACTTCGATCTGTGCCATGGCGTGCGCCTATTTCGCGCTCAAGGGCTGCGACTGCGGAGGGTTGGCGGAGGACATATACCGTTGCTCGATGGCTTTCACTTTGTTCAGGCGGCGCACGAAACGTTCTTCCCTGCCCTGAAAAGTCGCGCTGAGATAGTCCTTTACAAGGTCGGCGGCCAGCGCGCTGCCGACAATGCGCGAGCCCAGGACAAGGACATTCATGTCGTCGTGCTCGACCCCCTGGTGGGCGGAATAGCAGTCGTGGCACATGCCGGCGCGAATACCGGGGATTTTATTGGCCGCAACACTGACGCCGACGCCACTGCCGCAGATGAGCACGCCGCGTTCGGCCTGCTGGCCGCGGATAGCGTCACCAACCTTCTGCGCGAAGTCCGGGTAGTCCGACGGCTCCTCGTTGAAGGCGCCCAGGTCCGTGACTTCATGACCCAGGCCCTGGATGTACGCCCGCATCTCTTCCTTCAAGCGGAAGCCGGCGTGGTCGGATGCGATGGCGATCTTCATCAGTGCCCCGAACCTTTCGAATCGGCCACGGTGCCCTTTTCCGGCGAGCTGGCTGTCCTGTCCTTATTGCGTTCGATCAAGGCTTTGCCCCGTTTGTAAACGCCTTCAGCATTGAAGCCGAACTTTTCCAGCACGGTGGTGCCGGGAGCGGAGGCGCCGAAGCGATCCATGCCGATGACATCTCCGTGGCGGCCGACCCACTTCCACCAGCCGAGTGGCGAGCCGGCTTCCACGGCCAGCTTGGGCAGGTGGTCGGGGAAGATGGAGTTCTGGTACTCCTCCGACTGCTGCTCAAAGAGCCGCCAACTGGGCATGGAGATGACGCGGACGTTGGTGCCTTCCGACTGGAAGCGCTTGGCGGCTTCAAGGGACGGCCAGACCTCTGCGCCCGTGCCTACGATCAGCAGGTCAGGCTTATCGGTGCCCTGCTCCACGATGTACGCGCCCTTGCGGAAGTTCTGCATGACGTTAAGTTTTGCAGCGTCCAGAATCGGCAAGTCCTGCCGGGAGAGCGCCATAAACGAGGGCGCGTTGCTTTCAAGAGCGACGGCCCAGGCCGCCGCAGTTTCGTTGGCATCGGCCGGTCGCAGGTCAATCAGGTTGGGAACCGCGCGCAGCATCATCAGGTGCTCAATAGGCTGGTGCGTGGGCCCGTCTTCGCCCAGGCCGATGGAATCGTGCGTAAAGACGAAAATGGAATGCGCCTTCATGATGGCGGCCAGGCGCAGTGCGGGCTTGCAGTAGTCGCTAAAGACGAAGAAGGTGGAACCGTACGGGATAATGCCGCCATGCACGGCCATGCCGTTGACTATGGCGCACATGCCGAATTCGCGCACGCCGTAGTAGATGTTGCGCCCGGCTGGGTCAAGGTGGAAGTTGCCGCCATCCTTGATGACGGTCTTGGTGGAGGTGGAAAGGTCGGCTGCGCCGCCGATCAACTCCGGCACTTCCTTCGCGATGGCATTCATCACGGTGTTGCCGGCAGAGCGCGTGGCCACGGGTTTTCCATCCGGCGGGAAGACCGGAAGACTCTTCTCCCAACCGTCTTTGAGCTTTCCTTCGACAACGGTGCGCTTGAACTCGGCCGCGAGTTCCGCATTCTCCTTCTCGTAGCGGGCGAAGAGGTCTTTCCATTCCTGCTCGAACTTCGCGCCGCGGTCCACGGCTTCCAGCCAATGCTTTTTGGCGTCCTCCGGAACATAGAACGTCTTGTCTTCCGGCCAGTTGAGCTTCTTCTTGGTTTCCTTCACGTGCTCCGGGCCCAAGGGCTCGCCGTGTGCTTTGTTGGTGCCGGCGAGCGGGCTGCCATAGCCGATCACCGTGCGAACGGCAATGAGCGAGGGCTTGTCCGTAACCGCCTTGGCGGCGTCAATGGCCTTCGAGATGCCTTCAAGGTCGTTGCCATCTTCGACGATCTGCGTGTGCCAGTGGTAAGCCTCAAAGCGCTTGAGCACGTCCTCGTTGTAGGAAAGCTCCGTAGGTCCATCGAGCGAGATGAGGTTGTCGTCGTAGAGATAGATCATCTTGCCCAGGCCGAGAGTACCGGCGAGCGATGCCGATTCGTGCGAGACGCCTTCCATCAGGTCGCCGTCCGAGCACAGGACGTAGGTGTAGTGGTCAACGATGTCGAAGCCGGGCTTGTTATAAACCGCGGCGAGGTGGCGCTCCGCAACGGCCATGCCGACGCCCATGGCGAAACCCTGGCCGAGCGGACCGGTTGTGACCTCCACCCCATCGGTGTCGTGCAGCTCCGGGTGCCCGGGCGTCTTTGACCCCCATTGGCGAAACTGCTCAAGGTCTTCAATGCTGACGTCATATCCAGTCAGGTGAAGCACGCCGTACAGCAGCGCCGATGCGTGCCCATTGGACAGCACAAAGCGGTCGCGGTTGGGCCAGTGCGAGTCTTTGGGATTGTGCCGCATGTACTTGTGGAAGAGGAGGTAGGCGATGGGCGCGTCTCCAAGAGGGGCGCCGGGATGCCCGCTCTTAGCCTTCTGAACCGCGTCTACCGCGAGAAATCGCAGTGCATTGATCGACTGCTGTTCCAGTTCACTCATACCTGTTCCTATGCTCTTCCTTCAGCCTCGGGCGCCAATCTGGCGCGAAGGCGACAATCGAAATTTTCGCAGCCCCAGTCTACAACCAGCTTGCGGAACCGGACGGGAGCAATGCGCCGCGTCAGTTCTCGCGAATGAACGCGGCTTCTCTGTTGTGAGATGTCGCAAGAACGATACACGTCCCAGGTTTCTTCAGCCGGCCGCCTTCGCCTCCGTTTCGACCGTGAAGTTCTTTCCCTCCCACCGCGCCTGCTCAGGCCAGTAGAAGGTAAAGGCAACCGAATCCCCGGCGCGCGCGGCAGCAGGCAGGTCGGCAAAGAATCCGGCCCACCCGACGGATTTGGCAACAGTGCGGTTTACAGTTGCCCAGCTAGCCGTGCTCCAGGTCACTTCGAAAGCCTGCTGGCTTTCGATACGCAGCGCCTTTCCTTGGGCGATGGTGCGGACCTGCCGATCAGTCCGCCACACCTCGATCTGCGACCTCGATTGGGCTTGCGTGTAGCGCTCCGCAACAGCCGAGACCTGATCGAAGACCTCGCCATCCGCAATGGAGCGGAGGAGCTTGAGGTATTCGGCGTGCGCCCACACGAGCGGCATCGCAGCCCCGGAAGGCTGGCCGCGCAGCATCCCCCGCTCCGGCAGGTCCTCGAAATCCCACAACTGCTCCGGAAGCATGCCGCCAGTCGAGCAGGACCCTTCCATCATGCTGCGTAACCTAGCGACATCACCCCCCGCGGCGAGCTCGTAATGTGCTCGCTCACCGGTAAGCAGCGGCCAGCATCCGCCTTGTCCGAAACCTTCAAACGGCGCTCCGTCCTTCTGCTGTCCATAGCCGTCGTGGTTGTAACGGCGATAGCCGGGCCCCTGGGGAAGATCGCGCTTGAGCACCGCATCGATGACTTTCAATGTGTTGACAATCAGTGGGTCATCGGCGCGGCGGACGCCGTAGCGCACCAGCTCGAGAAAGCCTCCGTCCACAATCTCGCGTGCCTCGAATTCGGCCTTTTCCCCTGGTCCGCGATTGGCGATTCGGATGGTTTCGGTTCCGGGTCCCTCCGCGGTATAGGGCGCATCTTTCTCCGGAGGGCGGATGCGCATGTAGTACCGCTCGACCCCGGGCAGCAGCACGCCTGCGTTGGTCACGGTCCAGTCTTCCAGGTGTGACTCGATCCAGTCGCCCTGGTCCTGCAGGAACTGGGCAAGCTCCGCGGCGTCATAGGCCCGCGCCATCTCCGAGGCGCACAGCAGTGCCGTAATCACTACCGCCAAGGTGGACGGGGAGTAGCCGGCGTTCTCCTCCCAGCGCTCCTGCTGGGTAACCGGAGCATGCCGCACAAGAAAGCCGGCCGCGCGGGCCACAAAGGGGAACACATCGAAGTCGCCGAGCACCCCCCGCTTCCACAAGCGCCAGGCAAGGATGACCGGGAAAGCGGTCTCGTCCAGTTGCAAACCGGACCAGTAAGGCGTGCCGTCCACCCAGAAGTTCTGGGCAAAGCCGCCGTCCGGCTTCTGTGTGCATGCCAGATAGACCAGGGCGCGCCGCGCGGTTCCTTCCTGGCCCGTAGCCAGCAGCGCTGTGGCGGACTGCACCATGTCGCGCGTCCACACCAGGTGGTAGCCGCCCAGGTCCGCATCGCCCTTCACCTGCCCCCAGGGGATAGACGCCGAGGCAATAAAGGCGCCCGTAAAGGTTTTGTCTTCGTGCGCCAGCAGGACGTGATGGCTGGTCTTTAAGAGCCTGCCACCGTCGCCACTATGGGCGGCCAGCTCCGCTGGGAAGTGCGTACGCTGCCACTGTTCCAGAAAGCGCTTCTCCTGCAGCTCGAAATTCGTGCTGAGCGAGCCGAGCGTGCTGGTGAGCGCGGCATGCGTGCCTTCCCCGAAGCCCACGGCAACGGTAAATTCGCGAGACCGGGCCACGTCCATCTCGCCGATCACGGCAATGTTGCCATTCAGCGCGTTGCCGAATTCCCAGGTCATGCCGAGGTTCTTCATCACGTCCTGCCAGCCGTCGCTCGCGCCCACAAAGCCGCAACTGGCGCGGCTGAAGCCACAACTCGCTGCCATCGCCAGCGTCGTCCGCCCCTTCCAGGCCAGCAGCACGCGCTGGCCGGCAACGTCCAGCAGACGCGCGGAGTTGCCTTCGCCGCCGACCTCCAGGTGAGGCGCCAGCAATGCGTAAACTTTCAACCGCGGCAGAAGCTGCGCATCACCCTCCAGGCGGATGCGCATCAACAGCACCGGCGCGTGCGGGTCGCTCAGCAGTTCTTTGACGAGGGTGTATCGCCCTTCGCGGTCGCGATTGGTCAGTCGAACCGCCGGCGCGTCCCCATCGATATAGGCGAATTCCCGGTCAAAGTCGCGCTTTTCTTCATGCGCAAAGGTTTCGCCGTCCGTGACGAGCAGTTCGAGGTCGCGCACCTGCGGGCGATCGATGGTGGGGTAGTAGAGTTCGTTCACGGTGCCGTGCGAGACCGTGAACCACAACCGGCTGGCGACGGCATAGGCGGTGCCGACGACGTCCTTAGCGCTCGACGTCCACCGCGGCGGCAGGCCTGGCGCGCCAAATGCCTCGCCTTGTCCGTCGATCCATCTGTATTGCAATGATTCTGTGCTCATGCGCTCCATGTGATGTGAGCCGATGACAATCGGTTACAAACCAGAAGACGTTTTGCGCAAGCCCCTGCAACGAGTTGAATGGCGCCTACGAGCATGAGCCCAGCTATTAAAGCACTTGTGAGTTCGCGTCGGGGTCCGGGTGGAAGGCGCACTCGCGCATTGCGTGCGTGATCTCCCGATTCTTCATGAAGTATTCCCATACAAACCCGGTGCGCAGATTTTCCGCCATCAGCAGCCCGATGCCGACGTCGATACCGATGACATCCTGCGCAAACCAGCCGGCTTTGGGCTGGAATGCATCGACAAACCCGTAGCGCTGGTACACGCGGTCTCCAAAGCGGTCGCGCATGGTCAGCAGCACGTGGGAACATTCCGCTGGAAGAAAGACCAGGGAGCCGGCACAGGCACAGGGAACGAGCGTGCCATCCAGTGGGCCGATCGATGGAGGACCTCCCCAGACGCGATAGCCTTGCCGCGAATCCGACGCCGTAATGCCCCACATATCCTGGTCGATCCAGCCAAAGCGCTGCCCCAGCACAAGGCACCACAACTGATGCGCGCGCGTAGCCGCAATGGAATTAGTAAAGTAGTTCGCATGGCGGTCGCGCTGGTCGCGGTAATCGCACCAGGCCTGCGGATACTGATGGATAAAAAGCGGGGCGACGCCAGTGATGTAATCGATGCCGCCGTAGGGCGCAATAGGCCGTTGCAGCACCTCCCAACTGGTGGTGGGCACGGGATGGGTGGGCGAGCCGATCGCCATGAGGTACATGGTTGTGAGCTCGGCGTAGATGTCCCAGCGATGCTGGAGGAAGCCTCCGTCGGGCAGCCAGCCCATGGAAAGCGTGTCGCCGCCGTTGAGCATCCACTGCCAGTCCACGCGGCGGTAGAGCGTGGTCGCCAGCGCGGCAATGCGGCTGTTTCCGGCAAAGAACTGGCGACAATGGAGCACGCCGCACATCAGCAGGGCTGTATCAATGGAGGAGAGTTCGCTCGCAAACATACGCGAACCGCTGTCGATATCAATGAAGTGATAGAGGAAGCCGTGCTCGTGCGGGCACTTCTCAAGCAGAAAGGCGAGCGTCCGCTCCACGCGCTGCTCGCAGTCGATAGGGCGGAGGTAGTTGCGCTTGGCCGCGATGCACATGGCGCTCAGCCCGAAGCCAGTAGCGGCGATGCTGGCAACGCGGCTCATCGAACGTCCCTGGGAAGGCGCGCGGTCACGCACCAGGCCGGTCTTCGGGCTGGCTTCGTTGAAGAAGAAGTCGCAGTTGCGTCCTTCCATATCGTCAAGCAGAGCTTCCGCCGCCTTGGAAATTTGCGTGAGCGGGCGGTTAATGAAGACACCGGGCGGGTGCCGGTATTCCTCCGCCGCCTGCTCCTGCGTGCGCGGTGCCGTCCCGCTGGTCTGTGGTGCGGAGGGCTGGTTTTGCAAGCCCTCGGCAATGGCCGCGGCCGGAGAGCCCAGCGCGAGCACACCGGCTGCCCCGCCGCTGCGCAACAGTTGCCGGCGTGTTATCGGGTTCTTTGGCAAAGGCAGCGTCTCAATATGAAAAGGTCTCGCGGTGGCTCGCGTGTTTTCGCCACCACCACGCTTCCAAACCGCAGATCGTCCAACTCCATCCTACAGACTGCTGAGTGCCGGTTTTGGTTGCAGACGCCGGAGGGAAAGCCAGGGGACTCTGCGACTTCAGGGAGGGAATCGGCATCCATATCGTTGAGCCATGTTCGCTAGGTCATGATCGCTGAGTCATGCGGTGCGCTCCAGCGCGGAGCCGATGCATCCGGCCCACGGCGCGTTTCGGCGCTCGCGATCAGATTTAGCGCCAGACGTTTACACAATTTTCACAGATCGACAGGAGGAATCCTTGGCCTACGAAGTTCCACCCCTACCCTACGACTACGCCGCGCTCGAACCCCACATCGATGAAGCGACAATGAAGCTGCACCACGACAAGCACCACGCGGCCTATGTGAGCAAGCTGAATGGTGCGGTTGAAAAGCACCCTGAACTCGGCTCCAAGAGCCCGGAGGATTTGCTCAAAAATCTCGGCTCCATTCCGGAAGACGTGCGCACAGTGGTGCGCAATAATGGCGGCGGCCACGTGAACCACTCCATGTTCTGGCAGATCATGAAGCCGAACGGCGGTGGCGAACCCACCGGACATATCGCAGAGCAGATCAGAAAAGACTTCGGCTCTTTTGAAGAGTTCAAGAAACAGTTCGAAGAGAAGACCGCCGCGCAATTCGGCTCCGGCTGGGGCTGGCTGGTGTGGAGCGGCGGCAAGCTTGCGATCGTCACCACGCCCAACCAGGACAATCCGATCTCCGAAGGCAAGCACCCGATCCTGGGCAACGATGTGTGGGAGCACGCCTACTACTTGAAATACCAGAACCGCCGTCCGGAGTACCTGGCCGCTTGGTGGAACATAGTGAACTGGGACGAGGTCAACCAGCGCTTTGACCAGGCGCAGCGTTCCAGCCAGTAGCTTCTGTAAGCGATGACGCCGTCTCCGGCCCTCCACCGGGGCGGCGTTTCACCCGGGAACTGTCCGAGATCGCCCCGAGCCGGCTTCGCCGCGCGGACCGCACCGTACCCGGCACGCCAAAGCGACCTATCGCTACCGCTTGACCATCCAACAACTCACATTTTGTATCCCAGTTAGACTGGCCTCTGATTTTGCGCTCCATGAGGCTCGCGCATCCGGAGGTTTGCACCAGAGTGAAACTTTCACATTGGCTATTGGCCGATCTCCAGCTCCCGAAAGGGGTACAGAACAAGGCGGAAGGTGAACATGCCTGGTGGCGCGTGATGTGCCTAACCGGCGTGGACTACTTCTCCACTCTGGGATACCAGCCGGGCATCGCGTTCCTGGCCGCGGGCCTGCTTTCGCCCGTGGCCACGCTGGTTCTGGTGCTCGTCACATTGTTCGCCGCGCTGCCCGTCTACCGGCGCGTGGCAGCGGCCAGTCCCAACGGCCAGGGCTCTATCGCCATGCTGGAGCGGCTCTTCCCGGAATGGGGCGGCAAGGCCTTTGTTCTGATACTGCTGGGCTTTGCCACGACGGACTTCGTCATCACCATGACGCTGTCGGCCGCTGACGCTGCCGCCCACTTTGTGTCGAATCCATTTACCCCGGCCGCGTTGAAGAGCCAGATGGGCGTGACTTTGGCACTGCTCGCCATTCTGGGCGTGATCTTTTTGAAGGGGTTCAAGGAAGCCATCGGGATTGCGGTTATCCTGGTGGGGCTCTACCTCGTGCTGAATGGCGTTGTCACGATCGTGGGTCTGTGGGAGGTTCTTCGGCATCCACACACCCTGCCCGAGTGGAAGCATGCGCTGTTTGCCAGCCACAGCAATCCGCTCGCTATGATTGGCATCTCTCTTGTGCTTTTCCCGAAATTGGCCCTGGGACTTTCCGGCTTTGAAACCGGCGTGGCCGTGATGCCGCTCATCCATGGAAACGACCAGGATGAGCGAATTCGCAACACACGCAAGCTCCTGGCAACGGCGGCGATCATCATGAGCGTCTTCCTGATCGCCACCAGCCTGGTGACTACCCTGCTTATCCCCGCGCCAGCTTTTCAACCGAATGGCGCAGCGAACGGACGCGCCCTGGCCTACCTGTCCCATCAGTACCTGGGAAATGCATTCGGCTCCGTGTACGACATCAGCACCATCCTGATCCTGGCCTTTGCGGGCGCGTCCGCGATGGCGGGTCTCCTGAACCTGATCCCCCGTTATCTGCCCCGTTTCGGCATGGCTCCGGAGTGGATCCGCGCGTCGCGCCCCCTGGTGCTGGTCTTTATCGGCGTCGGCTTTGTAGTGACCTGGCGATTCCACGCAGATGTAGACGCGCAGGGCGGCGCATACGCCACTGGCGTGCTGGTCTTGATCACCTCGGCTGCATTTGCCGTAATGCTTGCTGCCCAGAAGGGCTGGCAGCGGTGGCTCTTCGGGTTTGTGTTCCTCGTCTTCGTCTACACCACAGCCTTGAACGTCTTTGAGCGGCCGGAGGGTCTTAAAATAGCCTCCATTTTCATCGGCATCATGGTGCTCTCGTCTCTGGTTTCGCGTGCCATCCGCTCTACCGAGCTGCGTATCACTGAAGTCATCCTCGATGACACAGCAGAAGCACTGGTCGGGGATAACAAGGGGCAGCCAATCCGGCTTATTCCCCGGCGCTACCGCCAGGAGACGCAAGCTTCCCTGGCCGAAGCAGAAGAGCTGGTTCGCTACTACCACAGCCTTAACGACAACGAGCATTTGATCTTTCTGGAGATCGAGCGCGGCGATGTTTCAGAATTCACGCACACGCTCACCGTATGCGGAGAACATGTGGGAAAGTATCCCATCCTGTGCGCACGCAGCCCTGTGATTGCTAATTCCATTGCCGCCCTGCTGATCCATCTGGAGAAGAAAACGGGCCATGTCCCCCATGCTTACTTCAAGTGGAAGGAAGGCAACCCACTGGCTAACATAGTCCGTTATTTGTTTTTAGGCGAAGGCGATGCAGCCCCACTTACGCATGAGGTCATCCGCCGTGCTGTGCCAGAGGCGAAACGGCGTCCCGTCATTCACGTGAGCTGATGGCAAAGTCGCCGGGGGAACGAGCTGCGCCATTGCCGTTATGCTTTCTTCATGAGCATTCGCACACTGAGCAGCCGGGAGATATACCGCAACAAGTGGCTGCGCTTACGGGAAGACCAGATTGAGCGCAACAATGGTACGCATGGCATTTACAGCGTGGTGGATAAGCAGGATTGCGCCGTAATCGTTCCCATAGACGGAGACCACATCTACCTTGTCGAGCAGTTCCGCTACACGGTCCAGCAGCGATGCATCGAAATGCCGCAGGGCGGCTGGGAGATGGACGACGTGGATCCGGAGGCGCTGGCGCGCGGCGAGTTGCGCGAAGAAACCGGGCTGACCGCGGACCGCTTTGTCTACCTTGGCTCTATGTACATCGCCTACGGTTTCGCGAATCAAAGGCAGCACGTCTATCTGGCCGAAGGGCTGACGCAGGGGGCACACGACCGTGACGCCGAGGAGCATGACCTGACCGTCATCCGCATGCCTATCGCGGAGTTCGAGCAGTTGATTCTCGCCAGCAAGATTCCTGACGTGTGTACGCTGGCTGCCTGGGGACTTTACAAGACCTGGCTTGGCCTGTCGTCTATCCAGCGGCCGTGAGTGTGGCCGTGTTCCATCTAAGGAAAGCGTCGGAGAAAAGAGTGGATACGGGTTCGGCCACGCATGACTGAGCGTGGTGCTTTCGGCACTCAGTCCGTCATCTGGACAGCAAGTGAGCTGCCCTGCTTCAACCGGCTCTAACACTTAGCCCTGGAGCTACACTATCTTCTGTTCTTCGGTACGTTGGCAGTGGTGATTACCTTGTGCTCCACATAGTTGTAGGTGGAACAGTGTGGCCACGCAGGAGAGCGACTCCAAGCTGAATCAGTCTGGGACCGTACGTATGTGCCTCATGCGAAACCGAGCCGATCAAAGCTCCCTTGCCGCGACGTAGCTCCTCGATAACTTCAGGAATCCAGTCCTGGCCAACAATGGAAACGTTTCTCTCGCATCGCATCTCGCGAACGACCTGCAGAGCGCCGAGCGCACTTGTGTCGGTAGCAGCCGCGATAAGGATGCGGCCAATGCGCGATCCTTGCTGCGGTATTTTCCTCCCCCTCAAGCGTGGCAAGCTGGATGGCGCAGTTACCGACGGTCGCACTTTCCGAAACACCGCATACTACTTCAAGACCTGTAGCTCGACGGCGCGTCGATGGCATTCTCGAACATTGGCGCATCTGCCGTATCCGCGACAGGGCGAGCAGTCTCGGCTTGGAAGTATTGGTATCCTAAGCGGTTACGTACGTTAAGAATGACACACCAGATGAAGTTGGTGGGCGCCTCGGGAGGTTTTTTGCTCCGAACGTAAAAGTCTGGGCTGACGCATACTTCCGCTCACCGTCGGCAGGCATTTACGTATTAGCCGTCCTTAAGTTTGCGGGTGCAGTTCTCACCGTAGCGATGAGAGCTCCGATGCTTGCGCACGAGATCAAGCGGAGAAGTTGAACAGAAACTGGGAAGAGATCAAAATCGCTGCTTCAGAGAGCTTCACCGTCGAATTCTTCCGCGATGAGCCGCAGGCCCTCCTCGCGCGTGCGAATGGCGCCCTCCAACTGAGCATCTTCGGCGGCCACCAACATCTGCTTGAAGCTTGGACCTGGCCTGTATCCGGCTGCAATCAGATCGCGCCCGGTGACCAGCAGCGCGGGCCGCACCTCTTCCGCCGGTGCTGCCTGGTACCGCTCCTTCGCGTAGTCGTATAGATCGAGAATGCCGTGACTCGAAGAGCAATCCATGTGGTGCAGGGCCAGATGTTCCTCAAAGCGAGGCAGGCGGAAGAACCGCTTCAGCGTGGACTCCTTCATCTTTTTCACGTCGCCGAAGCGCATGTGGTTTTCGATCAGAAGCAGAATCTGCTCCGTTTCCTCGTTGGAGAATCGTAACCGCTTCAGTATCGATTCCGCGATGCGCACCCCTACTTCGACATGGCCGTTGAAGCGGATGCGATCGGGCGCGCGCGCAAACGTCGCCGGCTTGCCGACATCATGCAGCAGGGCGCCCCAGGCCAGCGTGCTCGCAACGCCAGCGGGAAGCTTTTCGAGCAGCAGTAAAGTATGTACCCACACGTCGCCTTCCGGGTGGTACTCCGGCGGCTGCTCCACGCCTTGCATCCTGGCGACCTCCGGAAGCACCTGCTGGAGTAGGCCGGTGGCATCCAGAAGCTCGAAGGCACGCCGGGCCGCGCCTTCGGTGAGCATGCGCGTAAGCTCGTCGCGCACGCGCTCACGGCTCACTTCACGGATTTTCGGCGCAAGCGCTCGGATAGCTGCCTCCGTCCGCGGTTCGATGGCGAAGTGAAAGCGCGCGGCGAAGCGCACCGCCCGGAGCATGCGCAGCTTGTCCTCCTCAAAGCGCCGGAGCGGATCGCCGATGGCGCGCACCTGCTGCCTTTCCAGGTCTTCGCGCCCGCCCACGAAATCCAGCAGGGCCTGGGCAGGGTCGCCCGTACGCTCCAGAGTTTCCGGGTCGAGCAGCATGCCGTTGATGGTGAAGTCGCGCCGCTCCACGTCTTCTTCCGGGCTCGCGGAAAAGCGCACAGCGTCCGGGTGCCTGCCGTCCGTGTAGGCTCCGTCGGAGCGGAAGGTGGCGACTTCGGTAACGGTTTCGCTGCCGTCCTCCCCTTCGGTGCACACCAGCACCACGCCGAAGTGCGCGCCTACCGCGAAGGTCCGAGGAAAGAGCGCGAGCACCACTTCAGGATGCGCGCTGGTAGCTACGTCGTAATCCAGCGGCTGGCGCCGGAGCAGCAGGTCGCGCACGCATCCACCTGCGAAAAACGCCGCGTGCCCCTCCGCACGTAGGCGCTGCACTATCGATGTCGCCGCCCGTTTTACGTCTTCTTCTGCCATAGGATCGTCCGCAATGCGCCGCTACTCATAATCCAACTACTATGAGAGATGTGAACCGTGCCAGAAACGCGTCATCGCGCGGCCTGATTTTGGGCATAGAAAGCTCGTGCGATGAAACGGCAGCCGCAGTGGTGGCGCGGGGCGAGCACCAGCTTTCCAGCATCGTCGCTTCGCAAATCGCCACGCACGCCCCATATGGCGGCGTCGTGCCGGAGCTTGCCTCACGCGAGCACCTCCGCAATATCGTCCCGGTAGTCCGCGCCGCACTGCGGGAAGCTGAAGTTTCGTTGCGCGACCTCGATGGGATCGCGGTCACGGAGGGCCCCGGCCTGGCCGGTGCGTTGCTCGTTGGTATCAGCTACGCCAAGGCGCTGGCCTTCGCGCTGCAAGCACCCTTGGTCGCGGTGAATCACTTGGAGGGACATATCCATGCGGTGCTGCTGGAGCAGGCAGAGCTCGCGCAGCGCACCACGTCTCCGGAGCTTGTTCCGTCCGGACGGCGGTATCTCGCGCTGGTCGTATCGGGCGGCCATACCCACCTTTACCTGGCCTGTGAGCGCGGCGGAGTCTGGCGGTATGAGAATGTAGGCCGCACATTAGACGATGCCGCCGGCGAGGCCTTCGATAAGGTGGCGAAGCTGCTCGGCCTCGGCTACCCCGGCGGCCCCTGGATCGACAGTTTGGCAGCGCACGGCAACCCCGCGGCCGTGCCGTTTTCCTTTGCGCAGATCAAGGCAAAGGCGCATCGACCGGGACAGCATGCGGCCGAACCGCGCTACCTGTTCTCGTTCAGCGGCATCAAGACGGCCGTGCTGCGGTATGTCCAGACCCACAGTCTGCAGCCCGCAATTGCGCAACGCCGTGCGGCGCTCTCCCTGGATGCGAACCCGTCCGATGCACTCCCGCTTTGCGACCCAGAGACGCTGGACCTCATCGCCTCGTTTCAGCGCGCCGTAGTGGAAGATCTCAAGCGCAAGACCTTTGCCGCCGCAGAGCATTACGGCGCGGAGATGCTGCTGGTCTCTGGCGGAGTGGCGGCCAACCGCGAACTCCGGGCGCGGTTCACCGCAGAAGCCGCAGCCCGCAATCTGCCGATCGCGTTTCCATCCCTGGCGCTTTCGACGGACAACGCCGCCATGATCGCCGCCGCTGCCTGGCCCAAGCTGCTGGCCGGCGACTTCGCACCTGCGGACCTCTCCGCCGTCCCCTCGCTGGCGCTTGGCACGTATGCTGTTCCCCGCCAGGAATAGGCGCGACCCGAGCATCGCAGCGTTCGTACCTATAAAATCCTGAAAGACGCCGGAATGACCCCTCACCTTTTCAATACCCTTACCAATTCTGTCGAGCCGCTTGCGCCCGCTGGCGACGAGCTCACCCTGTATGCCTGCGGGCCCACGGTCTATGACTACGGCCATATCGGTAATTTCCGCACCTTCGTCCATGTGGATGCGCTGCGCCGCTTTCTGGAGCAGCAGGGTGTGCCCGTTCGCCACGTCATGAACATCACGGATGTGGACGACAAGATCATTCGCAACGCCGCTGCTGCCGGGGTTGCGATCTCGGCTTACACGCCACGGTATGAGGAGGCCTTCTTCGAAGATATGGACGCACTCGGCTGCGAGCGGCCCACGGTGGTCCCGCATGCGACGGAGAACATCCCGGAAATGGTCGCGCTCATTAAGCAGCTCGCGGCGCAGGACCTGGCCTACAAGACGGAGGATGGCTCGTGGTATTACCGCATCGCTGGTGATCCCGAATACGGCAAGCTGTCCAAGAAGGACCTGACCGGCAACACCGCAGGCGCACGCGTGGACGTGGACGAATACGAGAAGGATTCCGCGAGCGACTTCGCGCTTTGGAAAGCGGCCAAGCCCGGCGAGCATACCTGGGAGACGGCCATTGGAGCCGGACGTCCTGGATGGCACATCGAGTGCTCCGCGATGGCGATGAAGTACCTGGGCACGACGCTCGACCTCCATGCGGGGGGCGAGGATCTGATGTTCCCGCACCACGAGAACGAGATCGCCCAGTCAGAGTCCGCGACGCACCAGACCTTCGCCCGGCACTGGATGCACGTGCGGTTCCTGCTGGTCGAGGGCAGGAAGATGTCGAAGTCCGAGGGCAACTTCTATACGCTCCGCGACCTGCTGCTGAAGGGGTACAAGGCCTCGGCCATCCGGTTTCTGCTGCTTTCCGTGCCCTACCGCCACCAGCTCAACTTCACCTTCGACGGGCTGGCTGAGTCCACCTCCGCGGTAGAGCGGCTGCGGACGTTTCAGGGGCGCATCGCGGGCGGCTCATGGCCCAAAGGCGAGAATATCGCGCTACAGGCTGCGACTCGCGATGCGGAGCACGCATTTACCACGGCGATGGCAAATGATCTGAACACCGCCGAGGCGCGCGCCGCGATCTTTGAGCTGGTCCGTGCAGCCAATACTGCCGCAGACCGCGGTGAGCTCTTCGCCAGCGACGCCGCGCCGATCATGGCTGCGCTCGAGCGCTTCGATGGCGTCTTCAATGTGCTCCATGATCGGGACGCCGAGATGACCCGCCGCGCGCTTGAATGGGCGGAGCGCGAAGGGCGTCTGGACGAGGCCACGCCGGAGCTGCGCGCCGGCTTCTCGCTGACTGACGCCGAGATCGACAGGCTCATCGAGGAGCGCAATGCCGCGCGGAAGGCGCGCGATTTTGCTCGTGGCGATGCAATCCGCAACGAACTCGCCGCGAAAGGCATTCTACTGGAAGATAGCAAAGACGGGGTACGCTGGCGACGAAGATAGTCTTTCTGGCGCCAATGGACCATCTTCGCCTTGGCTCAGCCCTACTTGCGGAAGGGCCGGCCATAGATCTGCTCGATCTGCGTTTCCATGGTGGCGTAGCATTCGCACGCTCCTGCTTCCAACCCGCGCGCATCGATCACATTCAGCCGCCCGTAATCGTAGCCGATCAGCCCGGCCTTTTTTAGGATGTTGGCTGCGATCGACACGCTGGGCCGGTGCACCCCCAGCATGTAGGCGAGAAACTCATGCCGGACCGGAAACTGGTCTCCAGGCACGCGGTTGTGCACCATCTTCAACCAGCGGCACAGCCGTTGCTCCACTCGGTGGATACGGTTGCAGGCAGCTGTCACCGTGGTGAGCGAAAGATAGGCATGCACGTAATCGGCAAGCAGGTCGTTCAGCGGCGAATCCCGATTTACCACCTCCGCCATGAAGACTTCACTGCGCATCCGCAGGGCCTGCCCCGGCACCTGCACGAAGGTGCGCGTCGTGGTGGCGCGCTGCCGCAGCCACACCTGCACACCTACGAAGCCTTCAAGGCCGATGATGCCGGTCTCCACGGTGGAGCCGTCGCTCATGGTGTGCACGATGGAGGCAACCACATCCTGGGGGAAATACACGTAACGGATCAGCTCGCCCGGCTCAATCATGACCTCCCGTATATCGAGTGTCACGGTCTCGAAATACGGCTCAAGACGACGCCTTTCCGCCTCTGGAAGAGCAGCCAACAGCAGGTTCACGCGTTCCGCTCCCGGCGCTCCCCGTGAGAAATGCCTTCCCGTTCCCACCGCGCACACAGGCGAGTCGTGAATCATCCTTGCTAAAGCGCTTGATCTGCCGTGAGTGTAAGAAACGGGCTCTCCCTCAGTCTGTCGGCTATCTTACAGAGTTGAAACAGCATAGACGCTAAATGACGCCAGCAACGCGGTTCACCATGCGGCGGATCATCGTCTGGCAACGGGGGTGATAGAAGAGTAGACCAGGCATTCCGCCGCGTCACCAACAATCTGTTACCGCAAAGCATCTTCCAGGGAGTTCGCGTTGGATGCTATCCTCACGCCATGGGCCGCCACGCATATATCCCGGGAATCCTGCCTGCGCCCTACCAGTCCCTGCGGTCCATACGGCTGAGTGCGCCGCGAAAGTACCTTCGCGTGTTGCCCACCCGCACGCGGCCCAGCCTCTTCAGCGGCGATTAACTACGCGCGTTGCAATGTGCGTGGCTTTTGGCAGACGACATACGACTCCTCCCCTGGCCGTTGAATCTCCACTGGCCGCTTTTCTATCGCGCCCTTCGCGCCTCTTGCAGCTTTGCAGAAATGGAGTTCAACACCATGTCCAACAACGGTGCCATCCTCAGCTCCGAACGCAATTCGACCACGCTCGCGGAACAGTTCGGACCGCGTATTCACGGCCCGCTTCCCGGCCCCAAGGCCAAACAAATTGTTGAAGCCGACGATCGTTACATGTCGCCCTCTTACACGCGCTCCTACCCGCTGGTCGCCAAGCGCGGTCGCGGTGTGCGGGTGGAAGATGTAGACGGCAACGAGTTCCTCGACTTTGCCGCAGGTATCGCCGTCACCTCCACCGGGCACTGCCACCCGGAGGTGGTACGCGCCATTCAGGAGCAGGCTGGCGAGCTGATCCACATTTCCGGCACGGACTTCTACTACGAAGGATTAGTGACTTTGGCGGAGCGGCTTTCCGCTGTCGCTCCCATGCCCGGCCCGCATCGTTTCTACTATGGCAACTCCGGCGCGGAAGCGGTCGAGTGCGCGCTCAAGCTCGCCCGTTACCACACCGGCCGGCAGAACATCATCGCCTTCTTCGGCGCCTTCCACGGTCGCACCATGGGCGCGCTTTCGCTCACCGCCTCCAAGCCGCAACAGCGGCGTGGCTTTGCGCCAATGGTGCCGGGCGTCACCCACGTCCGCTACCCGTATGCCTATCGCGGTTGCGAAGGCGGCCCGCAGGATACCGAACGCTTCGCCCTGGGCTGCGCTCGCTATATCGAGGACAAACTCTTCAAGACCACGCTGCCGCCTGAGGAGGTCGCCGCCATCTTTGTCGAGCCCATCCAGGGCGAAGGCGGCTATGTGGTTGCGCCGGATATCTTCATGAAGGAGCTTCGCCGCATCTGCGACCGGTACGGCATTCTGTTGGTGGTGGATGAAGTTCAGTCCGGCGCCGGACGGACCGGCAAATGGTGGGCGGTGCAGCACTCCGGCATCGAGCCTGACATGGTGTGCATGGCCAAAGGGATTGCCTCCGGCATGCCGCTCGGGATTTGTATGACTCGCGCGGATCTTATGGATTGGAAGCCCGGCTCGCATGCCTCCACCTTTGGCGGAAACCCGGTCTGCATCGCCGCAGCGCTGGCCACCATGGACGTGCTGGAACGCGAGGGCATTGCCAATGCAGCCACCGTGGGGCAGACGATGCTCGACCGGCTTTGCCACTGGCCATCGCAACACCCGATCGTCGGGGATGTTCGCGGCCGCGGCCTGATGATCGGTATCGAGATCGTGGAGGACCAGCAGACACGCCAGGTAGCGCCGGCGCTCCGCGACCGCATTGTCGATCTCGCCTTCGAACACGGACTGCTTATCCTGGGCTGCGGCGAAACCTCCATCCGGCTCGCTCCGCCGCTGGTGGTCAAGCCGGAAGAGGCTACGGTCGCGCTGGACATTCTAGAGGCGTGCATCGGCCAGGTGGAAGAGGAACAAAGGCATGCCGCCGTGCTCCGGCACGCTGCGGTGTAGGCGAAGGAGCGGAGGCGTCAGCACCAAGCCGCCAGCGAAGCAGCAGTTGGTAAATGTCGCATCGTGCATTGCCTTTCGCGCGCCGCTTTGCAAGACTGCCTCTTGACTTATTTTGTCAGCCTCTTCTACACCGACCGCTTTACGGCTCTGCATCCACAACCATCTGCTGGTGACCTCCTTCCAAGTAATTGCCTGACCGGAAGGAGGTCAGCCAGCGATGAAGATCAGATGGACCCTCGCCCTTTCCGCCGTCGTTCTATTCCTGTTCTCCGGCTTTGCCCAGGCGGACACCATCAAGACGGACTACGACCACAATGCGAATTTCTCGCAGATCCACACCTACTCCTGGGGCCAGGTAAAGACTTCAGACCCCTTCTACGTGGACCGCATCAAGCAAGCCGTCGATAAGCAGTTGCAGTCGAAAGGCTGGCAGCTCGTTCCGGAAGGCGGTCAGGCCGTCGTCTTTGCGATGGGCAATGTCAAGAACGAGCAGGAAGTGGAAACGAATTACAACGGCTTCGGCCCCGGTTGGGGTGGTGGTTGGGGCTGGGGTGGCTGGGGCTGGCGCGGCGGCGGCTTTGGAGACACGACGACCAGTACCGTCAATCAACCCGTCGGAAGCCTGGTCATCGATATTTTTGACAGCAACAAGAAGCTGCTTTACCGCGGCATTACGACCCGCGATGTCTCAAACAAGAGCAAGAAGAACACCGAAGCACTGAACAAGGACATCGGCAAGATGTTCAAGGACTTCCCTCCCAAAGCAAAATCCTAAAGCGAAGAGGGCGTTCATGCAGTTAATTGAACGCCCTTCACCATACGTTCCGCGTTTCAGAAAGAGAACGCCATCCAGGTCTTGCCAAGCAGATAATGCTGTTCTCAACAATGCCAAAGCGTGTAGCGGGTGCGGCCGTCCGCTCGACACGTTTCGCCAGGGCCAGAGTACGATTCTCTCTACGCGCTCGATGGTCTCGGCACTGTTGAGCGCATCTCAATATCCGTCTGGCTTGTTAGGCCAACGAACTTCAGGTTGCAAGGAGATCTCAATGTTCGACTCAGGAACAAAACTCAAGTGGACGTCGCTCGCGGCGACAAGCGTGATGGCGCTGACGCTGGCTGTTGGCTGCAATACGACCACGAACACCCAACATCCCGACGTGAAGGACAACGTCAAGACAGCGCTCAAAAACGCTAATCTTGGAGATATTGACGTTTCGCAGGACCGCGACAAAGGCGTTCTTACCCTGAGCGGCAATGTGCAGACGCAGGACCAGAAGCAGCAGGCAGAGAGCGTTGTGCAGCAGAACGCTCCCGGTTACACGGTAGCGGATGAAGTCGGCGTGCGGCCCTCAGGAGCGGAAAGCCAGGCGAAGTCTGTTGCGTCCGATACGGACAGCGCAATCGAGGACAACTTCAAGGCCGCCATCAAGGGACACAAAGCGCTCGATGACCAGAGCATCAGCGGTAAAGCCAAGAACGGGACGCTGGTACTCAGCGGGTCTGTCAAGACGCACGCGCAAAAGGAAGAGGCCGGCATGCTGGCGAAGAAGGTACCCAACGTGCAGCAGGTCGTCAACGAACTAGAAATCAAGCCGAAGAAGGACTCCACTGCGGCATCCAGCAAATCGGGGCAGATGTAACGAGCAGTCCGGAGGTCAAGTTACGGCGAGCCGAGTCGCATACGGTTCGCCGTATTTGTTAAATCCGTCGCATTGCAGCTTCACGCCGCAGCTCATGCACTGACTGGAAAATGCAAGGCAGTTCAAGATCGGAACTCTGTCGCTTGCATCCGGTTCGCTATAAGTACGAAAGCCGTGCTTTCACCAGCGCAGCTGCCCGCTCTACTACCTCTTCCAGGGCCAGATCGGTGGAGTCGATGATCACCGCGTCCTCGGCAGGCCGAAGCGGCGAGACAGCGCGTGTGCGATCGCGATGATCGCGTTCCCGTATTTCGTTCTGCACAGCTTCGGAGATCGGCGTGATTTCTTGATGTGCCCCGTCTGAACTCCCTGCACCCATCGAACCGCCAACCTGCTCAAAACGGCGTTCGCCCCGGCGTTCCGGCGACGCATCCAGGAAGATCTTGACCGCCGCATGCGGGAAGACAGCGGTGCCGATATCGCGGCCTTCCATAACGACATCGCCCTTTGCTCCAAGCTGGCGTTGCAGGTCAACCATCCAGGCGCGAATCGCGGGATGAACACTCACCTCAGAAGCCGCGGTCGTGACCTCCGGAGCGCGCAGGCGCTCCGTCACTTCAGCGCCGTCCAGGCAAACGCGGTTCCCGTCAGCGCCCGGCTCGAGCAGGATGATGGTCTTGCTGGCGAGAATTTCAAGAGCCGCGGCGTCTCCAGTGGCTACGCCGCGCTCCAGCGCTTTGAGCGCAAAAGCCCGATACATCGCGCCTGTCTCGATGTTGAGCAGCCCAAAGCGCCGCGCCAGCCGTTTGGCCAATGTGCTTTTACCCGCGCCTGCCGGCCCATCAATGGCGACGATCAGGGGTGGCCGGCCGCTCACTCCGCCGATCCTCCGTCTTCAGGGCGCCGCTTTGGCCCGGAAGGACGCCGGGGAGGTTGGAACCCGCCAGATCCCCTCTTCGCCGGACCTTTGCTTGCCGGACCTCTGCTGCCCGGGCTTTTGCTTGCCGGACCTCTACTGCCCGGACCTTTGCTTGCCGGACCTCTACTGCCCGGACCTTTGCTGAATGCGCCGCCGCTTCGCCCTGCGCTTCCAGGCTTTCTGAAACCACCGCCCGACGAAGCACCGGGACCACCCTGCCGTTTGCCGGCTGGCGGACGCGTATCTCCGGTGCGCGGACGAAACGATCCTTCCCGGCGCGCTTCTCCGCCCGGGCCTCCCGGCCTGCGAGGCCCCGCTGAGCGTCCTGTCCGAGGAGCGAAACCAGCGCGCGGCGGACGATCTCCAGCCGGCCGTACCGGTCGGCGGTCACCCGATGCACGAGAAGGCATTTCTGGCCCCCCTGTCTTGCCAGCACGATCAGGAGGATTTGGCCGATCCTTCCATGGGCGTCGGCCCTGAATACCGCTCTCGTCCGGCTTGGAACGTGAGAAGCCTCCGCCTGTCCTTGCGTCTCTGCTTGGCCTTGCGTCTCCACCCGATCTTGCGCTGGAACCAGGCCGCGTCCCGCCGAAGCCTGGCCGGGAGCTTGGGCCCGATCGAGTGCCGTAGCTGGGCTTTGAACTGGAACCGGGACGCGCAGCGCCGGAACGCGGCTTCTCGCGATCAAATCCCCCCGGCGCTTGCTTGCCAAAACGGCGTCCACCGCCCGTCTGCGGACTCCGACGAGCGGGGCCACCCGTATTTTCGCCTTCCCGTGCCGGGCCATGCTGCCCAGCGTTCCCTCCGCGCGCCGGGGCGCCTCCGGGTCGGCTTCCAGCCGCAAACGGGCGACGCGGCGGACGGGCGACACCTTCACGGAAGGGCCGTGCTCCACCTTCGCGGAAAGGACGATCTGCGCCTTTTTGGAAAGGCCGGTCGCCGCCAGCCCGAAGCGGCCTGCCTGCTCCAGAAACCCGGTCGCGCGGCGCGCCGCGTTCCGGCCTGTCAGATTGCCCGCCCGGACGTGCAAATCCGCCCCCTTCGTCGTTCGCCGCGCGGGGTGCGTTTGAACCCAGGTCGCCCACCGGCTCCATCGAACTTGCGGAACGGACGCTCGCTCCGCTCCTCACCCGCGCCTTGTTGCCGGCCGATGCCCCGCTCACTACTCCCACTTCGCTCTCCAGGAGCGCCGAAGGGTGGTCGTTTCGTTTTATTGAAGCTCGGCGCATTGCCAAAGCTCTGACGGTCGTGTGGCGTTCCCGATGGTTCACGATTCGAACGCTCGCGATCAGGCCTTGCCCGATCGCTCCGTCCGCCGGAACCGCCTGCTCCAAAGCCACCCGCAGCCGGCCGTGGCCGCCCTGTACCCTCCGCCCACACCCGGCCGTCCCGCACCCTGCCCGAAGGCGGGCCTTCCGCCCGGGCGTCCTCCGCGTGCCGCCGGTCGCTCCTGAAAGCCGCTGCGGTCTCCTACGCCTTCTCCATCTCTGGTGCGTGGTGGACGACGCTCCCTGTGCACATGATCCGCAGTGGGACGCACCGGCTCCCGGCGCGTCCGCGCACCGGATTCCACGGCATCTGGCTCGTTTCCTTCCAGCCCTCCCAACTCCCGGCTTTCCTGCGCGGCCGGCTCGGTCTCCTCCGCAAACTCCGGCAGCGTGCCTTCCAGAAAATAGTGCGTCTGCGCATCCATCGCGATGGTACCCAGTTGCCGGGTCGCGGCCAGCCCGTGCAGAACATCGCGCACACGCGAACGCGAAGCCAGGGGCGAGAGAAACGTCTCGGCTTCCTCCTCCGTAGCCACCACTGCCGATTGCAGGTAGAAAGAGGCCAGCACGGAAAGCGCAGTGGTCTGCGACTGCGTGCTGCCGGCGTTCAGCTCCTTTCGGTGCCGCGCGGACAAGCAACTCCCAATGCGCGCCGTCCTCCGCATTTTCCGGAACCGGGACAACGCGCATGCCGTGCCACAGTTCGCCCAGCGCGCGCACGGTTGCGGCTTCGGTCACCTCGCGGCCCAGCCGTTCCCGCAACTCCGCTGCGGTGAGAGCGCCTTCATGTTCCAGCAGCTTCCAGACTTCCGATGCCAGCCGCGAAACCTTGCCGGTTCCGGTAGTGGATGGCGCCTTCTTCGGGTTGCGTTCCGTTTGCAGCGCATACACAAACGAGAGTGCCTCCGGTGTAGCCAGAAAATCCGGCCGCTCGCCCGGCGTGCCGAAAAGGTTCAGCGGCACGACCGCGCCAGAGGCGATCAGGCGGGCCAGCAGTTCGTGGGCTTGCGCAATCGCAGCGGGCGCAGGCGTCGTGTCCGGCTTGCCCTGCACCGCTTCCACAAACGACGGTGCGGGCACGGGCAGGTGGGCGCGCCGCGGAAGAAACAGGCACAACGGCGTGTTTTCCAGCCACTGCTCGGCGTCATCCAGCGTAAGCAGCGGGTTGCCATCCTGCCGCCAGCGTTCCCGACGCACTTTTTCCAATTGATCTGTTCTCATAGGGGTTCCGATCCTTCAGGATGCCACCGGTAATCTCCTTGTTTCCAAAGACCGGTCATCGTTGCCGGGGAGCGCACGCGGCCTGCCTCGAAGGTGCCGGCAAAGCTCTCGAACCAATCATTTAATCCGGTGGAACGCGCGTTCGATGTCCTTCCAAGAATAGCGCAAAGCGATGGGGCGTCCGTGCGGGCAGCTCGTAGGGTGCTCGGTCTTGCCGAGTTCTGCCAGCAGCCACTCCATCCGCTGTGTATCCAGCGCCATGTTCACTTTGATGGCCGCATGGCAGGCGATAGAGGCGGCGATGCGCGTGCGCAGCAGCTCGAGGTTCTCGCGCTGTTCTTCACGCTCACGCTGCTCGAGCACTTCGCGGAGCATGCGTTCCAGTTCGCGGCCATGGAGACCCACTGGTGCTGCCTTGATGGCGAGCGTGCGCGGACCGAAGGGTTCGGCTTCGAAGCCGTTGCGGTCCAGCTCCCGCGCGATCTCGGCGAAGACCACCATCTGGTCCGGCGTGAGGTCCACCAGCAGGGGCATCAGCAGCCGCTGCCGCTCTACTCCTTCCGTCTTGCGCTCGCGCAGTATTTTTTCGAACAGCACACGCTCATGGGCCACATGCTGGTCCACAATCCAAAGCCCATCCTCATTGGTGGCCAGGATGAAGGACTCGCGAAGCTGTCCCAGCGGCTTTAGCGTCGCCAGCGCGTTGAGTGTCTCGCCGGGCTCCTGCTCAGCGCCGTTCCCCACGGCGGTACGGACTTCCGGTTGAAGCCTGGGTCCGCACGCTTCCGGGAGCGGCAAGTCCTCCGCAATCGCGCCCATCAACATCGTCACGCTAAAGTCCAGCTTGCCGGGAACCGGAGCGACCGGCGCTGGCGTCAATGTCCACCGCTCCGCGTCGCTGTCCAGCGCCTGCCGGCCGCCCTCTGCTGCTTCGGCATGCCGCATAGGCTCGCTGCCCAGCGGCTCCCCGGGCAGTGGCGAGGTCGGCTGCATGAGCGAGGAGATGGCTTGCGGATGCGTTTCAAGAGCGGCTAAAAATCCCATTGCCGGTCGCGCTCGCACCAGCTTGTTGCGCAGAGAATCGCGCACAAAGTCGTGCACAAAGCTGGGCTGCCGGAAGCGCACCTCCGTTTTTGCCGGATGCACATTCACATCCACCTCCTCCGGCGGCATCTCCAGGAACAGCAGCACGACTGGAAAGGAAGTGGGCGGCAGGATGTTGCGATACGCTTCGCTCACGGCATGGAGCAGCAGGCGATCACGCACCAAGCGCCGGTTCACAAACGAATAGATGGAGTTCCGATTCAGCTTCTCAAGCTCCGGCTTGGAAGTGAAGCCGCTGAGTCGCAGGTGTCCGGGCGTTGGCGGCTCGTACTCCTCGTCCTGTTTCCAGGGCGGCGGCGCGGGCAGCCCAACGCGTTCGAGGTCCAGCTCCGCCGCCACCGGCAATAGCTGCTCCAGCGTTTCGCGGCCGAAGATCTGGAAGATGCGGTCTGCCGATCGATCCACTGGCGGCGCTTGCAGGATGGTGTGGGTTGCCGAATGCAGCTCGAAATGCTTGTCTGGATGCGCAAGGGCGTAATGTGTCACCAACGCGGTTACGTGAGATAATTCCGTCGTCTCCGCTTTCAGGAACTTGCGCCGCGCCGGCGTGTTGAAGAACAGGTCTCGCACCGCAATGGTCGTTCCAGGCGGCATGCCGGCGGCCTCCACGCGGTGCATGCGTCCGCCTATGATCTCCAGCCGCGTCCCTGCTTCCTCGTCCGCGGCGCGCGTTTGCAGCTCGAGCCGCGAGATGGAAGCGATGGAAGGGAGCGCCTCTCCACGAAAGCCGAGCGTTGCGATGGAAAGGAGATCGTCGCTGGTGCGCAGCTTGGAAGTGGCATGGCGCTCAAAAGCCAGGAGCGCATCGTCGCGCATCATGCCACAGCCGTTGTCCACAATGCGGATGAGCTTGCGTCCGCCCGCCTCCACCTCAACGCGAATGCGCGTGGCTCCAGCATCCAGCGCATTTTCGAGCAACTCTTTAACGACGGATGCGGGCCGGTCGACCACTTCGCCGGCGGCGATCTGGTTGGCAACCTGATCGGAAAGTATGCGGATGCGGCCCACTGCTCCTCACCTTAGCAGATAGGGCATGGACCGCTGCCAATGCCTACGCGTGCGTGAGCACGGGTTGCTGCTTCTGGACGCGGTCGGCAGAGGCGGCCTTGGGCGGCCGATCTCCCAGCACATGAAGGCGCAGGAAGTTGGTCGAACCTGAGAGCGTACGGGTTCCGGCGACGATGCCCAGGATTTCCTGCCCTCGAACATAACCACCCAGGGTCAGCAGATCTTCCGCCATCTCGACCATCTGTTCCGCTGTCTGCAGCTTGGTGCAGTAGATCGGATGGACGCCCCAGAGCAGCGTCATGCGGCGGATCACTTTTTCTACGCTCGAAAGTGCATAAATGGGCGGCTGCGGACGCCATTTTGAGAGCTGCCGAGCTGTTGCGCCGGTTTCGGTGAAGACCGCGATGGCGCTCACGTCCAGGTCGTCCGCGGCGTGCGCCATGCACTCGCAAATCGTCTCCGAGATGGACAGGCGGACATGGGCGGAACGCGGCATGGTGGCGGGTATGCCGGAAAGCATCTGCGCTTCGGTTTCGAGCACGATGCGCGCCATCATCTTGACCGCTTCGACCGGGTACTTGCCGGCAGCGGACTCCGCTGAAAGCATCACCGCATCCGTGCCGTCGTACACGGCATTCGCAACGTCCGAGGCTTCGGCCCGCGTAGGTCGAGGATTCTCGATCATCGACTCTAGCATCTGGGTCGCGGTGATCACGGGCTTGCGGTATTCGGCGGCGCGGCGGATCACGTGCTTCTGAATAGCCGGCACTTTCTCCGGCGGCATCTCCACGCCCAGATCGCCGCGCGCCACCATCACGCCATCCGCAATCTCGAGGATGCTTTCCAGGTGCTCAATCGCTTGCGGCTTTTCGAGTTTCGCGATGATCCAGATATCGCCGCCATGGGCTGCGGCACGTTGCTTGGTAAGACGCACATCTTCCGCTGTACGAACGAACGAGACGGCAATCGCATCTACCCCGTTCTCGATCGCAAACTGAAGGTCCGCCTCGTCCTTTTCTGTCAGCGAAGGCACACGAACAGGGATGCCCGGCAGGTTGATGCCCTTGTGCTCGCCAAGCATACCGCCGTTAATGACAGTGCAGTGGACATCTTCCCCGTCGATCGACTCCACTCGCAGCTCTATGAGGCCATCGGAAAGCAGGATGCGCGCCCCGGCCTGCAGGTTCTCGGCAAGCGTGGGAAACGTAGTCGCGATGCAAGCCGAAGTACCGGCGACATCGCGCGCCGTAATGGTGAGCTGCTGACCGGCAACGAGCTGAACCGGGATGCGATTCTCCAGACGTCCCGTACGGATCTTTGGTCCCTGAAGGTCGCCCAGAATGCAGATTGTCTTCTTTTCTTCTTCCGACACCTTGCGCACCATCTGGATCAGCTTCAGCTTCTCCGGATGCGTGCCATGCGAAAAATTCAGTCGCGCAACGTCCAGCCCTGCGCGCACCAGTTCGCGGAAAACCTCTTCGCTGCTGGAAGCCGGTCCCAGCGTCGCGACGATCTTGGCGCGGCGACCATCCTGAGCCGCAGTGTTGTTCGGTGTTTCAGCAGCAGACAAACTCATCCATCCCCCAAAGCAATTAATACATAGCCACTGCAATCGCTTTCAATTCTACTCGCACACCAAAGCCGGCGCGCTCACGCAAAACGGCGGGGTCCTGGAAGCGTCAGCACTTCCCCAGCGGCCTCTGCTGGCGCTATTGCAGCTGCCGCGTTCTCGTTGGCCATGTTTCGGCGTGTCTTCCTCCAGGCACTGGCTCAGGTCCACACGCAATATCGCGCAGCGGCACAACGCTGATCACCAACTCCGATAACACCTACGGTCTCGAACCCGCGTGGTAATGTCAACGGCGCCGTTGTCCAGGTGGGCGGCGCCAGCCTTTCCTCGCCTTTGGCCCTGGGCGTGTGGGCGCGCATGTTGACCGTCAATCCGAAGCTGGGCTTTGCCTCGCCGCGACTCTATAGGCTCTACAACGGCTCTACAATGCCGCCCAGCTACACGGCGGGTGGCTATCACGACATCATCCTCGGCGAGAACGGCTCCTACCCGCCCTGCCCGGCTATGACTACGACACCGGCCTCGGCACCCTTTGATACCCTGCAACTCAGCAAGCTCTAGCCGATTGATCCACCGGGCTTAAGCTCGGTGGCGGGATGGACTCAACCTCCCGCCGCTTTATCGACGCGGGCTCTGAGGAAAGCGCCTCGGAAAGGATGGCCAACCTTCCCCTTTGTATCAATGTCCTAACGACAATTCAAACTGAACCCACTATCGCCCTTTCAAGGTGGCCAGAAAAGAATGGGCAGCGAGAGGCTGCCCATTCTTTTCTGCTGTTTGGCTGAGCCTGTTGGCTGAGCCGCAATCGGTGTGCTTGCCTACTTCGCTCCAGTGTTGAGGAGCCGGATGATGCCGTTCAAGCCGCCCCGGTCCACCGCAGCGATGTCGGGATATCCATCGCCGTTGAGGTCGAGTATGCCGTACTGATCGTATTGGGCCCCGCCCTGATCGTCGGAGACTGAGGACATCAGGTACTCCTGATTAGCGGCAAATTTACCGCCAGTAAGTCCGTGGAAGTACTCAATGTGAGCTTCGGTGGTCATGAAGACATCGATGTTGCCGTCGTGATCGAAGTCCGCTGTATAGATTCCGAAGCCACTGAAGACAAAGTTGGTGTCGAAGAGATACGAGGTGGGCGAACCGAAAGAGCCGTCGCCTTTCCCCAAGACGACTGACAGGCCAAGATGGGCCCCTGTAAACACGCCGTAGAGCAAATCCGGGATGCCGTCCTTGTTCACATCCGCAACGGCCAGGCCGCTTTGCAGTTGGGAATCACTCAGAGGAAGATCCGTGGGAAACGTTCCCGAGCCATTCCCAAGCAGGATGTGGCCCTGGAGTCGCCCATTCAGGTTCGGGTCCGGGGAGAGCACGGCAAGGTCAGGATATCCGTCGTGGTTGAAGTCTGCGGAAACGATCGACTGCACGTTGGTGATGTCCGCAGGTAGGGATTTGGCGGCCTGGAAGGTGCCGTCTCCGTTGCCCAGAGCGACGCCCCACGAGCCCACCAGGTCCAGTTTTCCGTCCTTGTTTACATCTACGAGCAGAGTGTATTGGCCGACATCCGTCGCGTTGAGCACCAGAGAGAACTGAGGCGTCTTGAACGTGCCGTCCGGCTTTCCCAAGAGAACAACCACGTCGTAGTTGGGACTGGATGGTGGGTTGTTAGTCCCGACCAGATCCAGAATCCCGTCGCCGTTGATATCGGCGGCCGCGAGCGCTCCAGTGAACTCAGCCGGGGAGCCGTTGAAAGTGAGTGGATACACCTTAGGTGGGTTCAGGTAACCCTTGCCTGTTCCGGAAAAGACACAAATTGCGTTGGGAAGGGAATAGGACGCACTGCAGCCGGCAGCGACATCGGGGATGCCATTGCGGTTGAAGTCGCCCGAGGCCAAAGACCCATCAATGAACTCCCTGCCTGCGATGGTCTCCAGCGGCGCCTGAAAGGGCTGTTTGTAAGTGCCGTCGCCGCTGCCGAGCGCGGTCTCAATGCTAGGGCCCGAAATAAATCGACTGGAACGCCCAAATGAGATCGAGATGGCCGTCCCCGTTCAAATCCGCCGCCAGTTCGGTTGACTGTGTCCATGACGCAGCAGTCGTTGCATAGGTAGCCGAGACGGCGAAGTATCCGTCACCACGGCCTAAGTAAAGATAAGGGCCAACGATAAAGTCTGGGTGGCCGTCGTCATTGAAGTCTCCTGCCACGACGTTCACTTGCGATGGAAAGCTCGCGGGATAAAGCAGGGGTTTCTGCAGGCTAGTTGTGCTCCGGAACGTGCCGTCGCCTTTGCCGAGCAGAACCAGCGCTCTACTCTGGAGCGCCAGCACAACGTCAGGACGGCCATCGTGGTTCACATCCAGCACTGCCGCGGCATGGTTGGCGCTCGAGAGTTGGTCGGGGAGAGAATAAGCTGCTCCAGAGGAGAAGACCCCCTCGCCATTGTTGGTGAGCACCCGGATGCCGCCGCTGTCGAGGACCAGCAGGTCCGTCTTGCGGTCTCCGTTGAAATCGCCCGCGCCGAGCAGGGCCGAGATGCCCGGGCTGGCAGATTCCGTGAACGGCTGGCCGACCTGAAACGTGCCATCCCCTTTGTTGAGCAGCGGCTGGACTGAGAAGGTTTTGGCACTGTAGGTCAACACCGCAAGATCCGGCTTGCCGTCGCCGTTCAGGTCGGCAATCACGGGATTCGAGACGGCGCCCCCATTTTCAAAAAGTACTGTCAAGGATCCCTGCAAATAGCGCTGTGGCGATTGGAATGTGCCATCGCCACGGCCGAGATAGACATCGAGTTCCCCGGCCCCGTCAGGGTATACGTCTCCCGTCGCTGCGATCAGGTCGAGTCTGCCATCGCCATTTACATCTGCAAGCACCAGACTTTGGGGCCAAAGATTGAGCGCGTTCGCGATCGGCTTTTCCGTATAGGTACCATCACCATTGCCCTTGAACCACTTGAGATACGGGCCCGGGGTGCTGGTTACACAACAGAAGCTAACGACGAGATCGGGTTTGCCGTCTCCATCCAGATCGCCAGTCGCGATGTCGTTGATTTCACCCGAAGAGTTATTCCCCGTGTAGAGCGGTTGGGTAAAGGGCGAGACAAACTGCCGATGCGAGGTGGATTGAGCAAGCAGCGGAGCGAGAAAAGAAAGGCAGAGGGTGAGGAGCATACTCCAACGAAGCGTGAAACGGCACATTAAGCGCCTCCTAAGCAGGTTGTGAAACGCGCTTCGAGAAGTCCGGCTGATCGACGCGCGAGTGGGCCAGATCAGGAGGGCCCTGAGCCGAAACGGCTGAAGCTATTGCTTGCATGAGCGGCAAGCAGATCGGGATAAAAACCGGTCTTTGCCGGCTAGTGGAAACCGTATCTCGTTGCGCGGCCGAGTGTAACCCGCTGCACGGCACTAGGCAATCGGAAACTCTTCTACCTCGCCACCTCTGCCCTGGTCAGCTCTGGAGGTCTGCTCTGGGTGGGCGACACCAGGGTAAAGACCTCGTCATCATGAACGCAATCGCCCGATTACCGGATAAGCTTACTCAGCCAATTGCACAAGCGGTTGACGCTCGCCCTCTACAAGCAGAGCATGGTGGTGTCGATGGGCAGCCCGTTGCACGTCCCACAGGTTCTGCGGAGGAAGAGATGAGACATCTGAATCGGCGCGAGTTTGCCCAGACTGCCATGGCACCCAGCGCATTGCTCGGAGTGCCTGCCGGCTCACCTGGCATACCACCCGGCTCAATGCCGGCGCGTGTTGAGAATCTCGGTGGCCTTCCACGCGGCGTGGGCCGGCACAGGCTCGGTCAACCGATGCGCCGGTGAAGACCTAACCTACGCACGCCAACCAATGGAGGTGGGTGTTGCCATCGAGCTCGCTGTCTTCCCTGGCGGTTATCACGCCTTGAATGTGAGCGTTCCCCAAGCCGCGATTTCGCGGCGCTTTACCGAAGCGTGGAAGTCGGCTTTGAGGCGCGCCCTTGCGACTGCTTGAGCGCGTTGCCGCAACGACAGCGCTCACGCTGGTGCTTTTTTTCGCCTCCGGCCTGCGCGCGCAAACGACTCTCACCATTGCCACCGTCAACAACGGCGACATGATCGTCATGCAACGCCTTTCCAGGCAGTTTGAGCAGCAGCATCCAGATATCCACATTGACTGGGTCGTGCTCGAAGAGAATATCTTGCGCGAGAAGACCACCACCGACGCTGCGACTCACGGCGGCCAATACGACGTGGTCACCATCGGTCCGCTTGAGGCCCCGATCTGGGGACGGCGCGGTTGGCTCCTTCCGCTCGACGACAAACTTCCCCCGAACTATGACATCAACGACCTGCTGAAGCCCATCCGCGACGGAGCCTCCGACCACGGCAGGCTTTACGCTCTTCCGTTTTACGCAGAAAGTTCGTTAACGTACTATCGCAAAGACCTTTTTGCAGCAGCCGGCCTAACCATGCCGGCGCAGCCTACCTACGACGACATTGAACGCTTCGCGAAAGCTCTCAACAACCCTGCTAAGGACGTGTACGGCATATGCCTGCGCGGCAAGCCCGGCTGGGGAGAGAACGTCTCCTACATCACCACTGTTGCCAACACCTTCGGTGGCCGTTGGTTCAACGAATCGTGGACGCCGCAACTCGACTCCCCCGAGTGGCACAAGGCTGTCTCGTTGTATGTCGACCTGCTCCAGAAGTATGGGCCGCCGGGCAGTAGTTCCAACGGCTTCAACGAGTCGCTGACGCTGTTTGAAAACGGCCGCTGCGGCATGTGGATCGATGCGACCGTAGCCGCCGGCGCGTTATCCGATCCGAAGCAGTCCAAGGTTGCCGACACGGTCGGCTTCGCACCCGCACCGATCGCCGTGACTCCACGCGGAGCGCAATGGCTTTGGTTCTGGGCGCTTGCAGTACCATCGTCATCCAGGCATGCCGATGCGGCTCTCAAGTTCATCGAGTGGGCTACTTCCAAGGAGTACATCCGGATGGTTGCGCAGAATGACGGCTGGGCAACTGTGCCCCCCGGTACGCGCCATTCCACCTATGAGCAACCGCAGTATCTCGCTGCGGCCCCCTTCGCCGGCCTCGTCTACCGCTCCATCATGGCGGCCGACCCACTCCACCCCACGCTCTCTCCCGTGCCCTATACCGGTATTCAGTGCGTCGTCATCCCGGCATTCCCCACCATCGGCAACCAGGTGGGGCAACTCCTCGCTGCCGCACTGGTCGGCAACATTACGGTCGATGAAGCCCTGCATGAGGCGCAGACGGCCACTGAGCGCGTCATCAAGCGAATGGGAGTCGCGCGGTAGACTCATGGCAACCACCCAGCCCAACAGCATCGCGGTTCTCTCCGGAACGGCCCCGAACTCGAGCCGGCGGCGCGGCCTTGCGCTCAATCTGCCCGCAATCTCCGTGCTGCTGCTTTGGTCCGTCGTCCCGCTGATCATGACGCTCTGGTTCTCATTCCAGCGTTATAACCTGATGGACCCGGACCGCGACGGCTTCGATGCGCTGGGCAACTACAGCTACTTGCTCAGCGACCCCGGGCTTGCCGTCGCGATCTGGAATACGATTCTTCTACTCGCCGCCGTGCTCGTGATCACGATCGGCCTCGGTACTCTCATCGCCGTGCTGCTCGATCAGGAGTTCTTCGGTCGAGGTGTCGTCAGAGTTCTGGTGCTCGCTCCCTTCTTTGTCATGCCCACGGTGAGCGCGCTGGTCTGGAAGAACATGATGATGCATCCGGACAATGGATTCCTGGCCTTCCTCATGCGGTCTGCCGGCCTCAAACCCATTGATTGGTTTGCCGTCGCGCCGCTCACCTCTATCATCGTGATCGTGTCGTGGGAGTGGCTCCCCTTCGCCGTACTCACTCTGCTCACGGCGGTGCAATCGCTCGACCCCGAGCGCAAGGAGGCCGCCCGCATGGACGGCGCGGGCCCCCTCGCCATGTTTCGCTACATCATCTGGCCCCACCTCGGGCGCGCCGTCGCGGCCACCACGATGATCGAAACTATCTTCGTCCTCGGCATCTTCGCGGAGATCTACGTCACCACCTCGGGCGGCCCCGGCTTTGCATCCACCAATCTTTCCTTCCTCATCTACCGCTACGTTCTTATGGAGTACGATATCGGCGGCGCCTCCGTAGCGGGACTGCTTGCCATCGTCCTGGCTAACGTTCTCGCCTTCTTTCTGCTGCGCTCGTTCGCACGCAACCTTGATTCGTAGAATCGGAAAGGGTGGACGGGACCATGACCTCTCACAAGTTTCTGCGCAAGCTGGCGATGACACTGCTCGGCTGGACCGTCGCGGTCATACTCGCCTTCCCCGTTTTCTGGATGGTCCTCACCAGCTTTAAGACCGAGACTGAAGCCATTTCGCGCGTGCCCCAACTCTTCTTCCACCCTACGCTCGGCAGCTACATCGCCGTACAGGAGCAGGCACACTACCTGCACTTTGCATGGAACAGTGTCATCGTCTCGCTCGGCTCGACGCTTCTAGCACTCCTGTTGGCCATCCCGTCCGCCTACGCGATGGCCTTCCTGCCGACCCGTCGCACCAGAGGAACGCTGCTCTGGATGCTTTCTACTAAAATGATGCCCTCGGTCGGCGTGCTGGTGCCCGTCTATCTCATCTTCCGCGACTCGGGTCTGCTCGACACGCGCACTGGACTTCTTCTTGTCGATGCCCTGGCCAACCTTCCCATTGTTATCTGGATGCTCTACACCTTTTTCAGAGAGGTGCCGCGAGAGGTGCTGGAGGCCGCGCGCATGGATGGCGCCGGACCGCTCCGCGAGCTCTACGACCTGCTGCTGCCGCTCTCTCTGCCCGGCATCGTCTCCACCAGCTTGCTGGCCGTCATTCTCACCTGGAACGAAGCCTTTTGGAGCCTCACGCTCACCGCGTCCAAGGCCGCGCCGCTCACAGCGTTTATCGCCTCGTTTTCGAGCCCCGAAGGGCTCTTCTACTCGAAACTTTCTGCCGCCTCCACTATGGCCATCGCCCCCATCCTCATCCTCGGCTGGGTCAGTCAGAAACAGTTAGTCCGCGGTCTTACCTTCGGTGCGGTGAAATAAACAACGGAGTGCTACATGGCAACAGTGGAATTGCGTCAACTGCGCAAGAGTTATGACTCCATCGAGATCATCAAAGGGATCGATCTCACCATTCGTGACCAGGAACTGACCGTCTTTGTGGGCCCATCCGGCTGCGGCAAATCGACGCTGCTGCGCCTTATCGCGGGGCTGGAAGAGATCACCGCGGGCGACTTGCTGATCGACGGTCAACGGGTCAATCACGTTCCTCCGGCCCGGCGCGGGCTCGCCCTCGTCTTCCAGAGCTACGCCCTTTACCCGCACATGAGCGTGGCCGAGAACATGTCGTTCAGCCTCAAGCTCGCGGGGGTCTCGAAGCAGGAGCGCGAAAGAAAGATCATGGAGGCCGCGCGCATCCTGCACCTCGAACCTCTGCTCGAGCGCAAGCCGAAGGACCTCTCGGGCGGCCAGCGCCAGCGCGTCGCTATTGGCCGCGCGATTGTCCGCAACCCCAGGGTCTTCCTGTTCGACGAGCCGCTCTCAAATCTCGATGCCGCTTTGCGCGTCCACATGCGCCTGGAGTTGACCAGGCTGCGCCGCCAGTTACAGGCCACCATGATCTACGTTACGCATGATCAGGTAGAAGCCATGACCATGGCCGACCGCATCGTCGTCATGCAGGGCGGGCACATCGAGCAGGTCGGCTCACCGATGGAGCTGTACAGAAACCCAAGGAACCGCTTCGTGGGGGGCTTCATCGGCTCTCCGCGCATGAACTTCCTCCATGTGCTGGTGCAACAGATCGACAACTCGGGCATGACGCTCGCGCTCGACAATGCCGCGACCTTCCATGCGCCGCTCCATGCCGCCGCGATCAGCCCAGGAGACAAGATCACGGTTGGCATGCGCCCGGAGCACATCGCGCTCGTCGATACCGGAGGCATCCCAGCGCAAATCCAGGTGGTCGAGCATCTCGGCGGTGAAAGCTATCTCCATCTGCAAATCCAATCTGGTGAGGCCTTCACGGTCAGAGTAAGCGGCGAGACGAAAGTCCTGCCGGACCAGCAAGTGCGGCTGAGCTTTGACCCCGCCTCGCTGCACCTCTTTGGCGCGAACGGCGATGCCCTGCCGTACACCCCAGTCACAGCGCTCGCTACCGCAGAAGCCTGATCGCGCGGTAACAGAAACTGAGCAACCAACAGTCTTTTCGCGTATGGAGATCGAAACAATGAGTAACAACGGATCCAGCGTCAAGCTCGGGGATGCAACGCTCTCACACCTCCAGCCCGAAGTGCGCGTGCCCGCCTACCGGCGGAGTGAATTACAGCAGCACACCGTCCACATAGGAGTCGGCGGATTTCATCGCGCGCATCAGGCCGTATACCTCGATGACCTGCTTGCCCTGCCAGGTACGGAGCGCTGGGGCGAGTGCGGCATCGGCGTCCTTAAGAGCGATGCACGCATGCGCGATGCCCTTCGCGGCCAGGACTGCTTGTACACCGTCGTTGAGCGAAGCGCCGCTGGCGAGTCAGCGCGCGTTATCGGCTCTCTCGTCGAATACATCTATGCGCCTGATGAACGGGAGGCATCCATCGAACGAATGGCGTCGCCTTCGACCCGCATCGTCTCGCTCACGATCACCGAAGGCGGCTACTACATCGATGAAGGCACGGGTGAGTTCCTCGCTGGCCACCCCGATATTCAGCACGATCTTCTTCACCCTGACCTGCCCGCCAGTTCGCTGGGCCTTATCGCGGCAGCTCTGAACCGTCGCCGTCTACGCGGATTGCCCGCTTTCACCGTCATGTCCTGCGATAACCTGCAAGGAAACGGTCACATCACGCAAAAGGTCCTACTCGCCTTTACCGCTCTCAGCAACCCCGCGCTGCAGCAATGGATCGAGCGGAACACCGCATTTCCCAACAGCATGGTCGATCGCATCACCCCGGCAACTACACCGGCAGACATCGCGTTCGTGGCCGAACGTTTTGGTCTGGACGATGCGTGGCCGGTCGTCACCGAACCCTTTCGCCAATGGGTGGTTGAAGATACCTTCTCAAACGGCAGGCCCCAATGGGAGAAGGTTGGCGGCCAACTCGTCTCCGATGTTGCGCCTTACGAGATGATGAAGATACGTTTACTCAACGGAAGTCATTTGGCCATGGCCTATCTTGGCGCACTGGCCGGCTTCACCTACGTGCACAGCATCATGAACGATCCGCTATTCAGTGGATTTATCGCTGCATTCATGGCCGAAGTGACACCCGTAGTTCCGGTGATTCCGCACACCTCCGTAGCGGACTACAAGACCACACTGATCGAACGGTTCTCCAACCCGACCATCAACGACCAGGTCACGCGCATCTGTTCCGAAGGGTCCGCGAAAATTCCGAAATGGCTGCTTCCATCGATCGACGAGTTGCTGCAGCAAGGCTGCCGGATCGATCTGCTTAGCCTGGTGCTTGCGAGCTGGATCTTTTACCTCGGCCAGGAATCCGACGAGCGTGGGCAACGCCTCAACATTGTGGACGCGCGCGCGTCGGAACTGACTGCTCTGGCCAGGTCATCCCCCAACTCACCGCAATCACTCCTGGCCGTAAAGTCCATCTTTGGAGAAAGGCTTCCGTCGAACACGGGGCTGGTGCAGGCTGTAACAGATTGCTTTCAGATGCTTGCGAACAAAGGCGTGCGTGCGACGATCAGTCACACCCTCGCGAGTTTGCGTTCCGGTCGAGAGTGACATTTCAATACCGCCATTGAAGGATGAAGCGCCACGTGTACAGCCGCGCAGACTTCGACTTTCTGCGCCTCCGTGACCCCAGCAGGCACGATGCAGGATACCGTTCAGCCAACGGAAGCTGGTCACGAGTAAGAGCCGCGCCCTGTCTGCTTTGTCCCTGTATTAATTTTCTAGCCTAGTCATCGCGTTTGTAGTATCGTCCGTATCGAAAACGCGCACTCAGGATTTCACGCGTTATTCCATGAGTAACAGGGGCCCACATGAAAGCGTTTACAGCGGGCCTGCGAAAGTAGCGCAAGTGAACCCACCACCTTTAGGGGGCAAAGTATGAAGCGGGAGATCGAGCACCTGACATCATTGAAGAATTCTTTGGGAAAGCAGCTACGATTTCTCAGTCTGGGGATCGCGCTTGCCGTTTGGGCTATGGTGGCTACATTGAATGCTGGGGCGCAAACCACTAGTGGCGTCTTCGGTACCGTGACGGATGTCTCGGGAGCGATCGTCGTAGGGGCCAATGTCGTAGTCACGAATACCGCAACGGGTGTCAAGTACAACACCACGGCAAACAACCAGGGTTCGTATCGAGTCGATCAGTTGCCCCCGGGAAGCTACACCATGCAGGTGACCAGCACGGGATTTCAAACACAGGATCTCCAGCCTTTCACACTTCTTGTAAGCCAGGAGTCCCAGCAGAACATCACTCTGGCTGTCGGACAAGCGACGCAGACGGTTTCTGTTTCTGCAGCATCCCTGCTTATAGAAACCGAGAACTCTAATCAGGCTCAGGTGATTGGAACGCAGCAGATCGAGGCGCTTCCCCTGAATGGCCGGGATTATCTGCAACTGGCGCAGCTTTCCGCTGGAGTTACCCCGATCACCCCAAGCATGAGCTCTCCAGCTTCGCAATGGACCGGCACTTCCGTCGTGAGCATCTCGATTGCCGGCTTGCGAGAGGACGATACCAGTTACCTGTACGACGGCATCGAGACGCGCAATGCCTGGTATGGCGCGGAAGGCCTGCTTCCCTCCGTCGACAATATTCAGGAGTTCAACGTCATACAATCGGGGGCGCCAGCCCAGTATTCAGCCGGAGGCGCGTTCATCACCGCGGTGACCAGGTCTGGCACCAATGAACTGCATGGGTCCGTATATGAGTTTCTTCGGAATAACGACTTCGACGCGCGAAACTACTTCGATGTTGGTGCTGCACCACCTTTCCACCAGAACCAGTTTGGCGCGAGGCTGGGTGGGCCAATCAAGAAGAACAAGATGTTCTTTTTCCTCAACTACGAAGGCTTTCGCCTGATCCAGCCCAACACTAATTTTGCCCTCGTCCCCACTGCGCAGCAGCGAGCCGGCAATTTCAGCGCTGATCCCAAGCAGCTTATCAACCCATTCACCGGGGCCCCATTTCCAGGCAACCAGATTCCAGGCGGTTTCAATCCCGTCGGCCTGAAGGTACTGTCCTACTACCCGGCGCCCAATGGGCTTTATTCGGGTGGCACGAATTACTCCTATGTCGCAAATACCACAAATGGTTGGGATCAGGAGAGTGGCCGGTTCGACTACTCGATCTCAACGAAAGACAGCATCTTTGCCCGGTTCACGAATCAGAGCCAGACCACCAGCATCACGGATATAACGCCAGCCCGCGAAATCATCTATCCTTCAAACCCGAAGAATCTCGCAATTGGATGGACTCACGTTTTTTCGCCGAACCTCGTGAACAACGTGCGTTTCGGCTATACGCACACTGCGACCGGAGAACAGCGGGCAGACGGGTATAATCCGGCCAACGCAAATCCCCTGGGCCTGATCAATGAAGCGGACCAGCCGGGATCGTATGGACCTCCCAGCTTCGGTGTGACGAATTACGCAAATCCCGGGTCCACGGAAGGAACGGACATTGTGCGTGAAGGCCTCACCATGGGCACCGACACTGTTACACTCCAGAAGGGACGGCACCAGATATCGGCCGGCGTTGATATCCGCTATGAGCCAATCTACATGTATGAGGATTGGGCAGCGACCTCGCTAAACTTTAACGGCAACTACACCGGCGATCCTGTTGCCGATATTCTCCTCGGGGTTCCAGCATCGGGATTTACAGCTATCGGCGACCCGCTGTTGAATTTAAGGATGTGGTACCAGTCCTATTTCGTACAAGACAATGTAAAACTTAGGAAGAATCTGAGCGTGAATGTCGGCCTGAATTATGAGCACCGGAAACAGCCGGTCGACACTCAAAATCATGTCGGGAGCTTTGACGTTGCTACAAATCAGGACCTCTCCTATCCCGATACCAATGTACTTGGACTGACCCGGGCGATGGTGAAGCCAAAATATCTGAACTTCGCGCCGCGAATTGGGTTCAACTATGTTCCCTTCACCAACGGGGCTACCGATATCAAAGGCGGCTTCGGGATTTATTACATTCAGCCGAATATCAATCAGTATGAAGTCGAAGTAGACACGACGAAGTACTATCTGATCCAGAGCTACAATAATTTTGCTGCGGCGCCGCCGCCCGGCTACATTGTAAGCAAAACGAATCCTGGGCCGCCCAGCTTTACACTGGACCAGTTGTTTGGCCCGACAGTAAAGGGTGGGGGCCCAACTGCTTCGTTTATTCAGCCGGATGGTCAAACGCCTTATACGTATGAATGGAACCTGACTGTTGATCACACCATCAAGAATTGGCTTATGGAGGTGGGGTATCTGGGAAGTGCGGCGCATCATTATGAAGAGCGCCCAAACATCGCTCCTCTCCTGGATAGCACTGGCGCCACAGCACTGCCTGGCTGGAACGGCGTTCAGGAGAACACCAACTCTGGAAGCTCCTTCTACAGTGCTCTCGTCCTGCGAGCTGAACATCGGTATAGCTCAGGCTTTTCGGTTTTGGGAAACTATACCTTCTCCAAATGTCTCGGCTATCCCTGGCAGGACGTATTTTCATGGCACCCGCTCAACCTGCGTCTCGATCGCGGGCACTGCCAGGAAGATCTGAACCACAATCTTGTTGCAAACGCTATTTATGAACTTCCGTTCGGGCAGGGCAAAGCCTTCCTGAATAAAGGCGGCGTACTGAATCAAATTGTGGGCGGGTGGAAACTGTCCACCATTGCCTCACTTCATTCCGGCAACTGGACTACCCTGGGTAGCAACCAGAACCTGGGAATATTTGTAAACGCGTTGCCCGATGTGACCGGGCCTGTCAACAACTCATCGTTGAAATCAGGTTTGGGCAAGCACGGAAAGCTCGGGCCTTACTTCAACACGCAGAACGTCGTGCCTGTAACTGCAGAAGCGGTTCAAGGGAATGCGGCCGTTCAGGAACTGGCTAATCCGGGATATGCGGATTGGGATCTGTCTGGTTACAAGGGATGGACCTACGCCGACCGGTATACGCTGGACTTCAGGGCAGACGTATTCAATGCTTTCAACCGCGTTAATTTCTACAACCTGGATGCGAACGTGAATGACGCCAGATTCGGGCTCCTTACGAATGCAAGCGCAGCACGCGAAATCCAGCTTAGCTTGCGCTTCAGCTTCTGAGTATGATGTGCTGGAATGATTCTTAGGAGCAGGTTCACTTGGATCACCGTTCTTGCTGCTGCCTTTCTGTTTTCTGGCTTGGCAGCGGCAGGAGCGGCCGGAGGCAAAAGCGCTGCGCCCGTACGTCCATCTGCTGCAAAGTCTGACGCAAGGTGTCCGCCGCCTGAAGCGATCGAGGCGGCACTCGCTAATGCCAGCGACGCGCTTGAGCACGCCCAAGACAATGCTGCCATCGAAGCCTTAGAACCCACGTCGACTCTGAATTGCGACCCCCGGATCAGCCTTCTGCTTGCCGCGGCCGATGAGGCCAGCGGCAATTTGGTTGCGGAGGAGCAGACTCTGCAACACGCTCACTCTGTATGGCCGGCTAACACCAGTATTGCAACCTCTCTGGCTCGCGAATATATCAACAACGGTCGCGCCAAAGAGGCCGCAAAAGCGCTCGCGTCCATGCATGCGACCGCAAAGACGCCTTGGCAGGAGATACAGCTGGCAGTCGTTGTTTTCCTTGCTGACCACCAACTCGCGAAAGCCGAGGCATTGGCTCAACTCGGCTATCGAAGCCATCCTTCCATCGAATCGTTGCTGCTGCTCGCAAACAGTCTGCAACTGGAAGGCCGGTACAAAGATGTGACCAGCCTTCTTCAAAGCAAGCGAGCAGAATACACGCAATCGCCCAAGTTCCTTGTAACCCTGGCAGAAAGTGAAAACGACGCGAAGATTTTCGATGCTGCTCGCCAAGATCTGGAACACGCCGTCGCGCTCGACCCGAAACTCTATCAAGCACATTACCTGCTGGGGAATGTGCTACAGCAGGTGGGCGATATGGATCGGGCGGTCGCCGAGTATCAGTTTGGCGATAGATCTCGCCCCCTATCAGCCGAGGACGTATTATCAGCTGGCGCTTGCACTGCGAGCGAAACAGGATGAAGCTGGTGAAAAGAGCGCTCTCACAAAGGCGCTGGCGATAGACGACCACCTGGCGCTGGCACACTCGGAGTTGGGGCGAATCCTGCTGAATGAGAACCGCCTTCCAGAGGCGGTGACACAACTCAATCTCGCCATCCAAGACAATCCAGCTTTGGAGCAGCCCTATAATTTGCTGGCTCGGGCGTATATGAGGCTGGGAGATGCGGACAAGGCCAACGCCATGGCGAAACGCCTGACCGAGGTCCGGGGAGCAAATCACCGGGGGACGAAAAACCTGAGCCTGGGCGTAGAGGAAAACGGCCCCGCGGCTACGCCGTAAGTCGGTATCGGCGACCATACATCGGAGAAGCCGTGCCAGCGCGAAATGCATGAGCTGCGGGAAAGACTTTAGTTTTGCCGCCCTATGATCACTTCGCCCATCCAGCGCTGGGTACAACTCCCACGCCTTCCTTGATCGTCACCAGCTGATTCGCCGCGATTTTGCGAAGCAACTGCCGGCCGCCGCTTGGCCAGAAGACATCGATATCCACGGTGGATATGTCACCGAGGCCGAAGTGGAGCCGAGTATCGCTTGCCGAATAGAAACTGGACTGGCTCAGGACGGCCTGGGCCTGGGTCTTGCCTCCGTAGTGGACCAGCACGCGGGCGCCAATGGCGCTACGGTTTGAGGTCACTCCGACCAGCTTTACCTTGATCCAATGATGCTGGCCCTGCACATCGTTGCGCAGAAGCGACGGGGCCTCGTTAAGATTGATGATGAGCACGTCGACATCGCCATCATTGTCGAAGTCGCCGAACGCGCAGCCACGGCTGCAATGATCTGCCGCTACTCCCGGTCCGGCTTCTTCGATCAGTTCCTCGAATTTCCCGTCCCCAAGATTGCGAAAGATCAACCTTGGGGTTCGGTAAGGATAATCAGGGACCTTTTTTTCAACTTCGGGATAGACACTGCCCGTCACCATGAAGATATCCGGCAATCCGTCGTTATCAAGATCCACAAATCCGGCGCCCCACCCGGTGTAGCGCGTCTCCACTCCGACACGGGCAGCGAAGGTTACATCAGTGAAACTGCCGTGACCATCATTCTGGTAAAGGATGTTGGTGTCATCTGAGAAATGAGTCTTAAAGATATCAAGGTGACCGTCGAGATTGTAGTCGCCCACGGCAATTCCCATGCCCGCCTGCTCTTCGCCGTCGTCACTTAACGCCACGCCACGCACCACGCCCTGTTCCTCAAGCCGAGGTTTGCCTGAGTTTGCAAAGAAGAGGCTGGGCGTTGAATCGGAAGCAAGGTAGATATCCTGCCACCCAGTCTCGCAGAAATCAGCCGCAACTGCGGTCATGCCATAGTTATCTTTCTGCTCGGCTATCCCGGATGCGATGCTTATATCGGCAAAAGTGCCATCGCCATTGTTACGATACAGTGAGTGTCTTCCCATGGGCAGTCCACGCGGCCCGCAGCTCACGGCAACGCCTTTCCATTGGCAGTTGGCAGCACTGCCCGGCCGTGGCATCCGTGCGAAATCAAAACCCGTGTAGTTGGCGACAAACAGATCAAGGTGGCCATTGCGATTCAGATCGACAAAAGTGCAACCCGAGCCCCAACGGTTTGGATCGTTTGTCAGACCAGCTTCTTTCGTCACATCGGTAAACGTGCCGTTACCGTTATTGCGATATAGCCGGTTCTGACCATAGTAGGTGACGAAGAGGTCTTCAAAGCCGTCGTTGTTGTAGTCGCCTACACACACCGCTGACGCCCATCCGGTTGTCGCAAGGCCAGCTTCGTGCGTGACATCCTTGAAGGTGCCATCCCGGTTGTTGTGATAAAGCCGGTTTGTTGCTTCCGGCGGTGAAGACTCGCGCCGCGTCCCGCTCAGGAGAAAGATATCAATCCAGCCGTCGTTGTCGTAATCGATGAAGGCGCACCCGCAGCCGACGGCTTCCATGATGTAGTTCTTGTGATCTAGCGGACCATAGATGGTTGGCATGTGCAATCCGGACTGGGAGGCAACATCCACCAGTCGAGAGCGAAAAGGAAGGCCGGATTTGGGACCCCTGGGCTGCGCCCTTACATGCCGATCAGCCACACTCTGGGCTACGACTCGAAAAGGATTGTACGCCAAAGCTCCGGCAATCCACATCTGAAGAAACTCTCGGCGGGAACAACTCATTGTGGATAACCAAATATACACTCGTGGACTACCTTGGGCTCTTACGCAAGGTGGCGAACGGGTGGCTGATTCGCTCAACCGCCAATAATACCGCACAGCAACTCCGTCCATGGAGTAGTGCGACCTGCGGCAATGGCCAGAACGCAACTGCCGTTCTCGCCCAGCCGTAGGGCAATATACGTAGCAAATTCATTCGTGCAAGCGACCGCGAGGCCTACGATTCAAGCCCGCCAGCAGCTCTGCCGAACTCTCTCATACTCGGCCATGGCTCTAGCCGTTTACGCCTGCCTTGCCACACGACTGCAGCGTATTGAGAAAGGGAAGACAGCCTTTGTGCCCTGGACGGCATTGCAGGCGCAGCTTGGCTGGCATTACGAGGAAATCCGCATCACTTCCGCCGGGTACACCTGCGCGTTGAACTCCGCGCCGATGAACACGCTGAGCGACGTGAGGTATAGCCAGACGAGCGTGGCGATCGCGGTGCCGAATGGTCCGTACACCACGCTGTAGTCGGCCAGGCGCGTGACATACCAACCGTATGAAAGTGTTACAACGAACCACAGCACGGTAGCGCTCATTGCCCCGGGGAGCACCTTGCGCCAGCTTCGCGCCCGCGCCGTGCCGAAATGGTAGATCACGGCCAGCACTGCGACGGTAGTGGAGAGCGCGATAGTCCAGCGCATGATCCTCCACAGCAGCGGCACGTAGGCCCGCACTGTATGGTAGGAGTTCTCCAATATCCAGGTCTCAATCTGGTGGCCAAACGCAACAATGAGAGTTGCAAACGCCAGCGGCACCATGCAGCTTGGGATCAGCCCCAAGGCGATCAACCGCTCGCGCCAGAAGTTCCAATCGCTCTTCGGAAGCCCATACGCGCGTCGGAAGCCCTCCATAAACGAGGTCATCACGCCCATGTTGCCAAACAGGCTCACCAGCAGGGCCGAGATGACGGCCTGCACCGAACGAACGTGCCGCATCTGGAAATAGGCGTGGATTGCGCCGATCATGTCGCGAGGCAGCAGGTCCGCGAGCGCATTGCGCATCTCGCCGGTCAACGAGTCACTCTCGGGCAGCAGCGCCAGCAGCGTCGTGACGACCAGCAATGCGGGAAAAAGTCCTAAGATGGCGGAATACGCAGCTGACTTTGAAAGGGTCAGCACATCGTGCGACACTGCCTGCCACACAGCGCGCCGCAACTTCCGAACTGGCCACCACATATACATGAGGTTACCCGATCACCTCGGAGCGGCCAACCTCTTCCCCCACCGCGGATATGCGCTGCTAACATGGGAGCGCTTCCGAGGACTGCTCGCGCTATGTCGTTATTCAGAGTTTTGCGCCTGTTTTCATTTCTTTTCATTTCCTGCGCGGCCTTGTGCATTTCCGGAATGGCGCAATTTCGCCACCACAGCCCGGCTGCTCCGTCACCCTCTGAAGGGGCATCGCCATCCACTGCTCACGCTACTGCCCAACTATCGAGCAAGCCGTTGAACGATCGGGTAGACGCCCTTCTTGGGAAGATGACGCTGCGGGAGAAAGTGGGGCAGCTCGCGCAGTACTCCGCCGGCACGGCAACCGGCCCTGGCACCGGACGCGAAGATTTCGACACCATGATCACTAAGGGCGAGGTCGGCTCGCTGCTCAACGTGACCGAGGCCGCGAAGGCCAACCGCTACCAGCACCTTGCGGTCGAAAAGACGCGCCTGCACATTCCCCTGCTCTTCGGCTATGACGTCGTCCATGGCGACCACACCACCTTCCCTGTGCCGCTGGGACTTGCTGCCAGCTTTGATCCTGCGCTTGTGGAGCAGACGGCCCGGATGGCCGCGACCGAAGCCCGCGCCGATGGCGTGAACTGGGTCTTCTCGCCGATGGTCGACATCGCCCGCGACGCCAGATGGGGCCGCATTGTCGAAAGCGCCGGCGAGGATCCCTACCTGGGCAGCGCCATCGCCCGGGCCTACGTGCACGGCTACCAGGGCGACGATCTATCCAGCCCTGATGCAGTAGCCGCTTGCGTGAAGCATTTCGCTGCTTACGGAGCCCCGGTCGCCGGACGCGATTACAACGCGGTCGATATGTCGGAGCTCACGCTGCGGCAGGTTTACCTCCCGCCGTACAAGGCCGGTATCGATGCAGGAGCGGCCACAGTGATGAGCTCGTTCAATTCGCTCAATGGCGTACCGGCCAGCGCCGATCCGTTCACGTTAACTGAAATCCTGCGCAAGGAATGGGACTTTCACGGTGCGGTGGTCAGCGATTGGAACGCCGTGGGCGAACTGTTGAACCACGCCATCGCGGCCGACGGCGCCACGGCGGCGCAGAAGGCCATCAATGCCGGCGTGGACATGGACATGCAGAGCGATCTCTACCGTACCCGCATGGTGGCACTCGTTCAAAGTGGCGCGGTCTCGCAAGCGACCGTCGACGAAGCAGTCCGCCGCATACTGCGGGTCAAGTTCGCGCTGGGGCTCTTCGAGCGTCCCTATGCGGATGAGCAGCAGCCGGCCTACCATGCGACTCCGGAAAAGCGCGCGCTGGCCCGCCGCGCCGCCGAGGAAAGCTTTGTCCTGCTGAAGAACGATGCCGTCGCTGGCGCTGGCCGCCTGTTGCCGCTGGGCAAAAGCGCCCACACGATTGCGCTGATAGGTCCGCTGGCAGATTCGCAGACAGACATGCTCGGCTCCTGGGCGGCGAGCGGCAATCCCAAAGACGCCGTCACGCTCCGCCAGGCGCTTGCCGCTCGGCTCGGAGACCGCCTTTTGTACGCCAAAGGCACGGACATCGATGCGGCGGCACCAACGGAAACGGCGGCTGCCAGCAAGCCCGGATTCGGGGAAGCAATCGCAGCCGCCCAGAAAGCCGATGTCGTCATCTTTGCGCTGGGTGAGGGCGGCCCCAGCATGACCGGGGAAGCCACGTCCCGCACGCGGCTGGGGCTGCCCGGCGATCAGCAGCAGCTTCTGGCAGCCGTTGCGGCGACCGGCAAGCCTGTCGTGCTGGTGCTCTTCAACGGCCGGCCACTCGCCATATCCTGGGCAGCCGCGCACGTACCCGCCATTCTGGAAGCCTGGTTTCCAGGCCTGGAAGCAGGCCCGGCGCTGGTTGCCACGCTCTTCGGCGAGGCGAATCCCAGCGGACGTCTGCCGGTATCTTTCCCGTATGACGCCGGTCAGGAGCCGCTCTATCTCGCTCAACTGCCGACCGGCCGGCCCGCGGGTGAGGCGGACCTGTCGCATCCCCCGGCGAACGGCGAAGAAAAATACCTGTCACGCTATATCGACACGCCCAATGCGCCGGTCTTCCCCTTCGGCTTCGGCCTGTCCTTTACGCAGTTCACCTATGCGCCGCTGCAGGTGGAGCACACCATGGGCTCACCCACGCAGGTGGGGCAAATTCGCGTGAGCACTGAAGTCAGCAACACAGGACCGGTGGCCGGAACTGAAGTGGTGCAGCTCTATTTACGGGATAAGGTCGCAAGCGTGGAGCAGCCCGTGCGCGAACTGAAGGGCTTTCGCCGCATCGCGCTCGCTCCCGGCGAACACAAGCACGTCGAGTTCACGCTCGGGTTCGACGATCTGGCCTTCTATAACGCCGACCTCAGGCGAGTGGTCGAGCCAGGTGAGTTTCAGGTATGGATTGGCGGCAGCTCGTCTGCTACAGAGAGCGCGGCCTTTACTGTGCTGCGGTGAAACGGAGCTGCCCGGCCCGCAATAGCGGAGCTCTGGCCGCAACCATTACTCGCCTCTGCTCGCCGTCTCGGTCCCGCGCGTGGGCTTCCACTGCATCAGGAATTTCGTCACGTCACTCGATTCCATGTGCCGCATTTTTTCGAACTCGCCATGCGTTTGCGCATACAGCACATGCCCATTCGGCGCCAGCACTACCAGCGCGGGCACGCCTTTTTCCAGCGGGATGCCGTAGCTCTTCGCCACATCGACATTGCGATCGTACTGGCCGATGTCCACATCCACCAGCACGTAGCTCTGGTTGAGCAGGTGGAGGTTCGAGGGGTCGTGGAAATAAATGTCCAGCACCTGGCAGTCGCCGCACCAGTTTCCGCCGAAGTCCACCAACACCCGCTTGTGCTCCGCCTTAGCCTGCTCCAGCGCTTTGTGAATGTCGGTCTTCGCATCTGCCGTATCTGAATAGATGTGCCGCGGACCAGCCTGCGCATACCCGCCCAGCGCCGATCCCAGCAGCAGGCCCGTCGCCAATACCACCCTCTGCCCTTGTCCAAACACGGCCGTCCCCCTGTTGCTCCGCAAGTCTTTTTAGAGATGCGTGCCTGCGGAAAAGGATGCGGCGCGAAGCAGTCCTTCCCAGCCTCGGTCCGTTCCAAATTCCTGATCTGACGCGGCAGGTAGCACCGTGGTTACGCGCAAGCCCACGATTCTGCTGGAGTTCGCCCGAACTCCCCAGTACACTCATGCCGGTCGGTCGTGTGCGTTTCGGTGCTGTTGCGCCTTTGTTCTAATCGCCGTTGCTACTGCCCTGGAGTGTTCATGCGTTTGCGGAATTGGGTTTCCTCGTGTCTTTTCGGCATCTGTGCCGCCGTTTTTGCTGTCACCTCAGCATCTGCACAGCAGCCGAACCCGCCGACCTTATCTCGGCCTGCTCTCGTGCCTAGCCAGCCCGCCCAGACACTATTCGGTCCACTGGCCGGGCCGCATCTACAAGGCCTCTCGAACCGAACTCCCCACCCCAGACCCCGCCCACAAACTAATCCCACCGATACGCCCAGCACCCCCACGCCGCCGTTCGCCGGCTTCTACTCGGGAGCGTATTTTCCAGTAATAGGGGCTTTTTCCTTTCCACCACTCTATCCAGGCGCCATGGCCCCGGTCGTAGGTGATTTCAATCATGACGGCAAGCAAGATATTGCCACGTTTGGGCCAAGTACCCTCACTGTCGTCCTTGGCCATGGAGACGGAACATTTAGCCCGCCTATCGTGAGCGCCTTACCAGGAGATGGTCCCTTTAGTAGCTTGGGGCTCGTTACCTCAGCGATGGCTGTCGATTTGAACGGCGATGGCTACCTCGATCTTGTAGTTGCAGCGAAAGGCGCCGCCTACCCCGAAGCCGTCTTTATATTCCTCAATCAGAAGGATGGGGCATTTACTTTCGCCTCAGGCCTCATAGTAGCCAATCCAGATGTACAGAATCCACGCTTTAGCTCGTTAGCCGTCGGCCCTACAACAAGCACCGGCTTCAACAACATCGTGGCGGTGTGGAGCGAAGGAACCGCGTTCCATGAAGAGACCTTTTTCAACGATGGAACAGGCGCGTTCCCAACGCAAAGCATTCAAACCTTCACTACTCCCGCCGCACTGGACATCCCCTACGGCCCAACGGTAGCACTGGCAGACGTGAACAATGATGGCAGGCCGGACCTCCTTGTGGAGAGCATTCTCCCAAACTCGTACGAGATGGATGTGCAGCTTGGCAATGGAGACGGCTCTTTCCAGCCTTTCGGTTCAAGCCCTGCCGTTAGCTTTCCGGCTCCGCCAAGTAATGTTAACCTGCATGCCAGCGGTTTTTCAGCTGTAAGCTTGACTCGCAATCCATCTCGTCTCGACATTCTATTCACCAGCCCTTTAGGGCCGTACATAGCATTGAGCAATGGCGATGGAACTTTCCAGCCATCTACTGCCGCGCTCTCTAACGAGCTACTGAGACCAAATTGGCCGAATGATCTGAATTACTTTCCAAACATTGGGGCCCAGGCTATAGACCTGAACGACGATGGAAAACCTGATCTGATAGTAACCGAAGTCAATGGCCTCGCTACTTACCTGGGAAACGGGGACGGCACATTTGGACCCGTCGCAGGGACAGCCCTTGTCAGTAATAGTTTTGATAATGGTGAACCAAGTTCTACACAGATCGTCTTTGCAGATTTCAATGGGGATGGTAAAACAGATTTCGCTTATGGTGATGCTACAAACGGTTATTTAGGAGTTAACATCGGCCGTGGAGACGGTACCTTTTCCACGGCTCCATTATTGTTTTCAGAATCTCCCCAGGTAAGTCCTTTCGAGTTTCGGGCAGAGGCTACCGCAGACATCAACCAGGATGGCACCGCAGACCTGATTGGAATCAACAACGACGGTGAGACTGTTGTAACTGCCCTTGGCAGGCCAAATGGAAACTTCATATACGTGCAGGCCCTTCCCTCTGATTCATACAAAACTGGCTACATTCTTCCAGAGAGCGGAGATTTTAATAATGACGGGCGGCCAGATTTCATCCTCTATGGCCTAGATAACACGATAGCTGTGGCTCCGTCTAATCATGACGGGACCCTGCATATGCCTATAGTGGTTCCCTTTGGGCTGACATTAGCCTGCGGTTCTGGCCATGTAAGCATCGGCGATGTCAATGGCGACGGCAATGTCGACATTGTTAGCGCCTACCCAGGCGATAACATATGTACCGCTGGAAGCAACTCTGGCCTTGGCACTGTCCCATCTGGGTATTTCGTAAGTCTGGGAAAGGGCGATGGCACGTTTCAGCAGGCGCACTTCTATCCATTTGGGTTAAGTCTAAGGTTCTTCTCGGCACTCACAAAGTTCCACGGGGCAAGTAATCCCCTTGATCTGGTTCTTGTGGATCTGGGCGGCCCGGGCGACGAACTGGAACGAGATACAGTTGAAATCCTCCCTGGCAATGGAGACGGCACCTTTGGCGCAGCGGTGCCCGTGAGCACAGGGTTTCCAATTGCCGATCTTCTTACGAGCGACTTCAATGGAGATGGAAACTCTGATATCACGTTGACAACGTTTGCCGGTACATATGCAAGCACAGCAGCAGGAGATCTGCTGCTCATTCCAGGAAATGGGGATGGCACGTTTCAGCATACAATTGATTTAAATTCTGGCTTCGCACTGGGCGGATCAGCCTATGCGGATGTGAACGGGGATGGCAAACTTGATCTACTAATTGGCACTTCCGAGTTCGGCTCCCTCGGTGGCGTGAGAACAGGGTTAGCGGTGCTGTTAGGAGAGGGAAACAATACCTTTGCTCCGCCGATCTTCTACCCCAGTATCTCTCCTCCGCTGTTGGTGGGAAACTTTCTTGGCGATAACACCCAGAGTCTCGTGAGTGGCCTGTTTAACATATCAGGAAGTGCTCTCCTCCTGAACCAGGGCGGCACTTCGATCGCGCTCACTCCTTCAGCAACCAGTATCTCTGCAGGACAGGATTTCCTGCTTGGTGTCGCGCTTACGCCCACGCTGCCCAACCGTCCTACGCCTACTGGCTCTGTCACGTTCTACGACGGACAGGCCGCCACCGGCCACAGCAGCCTGGACGGCGGCAAAGCCGCGATGAGCAGCTCATCATTCAGCGCCGGCACACACACCCTTACCGCTGTTTACAGCGGCGACGGCAACTTCCAGCCCAACACCTCCGCAGCCGTGACCGTGACCGTAACGGCCGCGCTCCCGCCGCCCGCTCCCGATTACGCCTTTGCGCTTAGCGCTCCCAACCTCACCATAGCCAAGGGCCAGACCGGCACGCTTAACCTCACCATCGCGGCGAACGGCAGACTCAGCGCCGCGGTCAGCTTCGCCTGCTCCGGCCTGCCCTCGGGCGCAGCGTGCGCATTCAGCCCCGGCACACTCAACGTAGCTGCAGGCGAGAGCGGCACAGCCGCTCTTACCATTACGACCAAAGCGGCGGCTGCAGCGGCAACACTCCGCGCCAGGAACGGCACCGACCGCCATCCGTGGAAGGGGTTCCCAATAGGCGGCGTGGCGTTTGCGGGCCTGCTCTTTTGCGCATTGCCCTTGGGCCGCAGATCGAGCCGGCTATGGGCGCTGATCCTGGCGACGGCTTGCCTGTCCGGCGCTGCTGGCCTTGCTGGATGCGGCAGCAATTCTTCTCCTTCCGCCCCGCTTGACCCCGGCACTCCTGCCGGCAACTCCGTCGTTACCATCACCGCCACTGCTGTTTCCGGCGCCAACACCATTACGCACATTGCCACGGTGACACTCACTGTGCAATGACGAGCACCAGTACGCAAGCAAAAGGCCCGGGCGGCGAACCCGGGCCTCTCTGCCTGCGTCTCTGACTGCTACTGCTTGTGGGTGTGGATGATCTGAAAGACGTTGTAAAGAGCGTTTTCATATCGCGCAGTGCTCGCCTGGTCCATGCCCATGGCAAAGCCGTGGACGAAGTACAAGCGGTCGTGGTCGTCGATGAAGTGGTCATGCAGTGCCGGCACGGTAAAGCCGCCAGCCAGGAGTGCGGCGATGACCGGTTGTACCTCATCGGACCGCAGAGCAAATTCCCCGTTCAATGTGAGCTGGGATCCATTGCCAGACGGAGCCTGAACGTAGATCGTCTGTCCTACGCCCAGGAAGGGACTGGCAGGCACGTTGCCCAGGTAATGAAGCGATTCATCCGGACGCGCAACGCCAAAGGCATATACATCGTTGATCTGCGTGACTGTACCCTTGCTGAAGATGGCGCGGAACTTCGCCGGCACATACGCAGGGGGTACGGTGATGTCTTTTGCGTTTACACCGATCTGCGGGTCTTTGATAATGCCGAGCGCCTTCACAATGCCGGGCAAGAGATTGGTTGCGGTATCGGTCCCTTCAAAGTGGACCCAGATCAGCGTCGGATTGGTCTTGGCCCCGTGGTTCACAATCGCGCTGACGCTGATGCGCCGCGAGGTGCGCAGGGCCGCAGCCACGTAGCTTGCCTGCCAATCCTGGGCCGGAAGCGAGCCATCCACAAAGAATGTGTCGCCTGCTACCGGGCTTCCAGTCTGCGGTAGGAAATGCACATAGCCGTTCGCGACTTCAGCCGGGCTCACCGGCTTGCCGGAGACAAGCGGATTGAGGTCCTTGCGAACGAGATCGAAACACAGGATATTACCAGGCTGCACGATGCCTTCGGCGTGCAGGGCATCGCGGAATGGACTCCAGTTGACTTGGGACGAGGTGTTCTGCGCAGAAGCGGTACCTGGCAAAAGGGTGCACAGGCCTGCGGCGATGGTAAGAGACTGCGCTGCGCGGGTGAGAAAACGGCGGGACGGAAACAGCATGACTGACACTCCAGAAAAGACATACTTGCGATCGTGCTCTGAATTGGAGTTGCCCGCCTGCTGTACTGTTGTTTGCCCACAGTGCGTGTTTTCGATGTCATGCATGGTCGGTACAGCTAAATAAAGGCTGGCTCGATAGCGGAACTATATCTTCTCGCCCTGTAAACACAACTAGAAGCGGCAGTTACCTGCTCGAGCCCACGTCCAGAGCGCCGCTGTTCATCCCCTCCCGCCATCTTGCGCCACGGCTTCGCAGTGCGACTTGAAGCAAAAAGAACGGCGGAGCCGAAGCCCCACCGTGGTTGATGCTGTAACGTCGCAGGCATGCATGCCTGCGACGACAAGCGTTACTCTGCCGCCATCTCTTCGGCCTCGCCCTCCTGCCGCATGAGTTCGAGCTCGCGCTCGGCCTCTTCGTAGGCTGCCGTGACTTCCTGCTGGACCTGGGCTGCCGCTTCTTCCAGCTCGGGAGAGAGCTGGATGTTGCGGTAGAACTCCATGCCCGTGCCAGCCGGGATCAGCCGGCCCACGATGACGTTCTCCTTGAGTCCGCGCAGGCCATCGACCGCGCCATTGATGGACGCTTCGGTGAGCACGCGCGTGGTCTCCTGGAAGGAAGCCGCGGAGATGAATGAGTCAGTCGAAAGCGATGCCTTGGTGATGCCGAGCAGCAGCGGACGCCCGATTGCGGGACGGCCACCTTCGGCGATCACGCGATCGTTTTCGATGCGGAAGCGGAACTTGTCGATCTGTTGTTCCAGCAGGAAGTTGGTGTCCCCCACATCTTCCACCTTCACCCAGCGCAGCATCTGCCGGACGATGGTTTCGATGTGCTTGTCCGAGATGGTCACGCCCTGCAGCCGGTAGACTTCCTGGATTTCATTCACCAGGTAAGCCTGCAACTGCTTTTCGCCGAGCACGGCAAGAATGTCGTGCGGGTTCAGCGGGCCATCCATCAGCGGCTCGCCAGCGCGCAGGCGTTCCCCTTCCTGCACATTGACGTGGATACCGCGAGGCACGGAATATTCCTTCTCCTCGCCGTTGTCCGCCGTGACATAGATCTTGCGCTGTCCCTTGGCGACCTCGCCGAACTTCACCACACCATCGATCTCGCTGATGATGGCGGTTTCGCGCGGCTTGCGAGCTTCAAAGAGCTCGACAACCCGCGGCAGACCGCCGGTGATGTCCTTGGTACGGGTCGTTTCACGCGGGATCTTCGCCAGGATATCTCCGGGGAAGACCTCGTCGCCATCCTGCATCATGAGGTGGGCGCGGCTGGGCATGAGATACCGTTTCGTGCCCTTCCCGCCCTTGATCACGATGGCCGGCTGGCGCTTCTCGTCGGGCGCATCCGCAACCACGAGACGCGACAGGCCAGTCACCTCATCGACCTCTTCATTGAGCGTGATCCCTTCCTGAAGGTCCTTGAACTGCACGGTGCCGCCGATCTCTGTCAGGATGGCGAAGGTGTAAGGATCCCACTCCGCCAGCACCTGGCCAAGCTGCACCTGCGCGCCTTCCTCGACCTTGAGTTTGGCGCCGTAGACGATCTGGTAGCGCTCCTTCTCGCGGCCACGTTCGTCCACCACGGCAACCGCGCCGGAGCGATTCATTGCCACCAGATCGCCGGCCTTGGAGCGGACGGAGGTCAGGTTGATGAAGCGCACGATGCCGTTGTTCTTGGCATCAAGGTGCGACTGCTGCGAGACTCGCGATGCCGTACCGCCGATGTGGAAGGTACGCATCGTGAGCTGGGTTCCCGGCTCGCCGATGGACTGCGCTGCGATCACACCAACTGCTTCGCCAAGTTCGACGGAGCGGCCGGAAGCCAGATTGCGGCCATAGCAGCGGATGCAAACGCCGCGTTTGGATTCGCAGGTCAGCACGGAGCGGATCTTCACTCGCTCGATGCCTGCGGCCTGGATGGCGGAAGCGAGGTCTTCGTCAATCTCCTGATTGATTTCGACTATGACGCTGCCTTCATAGTCCTTGATCTTCTCGAGCGACACGCGACCGATGATGCGGTCACGCAACGGCTCGATGATCTCGCCCGACTCGACGATCGGCATCACGTAGATGCCTTCCACCGTACCGCAGTCGGGCTCGGATACGATCACGTCCTGCGCCACGTCCACCAGGCGACGGGTCAGGTAGCCGGAGTCGGCCGTCTTGAGCGCCGTATCCGCCAGGCCCTTACGCGCGCCGTGCGTTGAGATGAAGTACTGCAATACCGTGAGGCCTTCACGGAAGTTCGCCGTAATGGGCGTTTCGATGATCTCGCCCGAAGGCTTGGCCATCAGTCCGCGCATGCCGGAAAGCTGACGAATTTGCTGCTTAGAACCACGCGCGCCAGAGTCGGCCATGATGTAAATCGGGTTCATGGCGCCGGCCTTGTCGGCGTTCTTCATGTTGTCGAACATCTCATCGGCAACCTTTTCCGTCACCGACGACCAGATCTGGATGACCTTGTTGTTGCGCTCACCGTTGGTGATCGCACCATCCAGATACTGCTGCTGCACCGCCACGACCTGCTTCTCCGCCTCGCGCACCACCGGGTACTTGGAATCGGGGATGACCATGTCATCCAGACCGACCGAGAGGCCCGAGCGTGTGGCGTAGTGGAAGCCCAGGTCCTTGACGCGATCGAGCGTCTTGACCGTGACCTCAAGGCCGAGGTTCAGGTAGCAGTAGTTCACCAACTGGCCGATGCCCTTCTTCTTGAGCAGGCCGTTGACGTACGGCATGCCTTCAGGAAGCGCATCGTTCAGGATGGCGCGGCCGACCGTGGTCGAGATGAACTGCTTGTCGTACTCGACCGGCTCGGTGTGCGTCAGGTCCTGATCGTCGTAGGCTGTGGTCATGTCGAGCACTGGACCCGAGTAGCGCAGACGAATGGGCGTCAGCGTCTCGACTTCCTTGGCTTCGAGCGCCATCAGCACTTCTTCAATGTTGGCGAAAGCGCGGCCCTCACCCTTGCCATTCTTCTTGGCTTTGGTCAGGTAGTAGAGCCCGAGTACCATGTCCTGCGTGGGCACCGTGATCGGCTGACCGGAGGCTGGCGACAGGATATTGTGCGAGGCCAGCATGAGCACGCTGGCTTCCACCTGCGCTTCCGGCGACAGCGGGATGTGCACGGCCATCTGGTCGCCATCGAAATCGGCGTTGAAAGCAGTGCAGACCAGCGGGTGGATCTTGATCGCCTTGCCTTCCACCAGCACCGGCTCAAAAGCCTGGATGCCCAGACGATGCAGCGTAGGGGCGCGGTTCAGGAGCACCGGATGGTCCTTGATGACCTCTTCCAGGATGTCCCATACGATCGGCTCCTGCAGCTCGACCATTTCCTTGGCTTGCTTGATGGTCGTGCAGTGCCCGGTCTGTTCCAGCCGGTGATAGATGAACGGCTTGAAAAGCTCGAGCGCCATCTTCTTGGGCAGGCCGCACTGGTGCAGCTTGAGTTCCGGACCGACCACGATGACCGAACGTCCGGAGTAGTCCACGCGCTTGCCGAGGAGGTTCTGGCGGAAGCGTCCCTGCTTACCCTTGAGGGTGTCGGAGAGCGACTTCAACGGACGGTTGTTCGCGCCGCGAAGCACGCGGCCACGACGCCCGTTGTCGAACAGCGCATCGACGGCTTCCTGCAGCATGCGCTTTTCGTTGCGCACGATCACCTCAGGCGCATGGAGGTCCATGAGCTTTTTGAGGCGGTTGTTGCGGTTGATGACGCGGCGGTACAGATCGTTGAGATCGGAGGTGGCAAAGCGGCCGCCGTCGAGCGGCACCAGCGGGCGCAGCTCCGGCGGGATCACCGGGATCACGTCCAGGATCATCCACTGCGGCTTGTTGCCGGACTTCCGGAAGGCCTCGACGACTTTCAGGCGCTTGGCGTACTTGAGGCGCTTTTGGAGCGAGGTTTCCTGCTTCATGCGGTCGCGGAGCTCAATCGAGATCTCGTCCACGTTGACGCGCTTGAGCAACTCCTTGATCGCCTCCGCGCCCATCATTCCCTTGAAGCCGGAAGGGCGGTATTGCTGGTCGATATCGCGGAACTGGTTCTCGTCCTTGATGATGTCGCGCTCTTTTACCGGAGCGTCGCCTGGATCGACGACGACGTAACTCTCGAAATAGAGCACGCTCTCGAGGTCGCGGAGCGAGATATCCAGCAGGTGACCAATGCGCGAAGGCAGGCCCTTGAAGAACCAGACGTGCGAGCACGGCGAGGCCAGCTCGATGTGGCCCAGGCGCTCACGCCGGACCTTCGAAAGGGTAACTTCCACACCGCATTTGTCGCAAATAACGCCGCGGTGCTTCATGCGCTTGTACTTGCCGCACAGGCATTCCCAGTCGGTGACGGGGCCGAAGATGCGGGCGCAGAAGAGCCCGTCCCGCTCCGGCTTGAAGGTACGGTAGTTGATGGTTTCCGGTTTGGTGACCTCGCCATGCGACCAGGAACGAATCTTTTCCGGGCTGGCGAGCGAGATGCGGATCGCGTCGAAATCGGTGATAGGGCTGGTGAGTTCGAATGGGCTGGAACGGTACAAGGACGTCCTCCATGTCGCGCATCCTTTCGGCGATGCGCAGTGCCGTGCGTCTCCCGGACCTCATCGTTTCTCAGTGGCGACCCGCTGCCCGCGCCGGGAGGCGCATTCCTGTACAGGGCAACGAGTCTTCAAATTCTGTGCGGCTGTAGGGCGGCCCTGCTTTCCAGCAGCCCGCCCTGCCTTGTTTTGCTAGCAGCTGGCAGCTAGCAGCTTTTTGTTAATCGGCTGCCGCCAGTTGCGGGATCGGCTCTTCGAGCTTCTTGTTGCCGCCGACCTGCTTGATCAACTCGACATCCAGGCATAGCGCCTGGAGCTCGCGGATCAGCACATTGAACGACTCAGGTACGCCCGGCTCGATTGCCGCCTCGCCCTTGACGATGGCCTCGTAGATCTTGGTACGGCCGTAGACGTCATCGGACTTCGCGGTAAGCAGTTCCTGCAGGATATAGGCCGCTCCATAGGCTTCAAGCGCCCATACTTCCATCTCGCCGAAACGTTGTCCGCCGAACTGCGCCTTGCCGCCCAGCGGCTGCTGGGTGATCAAGGAATACGGTCCGATCGAACGTGCGTGGATCTTGTCGTCCACCAGGTGCGAAAGCTTGAGCATGTAGATGTAGCCCACCGTCGCCGGCTGCTCGAACTCTTCGCCCGTCATGCCGTCGAACAGAGCGGTTTTACCGGAGGTCGGCAGGCCGGCCGCAGCCAGCAATGCCTTGATCTCGGTTTCCCGCGCTCCGTCAAAGACCGCTGTGCCGAACCAGATGCCGCGCTTCATGCCGGCGGCTACCCGCAGCAGCTGCGTATCGTCGAGTTCCATCAGCTGCCGCAGCGCCGCCGTGTTCGCGAAACGCTCCTGCACCATGGCGCGGACTTCGTTCGCGTCCTGGTTGCGCTGCACCAGCTCGGCCACTTGCTCGCCCAGCTTGTGCGCTGCCCAGCCCAGATGTGTTTCCAGCACCTGGCCCACGTTCATACGGGAAGGAACACCCAGCGGGTTGAGCACGATCTCGACCGGCGTACCGTCGGGCAGATACGGCATGTCTTCTTCAGGAAGAATGCGCGCAATCACGCCCTTGTTGCCGTGGCGTCCGGCCATCTTGTCGCCGACCGAAAGCTTGCGCTTCATGGCGATATAGATCTTGACCATCTTGATCACGCCCGGCGCCAGCTCGTCGCCCTTCTGCAGCTTGCCGATCTTGTCGTTGGTGATCTTGCGCAGCACATCGATCTGCCGCGAAGTCATCTCCTCGATTTCATCGATCTGCTCATTGACGCGCGGGTCCTTGTCAGCGTAGCGAATACGCTTCAGGTTGCGCGTCGAGATCAGCTCGATGGTTTCGCGATCGACCATAGCTCCCTTCACGATCAGGCGCTTGTTGGTGCGCTCATCGTGCAGGTCGGCCAGAACCTCCTTGCCGCCCAGGATCATCTCCAGGCGCTTCAGGCGCTCGTCGGTCAAAATGCGGATCTCGTCGGCCAGGTTCTTTTCCAGCTTCTCCACCTGCTCGGCTTCGATCAGCTTGGCGCGCTCGTCCTTTTCCTGCCCCTTGCGGGAGAAGATGCGGACGTCGACCACTGTACCCTCGATACCCGGAGGGCATGTCAGCGAAGCGTCGCGCACATCGCCGGCCTTTTCGCCGAAGATGGCCCGCAAGAGCTTCTCTTCCGGCGTCAGCTGCGTCTCGCCCTTGGGCGTCACCTTGCCGACCAGGATGTCGTTGTGCTTGATCTTGGCGCCGATGCGGATGATGCCGCTCTCGTCCAGATCGCGCAGCGCCGACTCGGAAACGTTGGGAATATCGCGCGTGATCTCTTCCGGACCCAGCTTGGTATCGCGCGCTTCGATCTCGAACTCCTCGATGTGCACGGAGGTGTAGTAGTCCTCACGCACCAGCTTTTCGGAGATCAGGATAGCGTCCTCGAAGTTGTAGCCGCGCCATGGAATGAACGACACCAGGACGTTGCGGCCGAGGGCCAACTCGCCCTGCTCCGTACAAGGACCGTCCGCGATCACCTGCCCCTTCAGCACCCGGTCGCCGTGGCGCACGATCGGCTTCTGGTTGATACAGGTGTTCTGGTTGGAGCGCTTGAATTTCGTGAGCTGGTAAATGTCCGATCCAACTTCGCGCGAAAGCTGTGTCGGATGGTGTTCCCCTTCCACACGCACGATGATGCGCTCGGAGTCTACCGAATCGATGATGCCGTTGCGTTTGGCCAGAATCACTGCGCCAGAGTCGCGCGCCGTGACGCCTTCCATGCCGGTGCCGACCAGCGGGGCTTCCGCCACCAGCAGGGGCACGGATTGCCGCTGCATGTTCGCGCCCATCAGCGCGCGGTTGGCATCGTCGTGTTCCAGGAACGGCACCAGCGATGCCGCGACGGAGACGAGCTGCTTCGGGCTGACGTCGACATAGTCAACCTCGGCGCGGCTGACCAGGACAAAGTTGCCCTGACGCCGGGCATTGACCAGGTCTTCCACTATCCGGCCATTCTCGTCGAGCTCCACATTGGCCTGCGCGATCGTGTGGCGGTCTTCTTCCCACGCCGACAGGTAGAACGAGAACGGATCGAAGACGATGGCGCGCTTGCCGGTCTTGGTGAGCTGCTCGTTTAGCTTGAGCGCCTCCGATTTTTCGATCGGATCGCCCACACGCATGCCGCTGTCGCCCGCATTGACCACCTGCACGAAGTCAAGCAGTTGCCCATCGCGCACGCGGCGGTACGGCGATTCGATAAAGCCGTACTCGTTGATGCGCGCAAAGCACGAAAGCGAGCTGATCAGGCCGATATTCGGACCTTCCGGCGTCTCGATCGGGCAGATGCGGCCGTAGTGCGTCGGGTGGACGTCGCGCACTTCGAAGCCTGCGCGCTCACGCGACAAACCGCCCGGCCCAAGGGCCGAGAGACGCCGCTTGTGCGTGATCTCGGAGAGCGGATTAGTCTGATCCATGAATTGCGAAAGCTGCGAGGAGCCGAAGAACTCGCGGATGGCGGCCATGACCGGCTTGGCGTTGATCAGGTCATGCGGCATTGCCGTCGACATCTCCTGATACACGCTCATCTTTTCCTTGATGGCGCGCTCCATGCGGACCAGGCCGATGCGGAACTGATTCTCCATCAGCTCACCCACTGCGCGCACGCGGCGGTTGCCGAGGTGATCGATGTCATCCACCAGGCCGATGTTCTTACGCAACTTCAACAGATACGAAATGGTTGCGTAAAAGTCATCCGGCGTCAGCGTGCGGCGGTCCAGTGATGTGGCCGACTGGTCCTCGTAGAGCTTGATATTGAACTTCAAACGGCCCACGCGGGAAAAGTCGTACTTGCGCGGATCGAAGAACATGCCTTCAAAGAGCGCCGTCGCCGTATCCAGCGTTGGCGGATCGCCTGGGCGCAGCTTGCGGTAAATTTCGATCAGCGCCTCTTCCGGCTTGCGCACGGAATCGCGGCGAAGCGTGTTGGTGATGATGTTGCCCACATCGTCCCGCTCGGGGAAGAAGACCTCGATTTGCGTTACGCCGCTTTCGAGGATCTTGTGAAGCTTGTCTGCGGTCAGCTCGTGATTGGCCTCGATCATGACCTCGCCGGTGGACGTATCAATTACATCGGAAGCGGTCATCGCCCCGTCGAGCTCTGCGGCTTCGATCTCCACCTGGTTGACCTGGTGATTGCGCAGCGCCTTCATGATGGACGCGGTAACCTTACGGCCGGAGTGCGCAATCTCTTCGCCGCCTGCGATCACGGCATGTGCCGGCTTGGCGCCGAGCAGGTGCGTCGCCTTGCCAGCCTCGGCATTCACTACCCATTGCAGCTTGCCGCCCTCTACTTTGATCGTATCGACCGTGTAGAAGGTCTTGAGGATTTCGGCGTCGGAGCGCAGCCCGAGCGCGCGCAGGAAGATGGTGCCCAGGAACTTGCGCTTGCGGTCGATGCGAACGTACAGCGTGTTCTTTTGGTCGAACTCAAACTCCACCCACGATCCGCGGTAGGGAATGATTTTGCCCAGGAAGTAGGTGCGGTTGTTCGCCGTCTCGAAAAAGACGCCCGGCGAGCGGTGGAGCTGCGAGACGATGACGCGCTCGGTCCCGTTTACGATAAACGTGCCGTTCTCGGTCATCAACGGGATGTCGCCAAAGAAGACTTCCTGCTCCTTGATGTCGCGGACGGTTTTGGCGCCCGTCTCCGGGTCCTTGTCGTAAATCGTCAGGCGCACCGTAACCTTGAGCGGCGCCGAATAGGTCATGCCGCGCTCTTCGCACTCGGCCTGGTCGTACTTCAACTGCAGGCCCACGGGATCGCCGCACTTGTTGCAGAAGTCCGGAGTGTTCTTGTTATAGGTGCCGCAGTGGTGGCACAGCACATCGCCGGGGTGAAACGGGTCCGTAATCACCATGGAGCCGCAGTTCACACACGCTGTGCGGAGGTGGTGCAGGCCCTTCAGGTGGCCGCACTTGCACTCCCAGTTGCCGATCGAGAAGTCGACGAAATCCAGTTGCGAGATGTTGCGGAAATCGGTGATGGGAAAAACAGAGGTAAAGACCGACTGCAATCCGTTGTCTTCCCGCTCCGTCGGCAGCTTGTCCATTTGCAGAAAGCGCTCATACGAACGCCGCTGGACTTCAATCAGGTTGGGGATCTGGATAGCAGTGGGAATCTTTGAAAAATCGAGACGGCTGCGTATAGCGCGGTTCTCGTTCGGCATGCTTCACTCCTCAAGACTCGGGTGCGCGAGGCGAACGGAATTCCTGCCCGAGCCTGGCAGGAAATCCGTAGATGGGATACTGCACGCGCTCCATGCGATGACCGCCTCGTCGGCCAGGGAAGAGCGTTCGGGTACTGCATTGCTGGGCAACTCCGCCGGACGGCTTTACGTCAGACCGGAGTTGCTTCCGTTTCTTTCAGCGGCCGCTAGAAAGCCAGGACGCCGAAGAGGGCTACGGGGCGGGATAGGTAAACGGGAACAGCAGAAGGATGGCACCGAGACAGGAAGACGCCAAAAGCTCGCAGGGACAAGATGTCTCGCGAGCGCCACAACCGGATTGTGCACTTGGCTGATGAAATTCCTGTATCTCGTCGATTCCGTGAATCGCGTATGTCGCCCTAACGCTGAAGCTCTTTGTAATCCGCACGCAGAAACCGCCGCCACATTCCCCGCGTACGCCCGGCATCCTCTAAACCGGATCCATCAGGCATGGCGCATCACAGCCAGTTAGCCGGATGCCCCACAGAAAGTCCGCACTTGCCACCACTCCAAGCAGAAACGGAGCAGGGACGCACTTATTACTATAGCGCGTCCCGCTTTGGTATGCAACTTGCTAGTGATTGCAAACTGACTACTTGATCTCGACGCCGGCCACACCATCGAACTTCTTCTTGATAGTCTCGGCTTCTTCCTTCGAGATGTTCTCCTTGAGCGGCTTCGGTGCGCCATCGACCAGGTCCTTGGCTTCCTTCAGACCCAGTGAGGTGACCTCGCGCACGGCCTTGATCGTGCTGATCTTGTTCGCGCCGGCGTCCTTCAGAATCACGGTGAACTCCGTCTTCTCTTCCACGGGCGCTGCCGCTGCCGCGCCGCCGCCGGCCACCATGACCGGAGCCGCCGCTGCTGCTGAAACGCCGAGGCGCTCCTCGAGCTTCTTCACCAGAGCCGCCGCGTCCAGCAGGCTCAATCCTACGATCTGCTCTTCCAACTGCTGCAAGTCTGCCATCGTCTTCTCCACTCCAAACTGAATTTGTTCCTGCCGCCGGTTCCCCTTGCGGGAAAACCGGTTGCCGCTTTCACCTCGAGGTTTCCGATGTGCCCAGACTGTGCACCCCTCGAGCTTGTCGCGGCGAAACTGTGTGCTGCGGGCCTAAGCTCCCGCTTCGACTGAACCCTCTGCCGGGGCCTCGGTAGCGGCCGACGCCGCTTGCGAAGCTTCGCCGGTTTCCGGCTGCGCTGGGTCGGCCTCTGGCGCGCCCGTCACATCCGGCGCCGCTCCCGCCTCGACTCCAGCCGGAGCCGTTTGCGGGGCTGTTGTTTCCGGCGCTGCCGTCTCCGGCGCTACTGCTCCTTCCGGCGTTGCTGCCGTTTCCGGCGCTGCTGCTTCCGGAGCCGTCGCTGTTTCGGCCGTCGCGGCTTCCGATGAGGGAGTCGCAGCCGCACCGCTGAACTTGTTCTGTTCCACTGCCTGGTTCACCACGATGGCCAGGTCGCGTCCCGTGGCCGCCAGCACCGTCGCCAACCGCTGCGCGGGAGCATTGATCAGGAACAGGAGCTTTGAGAACAGCTCTTCCTTGCCCGGCATGGTCGCCAACTGCTTGATCTCGTCCAGGTTGATCACCCGGCCGTCCACGATGCCGAGCTTGAAAGTGAACTCTGCGTTGTCGCTGACCCAGGTGGATATCGCCTTGGTCAAAGCCACCGGGTCGCCGCTGGTATAGGCCACCGACGACACGCCTTTCAAGCCCTGGAGCGCCTGTTCTACCTGGGTCCCCTTGGAAGCCCGTGCCGCCAGTTTGTTCTTGAGCACGCGGTACTTGCCGCCTGCATCGCGTACCGTTTTGCGCAGCGCAAAGTCCTGCGCCACCGTCAGCTTGGAAAAGGTGCCGATAATCGCGCTGGTGGAGCTTTGGAGCTCACCGGCCAGCTTTTCTACTTGTTCCGCTTTTTTTGCCCGTGTTACCGCCATAAATGCCTGCCTCTAGCTTCTAGCCTTGAGCTCAAGATCCGCCGAAGCGGAGCGATCAGCCTTCGAGGCAAACTTGCTAGCGGCTAGAAGCTAGAAGCTGCACCGGCTGTTCTGAATTATTTAGCGCTTGCCTCAGCGACCGCGCTGTCCAGCGGGATGCCCGGGCCCATGGTCGAGCTCAGCGTAATGCCGCGCACGTACTTGCCCTTTGCTGCCGAAGGCTTGGCCCTGACCACGCTCGTGATCACCGTCATGGCGTTATCCACCAGCTTCTCGGCCGGGAATGACAGTTTGCCCACCGGCACATGCACCAGCGCTGTTTTGTCTGTCCGGAACTCCACCTTGCCGGCCTTGATCTCGCGAATCGCGGCGGCCACATCGCTGGTCACCGTGCCCGTCTTCGGGTTCGGCATCAGGCCGCGTGGTCCCAGGATCTTGCCCAGGCGTCCGACCGAACGCATCATGTCCGGCGTCGCGATCAGCGCGTCGAAATCTGTCCAGCTTTCCTTCTGGATCCGCTCAACCAGTTCCTCGCCGCCCACGATGTCGGCCCCAGCCGCTTCGGCCTCACGAACGCGGTCGCCCGAAGCAATCACGGCAACCTTTTTGGTCTTGCCCAGCCCATGCGGCAGCACGACGGTCCCGCGCACCATCTGGTCCGCATGTTTGGGGTCTACGCCCAGCCGCAGGGTCAGATCGACCGTCTCATCAAACTTGGCAAACTTGATTTTTTGAAGGAGCGGCACCGCATCCTGCAGGGTATAAGGACGCTCTTCCACCTGCGCGCGTGCCTGCGCAACATTCTTGCTTATTTTTCTCGCCATCGTTCCTCGTCTCCCACCGCTCCGGTCTACTGCTTCCGGGCCGTGGTCCTGGTGACACGTCTCCGAGAGGAGACGCAGGAATTAAGTATGCCGCAATCAACGCGCCGATGCAACCCATGTAGTCCGATTCATCAATCCACTCTGAGATCGTCCACAAAGCTTGCAGAGTACGTAACCTCTTCGGGATTTATCTGGAGTTGATGGGAACAGATTTGCACCACCTTAGACCAGACCGTGTCACGGGTCCAGCCTTCTCGGGGAGCCGTCAGTTGCGGAATTGACCAATCCGCCGGGGTCGGTGCATCTGAACGTGCCAGCAAGTGCAATTGTTCGCAAATCAGCTCAAAGAGGATGCCCACTGTAAGGGCTCCTTGTAGCTGCAAGTTTTCCAGCTGCACGTTGAATGCTTCTTCGCAACGGAGCACTACTTCAACGATATCAAGACCCACCGTGATTCCTCCAAGGCGCACTACAATCATTACCACCGCATCTATCCACGCAGACGGTGACAACTCCATGACCCTGCTCGATGCTCCCTCCTACAATGCCGCCCGCGCCCGCAAAATTCGCAATCTCATCATTGGCCTGGCCGTGCTCTGCATCGCCGCCGCCATTTTCCTATATGTCTTCTGGGACTGGCCGGAGGAGCATCGTATCAACCAGTTCTTTGCCGCAGTGGAGAAGCAGGACTTTCCCAAAGCCTTCGGCATCTGGAACAACGACCCGGATTGGCAGCAGCACGCGCAGAAGTACGCCACGGCCGGCTATCCCTATGGCCGCTTCCTGGTGGATTGGAGCCAGTCGAGCGACTACGGCGTCATCACCAGCCACAAGATTCTCTATGCCACCACCTTCGGCAATGGCGTGGTCATGGCAGTGGAGGTCAACGGGCGCAAAACGCCGCTCACCCTGGCGGTGACGCGTAAGACTCACATCATTGGCTTCACGCCATTCGCGCTCACTGCGCAGAAGAACGCCCTTGGCATGACTTACTGGCAGATCAGCTACCAATAGCTTGCCGCTCCAGGCCGCCGTGCGCTGATCGCTTCAGTAAACAGCAAAGAAGCGCACACCCCGCCGCTTAGAAGGGGTGCGCTTCGTCGTGGTACGCCTGTTCTGCAAGGATCGCACCGTTGTCCCGGCCCGCAACCGACCGGTATTCCGGCCCGTTGGTTCCGCGAAGGTTTGCCACCTTCATCCAGGTGTCCCGCTTCGGCTCCGCGGAGAAGAACGGTGGCAGCGGCATTGCCAGATAGCGGCCCAGGGCGGCGACCTGCCCTTCGTACAAGCCTCGGAGTTCCGCCAGTTGTTCCTGTGCCGTTGCATCCGTCCGCAGGCGAACGCCGGCCGCCGCCAGCATTCCCGTCAACTCTGTGAACTGGTTCGTGCTCAGCCGGTCATGACCGCCGCGGTGGTCGCGCGAGTGCACCTCCGGTCCTTCGAGTGCGAGCGGCTCCAGCCCGAAGACTAGCAGCAGGTCCACCGACGCATGCCGCGCCATAGCGAAGGTCAGCTGCGCTTGCCGCGCGCACCCGGCATCCACCACCGACATCAGCAGGGCGGAGCTGTCCAGGATCGCGGTCAGCGCACTTAGCCAGCTCTGGTTGTCGTGCTGCGAGCGGAAATAGCACAGCAGCGGATACGAGATATGACTCTCCAGCAGCTCCGCCGACCAGCGCTCCCACTCCGCCAGCAGCGAAATCAGGATATCCATGCCGCCGGGGAAAGCGTGACGCCGTAGCAGCTCGGCAGCCGTTGGCGGCGACCCCGCCCGCCCATCGAGCAGAGCGATCGTCACCTCCCGCCTGGAAAACGCGCCATACAGCACCGGCAAGTAGCCGATCACCAATGCCACAAAGCCCAGCCCCATGCCGGCCTCCACCACGATCAACTCGCGCGCGGCAGGATTATGCGGAACCACATCGCCCAGACCAAGCGTGAACAAGGTCGTGCCGCTGACATAAATGGCCGTGCGAAAGCCATGCACCCCGAGCGGATCTGTGAACGGCACGCCAAGGCTGAGATAAAGAAGGGCGAAGCCGAGCATCAGGCCGAAGGCCCAGGTCACGATCAGCAGCAGCAAGGAGAGCGGACCGAAGAAGCTGAAGGCCGTTTCCCGTTGACGCGCGCCGCGCACTTTGCCGGCCAAGGCGCACCATGCGCTCCACGTGGTCACGTAGAAGAGCCGCGTCAGGCGCAACTTTCCGGTCGCCCGGCGCGGGAGAATGACCGTTTCGAAGGCATCCAGGAGAACCACTCCCAAGGCCAGCAGACCGACGATGACGCTAAGAAAGTGCACGCCTCATTGTGCGGCAATGGCCGCGCATCCGGCGAGAAAATCTCGTGATGGTACCGGGCGGCCTCGCGGCATCTCACTCCATAAACGGCGCCAGAGCCGCTGCTGCGAACCTCTGCGGATGCGGGGGTCTGAGTGCTAAATGAAAATAATTAGCTGGAAAGGAACTTCATGGGATTCGATCAATACCACGAGCCGCCAAACGAGCTCACCGAAGAGACCCGCACTTTTGCCCGCATCATTGTTTCCATGGCCGAGGAAGCGGACGCAATCAACTGGTACGAGCAGCGCATTTCGGTAGAAAAGAATGCGGAAGCCAAGTCGATCATGAGCGCTTCGCAAGAAGAAGAGTTCAAGCACTTCGGAATGGACCTGGAGTTTCTGCTTCGTCAGAAACCGAAATGGAAGGCGGCTCTCCAGGCGATCTTGTTCCACAGCGGCGACATCCCCGCTCTCGGGGATCAGGGCGAAAAGGCGGAAGACAAAGCAGGTTAACGGATGCGCGACGGCGCCGCGTGCCTCAGCTGCCCGCCAGCTCCGCCGCGGCGCCGGCGCCGATAATCGAGATCTCCGGCGACTCTGGAATGATCTCCAGGCTGTAGCTTTGCAACGGACTCATCTTCACCATGTCCCACAGATACTGCTTGAGCAGCGACAAGTCGACGAAACCGATATCCATGCCGGTTAAGTAGAACCGGCCTGGACCGTCGAGATGTATCGAGGTTGCGGTCGCAGCCGCCAGCGCGCGGTGCCAGCGCTTCACGAAGTTGGCGCAGCGCGTGTCGCCACGCCGGGCATTGGCGAACACCTCTTCCGGCTCCATATCCAGAAACCGCAGGCGCATCGCCCGGTGGCCCATGATGCCCTCCAGGTGCCCTACGCCGCCGCAACCGCAGTAGGTCTCCTTAGGGTCCAGCGAGACGATGGTGTGGCCGCCTTCAAATGGACTTTCCACGTCCGGATAGCGGCCAAAACCGATGCCGTTGCCTAAAGTCCACACCCGCACCACTTTATCGAGCTGCCCGCGTGTCGCCGCCAGGCCGGCCGCCACTGCGTCCGCGTCGTTGAACAAGCTCACCGGCGCCGTCAGCCCCCGCGCTCGCAGCGTTTCGCTGATCGTCTCGCGTATCTGCGCGCCTTTCAACTGGGGGAGATTAGGGGAATCTTCCACAATGCCGTTGCGCACAATGCCGGGCATGGCGATCCCGATCGCGTCCACCTCCTTGCCGGACGGCTGCAGCGCCGTGATCAGGTCGCAGATCACATCGCATAGCGCGCCGGCAGGCAGGTCGATCAGTCCGTGCTCCTGCTCCGGTTCATCGGGATTGGCCGGGGGATATTGCAGGACCTTCCCGGCAACCCGATGCTCCTCGATCCTCCCAGCGACGATGTTGGCCGTCATCACAACGCCGATGCTTGTGCCCATACTTCCTTCTTTCAGTCCCGGACTTTCAATCCCGACCTGTCAATCTCCGAAACGCCCCAGACGATTGATGCCGTTATACGCCGCCGTTTTATACGCTTCGGCGAGCGTTGGATAGTTGAATACCGTATCGATGAAATAGTCCAGCGTGCCACCGAGCGCCATGACCGCCTGGCCGATATGCAGCAACTCGCTGGCGCCCTCGCCGATAATATGCACGCCCAGCAGATGGCGGCTTTGGCGATGGAAGATGATCTTGAGCCGCCCCGTGGTGTCGCCCCGGATCTGCCCGCGCGCTATCTCCCGGTAATACGCCACGCCGACCTCATACGGCACATCTTCGTCCGTGAGCTGCTCTTCCGTCTTGCCGATAAACGAAATCTCCGGGATGGTGTAAATGCCGTATGGGTAGTAGCTGGGATTCGACTGAACCGCATTGTCATTGAACGCGCGTGCGGACGCGATTCGACCCTGCTCCATCGAGACCGACGCCAGGCTGGGAAAGCCGATCACGTCGCCCACGGCGAAGATGTTCGGCGTCTTGGTCCGGTAATCCTTATCAACCGGAATGCGCCCGCGCGCGTCAGCTTCTATGCCTGCGTTCGCCAGATCGAGCGCATCCACGTTGCCGGACCGGCCCACCGCATACAGCAGGGCATCGCCCGAAATACGCTTCTTGCTCTCCAAATTCGCCACCACGCCCGCGCCGTCCGGCAACTCTTCCACGCTTTCCACTTCTTCGGCCATGCGCATGGTCACGCGGCTGTCCCGCAAGTGGTAGCTCAGCGCTTCCACGATCTCCTGGTCGGCAAACTCCAGCAGCTTTGCGCGCTTTTCAATCAGGGTGACCCGCACACCCAGCGCCGCGAACATGGAGGTGTACTCCACTCCGATCACGCCTCCGCCGACCACGATCAGGGTCTTTGGCAGGGTGGGCAGGTTCAGCACCTGGTCGCTGTTCACGATGTTGCGTCCGTTGATCGGCACCTTGGGCGAAAATGCTGGCCGCGTGCCTGTCGCGATGATCACCTTTTGCGACTCATACACCTGCCCCGACGTCCCATCTTCCGTCACCCGTATATGGGTCGGGTCGATGAAGCTGGCGGTTCCGTACAGAACGTCGACGCCGTTGCGCGAAAGCTGCGCCTCGGTAACGTCCACCTCGGTCTTGATCACATGCTGGACGCGAAAGGCCAGGTCCGCCATCGTGATCCGCTCTTTGACGCGATAGTTCATCCCATAGACCGTGCGGTAGTTGTAGCCGGAAAGGTGCAGCACAGCTTCCCGCATGGTCTTGCTCGGTATGGTTCCGGTGTTGATGCACACACCGCCCACGCTGCGCATTCGCTCCACCACAGCGACCTTCTTGCCCTGCTTAGTCGCGAAGATCGCGGCGCGCTGGCCGGCAGGTCCTGAGCCGATGATGATGAGGTCGTAGTTTTGCATGCTCTACCGCAAGGGTACGCGAATCCGGTGATAGCCGCCTATACCACACGAGGCGCATTGCGCGCATTTCATCCGTGCGCGTGCGCTCATACACTCAGTTAGTATGCGATTCTATGCCATCACCGGGCGATTCTCCCTGCCGGGCGAGCATGTTGCGGGCACGTTGAGCGGAGAGGAAGACGAGCGCCTGCTCGCGCTCGTTCGCGGCTGGGCCACGGGCGGTGTTGACTGGGTCCAGTTGCGGGAAAAGGACCTCCCGCCGGACCGGCTCCTCCCCCTTGCCCGAAAAGTGCAGGCGGCCGTGGCCGGCACCCGAACCCGTCTGCTGCTCAATGGTCCCGCGCAGGTAGCGATCGCAGCAGGCGCCGCAGGGCTGCACCTGTCCGGCAGTTGGACGGTCCAGACGGTCATGGAAGCTCGTGCTGCCTTCTCTGCATCCGGGCTGCGGCCTCTACTCTCGGTCTCCTGCCATTCGCCAGAGCAAGCGCGCCTCGCCCGCGTGGCCGGGGCTGACCTTGCGCTTTTTGCGCCGGTCTTTGGGAAGGCCCTGCCCGGCGCGGAGGCTCCCCTTCCCGGGCAGGGCCTCGAAGCCCTGGCCGCAACCTGCCGCGCAGCCGCTCCTATTCCTGTCTTCGCCCTGGGCGGCGTCAATGCCGAAAACGCGGCTGACTGCCTTCGCGCCGGCGCCAGCGGAATCGCCGCCATTCGCCTCTTTCTGGGTGACCGCTGGCGTCGTCTCGCCGATGTCGAATAAGCTGAAGAAGCATCCAGCCATTCGCAGCTCGCGTAACTCTCAGGAATCAGGAGTCCCGACCGCTTCATGTCGCCTTGGCGCAACCCTCAGTCTCTTGCCTCCCTTGCTTTCGTCTTCGCCGTCACGGTCCTGGCCGGGCCGGCCTTTGCACAGGTCACCGGAACACCAGCCGATACTGCCCCTGGCGCGCCCTCTGCACCTCCCACCCAGCCCGGCGCGCCCCAAACCAGCGCCTCACAACCGAGCGCGCCGGAGCCGGGCAGCCCTGCGCCTTATAACTCCATCCCGGCTCTCCGCCGCGATCTCGCCGTGAGCGCCTTCGCGCAATTCAGCAGCTCCACTGTCGGCAACTTCATCCGCAATGACACAACCGGTTCCGGCGGCGCGCTGCTGAGCTATCGCTACACCTACAAACCCTGGCTCGGCTATGAAGTCAATTACGGCTTCACCCGCTATACGGACAGTTACTACTTCGGCGTCGTCCGGGTGCCGCACAATGTGCACGAGTTCAGTCTGGCTTATCTGCTCCAGGGTCCCAAATTCAGCGGCTTCACTCCTTTTCTGACGCTCGGGGGCGGTGCCCTCGTCTTTGCTCCTTCCGCAAACGCGACCGGCTCTTATGGCGTGGACGCCAAGAGGATGTTCGTCTATGGCATCGGCGTCCAGCGCTCCATCGTCAACGACCACTGGGGCGTGCGAGTGCAGTACCGCGGACTGAAGTACGGCATTCCGGCCTATGGCCAGCTCTCGTTGAACACACACCGCGGCCGCACCAGCTACGAACCCGGCATCGGCGTCTACTATCGTTTTTGAGTACGGCTGGTGTGGCAGGACACGGAAGCGTGTTTGACTGCGGCCCTTGCGGGTTTTAGCCTCGAAGAAGGTCCCTATATGTTGATTACCGTTGTTGAACTTGAGCGCGAACCGGTTGAATTTGCCAAGGTATTCGCGCCCGGCGCTATTGAATTCGGCGCCGATATCCGTCAATTGGATCCTCTGAACGCGGACGGCCGCGCCGATCTGATCGAAGAACATCGCGGTCCCCGGCAGATTGTCCCTGACATTCGCCTCCGGGCCGAGTACCGCGCCCGCTTCGAGGTTCCCTGCGCCCGCTGCGTCGATCCGGTACAGCATGAACTGGAAGGCAACTTTGACCTCATCTTCCGACCTATCGGTGTCGATGGCGGTGCGAGCGAGCACGCCATCTCGACCTCCGAGACGGAGATCGGGTACTATGAAGGGGACGGTCTTGTGCTGGAGGACGTTTTGCGCGAGCAGGTGCTCTTGTCCCTGCCCGCTCGAACTCTCTGTCGCACCGACTGCAAAGGCCTTTGCCCGCACTGCGGCCAGAATCTGAACAGCGAAGCATGCACCTGCGAAGAGGTTTCCTCCGATTCGCGGTGGAGCGCCCTTTCCGATCTCCGCAGCCGGATAAAGTAAGACGGTTTCGCGCCCCGGCTCTCGACGGCAAGCCTGCAGGCCAGACGGCCGCAGAGCCATGCAGACCCGGCAGCGCGCATGAAAGGAATCTACGATGCCGAATCCGAAACGGCGCCACTCCAAGGCCCGCACCTCCAAACGCCGCGCCCACGACGCGCTCACCCCGATTGGTCTCTCCGAATGTCCCAACTGTCACGAGCGCAAGCTGCCCCACCGCGCCTGCCCCAAGTGCGGCACCTACAAGGGTCGCGATGTGTTAGAGGTCAAGGAAGCCTGAGCCCTTCTCCGTGCCAGAACTGACGGACATCGCTCTCGACGCGATGGGCTCCGACAAGGCCCCCGACCCGGAGGTCAAGGGCGCAATTCTGGCCTGCCGCTACCTGCCGGTACGGGTCCATCTCCTGGGGCCAGAGGACCGGCTGCGCTCCGCGCTGGGGAATGTCGGCAGGCGTATGCCTATCGAGATCGTCCCTACGGACGAGTGGATCACTATGGAGGACAAGGCGGCCACCGCCCTCCGCAAGAAGCCGAAGAGCACTATGCGGCTCGGTCTGCAGATGGTGAAAGACAGGCGCGTTGCGGCCTTTCTCACCGCCGGCAATACCGGCGCGGCCATGGCCACCGCCAAGATGATTCTCGGAATGCTGCCCGGCGTGGACCGGCCAGCGCTTGCGGCAGTGCTGCCCACCTCCACCGGCTCGCCCTGCGTGCTCCTCGATGTCGGCGCCAACGTTGATTGCAAGGTGCAGAATCTAGAGCAGTTCGCCATCATGGGCGAGATGTACGCCCGCAGCGTGCTCAAGATCGAGAAGCCCCGCGTCGGCCTCCTCTCTATTGGCGAAGAGGAGAGCAAAGGCAACGACCTCACCCGCGAAGCCCTCCAGTCACTGAAACTCGCGCCCATTCACTTCATCGGCAACGTCGAAGGCCGGGACCTCTATAACGGCCACGCGGACGTCATTGTCTGCGATGGGTTTGTCGGCAATGTCGCCCTCAAGACCTCCGAAGGCTTGGCCCGCCTGGTTCGCGATCTCCTGCGCGAGTCGCTGATGTCCACGGTTACTGCGCGCGCCGGTGCTCTGCTTTCCCGCCGCGCCTTCAAAGACTTCAAGAAACGCCTCGACTACTCCGAGTACGGCGGCGCCCCACTGCTCGGCGTGCGCGGCCCCTGCATCATCGGCCACGGCTCCTCTGACGAACGCGCCATCATGAACGGCATCCGCGTCGCCGCCGAGTTTGCCCACGCCAATGTCAACGAGCGCATCGAGCAGGAGTTTACTGCGCGCCCTAGTGCTGCTATCTAACACCCCACAGCACTGTAATGTAAGCTTTCTCAAAGCACAGCTGAGTATGGTAGGAATGCTCTCGAAGAAATTTGTGTGCTTGCAGTTTGTGCTGCTCCTTTCGCCCGCAGCACTTGTTTCCGCGCACGCCAAGAGCTCAAGGGAGAAGGTGAATCCACGCGATGGGCTGCGATACGTGTGGATCAATCCCGGTTCCTACTTCACAGGATGCGGCCCAACGGACAAAGAATGCATAGGGTGGGAGAGACCCCGGAATCGAGTAGTAATCAGCACCGGCTTCTGGATCGGAAAAACAGAAGTCACGCAGGCAGCGTACCAACGCATCATGGGAGTAAACCCGAGCCGATACAAAGGTGCACGTCGTCCTGTGGAGCAGGTTGATTGGATTTCGGCCAGAAACTACTGCGCGGCAGTCGGCATGCGACTGCCTTCCGAATCGGAGTGGGAGTTCGCAGCTGCGGGTAGCTCGCCCGTGCCACGTTATGGCCCAATTGGTTCCATAGCCTGGTATGACGCTAACAGTGCAGACGCGACCCACGAGGTGGGTCTTAAGAAGCCGAACCATTACGGACTATTCGACATGCTCGGAAATGTGTGGGAATGGGTCGAGGATGCATGGAGTGTTAATCCCAAGCTCAGGATCATGAAAGGTGGTTCGTTTTACAACTTGGCACGGGATTTGCGATTTCCAAACAGGTCGGAAACTCCGATCGAGTTTCGGCATCGTAACATCGGATTTCGGTGTGCGGGCAATTCTCTGTGACGGCAACCGTATAACTGATCGGGGACAACAACCGACAATTTTACCCGTTCAGCATCTCCATCAATTTATTCACCGTCCGGTTCAGGTCCTTGTCCGACCGTTTCTCTTCATCGATCTTCGAGATCGAGTGCATCACTGTTGTGTGATGTTTGCCGCCGAACTGCCGCCCGATTTCTGGTAGTGAAGCCTCGGTCATCTGCTTGGCCAGGTACATGGCAATCTGACGCGGCACCACCACGGCACGCGAGTTATTCTTCTGCTTCAGCTCCGCCACGCGCATGCCGAACTGCTCGGCCACGGCCCGCTGGATGGCTTCGATGGTGATCTTGCGCACCTGGGTGTCAATGAATTGCTTCAGGCACTGCTGTGCGGTGGGCAGCGTAATCTCTACCCCATTCAGGCTCGTCCACGCCAGCAAACGCACCAGCGCCCCTTCGAGCTCGCGGATGTTCGTCCGGATATTCGACGCCATGAACAGCGCCACGTCCGTGGGCAACGTGATCTGTTCGCTCTCGGCCTTTTGCTGCAGGATCGCCACTTTAGTCTCAAGGTCTGGCGGTTGGATGTCTGCGATCAGCCCCCATTCGAACCGGCTCCGTAACCGCTCTTCCAATCCAGCAAGATCCTTGGGCGGGCGATCGGACGCAATCACTATCTGCTTCATGCTGTCATGCAGCGCATTGAACGTGTGAAAGAACTCGTCCTGTGTCCGCTCCTTTGACGCAAGGAATTGAATGTCGTCGATCAGCAGAACGTCAACGCCGCGATACTTGTCGCGGAAGCTCGACATCTTTTCATTACGCACGTACGAGATCATCTCGTTGGTGAACTTCTCGCTCGACACGTAGCAGATAGCCGACTGCGGCTGCCGCCGCTTTACCTGGTGGCCGATGGCATGCATCAGATGCGTTTTGCCGAGCCCCACGCCGCCGTACAGAAAGAGTGGGTTGTAGGCCTTCGACGGCCGCTCGGCCACGGCCTCTGCTGCTGCCCGCGCAAACTGATTTCCCGCGCCGGAGACAAAGCCCTCGAAGGTGTAGCGCGGGTTGAGCTGCGCGGCGGAGTTCCAGTCAAACCGCGCCTGCTGTGCGCCTGGACCTGTGCTCGACGCAGCTCCTGCAAAGCCCGGAGGCCGTTGCTGCATGCCTCCTGGCCTGGGTGCGTTGGGCGCATGGGCCGGCGCTGGAGGAAAGCCCCCGTCTTCGCGCGCCTCCCGCGTCCGGGCCGGCGTGGACGGATCGTCCTCCGCCGTGACGAAATGCACTTCCTCCACTTCGAGTTCCAGCAGATCGATAGCCTCCTGAATGAGGTCGCCATAACGATCGCCCACGTGCTGAAACTCCGGCGCCGGAATGCGCACGTACATTGCGCGTCCGTTCATGTGGCTCATGCGCGTCGGCTTGAGCCAGGTGGTGAAGGACTGCCGATTGACCTTTTTCTCCAGAGCCGCGAGGATGCGTGTCCAAGGATCGAGAATCGTCGTGGCTATGGGTGCGAAAGACATACTCCCCTTTGTGAAACGCCGGTACCTGTTTCAGCCGCTCGCACTCGAACAGCCCCGTCGGAAACCAAAGCGTGCGCAATGGATGCGCGCTTCGCTTCCTGGCGCCTGGAACGCGCCAGGGCTGCTCTTTTTGCTGGTTCGGATTCAGGTATGGGCGTTCGAGAAAATCACTTGCGAACGGAGCCGATACTAGCACAGTTGGAAAGGGCAATGGGCGTCATCGTTTACGCAAAATGGCGCTTGACTGCTGAGTTGCACAACTGTTTGTGAAAAGCGGAAACGGTTGCCCACGTCGCGCACATTTAGCCCTTATTCTTTCGACAAGCGCATGGATTTTCCAGTTGGCTTCGCTGCGCGATTGTGCTAGCCGGAACGAGCTTCCGAGGAGCGCCTCGAACTCCATCTCGAGCTTCATACGGACAGGTCAACAGCAGCGGCTTACAGCGCCCGCGTTGCCGCTCCATCCAGAATCGGCTATACTCAATCTTTGCCGTGAAGGCAGTTTCTCGAACATTCAAGATCAGGAGCACCAGCTTTCATGCCCAAGCGCACCTTTCAACCCAACCGCCGTCACCGCGCCAAGACACATGGCTTCCGCACCCGCATGAAGACTAAGAGCGGTGCGGCTGTGCTTTCCCGCCGCCGTGCCAAGGGCCGCCATCGCGTTTCTGTCGCTCCGGGCTATCGCGACTAGCATTCAGGCTGGCGCGATCGTCCCTGCAAGCGCCAGCACTCACCTGGTACAAGCCGCCTACACCACAGAGCGACCTCATGGCGGAACCCACTCTTTCCCCTCCGTTCGAACAGGCCCCCGCATCCGTTCCAGTCTGTCCCGCGCCCGATTGGCGGCTGCATAAGCACGCTGACTATCAGCGCGTGTACGGGGTGAGCCGCAAACAATTTTCGCAACTCATGGCCTACTTCGCTGCACCGCGTCCAGCAGAAACCGCAACTGCCGTCAGACGCGGACCGCGCATCGGGCTTACCACAGGCCGCGTGCTCGGCAAGGCGGTTGAGCGCAACCGCATCAAGCGCCGTATGCGGGCTGCCGTCCGGCAAACGCTGCCGCTGCTTACACGGGACCTGGACGTGGTCCTGCACCCCAAGCGCAACGTACTCGCCATTCCTTTCCCGGCGCTTCTTTCGGACATAGAAGGCGTTTTCCGCAAAATTGAAACAGCAGAGCATCACCCGCAGCAAACGCCCCGGCCACCCCGCAGCAAACGGCGGTCCGCGTGATGCCTCGCCTGCTGCGCCTGTACAAGCTCCTGGTCTCGCCGGTGTTGCACGCCATTGCGGGAGCAGGCGGCGCATGCCGGTTTCAGCCCACCTGCTCGGAGTACACCGCCATTGCGCTCGAAGCTCATGGCACAGTCCGCGGCAGTTGGATTTCCCTGCGGCGCATCCTTCGTTGCCATCCGTTTTGCCCCGGCGGCTTTGACCCGGTTCCAGGAACCTGGCCTGTCCGCAGCCCCTCCTCATCCCCGATACACGAAGACGCGCGACCGCTCCATTTACCATAGGAGCAGCGGGCCACATGCACAGCAGCGACCGGCCCGGATATCCCGTACGATCTCGCAGCAGATAGGAAGCTTTTCTTTGGCAGAAATACGCAACCCCAATCAAGGCGCAGGCAAGGGCGGCGACTCCAAGTCGCTCCTCGTCTTTTCGCTCGTCTTCCTGGTGATGTTCCTGGGCATGCAATACTTCAAACCCAAGAAATCCGCGCAGCCGCCCCAAAAACAAGTCGCTGCGCAGCAACAGGCCGCTGCCGGCAGCGCAGCCGCTGCGGCTGGCGGCAGTACTCCCACTGCCCCGGTTTCGACGGGCACGGCCGCGGCCCAGAACGAGTCCATCATCACCGTGGAGAGCGAGTTGTACCGCATCCAGTTCTCGAATCGCGGCGCTTCGGTGCGCTCCTGGGTGCTCAAGAAATATAAGGACGATGCCGGCCAGCCGCTCGATCTGGTAAACGTGCAGGCGGCCGCGAAGTTCGGCTACCCGCTCTCGCTTTACACGTACGATGCCGGCCTGCGCAATCGGCTCGAACAGGCTCTCTTTGTCCCTTCCGCGACAGGCACGCTGTCCGCGCCCGGCGAGCTGCGCTTTACCTACGCGAGCGGGGGACTCAGCGCCACAAAGACCTTCCGCTTCGACCCCAGCTATGTCATCCACGTGGAGGCGACTGCGTCCAATAACGGCTCTTCTGTGCCCGTCTTTGTAGCATGGCCTGCGGGGCTGGGCGAGCAGACGACCCTGCCGGAGTACGCCAGCGGACAATTCGATACTTCGCAGAGCGGCAAATTCGATCGCATCGCGCCCAAAAAGGTGAGCGGCGGCCAAACCCTCAACGGCCCATTTGACTATGCCGGCATCAGCGACCAATACTTTGGCGCCATCTTCCTTCCGGATGCGCCCGATGAAGCCAGCGTCGTGGGCCTCAATAACCAGCTCACCATTGCGCGTGACAAGAAGCGGTCGGAAAGCGGCATGGACTCCGCGCCCGTGCTGGGTGCCGCGATGGGTTCGCTCAGCGGGCACACCGCCATGCGCCTGTTCGCCGGCCCCAAGGTCCTTGACGTTCTCAACTCTGTCCGGGCTACTTCGCTCAATGGCACGCAGACCGGTCCCAGCCTGCAGCCGATCCTCAACTTCGGGTGGAGCGGCATCGTCGCGCGTCCGCTCTTCGTGGTGCTCCGCTTCACCTATGAGCACATTGTCCGGAACTGGGGATGGGCGATCCTGCTGCTCACCCTGATCATCAATCTCGCCATGCTACCGACGCGGGTACAAATGATGAAGTCCGCGCTGAAGATGCAGCGCGTTCAGCCGGAAATGCAGGTCATCCGCGAAAAGTACAAGAAGTACAAGGCGACCGACCCGCGCCGCCAGGACATGAACAAGGAGATCATGGCGCTGCAGCAGCGCGAAGGCGTCAACATGTTTGGCGGCTGCCTCCCCATGCTCATCCAGTACCCGCTGCTATACGGCTTTTACAGCATGCTCCGTAACATCATCGAGCTACGCCAGGCGCACTGGGGCTGGCTCCATGACCTCGCCGCGCCCGATCCTCTGCACATCCTGCCTATCTTCGTCATTCTTTCTATGTTTACCGTGCAATACCTGTCGCCTTCGCCCGGTATGGATCCCGCGCAACAGAAGATGATGGCCTTCATGATGCCGGTCTTCTTCGGCTTCATCATGTGGAACGTGGGCTCCGGCCTGGCACTCTACTGGGCCGCCGGCAACATCATTAACACCGTCCAGCAACTGGTGATGAATCGCACCGGTATGGGCAAGCAAATGCGCGAGATCGCGCTCAAGCGAGCGGCAAAGAAGCTGGGCAAACCCGCGGCCAGCCGCCGCTAAACTGGCATTCCCCTCACAACGGAGCTAGGATACGAATCGCCATGCCGATTGAAGACTACCGCGCTGCGGCCAACACTATCGCCAACTTCCTCAAGCTACTGACCACCACCGGCGGACTGCGCCTGAAGTACCGCATCATCGCCGGCGAAGGCGCCGTGGACCCCGACGGTTTGGAAGCGCGCGAGATCTATGTCGTGCTGGCTGGCCCGGATACTGCGCTCGTGACGCAGCGCAATGGTGAACTGCTGCGCGCCTTCGAGCACATCGCCGCCAAAATGGTGCGGCTCGAGCCTGACGAGCACGACCGCATCTCTTTTGACGCGAACGACTTCAAAGCCATACGCGCCCGTGAAATGCGCTTGGCGGCTGAAACCGCCGCGGAGCGCGTTCGCCAGAACGGCACTCCCTACAGCTTTCAGCCCATGAGCTCGCGCGAACGCCGCATGCTTCATCTCGCCTTCCGCAGCTTCGAGGATCTCGAAACCGAAAGCAGCGGCGAAGGCCTGCAGCGCTACGTCGTGGTATACCGCAAGGGCGATAAGCGCGAAGCTCCGCCCCGGCGTGAGTTCTCGCGCGGCAGCGGACGCCCCGGTGGCCGTGGACGCGATGGCGGCCGTGACGGAAGGCGCGGGCCCGGTGGCGGGCGCGGCGGAGATAACCGGCGTGGCAATCGACGCTGAGCCTCCCTTGCTCCGCCGAGATTGCGAACTAGCCCCTTCCATGCATCCCCTCCCCGCAATTTCCGATTTTGAAGCCGGCGACAACGCCTCCGCAGAGACCATCGTGGCTATTTCCACTCCGCCCGGCCGCGGCGGCATCGGGATAGTGCGCCTTTCCGGACCGCAGGCCCAGCCGATTGCTGCGCCCCTGCTGAGGCTCCGGCATCCGCTGGCCCACGCGCAAGCTCGCTTCGGCGAGGTGCTCGCGGAAGGCAGCCGCCTCGATGAAGCTGTGGTCACGCTCTTTGCCGCGCCCAACTCCTACACCGGGGAGGACGTCGTCGAAATTGCGGCGCATGGTTCGCCCGTAGTTCTGGATCTGCTCATGCGCCGAGCCCTGGCCGGCGGCGCGCGCCTGGCCCGTCCCGGCGAGTTCACCGAACGCGCCTTTTTGAACGGACGCATCGACCTCACCCAGGCCGAAGCCGTCCGCGATCTCATCGACGCGCAGACCCTTTACCAGGCGCGCATGGCGGCCGAGCAGATGGGTGGCGCGCTTTCCCGTCGCACCGCGCCCATCAAGGAACAACTCGTCTCCCTCATTGCTTCGCTTGAAGCCGGTATCGATTTCGCGGAGGACGATGTCGATGTGACCGCGGACACCGAGATCGCCGCGCGTATCCGCTCCGTGGAGGATGCGCTCGCCCCCGTTGCCGCCACCTTTGCGCAGGGACGTATCGTCCGCTCCGGCATCACCCTCGCCATCGTTGGCCGGCCCAACGCAGGAAAATCCTCGCTCTTCAACCGGCTGATCGAGCGCGAACGCGCCATCGTCACCGCCGTCCCCGGCACCACGCGCGATCTCGTAACAGAACGTGTTGCAATAAACGGCATTCCAGTGGAACTGGTAGACACGGCCGGCCTGCGTGAAACCGAAGATGAAGCCGAGTCGATCGGCATCGCCAAAACCCTCATGGCCATGGCCGACGCCGACATCGTGCTGGTCGTCCTCGATGCCGCAGTTCCATCACTCGGAGTGTCGTCATCCGCAGTGTCAAGGCAGGACACGCCGCAGCTCAGCGTGGAAGAAGCGGCACTCTTCGAATCGCTCGCCGGACGCACCGCCATTGCCGTGCTCAACAAAATCGATCTCGTCCCGAACAAATGGGACACGGCACCGCTTCCGCCCGGCATGCCTCTCGTCGCAACCTCAGCCGTCACTGGGCAGGGCATCGCAGAGCTCCGGTCAAATATCCTGGATCTCCTTCATATCACCGGCGCCGAGGCTGGCTCAGGATTACTCACCAGCCTGCGCCACTACGAGGCCGTTACCGCCTGCATCGACGCCCTCGCGAAAGCACGCACCGCCACCGCCTCCCACATTCCGCACGAAATGCTCCTGCTCGACCTCTACGCCGCGCTCCGCGAACTCGACAGCCTCACCGGCGAAACCACCGCCGACGACATCCTCAACCGCATCTTCTCCACCTTCTGCATCGGCAAGTAGACGGCGTCTTCGACTTGTGAATTCGTGAGAGGTTCAGTTCCCTCAAGGTCGCTGCGGCGGCCCGATCAACGGAGTCCTGATGGGCGCTGCAAGCCCGATGAACACCACCAGCGCATGGCCGCCGGGATTGGTCTGCACCGGGATGTTCAACCAATTGTTGGCAAGCCATACATTTCCCGAGGGATCAATAGCTACTCCGGTATTCCGCGTCAGGGCGTCACTCGTGTAGCCAGTGGCCGGCGAAATCGGATCGCCCGTACCATATCCCGGCGGACACTTTGAGGTCTTCGCTCCGCAAAACTCACTCAGCCTCTGGCCACCGAAATTCGCCACCCAGATATGGTCATCCCCATCGACTGCGACACCCCAAGGTATGCGAAGTCCACCGCCAGTAAAGGCTGATAGATGCGTGGCCTGACCTTCACGCCTGAGCTCGGCAAGCGATGGAAGGCTGCGAGTTCCCGGCACCATATCCATCCCGCATGGCAGGGGAATGATCCCGGAGTTGGCTACCCAGACGTTCCCGATACTGTCGACGGCGACCCCCAGGGGAGACTCGATCTCTGAACCTGTAAACGGCGAGCCGGGAAGCGGACTGCCATCCGGGGCGAGCCCGGCTACGCTGTCGTTCCCATTGCCCGCTATCCAGGCGTTCCCTTTAGCGTCAATCGCCATACCAAACGGCTTGACCACTCCAATGCTGCTGAAGTTTTTCGCCTCATTCGGGTTCCCGCCGTGGAACTGCGTGACGCTGTTGTTGCCACAGTTAGCGACCCAGATATTGCCCTGCTGGTCCGAGGCCATTCCTTGCGGCTGTTTGATATTGCCTTGGGTAAAGCCGGTGGCAGGGGAAAGCGCGGTTCCATCGGAATCGAACTTCGAAACACTGTTGTTGGGTTCGACTAATGAACAGCCCTTTCCCTGAAAGCCGAAGTTTCCAGCCCATACATCGCCTTTGGGATCGAGGGTGATGCCGAAACCTGCGCCGTAGAGCCCGCCTCCGCTGTAGGGCGCTCCCGGAGCATCCACGCCCGTAGGAGTCAGCTTCAGTATGTGAGTATCACCGCAGACCGATTGTCGGGGGTCATTGTTGAAGACGTAATTATTGGTAGACCAGACGTTTCCGGCTTTGTCCACAGCCATATTTCCCGGACCGTCGAACTCATGGCCGTTCCCCTCGTACGTAATGGCAAGCGTCCACGCATCGGGTGCTAAAGCCAGAGCGGGGCCGTACAGCGGCAGGATCTCTGACCGCCGGAAAAGCCGTTGTACGTTATGCCACGGGTTATGGGCAATGTCCACAGCCGCCTGTAGGGTGTCGTGGGGAACACCGCCGCCGGGTGCTGAAGCTAAACGAAAGAGCGCAGCGCAGGGCTCGAACCTAGATGCATTCACGCAGGATCCCAGCAAGTTAGCCAACGAGTTAAACTCGCGCATCGTGGAGGTCTGCAATCCATTGGGTGAGCTACCAAGAACCTCTCCGATTTCGCCCGTACTCAGGTCAACCAGATTCCGCACTGTAGCGGCAGCATTTTGCAATCCTGGATAGTTCCCGTCAAACATTCGACCATCGATGAATTGAGCCAGCGCATATGCGGACGCTACGGTCGTCCGTTCGTTGATCACAACTCCACTTTCAACTTGGCTCCTGCCCAGGACCGTTGCCAACCTAATGGCGCTGCGCCGTGGCCCACTGCGTTGAGCACTTGTGGCCGGATACCCTCCATCTGCAATCAAGTACAGAACCGGGTGGCGTTCCATCGGCGCCATGAAGTGGATCGTGAAAGATCCATTTGCGCCGGTTTGCGCCGTTCCCAGAATGCGGGGAAACCTTTCGTCAGTGTTCCCCGCGCTGTAAAGCGTTACCTGCGAAAACGCGATGGGCGCCTGGCCGCTTTGGACCAGGCCCTTTTGTTCGGCTGCATGTACATGATTTATGCTTTGCTGATCCGGTGCCTGGCCGCCCGGAGCCGCAGAGGGCTCGGCGTGAGCCCATGCCGGCGCACTTGCGAATAAGCAGAGAGCGACAAAGTATTGCAGCCTCATAACAGCTCCTTTGGGCGAGCGCACTCGCGTGCGACACACTACGCCAGTCCAGGCGAAGAATCAATATGAATTAGCCGGCAAGCATCAGGCGTTGCTCCCGAAGCAGGTGCTCGCTGGTGGCCACCTCCGCCGCAATGGGACAAAAATCGCGAAGCTCCAATCCGAGTTTGTAATCAGTCCTACCTTGCCGGCACAGAGACCGCCACCGGATCGCATTATAAGCCTGCTGATGCGTGCGCCCTTGCGCGTTCCCCGAATCTAACTAGAATGGGCAGCACGCATCGTGGATGATCTTCCACGGTGGCAAATGGAGGTACCGGACAGATGGCCACTCAACGCTACTCCCCCCAGCAGATCGAAGCTTTTATTCAGGACGCCAAGCGCGACGGCTTTGTAGTTCTGCGCAACCACTTCTCGCGCGAACGGCTTCAGCGCTGGATCGACGATTTTCCGCCTCTCCTCGAAGAGCAGATCCAGATCGAGAAGGATTCCCCCAATCGCGGCGCGCAGCGCTTCTATGTAACGCTGCCCTTCACGGCGCCCTATGCCGATCCGCACATCTACGAGGATGAGGACGTGCTCGCCATTGTGCAGGGCCTGGCCGGGCAAGACTATGTGATGTGCCAGCTCGCCACCGACACGCCCCTGCTCGGCTCCGACTACCAGGAGATCCATCGCGACGCTCCGCCGCTCTTCCCCGAGTGGGAGATCGAGACACCTTCCTTTCAGCTCGCGGTCAACTTCCCGCTCGTCGATGTCACCCCGGAGATGGGTCCGTTCGAGGTCGCACGCGGCACGCACACCCTGACCAAGGCCGAAGGCCTGCGTAAGCTCGAGCGCGGCGAAGTAAAACTCGAGGCGATCTGTCTCGCCCTGGGCGATGTCATGATCCGCGATGTGCGCGGCCTCCACCGCGGCACGCCCAACCGCACCGATACGCCGCGCCCCATGGTCGTCATCGGCTACAGCCGCAAATGGCTTCACCGGCCCGAGGTCTCCATCCGCATCCCGCGCGCTGAGTTGGAGAAGCTTTCCCCCCGAGCCCGCAAGATGCTGCGCTTTAATCCCATCGTCGAGTCGGTAGAAGAAAAACCCGCGCACGAGGTTTACCAGGCGTTTGCCTTCTGATCGAAGCTCGTCCGGCTCCCGCAACAGGGCGCGTCGCTTGCTCCCTGTCGCTTGCTCCCTTTAGACCGGCGCCTAAGTGCTGCCCATCACTCACAACGGAGTGGACCATCTATAACTGCGGAGAAAGCCTCACTGACCATGCGCTCATCGTTTCTCCTCAATATCCTCTCCGCGGCAGTCGCCGTCTGTGTCCTGCCAGCCCAAGCGCAACCATCCAGGGTTGTCATAGACCGCGGCGGCGCTACCGTCGTCCTTGAGCCCTACGCGCCGAATATCGTCCGCGTCTCCCTGAGCGGCATCAAGGACCAGGCCACCGCCGCCCCCGGCTACGGCCTCATCGCGCAGCCCTCACAGGATGGCTGGATCGATCAGCACAATGACGAAGGCGACACCTTCCGCTCCGATCGCATGACGGTCTTCGTTCCGGCCACCCATCCTCCCCGGCCCAAGAAGCCGGGAGAAGTGGAGGGCACGGAGAAGTTCTTCTCCGGATCAACGCCCGGAGTCAACGTGCGCATTACCCTGCCCGATGGCCAGTCCCTGTTGAACATGGAAGGCTGGGAGATGTCGGTGCCCAACCACAAGGAAGGCAACGCGGACCTCGCATATGACCGCCGGCCGCAGGACCCCCCGTTCTACCAGGTGGGCGCAACCTTTGCCTCCCCTGCAGACGAGCACTATTACGGTCTGGGCCAGAACCAGGAGGGCTATCTCGATCGCCGCGGGCACAAGGTGGAATGCTGGGCCGACTATAACGCCGCCGGCGGCCCGAACTTCTGCGTGCCCTTCATGGTCACCAACAAGGGCTATGGCGTGCTCTGGGATAATCCCTCCAAGACCACCATCGCGCCCGGCTTCAACGAGCGGACCATTTGGACCTCCCAGGTCGGCCAGCGTGTCTCCTTCTTCGTCATCGCCGGCAGAACTACGGACGAGATCTACTCCGGCTACCGCCTGCTGACGGGTGAAACCCCCATGCTGCCCAAGGGCGCTTACGGCTTCATCCAGTGCAAGCAGCGCTACGTCACCCAGGCCGAAATGCTGGCGGTCGCCAAGGGCTACCGCGAGCGCCACCTGCCCATCGACATGGTCGTGCTCGACTGGTTCTACTACACCAAGATGGGCCAGATGGATTTCATTCAGGACCGCTGGCCCGACCCGGCGGAAATGAACCGGCAAATGCACGCCATGAACATCCAGACCATGATCAGCGTGTGGCCGCGCTTTGAGCCGGGCTCGCGCTATTTCGACTTCATTCAGTCCAAGGGCTGGTTCGAGCACCTCGCGGACGGGACGCCGACCAACGGCCTGCCCTATGACAAAGCCGGCTCCGATATCGACACCACCAACCCCGACGCGGCCCGCTGGTACTGGAACGCCATCCGCGAGAACATCGTCAGCAAAGGCTTCGACGCCTTCTGGGCGGACGAAACCGAGCCCGACCTGCCGCCCAATGGCAGCTACTTCAAAATCGGTCCCGGCACGCAATACTTCAATGTCTACCCGCTCTTCCATACAGCCGCTTTTTACAAGGGCATACGTCGCGACCTGCCCAGCAAGCGCGCCCTTATCATGTCTCGCGATGCCTATCTCGGCGCGCAGCATAACGGCACGATCTTTTGGTCGTCGGATATCTTTCCCGACTGGGACACGCTCCGGCGACAGGTGCCGACCGGCCTCGGCGTGACCGCGTCGGGCATTGCCTACTGGGGCAATGACGTAGGCGGATGGCAGTATCTGCCACAGTTCCATAAGCCCGCGCGTACGCCGCTCATCGACCCGTCGGACGCGCGCGACAACGTCGGCCACAACGATGACTACCCGGAACTCTACGTGCGCTGGTTCGAATACGGCGCATTTGAGCCGAATTTCCGCACCCACGGGACGCGCCGCTATAACGAAGTCTGGAGCTACGGCAAACAGGCTGAACCCATCCTGGAGAAGTATCTTCGTCTTCGCTACCAACTGATGCCGTATATCTACTCGCTCGGCTACGAAACTCACCAGACCGGCGCACCTTACATGCGCGCGCTGTTCATGGACTTCCCAGATGACCCGAAGGTCGCGAACATCGGAGATGAGTACATGTTCGGTCCCGCCATCCTGGTTGCGCCTGTCACCGAGCAAGGCCAGACCACCAAGAGCGTGTATCTGCCCGCCGGCACTGCCTGGTACAACTACTGGACCGGCGAACGCAGCGAAGGCGGCCAGACCATCCAGGTAAGCGCGCCCATCGATACCATCCCGCTCTTTGTCCGCGCCGGCTCCATCCTGCCCATGGGCACGCATGTTGGGAGCACGCTGGAAAAACAGAGCATCGCGCGCCTCCGCATCTATCCCGGCGCGAACGCCGACTTCACCCTCTACAACGACGACGGCCAAACCTATGCCTACGAGAAGGGCGACAGTCAGGTCACACATCTGCACTGGGACGACGTCTCTAAAAAGCTAAGCCACACCGGCCCCGCCTCCTGGTCCGGCTCGGATGACCAGTTGGTGGAAATGGTGGACGCCAAGTAAGCTCGGAGAGACTGGATACCGTCACTGTGTTGAATCGATATTGACACTCGGAGACGACAGCCAAGGGCGAGCTGCGGTCATCCTGAGCGCAGCGCAAATCTATACAGGAGTTCGCTTACTTCGCAAATGTACCCGCTACTGCTATATGTATCTTAGGACAATGCCTCTCTCGCTCGACTTATTGCTTCACGTCGCCTTTCGACGTATCCGGAGTTTCTATCTGATGCCGCCAACTAAACCGTCGTCCCACGATTGCCTTCACGATCAAATGGTCCGTTGAGCTTGTAGCCCCCACTCCGATGCCGAAGTTGAACTCCCATTTCGGAGAAACGTTCAGATCGGTCGCGGCGAAGAATTGCTGCTGCTGGTCGTGCAGCGCGTCGAATCCGCCTAGTCGCCATAGGCCGCGTAGTACTCGATGCCGGCATTTACTTTCTTGGTAAAGTCATAGCCGGCTTTCGCATTCGGCGAGAAGGTGACCCCCTGCCGGATGCCCGGACCGTGCCACGACCGGTCCAGCGCAGGGTTGAAGGCGAGATACCAGCGCCCAACCTGTTTATCGATGATCGGGCGTATCTCCCAGGTCCACGTATCCGGGGAAAATCGCGCGCGCTGGTACCCGATCTCGTTTGAAAGGCTGAGGCCCACAGGCAAATGCCAACTGTCCGGCGCGCGCACCCGCGGCCGGATATGATCGCCCACCCACTGAAAACCCTGTCCCTCCCGGGCGCTGGTGAAAATGTAAAACCCGACCTCTGACCACTTGGTGAGCCCTTGAGTAATTTCCACCGTTTCGTGCTCCGCATGATCAGTAGGATAGGTGCCGTTCGCCTGGTACTTCGAGCCCGGAGCGGCCTTGAACCCGTCCAGGGTAAAGTTGCTGTGGAGCTCCACCATGGTCGTCTTGGGCGCCACCGTATCGGCCCCATAGACCTGGATTTCATAGTTGTCCTGGGCATGGCTCAACGACGCCCAGCACAGAAACATGAGCAGCCCGAAGGGGAGCAGCCAAATGCGTTGGAGGTCCCGTCCGTGCATCCTGGTTACTTTCGTCCTCGGTGCTTTCGTCAAGCAGGCAATTTGGCGGCCTCGTCTTCGCAGCGGGCCCTGTAGACCTATCTTCCCACCCCTTGTAGTCCAGAGCGCAGCAAAAGTGTCCATGTTCCGGCTGCAGTGCGACTTTGACCGAAGAAATGCGACCCGAGCAAAGGCGGCCTCAACAAGCGTCCGGCGTGCCAGCGAAAATCCGTTGCCTCGGATGCAGGTCGCTATAGAATTGCTGCATCTTCCCCAGCGCTGCTTCATCTTTGTCAGTGAGCAGGCAGACACGCGAGCGCTTCGATGGATCCGCCGCAGTCTGTCTTCAGATTTGGAACTCCCCGGGCCGGTTTTTCGTAACCGTCCGGATACACAAGATCCCGAACGCTGAGGCTATTCGTGAACGCTTTTATCCGCAACTTCGCTTTGCTCACCCTCCCGGCAGTCGTGCTGGTGGGCTGCGCCGCTAAGCCAGCGGCCCAGCCCGGCATGGGGCATGGGCAGGCTATGCCCGTACAGACCGTCTCCGTAAACGCCGCGCCCGTGCCGCAGAGCGATACCTATGTTGCCACCATCAAGTCGCGCCGCTCCGCCACCATGAACCCGCAGGTGGATGGAATCCTGACCAAAATCCTGGTGCATTCCGGCGATCATGTAAAGCCCGGCCAGGTCCTCATGGAGATCGATCCGCTTAAGCAGCAGGCCACGCTGGACGCGCAGGTTTCGACGGAACAGCAGCTCAAATCGACCTACGATTACAACAAGATCGAAGTGGACCGTCAACGCAAGCTCTTCGACGCCGGCGTGACCAGCCGCAGCGCGCTCGACCAGGCCGAGCAGGCTTACAACAACTCCAAGGCTGCCTATGCCTCCGCCTCCGCTTCCCGGCAAACCCAAACCCAGCAGCTCGGCTACTACCGCATCCAGGCGCCCTACGATGGCATTGTCGGCGACATCCCCGTGCATGTGGGCGACTACGTCACGTCCACCACCCTGCTGACCACGGTCGATGAAAATAAGGACCTCGAGGCCTACATCTATATCCCGAGCGAGCGCGCCGCACAGGTACGCGATGGCCTCGGCGTCGATATCCTCGACAACAGCAACAAATTAATCGAGCACACCACCATTGATTTCGTCTCGCCGCAGGTCGACAATGGCCTGCAAGGCATTCTGGCCAAGGCCAAAGTCCGCTCCGGCCCGGAAGCGCTGCGCAACGCCCAGCTCGTCAAGGCGCGCGTCATCTGGAGCACGGCGCCGACTCCAGTCGTCCCGGTGCTCGCGGTTTCCCGCCTCGGCGGCCAGGCCTTCGTCTATGTCGTGCAGGACCAGGGCGGCAAAACCGTCGCCAAGCAACGGGCCATTCAGCTGGGAGATACCGTCGGCAATGACTACGCGGTTCTTGCCGGCTTGCAAAGAGGAGACAAAGTCATCGTCTCCGGCACGCAGTTTCTGGTAGACGGCGCGCCAGTCCAGCCCTTGGGGTAACAGCACCGCCCCACGGCTGGTTTTCCGGACGGTTCCGTGAGCCGCCCACGCATCTGCACCCACCACGGAAGGATGGGCTCCCTTGTTTGTCGATTTCTTTATCCGCCGGCCCGTATTCGCGACCGTCTGCGCCCTGCTGATCATCCTTGCGGGCGCAGTTGTCATTCCCAGCCTGCCCATCTCGCTCTACCCGCAGCTCGCCCCGCCCCAGGTCACCGTCAGCTCCAATTACGTGGGCGCCAATGCGCAGGTCGTTGAGTCGGCCGTGACCATTCCGCTGGAGCAGCAGATCAACGGCGTGCCTGGCATGCGCTACATCACGTCCACCAGCGGCAGCGACGGCACCAGCCAGATCACCACTACCTTCCAGACCGGCTATAGCCTCGACATCGCCGCCGTGGACGTGCAGAACCGCGTCTCCACCGCCGCCGGTCAACTTCCCGCCGAGGTCAACTCCACCGGCATCACGATCACCAAAGCCAACAGCAACTTCGTCTTTGCCGCGGGCTTTTACTCGGAGAACGGCGCCTACTCCAACCTCTTCCTGAGCAACTACATCGATGTCTACGTCAAGGACGCCCTCAAGCGCATCCCCGGCGTCGGCGATGTCCTCATCTTCGGCGAACGCAAATACGCCATGCGCCTCTGGCTCGACCCCGCGCGTCTGGCCGCCCGCGCCCTTACTGCCTCGGATGTAGTAAGCGCGCTGCAGGAGCAGAACGTCGTCGTCGCCGCCGGCCAGCTCGGCCAACCGCCTTCCAACGGCAAGCAAGACTTCCAGATCACGGTCAACGCCGCCGGCCGCCTGAGCACCCCGGAACAGTTCAACCAGATTATCGTTAAAAACACCCCCAACGGCATCATCCAATTAAAAGACGTGGGCCACGCCGAGCTCGGCGCTGAAACTTACGCCAGCGGCCTCAAATACAACGGTATCGAGACCATCGGCGTCGGCGTGCAGCAGCTCAGCAACGCCAATGCCCTCCAAGTCGATCGCCAGGCCAAGGCCGCCCTGGCAGAACTTTCCAAGACCTTCCCGCCAGGCATGAAGTATGCCATCGCCTTTGACACCACCACGATCGTGGGCGATTCCATCCGCGAAGTCATCCAGACCCTGGCCGAAGCCATCGTAATCGTCATCGTCGTTATCTTTTTCTTCCTCCAGGATTGGCGCGCCACTATCATTCCCGCCGTCACGATCCCGGTTTCACTCGTCGGCACCTTCGCTTTCATCAAGATCTTCGGTTTCTCCATCAACTCGCTCACCCTCTTCGGCATCACCCTGGCCACCGGCCTGGTGGTGGACGATGCCATCGTGGTCATCGAAAATGTCCAGCGGCACATCACGAACGGGGATGGCGACGCGCATACCGCGACTTCCATTGCCATGTCCGAGGTCACCAGCGCCGTCATCGCCACCTCGCTGGTGCTTATCTCCGTCTTCGTCCCGGTCTCCTTCTTCCCCGGCACCACTGGCATTCTCTATAAGCAGTTCTCGCTGACCATTGCCTTCTCGATCGCCATCTCCGCCTTTAACGCCCTCACGCTTTCGCCCGCTCTCGCAGCCCTGCTGCTGCGCAAGGAAGAGCACAAGCGCGGGTTGCTGGGCGCCGTTGATACCGGCATCAAGCGGATGTCCAGCGGCTACGGTCGCGTCATCCATGTTGTGCTTCGCCTCCGCTATCTCATGCTGCTCATCTTCTTTGCCGGCCTTGCCGCCACGGTCTACATGTACCAGCACGTGCCCACTGCCTTTGTGCCGCAGGAGGACCAGGGCTACTTCATCAGCCAGATTCAAGCGCCCCAGGGGGCATCGCTCTCCTACACGGAGGCTCTAGCCGATAAAGCGCAATCCATTTTCAGCGAGAACAAGGACATCCAGGGCTCTTTTGCCGTCAGCGGCTTTAGCTTCGCTGGCAATGCTCCTAATTTCGGCCTCATCTTCTCCAGTCTCACTCCTGTCGATAAGCGCAAGGCCAAGGGTCACTCCGCGGCGGATATCGTCAACGCCCTCCGTCCCAAACTCATGATGATCCCCGGTGGCCTCGTCATCCCCTTTGAGCCCCCGGCCATTCAAGGCCTCGGCAGCTTCGGGGGCTTCCAGTTCGAGCTCCAGGACCTCGGCCGCAACACTCTCCAGGATCTCGACACTGTCGCCCACACCATTGTCGGCAAAGGCAACCAGAGCCGCGACCTCACCGGTCTTTTCACCTCCTTCACAGCCAGCGATCCGCAGCTGGTGGTAGACATCGACCGCGAAAAGGCCAAGGCGCTCGGCGTTCCCTTTAGCCAGATCACCGACGCCCTCCAGGTCTACATGGGCTCCGTTTACGTCAACAACTTCGATTTCAATAATCGCTCCTACCGCGTCTACGTGCAGGCCGACCAGAACGCCCGCCGCACTGCGCAGGACATCCGCCAGTTTTATGTCCGCTCCAACACCAACCAGATGATCCCGCTTGATAACCTAGTCACGCTACGGAACTCCTCCAGCCCCCAGGTCATCAGTCACTACAACCTCTTCCGTTCCGCGGAGATCGACGGTTCCGCCGCGCCCGGCCTCAGCTCCAGCCAGGGCATCGCCGCCATGGAACAGCTCGCCAAGGCCAACATGCTGCAGGGCATGACCTACTCCTGGACCGGCCTGGCGCTGGAAGAGATCGAGTCAAGCGGCAAGGCGATCCTCATCTTCGGCCTCGGGATCCTGGTCGTTTACCTCGCCCTCTCTGCTCAGTACGAAAGCTTCGCCCTCCCATTCATCATCCTGCTCGCCGTGCCCATGGCCGTGCTCGGCGCGCTTACTGCCCAGTCCATGCGCGGTCTGGCCGACGACATCTACTGCCAGATCGGCCTCGTCATGCTCATCGGGCTCTCCGCCAAGAACTCGATCCTCATCGTCGAGTTTGCCGAGCAACTCCGGAGGCAGGGCCGCTCAATCGCCGAGGCCGCCATCGAAGGCGCCGAGCTGCGCCTCCGCCCCATCCTCATGACCTCCTTCGCCTTCATCCTTGGCGTATTGCCGCTGGTCTTCGCCAACGGGGCCGGCAAACTCGGACGCCATTCCGTCGGAACTACCATCGTCGGAGGCATGCTCCTCTCCACCGTGCTTAACCTCTTCTTCATCCCCGTGCTCTACGTCATCCTGAGCACCGTCCTGGCACGCTTCAGCGGCAAACGCGCTCTCCCCCAAACCGAAGCGATCGAGACCGCCGCGGATTAGAGGCAGCCGGTTGGGCTCGTCACTTCCTCACCAGCCCGGCCACCCGGGCTGGCGTTCTTGAGCCAAGCTGAAGGCCTGCATAGTTGAAAGCGGCGTGCGAGGCTCGCCCGCACGCCGCTTCAAACCTTCGCGAATCAGTCCGCACGGGCACACCCGTCAAGCTGCCTCAATTTCTTGGCGGATGATGGCCGCTATTTGCATTCGTCCTGAACCTCGCCGAGAAGATCGCCAATGCCCGTCACTGCACGGCCTTCGTTCATACAGCGCGAATGCCAGTCGGCAGCCGCTCCGCGTCCATGTAACCAGCCGTCTCCGTGCCGTACCCGTATAACTGCCGCTCCGTCAAACATCCTTTTTTTCAATTTTTCTTCGAGCGAGTGAGGGAATCTGCGCCCAAAAATCGCTTACCTGAGTGACAGCGTAATTCTTGCGGTCCTTGACGTGGCACGTCGCCGATGACGCGCCCGCAGGAGAGAAACATAGCTTCCGTGAACACCTTCCATACAAGGGTTTGATAAGCACACGCAACAGACATTCCATCCCCAAACATCCACTACCCGCAACACAGAGAGGAACCTATGACACACTTCAAATTGGCCTTCGCATCCACCCTCCTCGCCCTCGGCTGCACTCTTGCCTCCGCCCAGAGCACGAACGATTCAGCCGTCGCCAGCGATACGAGTTACAGCTATAACTTCCAGACTGTTGACTTCCAGAACGATCCTTTTACCCAGCTGCTTGGCATCAATGACTACAACGAGATCGCGGGCTATCACGGCAGCGGTGCCCTAGGTCAGCCGAACAAGGGCTTCACGCTCGTATTACCGAAGCAATTTACTTCGGAAAATTTTCCGAACTCCGCACAGACACAAGTCATCGGCATCAACAAGCACGGCGACACGGACGGTTTCTATCTGGACAAGGCCGGCAAGACGCACGGTTTCAGCAAAATCAACGGCTCGTTCAAGACCGTTGACTTCCCCGGAACCACCTTTAACCAACTGCTCGGCCTCAACGACCTCGATCAAGCCGCGGGCTATTTTCAGGATGCCCAGGGCAACTTCCACCCCTACATCTGGGACGCAAACGGAGGTGTCTTTCTGCGGCTCTTTCTCCCTCCGGCTGTCAGCGCGCAGGCTACCGGAATCAACGATCAGCAGGCTATCTCTGGCTTCTATATCGATTCCAAGGGCGTAAACCACGGCTTTGTGTTGGCGGGCGGAGCTTTTGTAACTCTGAACTATCCTCATGCCACGCTTACACAGGCCTTCGGCTTGAACAACAACAATGAAGTGGTCGGGACCTATACGGATGCTGGCGGAAACTCGCACGGGTTCACATGGGTAAAAGGGACGTATAAGTCCATCGATGACCCCGCTGGATTCGGCTCTACAATTGTGAACGGCATCAACGACAATGGCCGTATCGTCGGCTTCTATGGCAACACGGCCGGGGGCATCTCGCATGGGTTTGTGGGAACACCCTCGAACCAGTAGACTCCTATCCCGAAACGCAGCAGTCAAAGCGCCCATCTGTTCACAGTGATTGTGAGCAGGTGGGCTTTTAGTTGGTTTCCTGCGCGATCTTCTCTTTGTGGTGAGTGCGTGCGCTAAGCTCCGCCAAAGCTGCGCCTGGATGTAAACCGTTGCCGGAATTGGTCATGACGATTCTGCGCCTGGAGCAACAGATGCTTGAACACATCGTTTTCGCGGAGACGATTCAGCAAGGGATCGCTTGCAAAGTAGGGGAAACAGAAAAATCCCCCCTCAATGCTTTGCTGCAATGCGCGCAGTGCCGATGGAGTGTCGCCTAGCACGGCATAGGCCTGCGCTATTTTGTACAGCATCTCCGGATCGCTCACGCCCTGCTGGTTGACTCTCGCCTCCGTCTCGCGCATGATCTGCAGCCCTTCGCGCTCCCGATGCCGCATCCCATGGCTGAGCGCCCCTCCGATGGGCGCCGGCATCAGCGCAGGGTCCATTCCGTAGGCGCGATCGAAATACACCCGGGCTTCGGCCAGGTGTCCAAGGTAGTACTCTCCCAGACCGCGATAGAAGAGCATGTAAACCGAGGTATTAGCGGGCAAGCTGTCCAGAAATTTTCGATATTCCCCGAGATAGAGATAACTGTTTATCGCGGAGCTGTTGATCTTGACTTCCGGATCCAGACGGCGCGCTTCCTCAGCTTCCGCCACCGAATCTTCGAGCATGCCGGCAAATCGGTAGGCGTAGCCTAGTTCCCAATGCGCTTCAGCATTGCTGGGGTTGGTTTCCAAAGCTTCCTTGAGCAGAGGCACCGCTTCTTCCACGCGTCCTGTGTCCGTCAATAAGTTAGCCATGTACACACGCGCTTCCACCAGGCTGGGGTCCAGTGCAAGCGCCTTCTGATAGGCAGCTTGCGCTTTGGCGTAATATTCCCGCCCGCCAAACTGCAGGGAAGCATGCGTGGTGTACGCTCGTCCCAACTGCGCCCACGCAAGCGCATACTCCGGCTCAAGAGCTGTCGCCTTCTGGAGCATGCCGATCGCCTGATCGAAATCGTTGAGCGCGTACAAGTCCACGCCTCGCAGGTAGTACTCGTACGCAGTCTTGTTGGCCGGCCTGCCGGCGTGTAAACGCTCTGTTTCTGCGGGCGACAGCTTGAGCGAGAGTCCGTCGATGATCTGCTGCGCCACCCGGTCTTCCACCGTGAGCAGCCTGTCGTAGGGCACGTCCATCGTATCCCGCCACAGAATCGTATTGGGCTTCACGTCCACCAGTTGCGTCGTGATCCGCAGCGCATTGCCTTCGCGAATGTAAGCGCCCGTGAGCAGCATATCGACATGCAGCTGTGCGGCAATCTTCTGCGGATCCATGCTGGTCCCGCGATACGCCTCGACCGATGAGGATGGCCGAACGGTCAAGGCCTTCACGTATCCGAGCTTCGTGATCACAGAGTCGGCTAAGGAAAAGGCCAGGAAGTCCGTGCCGGGGTCCTGGTTCAGATTGCGAAACGGCAGCACCGCCAGGCTGCGCGGCATGCTGGCTTCCGACAGCGAAGCGTCACTCTTTCGCATGGGGTGCAACCATAAAGCCGCCACTGCAGCAAGCAGCACGATAAACGCAAGCACGAGGACTGGACCCTTTTTCCAGCCTCTCTCTTCTATATTGGCCGCGGCTCCCTGCGGTTCTGGTAGCGCCATTACCGGCGATGGGCTGGGCGGCGGCGCTGCCTGGCGGCTTCCCGTGATTGGCCGCGAGCGGCGATGTCCGCCATCGGCATAGCCCGCCCTTTGCAGGTTCGCCTCGAAGTCCAGCCTCTTTTGCAACTGCTGCAAGTCCACCAGAAGGTCTCGGGCAGTCTGATAACGCATCTCCCGGTCCTTGCGCAGCGCCTTCTCCACAATGTGCTCCAGCTCCGGAGGGGCCTCCGGCGTAAATTCGACCAGCGGTGGAGGGTCCAAACCCACGATCTCGCAGATCACCTCATCCTTGCTCTCGCCTGTGAACGGAGACACCCCTGCGAGCATCTCGTAAATCACAGTTCCGACGCTGAAAAGATCGCTGCGTCCGTCCAGAACAAGACCCTGCGCCTGCTCCGGTGACATGTATCGCGCAGTGCCCATCACCATGCCGGGCTGTGTCTGGCCAGGGCTGCGCAGAATAGTGTTCTGGGAAAGCAAAAGGTCCGTGCGGAGCGCCCCCAGCTTCGCGATGCCGAAATCCAGCAGCTTCGCCAATCCATCGCTGCGCACCAGGATATTCTCCGGCTTGACATCGCGATGAACAATGCCCGCCGCATGCGCCGCTGCAAGCGCGCTCACGATCTGGGTGGCTATGCCGATAGCAGCGTTCACCTCCAGCTTGCGTCCGAGCAGGCGCTCCCGCAGCGTAAGCCCTTCGACATATTCTGAAACGATGTAGCCCAGGCCGTCCGCCTGCCCAAACTCGAAAATCGTAAGTATGTTCGGATGGTTCAGTGCGGATGCTGCTTGTGCTTCCTGCTCAAACCTTTCGAACGCATGCGCGTCGTAGCTCAGGTCCGCAGCGAGAATCTTGAGCGCAACCTGCCGGCGCAACCGGGTATCCGCCGCAAGGTACACCTCACCCATACCGCCCGCGCCGATCTTCGAGAGCACTTCATACTGATTCAACCGGGCACCGGGTTCGAGGCGGCTGGAATGCGATTGCGCCACTATGCTTTTCACGGCATCGCATACAGGCGTTATCAAAAACTCGTCTGTTTTCGTGGCCGCTTCCAGTAGAGACGCCACTTCCTCTCGGAGCCCAGTGTCTCCATTGCAGCGCGCCTGGAGGAACTCCGGCCTGATTGCCGGGTCAACTTCCAAAGCCGCATAGAAGATGGCCTCGATATCGCGCCAGCGCTCCGCGTCAGAAATAGCAGCCATGGCCGCGCCCTACTTGAGTTCCCGGTACAACCACGCTTTGGCCATCTTCAGCTCACGGTGCACCGTCGCCGGCGAGATCTTCAACGCCTCCGCTGCTTCATCGTAGGTGAGCCCACCAAAAAAAAGCAGCTCAATGAGATCGGCTTTGCGCTGGTCCTGAAGCGCCAGCCGCTGGAGAGCTTCATCCAATTCCACAATCCCGCGAGGCGTTTCCGGGCCGAAAATAACTGCCTCGTCCAGGGGAATGCGTTCCGCCTCTCCTCCGCGCTTATCGCGCTTTTGCGATTTCGCGTAATCCACCAGGATCCGCCGCAGCATACGCGATGCCAGCGCATAGAAATGCATGCGGTCGCTCAGGGCCACATCGGATTGCACCAGGCGTACATAGACCTCATTGACCAGGGCGGTCGCACGCAGCGTATGGTCCCGGCGCTCCGAATACAGGCAATGCGCGGCGAGCTTGCGCAAATGGTCGTACACCACCGGCATGAGCTCATCCAGGGCCTCTTTGTGTCCGCTTCCCCAGGCCTGGAGGAGGTTCGTTACATCCCTTTGCTCGGCATATTTCTCCATAACGTCTCAGAGCGCTGTCAGGCTGGAGGCTCAATATATCCTGCAGCATCTACTGCCTCGCAGCACCCCATCTTACCCCAGCACAGGGGTGTATCCCGCTTTTAGCGGATGAGGAAGCTCCCGGACCGCTCAGCCCCGAATGCCGGCCCAGGCCGCGCCGATCAGCGTCGCCAGCACATACCAGCCCACCACTGCGGTCGCGGCTTGCCCGCGCCGCACCCGTCCCACGATCGCGCAACCGATCACCAGCAGCACCACAATCCAAATAGAAAAGAGATCGATCGAACTGAGAAGGCTCGAAATCCATTTCGACGTGTCCGGCTCCAGGAAGAACCCCGGATTCGTGCCGACCGGGTTTTGTATGTTGAAGCGGTCCGGGTCCGGCGCGACATACAACATGACCGCGGCAAACAGATACTTGAGCACATTCGGAAGATAGGCGTAATTCACCACCGCGAACATTTGCCCGAAGCGCGCCTGTCCTCCAAAAATGAAGTTGATGGTGCCCAGCAGCACCGCTGACACGATCAGCAGAACCAGCAGCGCAATTACCGGCGTCGCATAGGCGGTGTATTTGATCGCGGCTGCAACCTGACCCACCATCGTCGCCCGCTGTTCCGGAGTCATATTCTCCATGCGCTGCTGCTGCGAGGGCGACTGTGCCAGCGTGTTCTGCGCTACCCGGTCCCAGCCGATCCGCTGCGCCATGGCGAACGTAAACAGGACACTCACCAGGATGCTGAGTATGTAGGGTCCCCACCAACGCGCGCTTCTGCGAATGTCGGTGAACGTCTTGGACGGGGCCACATATGTATCGACAATCCGCTCCACTTCGGAGAGCGGTCGTTCCGTTCCGGCGGAGTTGCCCGGCGCAGCCGAAGCCGGCGTCCTCCCGCCGTCGTAAGGATCTGAAACGGGAACAGGTGTGGTCTCGGGTGAGTCGTTCATCGAGGCTCCAATCGGAAATGCCCGCAGTGTAGCGCGGGCATCGCCGGATACAAAGCAGAATCGATTCGCGACCGCCGGTGTTACCTCTGGCAACTCATTACCGGCCACACTCGAATAGCAGGAGCTGAGCAGAAGGCGATCGGTCGGCACGCCTCAGAGCGCTGCAGGCAAGGAACCCCGCGCAGGAACACTCGCTCTCGCCCACATGTTCTCCTACCGCAACCGAGTCGCGATCAACGATGTGGAACTCTGCCCCATCGCCGTTGTGGCCGGTGCCCCCGATCCAATTCCCGGCGTGTATAGCTTATAGACCGTTATGTGAAAACAAGACTGATGGAACTCTTCCTCGACATCGATCTTGCCGCTCGCCTGCAAAGGATAAAGATACGCGCGCATCCAGCTGACCTCCGAAGGCGACAGCCCTTTTTTCGCGATATCTATCGTCGCTCCCGTAAGGTGCGGAGAAGCGATGTCGCCCTCCGCCGGGGCAGCGTTGCCATTGATGCGGAGAAGATGCCGTTGATACTCCACCGTGCGCACCGCGGAGTTGACCTGCAGCGGCTTGTGAAATCGGTCATAGTGCACACGCGCTAAATCCGCCAGAAAACGGCCGGTCCACTGCCGGCAATAGCGCCGATTTTCAGGCAGGCGCTCGTCTACCCGCATCCCCTCGCTGACCGGCAGCACCACCAAAGCTCCAGAGCGCCGCAGAGTCTCAATCGCCGCTTCGTCCTCGATGCGCAGCAATCCTTCCTGCTCGGCACGCTGGTTCTGGCGGACGAGCGATTCATGCGAACCGCGCAATGGCGGCAGGTTTATGTAGTGGAGCGGGACTGCGGGAACCGCCAGCGACGCGGTCTCCTTGGATTCGTCTGTCGGGGACTCATCGGCAACAGAATCGATCGCAGCTTCGCGAGCTGCCGCACGCATCGCCTCTGTTCCATGGCGACGAGCTCGGTGAATCGCTTGCGCGGTGTGGGGCCGCCGGTGACGCGACCGGCCGTGCTGCCCGGCAACACGCACGGTGGCTCCACGGACGGCACGGCTGGTATGCAGAGCAGCGGACCGTAGACGCACACCCGGACGTACCCGCCCGTGTTTGGTTTCCCTTGAAGCTTGATGCGCAGCATGCCGGCGAGCGGCAGCCAAAGCAGTAAGTGGTGCAAGCCCCGCAATCAGCAACGCGAGGAGCAAAGTGGTGAATACAGAACGGCGCATGCTTGAGCGAAGGTGCGCGAAGAAGTTGCCAGAGGTCTTGAGCATACGAAGTGTCGATCGAAGCCGGAAGTGCCCACTCGGGTACACCTGTGAATCGTCTGTGAATCCATGTGGATCAGTACCGCCGCACCAGGAGTTCCGGGGCAGGCCCATGCCGTCCACCCAGGGCCCAGTCCAGCAGCGAGCGGATGTCCGCATCTCGTGCTTCGCCCTGGATACGACGAAGGACTATTCCATTCTCATCCACAATCAGCGTTGCCGGTAGCACATTGCCCATCTTGAACTGATCAAGCGTGTCCGCGTTCGCGCCTGTCCAAACCGGCATATGTAACTGGTATTGAGATATAGCGCGACCGATCTCGCCACCGGTTTTCTTTTCGTCCAGTGAGACCGCGAGAAACACCACGCCATTGGCCGCGTACGCGTCGCTCAGGCGAGACAAGCGCGGCAACTCCTCCCTGCATGGAGCGCACCACGTGGCCCAGAAGTTCACCACCGCTATGTGTCCCCGCAAGGATGACAGCTTCTGCGGGACACCGTTCAGGTCGCGCAGGCGCAGATCCGGTATGGACTTCGCACTCACAGGCGCGCCCGCGAGAAGCGGCCAAAGCAGCAGCGTCTGCAGCATGCACCCGATTCGCTTTCTTGCCCAGTCCCTCACTCCAGCAACATACGGCACAACGCGCCTCCCGCATATACACCGAAAGGTGGATCACGAAATCGTTTCTTTAGCCGATGCGCTCTTTTCTACGCAACTGCTACCGTCGCGCAGTGTCCGGAAATTCCCATTCCGCACACGCAAAGCCCAGCCTCGAAGAAGGCTGGCTTACTCGATCGCTTGAGGCAAGACAGACGCTATGAGAAGCAATCAAATATGGATGTGGATTCTGGGGTTGCTGGCCCTGACGATTCCCGGCCGTGCGCACGCCCAGGGCTGCATTGTGGTGCACAACGCTCAGCCACTCGTATCCGGATTGAACCCGACAGAGTTGCCCAACAAACTGCATGGACTCACCGTGACGATAGGCTACAGGACCTATAACTCCTTCCGACATTTCTCTGGGGAAACGGAAGAGGTGCAACGGGAGGTCCTGCATACCGAAGTGCGGAACCACGTTAACCAGTTCGATGTGAACATAAATTACCAACTCACCCCGCGCTGGAGCCTGATTGCAGACGTGCCCGCAATGGAAGCGACCCGCAACCAGATCTATGCCCCCAAAGGCATTTATCGCATCGGGGGCTTGAGCGATGTCACCGTCGGCGCACAGGGCTGGGTGTGGCGTCCCCCCACGGAAGATGGTGGGAATGTGGCAGTTTCCGCCGCTCTCAAGCTACCGACCGGCACCAATGACGCTACCGGGACAGGCCGCCTCGCTGACGGAACCGTACAAAAGGTCACAGCGGATCAATCCATCCAGCCCGGGGACGGGACATGGGGCTTTGTTCTGAGCACGCAGGCTTATAAACGCACATACTTCCACACCGTCGGTTATTTCACCGGTTCCTGGACCTTCAATCCGCAGGACACAACTGGCGTGCGCACCTATCGTCCCATCGCGCATGAACAAGTGATGTCCGCTCCAGACCAGTACCTTTGGCGAGGCGGTTTTTCGCGCGTTGTTCCCAAAGTGCATTCGCTGGCAGCCAGCTTTGGCGGCCGGATGGAAGGGGTGCCGGTTCGCGATGCGTTCGGAGCCAGCAATGGCTTTCGCCGCCCCGGGTACGTCATCTCGATCGAGCCCGGCATTGTGTATCAATACCGCCGTAATGTGCTCATGGTCAGCGGACCTTGGGCGGTGGAGCGCAACCGCAAAATCTCCACCAGTGATCTGCAGAACCATACCCACGGCGACGCGGCATTCGCCGATTATTCCGTCCTCGTCTCCTACTCGCACACGTTTTAGCGGCAGCCTGCAAGCGCGGCAGGCTACCGCTCCTGCACCGCTGGTTTAGGAGAATGCAGCCGCGCCGGCCTCCGCAACTGCCTGGTCCTGCGCGCCCATACCGCCGCTCACACCGATCGCGCCCACGACCTTGCCTCCACGCTTGAGCGGAATGCCGCCAGCGAAAATCATGACCTTCCCATCGTTCGAGGCGTGGATGCCAAAGAACTGGCCGCCTGATTGCGAATGCTCCGCCAGGTCCTTGGTTTGTATGTCAAAGGCCCGTGCCGTCCAGGCTTTCTTGATCGAGATGTCGACGGACCCCATCCAGGCGCCGTCCATTCGCACATGCGCTACCAGGTTGCCGCCCTCATCGGCGACGGCGATGTTCATCGGCTGCCCGATCTCCTGGGCCTTCTTTTCCGCAGCCGCGATGATGCGGCGCGCTCCTTCGAGCGTCACTTCACTCGCCATGATTTCTCCTTCTGTTGCAAATTGCATAGGCCCGGTCCTTGGATCCGAATGCGATCCTGCCAGGCTGCCTTCACTTCGATGCAAGGCGTGCACCGATAGGGCACGTTGCTAGACCACGTCGCGACTGCAGTAAATCGCACACTCTTCCACGCTGCTGCCTACCCGGTCCGCAAGGTAGTCTTCGCGGGCCATCGCCAGAGTGACTTCCGATACCTTCTCCAGAAAAGAAGTTCTATCCAGCACACCCCTAAGTTCCGGGTTGATGTATACCACAAAAACCTCGCGCGGATGCTCTTTCAGCGAGCGGCCCAGGTTCTGCAAAACCTGCTGAAGCACGGGCCTGCAGAAGGGGTGATAAAAGAAAAGCACCAGCGGCTCGATGGGAAAAATAAACTCGGTCGCGTCCTTGTTGAGCAGTTCGACACGAGTCTGCGGGGACATCTCCCCGGTGTAGTTTCCTAGATTTTGAAGTGCAATCGCATGGAGCTCCGGCACGATCTCGATCCCATACACGTTGCGGAACGGGTACCGCGTCGCCAGCAGAACGCCCCGGCCCTTGCCGGATCCAATGTCACAAAGCGTAAAACGGGTGTGCTCGATAGGAAGGCTGTCGATGGCCGCGTGAAATACCGAAGGAGCGATGCCGTAATACGCGGTGTTCCACTCATCGTTGCGCTTCCCGGTCGTGAGATGCTCGCCCCAGATCAGTCCACTGGTATCCACGCCATGCTGGAGGTCGAAGGGATGCACATCGGCAGCGCACGCATCCTGAGGCTGCTCAGACGTGCCGCTTGAGGTGGCGGAGGTTTGGAATTTTCGCCGAATACGCTGCAGAGCTGTTTTGACGGTAGGCACGGCGCCCTGGTTAACCCACATCTGGCGCCATCCGCGAAGCGCACGGGTGGAAAGCATATCCATACTTGTACTTCCGCACAGCGCGGCTTCGCAATTGGCATGTAAAAAGTGCGCACATATGCAGAATCCTGCAAGATAGGTTTACTTTTCTTTCGGCGGGAAGCAAGCGGGGTAACCAGGTAACTGCGTCAGTATCATTTCGGTACACATTTCATCTTAGGCAATTCATTGCAAAGGGTTTGCGACCGGTGTCGAACAAGCTTGGCTGTCGCCTCCATTACCTGCGTACTCACATTTGGGTGGTAAATGTTTTGCAAAGTTTCATCGCAGGTAAGGTGAGGCAGGCAAATTATTCCAGAAATTTCTTTTCCATTTCGACGCTCCATGGGATTCTTCTCTCACCGCAGCAGAACAAAAAAAAGCAGCAAGCACGGGAGGCTTACCTTGAAGAATCTAATCGCAACATTCGCATTCGCAGTCGCATCGGCCGCAACCTGTTTGGCGCAGTGCCAGGGCAACCGCGTCAGCGTGAGCCAGGAGATCCATGAGGCAGGCTCCACCATCGTGGGCACCGTCGAGTATGCCCAGCCGACTCCTGACTCCTCCTTCCACCTCGACGGTGTCAATTACACCATTCATGTGGACCGCGTGATCAAAGGCAAGCTGGTTTCCACCGATGTTATGAAGGTTTTCAGCGAGAACAGCCCGACCAAGTTTCCCATGCAGGTCGGCAAGCAGTATCTACTCTTCGTGCACCTGAACTACAACACCTATGAGGTGGATAACTGCGGCAATTCCGGCCTGCTGGAAGCAAGCAATATCGAGAACTTCAAACAGCTCAAGGAATACGCAAAGCGCTAGTTTGCCCGGAAACAGTGCCGGTTATCGCGAATCCTCTGATACCGAAAAGCACCGCTCCCCGGCGGTGCTTTTCGTGCGTTTGAGTACTGCTTTGGTGTGCTTTTATGTGCATTTTGAGCACGTTTAAGGGCTTACTTACCTGCTACCAGCGTGGTTACTTCCTTCTGCCCTCAGGAATATTCCAACTGGGGGAGAATCCAGTTTGTCAAGACCCTCCAGCGCTGTGCTGAAGACGCGATGAAAAGGTCGTGCCCGGCGGTCGGCCTTGGATCCGGTACTTCCGCGATACACCAAGGTAATGAAAACTGGCCATCGCGCCCGACGCATGGAGCCCGAGCAATCTGTCTCCGTTTCCCCGACGCCTTGACTATCTACAAGACGAGGTGTAGATAGTCAGGGTATGGGGAAACCAAGCGATCTGGTGCAGGGAACGCTCGACCTGCTGATTCTGCAGACGGTTTCGCTCGAGCCGAAACACGGCTGGGCGATCGCAAAGCGCATACAACAAATCTCCAACGAAGTCTTGCAAGTGCAGCAGGGCTCGCTTTATCCCGCGCTCCACCGGCTGGAGCAGCAGGGGTGGATACGCGCCAAGTGGGATGAAAGCGAGACGGGCAGGCAGGCCAAGTTCTACTCGCTGACAAGCGCCGGGCGCACGCAGCTGGAGAAGGAAAAGGAGAGCTGGGGACGGCTTTCCAACGCCATCAACCTGGTGATCGAGAGCACGTAGGAGGCGCATATGCGTTGGACAGAGCGAGTTCGCATGGCGATGTTGACAATTTTCTACCGAGAAGACGAGACCGCGCGCCTGGACGCGGAACTGCAATTCCACCTTGACCAGCAAATCCAGGAGAACCTCGCCAGCGGCATGAGCCCCGAAGAGGCACGCTGCGCAGCATTGCGCGCCTTCGGCAACCCTACACTGCTGCGCGACCAGGCGCGCTCGAACTGGAGCTGGAACTGGCTCGAGACTTCCCTGCGCGATGTGCGCTACGGCGCGCGTACGCTGCGCCACTCACCAGGGTTCGCGGCAATGGCCGTGCTGGTGATGGCGCTGGGGCTGGGTGCGACGACCTCGCTTTTCACCATTGTGCGCGCCGTGGTGCTGAAGCCGCTTCCCTTTCGCGATCCCAGCAGCCTGGTAATGGTCTATGAACATTTCCTTAGAGCGACCTCATCGGTGGACCGCTATAACCCTGTCGCGTCAGGAGATTTCTATGCCTGGCGGAGCAAGACCGATGGCTTTGCCGACATGGCGGCGTGGCGATCTTGGAAGTTCAACCTCAGCAGCGAGCACGGGGACCTGCCGGAGGTGGTGCAGGCGGCAGCCGGCAGCTTCAATTTCTTCTCGGTGCTCGGTGTTCAGCCGGCGTTCGGCCGCAGCTTTACCGCGCAGGAGGACCGCGTCGGGGGTGACACAGCCATGTTGACCTGGAGCTTCTTCCAGCGACGCTTCGCCGGCGACCCCTCCATCGTTGGCCGGCAGGTCCGGCTCGACAACAAGCTCTACACGGTGGTGGGCGTGCTGCCCAGAAACTTCAATTACCCGGATGCCCATGTGCAGCTCTGGGTTCCATATGCCTCCGTGGCCACCCCGGAGGAGCTGGCGGTGAACGATAACCATACCAGCTACGTGGTGGCGCGCTTGAAACCGGACGTGAGTATGGCGGCGGCAACGGCACAGGTACGCGCGCTGCAATATCAGATACACATGCAGCACCAGGACAGGCCGGTGGCAGAGGGAGCCGTCTCGCGGCCGCTCATCGACGACGTGGTGCAGGATGTGAAAACGCCGTTGACGGTGCTACTTTGCGCGGTAGGTTGCATGCTATTGATCGCGTGCCTGAATGTGGCGAACCTGCTGGTGGCCCGGGGCGCCGCCCGGCGGAAGGAAGTTGCGGTGCGCAGCGCGCTGGGGGGCAGCCGGCTCGCGCTGATCCGGGAGCAGATGACCGAGAGTGTGCTGATCTGCCTCGCGGGAGGGGCTTTGGGCATTCTGCTCTCCTTCGGAGCGACGCATTGGCTGGCGACCCATTGGCAGGACCTGCCCCGTGCAGAAGAGATCCATACCGACTGGCTGGTGCTGCTGTTTGCGTCAGTAATCACAATCGCCGCAGCCTTGCTGGCCGGACTGCTGCCGGCAGTGTCTTCGACGCGGAAGAGCGTACTCTCCGCGCTGCAGGATTCCTCGCGTTCCATCGGCGGCAGCCAATCCCGCGCGACACTGCGTACGACACTGCTGACGGTGGAGATCGCCCTGACAGTGTTGCTCCTGGTCGGAGCAGGGCTGCTGTTCAAGAGCTTTCTGCACCTGCGCAGCACCGATGTGGGTGCCACGACAGACCACGTGCTGACGCTGAGCTACAGCCTGCCGGACAAGCAGTACAGCAAACCGGAACAGATCGTTGCCTTCCATGAGCAGTTGCTGCAACGGGTACGTCGCCTCCCGGGCGTGCTTGCAGCCGGGCTGGGAACAGTTCCTCCCGGTGGGGGCTGGGGGGGTGACCATGTCTTCACCATCCCGGAGCATCCGCCGGTTTCCGACGCCTTGCAGAACGACGCGCAATACCGCATGGCGGATCCGGGATACTTCCGCGCACTGGAGATCCCCTTGATAAGCGGCCGACTCTTCAGCGATCAGGACAGGCTAACGCGGTCGCGCTATCTGATCGTGAGCAAGCAGTTCGCGCAGCAGTACTTTCCGGGCGAAACTCCCCTGGGCAGGCACATCCATGTGTCCTGGGAAGAGAAGCCGGAGGACTTCGAGATCGTGGGCGTGGTGGGCGACACCCTGTACCAGGTGAGCAAGCCGATAAAGGCGACCATGTATTTCCCCGCCCTTTCCGGGGTTCCGGGACACGAAATGTCACTAATCGTGCGGACGGCCGGCGATCCGCTGCACATGGCCATTCCGGTGCAGAAGCAGATCGCGGCGCTCGACCCGGGGCTGCCCGTTTCCGATGTGCTGACCATGCAGCAACTGATCGGGCAATCTACGGCAACGGCTGCCTTCAGCGCGACCCTGGTCGTGGCCTTCGCGGCATTGTCGCTGCTATTGGCGGCGGTCGGGCTATTCGGGGTCATGTCCTATCTGGTCACGCAGCGTGTGACCGAGATCGGCATCCGCATCGCGCTGGGAGCGCAGCGAGCATCGGTTCTGCGGCTGGTGCTGCTGGATGGCTTGCGGCCCGTATTCATTGGACTGCTGCTGGGCGGGGTCACGGGCGGGTTTGCAGGAGTGCTGATCCGCTCGCAGCTTTACGGGACCCGGGCGCTCGACCCTGCAGTCTTCGCCGGGATGGTGGCGTGCCTGCTGCTGACGGCTGCTGTGGCGTGCGCGGTACCGGCGGTGCGTGCTTTGCGGATCGAACCGATGCAGGCGCTGCGGGTGGAGTGAACGTTGTTTCTCACAACAGAGAGCACAGAGCCAAGCCGCACATCAAGCGAAGCTCCGATCCTTCCTCAGCTCTGATTCCCGTGCGATGCGACGTAGACCATCAACATCTACATCGGCGAGTGAGCCTTGGAGAGCGTCAAGTGGCGATGACGCGGCCTGCGAAGCGCCAGATGCCCAGGCAACAAGCGCCTGGTGCACGGCTTCTTGAAGGCTGATTCCGCGGAGAGCAGCCAGGTTCTTAACACTGCGGATCTCCGGCTCGGAAAGACGAACCCACAGAACATTTGATTGCTCTTTGGCGGACATGCTTACATTTTAGAGTATTTCGCTGGGACTTGAAGAGTGGAGTTCAGAATAGCGGCCTTGGTTCAGGGCTTAAGAGGAACGGGAGCATAACTTTGCGTGAAAACCGGTCGGCGCTGGACGCCGATACCCTCCCTGCGCGCTGGAGGGTTACGGCAGGAATAAAAGTCGCGTGGCGCGCAGAATGGGGCACCCGGATTTCTGCGGGTGCGAACTGTATTTTGCAAGTAAAACGCCCCACCGACTGAGGTGGGGCGCTCTTGGAACGTGAGTGTTACTGCAGCAGAGTGCCGTTTTCCGGTTCGAGCTTGGCTTCTTCCGGCGGGATGACGACGGCGGCGGCGACCTTATCTTCGTCCTCGAGGTTGAGAAGTTTGACGCCCTGGGTGGAGCGGCCGGCGGCGCGGATGGTCTTGGTGTCGATACGGATGATCTTGCCGTACTGGCTGATGACCATGAGCTCCGAGGTTTCATCGACCAGCAGGATGGCGTTGACCTTGCCGTTGCGGGCGGTGGTCTTGAGGTTGATCACACCCTTGCCGCCGCGGGTCTGGAGACGGTATTCGTCCACATCGGTGCGCTTGCCGAAGCCCTGCGAGGTGACCGAAAGGATGAGGCAAGGGCAATTGTCACCATCGCCGTCCTTTTTCCGCTCTTTCGGAGTGGCGGCGAGGCCGACGACGTAGTCCTTCTTGCCGAGGTCGATGCCGCGCACCCCATAGGCGGGGCGACCCATGGAGCGGACGTCATTCTCGTCGAAGCGGATGGCGATGCCTTCATGCGTGGCCAGGAAGACGAGCTGATTGCCGTCAGTGATGCGGACGCCGATGAGCTCGTCTTCCGGCTCGATGCCGATGGCGATAATGCCGCGGGCCATTACGTTCGAGAAGTCCTTGAGCGGCGTGCGCTTGACGGTGCCGTTGCGGGTGACGAAGAAGACAAACTTGCCTTCCTCTTCGAGGTTGCGGACAGGCAGGATGTTGCGTACGTTTTCGCCCGGCTGCAGATTGAGCAGACTGGCCATGGACTTGCCCTTGCCAGCGGCGCCGACGTCGGGAATCTCATAGACCTTGAGCCAGTAGACGCGGCCCGTGTTGGTAAAGCAGAGGAGGTAAGCGTGGGTGGAGTCGACGATCAGCTGGGCTACAAAGTCTTCCTCGCGCGTCTTCATGCCCAGGCGGCCAGTGCCGCCGCGGCGCTGCTGGCGGTAAATGGAGATGGGGGTGCGCTTGAGATAGCCGGAATGTGACACCGTGACGGCTACTTGTTCGTCGGCGATGAGGTCTTCCAGCTGGAGCTCGGCGGTTTCATCCAGGATTTGGGTGCGCCGCTCGTCCCCGTACTCCTTCTTAATGGCTTCGAGCTCCTTGATGATGACGGCGCGGAGCCTCTTCTCGGAGGCGAGGATAGACTCGTATTCGGTAATGCGCCCGCGGACTTCGCCGAGCTCGTTGAGCAGTTCATCGATAGAAAGCTGGGTAAGGCGATAGAGCTGCAGCTCCAGGATGGCATCGATCTGCCGGTAGCTGAGGATGAGCGTGGCCTGGTTCGACGTGGCGAGGTCGATGGCGTACTTGGAGGCGTCAAGGGTGACGCCGGCAAGCTCCGTGCCGCGCAGCGTGATGGACGCGCCGGAAAAATAGCGGAAGAGGTTTTCGCGGGCATCGGCGCGGGACGACGAACCGCGGATGATGCGGATAACAGAGTCGAGGTGGTCAAGCGCGATCTGGTAGCCGAGCAGGATGTGCTCGCGCTCGCGCGCCTTGCGCAGCAGGTAAGCCGTGCGGCGGCGGACGACATCGACGCGGTGGTCGATGAAATGGCGGATCGCATCGGGCAGGGGAAGCTCACGCGGCTGGCCGTTGACCACCGCGAGAAAGATCATGGAGAAGCTTTCCTGCATCTGCGTGTGCTTGTAGAGCTGGTTGAGCACGATCTGCGGCTCGGAGCCGCGCTTGAGCTCGATGACGATGCGCATGCCGTCGCGGTCGCTTTCGTCGCGCACGTCGGAGATGTCATCGACGATCTTTTCCTGCACCAGCTCGGCGATGCGCTCGATGAGCTTCATCTTGTTGACCTGGTAGGGAATCTCGGTGACGACAACGGCCTGACGCCCGCCGGAGATGTTTTCCGTGGCCGCCCTGGCGCGCATCTGGAAGCGTCCGCGGCCGGTGGCGTAGGCGTTGGGGATGCCGCCGCGCCCGTAGATAAAGCCGCCGGTGGGGAAGTCGGGGCCCTGCACATGCTTCAGCACTTCGGCGAGGCCGGCGTGCGGATTGTTCACCATCTCGATGGTGGCGTTGATCACTTCGGTGAGGTTGTGCGGCGGGATGTTGGTGGCCATGCCGACGGCGATGCCGTTGGAGCCGTTGACGATGAGGTTGGGGATGCGGCTGGGCAGCACGGACGGCTCCGCGGTGCTCTCGTCGTAGTTGGGGACCATGTCCACGGTCTCCTGCTCGATGTCGGCGAGCATTTCGCCGGCGACGCGCATCATGCGGCACTCGGTATAACGCATGGCCGCAGGCGGGTCGCCGTCCACGGAGCCGAAGTTGCCCTGGCCATCGACCATCGGGTAGCGCAGGCTAAAAGGCTGCGCCATGCGGACCATGGTGTCGTAAATGGCCGAGTCGCCGTGGGGATGGTACTGCCCCATGGCGTAGCCGACGACCTTGGCGCACTTGGTGTACTTCTTGTTGTACTGCAGGCCCATCTCGTGCATCGCGTAGAGGATGCGGCGGTGGACGGGCTTGAAGCCGTCGCGGACGTCCGGCAAGGCGCGGCCGATGATGACCGACATGGAGTAGTCGAGATACGAACGGCGCATCTCGTCTTCAATGTTGATGGGAATGATATTGGCGGCGCCGGGGCCGCTGGGCGGGGTCGTTCCGTCGCCACCGCCGCTGCCGTTGGGGCCAAGGGGAAGTTGAGGATTCTGATCGTCTGCCATAGATAGGGCGAGGGCTCACGCGGGCGCTGGGAGCAGCCCGGGTGGAATGACCCGAAGGCTATGTAAATCAGCGATTTCCGGTGAGGTCTCTGCTCTTTATTCTACCAAGGATCGCGGGATTCCAGCGCACTTTCTCCGGGGCGCGCCAGCGTTGCAACCCCTGCTTACGCTTGCGGCAGCAGCGCGCTGAGAGTAGCCAGAGAAAGTGCGGCCTGGAGGAGGATCACAGCGGCGACGGCATACCGGAAGAGCTTGCCGTGGCGGCTTTCCAGGGCATCGGCGAAGACCCCGGCTATGAACGTGAGCAGAAACGGGAGAGCCCATAGCCAGGGCTCTCCGAAGACTCCAGTCATCACCAGCGGGAAAAGCAGCAGAGCAGTCAGCAGCGGGGCGGTGTTGCCGAAATAGTGCGAGCGGCGGGTGGGAATGTAGAGCACCAGTGCCGCCAGGGACGCGATCGTAAGGCCGGCGTTCGGAAGATTGACGAGAGCGCGCAGCGCCGGGCGGTAGCTCCAGTCCATGCGCGCCGCGCCACTGCGGAAGTAGTAGGTGAAGGCGTCCGGGTGGAAGGCGTAGCAGATAAAGACGAACAGTATCGCGCCCAGGGTGCTCACGATCAGGATCAGGGGCACGATAGTGCGGCGTCGCTCCGCGACATAGACCATGAACAGGGCGGCCAGCGGAAGCGCGATGAGGATGGCGGCGGAGTGTGCGGCCGCTACGGTACCGAAGCTCAGCGCAAGCAGCACGATACGCGGACGCCACTTGCGCCGAGGCCCCTGCAACGCGTGGGCCACGCCCATTGCGGTGTAAATGGCGGCGAAAAAGCCCAGGGCTGCCAGTATCTCGGCATTGGGGTAAGTGGCCGCGCGCACCACAGGTGGCGAACAACAATACAGCGCCAGCGCCACGTAACCGCCATTGTTGCCAAACAGCCGACGCGTCACCCACCACAGCGCGCCGCCCAGCACCAGCGCTGCCAGCGTGAATGGGAGATGAAGCAGGAAGTTGACATAGCTGAGCTCGTGCCGCATCTCCCATGTGGAGGTATCTCGCGACTGCCCGGCGAGCAGCCGCTGTAGCGTGAGCGGAAGACCGGCCAGCCGATAGGTGAGCACGCCGTCGTGAATGTTGCCGCAACTGGTGAAGTAGCCGGCAATCGGCGAGGGCCGCTCCCATATCTCGCGCCCGCAGCGCGCGTACTGGTAATCCGTCTCCGTAAGCGGACGGCGCGCATTCACCCAAAGGCACTGCCCGAATAAGAACAGCAAAAGCAGGGCGGCAAACTGCTGGGGACGGTCAAAGCGAAAACGGCGAAGGCGGGATTGCCGGGTGTGTTGTTCGATCGGGGGTGCTTCTATCTGCTGGGTCTCAGGCATTTCAGTACGGCCAAATGCCAGTGTATCGAAGCCGGGGTTCGTTGTGAGGCTTCAACAGTGAGCCTGCAATGATGCGACAAGACGATGTGGGGGCAAGATTGAGCCCAATTGCATTGAACCGGGCAGGCCTTACTCCGCAAGCGCCCGGCGGAGCTGGCCGGCTGCCGCGTCCAGGCGCATTTGTGCCTGCTCCCGCGTGAGGCTGTACTGGTGCATCAATACGGCAATCTTGATAGAACCGGCAGACTGCAGCAGAGCGCCCGCGGCGTCCCTTTCCAATCCGGTCAAAATAGCCACAATGCGTTCCGCGCGGTCGCGCAGCTTGGCATTGGTCGGCTGCACGTTGACCATCAAGTTGCCGTAGACCAGCCCGTGGCGCACCATCACGGCGGTCGACAGCATGTTCAGCACCAGCTTGGTAGCCGTGCCGGCGCGCATGCGGGTGGAGCCGGTGACGATCTCGGGACCTACCGCGGGAGTGATGGCAATCTCTGCCGCGCTGGCGACTGGGGAACGCGGCACGCAGCTCAGCCCGATGGTGAGCGCCCCGATGGAACGCGCATAAGCGAGAGCCCCGAGCACGTAGGGCGTGCGGCCACTGGCGGCGATGCCGACCAGAGCGTCCGCTGCGGAAAAGCCTGCAGCCTGCAGATCGTCCGCACCCTGCTCCGGCCGATCTTCGGCGCCTTCCACTGCGTGACGCAGCGCGTGGTCTCCGCCGGCGATGATGCCCTGCACCAGTTCCTGCGGCACGTTAAAGGTGGGCGGACACTCCGAGGCATCCAGCACGCCGAGGCGGCCGGAGGTACCCGCTCCCGTGTAGAAGAGCCGTCCCCCCTGCTCCATCCGGGCGGCAATGGCGTCCACCGCCTGTGCGATCGCCGGGATTTCGCGCCCCACCGCCGCCGCAATCTCCTGGTCAGCCGCGTTGATCACCTGAAGCAGTTCAAGCGTGGGCAACTGGTCCAGGTGCTCGCTCCCTGGGTGGCGCGCTTCGGTGAGCAGATTGCGAAGAGAAAGGTCGGGGGTGCGCTCGGCCATGGCCGGATGGTATCGCACGCATGCGGCCGCGAGACGGACCGCAGCACAGCCAAGGACGCGGGTACCTGCCTTTGTACTAGCGATGCACGGTCCGCGCTTGACTGCAGAGGCGCGCGGGAGTGTTCTGGAAGAGAAGGCTCCGCGAGAGAGGAATAGCAACCAATGATGCCGCCACAGAGTGTCGCGCCCGAAAAGTACCTGATTGCCTTTGTCATTCAGGGAGACGATGTATTCAAAATCACGGCAGATCAGATCATCCAGACGCCTGGAACGGCGGGTGGCGCCTCCTTCGACGGCATCGCCAAGCTGAAGGCCGCAGCGGCGCTCATGGACCTGACCAACCGGCACAACGAGCGGCCCGACGAGCTGAGGCAGATGGCGCGTGAACTGGTGAGCGAAGGCATGCGCCTGCTGGCGCGGGCAAGCGCGGGCGGCAGGATCGTGAGCGCGGCCCCTGCACCGGCGACCCCCGAAGCGAAAATCGCGTAGACTCTTTCCAGAAAGAAACGTGGGCAGCAGCCGCAACCGCGCTGACGCGAAAGCGTACCTGGTCCACCTCGCTGCCGTTGTGATGGTTGAGCTGCGCTGCCGTTCCTTTTGTGTACGGCGCGTTCCCCCGTTTGCCTGAGCCCAAGCCGCGCAGGAAATGGGGTTGTGCTGCCATAAATCCACTCAGGAATGGGAACGCCAGATGCCGTTGTGGAACGAGCTTGAAGGAACACGCATTGCGGATCGGTATCCGCTGAAGACGCTGCTCCGGTCTGAAGGCCGGACTGCATGGTTTGAAACGGAGCGCCCCGGTGGCGGACGTGCCGTGATCAGCCTGGCAGAGTCGATGAACGATGAGGCCACTCTGCTGGCGCGCCTGGAAGCGGCGAGCCGGCTGAAGCACCCCAACCTGATCACCATATTCGAGACGGGGTCCGCCACGGTGCGGGATCCCCATGCAGGCACCCCGGGCGCAGAAGGCGATACCCCGCTGGTCTATGGCGTCATGGAGCCCTTCGATGAGGGCCTGGCCGATGTGCTGCGCGAGCGGCCGCTGACCGCGGAGGAAACCGGCGAGATCGCGGACAGCCTTCTCCCTGCTCTGGAAGCCGTCCACGCCGCCGGACTGGTGCATGGACGCGTAGAGCCGGCCAGCGTGCTGGCTGCGGGCGAAATTGTAAAACTGCGCAGCGACTGCCTCCACATTGACGGAAATGCTGCTGCCCGGCATGAAGATGTGCGCGGGTTTGCCGCGACGCTTTACCAGGCGCTGACTCAGAAGAGAGCCACGGGTTCGATCGATACATCGCGGCTGCCCGCGCCCTTTGCATCCATCATCCGCAACGGACTGGGCGGCCAGTGGACGCTGCTCGATGTGCGGCGCGCGATGAAAGGACCGGCCGTCGAGACCGCAGCGGCAGCTCCAGCCGCGCCTGCGACCTCCCGGCCGGCAGCACCCGTCGCCGCAGCACCCGCCCCTGTGCCCTCCGGCGCAGCCAGGCCCGTTCCCGCCGCACCGGTCAGACCCGCTTCGCCGCCGCCGCCACCAGTGACACCACCCGCCAGCGCGCCCAGGCGGGAGCCCGCCCAGGCGCCCACAGCCGGGGCCGCTGGAGAGCGCAGCCAGGCAGCCACGGCGGCCTCCGCCGCCATCCCGAGCGCGGCACTCCCGCATCGTCCCCGGCATGCGGACCCAGAGGCGGGCACGGGCGACAGGGGACGAAAGCGCCCCGGCATTGCGATCGCCGCGGCTGCGCTCGTGGTCTTGATCGCGCTTTGGTTGATCTTTCACCGGCACGCGGCTGCGCCAGCCACAGCGGCCCAAGGGGCCCAGGAGACGGTTGCACCCGCGGGACCGCCCGCCGCGAAAGCACTCCCCGGCGGCACCAGCGTCCGCCCCAGTGAAGCCGTCAGCGAGTCGATGGGGGCTCCCGGTGCGATGCCGGCAGAACCCGTGCGTCCCAGCGGTTTGCGCGGCAAGCCTTCCGCAGTCACCTCGGCCGGCACCCCCGTTGGCGGCGCAGCGGCAATCGCAGCGGCCCATGGGTCCAAGGGCGTATGGCACGTGATTGTTTACACCTACGACCTGCAGGACAAGGCGCAGCGCAAGGCGGATGAACTGGCACAAAAGCACGCGGACCTGAGCCCGCAGGTGTTCTCGCCAACGGGCAGCAGACCGTTTCTGGTCACGCTGGGCGGCGGCATGACCAAGGACGAGGCCTTCGCGCTCCGCGATAAGGCGCGCGCCGAAGGAATGCCCAGAGATATCTACGCGCAGAACTGGTCGAAGTAGTTCTTCGTGCGCTGATGCATTCGCGCCAATAACAGCGGGCCTGCTCGATCTTGCGATCCGCAGCGGGCCCATTTTGCTGCTGCTGCAATTGCCGCCTGTGGCGACTGGATTGCCGCCTGCATGGACACTCGTTAAACTCGAAGAGTGGCGCGCATAGACAGTGATCCGGAGCGACTGGTTTCCGCGGTAAAGGGCGAAGAAGATAATTCCTTTGAGTTGAAGCTGCGGCCGCGACGGCTCGGGGAGTTTATCGGCCAGACCAAAGCCAAGGAGCAGCTTGCCATTGCGCTTGAAGCTGCGCGGTCACGCGGCGAGGCCCTCGACCACGTGCTGCTGTTCGGGCCTCCAGGGCTGGGGAAAACCACGCTGGCCTCGATTATCGCCAATGAGCTCGATGTCGGTTTCCAGCAGACCTCCGGGCCGGCCCTGCAGATCCAGGGCGATCTGACCGCCATTCTGACCAACCTGCGGGAACGGCAGGTCCTGTTTCTGGATGAGATCCATCGCCTGCAGCCGGTGCTCGAAGAAAAGCTCTACACCGCGCTGGAAGACTACAAGCTGGACATCATCATCGGGCAGGGACCGGCTGCGCGGACCCACGTTATGGACATCAAGCCGTTCACGTTTGTGGCCGCAACCACGCGTCCGGGGCTGCTTTCGTCACCGTTGCGGTCACGTTTTGGCATCCTGCTGCGCCTGGAGTTCTACACCGACGAAGAGTTGCGCTATGTCGTAGAACGCTCCGCCGAGGTGATGGGCGTTCCCATCGACCACGACGGCGCGTCGGAGATCGCGCTGCGTTCGCGCGGAACACCCCGCATTGCCAACCGGCTGCTGCGGCGCGTACGGGATTACGCCCAGGTGCGCGGCTCCGGCCACATCGACCGGGAAACAGCGCAGGCAGCGCTCAAGCTGCTCGAAGTGGACGCGCATGGCTTTGACGAGCTGGACCGGCGGCTGCTGCGGACCATCATCGAAAAGTACGATGGCGGCCCCGTTGGCTTGAATACTTTGGCAGCCACGCTGGGTGAAGAAGAGGACGCCCTCGAAGAAGTCTACGAGCCCTTCCTTATCCAGATCGGCTTCCTCAACCGGACGCCCCGTGGTCGCGTCGCCACGCGTCTGGCCTACGAACATTTCGAGCTTCCGATGCCCCGTAAGGCGAGCCTGCTGTTCTGAGTTCGCATTCCTTCGTATGTCGACAGCTTTGACAAGAACCGATAGCAGCCTGAGACTGGTGCGTGCGGTTAAGCACTAGAGAGGCTCGAAACTATGAACAGAATGACCAGATGGATTGCGGTAGGAGCAATGGCGGTGCTGACCCCGCTGCTTGGAGCGCAGATGTCCGGCGACAACGGCAAGAAACCGCTGCCGAGTCCGCCAGCCAAGGCAGAGGTGCAGCTCGGGGGCAAGGATGTCAGCATCGCCTACAACACGCCTTCGATGCGCGGACGCAAGATCATGGGCGGCCTGGTGCCCTACGGGAAAGTGTGGCGCACCGGAGCCAATCCCGCTACCACGCTCAAGACCGCCGCGACGCTAAAGATCGGCTCAGCCGACGTGCCCGCCGGCACTTACACGCTCTATACCCTGCCCTCGGCGGACACCTGGAAGCTGATCATCAACAAGCAGACTGGCCAGTGGGGCACGCATTACGACCAGGGCCAGGACCTGGCGCGCGTGGACATGCAGAAGAAGACCCTCCCAGAGCCTCAGGAGAAGATGAGCATCAGCTTTGAGAATACCCAAGGCAACAGCACCGAGCTCCACGTGAAATGGGAAACAACCGATGTTTGGGTGCCCGTGGTAGCGCAATAACCGCACCGCCGCTGATGCTTGCGGCGGCTCTGCTGCATCTACTGATGAACAAGGCCGCAAGCGATTGCGGCTTTTGTTTTCGCGGACCTCTCCAGCCCACCTGTAGAAAGTCCGCACGCCGAAAGGACAGCCCCGATGGCCCGTCAACACTCGCCTTCCTCCGCGCTCCCCATCGCCATTTACTACGAGCAACCGAACTGGTTCAAGCCGCTCTTTGCCGAGCTCGACCGCCGCGGCACGCCCTATGTAAAGCTCAACGCCGTCGAGCACAGTTTCGCTCCGGAAGGCCACCCCGAACGCGCCTATGCCCTGGTCTTTAATCGCATGAGCCCGTCCGCGTGGAACCGCGAGCACGGTGACCAGATCTTCTACACGCTCGGCTTTCTGGAGCACCTTGAGCGCCGCGGCGTCCGCGTGGTCAACGGCCTGAAAGCCTTTCGCACGGAGCTCTCGAAGGCCGCGCAGTTGGCGTTGCTGGAAGAGCTCGGCCTCCCCTATCCCAAGGCGCGCGTCATCCATCGCGCCAACCAGGCAGTCGCGGCCACCGAAGGGCTGCGCTGGCCCGTCGTCGTCAAGCCCAACATCGGCGGCAGCGGCGCGGGCGTCAAGCGCTTTGACACACCGGAGCAGCTTGCTGCCGCGGCCGAGCAGCCCGACGGCCTCGCCTTCGGCATGGATTCCACCGCCCTGGTGCAGGAGTTCATCCCGGCGCGCGACGCGCATATCGTCCGCGTCGAAGTGCTGAACGGAAAATATCTCTACGCCATCAAGGTCCACATCACCGGCGAAACCTTTGACCTGTGCCCCGCGGACATCTGCCGCACCACCACAGGTGTGGAACTGAACCGGGCCGCCTGCGCGCTCGACGCCCCCAAGAGCGGCATCAGCGTGGAAGCCTATCAGCCCCCGCCCGAGGTCATCGCGGACGTCGAGCGCATCATGCAGCACGCCGGCATCGAGATCGGCGGTGTGGAGTACATCACCGATGAGCGCGATGGCGAGCGGCTCTATTACGACATCAACGCGCTCTCGAACTTCGTCGCCGACGGCCCGCGCGTGATCGGCTTCGATCCCTTTGCGCGGCTCGCGGACTGGCTGGAAGTCGAGGCCGGCGTGGCGACCGGCCAGCAGTTCCATGCACCGGCCGGCGACACGCCCACTGGCAAAGGCCACGCCCACGAGGCCGAGGCCGTACACGGGTTGGTGTAAACCATGCGCTACGGATTCTGGATGCCGGTCTTTGGCGGGTGGCTGCGCAACGTGGAAGACGAGGGCATGGAGACGAGCTGGGAGTACGTGCGGTCGCTCGCCCAGCGCGCCGAGCAGATCGGCTACGACCTTTCGCTCATCGCCGAGCTTAACTTGAACGACATCAAGGGCGTGGAAGCGCCCTCGCTCGACGCCTGGTCCACCGCTGCGGCGCTCGCCGCCGTAACCGAGCGCCTGGAGATCATGGTGGCGGTGCGCCCCACCTTCCATAACCCCGCGCTGCTGGCCAAGCAATCCGCCAACATAGACCAGATCGCCGCTGGCCGCCTGACTCTGAACGTCGTCTCCAGCTGGTGGGCGGACGAGGCCACGAAATACGGCGTCAAGTTCGATTCCCACGACGACCGCTATGCCCGTACCTCGGAATGGCTCGACGTTTTGAACGGTTGCTGGCGCGAGCAACACTTCAGCTACAGTGGCCGTTACTATTCGGTCGACGACAACGTCCTGTCGCCGAAGCCGGTCCGGCAGCCGCGGCCCACGCTGTACGCCGGCGGCGAAAGCGAAACCGCAAAGGAGTTGATCGCCAGCAAGTGCGATGCGTACCTGATGCATGGCGATCCTCCGGAAAATGTTGCCCCGAAGATCGCGGATATGCGATCGCGGCGCGAGCGCCTCGGCTTGCCGCCGATGATCTACGGCGTTGCCGGGTATGCCATCGTCCGCGACTCCGAAGCGGAAGCGCAGAAAGAGGTCGCGCGCATCACCGATGTCAGCCAATCGGCACGCGGCTATGCGAATTACCAGCAGTGGATCACCGGGTCCAAGCTGGAGCAGAAAGTTTCACTCGAGGATTATTCCGTCTCAAATCGCGGACTGCGTAGCGGCTTGGCCGGCACGCCCGAGCAGGTATCTGCCCGGCTTGACGAGTTCCAGGCCGCTGGCGTGGACCTGGTGCTTCTGCAATCCAGCCCGCAACGCGAGGAAATGGAACGGTTCGCCGCGCAGATCATCCGCAAGCCGTCGCCCGGCTCCTAACTACTTTCCCCGGCTCAGCCGCGCGGCCAGCCGGTCCGGCAGACCCGCCTCGCGAATGCGCCGCTGCGCGCGCTCCACGTCATAGGGCACGCGGAAAAAGCTCACGCTGTTCCTCTGGTCGTCGTAAATGGCGAACGCGCTGCGCCAGTCCCCATCGCGCGGCTGTCCCACCGAGCCCGGATTCAACAAGTAGCGCGCTCCCGGCCGCAACGGAAGCTCGTACCGTTCTGCATCAGCCGCAGTTGCAAGTTCAGAAGCCAGCCGGAACCATTCGCCACCTTGCGCCGCGAAACCTCCCTGCAGGTGCGTGTGGCCGAAGAAGCCCAGCGGCGGCGAACTCTCCGTCATCGCATAGATCGCATCCTCCAGCGAAACAACGTATTGGTCCTCGTCCGCCGCCGAGCCGTGCATGCAGTCCACGTCCTTGCTCGCCTGCACCGGCCCGCGAGGCAGGCTCCGGAGCCAGTCGAGATGCTCCGGCGTCAGCACGCTTCGTGTCCACTCGACCGCGTGCGCCGCCACCGGATTGAACTCCTCAAGCGACAACAGGCCGGAGCAGGCGCGGTCATGGTTCCCCCGCACAAACACCGTGCCGAGCCCGCTCGCCACATCGATCACCTCGTTCGGGCACGCACCATACCCTACGACGTCTCCCAGATTCCACACCGCATCATGCATGGGCGCAGCGGCCAACACCGCCTCGAGCGCATCGAGGTTCCCGTGGATGTCGGAGAGGATGAGCGCGCGCATAAAAAGCCGGTCTTATCTCCCGCACCCAATGCCCCGGCGCGCTTTCCATCAGCGTGCCCGAGCCCACGTGTGCTGCCGCCGGCAACGTGGCCAGCGGGCGCGCGCGGTCCGTTGCGAGCGTAGGGATAGCGCCAAGCAAACTCCGCGTGTAAGGGTGCAGCGGCGCGCGGAAAACCTGGTCGCGCGAGCCCTCTTCCAGCAGATAGCCGTGGCGCATCACTGCTACACGGTCCGCAACCTCGGCCACCACTGCCAAATCGTGCGAGATAAAAAGCATGCCCAGCCCAAACTGTTGCTGGAGCGTGCGCAGCAGCTCCAGTATCTGCTTCTGCACCGTGACGTCGAGCGCGGTGGTGGGCTCGTCGGCAATCAGCAACTCCGGCCGGTTCACCAGGGCCATCGCAATCAGAATGCGCTGCCGCTGGCCGCCGGAGAACTGGTGCGGGTAGTCGCTGTACCGGCGCTCTGGTTCAGGGAGCGCAACCGCGTGCAGCCCCTCCAGCACCGTGGCCTTCACCTGCCTGCGGGTCAACGCAGGCTGGTGCGCCTCCACCGCCTCCGCGATCTGCCGGCCGATCGGCATCACCGGGTTGAGCGCCGTCATGGGCTCCTGGAAAATCATCGCAATGCGGCGTCCGCGCAAGCTGCGAAGTGTCGCTGGGGGAAGTTTCAGAATGTCCAGACCGTCGAAGCGAATGCTGCCGCTGGCCTTCGCCGCCGGGTCAAGCAGGCCGAGAATGGCCAGGGACGTAACCGACTTGCCCGATCCCGATTCCCCCACCAGCCCCAGCACTTCACCCTTTTCGATCGCGAAACTGAGGTCGTGCACCACCTCCTGGTTGCGAAACGAAACAGTCAGATGTTCAACGGAAAGAAGCGCCACGCGTTTGAGCTTACTACGTGATCGCCGCACCATTGAAGCCGCAGTCCGCTGCTCTTGCTTAGCAGGATTGCCAAGAGCATCTTCTCTGCTGAGATCTTGACCCGTCCACGACGCGTCTATGCATCTGACCACTCAAGCGCACCAGAATGAAAGGAAGCATGGGAGCAAGCTGGGCACATCTGGGCACGTCCATCGTGGCGTCATTCCTAGCTTCTCTGGTGGAATGCGTCGAGGCCCTGACCGTCGTACTCGCGGTCGGGAGTGTGCGGGGGTGGCGGTCAGCGCTGGCCGGAACCGCGATAGCCATTGGCCTGTTCTTCGTCATCGTTCTGGCTCTCGGCAGAGCGCTCGTTCGGGTGCCGCTCCATGCCATCCAGCTCGCAGTCGGCATCTTGCTCGTGCTCTTCGGCTTGCGATGGTTGCGCAAGGCCATCCTGCGGGCGGCGGGCCTGATTGCCTTGCACGATGAAGAGGCGGCCTTCTCCAAAAATGCCTCCGCGATGAAAACCTCCTCCAGCCAGGCCAGAGGATGGGACAAGGTAGCGTTCGCCACATCGTTCAACATCACTATGCTCGAAGGCACCGAAGTCGTCTTCATCGTGATCGCGATCGGAGCCGGAGGGACCGGGATGTTGCTACCGGCGGGCCTGGGTGCCGTTGGCGCGCTTCTCGTCGTCATTGCACTTGGCCTCGCACTGCATCGGCCGCTCGCGAAGGTGCCCGAAAATACTCTTAAGTTTTGCGTCGGGGTTTTGCTTTCGGCCTTCGGCACCTTCTGGGTAGGAGAAGGGCTCCATCTCAGGTGGCCCGGCGCGGACTGGTCGATTCCGGGACTGGTCGCGGCCTACCTGGTGATTGCGGTGGCAATGGTGCCGCTATGCCGCCGCATCGCCATCCCGCGATAACGGTCATTCAGGAGAGCTGCATGCATTGGATCAGGAACATCGCTCGCGAGGTCTTCGGGCTGTTTGTGGATGATGGCAGCTCTGCGCTGGCCGTTCTCGTGTGGATCGGTATTATCTGGGCAGTTTCTCACCACGTGGAGAGCACTTTCCCAGCAGGCATTCTCTTATTTTTGGGGCTGAGCCTGGTGCTGGTCGAGAGTGTCATGCGGTTCTCCAGGCGAGCCTCTTCCTCCCGCAATTCCTGATCCTGCCACTCTACGCCTTACACTTCGCCCAGGCGCTCTGGAAACAACTGGCGCCGATCTTGCTTTACCTTTCACCGCCGGGGGTGTACGTTAGCCACGCATAGCCGGGCCTCCTCTACTCACGCCTTCTCTATCGGAGCGTCCTTGCCAACATTCCTCGACAGACTACGCACGCTCTTCGCTCCCGCGCCGGGCCAGACGCCGAACCTGTTTGCCGCTTCCGCCACCGTGCTGTCTATCTCTGCGATCTATCTCTATTTCGCGGGCTATATCTTCTCGTACTTTTATTACTACAAGGGCTTCGGCGTAACCTTGGAGTCGCTCGACCTTTCGCCGCAGTTCTACTTCATGCGCGCGTACACCTGCCTTCAGACCTTCGGCGGCCTCTGTCTCGTTCTCCTGCTGCTGCTCGTGATCACCAGCTATATGGGCGGCCGTTTGCGCCCCGGGTTCACGCTCGTAAGCATGCTTGCTGCGTTTCCTTTGCTCTTCTACATCGGCCATCGCACCGCTTCGAGCGAGCGCGACGCGAACTTCTGCAGCCCCTCGTCCACCATCCGATTCCGCTTCAAGGAGCCCGCGCCCAAGACGTCGCCCACCGGGGAGCATGCGGAAAACAACAACGCGGCAGCAGATGCCTACAGCGCCGACAGGGCCACCCCGGCGGAACTCGTCAAGTTGGGCCAGCAGGACGCGTTGTCGCTGCTGCTCGAAACCAGGGATCGCCTCGTTCTCTTTAAGAAGCCGAATTGCTATATGCTCGGGGCCGGCGGTCCCCGTATTCCGCCAGCGGCGCACGTCTACACAGTGCTGCGTTCGGATGTTCAGTTCACGCACGTAACGCCATAAGGAGGACTCGTATGAAAGCTGCTCTGGTCGTTTTGGTGGTATCGGTCGGGCTCATGGGAAGCGGCTACGCGCATGCCGAGAAGTATCTGGTGGGCAGCGGGGAACGCGTTCTGGGCAAGACGATGGGGAGCTTCTTCGTTGCATGCGAGGGAACACGCGTTGACCTCAACACCTATACGAAGGTGAAGCTGGAGGACGCACCGAACAAGCATTGTTCCAGCCGGGTGCACGTGGATTCGGCGAGCCCCGACGAGGACGATTCCAACGAACAAGCCGCTGAGCAGGCGAAAAAAAAGGAACGTGAAAAGATCAAGAAGATCCTGTCCGACTACTCGCCCGAGCAAACGCAATCTGAGCCGCAGTAGTGGCTTCGCAGTGTTAACGCAGGCAGCAGGAACGCTGCTCTAAGCGGCCTCCTTCCACTTGATGTTGCAGCCAAGGCTGGCGCGTTGTTCTGTCGGCACAGGTTGGCCGGCGACGAGGGCGTCGAGAGCGCGACGCAGGTCTTCACCAGTGACCGGGATACCATTTCCGGGGCGGCTGCCATCAAACTGGCCGCGATACACCAGCTTCAGGTCGTGGTCGAAGAGGAAGAAGTCCGGTGTGCATGTTGCGTCAAAAGCGCGCGCTATGTCCTGCGACTCGTCGTACAAATAGGGAAAGGTGAAGCCAAGCTGCTCCGCCTGCTGGCGCAGGCTGGCGGGCGCGTCGTCGGGATGGCGCTCCGCATCGTTGCTGCTGATCGCTACGATCCCGACATTCTTACCAGCGTAGTCGCGGCCAAGCTGGGCCAGCGCCTGCTCCAGGTGCTTGACGAAGGGGCAGTGGCGGCAGATAAACATGACCAGCAGCCCGCGTTTCTCGCCAGAGCTGCCGAGTGTAACGGTTTGGCCAGTGACCACGTCCGGCAGAGCGAAACTCAGGCGACGGTGTGCCCAGGGGCAGCATTGAGGATTCTGTGCGAGCCATAGTTGCATATCTCCGTAGTGGGGAAGCTGCAACGATTGGATGACAAGGGACCGCTGGAGGAAACAAAGAGCGCAGGCGAAACGTTCGCCTGCGCTCTCGAACTGCAAAGAAAGCTGCTACTCCGCGCCTTCGCCTTTGACCGTGACTTTGATGTGCGCGGTCACTTCGCGGTGGAGCTTGACCGGGATGTGGAATTCCCCGAGTTGCTTGAGCGGCTCATCGAGCTGCACCTTGCGGCGATCGATGTGGAAGCCCTTGTTTTCCAGACCCTGCGCAATCTCCGACGAGGTGACTGAACCGAAGAGGTGGTCGTTTTCGCCGACGCGGCGCTCGAACACAAGCGCCACCTGATCCAGTTGCGCGACCAGCGTTTCGGCGTCTGCCTTTTCGCGCGCGGAGCGGCGAACGGCGGACTGTTTCATCTGCTCAATGACGTTTCTGTTGGCTGCATTGGCTTCAATGGCAAGCTTCTTGGGCAGCAAAAAATTGCGGCCGTAGCCGTCGGCGACTTTGACGACGTCGCCGCGGTGGCCAAGCTGGTTGACATCTTCCTTCAGAATTACTTCCATGGACGAACTCTCCTGAGCTGGCAGGCGACAACCGCGTGCCGCCGTGGTTACGTAAACGCCGCGAGTTAGAAACGTGCCGCAAAGGGCAGGAGCGCAATGTTGCGGGCCTGCTTGATGGCGCGTGTAAGGCGGCGCTGGTGCTTGGTGCAGACGCCGGTCAAACGGCGCGGCACGATCTTTCCGCGCTCCGCCACGAAGCCCTGGAGCAGGCGAACATCGCGATACGGAATGGCGTCGATCTTCTCCACGCAGAACTTGCAGACCTTTTTGCGACGGAAGAACTTACGTCCGCCCGATCCGCCCGGACCACCGGGCCCACGGCCAGGGCCACCCGGGCCGCGGCTTCCACCAGGCCCACCCGATGGACGATCCCCCGCCGGGCGGTCACTCGCCGGACGATCACTAGCCGGACGGTCCGAGCCGCCCGTGGGTGCTCCGCCTTCGGCGCGAAGTGTTGCTGTGCTTGCTGTGCTGGTTTCGTCAGCCATGATTCCCCTTCGTTTCTTTCTTCCCGTCTGCTCCTTGCGGAACCGGGATCGACCCAGCCATGGAAACGCGCTGGACCGGCTGATGGTTGTTGACGCAAGCGCGCGAGGCGCGTGGTCAGATGGGACGCTGCCTTAGACGTTTGCCGCGGCTTCAATAGCCGCAGCCGCCGGAGCCGGCATGGCAGCTTCGGCTTCCGCCGCCGGAGGCTGCGCGCTCACCTTCTTGCGGCTGGCACGGATGGCCTTGATCTTGCCGATGCGCTTTTCTTCTTCGTCCATCCGCACGGTAATAAATTTGATCACCGGCTCGGAAACGCGCATACGCCGCTCGATCTCGGAAACGAGCGACCCGTCCGCCTGAAACACCAGCAGGACGTAGTTGCCGTCGTTGAACTTTTGCACCATGTAGGCCAGCTTGCGGCGGCCCATCTTTTCAGACGACGTAAGCGTGCCGCCGCCGTTGGTGATCGTCTGCTCCAAGCCCGCGATGAGCTTGTCGATATCGGCTTCCTCCATATCGGGACGCACAATAAACATCACTTCATAGGTACGTTGCATACGGTATCTCTCTTCCTGAACGCTAAACCAACTCTGCTGCTGCCCCGCCCGTCCTCCGGGATTACCCGGCGGACGGCTCGCGGCGATTGAACTCATTCATCGCGGCGCCAATTCCCCGCGCGATCACCACTTCCACTGCCCGTGCTGCGCGATCCAGCACTTCGTCCAAAACTGCGAGATCCGGCTTTCGCATCGGCGTCAGCAGGTAATCCTTGCCGCGCCTCGCTGCCGTCTCATTCCCATCCGGTCCGACGCCAATCCGCACACGGGCCCATTCATCCGTCCCGAGCGCGCCGGAGATCGACCGCGCTCCGTTGTGCCCTCCAGCGGAGCCGCGCTCCCGCACTCGCAAGGATCCGAGTGCAAGATCGAGCTCGTCGTAGAGCACCAGCAGGTCCTGTTGCGGGTCCGCCTCGAACTCCCGCACAAGCGCCGCTACCGAAAGCCCACTCAGGTTCATGTAGGTCTCCGGCTTGGCCAGCACGACCGTCTGCCCAGCCAGGTGAACCGTTGCTGTCAACGCCCGGCAGCGACGATTCCCAACGGTCGCGCCGCACTGCGCCGCCAGGCGGTCGATGGCCAGAAATCCCGCGTTATGCGGCGTCCACTGGTACTCGATCCCGGGGTTGCCGAGACCGACCACCAGCCAGGCGCGCCGCGCAGATAGACCCTCAGCCGCCAAGCGCTACTTCTTGCCGCCCTTTGCGTCAGCGCCCTTAGCGTCCTCGGTCTCCTGCTTGCCCTTCTTGACCACTTCCGGCTCCGCCGCACCCGGTACTGCCACTGCATCGGCCGCCACAGCTTCTTCCTTGATCGCCGTGATGTGGGCCACGGTCGCACTCTCGTCTGTCAGAAACTTGAGCGAGCCGCCGTGGGGCAGATCAGATACGCGGAGAATGTCATTGAGAGCCATGTTTGAAACATCCACGCCGATATGGCTGGGGATGTCCGATGGCAGGCACTCGATCTCTACTTCGCGCAGCACCTGGTCCAGGATGCCGCCCTGCATCTTGACGCCAATTGGCGAGCCTTCCAGCAGGACGGGCACTTCGACCCGCATGACCTTATCCATGGCGATGCGCTTGAGATCGACGTGCATGAGCGTGCCCTTGATGGGCTCATACTGCCAGTCGACGATCATGGCCTTGGCTGCTGCGCTGCCGGCAACCTGTACGTCGATGATGGTGTTATGGCCCGACTCCGAATGCAGAATGCGAAGCATCTGCTTGGGATCGAGCTCGACGGCTACCGAGGCTTCTTTCGCCCCGTAGATCACGCCGGGAATCCTGCCGGCCACGCGCACGCGCCGGGCTGCATTCTTGTTGAACTTGCCCTCGCGGGGCGTTGCCGTGATGAGTTCCTGTGTTGCTGCCATGTTTTCCTTTCGGGCATCGAGAGCGGCAGGGATCAGTTTCCAGAGATGAGGAGCCAGTCCAGCACCCCTGCTCTTTATGCCTGCGCAGCTACTCTCTACTCCCTTTTAGGCGGCCGCGCAAAAGCTCGACCGCATGTTTGTGCATCTGTCCTGATCCCTGATCAGTTGAACAGCGAACTGACGCTGGTTTCCATGTGAATGCTTTCGATGGCCGCGCCCAGGAGCCCGGCGACCGAAAGCACTTTGATCTTTTCCACCTGCTTTGCGTTTTCCTGGAGCGGGATTGAATCAGTGACGACCAATTCCTTGATGCGCGATTGCGCGATCCGTTCGACTGCCGGCCCGGAGAGCACCGCATGCGAGGCGCAGGCGTAGACCTCCGTCGCGCCCTGCTCGAGCAGCGCATCCGCCGTTTTCACCAGCGTGCCTGCCGTGTCCACGATATCGTCGATGATGAGGCAGGTGCGGCCGCGCACATCGCCGATCACGTGCATGACAGACGTGACATTGATGTCCGTGCGCCGCTTGTCCACGATGGCCAGTGGCGCTTCCATTTTGGTGGCGAAGAAGCGCGCGCGCTCCACGCCCCCGGCATCGGGCGAAACCACGGTGAGGTTGGGCAGGTTTTTCTCGCGGAAATACCCGACCAGGACCGGGCTGGCGAAGAGATGGTCCACCGGGATATTGAAGAATCCCTGAATCTGGGCCGCGTGCAGGTCCATGAAGAGCGCGCGGTTAGCGCCGGCGGTGGTCAGCAGGTCGGCCACCAGCTTGGACGAGATGGCGACGCGCGGACGATCCTTGCGGTCCTGCCGGGCATACCCGTAATACGGAACGACGGTCGTAATGCGTGCGGCGGAGGCGCGCTTCAGGGCGTCAATCATGATCAGCAGCTCGATGAGGTTGGAATCGACCGGATAGCAAGTAGGCTGGACGACAAAGACATCGGCGCCGCGCACGTTCTCGAGTAATTGGAAATAGATCTCGCCATCGGAAAATTTCTGGATCTTGGTCTCGCCGAGGGGGACGCCGATGTGCTTGCAGATCTCTTCGGCAAGCCCCCGGTTGGCTGATCCGGCAAAGATCTTGAACCGCCGGTCCTCGCTGAGGTTGCGTCCGCGTTTGCGCTCAGGCGCGGGGCGTCCGTTCCGGTCCTGAACCGTGCGGTCCTGCCCGATGCGTTCCTGCCCTGTGCCATTCTGCTCCGTCACTGCGCCCACTGCCATGTCCTGCTTCATCACAGATCTCCCAAGCTGGTTTGCGTTGGTTGCTCCGCCCCTGAAACTCGCACCGCATATGGGAAACCACTGCGGCAAAATGCGTGGAAGACAATTTCCTCCGCGCGGAAAAAGCTGGCTGGGCGACTAGGATTCGAACCTAGACAAAGTGCTCCAAAGGCACTTGACCTACCGTTAGTCGATCGCCCAATCGTGTGACCCGGATGGATCGGAGGCAGCTACCGGCAGTTTACCGGGAACCGTCTTCTACCACCATTTTGCGCCAATACGTTTCGCGTGGCAGGGTGCGAGTCCGGAGGGCCGGAACACCGTGCATGCGCAAACGTTCGGCGGCTGCGTCGGCCGCCTCCGGGGTGGCGTACAGGCCAAAGAGCGCCGCACCCGAACCGGAGAGCGCCGCATGGAACGCACCCTCGCCCGCATGGCCGGAGCCCGCAAGAAGACGCTTGATCTCACCGAGAAGGGAATGCTGAGGAAACACGACTGTTTCAAAGTCGTTGGCAATCCCGGTGTGGACAAGCGCGAGCAGCGGAGTCTCGGCCAGGTCTGCCCGTTTCTCCGCACCCCCTTGCGAGGTATGCGGCGGGAAGACACCGGAGGAGTGCGGTTCGCTCCAGGCGGCAGCGATGGACCGACTCAACCCTTTCAGTGTAGCGGCGGGATCGGTTCCGGTCAACGCAGTTGGGTGAGAACTGGCGCTGGATGGAGGGCTGGGGGGCACGGGATGGAGCGCGTCCCAGGCGCGAAAGGCCTCCGGAGTCGAGACGCCGATCGCGGGTACCGCCACCACGCACTCCGTCGCCGGGAGGTCGGGCAAGGGGTAAACCTCCTCGCCGCGGCCAAGGCCGAGCACCGTGCCGCCAAGGAGAAAGAGCGGGACATCAGAACCGATCTCCGCGGCGATGCGCAGGCGATCTGGGCCCGGAAGGCGGATGCCCAGCTCGCGTTCCAGCCCGAGAAGCGCCGCGGCCGCGTTGGCGGATCCGGCGCCGAGGCCACCCTGCACCGGCAGCTTCTTCTCAATATGTAACAGCACCTGAGCGCTGACGCTCATTGCAGCGAGGGCTAGCTCGACTGCCCGCCAAGCGGTGTTCTTCACATTCGTCGGAACACGCTCGTGGTTGGTTGTGATCTCAATGCGGGTGCGGACTGCAAGGCGTGCCTCCACCCGCATCAGGTCGAAGAGATCGATGGTCTGATAAACGGTGGTCAGCGCATGGAAGCCGTCCGCGCGTGAAGGCCCGATGGCGAGCCCCAGATTGATCTTGGCAAACGAGCGGAGTGCGGTGGCCATGCAGCAATGATTGTAGCCGCCGGCGCATGCCGGGCTGTCGCTCACGCCCGTGATGGTCCTCGTGGTAGCCTTTGCTCGCGCCTGCACCTGAAACAGGAGACCGGGCCGCCGGAGGGCGTGATGGCAGTGAACCGCAAATGGGTGTGGGCCACACTGGCGGGAGTGCTCGTTCTGCTGGCGATTTTCGAGTTCTTCGACAGCTTTTACGCGCCGCTGGTGGGCACTATTGGCGATAAAGTGCACCACTTCCTGCACCTGCCGATCGTCATGGTCGGCCAGGTTCCAATCACCACCATCTTCGTGATGAAGGTGGCGATCTTTCTGATCTGCCTCGGCTTTCTCGCGAATGCCGTGCTCCGGCTGCTGCAGAAGCGGGTGCTGATCCATACGCCGCTGCAGGCTCCGCAGCAGTACGCTGTCGCGAAGGTCATCTCGTATCTCATCTTCATCTTCGGCCTGGCGGTGGGCCTGGAGTCACTCGGCCTGAACCTGAGCAGCCTGGTGGTCGTAGGCGGCGCGCTGGGCCTGGGCGTGGGGCTGGGGCTCCAGCCCGTGGTGGCGAACTTCGTGGCCGGACTGATCCTGTTATTTGAGCAGCCGATACGGATCGGCGACCGCATTCAGGTGGGCGATACGTTTGGCGATGTGATCGACATTCGTGGCCGCAGCACCTGGGTGCGCACCAACGACAACATCGTGATCATCGTGCCGAATTCGGACTTCATCACCAACCGCCTGACGAACTGGACGGTGAACGACCGGCAGGTGCGCATCTCCGTTCCTATCGGTGTCGGGTATGGGAGCAATCCGGACGAAGTGAGAGGCGAGCTGCTGGCCATGGCCAAGGCACACTCGGCGGTGCTCGAGGACCCGGCGCCCGATGTCGTCTTTCAGGCGTTGGGCGATAACTCGTTAAACTTCGAACTGCGCGTTTGGACAAAGACCATGCTGCACGCTCCTACAGTGTTGAAGAGCGACCTGTACTTTGCAATTTTCAGGAACTTCAGCGAGAAAGGGATCGAGATGCCGTTTCCGCAGCGCGATCTACACCTGCGGTCGGTGGATGCGGTGGTGGTGGAGCAGTTGCAAAAGCTGCGTGAGGGTGGCGCGGGTTAATAACTCCGCCTACCAAGGAATCCATGGAGCGATCAACTCGAGCAAGAACTCAATAACTGAAACGATCTTTTGCCGCATATACCGGAAGTCTAACAACCGAGCATGCTCCTGCGGAGCATAGCCCACCCTTCGCGCTGGAGTGCAATGCTGATCTAAGTGCATCGCGGCGCGAAGGATGGGGCACCCGGGTTTCGGCCGGGAAGCGGCTAGACGTTGATGGCGAGGTTTTCTACCGCACCGAAGCCGTCGAGCATGGCTTCTGCGAGGGTGGGGTGGGCATGGATGGTGAACATGATGTCGTCCACCGTGGCTTCGAGTTCGATGGCCGTGACGGCTTCGGCGACGAGCTCCGTGGCCTGGGGGCCGATGATATGCACGCCGAGGATTTCGCCGTACTTGGCATCGGAGACGACCTTCACGAAGCCCTCGTGCTGGCCGACGATGGAGGCCTTGGAGTTGGCCGAGAAGGGGAACTTGCCGACCTTGACCTGATAGCCCTTTTCCTTGGCCATGGCTTCCGTCAGGCCGACGCTGCCGATCTGCGGCTCGCAGTAGGTGCAGGCCGGGATGCGGTCGCGGCGCACCGGGCGCGCGGGTTTGCCGGCGATCCTTGAGACGGCAACGATGCCGGACATGGCGCCGACGTGGGCCAGCTGCGGCAGTCCGGCGACGATGTCGCCGATGGCATAAATGCCGGGCTCGTCGGTCTGCATCCACTCGTCCGTCTTGATGAAGCCGCGTTCGGGCTTGATCTTCGTCTTTTCAAGGCCGATGTTCTCGGTGCGCGGGGCGCGGCCGACGGCGACGAGCACCTTTTCCGCCTCTTTGGTGACCTGCTTGCCGTCGGAGGCGGTGAAGGTGACCTTGGCGCCAGTGTCAGTCTTATCGACCTTATCGACGCGGGCGCCGACGTTGGTCTCGATGCCGCGCTTGCGGTAGACGCGGGCGAGCTCCTTGCTGACTTCCTCGTCTTCGGCGGGGACCATGCGCGGCAGGTATTCGACGATGGTGACCTCGGAACCGAAGCTTTTGAAAATCGAGGCGAACTCAACACCAACGGCGCCGGCGCCGATGACGATCATCGACTTCGGGATCGAGGCGATGTTGAGGATTTCCATGTTGGTGAGGATGGTGGTGTCGGGCTGGAGGCCGGGGAGCATGCGGGCGTCGGAGCCGGTGGCGACCAGGACGTTTTTCGCCTGGACGGTCGAGCGCTCGCCGCCTTCCTTTTCGACCTCGACGGTAAAGACGCCGTTCTTGGCCGGGCCGGTGAGGCGTCCGTAGCCGCGCACGGTCGTGACCTTGTTCTTCCGCATGAGGAAGTCGAGGCCCTTGGTGTGCTTCTGGATGATCTGGTTCTTGCGTGCGAGGACAGCCGGCCAGTTGATCGTGACTTCGCCGACGCCGTCGATACCGTACTCCTTGGCGTGCTTGAGGTGGTCGTAGACTTCCGCGTTGAAGAGGATGGATTTGGTGGGGATGCAGCCCCAGTGGAGGCAGGTGCCGCCGAGCTTGTCTTCCTTCTCGATGAGAGCGACCTTGAGTCCGTACTGTCCGGCGCGGATGGCCGCGGTGTAACCGGCTGGGCCGCCACCGAGGATGGCGACGTCGTAAGTTGTGTCTGCCAAAGCGAGTGCTCCGTGCTGAATGGCCCGGAATTTGCGCCCGGTAGAGGAACGGAGCGCTGGGAGCCAAACAGGCTATTTTACGCCGAGCGGGCGGAAGGCCGGCTCTGACGGAACTGCGGTTGCAATGTTGATCAATGTGCTACCTCCCCCGGCCCCCTAGACTTTCCGGCTAAAATCCTCTTGGGATTGAACTTAGGCCGGGGGTGGGCGGCTAAATTCCTCTTGGCGCAAGGGTTAGAGGTAAAGTCCTGTGCGCATTGGGGTTAGGCGAGCAGTTTGCACTGCTTTTGGTGAAATGTGTTTGCTTTCTGGTTACCATTTCAAAATGGCGGTTTGTGCGGCGAACGGGGTCGTTCTCTCGAGCGGTAATTGTAACCCCTATTTCTATTGTGGCAGGTTGGGGGAATTATTACGCCAAGGAGCCAACCAGGGGTGTTAGCTTTCGCCATCTTGTTGGGCTAAAGAGACCAAAAGGCCTATCATTATCAATGAGGCAGCAACCTATACTCGCCGCGGCTGGAAGTGAATTCGAGGTATCCCAAATCTCTGAGCACCTGAAGTTGCTGCCGAATCTTCTCACGCACATGGCTGTTTTCAGGATAGACAGAATGCATTTCTATCTCATACTGATAAACTCCTGCCAACGTGAACTCTGTCTTGTTCAGCTTTCGCACTGCAGAAAGTACCAGAGCCGCCCAGCCGCGTTTGCGCAAAGGAAGGTCTGCAAATCGAAGCGAATGACGGAAACTGTGCCGTGTGGCGGCATACGGCAAAATTTGTCCATCACTTATGACTGCTATCTTGCCATCAGAGGGAATAATCTCCAGGTTGAGATTACACATCTGGTATTTGGCGCCACTTAGCGGTCGGGTATGTGCAGTCTTCCGCTTGACTATGACTTTAGGCGTTAAGAACACCGGGTGAATGGCTGTTAGGCTCTGCACCATCCATGTAGGGGAACGATGCAGGAGCATGAGTGCAGGAGCTTCATTGGCATTAATGCGTTTCATCATGGAAGCATACCCACCATCGTTAACGATGCGGGTGTACGCTTTCGCAGAAGCCTTGAGTTCATAGGGCAGACCGCACTGTGGGCAAGTGTAGTCTCGCGCCGCCGTCCCGGCGGTTGTGGGTTTTAAGTAATCCGAAGAACAGTTCAGGCAATATCCCCACCGACCGAACCACGCTTCAGAGATAACCCGTGCCTTTTGGCTCGGGCTTTTCAAATGAGCACCCAACTCGGGATTACAGGACAAGTCCACGACCTAAAGTATAGAAGGACGCCATCCAGGCCCGATCGGGCCAAAACGGACCTTTTCTCACTCGGTAAATGAGTTGAGAATCGTGCATTCCGGGTGCTAGACTGCGGGGCCTGATACGACGCGGCTGGATTCTGTGTGCCTAATCCGGGCAAACGGTGGAGGCTGCGCCTGCTGGAGCCTGTTCCCGATGGGGCGAAGGACGGCAGAACGAGCGGTCCTGGCGCGGCTTTCTGCCGCTGGGGTGAAGGACTGTCCAGGGTTCTTGGCGGGTTTTGAAGACAGCCGCAGGTCCTTCGACTCGCTCTCCACCCCAGCACGCAACTGCGGCGTGCCGGGGATCCCGGTGCGCTCGCTCAGGATGACAGGTGTGTGGGTGGTGCGGGCGGGAAGCAGGTCCTTCGACTGCGTGAGCCGATACTGCCGGCTCATTGCGCTCAGGATGACAGAGGGTGGCCGGTGTTCAGGGTGCGCAGCTTACAGAATTCAAGAAGAACCGCGGTCTGCGCTTGCGCGCAGAGCCCACCCTTCGCGCCCTCGTGTGTTGGAGCGTGAAGCGCCCCGTTGCGCGAAGGATGGGGCACCCGGGTTGTTCTCTCCCAGCTTTCGCCATGAATCTGCGAAGGATAGGCGCCCAACTGCTGCTCTGTGGTTGTGCAGGCGAAAGCAAAAAAGAAGGCAGGCTTTCTACACCCACCCTCCGCGTGAGCACCCCAACCAACCAGAGACAGGTTCGTTGGGGACCCCGCGTGACCGCAGAGAATGGGGCACCCGGGTTCACGGGCGTACGATGCGGCGGGGCCAGGCCAAACTTACATTTTTATTGAGGTGATGCGATGAATGGGAAGAGTACGAGGACGTATGGCAGCGGGAAGTTACGCAACGTGGCCGTGGTTGGCCACGCACACAGTGGCAAAACGACGCTGGTTGCGGCGCTGCTGCAGGCGGCGGGGATGACGGAGCGGATGGGGCGGGTGGAGGACGGCTCCGCGGTGACGGCGTATGACGAAGAGGAAGTGGCGCGGCGGACGACAATGTCCGCTGCGGTGGCGTATGCGGAGTGGGACGGCATCAAGGTGAACCTGGTGGATACGCCGGGGTTTCACATGTTTGCGCACGAGGCGAAGGCGGCGCTGCTGCCGGTAGAGTCGGCGATGGTGGTGGTGCATGCAGCGAGCGGCGTGGAGCCGGTGGCGAAGCGCATGTGGGCGTGCGCGGAGGAGGTGGGGCTGCCGCGTGTGCTGGTGGTGAACCAGATGGACCATCCTCGGGCCGATGGCGCGGCCTCCATCGGCGCGCTGCAGGAGGCCTTTGGGCGGCAGGTGGCGCCGGTGCAGTTGCCGATCTATGGGGAGGCGGAGGAGGACGCGAGAGCGGCAGCTTTCGCGGGGTAGTGGACCTGGTGACCATGGAGGCGTTTACGTATCAGCCGGATGGGAGCGGACGCGGCCAGCGCGGGGCGATTCCGGACGCCCTGCAAGCCGAGGCGCAAACGCCTGCACGAGGCGCTTGTGGAGCTGGTGGCGGAAGGCAAGGACGAGCTGATGGAGGAGTTCTTTCGTGAGGGGACGATTCCGACCGAGCACCTGGTGGAGGCGCTGCATGAGGCGATTCGCGAGGACCGGATCTTTCCAGTGCTGTATGCGAGCGGCGGGCGGAATATCGGCACGGACCACCTGCTGGATTTTTTGAAGGTGTATGCGCCGGCTCCGGGGGAGCGCAGGCCGCTGGTGGCGCATACGAAGCCGCTTGCAGAGAGCACGGACGAGGCCGATGTGGTGGAGCGGCACGAAGAGGATGGGGAGCCGCTGTCGCTTTACGTCTTCAAGACGATGACCGATCCGTTTGCCGGGCGCGTGTCGATCTTCAAAGTATTCAGCGGGGTGCTGCGCAATGACGCGACGTAGCTCAATTACGGGCGGAACAGCGACGGAGCGGTTTGCGCACTTGTCCGTGATGCAGGGGCGGAATGCGGTGCCGGTGAACGAACTGCATGCCGGGGACATTGGCGCAGTGGCGAAGTTAAAAGACACATTTACGGGCGATACCCTGGGCGCGCCGGGGCAGCCGGTCTTCTACGAGCCGGTGAAGATGCCGGAAGCGGCCATGACTTATGCGGTGGAGCCGAAGACGCGCGCGGATGAGGACAAGCTGGCCGCGGCGATGCACAAGCTGATGGAAGAGGACGGGATGGTGCGCTTCTTCCGCGATGAGCAGACGAAGGAGTTCCTGATTGCCGGCGCGGGGCAGCAGCATATCGAGGCTTTGATCTCAAAGCTGAAGCGGCGGTATCACACGGAGGTGACCCTGAATGCGCCCAAAGTGGCGTATCGGGAGACGATCCGCGCCAAGGCGGAGGCGCAGGGGCGGCACAAGAAGCAGACCGGCGGCCATGGGCAGTTCGGCGATTGCAAGATCCGTGTTGAGCCGCTGCCGCGCGATGCGGGCTTTGAGTTCGTCAACGACATCTTTGGAGGCGCCATCCCGCGCGGCTTTATTCCGGCGGTGGAGAAAGGCATTCAGGAAGCAGCTGCGCGCGGGCACCTGGCGGGGTATCCCGATGGTGGATTTCCGGGTGACGCTCTACGACGGGAGTTATCACGATGTGGACTCGAACGAGCTGTCGTTCAAGCTGGCTGGTCGGCTGGCCTTCCGCAAGTGCATGGAGACGGCGCGGCCCGCGCTGCTGGAGCCGGTGATGCGGGTGGAGATCGAGGCGCCGGAAGAGTTTGCCGGGGCACTGATGGGCGACCTGAACAGCCGGCGCGGCCGGGTGCAGGGTATGGATGGTGGCGGCGGCACCTGCGTGATCCGAGCGGAGGTGCCCATGGCCGAAATGCTGACCTATGGCGCGACGCTGACGGCGGTGACGCAGGGCCGGGGCACTTTTCACATGGAGCTGGCGCATTACGATATTGCGCCTGCGGTGGTTACAGAAAAGGTGCTGGCGACGAGCAAGCGGCGGACGGAGGAGGACGAGGCGGCCTAGGGATAGCCGCCCCACTCCGGAGCGCTTCTGCGAGTGCAGGGGGCTACTCCGATTTCACCCAGCGCAGGCCGAAGGTATAGGTCGGCTTGTAGTATTCGCGCTGGATAGGGAATTGCTGGCTGCCGTTGTAGAAGCCAAAGACTTCGTTGTTGAGGTTAAGGAACGATGCGATCACGCTGACGCCGCGTGCGCGCGGAAGCAGGTAGCTGACCTGGGCATCCACCTGCGTGTGCGGGTAGATATAGGTATCGGAGAGTGGTCCTTTCGGGCCGCCGGGCGTGGGAGTGGTGGGCGAGCCCAGGATGGGCGTGCCGTCCTGATAGGCATAGGACCATAGGTACGCGTCATTGTGCGTGAGGCCCATACGCGCCGAGATAGCGTATTTATCGTAAGTCACGTCGAAGTTGTAGTTGTTAGGAGCAGTGCGCTGTAGGGTGGGGTGGTCGGAGCGGCCGGGGAGACCGACGACGGAGGTTACGTAACTGTAGTTGGCACGAAATCCGGTACCGGCCAGGGCGCCCGGAAGACGGCTGAGATGCTGCTCCCAGCTGGCTTCGACGCCGATGAGGTGGGCGGCCCCGACATTGAGCGGCGACGATTCGTAGTAGAGCGCCGGTGCTGGGGTGGCAGGCGCCTGGTATTCCACCTGCCGCGCAGAGGTGGCGATGTAGTCATAGAGCATTTTGTAGAAGACGCCGCCCTGAATGACGCCGACGTTCTTCAGGTAGTGCTCGCCCAGCAGGTCGAGGTTATGGGCCCACGTGGCTTTCAGGTTGGGATTGCCGCCGCTCAGCGCGGGGTTGGCTCCTGTGTTCGAAGCAGTCGAGTCGTAGGTGAGATAGGGCGCCAGGTCGGAGTAATTAGGCCGCGCGATGCCGATGCTGTAAGCAAGGCGGAAATCGGTGTACTCGCCCATGTTGTACTGCAGGCTCGCGCTGGGCAGCACGAATGTATACGAGTTAGAAAGATTGGTGGGCACGATGTTACTCGCGGCATCCGGCTCAAAGCCGCGGACTGCGTCGTTTGTCGATTCAAAACGGAGGCCAGTGTAGACCCGGAAGCGCTGGTAAGTGAACGAATTCATGAGATAGCCGGCGTAGACGCGCTCGTTGATCTTGAAGTCGTTCTGGAAGTTGTAGGAGACCTCGGGGTCGATCGAGAACCGGCCCTGGTTGGCGTGATAGTAAGCGAGAATGCTGGTGGCCTTCGACTGCGGACCAGCCTGGTACTGCCCGAAGTAGTAGTTGTTTCCCTGCCCCCGATTCGTAACGAAATTGCTAAGTAGCGGATTGGGGCCGCTTGCCATGACCTCATCCGAAAGCTGGTTCTTGATGACGTCGCGCGCTTTGAAGCCGATCTGCCAGGTGCCGAAGGTGGTTCCGCGGTTGTAAGTTCTGGCGTAATCTATCTGCCCTTCGGCATTGCGCTGGAAGGCGTGGGTATCTCCGAGCCGGAGGTTATTCAGCGAGTATTGTGTGGGGTCGTAGATGCTAACATTTCCGGGTGTGATGACTGGCGTGAGGTGGGGCAGGAAGATGTCTTTGTTGCCATAGGTGTAGCCGATGCCGTTCTGCAGCGCGTTGCCGTTTGCATCGGTACCGGCGGATGGACCGCTGAAAGCTAAATTGTCATAGCCGCCCTTGATGCTGGCCTGGCCCAAAGCGACGAGCATGCGGACGTTGGAAGTTCCGAAGTCGTGCTCGCCTCCTGCGGTAAGGTTCCAGATTTGTTGTGTAGGCCGGCGGTACACATTGGTGTACGTCGCGCTGCCGGAGTTATCTGTCGCCGTAGGCGAGATGAAGTTGCCGACACTGAGCGTGTTGATAGAGTCTTCGCCGAAGTCGTTGAAATAGGAGTAGAGCCCCTTGAGATAGGCGGTGGTCTTGTCGCTGAACCTGTAGTCAAGGGTGCCGCCCAGGCCGTAACGGGAGCGGTCGTAGAAATAGTCGCGGATATCGATCGAGTTGGGCGCGTTGACCGTCTGGCCTGTGGGCGTGGTGGTGCCGTCGCCATTCACGGTGATGATGTTGTTCACATTCTGTGCAGGCTCGACGTCATTGATGCCGCGGCCATTCCAGTCGTAGCTGCCGGTGAGAAGAGCACCCAGTTTTTTGCCCGCCAGGAAACGCCGGCCATACGTTCCGTAAACCTCATCCTGGCCGCGGCCGCCGTTGATGGGCGTGTGTCCATAGAGTCCCTGCAGGGCGAAGTAGGGCTCGTCAGTAGCCTGCCGGGTGACCAGATTGACGGAGCCGCCGATGCCGTCTGCGTCCATGTTCGCCGTCAGGGTCTTATTGACTTCAATGGATTCGACGAGGTCGGCGGGAATGGTGTCGAGCTTGACATTGCGGACCGATTCCGGCGAAGGCAACTGCACGCCGTCGATGGTGATGTTGTTGAGACGGGGCTCGGTGCCGCGGATCTGGATGTACTTGGCTTCACCTTCATCGCGCTCGACCGAAACGCTGGGCATGCGTCCGATGGCGTCCGCTATGTTGACATTGGGCAGACTGTTGATGACAGAAGACGGTAGCACCTGCTCAATGTTCACCGCCACGCGCTGGCGATTCAGGGCTTCTGCTTCGCCGACTTGCCGCTCCGGACGCACGACGATCTGCTCGCTGGCTCCGCCAATCTGCAGGATGGCCCTAACGGCGACGGTGGCTCCGGGCGCCACGTCTACCTGCTGGGTAGTGGATTGGAAGCCAAGGTACGAAACGTGCACGGTGTAGTGGCCGGCCGGGATGCCGGGGAGGTTGAAGCTGCCAAGCGCATCGGAAACACCGCTGGCGACGTTCGGATCGAGTTCGATGCGCGCACCCTGGAGCGATGCACTGCTCTGATCTGCGACCGATCCTGTGATGTTTCCTTTGCTATCCTGCGCGGTCGCTGGCCGGACTATAGCAAGCAATACCAGCAGCGACGTTAGGATCGCCAAACTCAGGCGCGATGGGGCATTACGGTTATGAGTAGTTCTGTCTTTTTGCAGCAACACAAGGGGCCTCGTATATCTGCGCCCGATGATTCGGGCGCCACTTCCGGCTTTTCTTTTATGGAGAAAAGCCTTCCGCCCCAATACACGCGGCCCAAGTTAACCCCGGTTGAAAATCGAATGCCACCAACATCGCTTCAATGGAATTTCACGTCTTTGCAATCTCTCGTTCAACTTGCAGGTTCGTCTTCCTCATTCCGTAACCTGGTTGGGAAGGATTTCTCTGCGCCTGCTGAATGCGCCCATCTGGCCGGCGTCGACTCACGCCCCGTGAAACACTGAAGCCGTGCGCGACCACTTGGCTACGCTCCTGGAGGACTTCCGACGCCATGGACGGCAGACAGCCGTCGTCACACACGTCGGCAATCGCCGCCTTGCTACATCCTGGGCGGAGCTGGCGGCGCTCAGCGCCCGCTTTGCCGCCGAGCTCACGCGCCGCGGCATCCAGCCCGGCGACCGCGTCCTGCTGTGGGGGCAGAACCGGGCAGAGTGGATCGCGGCCTTCTTCGGATGTGTGCTTCGAGGTGTGATCGCTGTGCCGCTCGATGCCGCAGGGGGTATCGGTTTTGCCGAGCGCGTGTGGCGCGAGACGACTCCCAGTCTCCTTACCGGAAATCAGGCGTTGTTGCAGCAACTGAACGAAGCTGACGCCAACACGCCCGCGCTTCCCTTCGAGGATTTCAAGGAACGGCTTCCTGCTCCCGACTACAGCCCGCTGGCCGGCCTGCAACGATCCACGCCGCTGCAAATCATCTTCACGTCGGGCACGACTGCAGAGCCCAGAGGCATCGTCCACACCCACGGCAACGTGCTTGCCTCACTCGATCCGATTGAGCAGGAGATGGCGCGGTATCTCAAATACGAGCGCTTGGTCCATCCTCTCCGTTTTCTCCATACCTTGCCGCTCAGCCATGTCTTCGGACAGTTCATGGGGTTGTGGATTCCGCCCCTGCTGGGCGCGCAGGTTCATTTTGAGACGCGTCTGGAAGCGCCGCGCCTGTTGTCGCTGGTTCGCCGGGAACGCATCTCTGTACTGGCCGCGGTGCCGCGCGTGCTTGAACTGCTGCGTACGCACCTGCTCCACCTCGACGCCTCGCTGGCAAAGCGTCTCGCAAACTCAGCGGGCCTCCCCGCGCTGCAGCGCTGGTGGCGCTTCCGGCGCCAGCATCGCCTCTTCGGATGGAAGTTCTGGGCCGTGGTCTGCGGTGGGGCGACGTTGCCGGAGTCGCTCGAAGAGTTCTGGACCGGGCTCGGCTTTGCGTTGATCCAAGGCTATGGCATGACGGAAACGACCGCGCTGGTCACGCTGAATCATCCCTTCCACAGCACACGCGGCAGCATTGGAAAACCGCTGGCCGGACGCGAAGTACGCCTGGGCGCGGACGGCGAGATCCTGGTTCGCGGCGGCTCCATTGCCAGCACTGAGTGGCGCCAGGGCAAACTGCAACGGCGCGAAACGGAAGACGGATGGCTGGCCACCGGGGACCTGGCAGCTGCCGGGAAAGATGGCGCGCTGGTGTTTTCCGGTCGCAAGAGCGAAACCATCGTGACCGCCGCCGGCCTCAATATTTATCCGCAGGACATCGAAGCAGCCCTGCTGCGCTTTCCGGGCGTACAGGGAGCGTTGGTGGTGGGCCACGATTCAGCCGCCGGGCCGCAACCGGTGGCGGTGCTGCTGCTCGCACCCGGTGGGTCGCGCGAAACCGCTGACCAGGCGGTGGCACAGGCAAATGCAACGCTCGCGCCCTACCAGCAGGTACGCCGCTGGCTCGTCTGGCCGCAAACCGATTTTCCCCGGACCACCACGGGCAAGGTGCTGCGGCGGCAAGTGGCAGTCTGGGCGGAGGGCGCTCTAAAGAGCGGAAACGCAAGCGCCGCGCCCGAGCACGACCCTCTTCTACGTGCGTTGAGGAGCATTCCAGGCATCGCTGCCGAGGGCTCCATCACAGATGATTGCCGCCTAAATGAGGACCTGCACCTGGACAGCCTGGGCCTGGTCGAGTTGCAAAGCACGCTGGAATCACAATTCGGAGTGGAGCTGGACGAGCTTGCCTTCCAGCAGGCCCGGACCGTCGGTGATCTTCGCTTGCTTCTGTCTTTGCCGGCAGTTCAGGAGCAGCAGGGAGCAGCGGCTCCGACCGTTGTCTCGCATCTGCGGGAGATCGCGCGTACACGCGGCGGCGAGTACCCGCGCTGGCCGTGGTCTGCACCGGTGCGCTGGGTGCGCAATCTGTTCCTTGGGGCAGTGGCGCGCCCGCTGGTCCGGTTTCTGTTGCATCCGCACGTGGTACGTGGGGCCGCCGCGGCAAAGGCCTTGCAGCATCCCCTGCTGATCGTGAGCAACCACGTGACCACCTTCGATGTGCCGCTGGTGCTGTATGCCTTGCCGCGGCAAGCCCGTAACAGGGTTGCGGTAGCGACCGCCGGGCGCATGCTGCTGGGCTGGCGGCATGCGCAGGCTGAACAGTATCGTTGGCTGAGCTTTATCACCCCGCTCGCCTACTGGGTATTGACGGCGCTTTTTAACCTCTTCCCGTTGCCGCAGGGGCCGGGCTTTCGCGCGAGCTTCGCGCATGCCGGCGAGGCGCTGGACAGGGGAATGCACGTCCTGGTGTTTCCGGAGGGGCGACGCTCCCCCGACGGTACGCTCGCGGCCTTTCAGTCCGGCGTCGGACTGCTTGCGCAGCAATCCGGCACGCCGGTGCTGCCCGTGGCGCTTGAGGGCCTGGGCGAGATCAAGCAGCGGAAACGCCGCTGGTTCCGTCCGGGCACGGTCACGATCCACATGGGCGACCCGGTGACGATGCTGGTGAACGAGACGCCGCAGGCCTTTTCCGAACGCCTCCAGAGTGCCGTGGCCACACTGGGCGATATCTCTAACCCAGCAACGCCGCGGCTTCTTTCGCAAAGTACGACACGATAAAGTCCGCGCCGGCGCGACGGGTGGAAATCAGCGACTCCAGGATTGCGCGCTCGCGCTCCAGCCAGCCGTTGGCGAACGCCGCCTGCATCATGGAATACTCACCCGAAACCTGGTAAGCGCCCATGGGCACGTCAAAGCGTCCACGGGCTGCATGAATCACGTCAAGGTAGGGGAGCGCCGGTTTCATCAGGATCATGTCCGCGCCCTCGCCCAGGTCCTGCTCGATTTCGCGCATCGCCTCGCGGAGGTTCGCACCGTCCATCTGGTAACTGCGACGGTCACCAAATTGCGGGGCGGAGTCGGCTGCGTCGCGGAACGGTCCGTAAAAGGCCGAGGCGAACTTGGCCGCGTAGGAGAGGATGGGGGTGCCTTCGAGGCCGGCCTCGTCCAGTTCGTCGCGGATCGCGCCCACGCGGCCGTCCATCATGTCTGAAGGCGCAACGATGTCCGCGCCGGCCTCGGCTAACGAGACCGCCGTTTGCGCGAGCAGGCCGAGACTTGCGTCGTTGTCGATGCGGTACTCGGCCCCATTCTTCTCTACCACGCCGCAATGGCCATGGGAGGTGTACTCGCACAGGCAGACATCGGCGATAAGTACGAGGTCCTTGGTTGCGGCGCTCGCCTTCAGCGCCCGCAGACCTTGCTGCACAATCCCGTTTGGGTCATAGGCGCCGCTGCCGTGCTCGTCTTTCGCCTCGGGCAGGCCGAAAAGAAGCAGGCCGCCGAGACCGAGCGCGACCGCCTGCTCGGCTTCTTTGAGCGCCTCATCGACAGATAGGTTGAATACGCCGGGCATGGATCGGATTTCGCGGCGAATGCCCTCTCCCGGACACAAAAAAAGCGGGTACACCAGCGCGCCGGGGTGCAGATGCGTTTCCCGCACCAGCGAGCGCATGGCCGCGGAAGAGCGCAGGCGCCGCAAACGAGTCTGAGGAAATTCCATCAGTCCAGTTTAGGACATGGCGATCTGCTCATATTCCTGCGCAGAAGGGGCGGGCAGCAGCACCCAGAGCGTATAGATGGCGAGCACGGTCCCGGTGATCGGTTTGATCAGCGTCAGAAAGCCGGTGATGAGGGCCAGCGTTCGACCCCACGACGCACGGCGCATAAGACCGATGCCCGTGACCGCGGACAGAATAGAGCGCGCTACGATGAGCACGGTCACAAACGGGATCAGCCAGTTCATCTGCGGGAACATGGAAAAGGCATGCGGTCCCCAGGAGCCGCCGCTCCATCGTCCCACCAGACCGGAAAGGAACGGAAGAGCAATGAGCCAGCCCACGAGCGTCCAGCCGGCGTATACCAGCCAAAGCACGCCCAGGGTTTGTAAATTGCGGTGTACACGCATCGGTAGGTACCCTGGCGCTGCGGCCTGCACGAAGCCGGCCGGCGGCGGCGCGAGGGCAGCTCTGCCGCATCCGGGGCAGAACTGCATACCGGGTTGAATTGCCTGTCCACAACTGCTGCAGTACATACAAGTCCTCCTGAGGCGCAGCCTTTGGCGGCCTTTCTCTTCGGCCGTTTTGAGACCGTCCTCGTGTATCGGCCACATTGGCTTGAACCATCCACCGCTTTGGGCCGGCAGTCAAGGTTAAAGTACGCGTCCGGCAGCCAGACGGTTCCCGGTGTCCAATGTCTCCCGAGCGGTACAGTGGAGAGGTGAGCTTGTTTCCCACAATTCCGTCGCCCTTGGCCGAACTGAGCCGCGCCACCCTGGAGTGGGACCGGCTGCTCGAGCTGGTTTCCTTTTATGCAACGGCTCGCGTGACGAGGGAATGGCTGCTGGCGCTGGTTCCTTCGAGCGATGCGGGCTGGTTCGCGGCGGAGCATGCGCTGGTGGCCGAGATGCGTGTGCTCCTTTCCGCGGGAATGCGGCCCGCACTGGGCGGCCTTTTCGATGCCACACAGCTCCTGGCGAAGTCGCGCATCGAGGGCGCGGCGCTGGAAGCTGATGAACTGCGGACCGTTCTCGCCCTCACCGACGATATCGCGGGCTGGCAGGCCGTCATCACGCAACCGGCGGACGATCTGCGCGAACGCACCGCCGGACTTCGCGCCATGGTGGCCCCACTGGAAGGCGCCCCGCTGCGCCACCTGGTCGAGTCCCTGCGCAGGCGCATGAACCCCGATGGCACGCTGGCCGACGATGCGTCCCCGGACCTCCGGCGCATTCGACGCGAGATCGAGCGCCAGCAACGGGTGATCGAAGACAGCCTGCGGCATGCGTTGCGCCGTCTTTCCGAGGGCGGTACGACGCAGGACGACCTGATCACTATCCGCGGGGAGCGGTTTGTGATTCCGGTGAAAGCGGAGTGGAAGCGCCGCGTTCCCGGCGTGGTGCACGGGGCAAGCTCCAGTGGGCAGACCGTCTATCTGGAGCCGCTTGAGACCATCGAGCAGAACAACGAGCTGGTCCGCCTGCTGGATGACGAACAGGCGGAGATCCACCGCATCTTCCTCGCCATGACGCGCGAGATCGGCGCACAGGCCGCGGCTATCGGCACTGGAGCCGCCGTACTGGCGCAGGTCGACGGATTGCAGGCACGCGCTCGATTTGCGCAGGAGTACGGCTGCATTGCTCCGGAAGCCGCACAGGAATCAGCCCTGGAGCTGTACCTGGAGCAGGCGCGGCATCCGCTGCTGGAGCGGCGTCTTCGCGCGAACGGCGGCACAGTTGTGCCGCTCACGCTTGCCCTGCAATCGGAGGCTCGGCAGCTCATCATCAGCGGACCGAACACGGGCGGCAAAACCGTTGCGCTCAAGACCGCGGGGCTGCTCTCCATGATGGCGCAGGCTGGGATTCCAGTGCCTGCCGAGCGCGCAGTACTGCCCGTCTTCCACTGCTTCCTCGCCGATATCGGCGATGCGCAATCCATTGAGCAGAACCTTTCGACCTTTTCCGCCCACATCGTCAACCTGAACCGGATTGCGGAGCGCGCCGATGTGCATTCGCTGGTCCTGCTCGACGAACTCGGATCGGCAACCGATCCCGAGGAAGGTGCGGCTCTTGCCGTCGCTATTGCAGAACATTTTCTGAGGCAGCGGGCCTGGTCCATCATCTCTACCCACCACACGTCGTTGAAGGTGTACGCGGCACAAACGCCCGGCGTGTTGAACGCGGCAGTCGGTTTCGATGAGCGGACACTTGCGCCGACGTATGAGTTGCGTCTCGGTGTTCCGGGCGCTTCGGCCGGCATCAACATCGCCCAGCGGCTGGGGCTGCATCCGTCGATCATCGCGGAGGCGCGTGCGCGGCTTTCGCACCAGACGGAAGACATCGCCAACTTCCTCGACCAGTTACACAGCCAGCTAACGGCTATTGCGACGGAGCGTGAGCAGCTTCGCGGGCGCGAGCAGGAGGTGGCGCGCGAACGCAACCGGCTGGAGGTGGAGGGCTTAAAGGAGTGGCGCGGCAAGGTACGCGAACTCGAAATGCAACTGCAATCGTTGCTTAAAGACTTCGAGTTCCGCATGCGTGAAGCGGTGCGCGCCGTCGATGACCGTGCGGCGCAGCAGAAGCTCTCGAAGGATGCCGAGCGCCGGCTTGCGCGGCTCCGGCGCGAGTTCAGCGAGCAGTTCAGCACTACGGCGCTGGCCCAGCACACCGGCGCGGATAAAGGCGATGCCCATGCGCAGCCGCATGTGGTGCGCCACGTGGCTGCGGGAGACATGGTGCGTCTCAAGTCGCTGGGCAAAACCGCCATCGTGCAGCGGCAGCTCGACGGCAACGCCTATGAAGTTGCTATTGGCCCAATGAAAATGCGCGTGCCCCGCGAAGACATCGCCGAGGTGGTTCGATCGACAACCGGCACCCCGGTTGCGGTGACGCCGCTCGAAGCCGCACGCAGGCGAGGAGTTTCCGTTTCGGTCTCTACCTCGAGCGATGATCTGCGATCGGAAATCAATGTCATCGGCCAAACGGTAGACCAGGCGACCGATGAAGTGGAGAGGTACCTCGACCACGCGTTCCTGGCGGGGTTGCCGCGCGTGCGCGTGGTGCATGGAACCGGCATGGGCGTGTTGCGCAAGGCGCTACGCGCCATGCTGGGCAAGCATCCGCATGTGGCGCTCGTGACGGAGGCCGATCAGGTGGAGGGCGGCGCCGGTGCGACGATTGTCGAACTGCGGCAATAAGTCATATTTTCGTCCTTAAAGCGCCCAAAATGGACTTTTAAACCTCTTTTCGTGCGCTTAAAACACGGCTGGTAAAGTGGAAACAGCATGAAGATTCTCAGCGCTTCGAGCGCCCTTCCGCCCCACTACTACACCCAGCAGCAAGTTTTTGAGGCCCTTAGCGCACAGTGGAAGGGCAGGCTCGACAACCCTGAGTTACTCGCGCGTTTTCACGGTCGTGTAGGGGTGGACGGCCGCTATTTTGCACTGCCGCTCGACGCGTATACGGACCTTGATCGGTGGGGCAAGGCCAATGACGTCTGGCTGGAAGTGGCCGAGGATCTGGGCGAGAAGGCGATCGGGTGCGCTCTGCAGCGGGCGCACATAGACAAGAGCGCGATTTCCGCGCTGCTGACCGTATCCGTAACCGGCATTGCGAGTCCTTCGCTCGACGCTCATCTCGTGAATCGCATGGAACTCCCCACCCACACGCGCCGGACTCCGATCTTCGGTCTGGGCTGCGTGGCGGGCGCGTCTGGACTGGCGCAGGCGGCGGACTATGTGCGGGCCTATCCGGAAAAGGCCGCGGTGCTGTTGTCGGTGGAGTTGTGCTCGCTCACCTGGCAGCGCGGCGACCTGTCGGTCGCTAACTTCATTGCGTGCGGGCTGTTCGGCGATGGAGCGGCCGCCGTGATCGTCGCGGGTGATGAGTTCCCATCCACACATGCCAGCCGCGGACCCGAGATCATCGATGCAGCGTCGAGCTTCTATCCGGGGACGGAAGATGCGATGGGTTGGGACATCTCGGAAGAGGGCTTCCGCATTGTGCTTTCGCCCGAGGTGCCGAAGATCATCCGCGAACACCTGCCGGAGGACGTGGATCGATTTCTGGCGAAGCACGATCTCCAAAGGTCGGATATCGGTAGCTGGATCATGCACACGGGCGGTCCCAAGGTGCTGGAAGCGATGTCAGGCTCTCTCGGTCTGCCGGACGCCGCATGTGAGGCGTCATGGGAGTGCCTGCGGCGTGTGGGCAATCTTTCCTCCGCATCCGTTCTTCTGGTGCTGGAAGACGTGATGCTGCACAAGCGGCCGCAGCCGGGTACGTGGGGCGTGCTGGCGGCGCTGGGTCCTGGTTTCTGCTCGCAATTGCTCTTGCTGCGCTGGTAGCTGGGCGGGGCTACTGGGGTTCGACAAGCAAAGGGTAGGTTTCCCTCGATCGCGTGCTCTGGAGGAAATGCCATACAAGCTTGCAGCCGTACTGGCGAGCGAACGCGGGCATGGAAACCTCTCCTGTATGCAAGTCGAGCAGGCCTTTGAAGAGCTCCGGCCGGCGGGCGAGGGTATGAATCGCAGCACGCTCGAAGGCAGGCCAGCGATCCATGGCAAGCAGCACGCGCGCCATATGGCGGGGCGTTCTGGCCAGCCTGCGATGTCCCTGCTCGTACAGCTTCGGTTCGCCTCGTCCGAGAGCATGGGCCAGCAACAGCGCCTGCCGGAAGGCAATGGCAAGGCCCTCGCCGGTGATGGCATCTACGGAGCCGGAGGAATCGCCAGTCAGAAAAATGCGCCCCTCGTAAACTCGCGGGAGCCGACGATTGGAGGTTATCGCTCCGCGCATTCTGGAGACCACGGGTGCGCCTTGCAGCCGCTCCGCCAGCGAACGGGAACTCGGCCAACGCGCTTTCGAACCGCTCGTGGTTCGGCACTTCCCGCTGCCTTTGCCCCAGCAGCGCCACGCCCACCTCGTGCGCATTCACGGGCGTTACATAGATTTGGCTTTCCTTCCCCCAGTACACCTCAACGGTGTCGGTCCATGGCTGCACGGCATAATGCTGGCGCGCGGCGAACCGGGTACTTCCAAGGCGCGCCGGTGCAAAGCCCGCATTGCCGGCGAGGGTAGAGTTATGGCCATCCGCGATGACGAGCCAGTCCCAGTGGACCGCCTCATCGCGGAACCAGAGCTCCTGCCCGGCGCCAAGCGACACCGGCGCATTCCAGAAGAGCTGAACGCCGAGATGTTCAGCCCTCTGGACAAGCCGCTCGTGCAGCCGTGTGCGGCGCACCCCAAGTCCATGCCCGCGCGTAAACATGGCGGCAGCAGTTTGTGCTGCGCCATGGAAACAGATCCCTTGAATGGGGAATCCGTCTTCCTCGCTCAAGTCGACGCCGAGTTGTGCCATGGCGGCGACGGCATCCGGCATCAAACCTTCGCCGCAGGCCTTGTCTACCGGCGGGTGCTGCCCATCGAAGACGGCGCAGGCAAAACCGCTTTGCTGGAGTGCAATGGCGGCGGCGAGTCCGGCGGGGCCGCCACCCACGACTGCGACCTCAAAGTGCGATTGGCTATTCATTGCACGTTTCCAGCAACCATTATGCTCTCCGCACTACTCTTCGAGACGAGCCGCAGAGCGGCCAGGAGGAACCAGAACTGAAGCGTGTTCTCGCAGAGGAACTTCTCGATAGCGATGCCGGTTCCGCCCAGGAGGTGCGGTCGGCGCTGCGATCCTTGCGTTGGGTGAACCGGCTGTTCGGAGGCACCCGGATGCATATGCGCCTACTGCGCCGGGTTTCGCGGCGCTGCCCAGGAGAGCAGATCCACGTCCTCGAAGTTGCGTCAGGTCACGCGGAGGCACTGAAGTCTGCTCTCCTGCGCTTGCCACTGCGCGGAGAAAAAATGCGCGTCATGTTGCTGGACCGGAGCACGCAACACTTGCCGGCTGCAGCATCATGGCCAGTATCCTTGCCGCGTCCCGAACTGCTTACCGGAGATGCACTGCAGCTGCCCTTGGCGGACGGGAGCGTCGATGTGGTCTCCTGCTGTCTGTTTCTCCATCACCTGAACGAGCAGGAGGCAAAGCGCTTCTTTGAAGAAGCGCTGCGTGTCACCCGTGTGGCCGTGGTAGTAAACGATCTGGAGCGGCATCCTGTGCATTATGTGCTGGCCCGCCTTTTCAGCCTGGTCGATCCCAGCCGGCTTTCTCGCCATGACGGACCGATCTCCGTGCGCCAGGCATATACCCGCGGCGAGATCGAAGCACTGCTCCGGAAGGGTGGATATCGATTCGAAACGATGCGCGGTTATCTGTTCCGGTTAGGTGTGGTGGTGTGGCGCGAGAACTAGAACGCAGCCCCCGCAGGCCCTCTAAGGGAAGTCTGGCGCGGTGCATTCGTGCTACCATCATGCCCACATCGTCGTGCTCGGTGGAGGCATTCCATGGTTCGCATCATTACGGTGGAACGTGAATACGGCAGCCAGGGCGCTGAGTTTGCACATCGCCTGGCGGACCGGCTTGGCTGGCGGTTGATCGACAAGTGCCTTGTCGAGGAGATCGCAAAGCAGACCGGCATGAACACATCCATGGTGGCCAACTGCGACGAGCGGCTCGATCCTTGGTATTACCGGCTTGGCAAGACCTTCTGGCATGGCAGCGTGGAACGCATGCCGGCGATCATGAGCGAGAGTGAAGTGTTTGACAGCGAACGCATGGTGGAACTCGTCCGCAGCTACCTGAAAGAGCGTGTGGCCGAGGGCCACTGCGTAGTAGTAGGACGTGGGGCGGCATCTGCGCTGGCGGGACAAGCGGGAGCCTTTCACATTTTCGTTTACGCCTCCATGAAGAGAAAGCTGGCGTGGTTTCGCGAGCACTTTCCGGAGCACGCGGATGATGCCGAAGAAGAGTTGCTGGCGACGGACCGCCGACGGGCAGCGTATATACGGCAGTTCTACGACCAGGACTGGGCCGACCGCCGGCTGTACCAGCTCATGCTGAACTCCTGCATGGGCTGCGACGCCATGGTGCGGGCGGCGCTTGAGGCCTCGGCACTAGCGGTGCACGCCCCTGTTTACGCCAGGTGAGCAATGAATAAGGCCGTCTCTCAGCTTTGCAGGCTATAGAAAGGGAGAGTGCTGGGCACTCTCCCTTTCTATCTCAGGCTCGGCAGTGCTCAATCTAATCTAACGTTGGCTGTTAGCCAGGCGATATACATGGACGTAGTCGAAATCCATGGTCTGCCCGGGAGCGTTCTCTGCGGATATACCGATCTGGGCGCTGGAGCCGAGCGCGTGCCGCCATGTGCCGCCCTTCACCCAGTAAAGCCCGTCTGTGCTGCTATATGCAGTGTAGGTTTCGCCAGCATCACCGTTTCCGTGCTTCACGATGCGCAACCAGGTCGTGGGAGCAGCCTGGCCCACCACCTGATGCTTGTAAGTGGGATAATTCTGCGGTACCGGCCCGACCTGCTTGCCGAACTCGGTTTGGCGAGTATCGAAGATGGGCGTTACGTCCAGCTTGATGCTGTTCTGGTCGTTGCCGTAGATGAATAGGGCTCCCTGCGAGAAGTTGTAACAGCAACTGTTATCGTAAGGAACGCTGGTCGTCACCTTGGTTTCCACCATCCAGTCGCCGGCGCTTGGCACAGGTTCGCCCAATATCGACACTGTTGCAGGTGACCCGTTCTCGTCCGGCCCTTGCGTTTGGACTTCGTATGCGCTTCCAGTGAGCGCGTAGGTGTTGTCTGCCAGCGGATGGATAAAGTGCCACTGCGATGAAAGGGTATGGGAGTTGAAGTCATCTGAAAGGGCTGGGAGTAGTGCCCCAGGCTCGTCCGGCTCCTTGTACTTCGGCGAGTACGCGTTGTATTGCCAGGGCTGTGCCGCGGGCGCTGGCTGCGGAGTCGCAGAGGCATAGTAGCCGCCGCGCACGACTGGCCAGTCATTCACCCAATCCACGGGATCGAGCAATGCGGGACGCCGGGTCGCGCCGGGAAAACCGTCAAAGTACGGCGTTTGCTGGTCGACGGCATGGTAGAGCATATAATCCTGGCCTGAATCATCTTTGAAAATGACGTTACCGCCGGGGCCGACCCAGCGATTGCCATTCGCGGCCATGGCGAAGGTTCCGCCAGGAGCAAAGTTCGTCAGATTCACCCCATTTCTATCCACGAAGGGACCCATAGGTGTTTTCGCGCGGCCTACTTCCACGGCATATCCGCTTAAGGGCCCGTCACAGCAGCTGGAGGTGGAGAAAAACAGGTAGTAGTACCCGTTGTGCTTCCAAAAATTGGCGCCCTCGCCGAAGTTGTCGATACCGACCAGCGTCTCGGACGCAGGATCAGAGGTAAGGCCATCAGGTGAAAGTTTGCGCACGCTGATGCCGCCGAAAAAGCTGCCATACGAAATGTAAAGCTGACCGCTGTCGTCCGCAATGACGTCTGGATCGATGACAGCGCGTTTACTGCCAGCACAACAAAACGCTGCTTCCGGAGCGACGACGGGGGCACCACTATCTGTCCAGGGGCCGCCGGGGGTGGTGCTGGTAGCGACGCCTATGGCAGCACCGCCACCTGGGGTATTCGGGGCGACATAGTACATGTAGTACTTGCCATTCAGAAGCTTGACGGCGGGAGCCCAGAACTGGGCGGTGGCATTGCCGACCCAGGCTGGGGTCTGCTGAAAGGCGTCACCGATGTAAGTCCAATGGATGAGGTCGTAGGAACGGTACTGGGTGATGAGGTGCTGGCGGAGGTTGCCGTGGTTATCCACATCGCTGGAGTTCAGCGGGTCTCCGGTGCAGTAGAGATACCAAGTGTCCGTACCGTGATTACGCTTGTTAATGGTGGCGGGATCGGGGCAACTCACGGATGGGCTGCCGTCTGGCAAAGAGAGCTTAAGGGGGTTGATGTAGGTTTGCCCGTAGCGGTAATTCGGTGGTGGGCCGGGCGCATTGGACTGCTGGGCATACAGCCCCAGGGAACTCGAGATGAGGAGTATAACGAGGATCTGGAAAGAGGGTACTACACCTGCGAAGGCGCTTGGACTGGCAAAACATAAGATCTCCGAATAAGGGGGAATACTGACTGGAGAACCACTGTAACCAGTTACAAGAAGGTTTGGCAATCCAGGGCCGACTATGCAGTTAGTAGCTGCAAAGAGTGGTTATAAATAAGTTGGGACGGCGGCCCGTCTAAAGGATTACAATGGCGTCGCCTGGCTGTCAGGCTCGACCTGCCAGCCCAACCGAAGGGGGCATTATGCGCAGGGTCAGTCTCTCTGCTTGCTTCCGCCTGAAACTCCTAGTGCCGGCTCTGGTGTGCGCGGTGTGCATGAGTACGCCAGTGTTGCTGGGACAAGATATAGCCTCTCTCAACACAGGCCATTTGATACAGCCGGAACCACCGCGCGCTGAGCCGCAATCGCCGGTCACTGTGACATCGGAAGAGAGCGGCGACATCCTGGTGGCGCGCGGGCAGTATGCTGCCGCGATCCGCGTATATCGCGAAGGGGCGAGCGATACTGCGGTGTACTGGAACAAGCTGGGGATCGCGTACCACCACCTGTTCGCCATTACGGAGGCGAAGCGGGATTACCAGAGGGCGCTCCAGTTGAATCCCAAGTATGCGGAGGCTATGAACAACCTAGGCACGATCTTCTATGCGCAGAAGGACTACAAGCACGCCGAGCGCATGTACAACCGATCGCTCAAGCTGACGCCCAATTCGGCAGTGGCGTATAGCAATCTGGGAACCGCTTACATTGCGCAGCGGAAGTACAAGAAGGGCGTCCAGGCGTACGAGCGGGCGTTCGGATTGGACCCGAAGGTGTTCGACCCGAACTATGGCGGCAAGGTGGAAGAGAACGGGCCGGCGCACGAGATGGGCAAGTTGAATTTCTATCTCGCCGAAACCTATGCCAAAGCGGGCATGAAGGAACAGGCGCTGCTTTACCTGCGCCGGGCGTTGGCAGAGGGCTTTGACGACCGCAAGAAGATCATGGCCGATAAGGAATTGGCGACCCTGCGGGAGACTCCGGAGTTCCATCTGCTGATGGTGTCGAGGCGGATGGAGTAGCGGGTACACCCCCCACCCCCTAGGACTTTCTGGCTAAAGTCCTGTCAGCAAAGGAGTTAGGTGGTGGGTAGTCGGCTAAATTCCTCATTCTACAGGTAGTTAGAGCTAAAGTCCTCTCTCTATTGAACTTAGCTTGCCTCTGTATTTGCTCGCAGTGTGATCCCTATTTCCAGTGTAGCTGGTTGCGCGAATTACTACGCCAAATCGCGGAAAGCTGTTGAGTGGGCGGTGATAGCGTGGGAGGACGGAAAGTTAATGGAGGGTGGTGCTTGGAGCTACGGGTGGCGGGGGCGGCAGACGCGGAGGCATTGATGCTGTTGATCAATGCAGCGTTTGCTGTGGAACGAACGTTCAAGAACGCGGACCGGGTGGATGGGGCTGAACTGCACCGGCTGATGGATAGCGGTACGTTTCTGGTGCTGGCGGAGGACGATGGTGGGCTTGCCGGGTGCGTGTACGTGGAGGTGAGCGGCGAGGGAGCGGAGCGGCGGGGCTACCTGGGGCTGCTTTCGAGCGATCCGGCGCGGCAGCGGATAGGGCTGGGCAGGCAGTTGATGGACGCGGCCGAGACGTACGCGAGGGAACAGGGGGCGCGCTTTATGGATTTAAGCGTGGTGAATGTGCGCGAGGAGCTGCCGCCGCTGTATGCGAAGTTCGGGTACGCAGAGAGCGGGACAGCGCCGTGGCCGGCGGAGAAAGAGGGCCATGTGACGCGACCGGTGCATTTCGTGGTGATGTCAAAGGCGCTGTAAACGGAGGCGCCTGCCGGCGCACGGAATGCGCCCACCCTCCCGAGTGCACCCGGGTTCGTGGTGCTGCGAACTGTGCTTGTGCGCTCTTCGCTACTGGCGCTACAGGTTGGCTGCGCTTGCGGCGATGGAGTGCAGGGTGGCGCGGGCAGGGGGTCGCTTCGGGATCTGGGGCTGGTAGCGCAGGCAGTCCGAGTTCACCTGCACCAGGCCGAGGGGCTCGACATAGGCGGTCACGAGGCGGGGGTGCATTTCGTCCGATACTTCTGCGTTGAGCCAGACGACGCGGCCGATGTTGAGTGAGCCTTGCTTGACGGTCTGGGGGGCTTGATACGGGGTGCGTTGGATGACGATGTGTTCGGCTTGAAAGTGGGGGGGCTTAGGCACAGATCTGCTCCTGATTGAGCAAAGCTTAGCGCGGGCGGGCGGGGGTGGGGAATACCACAAATGTAGGAAGAGCCTGGGGGTGTTGGCGAAGGCGGTACTGCTGTATGGGCTCTTCGCAGCCCCACCCTGATGCGCTCGGAATGACGGGGTTCATGGGCGTGTCGGTGCAAAGATGATGCAAAGTTTGAAAACGGTCTACGCGAGCGCAGATTCCCACCCTTCGCGCTAGAGTGCAACGGAGTCCGACAGTGCAATGGGGCGCGAAGGATGGGGCACCCGGCAGATTCCACTCTTCGCGCCCGATGACCGCGTAGTCCGAAGGTATAGTGCGGCGCGAAGAATGGGGCACCCGCGATATCAGAAGAGCCGGCGAGTGAGGCGGCGGGCGGTTTCGAGGGCTGCTCCGTAGACGATGTGAGCGGCAAGGCCGCCAACGTGCATGGCGGGCGGGATTTTACGGGGCGACGGCGAGAGCTCGAAGGCGGGCAGGGCGGTTTCCGGGCCGCCGAGATAGAGCAGGGCGCCGTAGGCCGTGCCGTGTCCGGTGGTGACGGAGGGCAGGTACTCGGCGAGGAGGCCGTAGAGGGCTCCGGCAAGCGCGCCAAGTCCGTAATGCACGTAGGGGGCGGCCTGAGCCCGTTGCTCGCGCAGGAGGTTCTTGCCGGTGACGAGCTGGGAGAGGCGGCTGGCGATTTCGGCCTGGGCGTACTGGTAACCGAGGAGCTGGGCCTGCTGTTGTCCGCTGAGCGTGGGTGGAAGGCCGGTGGCGTCCTCGAAGGCCTGCGTGCCTTTGAGCGAGGCGGTGTGGAAGAGGTCGAGGACGAGGCTGGCGGCTGCTCCGCCGAGGAGACCGGCGGCGAGGCCGCGCAGGGGGCATTGCTTTTGGGTGGGGCTCATGGATGACCTCTCTTGTGGAGAGATGAGGTGCGGGGGAGAGGGGATGCGTTGCGGGCTGTGGTCTCCCACTCTTGGAGGTGCTGCTGCTCAGGAGGGCACCCAGCGCATGTTTCGCCTTGCGCTTGCACTGAGTGAGCGCAGTCGATGTAATCGGCAACCTGAGGCATGGCAAAATTGAGCATGCCAGAAATCCTCGACGAGAGACGGTACCAAGTCTTTGTCAGTTCAACGTTTCGTGATCTTGTACTAGAGCGCCAAAAAGTGCTGCAAGCCATTTTGGAGGTTCAGGCTTTTCCTTCCGGTATGGAACTTTTTCCATCCGCTGATGACGAGCAATGGGAATTCATAAAACGTGAGATCAAGTCCTCTGACTACTACGTCTTGATACTCGCAGGCAAGTATGGATCGCTCGCTATCGACGGCGTGAGCTTCACGGAGAAAGAGTACGATTTTGCTCTTGAAATAAAAAAACCAGTGCTTAGCTTCCTATTCCATGACCTGAATGAGCTCAAGGGCTCTCAATTGGAGCAGAATGCTGACAAGCGGGGAAAGCTCGAAGTTTTTCGTGAGAAAGTCATGAAAGGAAAACTGGTCAACTTCTATAGAAACGAAGATGAGCTTAGAGCTCATGTTCTTCATTCGCTTCAGCGTTCATTCCAATTGAAACCTGCTGAGGGTTGGGTCAGAGCCAGAAACGCGCGCAGGATTGAAGATTTAGAAGAAGTAAATAGGTTGCAAAAGCGCGTTATCGAGCTTGAGACAGAAAACCATAGGTTGCGCGATCTGGAAAATGACCCCTCACATCGGCTTGCAAGAGGCAGTGACGAAGTCTCTTGGCAAATTACTTTTCAACGGCCGCCAAGATCCCGAGTAAATCCCTACATTTCCATCCCGGTCGATTCCTTTTCACTTAGGATTACTTGGAACTCTGTTTTGCTATCCTGTTTTAGATATGCCCATCCTAGGGCTGCCAAATACCAAATCGAGAAGGGCTTGCTCTCGCAGATTAAAATAGAACTTCAGAAGGACTTGGTGGCCCAAGGGTGGAATGAAGAGGGTGATATAAGCAGTGAGCAAATCGCAGGCTTTCCAGAGATTTGCTGGCAGGTGCGTAATCAATTTCTCGGCCTGGGATACATCGAAATAGAGGAAGAAACTTCTATATTCGCTAACATGAAAACAAGCACAGAGTACTGGAAATTGACTAGAGATGGCGCGGTGCATTTTACCCTGCTAACGGGATTCAGGAAGGGAGTCGCAATACCGAATTAGCTCCTGCACGGATCTAAGCGTCTCCAAAAGAGCCACCGCGAGGGTGGCTCTTTTGCTTTTGGCGCGAAGCGCGTGCGCCCGTCGGCCAGCACTCAGATGCGCATGGGCATGATGATGTAGCGGTATTTGGTGTCGTCGGAGGGGTCTTCGGGGCGCATCTGGCCGGCGGACTGGGCGTCTTTGAATTCGAGGCGGACTTCGCCGGTGTTGCCGGTGGCTTTGAGGAAGTCGATGAGGTAGGAGGAGTTGAAGCCGACGACGAGGGGGTCGAAGTTGTAGGGGGACTCGATGGTGTCTTCGGATTCGCCGGACTCGGTGGAGGAGCTGGAAATTTTGAGCTCGTTCTGTTCGAGGCGGATCTTGATAGCGCCGGAGCGCTCGTCGGCGAACTGGGCAACGCGCTGGATGGAGCCCATGAGGTCTTCCGAGCGGATGATGATGAACTTGTTGTTGTCGCGCGGGAGGACGGCTTCGTAGTTGGGGAACTGGCCGGTGAGTTTGCGCGAGGTGAGAACGCGGTGGCCGATGCGGAAGAAGAGCTGATTTTCGTCGTCGGCGAATTCGATGAACTCGGCGTCGGAGTTGGCGATGAGGGACTGGATCTCCGAGAGGGCCTTGCGCGGGATGAGGGTCTTCTTCTCGCCGCCGGGGAGCGCGCCGAGGGACTCGCCGGTCTTTTCCACGTGGGCGAGGCGGTGGCCGTCGGTGGCGACCATGGCGATGGATTCGGGCTTGAGGATGAGCAGGGCGCCGTTGAGGGTGTAACGGGACTCTTCGTTGGAGATGGCGAAGATGGTCTTCGCGATCATGCCCTTGAGGGAGGCGAGGGGCAGGCGGATGACGGCGCTTTCGGGGAACTCGGGGATCTGGGGGAAGTTGGCGCGGGCCATGCCGACCATTTTGGTGTTGGAGCGGCCGGAGCGGATCTGGATCCAGTGGTTCTCCATGAGCTTGAGGGAGATTTCACCGTCGGGCAGGAGCTTGATGTAGTCGTAGAGCTTGCGGGCGGGAATGGTGCAGGAGCCGGCTTTCTTGACCTTGGCGGGGCAGGAGGTGCGGATGCTCTGGTCGAGGTCGGTTGCGGTGATGGTGAGGCGGCCGGGGCGATCGGGCGCGTCGCCGGCTTCGGCCTCGACGAGGAAATTCGACAAGATGGGGATGGTGGTTTTGCGCTCGACGACGGACTGGGTAGCGGTGAGCTCGCGGAGGAGGTCCTGGCGGCTGATGCCGATCTCCATGGCAAAGCCCTGAACGGTGTGCTTGTCTGCTTCGAGTCCTACGCCGGGCATGTGGTGTGCTCCTGGTCTGCTGAGTGCGGTCTGCTGGATGTGGCTGCGTGTCAGAGGTTGACCCACTGTACACCGGATGCGCGGCGCAGTGGGTGGTTGAGCTGATTGTAGCGGGAGGAGGGGCGTGGAAGACGCGTCCGGAGTGCGGAAATGTTGGGCTGACGGGGTGATGCCGGAGATGGATTGGGGAAGGCCGGTGGCCGCAGTTTGGGGGTGAAGGCGCGGGTGGGTCTGCGACGGCTACGACTACGGTTCTTAAAACTACAACTAAAGGGGTATGGATATACCGTAGTAGCCGTCGTTTGGTGGGGAAAAGTGGAGAACTCGGAGGAATACGCGTCAGGAGCGGAGAAGAGCGGGGTGCGGGTTTTCCAAAACAGGACAGGCGGGCTGAGGAGGGGGAGGAAGGTGGGGGCGGGCGGCGGAAAAGGCTGCCGGGTTCTCCTGCTTGTGCACACGAAAATTGGGGCGGTGTGGAGGATCGCGCCGCTCGGGAGAGGAAAAGCGGGCCGGAGTTGGGCCAGGCGCGGAGTTGGGGGAGTGGGGATTTCAACAGGAGAGCGGATTTCCGCAGGATGCACTGCGGGAGATGGGCATGAGGAAAGCTGGTCTGGGAAGCTGGTTTGGGGGAAAGGGGAGAGGCTGCAGAGGGCGGGTGCTATTTCTTTTGTTTTTCCCAACGCTCTTCATGGCGATCGTCACGGTAGAGGACGGCCGTGACGCGACCCGCAGAGTCCTTTTCAAAGCTGAAGCGCACGGCGCTGCCGCTGGGGTAGAAAAAAGTGGTGGGGCTTTCCGGCAGGAGTTCGTTGAGGTCGCCGGTGCGGTTTCTGGAGAAGAGCTTGTCGCCTTCGCGAAGGACGGTGAGTTCGCGGACTTCGCGGTCGTAGTAGTCGCCTTCGTAGGCGGTGTAGACATCCGGGTTGACCTTGGCGGGGATGGGGTGGAGGGGGATGAGGACGCGTTCGGGGGCGGGGATGGAGGCTGAGGGCTGTGAAAGCGTGTGGGCCAGCAGCCACGGGGGTAGCGTGCGCTCGGCATAGGCCTTGTCCCAGGCATTGTGGTGCCAGCCTTCGTATTCCCAGAGGCGGACGTTGGCGCCGACCGAGGCAAGGGCGGAGAACATGATTTCTGACTGCTTGGGCAAGACGACGGCGTCCAGGGTGCCATGAAAGATCCACACGGGAGTTTTGCCTATGGCGCGGACGTAGGCGGCGGGGAGGCCGGGATCGTGCCAGCGTTGCGGCTGGTAAGACCAGAAGATGCCGCCGGAGATGGGAACGAGGGCGGCGAAGCGGCCGGGGTAGTCCTTGGCGATCTCCCACACGCCATAGCCGCCGAGCGAAAGACCAGTGAGGTAGAGTTGATTGGGGTTGCCGTGGAACTCGCGAACCTCCGCATCGAGCGTGGCCATGGCCATGGCCATCATGTCGGGATCGGTCCAGTGGTGGTGATTGTAGGGAACCTGGGGCATGACGACGACGAAGGGCCAGCGGTCCGGGTGTGAGCGGATGGCGGAGGGAAGGCCGACCTGAGTTTCGTCCATGCCGTCAGAGCCGCGCTCACCGGAACCGTGAAGGAAAAGGATCACGGGCCAGCTTCGGCCGCGGTCGTACTGCATGGGCAGATAGACCTGGTAGCGATAGACCGTGCCGTTGAGAGCGATGGAACGGTTCAGGAAGCCTGTGTCTTGGACTGGTTTCGGGTGAGCGCGTGCACGGGCACACGGGGCAATGGCGAGGGTGAGAAGCAGAGTGGACGCGACGCCGAATCTCCCCATGATGGAGAAGCATACCGCAGGGCGGCTGTCAGCGGCCCTGCGGCAGCTTTGGGAACGGTCATCAGGGCTGGGCTGCTCCACTCCAGAGGCCGGGCAGCGTGGGGAGTCCGCCTATTCCGGGGGAGCGTACCACCATGGGCGGTGGGATTACGGTCACGCTTACCGTGGCAGTTTTCACCTGATTTCCGCTCTGGGCAAAGATGGTGACGGGAATGGTTCCGGCGAGAGCGCTACTGGAAGCAGTCACGGTGAGAGTGGAGCTCAAGCCGTAGGGAGTGGGCGAGGGTGCCGCAAAGGTTGCGGTGATCCCGGGAGGAAGAGCGCTGGTCTCCAGCTGGAGGCTGCTCTGGGCCGCTGCGGGCCCACCCGGGCCAAGGGTAGCGATAGACGCCATGTAGGGGCGCAGGTTGAGGCTGACCTGGGTCGACCCGTTGACCATGGTGTAGGAACGGTTATCCGCGTGAAGGGAGAAGTCGGAGACGGCGGGATCCGGGACGGGGCAGCTTTGCGTTGCGCTGGGTAATAGCGTCCAGGTGGACTGGAGGTCTTGCCCGGTCTGGGTCTTCCAGCCTGTGAAGTTATATTTCTTACCGCCGCCCAGGGTGTATGGGCTGGGCTGGGCTGGGTCATACCACTGGTTATTATTCGCATTGAAGGTGGTGGAGAACTGGGTCCAGTCCGTGCCGATCTGATAGGTGGTGAAGAGGCGCTGGTTAGGGCCGGCGTTCTGCAAGACGTTATTCAGCAACGTGAAATTAGAAGAGATCACGTTGTAATAGACACCAGTCTCCCAATCCGTGAAGGAACGACCACCGGCCTTGCCGGCGAGATAGATATTTCCCTGATAGCTATAGTAATTTCCATTGTTGTAGAAGGTGTTGTGTTGCAGTGAAATGTTAGACGAGTTTACAAGATTGAGACCCAGGGTGCCGGAGCAGAAGGTGCTGTCCTGGATGCTGATAGGCCCGTAATTCAACTCAACCTGGAGATTGGCGAGCTCGTTTTCAGCGGACACGGCGCCAGTGACTGTGATGTTTCTGTTATCAGTATCAAACCAAAGGCCCTGGGCGTGGTTGCGATAGGTATAGAGCTGGCTGAAGGTGCCGTTGTGTATCAACATGAATTTGAGGCCGCCCATGCCCCAATCATAGATAGCGCCCTGGGCGCCGCGCCAATTGTTGTAGTCTGCTTCGTCGTTTTGGAATTCGATGTTCTTTCCCTGGAATGCGCCAAGCCCGAGACCACCATTGAAGCTACCGATCGTGTTCTGCACGGTGACATTCGAAGAGGTATGCAGGCCCAAGCCACCCCAACTGTTCCATACAGCCTGGACCTGATCCACAAGAGCGTTGTTACTGCTTACGATATTGGCGCCGGTGGCGTTGATGCAGCTTGCAGCATGGCGAAGGACGAGTCCGCGCAGAACGGTATTGGTGCGTCCGGTGATGCTGAGGGTGGAAGGGCGGGTGGCCACCTCCACGGTGGCAGCGTTGGGGTCCGGGTTCATGCCGGGAGCCGGCCATATCTGGAGGACGTTTGCGACTTCGTCAACGAAGAACGTCCCGGGGCGCAACTGCCCAATGTCCAGCACCTGCGTGAGGGACGCGCCATTGATAAAGACCATCTCGCGACGGAGAACAATGGCTGGCAGATTTGCGGGCCATCCTGTGGGGGCGGCACAGGGACCAAAGTCATAGGTCCAGGAATGTGTGTAGATGGCAGGATTACTGGTGCCTTGATACCAGTTGGTATACACATCGGAGCCGGAGACAACGGCGGCTCCGGGCTGGGCTGCTTCAAAGGCGATGGTGGCTGAAGTCTGGCTGGTTTGCGACCATAACCGCAGCGTTTCGCGATAGATCCCGGGATTGACAATGATCTTGGTGCTTAGAGACTTGAGGTTATTGGACAGTGCCTTGTTAGAAGCAGCAGCCAGTGTCTGCAAAGGCTGAGTCTGGGTACCGGGATTCGTGTCCGCACCGGCATTTGCGTCTACATAGAGATAGGCCTGATAGTTCTCTGGGACGTTTGCTTGAGCGAAGATGGGCGGAGTTTGAAGACTTGCGCCCGCAAACAGAAGCGCTGCAACCGCCTGACTAAGCCTGGACCTACGGAGCGAGTAGAACAGGACTGCATGAAATGAATGCCGCATAGATGGCTGGATCTCCTGCATTTTGAGATAACGGTAGGTCAAGGTGCAGATAGGCCGCGCTCGTACTAAGTGTGTATGAACGAAAAGAATTAAAACGAAACGTTAAATGGGCACAAGAACAGTTCAAGAAGCAATAGATACCAACAGAGCGCGGAAAAGGTCAGCCGTTATTGCTTACGCATAAGTGGCAGTAGAGCTCAACTGCTGATCTAAGTGGTTCCTGGTTATGAGGCTAGGATAGCTGGGTGGCCAGAACCCTCCATTACTCAAAGGTGTTAGCGGGTGACGCAAGCTGGTGAGAATGGAAAGGGCGATGAAGTGCAAGAATGCACTGGAGCCGCTGCCAGAGCGGCTTAAAGCGAAGTCGCCGGGTAGATACGAGGGGGGAAGTCTAAGTTCCATTTTGGAACCAGACGGCGGTTTCCACGGGCACTTCAGGCAGGAACGTGCTGCGTGGGTGGGCTCCACAGAGCGGGATAGAGGCGGCGCACAGAACCAGGAGCGACGGGTAAATCGGCTAACAAATCCGCGACGGTCCTATGGAAGCAGGGATGGAGGAGCTGTGGCGCGATCTCGGCCAGAGGCGCGAGGACGAAGAGGCGCTGGTGCGACCGGGGGTGCGGCAGGATGAGATCGGGCGTCGAGAGTTGGATGTCATCAAAGAACAGGAGGTCTAAATCCAGTGTTCGCGGACCATTGCCGCGGGACTGCTGGCGGTCGCGGCCGAATGCCTGCTCAATGCGCAGCAGTTCCTGCATAAGCACGTCGGGCGGGATGGAAGTACGCAAGGCCAGGACGGCATTGAGGAAGGGGGGTTGGTCGGCGACCCCGACGGGGTCTGTTTCATAAATGGAAGAGACTGCTGCGATGCGGCCGAGAGATGAGAAGACTTTCGTGGCGGCCCGGAGAGTTAGAAGTGGCGAGCCGGCAGGCGATGGGAGATTTGCGCCCAGGGCGATATATGCGGTGTGGTCGGAATCAACGCCTGAAAGTACCGGAGGCATGCTTTCTTATTAGGCCTGATGCTCACGTTAGGATGCCAATATGCGGCTTGCTTTTTTCGGGGGCACCTTCGATCCACCGCACTGCGGACACATGGCGATTGCGAGGGCGGCGATTGCGAGGTTGGGACTGGACCAGGTTTGGATGGCGCCAGCGGGCGTGCAGCCGCTCAAGCGCGGGGTGGCGCATACTCCGTTTGCGGATCGACTGGAGATGGTGCGACTGGCGTGCGAGGGCCAGGAGCGAATGGCAGCGACTGCGATCGATAGGCCACGCGCGGATGGGCGGGCGAACTACACGTATGACACGTTGCTGAGAGTCCGCGAAGGGCTCTCAGGGGGAGACAGGCTATTCCTGCTGATCGGTGCGGACTCATTCGAGATGCTGGGCAAATGGCATCGCGCTAAGGATTTGTTTGCGTTGTGCACGATGGTGGTCGCTGCGAGGCCAGGGGCTGCGCTGGAGTCAGTGTGCGCGGGACTGCCGGTGGGCATTGATTGTGTAGAGAAGAACGTGACCCGGGATTGGAGAGAGTACGCGTTGCACGGTGGCGTTCCCGGGGGCACGTGTTTGTATGTGCTGCCGGATCTCCAGTATGACGTTTCGGCCACGGCTATCCGGGAGGCGCTCGTTGCCGGAGACGCAAGTGCATGGACGGGTCTGGTGGCGGATTCAGTTGCGGCGTATGCCCGAGAGCACGGTTTGTATCGAACCCGCGTAGGGATTGGCGCTGTCGGTAGCTGGCGTGGGGCGGGTTCCGCGGGCTAGGATAAGGCGTTCAGGAGGAACGACGATCAAGCATGGCATCTCCAAGCAATATTGACAGCACACGCCAGATGGTTCTGGTGGCATCGGCAGCCTGCGAGGACAAGAAGGCAGAGGACACGCGCGTTCTGGAGCTCGATCCGGCGGATGCGAGCTTTACGGACTTTTTCCTGATTACCAGCGGGACCAACGAACGGCAGACGCAGGCGATTGCGGATGAGATAGAGATCCGGCTGAAGAAGGAATTCGGGAATTATCCAAACTCTGTGGAGGGACGGCGACAGGGTGAGTGGATCCTGATGGACTATGTGGACTTTGTTGTCCACATTTTTCTGGCGGAGAAGCGAGCATTCTACGACATTGAGCGGCTGAGGAAGTCAGCGCGAGCGGTGGATGTGGCGGAGCTGAAGGCGGCGCTGACGAAAAAGGTGGCGGCTGCGCGGAAGAAGGCGCCAGCAAAGAAGAGCGCTGCGAAGAAGACGGCTGGGAAGAAGGCCGAGAGGACGGAGGCGGTCGGAAAGAAGGCCTCAAAAGTACAAAAGACTGGAAAGAAAAGCGCTGGTGCTAAGAAGGTGCGGCGCACCGCGGTAAAAGAAACACCGCCAGGAACTTGAGAAGCATCCTGGCGGGCTGAGATTAAAAAATTTAGTTAGAAGATGAACTTGGCTACGAGTTGCATCGTTCTGCTGTTACTAGAAAAGACCTGCTGGGGCTGGTTGAAAAGACCTTGGTTTGCGCGAACATAGCTGGTCACTGTGGACGTGGTATAGGCCTGTCCATTGACCTGATTCACGAAGCCCGGGATAAATTGCGGGTGATTGAGAACGTTATATGCCTGGGCCTGAAACTCGAAGGCATAGCGTTCGGTGATATTGACCCGCTTCATGGCGGTCAGATCCAGATCATCGATAGGACGAGTGGGGATGGTATTCCGGCTCGCATCCGGAAGTGTTCCAGGTCCGGCAGTAATGTATTCTGCGTTGGGGTTTTTGGCGAGATAGCCTACTGTGTCGCCAGCAGTGTTCTTGAGAGTGGTGATTGCTGAGCCAGTGTTTTTAACGCCGCTTGGATTCACAATCGTGCGGTCAACTGCGTCGCCGTTGAGATTCGAGTCGGTTCCGCTCTGTGCAGTGAAGTACTCAGGCGACTGATACGTGTAGATCGGAGCGATTTCCCAATTTCCAACGATGTTCTTGAGCAACCAGTTATTTTGCTTGAAGAACGGGAGGTCGTAGATGACCTCAGCAGATATGCGATGTGTATGGTCGAGGGCTGAGCGCGAGTAGTCTGCGGCCACATTCTGAGAATCCTGCGGGCGGCGAGGCGTAAGCACGGTGGAGAAGACTTCTGCTGTGGCATCGTCCATTGTCTTGCTGTAGGTATAGGCGATGTTCATTTGCAGACCTGACTGAAAACGGCGAGTCAGGTTGAGAGCTCCGCCATTATAATTCGACTCGGAGTAGGGCTGGTAGGAGGTGATATTCGAGTAGTGTGTGTTGTCGGACAACCCTGTCGGGCCAAAGCCTGCAGCTCTTGCTGCCGGCGTAAAGGCGGTCACAGATTGGCCGTTAGCGTCAATCTGCTGAATGGAGGCAAGCGTATTCGGCAAAGCATCCTTTTGGGCCTGAGATGGGGCCGCGAAGAAGGTTGGAAGCTGATTTGCCAAAGTTACCGGTGACTGTTTGTTGTACTGAATTTGAGTAGGCAGGTGGATGCCACGTGTACCCAGATATCGAGCTTCCAAGGTGTAATTCTTGGCGAAAACACGCTCAAGGCTGAGAGACCATGTCTCGGAATACGGAAGGCGCTGGTTGGGAACATAAGCGGAGGTAGCCGCTCGCTGAGCAGCGACCGTGGGAAAAGTTTGCAAGCTACCATTACCGGGTGGCAGACCACCGTTCGCGAGGAATCCTGGTTTGGGGGCGGTCGGATCGACATCCTCAGTGGAGGAGAACTGAGGAGGCGAAGAAAGAATGCCGAGATTGTCAAACAGGACGTCGTAGGCCATGCCGAAGCCGGCGCGGATCGAAGTGTCCTGATTGGGAGCCCAGGCGACGCCGATACGAGGCGCAAAGTTTTTATATTGTGGCTGCGGGGACCCAAAGTTGAGGTATCCAGGAGCACTGGCGGCGGCATTCAAGCTCTGTGCTCTTTGCCCGAAGGGCACGGAAGTGAACTCGTAGCGCAGACCGTAGTTCAACGTAAACGTTGGCGCAATTCTCCAGATGTCGTTGGCGTAGCCATAAAGTGCTGTTTGATCGCCGTAATAAATGAAGTTGCCGCTGCTGCGCTCGCCGAACGTAGTGGGGCTGAGGTCGTGGAGGTAGTCATCCAGAGCGGCCCATTCATAGTCGCCCCGTACGCGCTGCGTAAAGGTCTGGGGCGAGATGTATTTGCGCCCATCAAAGCCGAAGCGCAAGGTGTGATTGCCCTTCGTCCAACTCACGTTGTCCACGAGTTGATATAGGTTCTGGATCGTGGACTGTGGCGCGTTGGGGTCAGGGCCGACGTTTAAGCCGCCCAGATCATCGAAGGTGAGGTTCGGGAAGGAGTCCAGGCCGGGAAAAGTGAAGCTACCGGACGGTGTGGTGTTGTAGTAGCGGTTGTAGCCCAGGCGAAGCTCGTTGGTGAGGTTGGGCGAGAAGTTATGAAACTCTGAGATGGCGATCAGGTGATAGCGGTACGGGATGGGGGTCCAGAAGTTTGCGAGGACAGCGGCAGTGTCCTGGGTATCTTCTTTATTGTATATGTAGCGGACGCGGAGATTGTCCCTTTGTGAGATGGTGTAGTCGACGCTATTGGTAGAGTAGGTGTAATTGGTAAACGCCGCGCCGGAAACGCCGTACGTGCCGATAGGAATATCAAAAGCTGTTCCGGTGCCACCGGGGCCACTGTATGCCGTTGTGGAGGAGGCACCGCAGGTATCAGAGCCGGCCGCCGGGGCAGGCTTTACGTACTTTTGTATAATCGCGAGATTTGTGGCGCTTAATCCAGGAATAGAAGCGAGTGTGGCAAGTCCTGCTGCGGTAGGAGCGCAGGTTCCGTATTGGGAGTTTTGTCCGTTGGTCTGGCGCTCGAAGTTGGTGAAGAAGAAGAGACGATCCTTCTTGATGGGCCCACCGATCTGACCACCGTACCGGTTGTTATCGAAGCGGGGATTGAAAGGTGAACTCACGGTGCTTCCGTTTGGAGCGATAAACTGGCCAGTTCCGGTAGGGGTGAAGCTGCGAACTGTAGTCGCATCGATGGCATTCAGATTGCGATTTTGAAAGTATTCATAGGCGCGGCCATGAAAGCTGTTTGTACCGCTGGTGACGATGGTATTGAATTGGCCGCCGGCAGAGTGACCGAACTCCGGTGAGAATTGGTTGGTGATCAAGGTAAATTCGCCAACGGCATCATTCGGTACTTGTACGAGTGGCCCAGTCACGGACTTATCGTTATTATCAATGCCCTCGATCATGAAGTTGTTCGAGCGAGGCCGCTGACCGCCTACTGAGGGACCAGTGCCCGCGCCAAGGCCACCGCTGGTGGACACGCCAGGGCTAAGCAGAGATAAATTGAGGACTCCCAAGCCAGTAGCGGCGGTCGGAAGATCCTGGACTTCTTTCGGCGTGAATGTTTGTGCCAGAGTCGGGGTAGTAGTGTCAATGCTCACTGCAGCTTCGGCGGAAACCTGAACGCTTTGCGAGGCGGAGGCGACAGGAAGGGTCAGCTTGGCTTCAGAGGAGCGATTCAGTTCCACCTGAAAACCGTTAAGAACGAAGCTCGAAAATCCGGGAGCCGTTGCGGTAATGGTGTACCTGCCAGCGGGGAGGTTATCGAAACGAAACTCACCTTTTTCGTTGGCGGCTGCATTTGCACTCACCTGGGTGGCGTCGTTCGTGGCAACAATCTTGGCGTTCGGAATAGCCGCGCCACTCACATCGGCGACGTTGCCGGTTATATTGCCGCTTACCGTCTGGGCTTCGAGATACTGTGGTGCGAGGGCCAGAGAAGTAGCGCCCAATAGGAACGTGGCGCTGAACAGAAGCCCACGGATTTGATTACGGATTGCCATGTACTGGAAGTACCTCCAAGAGCTAAAGTAGCTGGCGATAGGGATGCGGAGCGCACGCCCTGAATTTGCACACACTACTCGTGGCACCGATGAATGCACGTGAAGGGCCACTGTTAATGGTTGGCGGGAGTGCCTGTGGTAAGGCCGGTGTGCTTTCGTCGAAAGAAGCGGCCTACGCAATACCATAGTAGTTGTACGTTTTTATAGAGGCGCTAGTAAGCATCGGCATGGTCTAACTGCTTGCATCCAGGATTGGCGGCGCCGTGCAATAGACTCACGGGATGAAAATTTCATTCGGAACCGTAGGAAATCGTAATCGCGACCCGGTTTATGGAACGGCTACAAGGTTATATAGCGACCGAATTGCCAGCTTCACCGCGGTCGATGTGGCTGTGTATGCGTCGCAGGCGTCGTTTACTCCAGGCAATGAGAGTGTCCGCAGGTAGATCGCCGGTGTTGCTGGTGATGCTGGATGGGCGGGGGAAGGAGATGTCGTCGGAGCGGTTTGCGGGGTGGTTGGGGCGGGAAAGGGACGGGGGGCGGCAGAGGATTGTGTTTGGGGTGGGGCCAGCGGATGGGTGGTCGGAGCAGGCGCGGAGGCGGGCGGACCTGCTGCTATCGCTTGGGCCGATGACACTGCCGCATGAGCTGGCGCGGGTGGTGCTGCTGGAGCAGGTGTATCGCGCGTTTACGATCCTGTCGGGGCACCCGTACCACGCCGGGCATTGAGGGTGTAGTTAGTTCTAACAGAGGCGGTCCTGCTGCCAAGAACTACGGTCAGGAAGGCTGACCCGAAGGATGGACGGGAAGTGCTCAAGCCGGAAAGGTGGAGCTAGTCATAGCTATTGAGGTTGAAGTGAAAGAGCAAAGGCTACTAAGGGTAGCCTTTGCTCTTTCATGTCGAATACCGTTCAGAAGTAGAACTTGGCTGCGAGCTGGGTTTGCCGCCCCGGCTTTGCTCCAGTGATAAGACCGAAGGTAGAGTCGGAGAAGTTGCCGTCCGGCAGGTCGAACTGGGTGTGGTTGAAGACGTTATAGCTTTCCAGACGAAGTTGGATGTAGCGCGCTTCGTTCGAACCCAGGTAAATATTCTTGGCTAGGTTTATATCGGTGTTGTTGATGCCCGGGCCATGGTACTTGTAACGGCCGACGTTACCGAAAGTGCCAAAAGGCTCGGCAACAAAGCTGGACGTCGGGTTGAACCATGGGCTACCGGCAGCTGCGTTGCGGGGATTCTGGCGCTGCAGGGGAGCGATCTGCACCGGTACATCCGGGCAGGCATAGAACGTTAGTGATGACGAGCACCAAAGTGATCTGGATGTGCCGAAACCACCGTAAGAGATGTCATAGGGGAAGCCGGTGGCCAACGTGACGATGCCGTTAACCTGCCAACCCTTGGTGATCGGAGACAGGAAATGCGGCCCGAAGCCCGGGACTATATACACCGGACTAAAGACGAAGCGATGCCGGGCATCAAATCCGGAATTACCGTAATTCAGCGTTTTGTCGTACTGGTTATAGCCTCGTACGGTACCACCGTAGCCCGCATCTTCATAGTTCGAGGCGTCATCGAGGGAGTGGCTCAGGGTGTAGCTGGCCTGGAAGATGAGCCCGTGTGTAAATCCCTTCGTCGCGCTCACTTCCAAAGCGTTGTAATTAGAGCTCCCCTCTGTAGTGACAAGACCCACGCTGGGAAAGACATCGCTATTCCCGTAAAGCGAGTGGCTGGGATAGCGAAGGCTCTGAGTATTCCGTCTCGTAATGCAAGTGGAACTGGCCAAACAGGCATCGTGCCCTGCCTGGGTGATCGGGTTTCCTTCCACGGCGATCTGCTCATGCCGTCCAAGGGCGCCCACGTAGCTAACGCGCATTACCACGTTACTGGGCAGCTCGCGTTCGATGGAGAGCTGGAAGTTTTGTGAGTATGGAACCCGAAAATTGTGGTTGTACTGGCTTAAGCTGAAGGGCTCAAAAGCTGTGAAATCAACAGGCTGCCCAGGGCTGGCGAAGGTACCCGGAAACTTGTTCGGGTACACTGCGCCTGTTTCCAGATCCTGAAAGGGATTTATAAATGAGGGGTTGTTTGCGCCGTAGTCCACGGCGCCCCCCGAACTCAGACCGAAAGGCGGGTCGCCGAGGTTATTCAGCGAAGTCTCTTCTTCGGAGCGGTTGAAATAGATACCGTAGCCGCCTCGAATCGAGAGCTTATGCGAGTTGCCACCGGAGAAGGGTCCGAGATCCGGCGAAAAGGCAAAACCGAAACGCGGTCCGATGTCCTTCCACGCAGTAACAGCGCCGCTTGCATCGTTACAGCCCGGGTCCGTGGGGTAATTGAGGCCGACCGGCGCTGTGGGGAAGACTCTGGACTGCTGGCCCGGGATGAAGCAGGTAACGCCCTCGCCCTTATATTGCCGGTTGTGGAGCGCGGTGTCGATCTGATAGCCAGCGCCATAGGTGAGTGTCAGGTTGTCGCGTACTTTCCAGGTGTCCTGGCCATAGACATAGTGCTCGAAAGCATAGGCGTCAATGCGACCGCCAGCACTTTGACCATAGGTGTTCGGGATACCGAGTAGAAAGTCGAGTAATGCGCTGCCGCTGCCCGCCGGGTTTGTGTCGCTGAAGCCAAACGTGCCATTGTTATTGCTGAAAAACGGATTGTTTACATTGAATCGGCGTCCATCATAGCCGAACTTGAGCGAGTGCCGACCGACGGTCTTCGAGAAATTATCGTCGAGCTGATAGTTCTGGTCGATACGCGGCTGAGGTCCGTTGCTGCTGAACCCAAGCTGGAAGTTGCTGCCTACGTTGATTCTGGGAAGGCCGGCTACCGAGGGGTTCTGCGGGGTGATGGCAAAGCCTACGGACGAGGGCAACTGTACCTGCGCCGGGGTGACGGCTCCGTAGTTGAAGCGGGTGTAATGAAGCTGGAACTCGTTGAGGGTAGTGGGATTAAAGACGCGAGAATATGACGCCGCAAACTGGTGTATTTCGCTGGTATTTACGTCGCCGAATCCGGGTAGGGTGGCACCGGTAAAGGGCAGCACGTCACTGGATGGGGCGTGCTGGAAGATGGCGACTCCCCAGAGTTGGTCTTTAGAGGTTGGGCTGTAATCGATCCGCGCAATCCCCTGATCCTGCACCAAGCTGGTTGTGGGATTGAAGATGTACCGATTTGCCGAGCTGTTGGGGAGCGGAACGTATTTGTTTGTAAGGGCTACGGCAACTGGATTGAAGGCCGACACCGGCACTTGTCCAGTGGCAAAGCATGCAGCAAACGTACTACCGGGAGCGCAACCAGGTATAACGATCGTTCCAGGAATAGGGTTTGACGAGAAAGTTGTTCCAGAAAAGTCGCCAGCACGCTGTGCGGCGGAGTAGACGGTGTTAGTGCCGATTGGATTCGTCTGCGGCTCAGTGGTCCGGTTGCCCTGGTAGGAGGCGAAGAAGAAAAGCTTATCCCGGAAGACGGGTCCGCCAATGGTGCCACCGAAGAGGTTCTGGTGGTACTTGGGAGCGGTTTGCTGGAAAAAATTGTGCGTGTTCAGGAAGGTATCGCGATAGAACTCGAAAGCATCGCCGTGGAAGTGGTTGGTGCCGTTCTTGATGGTCGCGCTGACGATGGCGCCGGAGTTGCGCGAGTATTCCGGATTCAGCGAAGAGGTGATCAGGTTGAATTCCTGGATGGCGTCCAGGCTAGGACGGAAGCTAATGGTGTTCAACGGCAGATCATTGGTATCGGTGCCGTTGATCAGGAAGCTCGACTGCTGGGTCTGCGCACCATTAGCGGAGAAGGATCCGAAGCGATCGCTTGAGGCTTGCACGCCAGGCAGGATCTGCTCAAGCTGGGTGAAGTCGCGTCCGATGAGCGGCAGGTCGACGATTTGCTGCGAGCCGACCACGTTATTGAGCTGCATATTGGTCGTATCGACCTGTACGGCGCTGGCCTGAACAGTAACGGTCTGGGCCTCGCTGCCGACCTGGAGTTGCACCGGCTCGTCATACACCTGACTGATGGTAAGGGTGATTCCATTCGCTGCGAAGGTCTGAAAGCCGGGCGCCTGGGCGGAGATGTTATAGGTGCCGACCGGCAACTGAAGGAACTCATAGAGCCCCTTGGAGTCTGACTTCGCGGGAAAGCTGACGCCTGTAGCTGTGTTTGTTGCAGTCACGGCGACGTTGGGAATGACAGCCCCTTTTGCGTCGGTCACTGTCCCGCGGATGCGAGCTGTGATGTCTGCAGCTCTACCCGGCAGAATGGAGACGGTGAGGAACAATGCTGCCATCAGCACGCTCCAGATGCGGCTCCGGTTGGATCTCGACATGGCTTTATTAGGTGCGAAAGCTTGCTTGCTCATCAGAAACATGGCCTCCCAAAAGCTATCCGTGGTGCAGGGCTTCCTGGCTGTGGGCTGCGTTAACCGGCGACAGGACAAGTAAATGTAGCAATCGATGTGCCACTCGCGAAGATGAGTCGGGGGAGTGAAAGGCGCAGTATTAGCCTTAAACGAAATAGAACGCGATATTCCCTACAGCTTTCTGGATATTATTCTCTAAATTGGGAGATGGCGGGGTCTGCGCAACGAGTTCGCAGGTCCCGAAATAGCAGAGAGGCAATCCCGGTTTAGCCAAGGCCTGCCGGCTTCTCTCCCGCGCTTTACAATGTGGCTGGGCAGGTGAGGGCGCGGGCTATCGATAGGGTTATATACATATAGATATGAACGAATCGCGGCGTGGGCTGGTGCTGATCAATACGGGGCCGGGCAAGGGCAAGACGACGGCGGCCATGGGGACGGGGCTGCGGGCCGTGGGCAATGGGATGCGGGTGCTGATGCTGCAGTTTCTAAAGGGGTCGTGGCACTACGGTGAGCTCGATGCGGTGCAGGCCTTTGACGGCAACTTCGTGATGAAGCAGATGGGGCGGGGATTCGTGAAGGTCGGGGGGGCGGAGACCGATCCGGAAGATGTGCGGATGGTGGAAGAGGCCTGGGCGGAGGCGCGGGCGGCGATCCTCTCCGGCGAATGGGACATGGTGATCCTGGACGAGATCAACTACGCGATCGGGTACGGGATGCTGGATCCGGAAAAGGTGGCGGAGACGTTGAAAGCGCGACCAGAGATGGTGCACGTCATCCTGACAGGGCGCAATGCGCACCCGAGCCTGGTGGCGCTGGCCGATACGGTTACGGAGATGCGGCAGGTGAAGCACGCCTACGAAGGTGGGGTGCTGGCGCAGCGCGGGATTGAGTTCTGACAGCAGGAGCTTGAGTCGACAAGCTCTCCGATGAATTCTCGCTCGGGCCCCAGGGCAAGTCGAACCCGGCGGCGGTGTCGGGGCGGCTGGAAACAGCAGCAAGGTAGATGGATTGGTGAGTTGGGGAGTAAGGGCGCGAAAGGAAGCGGATGGCCTGGTTCAAGCGGCAGGAGAACGAGATAGAAAGCTCGCAGGAAAAGCGAGTGCGCACAGAAGGGCTGTGGGTGAAATGCGAGGGGTGCCGGCAGTTTGTGTTCAAGGCGGACCTGGCGGCCAACCAGCAGGTGTGCCCGAAGTGCGGCTACCATTTCCGGCTGGATGCGCGTGGTCGGATTGAGGCGCTGCTGGAGCCGGGTTACGAGCTTGTGGATCTGGAGCTGAAGTCCACCGACCCCCTGAAGTTTGTCGATCTGAAGCCATACAAAGGGCGGCTGGAGCGGGCGCGCAAGGATACGGGGCTGAATGACGCGATCCTAAATGCGGTGGGGATGCTGGGCCCGTTTCGCGTGGTGCTGAGCGTGATGGAGTACGCGTTTATCGGCGGCAGCATGGGGAGCGTCGTTGGGGAGACGATTGCGCGGGCGGTGGATCGGTCGCTGGCGAGTGGAGACCCGCTGATTATCGTTGCGGCGTCCGGCGGGGCACGGATGATGGAAGGCGTGGCGAGCTTGATGCAGTTGGGGAAGATCGCGTCGGGGCTGGCGGACATGGACAGCGCGGGTATCCCGTATGTGTCGGTGTTAACTGATCCGACAACAGGCGGTGTGACCGCCAGTTTTGCTATGCTGGGCGACCTGAATATCGCCGAGCCGGGAGCGTTGATCGGCTTTGCCGGACCCCGGGTGATTGAGCAGACGATCCGGCAAAAATTGCCAGAGGGATTTCAACGGTCGGAGTTCCTGTTGGAGCACGGCATGCTGGATGCGGTAGTGCCGCGGCGGGAGATGAAGGCTTACTTGGTTCGGGCGCTCGACTTCATGCGGGTGTAGGCGTATAGCGGATAAACGGGCAAACCTGGCGGATTTGAGCCGTTGCGGAGTGGTGGGGCGCGTCCGGGATCTGTCCAGTAACGCGTCCCGGTAGTATAGAGCTATGCATTATGAGGCGGCGGTGGAGCGACTGTATGCGCTGGGCGCGGAGCTGCATACGGCTCCGGGCCAGCCCCGCCGGAAGTTCGAGTTGGCTGACATGCGCACGCTCATGGCGGCATTGGGAGATCCGCAAAAGAGCTTTCGCTCCGTTCTGATCGCAGGCACAAATGGGAAAGGGTCCACTGCCGCGACTTTGGCCAGTATTCTCGCAGCTGCTGGATATCGGACAGGCCTGTACACCTCGCCCCACCTAATCCGGGTGAATGAACGTATTCAGGTTTTGCAAGGGGATGAAGGACCGGGGGCGGACCAGCACGTCATCCCAGATGACTCGTTCGCGGCGTTGTTCACAGAGGTGGAAGCGGCTGCCGATGTGCTTATGCGTGCGGGGCGGCTGCCAGGCTTTCCGAGCTTCTTCGAGTGCCTGACGGCCATGGCTTTTCTGCATTTCTCGAGAGTGGCTGTGGACATAGCAGTCCTGGAAGTGGGCATGGGCGGCCGCCTGGATGCGACGAACATCGTTGAACCCCTGCTGTCCATCATCACGGATATTTCGCTGGATCATACGGAATGGCTGGGCTCGACACTGCCGGAGATCGCTCGGGAGAAGGCGGGGATCCTCCGGCGGAATGGCGTACTGGTGACCTTGCCGCAGCATCCAGAGGTGAACCAGGTAGTGGGAGAGATGGCGGTGAGCCTGGGGGTGCGCGGGATTAATGCTGCCGATTTCCTGCCTGGGAGGTCGGCGCCGACGTCACTGCGGAACGCATACACGGTAATGGTGGACGGCGAGGTACTGGAAGTGAACTCGCCGCTTGCTGGACAGCACCAGCAACGGAATCTGGCGTTGGCGATTGCGGCGGCGCGCGAGCTTGGAAAGACTAAAGATATTAGTAACAGCAAAGGGCACGTATTCAATATCGACGTGCGTGCGATGAGTGAAGGCATCCGGAGAGCGCAATGGCCGGGGCGGCTGGAGCGTGTGCTGGTCGATGAAGGCCGGCACGAGTTTCTGCTGGATGTGGGACACAACCCTGCGGGAGCATGGGCCTTGCGGGCAGCGCTGTCGGGAGATGGCGTGAGATCACGCACCCTGATCTTCGGATGTTTGCGAGACAAGCCAGTGCGGGAGCTGGGACAGATACTGTTTCCGGTATTCGACCGGGTGCTGCTGGTCCGTGTGGATTCAGCCAGAGCAAGCTCGCTCAAAGAAATGCAGGCCGCCGCTGCGGACGTGGGTGCGGTAGCGGAGGCCGCAGAAAGTGTAGAGGAGGCAATTGCGCGGGCTAGCGCCCTCACGGAATCGGGAGGGCAGATTGTCATCACTGGTTCGGTGTTTCTGGTAGGCGCGGCGCGCAAGGCCTTGGCGAAACAGGTGGAGCAGACCCAAGTATGAGCAGACGTTGAGGAACAGCAGTCCAAAATGGCACCGTTGCCCGCCCTAGCAGTTCGCTTAAAATCCAACCTGCTTCAGGCACCCGTATTCTTTCTGACCACGGCTGCGTTTGGAACCGTGTCGCTGGTTGCCTCTATGTTCGATAAAGGGGGTAGGCGGCAACACGCTATTGCACAGCGATGGGCCAAGACGGTGTTGCGTATCAGCCAATCTCCCGTAACGGTGATTGGTGGGGAAAAGTTGCTCCGCTTCCCCGTTGCGGTCTATGCATGCAACCACCTGTCCTATATGGATACACCAGCGATATTCAGTTCCCTTCCGTTCCAGTTCCGCATCCTGGCACGCCGGAATTTATGGAAGTTGCCGTTTGTGGGCTGGCATTTGAACCGTTCTGGGCAAATACCCGTAAACACCAATAATCCTCGTGCCTCCGTGTCGAGCTTGACCCAGGGCGTGAAGGCGCTACAGGCAGGCATGCCGTTGTTTGTCTTTCCCGAGGGTGGGAGAAGCCCGGACGGTCATTTGGGCAGTTTTATGAGTGGGCCGGCATTCATGGCTATACGGGCGCAAGTGCCTCTGGTACCGCTTGCATTGGTGGGTACGCACGAGTTGCTGCCCATGCATGCCCGCCATTTTCGTTCGCGGCCGGTACAACTAATCGTGGGCGAGCCGATCAGCACGGTAGGCTGTACCACCAAAATGGCCGAAGAGGTTACGGCGCAGCTGCGGGAGACGATCCACGCGATGTATTACCACCATGCAGCACTCGAAACGAGCCTGCCGCACATGGCGGCTGCGGAGAACTGGCGGTGAGGCCCATACGGATTGCAATTCCAGAACCCACAGCAACGAATCTGGAATATACAAGGCGGAACTGGCCCGAGTACGCACATGCGGTCGAGAGATTCGGAGCGGAGGCGGTATGTATTCCGCTGGGGGCTGCTCCTGATGTGCAGGCGCAACTGTTGACAGGCTGTTCGGCCGCAATCTTGCCGGGCAGCCCGGCGGACGTGAACCCGCAAAAGTATGCAGAAGAGCGGATTGCCGCAACTGCGGCTGCGGATTACGCGCGCGAGTCTGCGGACGAACTGGTGTTGCAGGATGCCTTCAATCTACATAAGCCCGTTTTGGGGATTTGTTATGGCCTGCAGTCGATGAACGTGTGGAAAGGCGGTTCGCTGATTCAGGATCTCGCATCCGGAGTCAATCATGCACCCGGACGAGAGTTTCGGGAAGTACACGCTCTGCGCGTTCTGGAGAACAGCCGCTTCGCAGAGCTGGTTCTGCCCGGATCGGCCAAACTTCCATGCTGGACGAACTCTAGCCATCACCAAGCTGTACTGGAGGTTGGAGGTGGCCTGAAGGCGGTAGCCTGGTCGGAGCCGGATGGGGTGATCGAGGCGGTCGAAGGTGCTGGAGATCCCTTCGTACTCGGTGTGCAATGGCATCCAGAGCGGACGATTGACGGCGACCCGCACTCTCGTGCGATCTTTGAGGCGTTCGTCGCGGCGGCTCGGGATTGGCTATCGCGTACAGAGCCAGGGGCCGCTTGAGTATCGCGCCAGAGGCTGTCGCTGCAGCGGTGGTAGCACGCGGGATTCAAGCACCTTCCAGGGAAACATGTGAGCAGTTGGCCGTGTATGCGACGCTGCTGATGCGCTGGAATGACCGGCTGAACCTTTCGGCCATTCGCAGCGAAGTTGAGGTAATCAACCGTCACCTGGCAGAAGGAATAGAGGCAGCGGGGTACGTCCTTGGAGGATCTCTTCTGGACTTCGGTTCTGGTGCTGGCCTTCCTGGCATTCCCATTGCGGTCTGTCGGCCAGAGATTGCGGTTACGCTAGCTGAATCGAATCAGAAGAAGGCGGCGTTCTTGCGCGAGGTGGATCGTGTGCTCCATTGCGGGTATCGTGTGCATGCTGGCCGGGTGGAGGATTTGCCGTCTGACGTGAAGTTTGCGACGGTGACGATGAGGGCAGTCGACCGGATGGAAAAGATGGCGCCGATCGCGGCTCAGCGTGTGAGTCCCGGCGGTGAGCTAATGCTCTTCACGACTGCCGGGCAAGTCGAGGGTTTACGAAGTGCGGTCATGGAAGACTTTGTGTGGCGCTCTGTCGCGGGGTCCAGTGGGGAATCACGGGTGCTGCTTATCGGACTCAAGCCGGAATGATGTTCCACGTGGAACAGTGTTCCTGCCCCGAGTAGTTCCACGTAGAACACCCTCCTGCCCGGAGTAGATCTACACGTACCAACAACCCGATCTCTTTAGCGATGTAATTCCCGCACACTCGGCCACAAGACTTGAGGGAAGCGCGACTGTCGTCTAATGTGGAACAAGCATGCGATCTGCTTCCACTCTTGCCATCGTGAACCAAAAGGGAGGGGTGGGCAAGACCACCACTGCCATTAACTTATCGGCCGCCTTGGCAATTGAAGGCCTGCGCTGTCTGGTGGTGGATTGCGATCCACAAGGCAATACCACTGGCGGCCTGGGGATTGCTCGCGACGACGAGCGACCCTCCATTTACCAGTTGCTTACCGGAGAAAAGGCTGCGGATGCTGTCCTGCTGCCGACTGAGCTCGAACTGCTGAAGCTCGTGCCGGGTAACCGCAACCTCATCGGCGCCAATCTGGAGCTAGTTGAGGCCGATCGGCGGGAGTTCCGCCTCAAAGACGCGTTGGAGTCGCAAAAGAAAGACTTCGATTTCATCCTGCTGGATTGCCCGCCGGCTCTGGATCTTCTCACTTTAAATGCGCTGGTTGCTGCGGACCGGCTGCTCGTTCCCATGCAGGCGGAATACTTCGCGCTGGAAGGTATAAGCGAACTGATGGGCACGCTTGGAAAGGTACAGGCAGCATTCAATCCGGGTCTCGAAATTGAGGGCGTGGTGTTGACAATGTATGACGAGCGCACCAACCTGGCTCAGCAAGTCACTGAAAATTTGAAAGCATTCTTCGGGGAGAAGCTCTTCAAAACAGTGATTCCGCGCAATGTACGGCTGGCGGAAGCCCCGAGCCATGGAAAGCCTGTCATGCTTTATGATCCGCGGTCCCGAGGCTCCGATGCGTACCGGGCGCTTGCTGAGGAACTGCTCGAGCGGCGGAAGATCGAAAGCCCGCGTGCGATCGAGCGAAAGCGTGAAGCGGCCAAACATCGCGGTAAGCCAATCCGCTTCTGGCCGTATTCATAACGAAACTGGAGGGGTTAACAACTCATGAATATTGCGACTGAATCGCCAAAGAGAAAGGCACTGGGCAAGGGGCTAGAGTCACTTTTGCCGAGCAAGAAGCCCGCTCCCGAGATGGAATCGCACCCCGTCCAGCCAGCCCCAACCGGACAGCCGTCCGAGTTGCCCATCGACAGCATCGACCGTAACCCGTTCCAGACCCGGAGCCGTTTCGATGAGGAGCAGCTTGCGGAATTGGCCGCTTCCATCGCGGCGACCGGCGTAGTTCAGCCCATTCTCGTGCGTCCCCTTCAGAGCGGCAGATTCCAGCTGATCGCAGGTGAGCGGCGCTGGCTCGCTTCGAAAAAAGCCGGCAAGACAACGATTCCAGCAGTGTTGCGAGCCGTCTCCGATGAACAAGCGATGGAAATGACCATCGTTGAGAACTTGCAGAGGAGCGACCTGAATGCGATGGAGCAGGCGCGGGCGTATGAGCGCCTGAGCCGCGACTTCCGAATGACGCAGGAGCAGATGGCACAGCGAACCGGTAAGGATCGAGCGTCGGTGGCAAACTTTCTCAGGCTGCTCCGGCTTCCGCCGGATGTGCAAGCGCGCGTGGAGCAGGGACAGTTAAGCTTTGGGCATGCCAAGGCTTTGTTGGCGCTGGATTCGCCGGAGTTGATGCTCAGTGCCTCAAAGAGAGTCCTCGCACTTTCCATGTCAGTACGGCAAACGGAATCGTATGTGCAGGGGCTGCTCCATCCCGAGAGCAAGGTTGGCGGACCGCACGGGCGCTTAAAGGAGCCGCTGGATCCAAATGTGCGCGAAGCGCGGGACCTGCTCCAGCGGGCGCTTGGGATGAAAGTCAATATCGAGGATAAAAACGGACGTGGCAAAGTAGTGATTGAATACTCGCGTCTTGAAGATTTTGACACTCTTGTCATGCGCATAACTGGCGAACAGTTATGACGCTGGCGTCTCGCCCTGCTCCCTTTTATCCTCGCGGAAGTTCGCTTGTTGTCATTGCGCTTGCTGCTCTGGGCTATTCGAGTCCGTGGTTACGCGGTGGAACCGGGACTGGAGCCCTGCTGTGGTTAGCGTTACCCGGGTTACTGTATCGTTCGGCCGGACTAGGCATTGAAAAAGCAACGGTGGTGGTTACAATTACGTCTGGACTCCTGTTGCTTGTGGGTGCATGCCTGCGCATACTGGCCGACATGTTCTCGGCAGGCTGGCCGGTACAGCCCTTCACCGATCACGACGGCGCTGGCGAAAGAGTTCGCGGCAGATACCTGTCGTTTGCAGGCGGCTATTGTTTTGCGCTGGGGGCTGCGGTCCTGATGCCTCCGAGCGGCGCGATCGTATTTCTTGCAGCTCTATTGATCTATCTGGGCATGCTGGCGGCATTCGCCGGAGGCCGGTTATGCGTGCCCGAAAACATGCAGAAGGCAAGGCACTCTACGCTACGAAGCTTTATAAGCGAGTGTGCGCGTGAAAGTTTTTTTCTGGGATATGCAATCTGCTTCGCGGTCCTTGCGAGCCGCTACAATGCGCAACTGCTTTTGCGTTCCCTGCTGATTTGTTTTGGTGTGTCGCTCGTGCTCCGGGCTGGGCTGCAGGGCGGGTCTCCCTCAGTTTCGAGCGAGGCGGGCGCGGATTAGCAGATCCTGCGCCCGCCAGTTGCGATCCGTAGTCCCAATCCATCGAAGAACTGAGGCCAGGACGCGGCCAGCCGAGGGCGGAAGCTCAGCCCTGTCCGGCTTCGGGCCTATTTCTTTGGGGGAGCGATGGAATCCTTCGCAGCCTTGGCCACGCGGAATTTGACAACGGTCTTCGCCTTGATTTTGATCTGCTCGCCCGTTTGCGGATTTCGGCCCAAACGCGCCTTGCGTTCTGCCTTGACCAGCCGTCCCAAGCCCGGAATCACGAAAACGCCGTTCTTCTTTGTTTCTTTTACGGCGGTCTCTGTCAGCAGATCAAAGAAGCCAGAGATCTGGCGGTTTGTGAGTTCGAGCTTCTCGGCCATTTGCCGCACCAACTGAGTTTTCGTCAATCCTGTTGCCATATGTTTGTAAATCCTCCTGGTGAATGTTTGTTGTATCAGCCTCAGAGTTTCAGCGCCGTACAGGCACTACGCATAGTCGTTAAAAGCCAGTGTTTATGCGGGTTCCACGACTGCTACCGCCGTTACCTTGCGGCTTTCATCAGAGTTTGTCAACGGCAAAAGGCTCATTTCCACAGGAATGTACCTGTTTTGCTAGGTTTTTCACCATTTTTCACGAAGGCTCTCCCACCTTCGTGGGAGATGGCTCCCCTTTCCAGAGCAGTGCAGCCGCGGTTATTGCAACCCAAACAGCGGCTTCCGTTTTGCGCCTGGTTCTGCAATCAGAGGCGTGTTGAGCAGAGTGACAAGCGGACTTGCGGCGCGAAAATAGCTAGTCAGGTCAGCTGCGAAGTTCGCGGAAAGCGCTGCTTCCGCCGGCAGGCTGGCAAACACTCCCCACTGCTGCTGGCGAACCAGGTCTTGCGCAGGGTGATCCTTCGGAAAGCCTTTCGGCACGCGGCTTAGCGGCATGCCTGGTTCTGCGGCCAGCAACTTCGTCAAGGAGGGCCGGCCGAAGACGTGCCGTACTTCCTCGTGCCGGTCCAGTAGAAAAAGACGGAGTTTGCGCAGTTGTTCTTTGGGTGGCATGTATACGCCGGCGGCGATGTGTATCTCCTTGCCCGAGATATGGATGTAGAAGCCAGCGCCCGAGGTCTTCGGCAGCCCGTCGCGCGTCCACCAGGCTGCGATGTGCGTTTTGTACGGCCGCTTATCGGCGGAGAAACGAATGTCGCGATAGATGCGCATGAGCGACTTCTCGGGAGGGCGCACGTGCGCGGGCGCAAACTCCATCATGGCCTCGGTCAGGTGTGTAACCAAGGCCAGCATCGGCGCTTTTACCGCTGCTTCGAAGAGAGGACGTCTTTCTTCAAACCACTCGCGCCGGTTGTTGCGAGCAAGCTGCCGTAGAAAGAGCAGGCCTTCGTGTCTGAAGTGAGGAGCTGCCCCGGCTGGCGCTTTACGCCGCCTTGCGCTGTTTTGGTCTTGTTTGCCAGCCATCCCTTCACTTTACCCAAGAGCAATACAGGGTTGTTCTGATAAATTGCAATGGCAACAGACAGAATGTTCGCCGGTTGTCCTGGGGGTTCTCTTGCTGCGGTTCCTCGTCATTGCGCTCTCATTGATTCTTCCGTGCTGCAACGCCCTGCTTGCCCAAATCTCTTCCGCAAACGCAGCCCCCGCACAGGCGAATCCGACAGGCCAGGAAGGTGGCATCACCACATTGCGCACGACCACACGGACGGTGGTTCTGGATGTGGTCGTCACGGATGCAGCGGGAAATCCCGTGAGGAACCTAACGCGAGATGACTTCGCCCTCCGGGAAGACGGAAAGCCGCAGAGCATCGACTCTTTCTCTGCGGTGAGCGATGGGCAGGCGACTACAGATGTCGCGCCGCACACCATCCTGATCATCGATGAACTGAATACGGAATTTGAAGACATCGCGTATGCGCGCTACTCGCTTACCAAACTGCTGAAGAGAGAGAATGGGCAGCTTGATCAGCCTACAGAACTGCTTGCCCTTACAAACAAGGGGCTGGTAATCCTGACCGGCTATACGCGAAGCACGCAGACGCTTCAGACTGCGCTCGATCGGCACAAGACGGGATTGCCCTGGCGGCTGCACCGCGGCTTCTACGCTGCTATGGAGCGTGTGAACTTATCGTTGACGGTTCTTCAGGACATTGCGGTCGCGAATGTGGGCGTGCCAGGCCGCAAGAACGTGGTTTGGATCAGTCCGGGCTTTCCGATCATGAGCGCGCTGACCCCCGATCCGCGCGCACAGCAGATGCTGTTCGATAGCATCCGTCGACTTTCTGACCAGATGCTCACAGCACGCATCAGCGTGTATAGCATCGATCCGCGTGGGGTCTTGGGCCTCGGCGGCCAGTTTTCTGTGGCTGGGGGCGCGCGGGGATCAGCAGGCGCCGGCATCTCCAACGATTATGCATTCGGTGCCTACCTCAATGCGCTTTCGAGCGCCAACCAAGCAAGTTTCGGCGACATCGCCGTGCAGACCCTTGCCGTGCAGACCGGCGGCCGTGCGCTCTTCGGTCGCAACGATGTGGACCGTGAACTGGCGACGACGATAGCGGAAGGCAACACCTACTACACGATCTCCTATGCGCCCACGAACAAGGACTTCGATGGAAAGTTCCGAAAAGTCGCAGTTACCTTATCGCGGCCGGGGTTCAGGGTACGTACCCGTGACGGTTACTACGCGTTGCCCGAAGGGGCGCAGCCCACGCAAGCGGTCATCGGCCAGGAGCTGAGCGGCGCGCTGACGAGCCCATTGCCATACAGGGCGGTGCAGATCGTAACAACGTATACAACTTTTTCCAAATCTCCGGACCGCGTGAAGATCACGCTTATCATTCCGAGCACGGATCTGACCTGGAGCCCTGGTGCGGATGGCAAGCCCGCGTGTGATGTGTACATGGGCGTGCTGGGCAATCCTGAGACCGAGGGGATAAAACACGCGCTGGCGCAGGAGTTTCAGCCTCCGCTTGGCGGCGGCATGACTACTCCAGACCCGCATCGTTCAGTTGGGTTTACATTTACCGCCCCGGTGCATTACCCAATCGCGCATTTGCGCATTGTCATCCGTGACATGCAAAGCGGGCGCCTCGGCTCCGTGGATATAACCGACATTCAGCAGCCCAGCGGTCCAGCCGCGTTTACCAAGCTGCAAAAGCGTTAAGGCGTTCGCGCCACCAGCATGAATCCGTCGGGAGCTATCCTGCAGGCATCTGGCGAAGAGGCCTTCCAAGTCACCCCATCGATAAATGTAACAGAAACAAGTGCGATATCCCGGACCGAGCTCAAGTCTTCAAGAACCAGATCGGAATGGGCCGACTCCGACACGCTGAGCCGTCGCCCCAGGTGGATGTGCCTGACTGAATCCCCGTTACCGGCTCGCTGCGCCGGGATGACGGCGGCACGGGGCACGGTTCCGCGCACCTCCAACTCCAGCGAGACTATATCGCGGTAATCGCGATTTTCGAGCGTAATAGCGAGGGCCTGCTTTGCGCCGCTGACGTTTTTCGGAGCGGTCGCAAGCGTCTCTCCTGCGGCACGCTGCTCTGCCCGCAAGGATACCGGGCAACGCTCATCGATGCCGGAGGTAAGTGTCGCTACCGCGGGCTTGGAATGGTCTAGTCCGATGGCGCAAGGCGCCGCGAGCAGGAAAGCGGAGAGGAAAACGGAAGCCGATCGCATACGAACCTCCGCCGGCCGCAGGCGGCCGACGCGACCAATCTACGCTCCGGTGCCCGCGACTTTCAAGACGCCTACCGTATGGCGGCCAGCGCGCCGCGAAAAAGAGCGTCAAAGTCATCTCCCGCCGCCTTGTTCTTCGCGACCACGGTTTCGATAGCCTTCTGCGCTGACGGCCGTTGATACCCCAGGTTGACCAGCGCGGAAAGCACATCCTCCGCCGCAGGGCCGGCTGCAAGCACCGCGGGAGCCGCGGCCATATCTTCGAGCTTGTCTTTAAGCTCAACCACCAGCCGTTCGGCCAGCTTTTTCCCTACACCGGGAATTCGGGTAAGCGTGGCGTGGTCCTGTGCACGGAGCGCGGTCACCAGCCGTTCCGTGGGCAGTCCGCTCTGGATAGTGATCGCAAGTTTAGGCCCCACTCCGCTGACGGTAATGAGCCGTTCAAAGACCCGCTTCTCGTTGCGGTCGAGAAAGCCGAACAGCGCCAGCGTGTCTTCGCGCACCTGGGTGTGGATGTGGAGGGCGACCTGGCCGCCTTCCGCGGGGAGCGCTGTAAAGGTCGACACGCTGATGGTGACGTCATAACCGACGCCGCCGGCGTCCACGATGGCCTGCTGCGGTTGTTTCGAGAGAAGCTGTCCGCGGAGGTGCGCGATCATGCGCCGATTGTAACTGGAGCGGCTCTCTGCCTAGCGCCGCCGGTACAGGATATGGAACTCGTAGCCCGGATTTGGCGGGAAGAGCGCAGCTACAGCGCGCAGACGCTCGGCCAGTGCTGGAGCTGCCAGCAGCGGGTATTCCCGCTCCCGCAGATCCATGTAGTCGAAGTCCAGCGTGAGCGAAAGCATATAAATCGCAAGCGCGTCAGAAAACGCGGCTTGCACATAGGCCAGTTTGCCCTTTTCGTCTGCGGCTTCGCGCGCGGGCACGGGCTCTCGCGGGCGCTCTTCGGCGCTGCGCATCCGGCGCGGCCGGTCAGCCGTAGCCTGCTCGGGGCGCGCGTTTCCAAGGGCACGGGCGCGGTTCTCCCAGGCATCGTGACTGGTTTCGCCCCGTACCTCCGCTACAGCCTGCGACCAGACGAGGTCGCCGAACTCGCGCGGCACGCCGGTGGTGTCCACGAAGTGGTGGCCAACGTTGATGAAGAATTCAAAGGCGAGTGCGAACTTGTCCTGCATCAGCCGGGTGGAAATAAAGACGCAGTCCGCGCCGGCGAAATGGACGTTCCGATGGCAGATGGCGCGATCGCTGAGCTCTGCCGTATAGCCGGACGCGATCAGCGTCTCCCCGGAGGTATGGACGTCCTCGGCGGCGGCTCCGTCTTCATGTTCATGGATGGTGAGCGGGACGAAGTAGTAGGCGCGGTGCGTAAGCGCGACGGCGACGGCGTGTGGCACTGCGTTGAGGATCTGCTGCAGCTCGCTTCCCGGCGTCTTGATGTCGGAAAAGGCTGCGTAGCAAATCCCGTTGGCGGCCTGTTGCACGGCGGTTTCGCGCGCCACCTGGGCGGCTGGCAGCAGGTCGATCTGGGCGGTCTCAGTCATTCACTAGTATTCTAGCTCTACACGTAGAAAGCGGTCCCGCCATGCCCATACCTGCGCCTCCCAGTATCCGGTCTTCCGCGAAGATCTTCGGCATCCCTATTGGGGAACTGGGGCTTTTCGCCAGTCTGTTGATTGCCGTTGCCCTCGGGTTTATGTCGTTTTTCGCAGTCACGTTCCTAAGCATTTTCGGACTGATGATCTATAACGGAGCGACCCACCACCATGTTGGGCTGGATGCCAGCTACAAGTACATCGCACTTCCCACGGGGCTGCTGATACTGGCCCTGAGCCTGGTAGTGCTGGTCGGCTTTTGGCTCCGCAATCGCCTTACCGGGCATCGCGACGCGTAAGGGGGCGGCTTGGAGATAGTAACCATATCGGTTGCACAAAGCGAACAGGCGGACGCGGAGCAGCGCCGCCGCTGGTGCGCGCAGCTGGAAGCGGGCGAAATCCTCTTCTTTCCGAAGACGCCGATTGTGATCCCGGAGCAGGATGTGCAGTTCCTGCGCGGGCAGCAGCAGACCGACAGCGCGCTCCACAAGAACATCGCATATAAGCCCAATGCAGATGCGCTTTCCGGCGTGGACACGCACACGGCGGATAGCGCGGCGTTGGAGCGGTTGCGCGGCGTGATGCGGGCGTATTCGCGGTCAGCGACGGAGTTCCTCGCGCGCTTCCTTGAGCCCTATGAAGCGCGCTGGCAACTGGATTACGCGAGCTTCCGTCCACAGGAAGAACAGGGCCGCGATCTGCCTGTGAGGCGCAGAAACGACCTGCTGCACACAGACGCGTTCCCCACGCGGCCCACGCACGGGGCGCGCATTCTCCGCTTTTTCAATAACATTCACCCCACGCGCACGCGCGACTGGGTGGTCAGCGATCCATTTCGTGCCATCGTGGGCCGGTATGCGCCACGGGAGATCGCCTTGCCACGGCCGGACTCAGGCACGGCGGGTATATTCAAGGGATTCGCGCGGGCCGCGGGACTGGGCGCGGCGGTACCGTCGCTGAAGCGCTCGCCCTATGACGAGTTCATGATGCGTTTCCATAATTTTCTGAAAGAGAACGAGCGGTTCCAGCAGGAATGCGCTAAGTACCCATTCCAGTTCCCGGCCGGGTCGAGCTGGATGGTCTACACCGACACGGTCCCGCACGCCGTGCTGGCTGGCCAGTACGCACTGGAGCAGACGTTTCTCGTGTCGCCGCAGGCCATGGTCGCGCCAGAGCATGCGCCTCTGCGCGTGCTGGAAGCGATGAGCGGGGCGCGGCTGGCGTGAGAATTTGGTAACACTGCAGGATATACAGAATAAATGGGAGAGCTTAAGACTGACATAATGCGCGATGGGTTCTCGATCGTCGAGGGCGTCCTGTCGCCACAGACGCTGGACGATCTCGTGACCGCTCTGGAGCACATGAGCGACACCGGAGCTGTACGCAAACGCGGCGGCATCTTTGCTCAACGAAATTTCCTGGCCGCCTCCCCCGAGGTTAGGAGGCTGGCGCAATCGAGTGAGGTCCGAGCTTTAATAGAGCCAGTTATGGGAGAGCATTTCTTTCCCGTTCGGGGCATTCTGTTTGACAAGATTCCGGACGCAAACTGGAAGGTTCCCTGGCACCAGGACGTCACGATTGCCGTGCGGGAGAAGGTTGCGGCAGAGGGGTTCGGGCCGTGGTCGATAAAGGCCAATGTACTGCACGTCCAGCCGCCGCCGTCGATCCTCGAGAACATGCTTTCTGTGCGCCTGCACCTAGATGAGTGTGGTGAGGAGAACGGAGCTTTGCGTGTCATTCCCGGATCGCATGTTCGCGGCCGAATTCCCGAAGCGGAGATATTGGCTACTCGGGAGCAAATACCGGAGCGGGTGTGCGCTGTAGGTGCTGGTGGAGCGTTGCTCATGCGCCCTCTTCTGCTTCATGCGTCGTCTTCGTCACATATTCCAGGACACCGCCGTGTCGTGCATCTGGATTTTGCTTCCATTCAGTTACCGGCCGGTATGCATTGGTTCTCCGGAATTTTTTAGCCTTGCCTGAGGCGCCGTCCGAAGCCGTCCAGACTGGTTATCGGCTATGTAGCACGCGATAAAAGGAATTGATTGTCTTCATCATCCGTTATGTTTGCTATCCTCCTCATTTGCTGTGTTTCTATTGGAGGCTCACCCGCATGTCACTTTCGCTTCGGGCAGCAATGCTGCTGATTGTGTGCACCACGTTTTCCGCCTTCGCTGCCGAGAAGCTGAAGAACAAAACCTCATCTGCAACAGAAACTCCCGCTTATGAGCAGGCGCAACCGACGACCGAAGCGCTCGATCTCGGCATGTACTCGCGTATTCGCGAAGAAGGGCTGACGCACTCGCATGTGATGGAATTTGCCTCGGCGTTGTCGGACAACATCGGAGGTCGCCTGACCGGCTCGCCCAATATGCAGAAGGCCAACGAGTGGACGCGGGATACGCTGACGCACCTTGGGCTGCAGAACGCGCACCTGGAGGACTGGGGCGAGTTCGGTATGGGCTGGCAACAGGTGAACACATGGGTGCGGATGGCATCGCCGGACATGGCGCCGTTTATCGGGCAGGCCACGCCGTGGTCGCCGGGCACGAGTGGCCCGGTGAGCGGGGAGGCCGTGAGCGTAGTGGTTGACGATGAAAAGGACATGGATAAGTACCGCGGCAAGTTGGCCGGAAAAATCGTTCTGCTGGGCGAAATGCGCGCGGTGCCGCCGGTAGACAAGCCGTTGTTCGAGCGCTACACCGACAAGCAGCTTGAGGAAGAGGCGCAGTATCCGGACCCTACGCAGCAGTCGAACTTTGAGAAGCGGCTGCAGCAGTACCTGAAGCGCGCCGCCTTAAAGGACAAGCTCGCGACGTTCCTGGCCGATGAGAAAGTAGCGGGCGTGCTGCTGCCCAGCCGCGATGGCGAGAACAGCGGCGGCAGCGGCGGCACCTTCTTTGACGACAACGGCGCCGCACTGGGAACGCAGCCGTATAAGCGAGACAAAGCGGTGAAGGTGCCGGTGGTGGTGCTCGCCATCGAGCACTATGGCCGCGTGTACCGACTGCTCCAGCAGCATGTGCCCGTGACGATCGAGATGAATGTGGAAACGAAATTCACCGGGGACCAGCAGCATGGCTTCGACACGGTGGCCGAGATACCCGGGACCGATCCGCAATTGAAGGAACAGGTTGTGATGGTGGGCGGCCACCTGGATTCCTGGGCCGCGGGCACGGGCGCTACCGACAACGGAGCGGGCTCAATCGTAGCCATGGAAGCCGTGCGCATTCTGGAGGCGCTCGATGTACATCCACGGCGGACAATTCGGATAGCGCTGTGGAGCGGCGAGGAGGAGGGGTTGTTCGGATCCAAAGGCTACGTAGCACAGCACTTCGGTTCCTTCCCGCTTTCCACTGCGCCGGACCAGATGAAGCTGCCGGAATTCGTGCGTAAGGCCGCTGGCCCAGTCCAGACCAAGCCGGAGTGGAAGACGCTGGACGCGTACTTCAACGTGGACAACGGCAGCGGGAAGATCCGGGGCGTGTATCTGCAAGGAAACGCGGCGGTAGAGCCGATCTTCCGGCAGTGGATTGCGCCACTGCGGGACCTGGGCGTGAGCACCATCACGATGCGCAACACCGGCGGCACGGACCATTTGTCATTTGACGCAGTGGGACTGCCCGGTTTCCAGTTCATCCAGGATCCGCTGGACTACGAAAGCCGGACGCACCATTCCAACATGGACGTGTATGAGCGGCTGCAACCGGGCGACCTGGCGCAGATCGCGACGGTGGAAGCGATCTTCGTATATAACGCCGCCATGCGGGACCAGATGATGCCGCGCAAGGCATTCCCGCATCCGGAGCTGCGCGACCAGCAGTCCGCGCCGCTTAAGGACCTGTTTCCGAATGCGACGCCTTCGCCGCAGAATGGGCCCGCGGTGAAGTAGATCCGAGCGACATCGCGATCCGCGACAGCGCAGGCCAGCCAGTTGCAGCGCAGCCGGATCGCGGTTCCTTGTTGCGTTACGGACGCTGTCTCTCGACGCGCTGCCGCGTTCGCCCCTATTCTGGAAGCAGCCATGATGTCTTCCGAAAGCCAAATAAAAGTTCAACTGCCCGACGGTTCCGTTCGTTCCCTGCCCTCCGGCTCCACTGCCCACGATGTCGCGATGAGCATCTCGCCGCGGCTGGCTGCTGCCGCGGTGGTCGCGCGTGTCCAGCCGCTTGCCGCCGTGATGAAAACGGAGGGTGCTGTTTCCTCCGCCGCGGAAGACGCGATGTATGCCGCTCCGGATGCGCAGGCGGAGCGCTTGGTGGATTTGCGTACGCCGTTGAAGGAAGATGTGCGCTTGCAACTCCTGACGGAGAAGGATGCTGAGTCGCTCCATGTGGTGCGGCACTCAGCTGCCCACGTGATGGCAACGGCGGTCCTGGAACTGTTTCCGGAGACGAAGCTGGGGCATGGTCCGGCGACCGACGCAGGATTTTTCTACGACTTCTACCGCCCTACGCCTTTCACTCCGGATGACCTGCAAGCGATCGAAAAACGCATGGGCGAGGTGGTGGCGCGCGACGAGGCTTTCGTGCGCGAGTGGGAGCCGCGCGAGGAAGGACTGGCGGAGTATCGCGCGCATGACGATTTCATGAAGGTGCATTTTATCGAGAAGTTTACGAAACCGGGCGAAGAGATCTCGCTGTATCGCAATGGCGAGTTCGTGGACTTCTGCCGCGGGCCGCATGTGCCTTCCACGGGGCGGGTGAAGGCTTTCAAGGTGCTGAGCCTTGCGGGGGCGTACTGGCTGGGCGATGAAAAGAATCCGCAACTGCAGCGCATTTATGGAACGGCGTTTTTCTCGAAGAAGGAACTGGACGAGCACTTCGCGCGGCTGGAGGAGGCGCACCGCCGCGACCACCGCGTGCTGGGCAAGCAACTGGACCTGTTCTCGATTCAGGAGCTTGCCGGCGCCGGGCTGATTTTCTGGCATCCCAAGGGCGGCATCATTCGCATGCTCATGGAAGAGTGGATGCGCAGTGAATGTATCCGTCGCGGGTACGAGATTGTGTATACGCCGCATGTGGCCCGCGTAAACCTGTGGCAGACGAGCGGCCACGAAGGCTTCTATGCGCAGAACATGTTTACGCCCATGGAGCTGGACGATGCGGATTACCGCATGAAGCCGATGAACTGTCCGTTCCATATCCTGATTTACAAAAACTCGCCCAAGAGCTACCGCGATCTGCCGGTGCGGCTGGCGGAGCTCGGCAACGTGTATCGCTACGAGCGCTCCGGCACGATGCACGGACTGCTGCGCGTGCGCGGCTTCACGCAGGACGATGCGCACATCTTCTGCACGCCGGCGCAGATCGAGGACGAGGTGGTGGGCTGCATTGATTTCGCGCAGGCAGTGCTGGAGACATTCGGCTTTCACGAGTTCAAGGTAGAACTTTCCACCTGGGACCCGGCGGACCGGCAGAACTATGCGGGCTCTGACGAGAATTGGGAACTGGCGAATCGTTCGCTCAAAAACGCGCTGGAACGCAAGGGCATTCCCTACAAGATGATTCCTGGTGAAGCGGCGTTTTACGGACCGAAGATCGACATCAAGCTGGTGGATGCGATCGGTCGCTTATGGCAGCTCTCAACAGTGCAGTTCGATTTCAACCTGCCGGCGCGCTTCGATCTGGAGTATGTGGGCGAGGATGGCGAGCGGCATCAGCCATTGATGGTGCATCGCGCACTCTTCGGTTCTGTGGAGCGGTTCTTTGGCGTGCTGATCGAGCACTACGCCGGGGCATTTCCGATGTGGATAGCGCCTGTGCAGGTAGGTCTGGTGCCGATTGCGGAGCGGCATAATGCGTATGGCGAGAAGCTGCTGGCAGAGTTGAAAGGCGCGGGTTTGCGCGTGAATCTGGATGGGCGTAATGAAAAAATGAACGGCAAAATACGCGACTTTACGATGCAAAAAGTGCCATTTGTGCTCGTTTTTGGCGACAAAGAGGCCGAAGCGGGCACGGTAAGCGTGCGAGTGCGCGGAAAGGGCGACCAAGGCTCCGTTCCCGTCGCTGAGTTCGTCGCGCGGGCTCAGGGACTGGTAGCGAGCAAGACTACCGAGCTCTAGTTTTGGCGAAGAAGTGGTAGTACGGCTAGTGATGCTTCAGGTGATCGCGGACCGAGGCGAGCGCTTCCGCGCTGCGGATGCACTCCATGGCGCGGGCGAATTGCTCCTGTGCCAGCGATGCTTCCGCCTCGCCGATCAGAGTGTGCGAGATGGCAACGAGTTCGTCGGCGCGCGTGATTGAGTCTTTCTGATTATGTGACTTCTTTGGCGAGGGGACCCGCGCCTCGTCGGCCAACTTCTCGTATTCGTGGCGAAGTGCCGCATCGAGTTCATCCGAACTGCTGATGGCGCTTTTGACATGGCCTACGAGAGCAGCGAAACCGGCATGTTCCGCTGCGCGGGCGAACTCTGCGGCGACCTTGGCGTCGCTGGGATTCGCAGCATCCAGGTGTTCGAGGGCCAGCTCCCGAAGACGGATTGCAACAGTGCGCAGGTTCCCGTCCGCGCCGGAAGCTGCTTCAAGCACGCTGGCCCGCGCGAGGTGCTCATAGGCGCGCCGCAGGTCCTTGCCTGCTCCCTTTTTCGGTTTTCCATGGGCCTGTTTGCCCGCCGCTTTCTTGTGGTGGGATTCCAATGCGTGTTTTCTGCTCAGTTCAGCTTTCATGGCTGGTTAGAACGGGAGGAGCTGCGGGGTGTTGCTTGCTCAGGGGCACGCATAAAGATCGCAGGCCGTTTTCGCGAAGGTACGAGCAGATCACGCCCCTCGCTGGACTAGGCGCACTCGCCCTACGCGTATGACTCGCGGAAGCGCCGAAAGACGAGGGAGCCATTGGTGCCGCCGAAGCCAAAGGAATTGGAGAGGGCGATGTCGAGGTCGGCTTTTTGCGGCGTGTTCGGCACGTAGTTCAGGTCGCACTCCGGGTCGGGGTCGAGGAGATTGGTGGTGGGCGGCACCATTTGGTGTTCGAGCGCCATGATGGTGATGCCCGCTTCCAGGCCGCCAGCTCCCCCGAGAAGGTGCCCGGTCATGGACTTGGTGGAGCTGATGTAGAGCTTGTGGCTGGTGGCGTGTTCGCCGAAGAGGGAGCGGAGAGCGGCGGTTTCGTTGGCATCGCCAAGCGGCGTGGAGGTGGCGTGCGCGTTCACGTAGTCGATCTGGTCCGGTTGGAGGCCAGCGCTCTTGATGGCGTTATCCATTGCGCGGAAGCAGCCTTCCCCTTCGGGAGCCATGCCGGTCATGTGGTACGCATCGGCGCTCATGCCGTAGCCGACGATCTCGGCCAGTATCTTCGCGCCTCGGGCCTTGGCGTGCTCGAGCTCTTCGAGGATCAGAATGCCCGCGCCCTCGCCAACGACAAAACCGTCGCGGTCCTTGTCAAAGGGACGGCAAGCGTGTTCGGGGTCGTCGTTGCGGGTGGAGAGGGCTTTCATGGCGGCGAAGCCGCCGATGCCCATGGGGGTGATGGCGGCCTCGGCGCCACCGGCGATCATGACGTCGGCATCGCCGCGCTCGATGATGCGATAGGCGTCGCCGATGGAGTGGGCTGAGGTGGTGCAGGCGGTAGCGGTGGCCTGGTTGGGACCCTTGGCGCCATAGCGAATGCTGACCTGGCCGGCGGCGAGGTTGACGATGGCCGCGGGAATAAAGAAGGGCGAGATTTTGCGCGGGCCACCGTTCAGCATATTGCTGTGCTCGCGCTCAATGATGTCAAAGCCGCCGATGCCTGAGCCGATATGGACGCCGACACGGGTGGCGTTTTCCGGGGTGATCTTAAGGCCCGACTGTTCCATGGCTTCGTGAGCCGCGGCGAGGGCGAGGTGAATGAAGCGCGCCATTTTGCGCGATTCCTTCTTCTCGATGAACTTGAGCGGGTCGAAGTTCTTGACCTCTGCAGCGAAGGTGACGGGAAAACCCGTCGTATCGAAGGCAGTGATGGGGGCCATGCCGCTCTTGCCGGCTAGCAGCGCTTGCCATATCTCAGGCGCAGTATTGCCGATAGCGGCGATCAGGCCCAGCCCCGTAACCACGACTCTTCTATCGCAGCGCAGAGCCAAGACTACTTGCCACCCTTCTGATGCTTTTCGATGTACTCGGTGGCGTCCTTGACGGTCTTGATTTTTTCGGCGTCTTCGTCGGGGATTTCCAGATCGAAGGCCTCTTCAAACTGCATTACGAGCTCGACCACATCGAGGGAATCAGCGCCCAGGTCTTCCTGAAAGGAGGCGTTGGGGGTGACCTCCGCCTCGTCCACCTGTAGCTGTTCCACGATGATCTGCTTTACCTTCTCGTCTACTGCTGCCATGCCTGTCTCCTTAACCCGCTCGTAATGACTGAATTGTATCGAGGCCTATGACGCACACGTCCACTGCGGCCCTAGAGAGATAGGATGCCGGCCTCAAAGTTTCAAGTCTACCGAGGGGTTGGATGAGTGTAAAGGCGGGGCGGTGCAGATTACGGAGGGCATAAAGCCGAGTGGTTGCGGCCCTGCGGCGGCGGTCGCCTTTGGCGCTCGGATGCGAGTAGAGTTTGGATATCCCCTATGGCAAACCTTTCGTTCCTTTCCATCGTGCTAATTGCAGTGGCGTGCGCCCTGGGCGCTGCGCTCGGAGCGCTGTTCGCGCAAATGCGTTTTCGTGTCCGGGAGGCCGGGTACGGGGCGGAGCGGGCGCGGTGGGCTGCGGAGGCCGCACAAGTCTCTTCTTTGGAAGGGGAGCTGCGGGAAGCGCGGGCCCGCGAGGGGAAAGCAGCGGCCGAGCAGAACGAATTGCGCGTCGCCCTAGGCCGGGTGGAATCTGCCGCCGAAGCGCAGCGAAGCCGCATCGAGCGCATGGATACGGACGCGAGCGAACTGCGCTACCGCCTGACTAGTGCGCAGGAAGAGCAGTCGCAATTGCGGGAGCAGTTGAGCGAAGCCCGGATGGAGCTGGGGAAGGAGCGCGAACAGGCGGAGCGGAACATTGCGCTGCTGGGCGCGGCGCGCGGGGAGTTCAGCAACCACTTCAAGGCGCTGGCCAACGAGATTCTGGAAGAGAAATCGAAGCGGTTTACGGAACAAAATCAAGCGAGTTTGCAGCAGCTGCTCGATCCACTGCAAACGCGGTTGAAGGAGTTTCAGGGCAAGGTGGAAGAGGTGTATGTGCATGAGGGCCGGCAACGGAGCGAACTGGCCGGCCAGGTGAAGCAGTTGATGGATCTGAACCAGCAGCTTTCCAGGGACGCGACGGATCTGACGCGGGCGCTCAAGGGCTCCAGCAAGGCGCAGGGGGACTGGGGCGAAGTGATTCTGGAAGGCATTCTGGAAGCGGCGGGGCTGCGCAAGGGCTTCGAGTTCCACACGCAGGAGACGTACACGCGCGAGGACGGCACGGGTGCGCGGCTGGACGCGGTGCTGCATCTGCCCGAGGGCAAGCACATCATCCTTGACGCCAAGGTTTCCCTGGTGGCTTACAGCGATCACGTGAACTGCGTCGACGAGAAGGCAAGGGAAAGCGCGCTGGAGCGCCACATCGGCTCCATGCGCAGGCATGTAAAGGACCTGTCGGAGCGCGACTACCCAGGGCTTGGGAAGCTCGAGACAATGGACTTCGTGATCATGTTTGTGCCGATCGAGCCGGCGTTTCTGTTGGCGATCGGACGCGATGCGGAGTTGTGGACGCATGCCTGGGAACGGAGCGTGCTGATGGTGACACCGAGCACGCTGCTGTTTGTGCTGCGCACCATCAGGCACCTGTGGCGGCAGGAGGAGCAGGCGCGGAATGTGCGAGAGATCGCGAGCCGCGGCGCCAAGCTCTATGACGAGCTGACCGCGTTTGCCAAGGAGATGGCCGGAGTGGGCAAGAGCCTGCGGCAGGCGCAGGAGGGCTTTGAGGAGGCGCTTCATAAGCTGGCAGGCAAGAAAGGCAGCGTGATCCGGCAGGCGGAGATGCTGCGCCAGTTGGGAGTGAAGCCTAACAAAAGCATGCCATCGGAGCTCCTGGAAATGGCCGCGACGGTGGAAGACGGCGGCGGTCTGGTGGACTTAGCCGCGGCGAGCGAGAACGGGAACGCAGCGCATTAGCTCGCAAGCTTTGAAGGTTGGCTTTCGCAGTGTCCTCACCCTCCATCCGTCCCGAAAACCGCTCGGGACGGGGGCGCCTTCACCGTGGCCTCGAAGCACATCCAAATTGCCAGCACTGTTGAATCGGGGACATCAGGAGGAAGTGTGGCGGAAAACGGAAAGAACGAGTTCAGCATTGTGCTGGTGCACGGGGTGTGGAGCGACGGCTCCGCCTGGGCGCAGGTGATTGCGCCGTTGCTGATGAAGGGCTACGAAGTGCAGGCGGCGCAGATGCACCTGCGGGAGTTTGCGGAGGATGTGGCAGTGGTGGAGCAGGTAATCGCCCGCCAAACCAGGCCGGTAGTGCTGGTGGGGCACTCCTACGGCGGAGCGGTGATCACGGCTGCGGGCAACCATTCGAACGTAGCGAAGCTGGTGTACCTGGCCGCATTTGCGCCGGAAGCCGGAGAGCCTTTTGGAGCGCTGCTGGGTATGCATCCGATGGCAGCACAGGTGGAGATCACGCCGGATGCGGACGGGCTGGTATGGGCGACCGCAGAGATGCTTCATGACGCGATCGCGCAGGATGTGGAGATTGCTGCGCTCCGGGTGGCTGCTGCGGCCCAGAACCCATATGCGGCGAAGTTGTTTGCGGCGACGCTTGAACCACCGGCATGGAAGACCAAGTCGAGCTGGTACCTCCAAACGACGGAAGACCGGATATTGAACCCGAAGACGCAGAGCGTGCTGGCCGAGCGCATCGGGGCCAAAACGCAGGAGGTCGCTTCCGGCCATCTGGTGATCGTTTCACACCCTGAGGCGGTGGTCCGCATTATTGAGGCGGCGGCCAGGGCCTAGGCGAGGCGCGCCTAGCCAGCCCCGGCTATTCGGAGGGAATCTCCGGTTTTTCAGCCGTGCCGGTGAAAGAACCGGTGGAGTGGATGCCGGCGGGCTTCTCGGGATGCTGTTGCCCCTGGCCGCCCTGCCCCTGAACGTTGAGCTCCAGTTCGCGGCGCTGCTGCTTATGCTCGCCACCGCTGTTGTAGGCGTCTTCTGGCTGGGTGTTCTGGACGGAGGTGGAGGCGTCTTCCGGCCGCGTGGCGTCGGGCTTTACCGGGGTCTGATTGCGGGGTTCCTGAGGGGACATGATCTGACACCTTGATCCGGCACGATTGCGGCCTGGGGATTTGTGCTATTGGATGCGGGCGAAGGCGTCGCGCAGCTTTTGCCAGGTGTCGGCAAGGGTTTCCGGCAGGATGCGGGTTTCGCCGACAACGGTCATGAAATTGGTGTCGCCGGTCCAGCGCGGTAAAGCGTGTAGATGAAGGTGGCCAGCGACGCCGGCGCCGGCGGCCCGGCCCAGATTCATGCCGAAATTCATGCCCTCTGGGGCGTAAGCGACGTCGAGGGCGCGGGCGGTGCGTTGGGCAAGCTGCATCATCTCGGCGGCAGCGGCGGAGTCGAGACGGCCGAGCGAGCTTTCGTGCGCGTACGGCACCACCATCACATGGCCGGAGGAGTAGGGGAAGGCGTTGAGGCAGATGAAGGAGTGTTCGCCCTGAAGGACGATGTTGCCGGCGCGTTCTGCATCGGTGGTGGGCGTGCCGTGGTCCATCGCATAGCGCACGGAGGCGAGCAGATTACAGAAGACGCAATGGTGGTCGCCCGGCCAGCTGCGGAGCGCCTCGGGAACGCCCTGCCGGGTGTCGGCGTCATCGGCAGTGGTGATGTAGGCGTAACGCCAAGGGGTCCAGAGGCGGTCCATCGTGCTTCGAGTATACGGGGCGTGGGCACGGGCCAAAGCGGGGCGGCTGATCGGCGCGGAGAGAATGGGGGCCGGCCATTGACCAGGCCTGCCGTTCTTGCTACAGTTGGAGATGGAACCCTGCGTGCCTGGATTCGCATGTGAGGGTTTGCATCGCCAATCTTACCGATCCCCGCAAATCGGGTGCTGCCATTTTGGAAGCGCCACTTCCCCGGACCGCTTCAAGCGGCCTTGGCTGCCGTCCCTTCGAGGCGAACCCGGCAGGAGCGGTAGAGGGCAGATGTCCGGCGTTGGCCCGAGCAGGCCGAAGAACCTGCGAGGAGGCGAACGCGGCTTGCAGTCGCGGGCTGAAGCGTGCCCCCTTCCCGTACCGCTCGGGTGGCCGCGCGAACTTCGCGAATCCGGAGCTAGTTGTTATGGCAGACACCCTCTATTCCCACACCGAGAGCCCAACCCTGAACACCGAATTGGAAACCCCTACGCTAGAAGCCGCGGCAGAGCATGCTCCGTCCGCCGAATCCACCCATCACCCAATCGACGCCGCCGAGCAGCACTCCGAACAAAGCCCTGAGCAGAGCCACGCGCAAGGCCAGGAACAAGGCTTTCAGCAAGGCCCGGACTCCGCGCAGGCCTCCTATGCGAGCGCCGAGACGGCCACGCAGGATGCCGCTGTCGATGCGGAGCACGTAACCGAAAGCGCCGCGACGCATGAGCCGGAGGCTGGCGAAACGGCCGCTCCTGCTATGCTCCAGGCGCCTGCACAGTCGATCGCCCCAGCGGGCAGGCCAGCCGCAGCCGCGGGAAGCGAACATGCCGATGACGACATGGGCATGGAAGACTTCGCTGCCGCGCTGGAATCGTTCGACCGTGAGCAGGCAGCCGAGGCGGCCAGCATGGCTTCGGACGACCACGTCGTCACCGGCACGGTTGTAAAGCTCACCGACAAGCATGTGGTGGTCGATGTGGGGCTGAAGTCCGAAGGCCTGATTCCGATCGAGCAGGTGCTGGACCACACCGGACAGCCGAAGCTCAAGCCGGGCGACATCGTTGAGGTCGTGGTGGAGCGCGAGGAGCCGGAAGGCGGCTACCTGGTGAGCTACGACAAGGCCCAGCGGCACCGCGTATGGGATGTGATCGAGAAGGCAGCCGCAGACAAGACGCCGGTGCTCGGAACGGTGCTGGGACGCGTCAAGGGCGGGGTAACCGTCGATATTGGCATCAAGGCGTTTCTGCCCGGCTCGCAGCTTGAGATCCGGCCGGTCCGCAATCTGGACGGCTACATCGGCCAGCAGATTGAAGTACGCGTTATTAAGCTGAACAAGAAGCGCGGGAATGTGGTGGTAAGCCGCAAGGAGCTGCTCGAAGAAGAGCAGACCAGCAAGCGGTCCACCACACTCGAACACCTGGAAGAGGGCGCGATCCTGACCGGGACGGTGAAGAACCTGACCGACTACGGGGCGTTCGTCGACATGGGCGGCATCGATGGCCTGCTGCACATCACCGATATGTCGTGGGGACGGCTGACGCATCCGCGCGATCTGGTGAATGTGGGCGATGAGATCCAGGTCAAGGTGCTGAAGTTTGACAAGGACAAGCAGCGCGTGTCGTTGGGCTTCAAGCAGTTAACGCCCGACCCCTGGCTGGACGCCGTAGAGCGGTATCCGGTGGGCGCGCGCGTCCGCGGCCGCGTGCTGAGCGTGACAGACTACGGCTCGTTTGTGGAACTGGAGCAGGGGATCGAAGGCCTGGTCCACGTTTCCGAAATGACCTGGTCCAAGCGGATGAAGCATCCGTCGAAGCTGGTCAAGCCCGGCGATGAGGTCGAGACGATCATTCTCGCGGTGAATCCGGCAGACCGGCGGATTTCGCTGGGCATGAAGCAACTGCTCGAAAATCCGTGGGAGCATCTTTCCGAGCGCTACCCGGCCGGGACCATCGTTGAGGGCCGCGTACGCAACCTGACCGATTTCGGTGCGTTTATCGAAATCGAAGACGGCATTGACGGGTTGGTCCATGTATCGAACCTGAGCTGGACCAAGCGCATCAAGCATCCGTCGGAGGTCCTAAAGAAGGGCGAGAAGGTGCGGGCAGTGGTGTTGGGCGTGGAAGCCGAGAACCGGCGGCTGTCGCTCGGCATCAAGCAGATGCAACCTGACGTTTGGGAAACCTTCTTCGCCCAGCATCGCGTGGGCGATGTGGTGAAGGGCAAGGTTCTGCGTACGGCGCAATTCGGTTCGTTTGTTGAGGTTGCGGAGGGTATCGAAGGCCTATGCCACGTCTCCGAAGCAACGGACCAGAGCGGGGTGCCGGTGAAACTTGATGTGGGACAAGAGCACGAGTTCAAGATCATCAAGATGAATCCGGAGGAGAAGAAGGTCGGCCTGAGCCTGCGGGCCGTGGGCGAGGAAGGCAGCCGCGCGGATGTGGAAGCGTACAAGCAGCCGGTTTCGAGCTCAACCACAACCCTTGGCGATCTGGTGAACTGGAAGCGTAGCTAGATCCTGTAAACGAGTAAGCAAAAGGCCACCTCTCGATGAGGTGGCCTTTTGCTTTGTAAGGTCAGCGTTCTGGAAGCGGAGTGCGCCCGCAGGGTACGTCGTGTACGGTGTTCCGCGCTACTTGCCCATATCGAGCTTTAGGTTCATATCGAAGACTCGTTTGGAGTCAAAGGAGCTGATGGTCTTTTCTTTCGACTTCTTGCCATTGCTGTCGGCCCAAAGGTTGAAATCCGAATCCATGCTGAGCTGGCCGAAGCGATAGCTGCCGTCGGCAGTGCTGATGTATGTACGCACTTCGAGCGTCTTCATGTTCTTGAGATACACGATGGCTCCCTGCTGCGGAGCGCCATCTGCATTCAGCACCTTGCCCTGGATTACCCGTTGCGCAGTGGCGGCGCCTCCGGATTGTGCCGATGCAAGTTGCGTGTAGCTGAAAAACGGCAGCGGCGCGCACAGGGCGACCGCAAGGAGCATCGCTGCTGGCCGCAACCTGCCCAGCGCCCCGCTGATCGCCGGCGTGTATGGTGTTGAGCTCATTCTTCTTCCTCTTCCGCAGGCTCTGCCCCGACATCGTCATAGCCTTCTTCATCGACCTTGGAAAGCTCGAAGGGCTCTGTACCGACTACTTCGAACTCGGTTCCGCACTCATCGCACGCGACCACATCGCCCTCTTCCATGTCTTGTGTATCGATGTCGAGTGCAGTTTCACATTCTGGACAAACTGGCATTTCCGCCTCCCGGCTCAGCACGAGTATTACGATGGATGATGACAAACGGCCCGCTTGGGCTGCCAACTTCGCAAGTTTTAGAGAGAAGTTCGCAATGCGGCAGGCGAGACCCCTACGAACGAGGACGAAATGAAGATTTTCTATTGGACAGGGCGGAGCGGCGGATGCGACATGCGGGCACTGCTTGCGATGGCGATGCTGCTGACCGTCCTCTTCCCAGCGTACGCCTACTCTGACGGCGAGAGCCGTGATCTCGTTGCCACTGGCGCGCCGATTGGGAATGCACCGGCTGATCCGCAGATCGCGGCGGCGCTGCGCTCAATTTCAGCCGGGCACATCCAGCAGGTGATCGAAAAGTTGGTGAGCTTCCGCAACCGCAGCACGATATCCAGCATGGACAAGGACCTGCCGCCGGGGACGGGGGTGACGGCAGCGGCTGCCTGGATCAAGACGCAATTCGACGAGGATGCAAAGGCCTGCGGCGGGTGCCTGGAGGTGAAGACGGATACATTTACAGAGCCGCCGCAGACCGGGGCTCATCCGCGGATTACGCAACCGACGACGATTACAAATGTATACGCTATTCTGCGCGGAACCGACCCAGTGCAGGCGAAGCGGATGTACCTGGTGACGGGGCACTATGACACACGCGTGACCGACGTGATGGACACCAAGAGCTTTGCGCCGGGAGCGAACGACGACTCCAGCGGGACGGCGGTGAGCCTGGAGTGCGCGCGGGTGCTGAGCCAGCATCGGTTTCCGGCGACGCTGGTCTTTGTTGCGGTTGCGGGCGAGGAGCAGGGACTGAACGGAAGCAAGCACCTGGCCGGGCTTGCCAAGCAGGAGGGTTGGGACCTAGAGGGCGTGCTGAACAATGACATCGTGGGCGGCGATACCACGCCGGGCGATACGCTGCAGGACAAGTCGATGGTGCGGGTGTTCTCAGAGGGCGTGCCGGCCAATGCCACGCCGGAGGAGACCAGGCGCATTCTGATGCTTGGGCTCGACAGCGACTCGCCATCCCGGGAACTCGCGCGTGAAATCGCGGCGGTAGACCGGACCTATTTCGGAGGAGGCGCGAACGGGAATGTCGAGGCGACATTCCGGCCGGTGCTGGAAATGCGGCTGGACCGCTTTTTACGCGGCGGTGATCACTACTCGTTCAACCAGGAGGGCTTCGCGGCGGTTCGCCTTACGGAGTGGCGGGAGAATTTCAATCACCAGCACCAGAATGTGCGGACGGAGAACGGGGTGGAGTACGGCGACCTGTTGAAGTTCGACGATTTCGGCTATATCGCAAAGGTAGCGCAGCTGAACGCGGCGACGCTGGCGACGCTGGCCTCCGTGCCCGGGAAGCCGCGTGAGGTGCGTGTAGAGACGAAGAACCTGGACAACAACACCACCCTGCAGTGGAAGGCGCCGGAGGGCGCCCCGGCTGATGCTCGCTACGAGATTGTGTGGCGGGAGACAGCAGCCCCGGATTGGCAGTACAGCGGCGATGCGCAAAGATATGGTGCCCCGGCCGGTCAGGGCGCGGAACATACGGCGACGTTGCCGGTTTCGAAGGACAACGTGATCTTCGGCGTGCGCGCGTGCGACAAGGCGGGGCACTGCAGCGCGGCAGTGACGCCGGTACCGGAGCGGTGAGCGGCAATCTTCGATGAGGCATGCCACATGCGGCATAATGGGACAATCAAGAGGGAGGGCGACGTGGAAATCAGAATCGATCCTCAGATCGACGCTCAACTCACAGACTTAGCTGCTCTATCAGGGCGCGCCAAGGGGGCGATTATCGAGGAGGCCCTGCTGGGGTATCTCGATGCAGTGAATGCTGTCCGGGAGGAAATTGATCGCCGGTACGATGAGGTTGTGCGAGGCGAGGTTACGCCCATACCCGTCGAGGAAGCCTTCAAGAAATTGCGCGAACATGCCGCACTCCGTTCCCCTCGGACGTGAGGCAGCAGTGCACGATTCATCCCGGTGCATTCCGGGACATACAAGCGATATGGGACTTTATTGCTGAGGATGACACGAAGGCAGCCAATCGGATATCGGAGGAGATTTTTCAAGCCGTACGAAACATCTCTTCGTTTCCGCATGCTGGGCACACGCGCCCAAACCTGAGTACGCGCCCGGTGTTGTTTTGGAACGTGCGCGAGTTTCTCATTGCCTATGCTCCGGATCTTCAACCACCTATGGTGCTTTCGGTGCTGGACGGCAGGAGGGATCCCGCAAATATCCGCTCTATCCTCCGCGGCAGAATGTAGCGGCAAGCCGGTTTTGCGCAGCCGGGGGATAATAAAGGCACTATGCCTCGTCTCGGCTCCACCATGCTTTCGTTTCCGCAGTTCGGGGGCGTGACCAAGAAGCTCGTCCTGGCGAACCTCGCAGTGTACGCGGTTGTGCTGCTTTCCGGTTTCGTTACGCCGTTGAAAAGCTTTATCGGCGCGTTGATCCTGACCCCGATCTTTGCGTTCAAGAGCCTGTACATATGGCAGTTCGTCACCTACAGCTTTGTGCAGATCGGGCTGCTGGCTGTTCTGTTCAACATGCTTTCGCTGTGGTTTATCGGTGCGTACCTGGAAGCGGTACGGGGTGGCAAGTGGCTGCTGGAGATCTACTTCCTGTCCGTGATTGGTGGCGGGGTGATCGCGGCGGCGTTGTCGTTTACAGGCGTGCTGCACCTGTCGCCGCTGGAGTCGACCTACAGCGCTTCAAGCGGAATCTTTGGCCTGTTAGCAGCTTTTGCGGTGCTTTTCGGCGACCAGGAATTCATGCTCTTCCCGCTGCCGATCGGCATCCGCGCCAAGTACCTGGTCGTGATCTATCTGCTGATCGCGCTGGTGAGCCTGGTCGGCGGCGGATCGCCTTTGACCTACCTAGCATACCTGAGCGGCGGGTTGTGCGGCTTTCTGTACGCGAAATCCGCGCCCAAGCGCGGGTACAAGACAGCGGCCAGCGAGCAGTATTTCGGCATTCGCAACCGGTACTACCGCTGGAAGCGGGGGCGCGCCGCGCGGAAGTTCCAGGTGTACATGCGCAAGCAAAATCGCGATGTGCATTTTGATGAGGAAGGCCGCTACGTCGATCCGGACGACCGCACGCGCATGCACTGACAGGAACGTGGGGCGGTAACGCCCGAATGCGGCATCTCAGGGCGGTGAAGGTGCATGCATGAACTGGTTGTTTTATCTCGTGACCCTGGGCGCGGGAGCGCTTAACCCGGTGCAGTCCGGGGCGAACGCAGAACTCAGAAAACAGTTGGGAACGGTTCTTTGGGCCGGCGGTGTTGTGTATCTGGCCGGCTTCGCTGGAATCCTGCTGCTACAGCTTTTCGTTTGGCAGCCGGTCCCGGGCACGGAGAAGCTGGCTGGCGTGCACTGGTGGGCGTGGCTGGGCGGACTGGCCAGCATTGCATCGACGCTGGCCGGCGTGGCGCTGGCGCAACGGCTTGGCGCCGGCATCTTTACCGGCCTGAATATCACGGCGGCGCTGGCAACCTCGATCCTCTTCGACCACTTCGGCTGGGTGGGATTCAAGGTGCATCCGGCGACCCCGATGCGGATTGTGGGTTGCGTGCTGATGGTCGCGGGGTTGTGGATTGTGGCGAAGTTCTAACGTTTTTGGGCCAAAGGCCGGCGGGGCGGCAACCTTCGCAGCATGCCCAGCACTCTCTTCCTGCATGAGCAGGAACGGAGTGGCGCGACGGTGTGCTTGCTGCTGGGCAGGGCTGGTGCTATGCGCAATGCTGGCTACGGGTTGTCATCGCGGCGGGAGCGGGGCGACGGATTCGGGCGGCAGCACGGCCGCACAAGGCGGATCGAAAGACGGCGCCAGCAACAACAATCCCAATGAGTCCAATGGACAACAAGAGAAGCAGGCGAATCGCAAGGGTGGTGGGCAAAAGGGCAACACACAATTCACCGAACCGGTGCAGAGCGTGACGGAGCGGCCATCCACGGCCTCCGATGATGGTGGCCCTTCCGCAGTGGCGCACCGCTCGATTGCGGAGCCGGGCGCGCCGGAAGGAACGCTCGAGGGCAGGCAAGGAAAGAGCGCAAAGGCGAGCGGGACAGCAGCATCGCCGCCGCAGTAAAGGCACCCGGGCCGTCATGCTGCACAGGGAAGGCGCGGCGCAGATACAATACCCCTTACGGACTTGCTTCCATTTAAGAGGATCTTCACTTGCCGTCAGTATTGAGCCTGGGCAGGCATGCCCTTCGAATTTCATACCGGGCCGCGGTTGTACTCGGTATCGCATCAGGATTGAGCGCTTTGGGATTGGGCAGCGTTGCCGCGCATGCGCAGACTTCGCACACCGCGCCCACCGAGACTAGCATCGCTCCGTCTACAGTTACGGAAGGGCAGCGTACCGTGGCCACCCTGGCCGCCCATGTATACCCCAAGGCGGGTGAAGGCACGCTTTCCGGCGCAGTGACGTTCACGCAACGCGATGGCAGCGGCAACCTCCGGCAGATTGGTGCGGCGCCCCTGCAGCCCGATGGCACGGCAACTCTGGTATCAGACAACCTGCTGGCCGGTGATCACGAGGTCCAGGCGTTCTACGGTGGGGATACGACGCACGCGGCCTCCGCTTCCAGCGTCGCTTCCGTCCATACGGAGACAACGGCTTTGCCGGACTTCACGTTGAGCGCCAATCCGGCTTCGTTGACGCTGAAGGCGGGCACTTTTGGAAATGCAGTAATCTCGCTGACGCCGTCGAACGGCTTTTCCGGCTTTGCCACGCTTTCCTGTTCGGGCTTGCCGCTCGCCACCACTTGTACGTTTATTCCGTCGAACGTCTTTGTGGGCGCGCAGGGCGGCGTGGGCACGATGACGATCCAGACGACCGCGCCGACGGGCAACGCGCAACTTGCAACCGAGGGGCACGGGCTGTTCTACGCTTTTCTGCTGCCGGGGATCTTCGGGCTGATCGGCCTTGGTGCGGGCCGCAGCCGTGCGCTGCGTGGCGTGGGACTAGTCCTGATCGTTGGCGGGATGGTGGCGGGGCTGAGTTCTTGTTCGCAGCGGTATGCCTATCTGCACCACCCCCCGGCGGTGTCACCTGGTACGCCGCTGGGCACGAGCACCATCACGGTCGAAGCGACCTCCGCCAACGGCTCGCAGGTGGCGAACCATTCCATCCCGGTGACGCTCACGGTGACTGCGGCGCAATAGCAATAGATGTGTAGCAGATCACTGCGGCATGGAGTCTTCGCGGCGCTCAGAATGACGATCGTGATCTAAGTTAGAACGGCGCCGGCTCGCGATCAGGAGGGAGCAGGTGCTGGGCGATCAGTGCTTCGGCCGCATGCTGGATCTCCGGATCGTCGCCGAAGCCATGGAGCCAATGCACGCCGGGTTCGCGGCGGAACCAGGTCATCTGCCGCTTGGCAAAGTTGCGATGGCCCTGTTGCGCCAGCCGGATGGTCTCCGGCTCGTCAATCTCGCCGCGCAGAAACGCGGTGGCCTGGCGGTAGCCGAGGGCGTCATAAAGTTTGAGCCCGACCCCATATTGTGCCTGCAACTGTTTCGTTTCCGCGATCAACCCCGCCGCGAACATCGCCGCCGCGCGTGCATCGATGCGCCGGTATAGCTGGTGGCGATCCGGGGCGAGCCCGATGCGGAGTATCCGGAATCCGGTCAGCGGCTCGGCGCCGCGCTTCCAAGCCTCGGTGAGCGGCTCGCGCGCGGTAAGCGTTACTTCAATTGCGCGAATGAGCTTGGGGATGTCATTGGAGTGAATGCGTGCGGCGGCAGCCGGGTCCATGCGCGCGAGGACGCGGTGGAGCCATAGCGGAGCATGGCGGCTGGCCGAGCTGTGCAATCGTGTGCGCAGGGCTTCTGAGCGTTGCGGGCCGGCAAATAGGCCGTCCAGCAAGGCGCGCAGGTACAGGCCGGTGCCCCCACTGACGATGGGCAGGTGACCGCGAGCCGCAATGTCGCGGATAGCAGTGCGCGCGTCCCGGCTGTAGTCGCCGGCCGTGTAGGGCGTCGCGGGAGAGGCCACGTCGACCAGGTGGTGGGGCACGCGTGCCCGTTCCGCCATGCTGGGTTTTGCAGTACCGATCTCGAAATCCTGGTACACAGCGACGGAGTCGCAACTGACGATCTCGCCTGCGAAGCGCTCGGCCAGGCGGAGTGCCAGGGAGGTCTTGCCGCTGGCGGTGGGCCCAAGGAGAACGGGCAGCAACGGATTCGCTTGCGCCGGGGCTGCGGCTGGATTCTCGATGGAATCGACCCTTACCAAAGCCTCCACCATCCGGGCGGGAAAAGGTCAAACCATTGGGCGCGGGAAAGGCTGACGATGAGGATCAAAAGGCCGAGTACAACAAGACCGATAATCTGGCGCTGGCGCAGGCGCGCGGCGCTGGAAGGGTCCGGAGAGCGCCGAGGCGTTCTATGAAGGGTCATCGCTCCGGTACCTTCAGGGCTGTGGGTTTACTGCAGCTCGTCTTTGGCGTTGTAGTAGAAGCCGAAGCGCAGCGCCAGGTAAGGTCCCTTGAACTCCTTGGGCAGTGGCGGGTAGGGTGAAGCGCCAGTGATGCCGCCCCAGGCTGCTCGGTCCAGCGCAACGTCGCCGGAGGGAAAGCGCAGGATCATCTGCTTGACACTACCGTCAGGCATGATCCTGAACTCAATGCCAACCTTACCCTGCTTGAGGAGAGGTGGACGCGCCGACTCCGGAATGATGGGCAGCCAGGCACGGTAGGTGGCCGCGATAACGCGCTGCATGTAGGGACCGAAATCGACGCCGAGCGTATCGCTCAGGATATCGACCCCGGCGTTCAGCCCGGGGTGGTGCGGGGCGGCGCCAGCGCCGTAATCGCCGCTGGTCTGGCCGCCGCCCTGCGCTGCGGCACGGGCAGCCTGACGGATGGCGTCGCCAGCTGAAGAGCTGGTGTTAAAGTTTGGCTGGGTTGGCTTGGGCGTGGGAGCCTCGACGGCAGCCTGCTGCTGCGGCTGGAGCGGTTGGGAGGAGGGCGCTGGACGTTGCGGGGCGGGCTGCTGAGCTTGCGGCTGCGGCGCTTGAGGCGCGTTCTGCTGCTGTCCAGCGCCCGGAGCGGGAAGAGCCTGCTGTTGCTGGCGGGTGGGGCTGGGGGTGGGAGGCCCGGCGCGGCGCATGGCCTGCAACTGCTCCAGCGTCTTGCGATCCAGGGTTGGGTGCTGCGACTGCGCGACGCGGTCTTTGTCGGAAAGAACCTGCGGATTTTTTGGCTTCAGGCGCTTGAGCGCATCCGGAGGCAGATCCAGATAAGTGAGTTCCTTCTGCCGCTGCTTCAGGATCTCTGTCGGGCTGATTACAGTAGGCCGGTGCAGGATGTATTTGGGGCCAAAGAACCAGAGAAGGAAGAAGACGACGTGGGCCAGCAGCGAAACGTAAATGCCCTCGCGCAGGCGGGAACGCGAGCGTTCGTCTTCGAGCCGGTCGATGACATGGAGCAGTTCATCAGCTTCCAGGTCCTCGTAACGGGGCCGCTTCCGCTGGAAGGGAGGCTCGGGTGATTGGCTGGGCGGCGTTGGTACTTCTGTGGTCGGCATGCGTGGACTATGGACGGATGCGGGCTCGCCGCTCACTCCCTGCCAGGAGGTGCGCCTGGAATGCTTTATTCTCTCATCTTCCGGGGAACCCGGCCTTCTTTTCTGTTCCGGAAGTCAGGTCCGTCAAAGCAGTTCCGCAGGATCAAACCGTACAATCGTCCAATGATGCGCGCGGTAGTGATCACGGTGAGCGATTCGCGCAGCTCCGGCGCGCAGGAAGACCGGTCCGGACCGGCGGTCGAGAAAGTGCTGAATGATGCGCGCTTTGCCGTGGTGGGCCGAGTGCTGGTGCCGGATGAACAGCCGGAGATCGAGGCGGCGCTGGTGGAGCAGACAGCGCGGGCAGAACTGGTGGTGACCACCGGAGGCACAGGGATCGCCACCCGCGATGTGACTCCGGAAGCAGCTGAGGCGGTCTGTGAGCGCATGCTGCCGGGCTTTGGCGAGCGCATGCGCAGCGCCGGGAGCACGGAAACGCCGCTTGCCTACCTGAGCCGCGCGGTGGCGGGCACACGGGGGCGGAGCCTGATTGTGACCCTGCCCGGCAGCCCGCAAGGCGCTGTAACCTCGCTGCGGGCAGTGATGGAGTTGATTCCGCATGCGCTGGCGCTGCTGGCCGGCGAGGGCGCGGCACACACGGCGGACAGCGGCGACAGCACAGAGGAGCAGAAGACGTCGTGAAAAAGCTGCTGGGCAAGCTGCTGTTGAAATACAAGCTGTTTGTGTTCAGTGTGCTCGCGCCGCTGGGCATCTGGGGCGCGGCGCTGGTCGGCTTTGTCGATTCCGGCACCCTGCCGGTGCCGATGGACCTGATCATGACGACATACATCTGGAACGACCGACGGCATGCGGCTTGGTATGTGCTGCTGGCGGCTGCGGGCTCCGCTCTGGGGGGCCTGATTCCGTTCTTTCTGGGGCGGGCTGGCGGGGAGATCTTCCTATTGCGGCGCGTTGACCGGGTGCGCTATGAGCAGCTCATGGCGCGCTTCGAAAAGCAGGAGTTCCTGGCGATGGCAGTGCCATCCATGCTGCCGCCGCCCACGCCGTGGAAGCTGTTCGCCTTCGGCGCCGGTGTTTTCGAGATGCGGGTGGCCAGCTTCATGCTCGCCGTGTTTATTGGCAGGCTGGTGCGCTTTGGCGTGGAAGCCGTGCTGACGGTGAAGTATGGTCCGCGCATTGTGGAAATGGGCGGCGAGCTATTCCAGCGGCACCTGCTGGCCACCATGATCGCGCTCGGGAGCCTGCTGGCGCTGCTGGTGCTGTGGGCACTGCGGAAGCTGCTGGACAAGCGCCGGGGGCAGGCGGAGCTGGCGCGGACAGCCCCGTAATGTAGAAAGCGGAGCCGGGTGGCTCCGCTTCTCCGGATCGCAAAAAATGTTTCAAGCAGCGGGATGAAGAGCATTGGCCGCGCGGGTCTCGGCCGAACGGCGCAGCAGGGCAGGCAAACCGAAGGCCAGCCCCGTGACCAGGAGCGTCGAAGCTACATCATTGCGATAAAAGGGCAACGCGGCCAGGTAGCAGGTGCCCAGGCCGGCAAGCGAATGCGCGTACATGGCGGAACCGCTCCAGACAGCAAAATTACTGACTGCGAAAAACGAGGTCGAAGCAAGAAGTGAGGCACTCACGACGCGACCCGCGGACGCCCGCTGCCTAAGCAGCATCGAACCGAGCAGCAGCACTGCGGCGTACCAGCTCCAGGTCAGCAGGTAATCCGACACATGGAAGGGAAAGCCGTAGGCGTACACGGTGAGATAGTAGTCCGTCGCCGCAAGCGGCAACAGCGCCCAGATGGCCTGCTTCCCAGGCCTGCGCGCCCCGAAGAAGAGCAGCGAGCCGCCAACCGCGGTGAAGTTGAACCATGCCGCATGGGGCAGGACGCGGGTAAGTACCGCCAACAGAATCAGGAGAAATGCAGCCATGGTGACCTCGACAGGGAGTGGAGCGGGATGAAACGGTCGCTCTGCATCTCTCATTCTACCCTGAGTGCTTGTTGGCGGGGCTGAAAAGGATTTTGATGGCATCGCAGTAAACCTGGGTGGGCGCCACACTTGCCTGCTTCCGCTGTAGCAAGGCCGGCCTCAGGGCTGCGGTTTGCCGTCCATGTAAGTGGCCTCGACTTCCCCGTTCGGAGCGATGTACACGGTTCCGGAGAGCGGGGCGCGGTGGGCGTGTTGACCGAGCCAGCCGGAGTAGCCGAAGCGCATGTCATGGAAATCGACCTGTTCCAACGGCGTGGCAGGGTCGCCGGCGGCATCGGGCGGCACCCCCCGGCCGGTATCTTCCACGAGCGGGAACTGCGACCAGCTCAGGTAAACACGGCCCAGCCAGGATCGCTTTGCAGCGGCAACTGCGTGCGTGACCGGGGCTTTGTATACGCGGCTGGAATCTTCAGTGTCCACGTTGTCCGTCCTCGTATGCACATCTCCAAACTGGTAATAGCCAGGAGTCTCGACCAACGCTTCCCAGTGGAAGGGGTCAATCGGATACGGCTCTGCAGCGGCGCGGATAGCGGGCTCTGGGCCGAATGAAGTTTGCGCGATGAGGTGGAGGGCGCGGGCGTGCTCGGCCATGCGCACGCTGTAAAGCACGGCCACACCGGCCAGCGCGGCAATCGCGAGACCCCGGCCGCGGAAGACGGTGCGCCGCCGCGACATTTCGCGGTCAACCCAGCCAAAGATCCCGGGAACCACCAGCCCCAGCAGGAGCATGGAAAAGAGAATGGGATCAAAGATGAAGACGATGTCGCCCGAGTACCAGCGGGGATCGAAGGGGAAGAACGGTCGAATGCCGTAGTTGTTTGTGTAGTCCAACCCGATGTGGCTGAGCACGGCGATGAGCGCGAAGCACCAGAGGCGGAACCAGCGTGGCGAAATAGCAGGCGGCTTACGCCGGAAACGGTGGAAGAGCCAGACAGCGCCGGTTACCACCAGTGCTACAAACGGGGCGCCTAAAAACGTGTGGGTGATGCCTCGGTGATGCTGGAAGCCGGCGACGGGTCCGCGCAGCCCCCACAAGATATCGAGATCCGGGGCTTCGGCGGCGAGCGTCATGGCCAGGGTGGCGTAAGCGGCCTTGCGGTTGAAGCCGGCGCGGCCGAGGCAGGCTCCGGTGAGGAAGTGGGTGATGGGTTCCATTTACGCTGGGGCGCCGAATTCGCGAGAGCCGTGGAGGATGCGAAGGACATAGACTTGTTCGTCTTCCTGCGCCACCTGGAAGATGATGCAGTGATCGCGGAAGATCAAATGCCGCAAATGCAACTCTGAGAATTCCGGCTCTGGTATCTGAGGACAACGAGAAGGCATTTCTGCCAGCGAGTTGAGTGCTTTCAGGAGTGCGCGTAGCCAGCGCTCAAGGGTATCAGCAGAGGCGCCTCTGGATTCCAGAAAAGCTACGTACTCATCTGTGTCTTTCGCAGCCGCGGCTGACACTCTAACGCAAAAGGCCAAATTTGTTCTCGATTCGGCTGATGAATTCTTCTAAGGGAACAGTTCGCCCGGACTTCAAGTCATCGAGCCCCACCTGTATCGCCTGAACTATTTCTAACTCGTATAGGCGATCCTGCATCTGCCGGTAACTCTCCGCATCCTGAACAACAATGGCCGGCTTATCTTCCACAGTCAGCACCAACGGCTTGTGGGAGCGTTGCACCTGGGCAAGCAACTCCATCGGATCACTCTGGAAATCCGCCAATGAGCGAACGTCATCTCGGCTTTCGGTCGCCTCACCCAAGTCGGAATCCCACATAGACCCTCCATTTCCCTTTAGAATACGACAGCCTGCGGCATCTCTATAATCCACTCGATGCCTCAGCCGAGTGTGAGCCCCAAGTCTTTGGAAGCGTTGCGCGACCAGATCCGCCACCATGAACACCTGTACTACGTTCTGGACGCGCCGGAGCTGTCAGACGCCGGCTTCGACGCGCTGATGCGCGAGTTGAAGAGCATTGAAGCCGAGCACCCGGAGTGGATCACGCCGGACTCGCCAACGCAGCGCGTGGGCGGCAAGCCGAAGGAGGGCTTCGCGAAGGTCGAGCACTCGCGGCCCATGCTATCGCTTGATAACGTGAACAGCGCGGAAGAGCTGGCGGAGTGGGATCGGCGCGTGCGCGCACTGGCTGGCGAGGGCGCGGAGATCGCGTATGTGTGCGAACTGAAGCTGGACGGCTTTTCGCTGGCGCTGCATTACGGACCTGCTGATGCGAGTGAAACGGCACCGGGGGGAGCGGTAGCACTCGAACGCGCGATCACCCGCGGCGACGGCACAGTCGGCGAAGACGTGACAACGAACGTGCGCACGATTCGGTCGGTGCCGCTGTCCATCTCTGCGAAGAAACACAGGAAATCCGGGCTGCCGGACCGCTTTGAAGTGCGCGGTGAAGTGGTGATGCCGGAAGCGGCGTTCCTGAAGTTGAACCAGGAGCGCGAAGCGCTGGGGCAGGCGCCCGCCGCCAATCCGCGCAATGCCGCAGCCGGGACAATCCGCACGCTTGAGCCGAACATCGTTGCGCAGCGGCGGCTGGACTTCTACGGCTACTTCGCGCTGCAGCTTGCGGCAGGCGCGCAGGGCGAGAACGTATTTACTACGCAGGCGGAGACGCTGGACGCGCTGACGGAAGCGGGTTTTCGCGTGAATCCGCATCGCGAAGCCCTGCGCACATTGGATGAGGTGCTGCGGTTCATCGAACGCGCCGAAGGGCAGCGCGCGGGGCTCGGCTACGAGATCGACGGCGTGGTGATCAAGCTCAATGATGCCGCGCTGCAGAAGCGGCTCGGCTTTACCGGCAAAGCGCCGCGCTGGGCGGTGGCCTACAAATTCACGGCCGCGGGGCGGAGTCACGCGGTTGGAAGACATTGCTACACAGGTGGGGCGCACGGGCAAGCTGACGCCAGTGGCCGTGCTGAGCCCGGTAAGCATTGGCGGCATCACGGTCACGCGGGCGACGCTGCACAACGCGGATGAGATCGAGCGGCTGGGCGTAAAGATTGGCGACTGGGTGCGGGTGGAGCGCGGGGGCGATGTGATCCCCAAAATCGTCGAGGTGGTGGACGATGCTGAGCATCCGCGCGGCAAGCGCGAGTTTCACTTCCCGGAGCATTGTCCGGTGTGCGGCAGCGCCATTGTGCGCACGCCGGGAGAGGCGGATTTTCGCTGCGTGAATGCGGACTGCCCGGCGCGCTTGCGTGAAGAGTTGCTCCACTTCGCTGCGCGGGGTGTGATTAAGATTGAAGGCCTGGGCGAAGCGGTGGTCACGCAGCTTCTGGAACGGGGCATGGTGCGCAGCATCGCCGACCTGTACACGCTGGACCAGGCGCAGCTGCTCTCGCTTGAACGCATTGGAAAGAAGACGTCCGGAGCGCTGCTGGCCGAGATTGCGCAGTCGAAGTCCGCACCTTTCAGCAGGGTGCTGTTCGGGCTCGGGATACGCTTTGTGGGCGAGCGCACGGCGCAGTTGCTGGCGGAAGCCTTTGGATCCATGGACGCGCTGATGAACGCTCCGCGCGAAGAGTTGGAGCGGGTGCATGAGGTGGGGCCGCGCGTGGCGGAGGCCATCGCGGAGTTCTTCGGTGAGGCACGCAACCGCGAGCTGGTGGAGCGTCTGCGAGAAGCGGGGCTGCAGTTCACGGCGGAGCGCCGGCAACAGTCATCGCAGTTGAACGGAAAAACATTCGTGATTACGGGGACGCTGCCAACGTTGACGCGCGAAGAGGCGAAGGCTCGCATCGAAGAGGCAGGCGGGCGCGTTTCGGGCGCGGTGAGCAAAAAGACGAGTTATGTGGTGGCAGGCGAAGAGGCTGGATCAAAACTGGATAAAGCTCGCGAGCTGAAAGTGCCGGTTCTCGATGAGGCGGGGTTATTGGAGATGCTGGGATGAAAAGACAGACATGGGCCTTGGCACTGGTAGCAACGGCCGCAGGATACGCATGGGCTCCGGTGTACGCGCAATCCTTTCCTGCAGGCGTGCAGGGAACCTGGAAAATCGTGAAAAAACTGGAGGTACCTCCCAGCACGGTTGACTGCCTGGGCGGCCTTCCTAATGCGCAAAATGGTTCTACCGTGGCCATCGGGGAGCACTCCCTTCTGCTGAACGGGCAAGGGACCAACGATGCTCAACCGAACGTGCGCACCGTCACCGCTGCTGAGTTTGTGCAGCAGCACCTCAGCGGCTCAGAAGCGAGCTTCAAACGGTTCGGGCTTCGCACCTCCAATCTCGAAGTCATCACTCCCGGCTCGCCGGCCAGCAACACCAACTCTGCTCCTTTCGAGATGGTGATCGTGAAAAGCCCAAGCACGCTGCTCTTCGAAAAATGCGGACAGTACTTCGAGGCCGCCCACGCCGGTGGATTCAAAGCTCCGAAGTTACCTGAGCGATAGAGGGCTGGCTCACATGAGCGCTATCACAAACTTTTACCTCGGCACAGGACACGACGGTAGCGGCCGCACGCTGGACGAGATTCTGCGCTGGCCCGACCGGCAACTTGAAGACGTGCACGACTACATTCAGTGGCTGTTTCCATTGCCGGAGCCGAGCGGAGCCAATCCGTGGGCGCCGGTGTTGACAGCCGAAGACATAGCTGTCTTCCGGGCGAGCGCGCAAATGCAGCAGCGTCTGCAGGCAGCCTTCCGCCGCATGCTCGCGTTCTACGGACTGGGCGAGCGCGAAGGCGAAATCGAGCGTGGGCCGGAGTTCGCGGAGCATGCGCGCAACTGGCTGAATCCGGGCGAATCACAACCACCTCCGCATTACACGGATCCTTCGTTCGCTGCGCGTGCTGGGGCTGGAAGCGGAAGCGCAACGCTTCTGGCGCTTTCTCGAAGCGCTCTACGCAGACGAAAACAAGGCGGGACGGGGTAGGATAACGGAGCGAACTTTCGAGTTCTGGAAGCGGGCAGCTACCGAAGCCGTCGCAAGCTGGTGAAGTTCAACAAGAGCGGTGGGCGAGATCGCAGGTGGAGAGCAGAGAAGGAGCCGGGATATGCAGCAATTGCGGAGGCGGGTGGTCTTACTGGCGGCAGTTATGGCGATGGGAGCGAGCGGGAGCATAATGGCACAGTCACAGGCACACAATGATCCCATACAAGGGCAGAATGGCATCGCGCTGCCGGCACCCCCGGCCACCGAGAAACACGACGTAACGGAAGACATGCATGGGGCGACCATCACGGACCCGTATCGGTGGCTCGAAGACCAGAAGAGCCCGGCGACGCGGGCCTGGATCACGGAGCAGAACCGGTATACAGACACCTATCTCGACCAGGTGAAGCAGCGTCCGGAAATCGCCGACGAACTCACCAGGCTGGAGCGCGTGGAGACCTATGGCATGCCGGCCAAGCGCGGGGACCGCTACTTTTTCAACAAGCGCATGGCAAGCGAAAACCAGAGCTCCATCTACATGCGCGCTGGGTGGAACGGCACGGACGAGCGCCTGGTGGATGCATCGAAGCTGAGCGCCGATCAGAATACTTCGGCCAACATACTGGATCTTACGAATGACGGCGGCCTGCTGGTTTACGGGATACGGCAGGGCGGCGCCGATGAGCAGGAAGTGCATGTGCTGGACGTGGACAAGCGGCAGGAGTTGCCGGACCAGTTGCGCACACAGCGGTACATGGGCGTGCAGGTGAGCCCGGACAAGAAGGGACTCTATTACGCGCTGTTTACGCACCAGGGAACGCTGGTGTATTTCCACGCATTTGGGACGCCCCAGGCAGACGACAAGGTGATCTTCGGGCACGAGTATCGCGGCGAAGCACTGGGCGAAATGGACCTGGTCGGCGTACGCGTGAGCGACAACGGCCACTACCTGATCCTTACGATCGATCGCGGGGTGCCGCCCAAGCGCACAGATATTCTGCTGAAGGATCTGCGCAAGCCGGATGCGGAGGTCGTGCCGCTAGTGTGGGGCATCGAGAACCGCTTTGAACTGCTGGATGGCGGCGAAGACGACTTCTACGTGGAAACGGACTACGGGGCGCCGAACGGGCGCATTCTGAAGGCCGAACAAGCCACAGCCCCGGAGAAATGGCAGGCGGTAATTCCGGAAAGCAAGAACGTAATCGAGACTGCGACGATAGCTGGCCGGAGGCTCTTTGTGGACCGGCTGGTGGATGTGAAGAGCCAGACATCCGTGTACACGCTGGATGGGAAGCAGACGGGGCAGCTCACCTATCCGGGCATTGGCAGCGGCTCCGCCGTGTACGGCAGGCCACTCGATAAGGAAGGCTTTTACAGCTTCCAGTCATTTAACGTGCCGCCCACAATCTATCGATACCAGGTGGAAGCCGCGAAGACAGAGGTATTCGCGCAGCCGAAGGTGCCGTTCGATACGAATGCGTACGAGGTACGGCAGGTCTTCTATACATCCAAAGACGGCACGCGCGTGCCGATGTTCATCGCTGGCAAGAAGGGTATGACGCTTACGGGCGCAACGCGCTTGCTGCTGACCGGCTACGGCGGCTTCAACGTCAGCATCACGCCGGCCTGGAGCCCGATGTACGCGTGGTGGATGGCGCAGGGCGGCTTCTTTGCGGTGCCCAATATGCGCGGCGGCGGCGAGTACGGCGAGGCCTGGCACAAAGCCGGCATGTTTGAAAAGAAGCAGAATGTCTTCGATGACTTTTTCGCCGCGGCGGAGTACCTGATCGCGAATAAGTACACCAGCCGGGAACACCTGGCCATCTGGGGGCGCTCGAATGGCGGACTCCTCATGGGCGCGGCGATGACGCAGCATCCGGAGTTGTTCGGGGCCATCGTCTGCGGTTATCCGCTGCTGGACATGCTGCGTTACCAGAACTTCCTCTTTGGCCGCCTATGGACGACGGAGTACGGGTCCGCCGAGAACGCGAAGGACTTCGGATACATTCGCGCCTATTCGCCGTACCAGAACGTGAAGCCTGGAACGCACTTCCCGGCGATCATGTTCTTCTCCGGCGACAACGACACGCGCGTGGACCCGCTCCATGCACGCAAGATGACGGCTGAAGTGCAGGCAGCCAATGGGGGCACCCGGCCCGTGTTGCTGCACTACAGCTTGAAAGGAGGCCACAGCGCGGGTGTTTCCGTGGCGCAGCAGGTGCAGGACGAGACGGACATCCTCGCGTTCCTGTGGAACGAAACGAAGTAGCGGTTAACGGGCAGCGAGCAGGTCCAGGATCTTTGCCGCGGTGTGCTCGATATCGAAGCGCTCGCGGAAGCAGGCCAGGGCGCGAGCGCGTATTTGTAACTGGTCATCCGCAGACAGGTCGCGCCATCCTTGCAGCAGTTCGCTGGCGCCGGGGAGGGTGTCTTCTGCAACCAGGCCTGCTCCCGCCACTTCGACCTCGCGCCAAATGTTGACTTGCCGTGAGATCAGCACGGGCGTGGCGCAGGCGAGCGCTTCCGCTACGGCGATACCAAAGTTCTCCTGGTGCGAGGGAAGCACGAAGACTTCGGCCGCCGCGAGCGCGCCCCACTTCTCCATGCCGGCAAGCATGCCGGTCCAGGTGATACGGTCAGCGATGCCGAGCCGGCCGCCAAGTGCTTCAAGCTCAGCCCGCCAGCCGACCTGGTCCGGCCCAGCCATAACCAGCCGCCAATCGGGATCGGAGGCCAAGGTTTGTGCAAAGGCCTGGATCAGCAGATCGCAGCCTTTTTTCGGGTGGAGGCGCCCCATGAACAGGGCCAGCCGCTGGTGTGCAAGACTCGGGAACTCGGCGAAAAATCGGCTACGCGCCGCAAGGAGATCCTGCGGCGGTGCGGCGGTCCCAAGCCCGATGACGACAGCGTTCGCGCGGTAAAGGGAAAAGGACTCCGGCGCCAGAAGCCGCTCTTCTTCGCAGGTGAAGAGGACGGCGCGCGCATCGCGCAGAACGCGGTAATCGGCCCATGGCCAGTAGAGCCACTTCTTCAGGTGTTTGAGCGGGTACTGGCGCTTGAACCACGGATCGAGCATGCCGTGCGGGAAGACGTAATAGGGCGTCCCGGTCGCGTGCAATGCTTGCCACACGGCGAAGCTGTGATACTGCCAAAGCCCGTGGACGAAGACGGCATCGAACCGGCTGCGCTGCGCACGCAGCCACGCGAGCAGGGGCGGCGCGTAGCCATATTTGGTCCGTCCGGGGCCAAGAACATGCAGGGGAAAGCTCGAGGTACTTCGATCGCCGGCAGCATTGTCGCCGGGGGCATCGAGTGTGGCGATCTCAACATGATGACCAGCGTGACTGTGCGCTTCGGAAAGCAGGCGGACGGCTTCAATCGGGCCGCCGCCGGTGGTCTTCGCGGAAGAGATGACGTGAAGCAGATTCATACGTCCGACCGGCGCGTGCGGGACGCCTCAAGCTGGCTCATTCACCCGGCCAGGGCTTTCTCGAGCGAGGCGGGGTCTTCCACGTTGACGCACCGTTGGCCGCGATCGATCTGCCGCAAAAGGCCGCTGAGCACCTTGCCTGGACCCACTTCCACGAACTCCGTAACACCGCTGTCGATGAGCTTGCGCATGGATTCGACCCAGCGCACCGGCGCGGTGACCTGCGCCACCAGAGCGTTGCGTTCCTTCCCGCCGCCTTTGACGAAATCCGCGGTTACGTTGGCGACGATGGGAAAACGGGAATCGTGAAACTCTAGGCCGCGGAGGACGTCGGCGAGTCGATCCTGCGCTGGCTGCATGAGCGCGCAATGGAAGGGTGCGGAAACCTGCAGTGGGACCACCTTCTTTGCGCCGGCCTGCCTGGCCAGATCGGAGGCACGCGCCACGCCCGCTGCCGTTCCTGAGATTACGATTTGCTCAGGCGAATTGAGATTCGCGGGTGAGACGACCTCGCCGGTTTCTTTTTGAGCCGTGTTGCAAGCTTCTGTAACCGCGTCGGCACTCAACCCGAGCACGGCGGCCATGGCACCCTGGCCTTCGGGAACGGCTTCCTGCATGAACTGCCCGCGCGAGCGGAGTGCGCGAATGGCATCGGCAAAGCTGATGACCCCGGCCGCGACACACGCGGAGTATTCGCCGAGCGAATGACCGGCTGCGAACTGCGGTTCGATACCGTGCTGGGCCAGCACGCGGTACGCTGCGATGGAAACGGCAAAGATGGCCGGCTGCGTGAACTCGGTCTGTTTGAGCTGCTCGGCCGAGCCTTCGAAACAGAGCTGCGAAAGCGAGTAGCCGAGCGCCGCATCCGCCTGGTCGAAGACCTGCTGCGCGACCGCGAAGTTCTGCGCAAGCGCGCGACCCATGCCGACGGACTGCGATCCCTGCCCGGGAAAAAGAAATGCGATTTTTGGAGTACTCATGCCAGACGTATTCTCGCAGATGCGAGCGGGGGCGAGCAGCTGTGCATCCTTGTTTCGCCGGAATAGGACGCGATGGCCTTCCAGCGAGGTTGATAGTCTGAGAGCCGTAGAGATGAAACCGCCCTTCCATCCCCGGCAGGAGTTTGGCTGGCAGTTGCGCACCCGCAATCTCGCGCTCGGGCGCGCCACGCTGGTCATGGGCGTGGTGAACGTTACGCCGGATTCCTTTTCCGATGGCGGCCGGTTTCGCTCCCCAGCCGAGGCGATCCAAACGGTGCTGCGCATGTTAGAAGAGGGCGCTTCCATCGTCGATATCGGCGGGGAGTCCACGCGTCCCGGGGCGCGCGGTCTGCTCAGCGACGGGGAGGAGATCGACCGCGTGGTGCCCGTGGTGGAAGGAGTGCTCCGGGCCAAGCCGGATGCGCTGCTTTCGGTGGATACCTACCGAGGCGCAACGGCACGGGCTGCCCTGCGGGCGGGAGCTGAAATTGTGAACGATGTGAGCGGCTTCTTGTGGGATCCGACGATGGCCACCACCTGTGCCTCTGAGCCTTGCGGAGTGGTGCTGATGCACACACGGGGAAGGCCGGAGCAGTGGAAGACGCTGCCGGCGCTGCCGGATGGCGAGGTGCTCCCCTTGGTGCGGCGGGAACTTGGCGAGCGACTGCGGGCCGCTCTCGATGCCGGTATTGCCCCGCAGCGCCTTGTGCTCGATCCCGGCTTCGGCTTTGGCAAGGCGTTTGGGAACAATTACCCGCTGCTCGCGGGGCTCCGGGCGCTGCGCGAACTGGGGCATCCACTGCTGGCCGGGGTGTCGCGGAAGGCCTTCCTGGGTCGCACCCTTCGGTCCCTTTATAGCGGCGCGGATGCTCCCCCGGAGGCGCGCGGAGCCGCGACACTGGCAGCGGTGACCACAGCCATCATGGGCGGCGCGGACATGGTCCGCGTGCATGATGTTCGCCCGGCGGCCGAGGCGGCGGCCATCGCCGATGCCGTCCTGGATGCAGCCGAGGCGGCTGGCCTCGCATAGCCTTCGTTCAATGGGAGTTCGGAAGAGAACCTTCTCAGGCCGCACCGACTCTCGTATGATGGAGCCACACCCGCCCGTGGAGGGATGTGTGAGCGGTTGAAACAGGCGGTCTTGAAAACCGCTTTACCTTAACAGGTAACGGGGGTTCGAATCCCTCTCCCTCCGCCATCTACTCATTCCAGAGAGTCCAAGGAAATCTAGAGAACCCAGATAACCCCGAGCAAATGCTTGGGTTTTCGTCTTTCTGCGTCCAAGGTCGTCCGCGGGAAGCCGGCGTTGCATGTTGGTACGTTTCAGGGTATGTTGGTCCGGAAGTGTGGGTATATTGCCTGGAGGTGCGGATGCCGCTGACCGACACGGGAATCAGGAAGGCCAAGCTGAAAGAGACACCCTACAAGCTGAGCGATAGCGGAGGCTTATACCTGTGGGTCACACCCTCTGGTGGCAGGCTCTGGCGGTGGGCGTACCGCTATGAAGGCAAGCAAAAGCTCATGACATTCGGACGATATCCGGACGTCTCCTTGATGCGGCCAGAGATCGCCACGTTGAAGGTCGGAAGCTTCTCGCGGACGGGGTCGATCCGATGGCACAGCGCAAAGCCGAGAAGAACGCTGATCGATTCGCGACCGAAAACTCGTTTGCGAGCGTGAGCTGGGAATGGTTTGAGCACTGGAAGGAGGGGAAGAGCCAGCGGCATGTCGATTCGACTAAGCGACGCCTTGTGGCGAACATCTTGCCCAGTTTGGGTCCGCGGCCTATCGCAGACATAGAGGCGCCGGAACTGGTCGCAATGATCAAAGCGATTGAGCAGCGCGGTGCCCGGGACATCGCCAAACGTGCGCTCGAGACCACCGGCCAGATCTTCCGGTACGCCATCGCCCATGGTTACGCGAAGCGTAATCCCGCCAGTGAGATAAGGCCGCGCGATGTTCTGAAAGGTGCACGCAAGGTCAATTATGCTCGGATTGACGCAAGAGATCTGCCCGACCTTTTGAGGCAGATCGAGGTCTACCCGGGAACTCACGTCACCCGCCTGGCAATGAAAATGATGGCCCTGACGTTCGTGCGCACGAGCGAACTCATAGGGGCAAAATGGTCGGAATTTGACCTAGAGGCAGGCCGCTGGGACATTCCGGTTGAGCGGATGAAAATGCGCACACCACACATCGTGCCCCTCTCAAGGCAAGCCCTAGAGATACTTTCGAGTCTTCGTCAACTGACAGGCAGCCAAGAATGGGTGTTTCCGGGCGAGCGTAGCCCTCGCAAACCCATGAGCAACAACACGGTTTTGAAGGGTCTTGAGCGCATGGGATACAAGGGGAGAATGACGGGCCATGGCTTTCGTGGTCTTGCTTCCACGATTCTTCATGAACAGGGCTATGCGCACGAGCACATCGAACTACAACTCGCGCATGCTCCACGGAACGCTGTGAGCGCGGCCTATAACCACGCGCTCCACTTGAGAGCTCGGTCAAAGATGATGCAGGACTGGGCCGACTTCTTGGAAAACCTCCAGCGTGGCGCCAAGATTCTGCAATTCCGAGAGGTCGTCGGTTGAATACTATGTCCGAAACTAGGCAAAGCCGCACATACTCATTGGTTAAGTGAATCGCCGGCTACTTCGGGAATCCAGTTCGCTCAAAAGATCTCGAGCTGTTGCTCCGCGCCTCATAGTACCCTTAGCCGCTCCGCCGTCAGTGCGCTCACAACCTCGAACATCTGATCTTTCGATATGGACCTGCACGACCTGGCCAAGGCTTAACCTTTTGCCGACGAAGGCTCGACACGGACGTGATTGGAAATGCTCTGAGCGACGAGCGGCGAGGCATCTGCGGGTCCGCATCCTTACCGGATATGCCGAACCGCGCAGGAATGCCTTCGAATGGTGAGTCGATCATGTTGGCAGGATCGTGAATGAGTCGAAAATCATTGTTGGCCACTTTGAAACGGATTAAGGGCGGCACGACTCGATACGCTGCACTCGATCAGCAGATATGCAGGAACACGAACACCGGGAACACCGGGAACACCCTCGTGTTTACTTGGGGTTCTCGCTTCGTGCCGCCAAGAGCACTGGGAACAGATGCACTAGAGGATCATGAGTCCCCTTGAATGCTGTTCGCCGGGGCACCATATGTCCAAAAATTAGATTTTTGGGCGGTTCTAGCGGGTCTACGCGTCCACTGAGGCGCCCGCCTTTCCACCACAATTCCCACCAAACTCCCACCAAGGATCCGGGCAACTGAACAATTTGCGTTCTGACGGCAGTTCCGCCTAAAAGGGTTCAAACCGAAGCCTCTTGGCCGAGGCATTCGATGCCCTCGCATATCTCCCGCATCTTCGCGGAATAGGTAGGGTCATAGCGCCGGGCCGCCTTCATCAGGCAGACCGCCAGGGTGTCGTAGATGTCTTCAGTGGTCTGGCCTTTGAAAGCCGGTGAAGCATCCTGGTAGCCCCGCACAGCCCCTCTTCCGTGGTGGCCTGGCCGCGCGGGATCAGGGTGCGCAGCATCAGCTTTGAGTCCCGGAACGCAGGGCTGCCCTGGGGCGGCAGCGTGCTATCCACAATCATGGTGACGTATTTCATCACGTACCCGTAAAAGAGCTTGAGGATATCATGCAGCATGCCCTCTTTTGCTGCCCCGTCCGGGGCGAGAGCATAGCGCAGCGCGAGGCCATTGACAGCCTCCAGCGCGTTGGGACGGTCGGCATCGGGCAGAGGCCATTTGCCGGGCCTACATAAAAAATTATGGCGCGAGCTCTGCTCGCCCTCTTCCATATCTTCCTCTGCCAAGGCCACATCGGCAGCCCGCTGCGTGCTGTGACCCTCCACGGGTCCTATCTGAAAGGTCGCGTAGGCTCCGGCGGTATGGTCCGGGCTCAAAGTTCACCAACTCTGACCGCCGCCACCCTCGCCCAGGAAGTATGGCGTACCCGTCCCGGAGCCGGAAGGAAAGAAGAAACCAAAGAAAGCCGCACGGCTAGCACCGGGCAAGATCTCCCGGAAGGGAGAGGTCGCTCCCAGAGAAGACGTGGTATCGCGCGTGCCGCCGACAGGATCAGGTTCTGGGTGGCCTGGATGAGAACGGCAGCGCCATAGTCTGGTTAGCGGAAAGCTGAGGCGCTACAATTTCGGGCGCATGCCTGTCCTCGCTACCTGGTTCGACGCGCCCATACCCGCTGACATCGCCCTCTGGATCGAGGGACTGTTCTGTGGGCTCTCGCTGGCCGGTCTGTTTATCTTTGACCTGTACCTCCGTAACAGGAACTGAATAAGGATTTGAAACGTCTGGAGAACCGCTTGACTAAAGCGGAGAATAACTGGCGTGAGGACCATTGGAAGGTGAGCCGGCATCAGGCTCAACTGGGCCGCCGCGCCTCCTAGCGCGAGCTAATCCTGGCGAGTCTGTCGTTAATAGGCTCCCACGAGGTCAAAATACATCCCATTATATCTCTCGCCACGCACCCCGGGAGTTGAGGGGAGCATGCGCCTAAACGCCACCGTCCTCGCCAGCACCGTTATATGACGAGCCGGAGCCGGGCTCATGGGGTTCGATGTCTCTCACATTGCCATCCTTGAGTGGAACGGCCCGCTTCACACTGCCAGTTGTTTTTACGCCGAAGACACCGGCAGACTGGGGTGCGGGACGACTTCGGCCAACGCCTTGCCAAACTTTAGCCAGCGAGGTTCATTGCCGTTGTCCGTGAGGGGGTGCGAGAAAGCTACCGGATGGAGGGTTTCGCGCCCACGAGCCACGCCGCGCGGAAGCTGGGCCAGGCCGACCTCGAGACTTCCACTTTGCAGATGCACCTCGCGCGCCGGCAGGGGGCCCGATCCGGGCGGACTCCGCCAGCGTGTGTAATGAGATTGTTGTTGCTCTGGATGAGGGCCCTCGCCCGTGCAGGAGGCAGAGTGTGATTGAGATAGTCGCCGATGCTGATATGCCCGTTCGCGTTGAAGTTATAGTCATGCACTGAAGCCGCCCAGTCACCCTGTCCAGCCGGCGGCCCCATGCCACCAAGTCCGGCCCAGTTGTTGGGTCCATTTGGCGAAAGACCGGGACCGGATAGAAGGATGTTCAGTCCTCCTCCTTGGACTGGTTCTTCGCGACCAGCTAAAACGCAAGATATCCTCCTATCGTGCTGTTTCCGACAAGCTGGTCTGCAAGCCCTTGAGCACCCGTTTACGCAAACCCGGAACATCCACTGGTGCAAGAGGCCTCATCTCCCTTGAACTGTGTTTCTGCACCTGCTCCGAACATCGTGTAGTTGGCCGTGAGACTGCCGTTGTTGTTAAGGAATCCGTCGATGATTTCAGATGCGAAATCCCCAACCTTTGTGAGGCATGCATTACCCTTACCGAAGAGCGTTTCTGCTCGTCTGGCCAGCACGCGAATCCATTGCCGGAAATTAGCTGCATTGTGCGGCGCTGCTTGGGAAGGAGGGGCCCTTGCTTATTGCGGAGATACACGGGAAGCGCTGTCCCGAAGTCGAAAACAATGAAGACTTCCTAACATCGGCGATCTTTGGCCACTTGCGTTCTATACAGCCTTCCACATTTTGGCCAGTGCTCTTTAGCAGAGCCTTTACGATAGGCCCCAGTGCCACCGACCTGATAACTACGCTTGGCAACCGCTCCGTTCGATTGGAGGAGTATACAGCACTCGAGATCGCCTTTTGGAGGTATTGCGGGCACTTTGGTGAGCCCGACTTGTTGCTCCGATTCGAAGGCTCAGGCCTTAAAACGGTCATAGTCTTGATCGAAGTCAAGCTTCACGCTTCAAAGAGCAACCCTGCTGAAACAGATCAGCTGGCCAAGTACCTCGAACTTCTAGATAATTACGATAATTTGGACCAGTGGGCGCCTCAGGGAGACTTGAGCTTTTTGGTATACCTAACACCGAAGCACGCCGAAGATGATCTTTCTGAGAGTATCAAAGAATGTCGAGTACCATCTGCTAAGGATCGGATGTTTACCCTGCAGTGGCAAGATGTCTTAGAGGCGGCGTCGAAATGCTCGTTGAAATCCGGAGACCAACTCGATGAGGTTGCGACATTCTTGCGGAGGAGGAATCTCGAATTCTTCAAAGGTTTTGGCCGCTCCCCATTACCGTCTGGTGGATACTCGGGCACTTTCTATGGGTCTACTTACTTCATGATGGCTAGGGAGTGTCTTGGATTGCTGGACGAAAGGATTGAGCGTTTCTATGAATGAGACACCAGGAAAGAGAATGGGTATAGCCCTGAAGGCCGTACTCCAGATGCATTCGGATGCAAGCAAGCTGCTAATCGATTTGGATACGGCCATGCAGGGTTACAAGTCAGTGTTTGGTAATGTGGCAACTGCAAATCTCACCTATGACGTCAAGAGCGGTATGTATATGGCGGATGGGCTATTTCGTCATTACACTAAGGGCGATGACGAATCTCAGGTTCGTGCGGTTAACCTCTGCTTCTTCGATAAGAAGGACCCTCATCTTGACGAGCCGCTCTTCGTAGCAGCTCATCTCGCGTATTCTCCGCCGGCTGAGATTGGCCAAGAAAAGAGTAAGCGATACTAGGACCCGTGGGCCGCCTATTTACAATGGAACAAGGAACGCGTGTTCAACACGCGGATTGTTCTAGAAGGACCTCTGAAAGAGGGGGCGTTGAAGAGAGCAATTGTGATCGCCGCTCCCCTCTTTTCTATCCGTGATCAAGAAACGGTCAACAACCTCATGGCGGCCGTCGCACCGGAGAGCTAGAGGGGGGCCGTGGACCTTGCTCCGCGCGGAAGTGGCGTGGACTTCATTCCTCCGACTCCATCGCGCGCGCCCCATTTTTGGTGCACGTGGGCCGCTCAGAACTACGTCTATGGGCAGGGGAGCAAGGCCTTCGATGTGTACGTGCTTGAGAAGGCCCCGGGAGGCAGGATTGCGCATGATTAGTGACTTCCTGATACTGCGATCCAGCGCTCCGAGATAGAAGCTGAGCTTGCCCAGGTACTCCGGCTCGAAGCGACGAACCTTCAGTTCGAACGCTATCAAACAGTTCAGTCCGCGGTGAAAGAACAAGAGATCTAGCGCAAAGTCCCGTGCGCCTACCTGGAGCGGATACTCAGATCCGACAAAACAGAAGTCGCGTCCCAACTCAAGCAGGAAATCCTCCAGCTTCAGCAGAAGCGCCCGGTGCAGGTCGCCTTCCGTGTGCTCTGCCGGCAGCTCCAGGAACTCGAACATGTAGGCGTCTGACACACAACGGTGTCGCCTTCGCGCACGAACGCGAGAAGCGTTTCGAGCTGTGGTCGCTTCACATCTTTACCGGATGCCTTGTCGGTGAAGGTTCGCCCGACCTCGACACATTCGAGCTGGCGAGCTCCGTTCCGTTCGATCGTGCTCACCCGGACATAGCCGATCCGGTGCCCTTTCAGGAAGCGTGGAACGGGTTTTGTCGGGATAGGCTCTTTGACCGCCAGCATGGGTGTAAGAATATGTCCTAAAACGACCCTAAACCAGCATTACTTTGAGGGTGCTCCGACAATAGGAATAGGCCATACCCTGTTTCCTACGCATCGCCAGGCCCCACGACTGTCGCGAGTCTCCGCCTCGACGCGTAGTTGAGAGCAAAATCCTGACATGATCGCCTTTGGCGGGCACAAAATACAGGCCGTTCTCCAGAAGTTCAAAGTGGCCCCCCATGTAGTGGTAGAGCGGTACTGCTTTTCCTTGAATGGCAGCTTCGAGTTCCGGGAGTGTCGAGATTCGGGGCGGATCCGAAGCGTTGAACGGAGAATACTTAAGGTCTGATATATTCTTGTCAGTCATAGAACCGTTTCCATAAGGCCCGTTGCGAGCGGGCTTTTATTCTTTGGCAGGAGTCTGCGCACGATGCAGCTCTTCACATGCCTGGTGGAATAAGTAGGTCATCTGGTAACCCGCCGATGCGTCATCCGGCAGGCTTGCGAGTTCCGCTCCCAGAGCGTTCACAATCCGATCAGTTCTCATCTGACGATCGCATGCGGCCCTGAAGGCTTGCCGCTCACGGTCTCGCCTCTCCGCTTCCGCGCCTTTGCCCGTATTGCGAGCTGTCCAGTGCCGTGCGCTCGAGTTCGCAGGAAAGAGGTCGGGGAGTGTTAGGGAGAGCGACTCTAGGATTGCCGACAAGCGGCATCCAGCCCAGCACTTGACGAGAACTCGCCCATCTTGGCCCTCTCCGATCGAAAGTGATGGATTCCTATCATCATGCGCAGGACATCCGTTCGCGTGCTATAGTTTGGGTCGCATTCTCGGGCCCTTTCTTCGTGAAAGGAAGTGCGGCATGCGGACTGTCTCCTCCACTCTCAGGCGTATTGCAATCCTTGGCGCGGCCGCCGCGACCGGGTACACCCTGTACAAGCTCGCTACCGCCACGGAGCTGAAGAAAAAGCTAGCCGCCACTTTCAACGAGGCCTGCACCCACGTTGACCAGAGGCACGGATGGAGCACCCTTCCGACGCCCTTGGGGCTGGTGATTCTTATCGGCATCCGGAACAAGCTGCGCAGCAGCAATCTGTTCGATACCGAGTCCACGGCGGCAAAGGCTCTGCCGCCCCACCCGCAATCGAACGTCGTCACCTACCGCACCGCCGACGGGACCTTCAATGACCTTGGCTGTCCCTTCATGGGTGCGGCAAAAACCCGGTTCGGCCGCAACGTGCCCATCGCAGACACTTGGCAGGAGCCCAGCTCCACCATCATGACGCCCAGTCCCCGGGTTGTTTCCACGGAACTGCTTACCCGTAAGCAGTTCACTCCCGCGACCACGCTGAACCTGCTTGCCGCCGCGTGGTTACAGTTCCAGATTCGCGACTGGTTCAGCCATGGCACAAGCGTCAAGGACAATCCCTGGCAGCTTCCGCTGGGGCCGGCTGATACGTGGCCCGAGAACCCCATGACCGTCCTTCGGACGATGCCCGATCCCAGCCGCAGCTCGGCTGACAACGGCAAGCCCGAAACGCACATCAACACCGAAACGCACTGGTGGGATGCGTCCCAACTTTATGGCAGCACACCCGAGTTCCGCGATCAAATCCGCACGCGTATCGACGGCAAAATTCGCCTGGGCAAGGATCACCTTGTTCATCCGGATGCCCAGGCGCTCGTGCAGATGCAGTCTGCCGCGCTCGCGGGATGGTGGCTCGGCCTCGAACTATTGTTCACGCTCTTCACTCTTGAGCACAATGCCATCTGCGATGAGTTGAAACAGCATTATCCCGAGTGGAGCGACGAAGACATCTTTCAGCATGCGCGTCTGGTGAATGCAGCGCTCGTTGCCAAAATCCACACCGTCGAGTGGACGACTGCCATCCTCGGACATCCAGCGTTACAAATCGGCATGCGCGCGAACTGGTGGGGTCTCGCGGGTGAGCACATCCATGACCTCTTCGGCCGTCTCAGCAAAAGCGAGCTGATCAGTGGCATTCCCGGGTCTGATGTAGACCAGTATGGAGTGCCCTACTCGCTCACGGAAGAGTTCGTCGCCGTGTATCGCATGCACCCACTTATTCCTGACGAAATCACTTTCTGGTCGCTCGAAACCGATCAGGTCCTGCAGCAGGTTGGATTTCAGCAGATCGCTGGGAATGATGCCCAGAACATCTGCGACGACATCCACATTCAGGATCTCTTTTATTCATTCGGCCTGATGCATCCGGGTGCAGTGCAATTGCATAACTATCCGAACGCGCTCCAGCATTTCATCCGTCCGGACGGCATTCACATCGATCTGGCCGCGCACGACATTATGCGTTGCCGTGAACTTGGCGTCCCACGTTACACAAAATTTCGCGAGCTCTTTCACCTGAAGCCTGTGCGCAACTTCGAAGAACTCACCGAAAATTCCGAGTGGCGCGAAGAAATCCGACGTGTCTACAACAATGATATAGACACCGTCGACCTGATCATCGGACTATTCGCCGAGACTCCTCCCAAGGGCTTCGGTTTCAGCGACACCGCATTCCGGATATTCGTCCTGATGGCGTCGCGCCGTCTTAACAGCGATCGTTTCTTCACCACCGACTTCACTGAGGAGGTTTACAGCAAGGCCGGCATGGACTGGATACGAGACAATACGATGTCCACGGTCCTGCTGCGCCATTTTCCCGCCCTGGCGCCTTCGCTTCGCGGCGTGCGGAATGCTTTCGCTCCATGGGTCCGGGCCAGTGCCCAGCCTTCTGTCCCGTGATTGCCGGACCGGAACTTCGTTCGTGGACTTAGTGAACCCGGCTCAGGGAAATGTCGTGAACAGATCGCTCAAATCGGTCTGCTGCGCAGCATCCCCGAGCAGCGGCTTCACGCCGAAGATCTCCTCCAAGGTTCGCAAGGTCGAGCCGTGGTCGTAGTACAAGCTGTTTGCATAACCGTGCCCTTTTGCGTAAGGAGAGATCACGAGCATCGGGATCGGTCCATCGCCCCTGTCTGCCTCATCGAAGGTGATAACGAGGACGCCGCCTTTCTTGTATGCAGGTGAGTTGAGAATCAGCGGTACATTCTGGGACAGCCACGTATCGCCCTGCTGAATGGGGTTTCCGCCATTGCAGGACGAATGCATCTGATCACACAGGTTGGGAATGATGAAGTTGTATGCAGCCTGCTGGTTGCTAGCCAAGTCGGTGAGAAATTGCGCATAGGGATGAATGTGGGCCGCACATTGGGCGGAGTGTTCATTCTGGCCGCCGTTGATGTCGTTGAAATAGATAAACGCATCGTGCCAATTTCCGTCGAGAGGGCACGTCCCCTGTGTCGCCCGCTCCTCATAGGAGTTCCACGAGATGTTCGCGGCTTCGAGCAAACTCACGAGGTGCTCCGTTGTCATTTGGTTGTCTCTCGACACGCCCCCGGTGTTAAGCACGCCGAAGTTTGTGCCCGCCTCCAGCCAGAGATAATTCGGCAGGCTGGGATGCATGCCCGGAGGATTATTGTAGTTGTTGGCATGGGACGCGATGGGTAGCAAGACGGTGTTGATGTAAGGAGCAGCAGGATTTTGCGAGATACTTAGGTCGCCATCACCCGTCCAATTTTGGTTTTCCATCAGGATCAGAAACACCGTCTTGATATGGGTTGTGGCGCCGGTGCTGCTCGGAGCGAGGCTCGGGTTTGCGCCGCAACCGGAAATAAACAGGCATAGCAGGACAAGGGGAATAGCCGCATCTTCGTTTTAGAATACGTGGTCCACAAGGCGGTTTCCTGTTGAAGGCCGCCGGGCATCTACGTCATCAAGTGAAACCGACCGGTCAGCGCCAGTCTCCCATTTCGAGAGTGACCGTATCAGCCTTGCTTGACTGGAGCTAACAGGGTCGGATTCAACCTTCTGCAAATCCACTTTTGTCAGAACGCGGTACACTTTAATCCTGAAATTACCGCGCCAACGCGGTCGCGGATATATACGGCTAGGCGAGGTGAGTATGAGCGCACAGGATAAAGCGACGAAGCCGGGACGACGGGACTTTCTTAAGGCGGGAGGCGCCATCACCGCGGGTCTGCTCGCGCAGGCGTCCATGCCGGCAGCAGCGGAGGCTGCGCTGCCAGCAGCAGCCACGCCAGGCGCATCCTCCACGGCGGGTACGTCGAGCATGCCCACCCGAAATCTCGGCAAAACTGGATACAAGGTCGGTATCTTCAGCCTTGGTGGACAAGCGGCGCTGGAAAAGCCGAACAACTTCGATGTTGCCGTTCCGATCATCGAGCGGGCCCTGGATCTCGGCGTGAACTACTGCGATACTTCATCCATCTATGGCGGCCCTGAGCGCTGGAGCGAACAGTACTACGGCCAAGTGATGAAAAAGCGGCGGGCAGACACCTTTCTCGCCACCAAAACCAAGGAACGCACGCACGACGGCTCCATGCGCATGATAGAAAAGTCGCTACAACTGTTACAGACCGACCATGTCGATCTATGGCAGTTACATGATATCGGCACGATCGACGACGTCAACCAGTGCTTTGCCAAGGGCGGCGCCATGGAAGCGCTGCTCCAGGCCAAGGAGCAGGGCATGGTGCGCTACCTGGGCATCACCGGCCACCACCGTCCCGACTCGCTGATGGAGTGCATCCATCGTTATCCGTTTGACACCATCCTGATGGCCTTGAACGCCGCAGACAACCACGAACACAGTTTCAGCGAGCAACTGCTGCCGCTAGCGGTGGAAAAGCGGATGGGCATCATCGGCATGAAGGTGCCGGCGCGCGGGCGCATTCTTGCATCCTGGACGCCTCCCGACCTCGAAAAGCAGAAGCACTCGTGGGAAGGCAAGGCGGTCATCTCAACCAAGCCCGGCACCCTGAACATGCGGGAAGCCGTGTACTACACGCTGTCGCAGCCAGTCAGCACCATCATCATCGGTTGCGATTCCGTACCCCAGCTGGAGGAGAATGTGCAGTTGGCGAAGGACTTTACGCCGATGAACGGCCAGCAGCTTGCGGAGCTTACCGCCCGGACCGAGCCGATCGCAAAACAGGCGCTCTTCTTCAAGAACTTCGACCGCGCCACCTCCTGACCGATGGCAGCAGCGGAATGCGGCCTGGGGCTTCAGCGCTCCAGGCCGTTTCTCTGTCCATGCAGGTTCGGGTTTTCGATCCAGGGGCGTACCGGCGCAGCAAGCTGAGAACTCACGTAGTATGCTCAGCAGCGCGCTGCACGTGCATGGTGGGACAGGGGGAAACGATGGAGGTTTTGCCGAGGTTTGATCTGGAGGGGCAGGTTGCACTCGTGACGGGCGCGGCGCGCGGCCTGGGGCGGGCGATCGCGCTTGCGCTGGCCGAGGCGGGCGCCGACGTGGCTCTCGGATTGCGCGAGATCGATCGGGATGTCGGCCTTGTGGCCGAGATCGCTGCCCGCGGCCGGCGGGCTCTTCCGCTACAGATGGAGATGAGCGATCTTGGCCAGATTCGCCGCGCCATTGAGGAAGCTGCGCAGCATTTCGGACGCCTCGACATCTTGGTGAACAACGCCGGCATAGCGCCTACAAACCTGGCCGAAAATGTGCGAGAAGAAGACTTCGACCGCACGCTCGCGATCAATCTCAAAGGAACATTCTTTGCCAGCCAGGCAGCGGGCCGCATCATGATCGAACAGCGCCGCGGCCGCATCATCAACATGAGCTCGCAAGCGGGTTTCGCGGCGCTGCCGACCGAGTCGGTATATTGCATGACCAAGGCGGGTATCGCACATCTGACGAAATGCCTGGCAGTGGAGTGGGGCAAATACAACATCAACGTGAATGCGGTGGCGCCCACATTTATCCGTACTCCGGGCACGGAGCCCGCGCTTGCCGACTCCGCATTCCGTGCGGAAGTGATCGAGCGCATTGCTGGATTGCATCGCATCGGCGAGCCGGCGGAGGTGGCTGGCGCGGTAGTTTTTCTCGCCTCCCCGGCCGCATCGCTCATAACCGGCCACACATTGCTGATCGATGGTGGATGGACGGCGCAGTAGCCGCAAGCAGGCGATATCTGAAGAGGACTGAGACGCCATGAAGGTTGGGGTATTCACGCCACTGCTGTCGCAACTACCGCTCAAGAGTGTGATTGAGCGACTGAGCGAGCTGGGCATCCACACCGTGGAGCTGGGCACGGGCAACTATCCGGGCGATGCGCATTGCAAGCTGTCCATGCTAGACAGCAGCTCGGATCTGCAGGCATTCCAGCAGACGCTTGCCGACGCTGGCGTGGCGGTCAGCGCATTAAGCTGCCACGGCAACGCGCTCCACCCCGACCCGGAGCGCGCGCGGCAGGCGCGGGATACAAGCCGCAGGACGATTCTGCTCGCTGAGAAGCTAGGCGTTTCCACCGTTGTCGATTTCTCCGGTTGTCCCGGCGATGCGCCCGGGGCCAAGGCCCCTAACTGGGTGACGTGTCCGTGGCCGCCGGAGTACCTCGAGATACTCAGGTGGCAATGGGACGAGGTGGTCACGCCCTATTGGATCGAGCATGCAAAGTTTGCGGCGGCACACGGCGTTCGCATCGCGATCGAGATGCACCCCGGCTTCGTCGTTTACAGTCCGGAAACGATGCTGCGGCTGCGCTCGCTGGCCGGGCCGAATATCGGCTGCAACTACGATCCCAGCCACATGTTCTGGCAGGGCATCGATCCGATTGCCGCCATCCGCGTCCTGGGGGATGCCATCTTTCACGTCCATGCCAAGGACACGCAGCTCTACCCGGCGAACCTGGTTCGCACAGGCGTGCTGGATACCAAGCCCTACACGGAAGAACGTAACCGTGGCTGGATCTTTAGGACTTGCGGCTACGGACACGGGGCGGAGTGGTGGAAGGAGTTCATTTCTACCCTGCGTATGTTTGGCTACGATGGCGTCCTCTCGATCGAACACGAAGACAGCCTTCTTTCGCCGGAAGAGGGGCTGAGCAAAGCGGCGGAGTTCCTGAACGGCATCGTCCTGCGCGAGCAGCCTGGGGCGGCGTGGTGGGTGTAGAAACACCAAATCGCATGAGGCAAACGATCGCATGAAACAGATCAGAACGGCAGTGGTCGGCACCGGGTTCATGGGGCGGGTGCACCTGGAAGCGCTCCGCAGAATTGAGGGCATTGAGGTGGCCGCCATTGTGGGCCGCAACCAGCAGCGGGCGGAGCGGCTGGGCGCGGGCTTCGGCGTGCAGGCCGTGTCTGATTATCGACAACTGCTGGCGGACACAAGCATCGACGCGGTGCATATTTGCACTGCGAATGCGGCGCACTTCGAAATGGCGAAGGAAGCCCTTCTCGCGGGCAAGCATGTGCTCTGCGAAAAACCGCTGGCCACTTCAGTGGACCAGGCTGAGGAACTGGTAGCGCTGGCATCGGAACGCGGTCTGCGCAACTGCGTGTGCCACAACCTCCGTTACTACCCGATGGTGCAGCAGATGCGCCGCATGCGGGAGAACGGCGCTCTGGGGCGTGTCCTCATCGTGCAGGGAACCTATTCACAGGATTGGCTGCTGTATGACACCGACTGGAACTGGCGCGTGGAGGCGGAGGCCGGAGGGCCTTCGCGAGTGATGGCCGACGTCGGCTCGCATTGGTTCGATATGACCGAGCACATCACCGGCTTGCGCGTAAGCTCTCTCTGCGCCGACCTGCAAACCTTCCACACCACGCGCAAACGGCCCACCGAGCCGACGGAAACCTTTGCGGGGAAACTTTCTCCTGCTGCCCATGAAACGGAGGAGGTGCCCGTGACTACTGAGGACTTCGGTGCCGTGATCTTTCGCATGGACGACAGCGCGCGCGGAGCTATGACCGCCAGCCAGCTCTCGGCCGGGCGCAAGAACCGACTCAATATCGAGGTTTACGGAAGCGAGTGTTCTGTCTCCTGGGACCAGGAGCGACCGGACGAATTGTGGGTCGGCCACCGGAATGAGCCGAACCATCTCATCCTGAAAGATCCCGCGCTGCTGACCGAGCAGGCAAGGAGCTATGCCGACCTGCCTGGGGGCCACAGCGAGGGTTACGACGACACCTTTAAGCAACTGTTCCGGCGCTTTTATCGCTCCATTGCGGAACCGGGATCGCCGCCCGAGTATCCGCAAATGGCCGACGGCCTGCGGCAGATGCTGATCCTCGACGCCGAGCTCCGCAGTCATCGCGCGCACGCCTGGGTAGACGTTGCAGGTCATTGACTCCCGATCAGGAAAGAGACACATCCGGTGCTGATTCTCGCCGTCATCCTGGCCATCTTTGTCTACGGCATGATCACCGCCATGCTGGGGACGATTCTGCCGAATCTGTCCGAGCGCTTCCATCTCACGCCTAGGCAAAACGGCAGCATCGCCTTTGCGCAGGCGCTCGGGCTCATCCTTGCGTCGCTCGCGGTGGGGCCGCTGCTGGATGCGGAGGGTAAGAAGGTCGGCCTGTTGCTGGGCCTTGCGCTAATCTCGGCAGCGCTTCTGGCGCTCCCGCGCTCCCGGGGATACCGCACTATCATGCTGCTCCTCTTCGTCCTCGGCGTGGGCGGCGGCATTGTGATTACGGCGGCCAACGCGCTGGCCAGCGATGTGGGCGAGGCACACCGGGGCGCGACCCTGAACCTGGTCAATCTTTTTTTCGGGCTCGGCGGCCTGGTGACGCCCTTCATCGCTGCGAACCTTTTCCGCAGCAATTGGGTGCGGCTCTGCTACTCGATCGCGGGGTTCACACTGGTGACGCTTGCCGTTGAGATCGGTACACGCATGCCCGGACCGAGCGGCGCGCACAGCTTCGTTCCGGCGGAGGTCGGCCCGGTGCTCGGCAGGCCCTTGCTCTTTCTGCTGGGCCTATTCCTGTTTCTCTATGTTTCGTGCGAGGTGGGTATCTGGAACTGGCTGCCGCGCCACCTCATTGCGCAGGGCATCCCGGAATCGCGCGCCTTGAATATCCTTTCCCTTGGCTTCGCGCTCGGCTTGCTGGTTGGGCGCCTGGTCGCCGCACCCATCCTGATCCACGTTTCGGCCGTCACCGTCACGCTGGTGGCTTCGGTCGCCATGGCAATCACCACCGCACTCATGCTCGCCACCCGGCGCGCTCCCGTTGCGTTATTGCTGGTGGCGCTGGCTGGGCTGGCCATGGCCCCAGTCTTCCCCACCACGCTTGCCATCGTGGGTGACGCTTTTCCGCGCATGTCCGGCACCGCCATCGGGTTCGCCATCACCTGCGGATGGGTAGGGCTTGCCGTCAGCTCCCGCGTAATCGGCGCCATAGCGGGTGGTGACACTCGGCGTCTCCGGAAGGCGCTGCTGGTCATACCCGCATCTGCCACGCTGATGGTCGTCTTGAGCCTGGTCATCCGCGCAGTGCTGCACGGATAACCAGATATCCGGCCTTGCTGCTCCAGCCGCACGGCTGGGACGCTGCTGCTGATCACACTTTCAGGTTGCGCATGTAGTCGGCATCGATCTTGAGTGCCTGCATGGGAGGCATGTCGAACTGCTCCTGCTCCACAAAGTAATGCTTGATGTTGCCGCCCTTTGCCGCTTCAAAGATCGGGCGGAAATCGATCGTTCCCTGGCCCAGTTCCGCTGCCGGCGGCGGGTCCGTTACTGAAGCCGGATGGTCCGTGTGCTTGAAGTCTTTGATGTGCAGCATGGAAATCCGCTTGGGATACTTCCGCAGATACGCGACAGGGTCGCCGCCTCCCACCGTCACCCATCCGCAATCCAGTTCGATGGTGACCAGCTTCGGATCGGTCAGGCGGATCAGCTCGTCCAGGGGAACCACGCCATTCTGGGCGCGGAACTCCATGGTGTGGTTGTGGTACCCGAACTGCATGCCCGCGGCCTTGACCTTCTCGCCCGCGTGGTTGAACTGCTCCGCGTTCCAGCGCCAGTCGTCCAGCGTGAAGGACTGCACTCGATTCCGAAAGCTCTTGTCATTCAAGCGCGAAGGGTTCTTGACGCCGGGGAAGGAGCAGATGATGTAATCGAGCCCGAGCTCACGGCCAAAGGCCAGGATTGAGTCGAACTGGGCATGGAGATCGTCCCAGGAATAATGCGCGCTGACGCAGCGCAGGCCGGCGTCCCGCATCGCCTGCTTCACCTCGCCCGCGCTGTGACCGAAGAAGCCGGCCGCCTCCACTTCGCGATAACCGAGAGCGCCTATCTGCTTCAAAGTCCCAGCGTAATCTTTCGGCAGGAGCTCGCGGACCGAGTACAGTTGCAGCCCGAGCGGCAGGCCGAGCGGGTCGGCCAGCAGCCTGCTTGCCGGGCCGTACAGTGCGGCCCCCACCGCTGCGGCGGATGCGGCCTTGAGTATGCTTCTTCGCGAGTGCTGTGGCGTAGAGCTCATGCTGTTCTGCTCCTATCGGCTTGCGCGTCTATTCGTATGCTTCGCTGTTTATCTGGCGCGGCTTTGCCGGGCGTAGATAGGATGCCGCCCGGGGAATACACGCGCTCTCGCCACTATCGGCTCGCACCCGCATAGCCCATGCCGGCGAGCACGCCGCGCATATAGGCAAAGCTTTTGATCACGCCTGGCATGGGATCGTCCGGGTGAACCTCGTACTCCAGATCGACGAAGCCGTTGTAGCTGGTCGCGATGAGAGCTTCAAAGATCGCCCGCACCGGCATGATGCCGTCTCCCACGGCGACCTGGCTTTCCTTCCGCTGGAAGTCCGTCAGGTCCTTCATGTGCACGTTGAAGAGGCGCGGGCCCACCGCGTGAATGGCCTGCACCACGTCTGTACCGGCACGCGCCGTATGGCCGACATCGATGCAACAGCCGATTCTCGGGTCCAGGTTCTGGATCGCTTTCAGGACGTCCAGGGGCGAATGCCAGAGCTTGTCCTCGGGCCCGTGGTTGTGGATCGCAACCTTGATGTCGTATTGCTTTACGAACTTCTCGATACGCGGCAGGGTTTCCACAGACGGGTCCCCGGCCACGATCACCGGAATGTTCGCGCGCTTGCAGTATTCGAACTTGCTGCGGATATCCCCCTCCTCATTCTTTTGGAAAGAGATGGCCCCCGCTGCATGCAGCTTGATCTTCGCTGCAGCGTACTCCGCCAGTGCTTGCGCCTCTCCTTGCGGATCCATCGGCAGGTGGTCCTTGACGTCCTTTGCATTCAGTCCGTCCACATGCAACTGCTGCATGAACCCGATTAACTGCGCGCGTGTGAAGTTGCGGAAGGTGTAACTGGCGAGCCCGAGCCGCACTGGCGAGACAGGGGCCGCACTCTGTGCCAGCACATATCCTGGCATGCGAGGAAACAGCAGAGACGGCAGCGGTGAGTGCGCCGAGCCGGATGAAGCTGCGCCGGGACAGAGTGGCAGTCATAGATGCGGCGCCCAGCCCTGCTCATACTCGCGGCCCCATAACTTCATCGCGTCTGGATCGCCCACGATGTGGGCATTGCTGGCATCCAGGCGCAGTTCGCGGTTGACCTCCCAAGCGATGTTGGAAAGCTGCAGCATCGTCACTGCTACGTTGCCCACGGAAACGGGAGCGTGGAGCTTTTCGCCGGTTCGGATACCAGCGATGAAGTTTGCAAAATGAGCGTCCGTCATGGAGTCGCGGCCGACCAGGTCGGCGGACGATGTAGTGCCGCCCACCTTGAATTCGCTGGTCTTGTTCCCCTTCAGGTCGTAAATCTCATATCCATCGCGATCGACAAGTACCGTGCCGGTGGTTCCGATGATGGTTGAGCCGCGGTCGCGGTTGTAATACTTCATCCCGGAGCAGCTCTTGCCTTCCCAGGAAATCAGCTTGTCCGGGTACGCGAAGCTCGTCACCAGCGTGTCATAGAACTGCCAGTCATCTTTGAATTGATACCTGCCGCCGGACGAAGTCACCGAGTTCGGGTAGTCAACGTCGAGCGCCCAGCGGCAGACATCCACCTCATGCGTCCCATTGTTCAGGGTCTCGCCCGTTCCATAAGTCCTGAACCAGTGCCAGTTATAGGGCTGCACGTTGTCTTTATACTGTTGTCTCGGCGCCGGACCTTGCCACAAATCCCAGTCCAGCGTGGCCGGTACCGGCGCAACCTTTCCGGTCCCGATGCTTTTTCTCGTGTTGACGTACCATGCCTTGCCGAAATATGGACGGCCTATCAGGCCATTGTGGATCTTCTCGACGATTTCGATGGTGTGCGGCGAAGAGCGCTGCTGCGTCCCCATCTGCACCAGCTTGCCGTACTTCTGCTGCGCCTGCACCAGCAGCGCGCCTTCCGCCGGGTTCTGGCTGCAGGGCTTCTCGACATAGATATGTTTACCTGCCTGCAGCGCAGCGACGGCCATGGGCGTGTGCCAGTGATCGGGCGTGGCAATCGTAACAGCGTCTATGTCTTTCTCGCCGAGAAGATTTCGGAAATCCTTGTCAGTTGCCGGCGCGTACCCCAGTTGATGCTGCGCGGCATCGGCGAATTTCTTGAGGATGTTGCTTTCCACATCGCACACATGCGAGATGCGAGCCGTGCTCTTGTTGGCCTCGAGCGCAGAAAGATGTGCATACGCACGGCCATTCAGCCCGATCACGGCGAAGTTGAGGCGGTCGTTGGCCCCGAGAATCCGAGCGTAGCTCTTCGCTGTTGCACTGATGGCCAGCCCCGCCGATCCCACTGCAAGTGTGTCAAGAAAATCGCGCCGGGTGATCATCCACTCTCTCCTTTGTTGTTGTTCACTCGCTCAGAGATCGTCACCAACTCTGATGCATATGATGCACCTGAACCAGCCTCGCCCATCTTTGCTGAATAGCTCAGCAGGTGATCCCGGCCTTGAGCAGTGTCTTCTTGAGGCCGTCCATGCTGATGCGCGTAGAAGCTTCCGGTGTGCCCGCGCCACGCCAATGGGTTTCAAGGCTGACCGCGTAGTGATAGCCGTCGTGCTGGAGCGCCTTGAACTGCCCGACCCAGTCGATTACTCCGGCGCCCACGGGGGCCCACGCATACTTGGCGCCCGCTCCGCGGGTGACATCCTTGGTGTGGCAATGCCCGATGCGGTGTTTCGGCAGCAGGTCGTAGCCGTTCGGGTACGGCGTGCTGCCGATGGCCGCGGCGTTTCCCGGATCCCAGTTCAGCATAAAATTCTCATTCGGAATGGCCTTGAGCACTGCCGCGGATTCTTCTCCAGTCGCAGTGTTACAGGACATTTCGTTTTCCAGCAGCAGGATCATGTTGCTCTTGGCGCATCGCTCCGCTGCCTGCCGCAACTTGGCATTGATCGCTTCCCGGTAGGGCTTCTGGTCCGCCAAACGCCAAAAGTCAAAGCAGCGGATGCGGTCGGTGTTGAACGACTTTGCCAGCGAGATGCAGGTTTCAAGCAGCTTGTCCTGAGCCTTCGCGTCGAAGTCCGCATGAAACTGATCGCGCTTTTCGCTTTGGTCCGAGCGCGGCGCACCGGGCCAGTCTGTCTTGAACAGTGGGCTTGCAATGTCTGTCACCCGCAGCTTGTGCTCATCCAGGATCCTGCGCGCTTCCCCAATCTCCTTCGGGTTCAGCTCCGTGATGTTTTTGTTCCACATGCCCCGCAGCTCAATCCAGTGCAGCCCGAAGTCCGTTGAAGCGATCCTGCACGCCTGCTCAAAGTCCTGCGTGATCTCGTCGTTGATCACCGCCAGCCGAAAGGGGCACTGGCCCGCACTTCCATCCGGAGCCAAAGCCTCTGCCAACGGGAGCGCATCGGCTCGTTTCACCAGCGGCGATATTGCCGCTCCCAGCCCGAATAGTCCTAGCCCAGCCAGCAACTCGCGTCGAGTGTGACTCATGATCCTCCGCCTCCCGGTACCAACTGCTTGCGAAGTGTACTATTTCAGGCGCCGCTCGGTTCGAAGAGCGGTATACGATGGTGCGTGCAACTTACCGTCAACCCACCGATCCTGCCGATGCTCGCCAAGCGCGTTGGCGAATTACCGCTCGATGGTGAATGGATCTTCGAGCCGAAGTGGGACGGGTTTCGCGCCCTGGTCTTCCGCGACGGCGACGAAGTCATGATCCAGAGCCGTGACGAAAAATCGCTCAACCGCTATTTCCCCGAGTTGCTGGAACCGTTGCGGGCGCAGTTGCCCGAACGCTGCGTGCTCGACGGCGAGATTGTGCGCGCAACCGGCAGTGGGCTGGACTTTGAAGCTCTGCAACTGCGCATTCATCCGGCCGCATCCAGGGTGAAGCTCCTGTCCGAGCAGACTCCGGCCTCGATCGTCTTCTTTGACCTGCTCTGTGCCGGTGACCGGGACCTTCGTGCTGAACCGTTCCACCGCCGGCGGAAAGAACTCGAATCAATGCTTGCCTCCGCAGTCCCGCCAATCCACCTCACGCCGGCTACGTCTCAACGAAATGTGGCGTCAGACTGGTTTCGCCGGTTTGAGGGCGCGGGTCTGGACGGTGTAGTGGCCAAACCCGAAGCAGGCCCCTACGAACCGGACAAGCGCGTCATGCTCAAAGTGAAGCACGAGCGCGATTGCGACTGCGTGGTTGCCGGCTTTCGCTGGCACAAGAAAGGCGAAGGCACGCTGGTCGGCTCACTGCTGCTCGGGCTCTTCGACGATGCGGGCGCCCTGCAGCACGTCGGCGTATGCGCGAGTTTCACACTGGAAAAACGTCGCGAACTCGTCGAGTATCTCGCGCCTTATAGGGAGAATGCGCTCGCCGCTCATCCCTGGAGGCACTGGGCGGAGCAGGAGCCCGGCGGGGGCGAGCAGCGCATGCCCGGTGGCCAGAGCCGCTGGAGCCAGGGCAAGGATCTTTCGTGGGAACCGCTGCGGCCGGAACTGGTGGTCGAGGTTGCTTACGAGCACATGCAGGGCCGGCGCTTCCGCCATATGGCGCACTTTCGCCGATGGCGTTTCGACAGGACGCCGAGTAGCTGCACCTATGCTCAGCTTGAGGTCGTTCCCCCGCAGGAGTTGATGACGATCTTCCGCGGCGGGCGCTAAGGCTGCAAACCCCGGCTCACGGGGCCTGCTCTTCTTCGTTCTTCTTCGGCTTGCGCCTGGAACGCAGTGCCCGCGTCGGGTCGTCATCGGGGTCGGGCGTCTCCTGCGGCGGCCGGAGCGCTGCAGGCACGTGGCGCAAGTTCACCCGGATACGCGTCCAAAGCGAAGAACTGCCGCGCATTCTGTCGACCAGCACGTCATCCACGGCCAGATGTCCAGCCGCCTCGGAATGCTTCGCTTTCCAGCGTTCCAGCCCGGCGAGCGCGGCGTCCTCGCTGGGCGAGTTTGCAACGACCACCAGCGGCATCTTCGTCCGCGGTGTTTTGCCAGTGGACTTAGGCGCCGTAGATTTTGTAGCGGCGGACTTGGCGCGCGAAGGAGCCGTCCGCGGCCCTTCACCCTCCATTTTGCGGAAGTGGGGCGGCCAGGGCGCATCCCCTAGGCCTTCGCCCTCATCCTTTTCAGCCAGCCTTAGCAGCCCTTCGAGCGAACCTGGCGCGGTGTTCATCCCGGCATGCGGGTCGCCGTTTTCCGCAAACCGCTGCGGCATGGTGAGCACGGTGAAGTCGCCCGGATCGCAATCGGGAACCTCGTCCCAGCGCAGCGGAGCAGACACACGCGCGTCCGGCACCGGGCGCACGGAATAGGCGGAGCACGTCGTTCTGTCTTTCGCGTTCTGGTTATAGTCGAGGAAGACGCCATGGCGCTCCTCCTTCCACCACTTCGAACTGGCCAGGGTGGGCGCGCGGCGCTCCACAGCCCGCGACAGCGCGAGCGCTGCGCGGCGCACTTCGGTAAAGGTCCAGCGCGGCTCGATCCGTACGTTCACATGCATGCCGCGCGATCCGCTTGTCTTGGGCCAGCCACACAGCCCGACCTCTTCGAGCAAGGACTTCGCCTCCAGCGCGACGCGGCGCACGTCGTCCCAGCCGACACCCGGGCCGGGATCGAGATCGACCCGCAATTCGTCCGGATGCTCCAGGTCGCCCGTGCGCACGGGATGCGGGTGCAGCTCAATGCAGCCCAGGTTGACGATCCACGCGAGCCCGGCCGCATCATCCACCACCAGCTCTTCCGCTGTGCGGCCGGATGGGAAGGCCAGCGTTACTGTCCGTATCCACGAGGGATGGTCGGTGGGCGCGCGCTTTTGGTAAAACGCCTCACCTTCGGCACCGTTCACGAAGCGCTTGAGCACGAGCGGCCGATCCTGGATACCGGCAAGAGCTCCCGGCGCGACCGATAGGTAATAGCGCACGAGGTCGAGTTTGGAGAGCTTTGTTTGCTTTGAAAAGTAGAGTTTGTTGGGGTGAGTCACGCGGACTTCGCGACCCTCGATCGAGAGCACCTCGGCGGCTTCGTCTTTGCTCACGGAAGAAAGGCTACACCTTTGGACAAGCCTTGTGGAGTGTGTGGCCCCTCCCCATGCTTTGCGCGTTCGCGGCCGCCCTGCGAACCCCGCCTTTCACTGTGTCTGCAGTGCGTGTTGCGGCGGAATTTCCCGGTGTTTTTCCTTGATCGCGCGGTAGACCTTCAGCTCACGGTCAGCGTCCGCGGTGCGGCCTGCCCGCCGGTATGCCGACTGCAGTTGGTAATGGATGTAGTCCGGCGACGGGTCAGCTTTCTCGGCCAGTTCCAGGTGTTCGATCGCGGGCGCCGTCTGCCCTTCTTCCAGCAGCAGCTTGCCCAACTCATACTGCGCCTGCGCATGTTGCGGCTGCACGGCGACTACGGTCTTAAGCAGCGCAGCGGCTTCATCCTTGTGCGACGTTTGGAGCAGCGCATACGCCAGCAGATATTGCACCTCCGGATCATCGGGGCTGTTCTTCAGCTCATCGCGCAATTCCGGGATCGCCTCGGCCGGCCGATCGAGCCGGATCAGTGCTTCCGCCGCACCGTAGTGCGCCTTCTTGATCGATGGGTCTTCTGCATAGGCCTTCTTGAAGCAAGTAGCCGCGTGCTCGTAATTGCCTGTATCTTCATAGACGCGGCAAACGGAAACGAGCACATCTGCGGGCAGAGGTTTTTCAACAAGCGCATCCACAATTTTGTTGGCTTCTTGCTGCTGGTCACTGTGCGCCAGGGAATACGCCCACGCGTACGCTGCGCGCGGATCATCAAGGGCCGTATCACCGAGCGGTGCAAAGGCCTTGGCCGCCTGCGCATATTCTTCAATTGTGAACAGTGACAGCGCCATCAGCATGCGAGACCGCCCATCAGTGGGATCACTCTGAAGAACGCTCTCCATGGCGCGTGCGCTCTCTGCATAGTTTCCCGCACGGAAAGCTGCCATACCTGCGTTACGTTGAAATTGAATGTTGGAAGCGTCCCACCGTTGTGCCTGCTCGAATAACGCGAGCGCGTTGGAGAAGTTCTGGTCGCGAGCCTCAGCGGAGCCCCAATCGTTATAGCCGCCGCCGAGAACCTGGCGAAGCTGGTGCTCTTGGGTCGCTAACCTTTTGAGATTCAGCGAGCTCAAACGAGCATGCGCCAGGGCCGTCGGAGGTAGTTCAGCGCTGCTGTCCATTTGCGGTTCCGCCGAGGCGCTCTTTGCCGTAAGCACTGCTGCATCGAGCTTCTTTCGAGTCTCCGGCGAAGCTTCCAATTGCAGCGCTTGCCGATAAAGCAGGACCGCTTGCGGCCATGCCGCTTCGGCGCCCCGAACCTCGGCCAATTGAGACAGCGCAAACGCGATGACGCTCTGGCTGGCCTTCTTCACCTCGTTCGTATCCCCGGACTGTTTAGCCGCCTCCGCCACCTTCAGCCGGCGCTGCAGTTCCTGCAGTGAGCGTTGGGGTGATGTCGATTGTGCGTTCTTTTGGACAGCCGGTGGCGCGCTGTTCACTGCTCGCGGGGACGGCCATGCAAGGGCAGCAGTGCATAGCAGAAATCCGGAGATCGCCATTTGCCGAAGCCGCTGTCCTCGAGGGTGCTTGTACATCCAGATCCTCAATGAAAAGACACATCAAATGATAAACGGCAGGACCCGGGGTTTCCAGGTCCTGCCGTTTGCGCTGCGGATGGGTTAGAAGTTGATGTGAATGCCGTACTGGATCTGGCGTGAAGAATTGCCTCCGATAACTGCGTTGGAGGTGCCGAATCCAGGGGTCAGTACCTGCGTCGAAACAACGTTGTTAGCTTGGCTGCAAGGCGCATATTGAGCCGTGCCGGTGGCGGAAAGTCCAGTGGTAGGACCGCAATTAATCTGGCTAAATGGCGCGCCCTGCGACAAGGAACCCGGGTTGAAGTTGGCATGGTTGAGAAGGTTGAAGAAATCGAGACGGAACTGCAGGGTGGCCCGCTCCATGATCTTCCAGTTTTTGTCTACGGAGAAGTCCGTATTGATGTAGTTGGGACCGCCGCAGAAGCCGCGGGGCTCTATGTTGGAGGGGATCGTGCCGATCGCATATCCCACAAGTGTGAAAGCGCCCGGATTGATGATGGTATTGCCATGCCTACCGGTAGTGCAGCTTTGTCCACTGAGAAGTGGCCGCAGCGGCGCCGTGTAGCCGGTTTGCACGAGGGCATTCAGAGTGCTGACGCCCGCAACGCTGGCGCCGCTACTGCTGGTTGTGGGCGCCAGCGTTGCGGTGTTCTCTGCACCGCCCTGGTAGATGGTGAAGCTGTTGCCGTTAGCTGCGGTGGTGATACCGGTCACTTCCCATCCGCCGACTGCGCCGGTTAGCAACTTATTGTGCCCGCTCAATTGCGGCAACAGGTAGGTTGCATTCAGGACGAAATCGTTGGGCCGGTTGGTGTCACCATTTCCACGATCCAGTCGCCGATCGGGGTAGTAGGTGCGGGTTTGGACGCCAAGGCCGCCACTCGAGTCGTCGAGGATGATATCAGCGATGGAATGCGACCAGGTATAAGCGGCTTGGAGCTGCAATTGCCGTATGCGTGTCCGGAACAACGTCTGAAGCGAGTGGTAATTCGAGTTGCCGTCGTGCGTCCACCAGGTGAGCGAGTTGTAGTTGGAGTAGGGACGCAATGCAGTCTGTGCACTGCCATTCAGGAAAGATGCCGCGAGCCAGTTCTGCTGCGGAATCTGGTTGATGTCATAGCTGGAGGTGAGGTGGGTGCCACGATTTCCCACGTAGCTGATGGAGAAAGTCGAATCCTTCGCCACCTGCTGCTCGACTGTGAGATTCCACTGCCAGGAGTTGGGAAGAAGATCGGAAGGATCATAGCCGCCCGCCGGACTGGATGTGCCACCCGTCAAGGATGCCGGAGTAGCGCCGCCCAAGGTGCGTACGTAATTACTTTCATTCAGGGCGAATGGGGCATTTGAAACCAGCGTATAGCGCGACACGCGTTCCCGCTGGAAGAACTGGCCGCCACCCGCACGAACCGCCGTCCTGCCATTGCCATAAACATCCCAGGCAATACCGAGGCGGGGAGCGAAGAGGTGGTGGTTCACGTTGACAAGGTATTTGTTTGGGCCCGGTGTTCCGGAGGTGTAGTTAGTGCCGAACTGCTTGTTCGCTGCGCCGCAAGGGTCCTGCCCCGGAGCTACCCACAGGCCATTGCAAGCATCGCTGGCCGGCAAGTCAGGATTGTAGAGCTTGGGTTGGAAGCTTGTGAGCTGGTTGTTCGGTTGAAAAGTAGGGGTCATCAGAGAGTAGCGCACGCCAGCATTCAGCGTGACACGTGGACTGAGCTTGACACTATCTGTCGCGTAAAATTCGTAATCACGCCAGCGTAGCTGAGCCCGAATGTTCGTGGAGGTCTCAGAGATCAAGAACGGATTGTTAGGAGTCAGGAAGTTTGCGAGGTTGTTGCTGGTGGCAACGCCGCCCGGAGCGACGCTAGAACTGCCGGTGTTGATAACGGGACGCTCTGAACTTGCTGGTCCGGTATCTTCGTTCTTCCCAGCCCAGTCAAGCGAAGTGCCGAACCGGAAATTGTGACGACCCCTGGTCCAGGTAAGGTCATCCTGCGCAGAATAGATGTCCAGTTGGTTCTGCCAAGGTGCGATCAGTGACGTGGTGTTTCCGCTACCGTAGCTGCCGAGGTTTACTTGTGGCACACCTACTGGCGAGTGTTTTAGGGAATTGGAATACAGCGTCGGAATAGCAGCGGATACTTGCGCCAGAAGACCCGGCTGGGTTCCGCCCGGCGTGATGTCGATGCGATTGTTGGAATACTGGAAAGCCGCAGTGTTTACGAGTGAAGAACTGATAGTTGCCGTCCAGCGGCCCATCAGCGATTTGGATGGCTGCGCCCAGCTGCTGTTCAGGGCTGGAAACGGATCGTCGCCCCAATAGCCTGCGTTGTACGACGGATTGCTCCACGAGTCCTGGGTATAGCGCCCATAGACCAGGTTGCGTGGCGAGAGTTGGTAATCCACGCGCACGTTTTCCTCGCGCCAGTACAGGCCGGTGGGCAACGATTCGGACCAGTTTTGACCGCTGCTGTTAGCCGTCGCGAGATTGGGAAGCGGATAAAGCTTCATCACGGTTGCTGCCGAAGGATCAACGGCGGCAAGCGCGTGAGGATTGCCGGCGGCTGCGACTGCGCCAGGGAAGGTCGGCACGCTTTCGCCGCACGACGGGTTTGTGAAATCGCCTGCTTGCTCAGCCGCGGTGGGTACGCACGCGCCTACCGTGCGTCCGCGAATCTCATGATTCCACTCTTCGCTGAAGAAGAAGAACAGTTTGTCCCGCTTGATTGGGCCGCCGATGGAGTAGCCCCAGTCGTTACGCCGGAGCTTGTCTTTGCCGTTCAGCGGAAGCCCCTTGCCCTTATTCTGAGCGGCGAAATAGGTGTACGCATCCAGTGCATCATTACGGCCATCATAAAAAACGCTGCCGTGAAACTGGTTGGTGCCGGAGCGTGTGGCGATGCTGATAATGCCGCCGGAAGCCTGGCCGTATTCCGCGCCGAAATCATTGGTGAGGAATTTGAACTCCGCGATCGCTTCATTGGAGGGGTAAATCAGAATCGTGCGGTTCGATCCAACGTCGTTATTGTTCACGCCGTCAATCAGGAACAGGTTGTTCGTCGTCGGATTGCCGTTAACGGACATATCCACGCCACCCTGCAAACCCTTGTTCTTTGTATCAAAGCCATTGGCCGCGGAAACGCCTGGCTGTAACTGAGTCAACTCGACAAAGCTGCGGCCGTTAAGCGGAAGCTCCTTGACCTGCGTGCCATCGACCACCTCGCCCAGGGTGGCGCTATCAGTTTGCACCTGAATGTTGTTTTCCTGTACCGTTACCGTCTGCGACGCGCCGCCAATCTGTAACTGCGCGCTGGCCGTGGTCGCCGTCGCCACCTTCACTTCGACGTTGTTCACCACATAGCTTTGAAAACCGGATGCGGTGATCTGAACCTTGTAGATGCCGATGGGCAATTCAGACACGTTGTATTCGCCTTGCCCGTTTGTAGTTACGTTGCGGACCAGGCCGGTAGACGGATTGGTGATGCTTACAGGCGCATTCGGGACAGCTGCCCCTGACGTATCTGTAACCGTTCCGCCGATTGAACCGGTGGTTTGCTGCGCATAAACTGGAGCGCACAGCAGCATTACTGTGCACCACAGTGCCAGCAGCCACCCTCTTGTTGACTTCATTTTGCCTCCCAGAAAACTTTCTTATGAATTGCGTGCTGCTGCGCCAATCCATCCTGGTCTCTTGTCCGCCAGTTGAGGATTTGGCCTTTTTGTGTGCTGCGTAGGCAAGTCGTGACTGCCCGGTTAGAAGTGGTGCTGCCGCGATGCGGCCCGGAATAGACTGACCCACCCAAACTTCGCTAAAGCCCTTTAGCGCCGCACGGGAATACGCCTACTCCGCTCGCCATTTGGCTTGATGAGCATAACGGTTGTCAAGGGGTTTGTGGGCCGCCGTGATGTACCAACTATATCCGCCGGTATCGTTACCATGCCTGGATAGGCTGGCTGCAGTCTGTTCGCACTACTTCGCCGAGGGGCGGATTTTGTCGGCGCTCACCACCCCTGACCCCTCAAGTACAGCATAGAAGCGGTCCGGGTCGAGGTTGCCGAGTTTTTCTATCTTGCCCGAAGGCCAGCGAATCTCGAGCGAGTCGATCTTCTTCGCCCCCGCGAGCCCGAAGTGCACGCGCAGGTCGTTTTGGGAAAGGTAGCTTCCGCCGCTGCGCACTTCGTCGGTCTGGGTCATGCCTCCAGCCACGAGGGTGAGCCGGGCCCCGATGGCGAGCCGGTTGCTCTTGGTGCCGGCCAGCTCGAAGCTGACCCAGTGCGCGCCCGGGACGCCGGCATTGTGCAGGACCATCGGCGCCCCGTCCAGATCGCCAATAACGACGTCGACGTTTCCATCATTGTCGAGGTCCGCAATCGCCAGTCCGCGACTGACTCTTGGCTCCTGCAATGCCGGGCCGGCCTGCTGGGCAGCATCGCAGAAGGTGCCGTTCCGCTCGTTCATGAAGAGGTTCTTGGGCTGGCGGTAGCGCGCGCCGGAGGGCAGGCTGTCCACCTGCGGATAGACCTGGCCGTTGGCGGCGATCAGGTCCGGCCATCCGTCGTTGTCCAGGTCCACAAAGGCATCGCCCCACTTGACCCAGGGCAGGGTTGTCAGCGCAACGCCCGCATCGTAGGAGACGTCGAGAAAATCCCAGTTGCCGTTGTTCTTGTAAAGCGTGTTGAACTCATCGGCAAAATTGGTCACGTAAATAGAAAAGCGGCCGGTGTGGTTGTAGTCCGCCACCGTCACTCCCATTGACCCCTGCTCGGAACCGTCGCCGCTGACCGCTGTGCCGGATTCAAGGCCGATCTCCGTGAATTTGCCGTGTCCGTCATTGCGGTACAGGTAGTTCGGAGTAGAGTCGTCGGCCACATAGAGGTCCGGACGACCAGTGTTGTTGAAGTCCGACCAGATCACCCCGAGGCCGTAATAGCCACTCGGGTCGTCCACGCCCGCGGGCTTAGAGACGTCAGTAAATGTGCCATCGCCATTGTTGTGGAAGAGCGAATCGCCCGCCCCCTTTAGACCTCGGGGGCCACACTGGACGTCGATGCCGCGGTACTTGCAGGTTGGGCTCTTGCCGAAGCCGGGCAGGTCGTTGAGCTTGAAATCCACGTAGTTGCTCACCGCGAGATCGACAAATCCGTCACCGTCATAATCCGCAAAGGCGGCCCCGGTGGACCAGCGACCATCGGCCACCCCGGCCTGCTTGGTCACGTCTGTGAAGCTGCCGTCTCCATTGTTCCGGTACAGCACGTTGCCGCCCAGGCAGGTCACGTAGATGTCCGGCCAGCCATCGTTGTTGTAGTCGGCCACGGCGCCACCCATGGCGAAGCATGGCGTTCCGATGGCGGCCTTGGCGGTTACGTCCGTGAAGGTGCCGTCGTGGTTGTTATGGTAGAGAGCGCCGCGCGCCTTCTCGCCTTTGAGCGCCATGTCCACAGTCGGAGAGTTGGTAAAGTAGATGTCCGGCCAGCCATCGCGGTCGTAGTCCACGATGAGCACACCGCCGCTCATGGACTCGACAATATATTTCTTCTCCGGCGCAGCCAGGTGCACAAAGGTGATGCCCGCCTTCTTGGTCACGTCCGTAAGCTGCGGAATGGCCCTGCCTTTGCACACCTGCGTCTTCGCTCCGGGCGGCGGCGCCGCCGCGGGACTGTGTGCCTGCGCGAGCCCATTGGCGGCCAGTAGCACCTGAAGAATAACGGACAGCAGGAGTCCAGATCTGGGGGTAAACGGCATGGGGTCTCCCGGGGATTGTATCCGAAACCGCATGCCCGCCACCCTGCATAGCCAGGCCGGTTACGTCTCGAGTCCCGTCCTGGCCGATCTCAATGGCGACGGCAAGCCGGACCTGGCCGTTGTGATCCGGACTAGCCAGGGCTCCGCCATCCAGCCGCTGCTCAACAACGGGGACGGGACTTTTCACCTCGGGCAGGCCTTTCAAGATTCGGCCCTGGGAGCTCTTGGCGCCGTGCTTGGCGCCGGAGATTTCCATGGCGACCGGAAAACGGATCTGTTGGTCTACGATGGAGATATTTACGGAATCGTCCGGGTGCTCCGCGTTCTCACCAACAATGGCGAGGGGGTCTTCTCCTCGGGTGCTTCCTACACGCTTCCGAGCACCCTGACGTTTGCAAATCATCCCGCAGCGGTGCTGGATGTGAACCGCGACGGCCGTCCTGACATCGTCCTCGCTCTGCAAAATCTGGCAGTGGTCCTGCTCGGGAATGGGGATGGCACCTTCCGGGGTACCGGTGACCTGCAGAAGCCCTTACTATATCCGGGTGGCGGCACGGAGTACGCGAATGTTCTTCCGGCAGACTTCAATAAAGACGGTGATCCAGACCTCGTCGTTGGCCCGTATGTCTACATAGGACGCGGCGACGGTTACTTTACCGTCACGGCTGCCTATTCCACCACTGCTGACGAGGGCGGCAAGGCGAATGCAGCCGAGGTCGCAGTAGACCTGAACGGCGACGGGCATCTCGATCTCGTATGGAATTTCCAGACGATCTACTTCGGCGCGACAATCGAGACAGCTCTCGGCAATGGGAGCTCCAGGCAACCCTTCCAGGCGCCTCTTTACACCGTCGTGTACGGGGGGATCACCAGTGCTTATGCCGTGAACGGGGTGATCGCCAATGGATCTTTGGTTTCCGGCGATTTTAACCGCGACGGCACCCCGGATATCGCTGTCGGCTGTAGCCAGAACTTTTATGCTGCCATTTTTACCGATGACGAGGTGTGTGTCTTCACCGGAACAGGCAGGGGATACCTCAACCCGCCGAAGATTTATAAGGTCAACTACAACGGCTCCCCGGCCGAGTTCGATGGCCCGCTCGTGGCCGGCGATATCAACGGCGACGGCATTCTCGATATCGTCGCGACATATCTGGGCCCTAACTCCCCCTACGATGTCATCGTTCTGCTGGGCAAGAAGGACGGCACCTTCCAGACGCCCCAGACTTCCCTTGTGCTCAATAAGCACACTGGCGGCGGGTACACGCTGCTGGTGGATATCAACAAGGACGGAAAGCTGGACCTGGTCGGCTCATGGGGTGTCGCCCTGGGCAATGGCGATGGCACGTTCCAGAAAGCCAAACCCCTGCCGTCGGACATCGGCCACGTTTTGGCCATCGCTTCCGCGGACTTCAATCGCGACGGCTACCCCGATCTGGCCGTGCTCTCGGCATCCTGGAGCAATACATTCGACGTCACGGTGCACGTTCTCCTGGGCAATGGCTCGGGAACCTTTCCCACCGACCGTCGTTTCCAGAACCCTAATATGACTGGTGGACTCGCCGTCGCGGATGTGAACAAAGATGGCATTCCGGATCTGCTGTACGGCATACAAACGAGCACTCATTACGGCCTGTCCGTAGTAGTCGGAAAGGGCGACGGCGCTTTTGGGACGCCCACGTCGTATCTCTTCAACTCGGAGTATCCGCAAACCTTCGGGATCCACGTAGCGGACTTCGACCGCGACGGCCATGTGGACGCCTTCATGACGGCCAAAGACCACATCGAGTACTTCCACGGGCTCAGCGGGGGAAAGTTCGCGCCCCACCAGGAATACCTGGTGGAGACACTCGCCGACGAACGGCCGGTTTCCTCCTACAGCCAGTACGGAATACTCGACCTCAATGGCGATGGATACCCTGATCTCGCTATATCCGGCCCGAGCGGCCAGATTGTGCGTGTGCTCAGCACTGGAGCGAAATCAACCGCGACAATGCAGCCAAAGTGATCGGCTAAGCCAAACAGCAATAAGACGGGGCGGCCTAACAGCTGCCCCGTCTCAACCTGCGGCAAACGCGCCGTCGCCGAACCCTTCAGAAGCTTGAAACCGACCCGCCTCCAGCGTCCGGATTCGAATTCATGTCTGGCGACTCAGCCGCTGTGCCTTCCGGAACAGGGGTGCTCCTGCGGGTGATCTGGTGGCGGACGGTGGCATATCCGCTCTGCTCTGAAGCTTCAGACTTGGCGTTGAGCAAAGGATGTACAGAGGAGGCACTAACGGGGAGCGATGTTTCCGGGTGCATAGACCCTCATTTCATAACGACAGAAGCTGAAAGCTTCGGCTCTACAGGTTCAGGAGTGGGGCTCGATGTGAGCAAAAGGGGAGAGTTCGCTTTCATGAGCCTACGCCCACATCAGCGGAAGGTCACCTCCACCGTGCAGCAGCACCCGGTTCTTGATCCTCGCCAGGACTGGCTGGTAATGCGTCCACTATCAATGCGCTGTCCCGCCCCCTGCCGCAGAAACCAACTGCCGCAGCGCGGGCAAAAAAGTAAAGCGCACCAGCGCTACGGGCGCCTCCGCTGCGGTGATGGTCTGCAACTGCGCCGTTTGCCAATCGGCGGGTGGCCTCTCATTGGTCCGCAGGAACGCCAGCGCCTCGAGGCCGATGCCGGCGAGCTGCCCAAGCTGGGTCGCGCGCGGCGTGGCATCGTTCATACGCGGCGATCCGCTGGTCAGCGCAGTCAGCTCCGGCACCGCATTCTGCCAGGAGCGGAAGCGCACTTCCAGGGTTTCGGCACTCAGCGCGAACTCGGGTGTGTGGCCGGTCACGCCGTTCACCTCGGCCTGGATCTCATGCCGCGACGGCGGGTCCGGCGCAACCGCGTCCACCAACCGATCCAGCGGCGTCAGCCCGCTCGTATGCTGCCCTTTATAGCGATCGGAAAAGCTCACCGGTTCGAGCACGGATGCAAACAAATCGAGCGCCTCTGGATGGAGCGAGCCGGCCAGGTTGCGCCGCAGCTTTTGCGGACCAGTGATATGCGTCAGCCCCGCATCCTCCAGGCGCAAGGACGTAACGCCGAGCCGGCGATACATATCCGCCACATCCTGGTGGTCCGCAGGAGACCAGAGCCGTTCCGCAACCGCGGCGGTGCGCGGCCAGATGCGCGAATCGATCGTATGCGGCCCAATCTGCTCGGCCCACATGCAGACCTCGCCGCCGAGGATGAGCGCGCGCTGCTGCGGGGTCATCGAGGAATCCGCCGGGACCGGATCGGCAAGATACTGGGTCTCGGCACTCTTCATCGCATCCAGGTAATAGGGGGCCGACAGAATGCCTTGGTAGCCCTCGGCCGCGCCCTTGGCTAGTGACGCCTCGCCGCGCCAGGACTGTACTACCACGTCTTTGGGCAGGTCGGGAGTAAGCACCTCATCCCACCCGATCATCTTCTTGCCATGCTTCTTCAAGATCGGCAGCAGTTGCTGGTTGAAATATGCCTGCAGGGCATCGGTGTCTTTCAGGCCTTTCTGCTGCATGAAAGCGGTGATCCGCGGGTTCTGGCGCCAATCATTGCCGTTGTTCTCGTCGCCCCCGATATGCATGTAAGGGTCGGGGAAGATCGTAGCCATCTCTGCTACTAACCCGTCGAGGAACTTGTACGTGCTCGCGCGTGTCGGATCGAGCGTGGCATCGTGGATGCCGAACACCGTCTGTATCTGGTACGGGCCGGGCGCGCTGCCCAGTTCCGGATACGCCGTCAGCCAACTGGAGGTGTGGCCCGGCATGTCGAATTCCGGCACCACGCGTATGCCCCGCTTGCGCGCATAGGCCACCACATCCCGCATCTGCTCCTGCGTGTAGAACTGGCCACCAGAGCCGACTTCCGTCAGCCTGGGGTAGCGCTTGCTTTCCGCGCGAAAGCCCTGGTCGTCGCTCAGGTGCCAGTGGAAGACGTTGAGCTTGACCAACGCCATGCCGTCGAGCGTGCGCTTGATCACGTCGATCGGCTCGAAGTGGCGGCTGGTATCGATCATCAGACCCCGCCACGGGAAACGCGGAGCGTCGTGAATCGTGACAGCCGGCAAAACGCAGCCGGCCTGCGAGCACTGTAGAAGCTGCAGCAATGTTTCAAACCCATGGAGCGCGCCCACCACGGTCGGCGCAGTCAACCGGACCTGCTGCGCTGTCACTGCAAGATCGTAGCTTTCGTTCTCGTCGGGAGACTGGATGGCCTGTCCCGGACCGGCCACCGCGATCAGCAGCCCGGCTGTGCTCGCGTCGCCGGAAGCGGCGCGCGCAAGCGGGACACCAGAGTTGAACTCCAAGCGGGCCAGCATGCGGGCAAGCCCTGCTTCAAGCCGCGCATCGTGAAACCCGGCATACGCCGCGTGGAATTCCGGCGACAGAGGAAAGGCTCCCGCCGCCTGCTGCGTCGAGGACGGAAGCGGCATGAGCGTGAGTTGGCTCATGGTGGTCGCGTAGGACGGCATCGTTCCGGATGCAAAGAGAGCTGAAGCAGCAAGCATGGTTCGAAGTATCGTTCTCATCGGAAAAGCAGACAGCCTCCAGGCACCCGGAGATCATACCCGATCGCATGCGCGCCACGGTCTCGGCTTCGCACGCGATCAGGATTACTTGAAGGCAGTCCAGCCGGTACGGTTCAGATTCCAAAAAAGTGCGATGCCGCTCAGCGTCGCTGATGCCAGCAACACGCTGCCCGCAAGCCAGTGGCTGAACAGGATGTATCCCGTGCCGAAGAGCGCGCCGTAAACAAGTATCAGCCCCAGTATCCAATTCACTGTGGCGGTGGCCAGTGTGTTGTCCGGCGGCCGGCCGGCAGCGCGGGCGAAGGCGCGCCAGCCAGGTCCGGCCGGGTGCACCTTGGCATAGAAAGCATCCAGCTTCGTCTGCGGCTCAGCCGGCGTCAGCATGGTAACGGCGATCCATACCAGCGTTGTAAACGCGGTCGCAATGCCCAGAATCCATGAAAAGCCATGCGGATCGTCGGGGTTGAGCGGACCGGCCGGAAGCATGGGATCGACGCTGCGCAGCGCGCCGACGATGCCGCCCGAGAAGCGGGATTCCAGGAACAACGAAGAAGCCGCCGCCGCGATCATCGCGCTGATCTCGGTCCATGCGTTGATGCGCCACCAGAACCAGCGCAGGATGAAGACCAGGCCCGCGCCCGCGCCGATCGCCATCAGGAACTTCCACGCGCCGCCGATCGAAGTCATGAAATAGGTGGCGATCGCGGAGGTCAACGCCACAATCAGGGTTGCCCACCGTGAGGCGACCACGTAGTGGTGGTCCGACCGGTCCGGCTGCATAAAGCGGCGATACACATCATTCACCAGATACGACGCGCCAAGGTTCATCTGCGTGCCAATAGTGGACATGTAAGCAGCGGCGAAGCCCGCCAGCATCAGCCCGCGCAGACTCGCGGGCAGGTAGCGGATCATGACGACGATGAACGCGCCTTCCTTGTCGGCGGCATGCGGCAGCAGCACCACGGCGACCAGCGCGGTCAAAATCCATGGCCAGGGGCGGAGCGCATAATGCGCAATGTTGAACCACAGCGTCGCGCCGAGCGAGTTCTTCTCGTCTTTCGCTGAAAAGATGCGCTGCGTGATGTAACCGCCGCCGCCCGGCTCAGCGCCCGGATAGGAACTCGCCCACCAGTTGATACTGAGCAGTACCAGAAACTGCAGAAAGAACGGCGCCCCGCGTTCCGGAATGAACGCCAGCGTGCTGAAGCCCCGGCCGGCATCGATGGCGTGGATCTTCATCTGCAACACTGCCATGCCGCCCGCTGCTTCCACGGCGAAATACGCGAGAAGAATCACCATCGTGAGTTTCAGCACGAACTGCACCAGATCGGTCCAGAGCACGGCCCATAACCCGGAGATCGCACTGTAGATGAACGTGATGATGAGGCAAAGAAAGACGGCGCGCAGCTTCTCAATTCCCAGCGTCAGATACAGGATCTTCGCCATCGCCAGGTTTACCCAGCCCATGCTCAGCGTATTCACCAGAAAGACGAGATACAGCGCGCGAAAGCCCCGGAGGAATGCGCCCGACTTGCCGGCATACCGGAGCTCGATGAACTCCATATCCGTAAGCACTTCAGAGCGCCGCCACATGGGCGCGAAGAAAAAGACGGTCAGCATGCCGCTGAAGGCGAGCGACCACCACACCCAATTGCCCGCAATGCCCTGCCTGTAGATCAGCCCCGTGACCACCAGCGGCGTGTCCGCCGCAAAGGTTGTTGCCACCATGGAGGTGCCGGCCAGCCACCAGGACACGCTGCGGCCCGATAGAAAGAACTCGCCCATATTGCCGCTGGCGCGGCGGTAGTAGTAGAAGCCGATCCCGAGATTCAGCGCGAAATACGCAGCGATGACCAGCCAGTCGACAAACGTGATATGCATGCGCTATTTCATTCCCCGGAGTATGCCACCCACGATACCGCCAACCACGCCCGCTTCGGTCGCCTCCTGCGTCCGGCCTTGCGAAGGCATGTACTCCTGCAGCGCGTGCGCCAGGCGCGAAAGCGGCAGCGTTTGCAGCCACACCTTGCCTGGCCCGGTGAGCGCGGCGAGGAAAATGCCATCGCCGCCGAAGATCATGTTGCGGATGCCCGGGATGCGCGTGATCTGGAATGAGACGCTGCCCTGGAAGGCGCCGACATGCCCGGGGTGCACGCGCAGGGTCTCCCCCGGCCGGAGCTCTTTCATCACGACCTCGCCTGATAACTCCAGCCATGCCGTGCCCGCGCCGCTGAGTTTCTGCAGCAAAAAGCCATCGCCGCCGAATATGCCCGCGCCCAGTGACTGCTGAAAGCCCACACCAAGTTGCACCTGTTGCGTGCAACAGAGGAAGCCGTGCCGATGGATGAAGTATTCGTGCCCGGCGCCGATCTCCACCGGCAGGATGTGCCCGGGGATCTTCGTCGCAAAGGCGACCTCGCCGGCTCCGCCCTGCGAGCGGTACTCCGTCATGAACAGGGTGCCGCCGCCGGCAACCCGCTTGATCGCGCCGAGAAATCCGCCGCCGCCGCCGAGCTGTGTATGCGTGGACATCTGGATGGAACTGCTCATCCAGGAAAGCTCTCCGGCTTCGGAGATCACAACCTCATTCGGCTCCAGCAGGAACTCCAGTACCGGCATCGTGGTCCCGACTATGCGACTCTGCATGACGTACTCCTTTGGCGCTGCGAGCCCGTGACTTCGGCTGGCAGGCGGTTCGTTTTTCCCGGGGGTCGTGAGGAGTATACATTCGCCGCGGCGGCGTAACGAGCCTTGCCGAAGCAGGATTCCAGGGCGGGAAAAGCGAGTAAACGGATGTAGGCTGGGTTGGGAGACATAGCGGACTCACCATGAACGACCGCACCGTTATTCATCAGAAAGCCTGTATTCAAAGCTTTCAACCCGGAAGCTCAACCCGGAAACGCGTTGAGCGCAATGGAGCCCCCTCGCGCCTGCGCAGGATGGCGCTCGCCATCCATAACGCAGCATCGCAGGATCTGCGCCATGGGAAAGGTGCTCCGTGGCTAAAGTGAAGCGGACCTCCAATCACGTCACCATTCTGGACGTGGCGCGCGTCTCCGGCTTCTCTCCCTCGACTGTCTCGATCGTGCTCAACGATGCGCCGCTTTCCAAGCATGTCGCTGCCCGAACCAAAGAGCACATCCGCACCACTGCGCTGACTATGGGCTACCGTCCGGATGCCTTCGCCCGGTCCCTGCGGTCCCGCCGCAGCAGCACCATCGGCGTCATGATCTTCGACATCTCCGACCCCATCTGCACGCTCATTCTGCGGGGCATCGAGCGAGGGCTTGACCCCACGACATACCTGCCGATCATCATGGACGCCCACAACGAGCGGAAGCAGTTCGAGCGCTATCTCGAGATGCTGCTAGAGCGCCGCGTCGAAGGGCTGATCGTGGTCGCGAACTGGCTCTTCGCCGATATCGAATTGTTGCCTGAGTTCGGCCGCAACAAGATTCCGACGGTAGTGGTTGGCCGCGATCTTTCGGAAAGCTCGATCAGCTCCGTCATCGTGGACAATCAGGCTGGCGGCTATGCGGCGATGCGGCACATTTATGAGCTGGGTCATCGACAGATCGCGTTCATACGCGGGCCGCGGCAGCTACAGGACAGCACGCGCCGCTGGCAGGGCATCCGCAAATTTGCCAGGGAAGTAAAGCTTTCGATCGATGCATCGCTGGTAACGGAGCTGATGGCCTCCTCCGACCCGTTTTCCGGATTCGATGGCGGGCGCGAGTTGACTACCCGGATGATTGAGAGCGGCGCGGAGTTCACCGCCATTGTCGCTTTCGATGATTTGACCGCGCTAGGCGCTATCCGCGCTCTGCATCAGGCAGGGCGCTCCGTACCGGGCAACTGCTCGGTCATCGGCTTCGATGGGGTGCCCCCGGCCGCGCTGGTGAGCCCCGGGCTGACCACCGTGCGGCAGCCTATGGAAGACATGGGCGAGCTGTCGGTAAAGTGGATGCTGGCATCGCTTCGCGAGAGCGAAGGGGAAGCAGCGGCTCTCCCGCTGCGCCAGTTGATGCCGCCGGAACTGGTCGTGCGCGAGTCTACGCAGTCGCTTCGGCGGCGCTGAAGTTTCCTCTTGACAGCGAGGGCGGTGGAGGATTATCACCCTATATTCAAACGTTTCAATAACCAGCTTGCGGCTGTCCTTGCCGCTGCCTCGGGAAGGAAATGCGCCGCCCACCAGTGGCGTCGCAGGTGGAATGACCATGAAACATCCGCTCGCAGCAATTGCACACTACCCGGTACGCCTGGTCTTGTACGGCGTCCTGCTTGCTTTTTCCTTCGCCACCCTGGCTCCGGTCCGCCTCCAGGCGCAGGAGGTGACCGGCACTATCCTCGGCACAGTCACCGATGCCTCCGGCGCGGTGGTGCGCGATGCACAGGTGACGGTGACGAATACGGACCGGAATGCTCAGGAGCGCGTCGTCACCAGCAACAGCTCCGGCGAATACTCCGCCCCGCAGTTGCCTATCGGGCACTACTCCGTAAAGGTCGAGGCGCCCGGCTTCAAGAGCTTTGAAGAAAACAACATCACGCTCAACGTCAACGACCAGCGCACTGTGAAGGTAAAGCTCAGTGTCGGGGACGTGAACGCAACCGTGAGCGTACAGGCCAATGCGCTGCAGGTGGATACGCAATCCGCCGCCGCCACGGGCCTTATCACCGGAACCCAGGTGCGCCAGCTCGCCTTGCAAAGCCGGAACTACGAAGAGCTGGTGGCGCTGATGCCCGGTGTGACCAGCGACATCGGCGATGCACTGTATGCCGGCGTGAGCGCGCCCAGCGGGAACACCAACGAGACCGCCTACTCGCTTAACGGCAGCTTCGGCACGGGCAACAACTGGACAGTGGACGGCGCCGACAACGTGGACCGCGGCGGCAACTTCACCCTGCTCAATTATCCGAGCGTCGACGCCATCGACGAGTTCAAGGTGCTGCGCGGGAACTACAACGCCGAATACGGCCGCAGCTCCGGCGGGCAGGTCAACGTCATCACCCGCTCCGGAACCTCGAAGTTCCACGGCGGCCTCTATGAATTCTTTCGCAACGACGTGCTGGATGCGAACACCTGGGTCAACAAGCACTTCTCCTCCCCGGCCGTTCCGCGCACCCCGCTGCGCTACAACGATTTCGGCGGCACCATCGGCGGCCCTCTGTTCATCCCGCATGTGTACAACGCCAAGCACGACAGGACATTTTTCTTCTTCTCCGAAGAAGTTCGTCGCGTCGTGGAATCCAGCTCCGCCCAGAGCCAGGTGCCCAACCTGCAGGAACGCGGTCTGGACCCGAGCACTGGCGGCCCCACATTCTCTTCGCCGGTGTGCCTGGTGCCGCTGCAGACGGATGCCAGCGGAGCGACCTTTTGCCCTGCAGGCGCTTCCAGCACCACCATTCCCACCAATCAGATCAATCCCGCGGCCGCGGCTTACCTGAAAGACGTGTACTCGCACGTGCCGCTCCCGCAAGATCCGCTCGGGGACATTCTGGCTGCAAATGCGAGCAACATCTTCAATTACCGTCAGGAGATTGGCCGCATTGACCACACCTTCAACAGCAAGTGGTCCGGTTGGGCGCGCATCATGAACGACTCGATCCCGACGGTCGAGGGTGGCGGCCTTTTCAACGGCAACGCCATTCCAAATATCGCGACCACCTCCACGCAGTCACCGGGCAAGAACATCGCAGCCAGCCTCAACACCACTTTCTCCCCCACGCTGCTTAACCAGCTTGAATACGCATGGTCGTATGGCGCGGTGCTCAGCAGCAATATCGGGCCGCTGGGGTCAGTGAACTCCCCCGACGTCGCCCAGGCCATCACTCTGCCTAACCCGGACACGCTGGGCCGCATTCCCAGCATCTCCTTCGGCAGCTCGTCTGCCAGCTTCTTCGGCTTTGGTAGCTATCGCGATTACAATAAGAACCACAACGTCTTCGATAACGTGACCTGGATTCGCGGGCGGCACTCCTTGCGATTCGGCGCTACGTACTTCCACTATCAAAAATCGGAAAACTCCGGCGGCAACAATGCCGGCACCTTCACCTTCCAGGTCACGCCCGCTTCCTACTTCGGCGATCCCTCCGTCGCCAACCAGGACGCAAACGCGGAGTGGCACCAGGAATTCGCCTATTTCCTGCTTGGGCAATCCACCAACTTCACCCAGCTCCAGCAGGACATCCGCGCCATCATCGACCAGAACGAATTCGAAGTGTATGGGCAGGACACCTTTCGCCTGCGTCCTAACCTGACGCTGAACTACGGCCTGCGCTACTCGCTTTTCCGCCAGCCCACGGACGCTAAGGGCCACGCCACCAGCTTTGACGGGCGCACGTATGCTCCAGCAAACGCGCCCGCGCTCGATGACCAGGGATTCCTGTGCACGCCGCAGACCGCGCCCTGCAGTGGCGGCACCGCGCCCAACCCGAATTACAATCCGCTGAACGGCATCATCATCGGCGGTAAACTATCTCCCTTCGGCACAAAAGTGGCTAGCCAGCCGAACTTGAACTTCGCGCCCCGTCTTGGCTTTGCGTGGGATCCGCAAGGGCAGGGCAAGATGTCTGTGCGCGGCGGCTACGGCATCTTTATTGAGTCGCCCGGTGTAGGCTTCGTGGAGAACAATGTCTTCGCCAATCCTCCATTCGTCGGGACGACGACCATCTTCAACGCGCCCTTCGACAATCCCGGCGCTGGCCAGTCCGCTCCCAACAACAACCCGCCGCCCCTCGGCGCCACCGAGCCGAACTTCCGCCAGCCCTACATGCAGGACTGGGACCTGGACGTGCAAGACGAGCTGCCGCACAACATCATCGCGGACCTCGGCTACTACGGCAGCAAGGGCTCGCACCTGCTCGGTGTCGTCGATATCAACCAGCCGCTGCCGGGAGCCTATCTGGCGGTCACCGGCGCTCCGGGCACCATCAACTCCGGCAACGAAAACCTGATCAACGGCCTGCGCCCCTACGTCGGGTATGCCGGCATCGACTCCTACGAGCCCATATTCAAGTCGAACTACCACTCCCTGCAGGCGAGCCTGCAGAAGCGCTTCGGTTCGGATTCGCTGGTCACACTCAACTACACCTGGTCCAAGAGCCTAACGGACCTGCCCTATGACCCGAACTACACCGTCGTGCAGGACACGCGCAATCTCGCAGCCGAATACAGCTACTCGCGTTTCGATCAGCGCCACGTCTTCAATGCGGATTTCGTCTACCAGTTGCCGTTCTTTACAGAGCAGCAGGGATTCGCGGGACGCGCGCTCGGCGGATGGCAGCTTTCCGGCATCGTCGAGGTCAACTCCGGCCATTGGCTCGATCCCGTGCTTTCCGACGGGCAGGATCCCGGCGGCATTGGCCTGAATACCGGCATCAGCGGCAACACGGTTCGGCCGGACCAGGTGGGCAATCCCAATGAGGGTGCGCAGCACAATGCCAATCAGTGGTTCAATACGAATGCGTTCGCGCCGCCCTCCGTCGCGAACCCCAACCAGACCACGCCCGGCAATGCGAAGAAGAACTCAATCCTCGGACCTGGGCGGCAGAACTGGGATCTGTCGCTGATGAAGAACATCCGGGTGTACGAAAGCTCCGCCTTCCAGTTCCGGCTGGAAAGCTTCAACACCTTCAACCACACGAACTACGCCAGCATCGACACCAACCTGAATAACTCGACGTACGGGCTGGTCACATCCGCCCATGCCCCGCGTATCCTTCAGCTTGGGCTGAAGTTCAATTTCTAAGCTGACGACCTTTGGGGGAACTGTATCGATGCGGACCAGATTGCGTCTTCTCGCGGCGCTCATGCTTGTGAGTGCAGGAATCCTGGCAAAGGCGCAGGCCAACCCCGGGAATGCTGCGGACCTGCCACTGCGCGATGGATGGACCCTCCAATCCGGATGTGATCTGAAAGACGGCGGCGCAGTGCTCTCCACGAGCGCCTATCACCTGCGCGCCAGCGGCGGATACAAAATCTCCGTGCCTTCCACCGTGCTGGCCGCCCAGGTTGCGACCGGCCAGTTCAAAGACCCATACTTCGGCACTAACCTGCGCAGCATTCCCGGCACGGACTACCCCGTGGGCGAGAACTTCTCGAATCTGCCTATGCCGCAGACCAGCCCCTACCACTGCTCCTGGTGGTATCGCAAGGAATTTGCGCTTCCGGCGAGCGACCGCGGCCGGACGATCTGGATGCACTTCGGCGGCATTAACTACCGCGCGAATATCTGGCTCAACGGCAAGCAGGTCGCGGACTCCACGCAAGTAGCCGGCGCCTACCGCACCTACGCCTTCGACGTCACGAAATTCGCCCACCCCGGCCAGCCGAATGTCCTCGCGGTGGAAACCTTCGCGCCCACCGAAACCGACCTTGGCATCAACTGGGTGGACTGGAGCCCATGCCCGCCGGACAAGGACATGGGCCTGTGGGGTCCGGTCGATCTGCGCACCACGGGTCCGGTCGCTGTGCGCTCGCCGCTGGTCACCACGCACTTCGCCGATGCGACGCTTGCGCAGGCAGCGCTCACTGTCTACGGCGAACTGCATAACGCCTCTGACCAGCCGGTCCATGGAACCGCGACCGCGTCCCTGCTCGGCCTGCAAGTAGAGCAAAAGGTCGATCTCGCGCCGGGCGAAGATAAGACTGTCGTTTTTTCGCCGGAGCAATACCCGCGCCTCCGCGTGCCGCACCCTGAGGTCTGGTGGCCCTACCAGATGGGTAAGCCTGCGCTTCAGACGGGCGCGCTTCGTTTCACAGAAGCAGGTCGCGTTTCGGATGAGCAGCAGGTCCGCTTCGGCATCCGCGAGATCACCTCGGAGCTGACGGACAAAGGCTACCGCCTCTTTCGCATCAACGGCAAACCGGTGCTGGTCCGCGGCGCGGGCTGGTCGCAGGACATGTTGCTCCGCGAAAACCCCGAACACCTCCGGCAGCAATTTGCGCTGGTCCGCGACATGCGCCTGAACACCATTCGCCTCGAAGGCAAACTCGAGACCGAAGACTTTTACCGGCTGGCCGACGAGCAGGGCATCCTCGTGATGGCCGGGTGGTGCTGCTGCGATCAGTGGGAGCACTGGGACAAGTGGACGCCGGAGAACTTCGCCGTCGCCACCGCATCCCTGCGCGCACAGATGCTCCGCGTTCGCCATCATCCCAGCCTGCTGGTCTGGCTCAATGGCAGCGACAATCCCCCGCCCGCGAACGTGGAGCAAGCCTATCTCGACATAGAACAGCAGACCCATTGGCCCAACCCCACGCTCTCCTCCGCCTCTGCCAGGCCGACTACGGTGAGCGGACAGAGCGGCGTCAAGATGTCAGGGCCATACGACTTCGTCGCACCCTCTTACTGGCTTGTCGACACAAATCGCTACGGCGGCGCCTACGGCTTCAACACCGAGACTGGGCCCGGACCGGCGATCCCAACCATATATAGCCTGGAAAAGTTTCTCCCCGCCAATGAGCTGTGGCCGCCCGACAATACGTGGAGCTTTCATTACGGCGGCGAGGGATTCAAGAAACTGGACGTTTTCAACACCGCACTCGACGCGACCTATGGCCCGGCCAACTCGCTGGACGACTACGAACGCGTGACGCAAGCCATGGCCTACGACGGCGAACGCGCCATGTTTGAAGCCTACGCGCGCAACAAGTACACATCGACGGGCGTGATCCAGTGGATGCTGAATAACGCGTGGCCTTCGATGATCTGGCACCTCTACGATTACTATCTCGACGCCGGCGGCGGATACTTCGGCGCGAAGAAGGCATGCGAGCCGCTCCATATCCAGTACTCCTACGACGATCACAGCATCGTGGTGGTGAACAGCCGCTACGATGGAGCGCCTGCCCTGCATGCTTCCGCGCGGGTCTACGATCTGCAGCTTCATCGGCTTTTTGAAAAGGAGGCGGAGATCACGCCTGGAGCCGATTCCGCCACCAAACTTTTCTCAGTGCCGGACACAGCGATAAGCGGCGCAGGCCAGGTCTACTTCGTGGAACTCGCGCTCCGCAATGCGCAAGGCGAAACCGTCAGCCAGAACTTCTACTGGGTGCCCACCACACTGACCACCTTCGACTGGGGCAAGACGGACTACACGCACACCCCGGCGCTCCAGCATGAACAGATGACCGACCTCCGCAAGCTGCCCGCGAGCGAGGTGACCGGGGAATGGCTGCCGGCAGCAGAGGGGAAGGCAGCGCGTATCCGCCTGCATAACAGCTCGCAGGCCCTTGCTTTTCAGGTCGCCGTACGCGCGCTCAACAGCGCCGGAGCTGCCGTGGAACCGGTCTTCTGGTCCGACAACTACATCGCGCTCCTGCCCGGCGAGACACGCACGTTGGAGGCGCGGACCTGGAGCGCCGGCCAGGAGCCGATTGCTTCGGTCCGCATCTCCGGTTGGAATATAAAGGACACGACACTCAAGCCGCACACGGAGAAGGTTCTTGCCCAGCGCTGACCAGACAACTTCGCATTTCACCACAGCCATGCTGCGGGAGATTTACGAACAGCCGGCGGCCATCCAAGCCACGCTGGACGCATACATCGACGGCACGGATCTGCGAGAGGATGTACTCGGGCCCGCCCGCGCTGCTCTGCTGGGGCACGAGCGTCTCGTGGTTGCGGCCAGCGGCTCCAGCCGCCACGCCGGCCTTGCCGGGGAGATCATGCTGGAAGATCTGGCCGGGGTTGCCGTTGACGTCGAATACGCCAGCGAATATCCCTACCGCTCCACTTACACGCTGCACAATCCCGCTGTCATCACCATTTCGCAATCCGGCGAAACCGCCGACACCCTTGCTGCGCTGCGCATGGCCAATAGCCGCGGTCGCAATACGCTCGCTATCACCAACGTCGTCGGCTCCACCATGGCGCGGGAGGCCACTGTCTCCATGCCCACGGCCGCGGGTATTGAGCGCGCCATTCCCGCAACCAAAAGCTTCACCGCGCAGCTCACGGCGCTCTACATCCTGACCGTCTATCTCGCACGGGAACGCGGACTGCTGAGCCGGGACGAGGCCCGCAGCTGTTGTGCCGGCGCACGCGGAATTCCGCCCCTGCTGGCACAATGGATACCGGCCTGGGATGCGCAGATCGATGCACTGGCGTCGCGGTACGCTCGCGCGCAAACCCTGCTGTACCTGGGGCGGAGTATCCACTACGCCATCGCCCGCGAGGGCTCGCTCAAGATGAAGGAGTCCTCCTATGTACATGCCGAGGGTTACCCCGCCGGCGAGCTGAAGCACGGCCCCAACGCGCTGGTCAGCGACCGCGTTCCGCTGGTCGTTGTGGCAACGCGCGACCTCGATGATCCTAATTCCATGCTGCGCTACGGCAAGACGCTCCAGCTCCTGCGCGACCTCCATGCACAGAGTTCGCAGGTCCTCGCCCTGGCCACCGAGGGCGATACGGAAGTCCCGGAAGTCGTGGACGATACCATTTTCATCCCGCCCGCCTCCGAATATCTGCTGCCCATTCTTGAAGTCGTGCCGCTCCAACTGCTCGCGCACCACTGCGCGCGCGTCAATGGCGTAGATGTGGACCGCCCGCGCAACCTCGTCAAAGCCGTCGTACAAGAGTAACCGTCGTTGCGCCATAAATCAGCGCAGGGCGCATAGTCACAAGGAGCAGGGATGCCCGGACAATCTGAAGCCACGGCTGCGCATCCCCCCGGGCTCCGCCGCACCCTCACCTTCTGGGACCTCGTGCTGTACGGCATTATCCTCATCCAGCCGACAGCCCCCATGCCCAGCTTCGGCGTCATCTATACGGAAGCGCGCGGGCACGTCGTCACAGCCATCCTGTTCGCATTGGTCGCCATGCTGTTCACCGCCGTCAGTTACGGCCGCATGGCGCGGGCCTATCCCGAAGGCGGCTCCGCATTCATGTACGTCGGCAAGGAGCTGCACCCCAGCCTCGGCTATCTCACCGGATGGTGCATGGCCATGGACTACATCCTCAACCCGCTGATCTGCACCATCTGGTGCAGCAAGGCGGCCGGCAACTTTCTCCCGGAGGTGCCCTACATTGCCTGGGCCATCTTCTTTGCCGCGCTCTTCACGCTCTTGAATCTCAATGGCGTGGAAACCTCGGCGCGCATCAACACTGGCCTGGCAGCGGCGTTAGGCATTGTCATTGTGCTCTTTGTCATCGCCGCCCTCCGGTACCTCTTCCATGTTCCGCCGCATGGCAGCGCCGCCTATCTCACGCCCTTTTACAATCCCGCGACCTTCTCGTCGCACGCCGTGTTCCGCGGCACCTCCATTGCTGTCCTGACCTACATCGGCTTCGACGGCATCTCCACGCTTACGGATGAAGCGCACAACCCGGAGCGCAGCATCCCGCGCGCCATCGTGCTCACCTGCCTGGTCACCGGTGTACTGGCTTCTATCGAGGTCTATCTCGGCCAGCTTGTATGGCCCACCGGCAAGCCCTTTCCGGACATCGATACCGCGTATGTGCAGATCGCGCGCATGGCTGGCGGGCAGTTCATGTTTGCCCTCGTCAACGCTTCGCTGCTCATCGCCACCATCGGCTCCGGCATGGCTTCGCAGCTCGGCGCCGCCCGCCTGCTGCTCACCATGGGGCAGGACGAGGCCATCCCGCGGCGCTTTTTTGGCGCGGTCGATCCACGCAACCACATTCCCCGCAACAACGTCTTGCTCATCGGCGGCATCTGCCTGCTTGGCGCCCTGGCCTTCAGCTATCAGCTCGGCACGGAACTGCTCAATTACGGCGCGCTGCTCGCGTTCATGGGCGTCAACATCTCCTCCGCCGTGCTCGGCTGGCGGGCTGCCCGCATGCGGCAATGGTGGCCTATCCTGATCTCCCTGCTCGGCTTTGCCGTGTGCTTCTTCCTGTGGCTGAACCTCGGCCCGGTCGCGCGGATCGCCGGCACGGCCTGGGCCCTGCTCGGCATCGCTGCCTACTTCCTCCGGCGGAGACATGGCCGTGTTCGCGTCTAGCCTCTTCGGCCGGCCGCGCCGCTTCTTTCCTCATCATGATCGCGAGCTCACACTTATGTGCATCGGGAAACACCCTCTCGCAGCGCTCCTCCTGCTTGCCGGAGTTGCATTTCTTCCGCAGGCGCGCCTGGCCACGGCACAGTCTCAGTTGCAATCTCAGAACGGGACACCATCGCGTTCCATCGCACTCACCTTCGACGACATCCCCATGACCGTGGTTGGCAACGATCACATCGCGGGCCCGCTCAAGGAGACGCGCCGTATCGATGCCAACCTTCTGCGCGTACTCAAGGCGCACCACGCCACGGCGATCGGCTTTGTCAACGAGGTCAAGCTGAACGTGCAAGGGGAGCGCGATGCCCGTGCCGCCATCCTGGAAGACTGGCTCAACGCCGGCATGCTGCTCGGCAATCACGGATACAGCCACGTCCAGTTCAGCGACACCACCCTGGCCGGCTATGAAGAAGAGTTCATCCGCGGAGATACCATAACAGTTACATTACTCAAAGAACATCACCTGCCGCAGCGCTACTTCCGCCACCCCTATCTGGATACGGGCGATACGGCGGAAAAGAAGAACGGCTTCGACAGTTACATCGCGGCGCATGGATATCGCATCGCTCCCGTTACCATTCAGAACGAAGACTGGATGTTCAACGCTCCGTATGCAGAAGCCGAAGCCAGGCACGATGTGGCGGCGCTGGCCCGCGTGCGCTCCACCTACCTGGCGCACACGACGGATGCATTCGCTTACGCGGAAAAGCTCTCCGAAAGCTCATTTCATCGAGACATACCGCAGGTCATGCTGATGCATGCCGACCTCCTCAACTCCGAAAATCTCGACGCAGTGCTGACCCTGATGGAGCAGCGCGGATACCGGTTCGTTTCTCTTGACGAGGCCATGAGCGACCCCGCCTACAACACGCCAGATCAGTACGTCGGCAACGAGGGGTCTTCCTGGCTCGACCGCTGGCAACTCGCGCTCGGGCTGCCCATGAAACCCTCTGCGCCTCAACCCCCGGACTGGGTGCAGAAGGACTACGACCGCATCACGGCGGTCCCTAAATGACACGCGTGCGCCCCAACCCGCAGCTCTGGAGCACGCATGCCTGAGCTCGATATAACCCTGGCCGGTGACACCGCGGTAGACCTGCTGCTCTTCGGCCTGCCGCACGATCTTCCGCCTGAGCGGGAGCTGTTGGCCGAGCACATGGAGCTCGCGGTCGGCGGCTCCGGGGCCATCACCGCGCATAACCTCGCGGCGCTGGGCGCCCGTGTCGGCTTTGTCACTCCGCAGGCAGACGATCTCTTCGCCACCACCTGCCTCGGGCAGCTCGCAGCCGCCGGAGTCGATCTTTCGCATACGGTCCCTTCAGCGGAGCCCACCGGCGTCACCGTCATGCTGCAGCACGACGGCTTCCGCCGCGCTTTTACTTACCCAGGCAATGCCACCCGGCTGCGCCTCCGCGATCTCGATCTCGCCTACTTGGCCAGCGCCCGTCACTTTCATCTCTCTTCGTTCTTCCTGCAGCGCGACCTCCGTGATGACGTGCCCCAACTCTTCGCAGCGCTCAAATCCGCAGGCCTCACCATTTCGCTCGATACCAACGACGACCCCTGGAACGGCTGGTCCGACGCGGTTGCCGAAACCCTGCGCTTTGTCGACGTCCTGATGCCGAACGAGCGCGAAGCCTGCCGCCTCGCCGGTGTTGCAGATGTGAACGCGGCTATTGAAAAGCTGCGCAGCACGGTGCCGCTCCTGGTCGTCAAGCGTGGCACTGCTGGCGCGACTGCCTGTTACGGCGCAACAGAGGAAACCCAACCCGCCATCCGCGTGAACTCGCTCGACGCCGTGGGCGCTGGCGATAGCTTCAACGCCGGCTTTCTCTACGGTTATCTCAACGACGCGCCCCTTTCGCATTGCCTGAAGCTCGGCAACCTCGCCGGCGCCTTCTCAACTACGGGCGCCGGCGGCACCACTGCCTTCCGCGATCGGGCCGCGCTGCAAAGCTTCCTGTCCACGCATACGCCATCGGAAAGCAGGCTGGCCTCTTTCTGAATGTCTGCTGCCGGGGCTCTCGGCTCTTTGCCTGCCCAAATGGTGACTCGATGCTTTTCCGGGCCACGCACGCGCCCAATCCAGCTTCCAATCAGGAGATCGAATGGACTGGAGCTTCTTCTATGAGCATCGTGTATACGCTGGGCCGGGTCTTGTTTGGCGGTTTCTTTCTCTACAACGGCATCAACCACTTCACCCACGGGGATGCCCTTAAGCAGTATGCCCAGTACAAACAGGTGCCGGAGCCGGACCTGGCGGTCAAGCTCTCTGGCGCTGTGCTCATCGCTGCCGGCGCCAGCCTAGTTCTCGGGCTCAAACCGCGCCTCGGAGCCCTGGGCGTGCTCGGCTTCCTCGGCCTCGCCTCCCCGCTCTTCCATGACTTCTGGAACCAGCAGGACGCGACACAGAAGCAGAACGAAACCATCCACTTCACTAAAAATATGGCCCTGCTCGCAGCCGCTCTCACCTTCGCCGGAGCGAAAAAGGCCTGACTCCTCAACAGGGAGGCCCTGCCGTCTGCAGGGCCTCCCTGTTGTCATCTTCTACTCACATGCGCTTGCTCTTGAGTGCATTCCCATCCACTCCGAGCACAGCGAAAATCCATACGGAAATCCTGTCTCGGCGAACTGTATTAGCGGTTGCGCTCTCTATCTGTACAGCAGCCGCAGTCTAAAACAGATTCCACAGGAACTGGTTGTACACATCGTGGTGGTACTGCACCTCCGGCACTTTGACAAAAGTGCCGAGCAGCCGCGGACAACGGTCCGCGGAGGCTTGCTTCAATTCTGCATACCGGCCCTTCACATCTTCCCCCAGCAGCTTCGTCGTCCATGCAGCGTTGCGGAAGTCCTCCATCGCGGTGTAGATATTGTCGGGTAGATATCGCTGCGCCTGGCGCAGGTTGGCGATATCGGCGGTCTCTCCTTCCAGCCCCGTCTTGAAGATCGCGTACAGCACCATGTATGGATTGGCGTCAGGGCTCACCGAGCGCACCTCCACCCGCGCGCTCTTCTCGTTGCCGATGGGCACGCGCACCATCGATCCGCGGTCTGTGGCCGATGCCTTGATCTGATTCGGCGCTTCGAAGTGCGGATCGAGCCGCCGGTACGCATTCACGCTCGCGTTCAGCATCAGGCACAGGTCGTTGCCATGGCTGAGAATGCGGTCGATGAACGACCACGCAAACTGGCTCAGCTTCTCATCGCCGTTCGGGTCCCAGAACAGGTTTTTGCCGTCCTTGTTGATCGAGATGTTCGTGTGCATCCCGCTACCGTTCACGCCCACCACCGGCTTCGGCAGAAACGATGCGGTGAGCCCCATTTTGGTGGCCACCTGTCGGCAGATCAGCTTATAAAGCTGGATCTGGTCGGCGGCCGTCACCACCTCGCCATAGCTGTAGTTGATCTCAAATTGCGAGGGCGCCACCTCGGGGTGGTCCTTCTCGTTTTCAAAGCCCATGGCCCGCTGTACTTCGGCGGCGGAATCGATGAACATGCGCAACGGGTCACCCGGCAACGAATGGTAGTACCCGCCCGTATTCACATACTCGAACCGCTGCGTCTTATAGAACTGCTGCTCCGCATCGACCCCTTCGAACAGGAAGCCTTCGATCTCGTTTGCCGCATTGAGCGTGTAGCCCTGCTTCCCGTGCTGCTCGGCCGCAAAGGTCTTCAACATTCCGCGCAGGTCCGCCGCATAGGGTGCGCCGCCCTTGTCGATCACCTCGGCAAAGACCAGAACTTTGCCCGCGCCGAAGATATCTTCCGGCGTCCAGTAGAACGCCCCCCAATCCAGCGATAGCCGCAGATCGCTTTCGCGTTGCGCCGTAAAGCCGCGGATGGACGAGCCATCAAACGTGAGATTGTCCCAACTTTTGAGCAGAAATTTCTTGTCATAATCCAGCATGTGCAGCCGACCTTCAAGATCGCTGAACAGCACAGTCACGGCCTTGATCCGCTTTTCGTCGGTCAAATATTTCAAACGTTCATCGCGTACGGTGTCTGCGGCAATGCGGTGTTTTCGCTGCTCTTTCGCTTGGAGGTTCAGCTCTTCGAGCTCTTCATATGGAAGGACCAGGAAATTGCGCTGTTCGTTCGGCATCGATCTCCTCAAAATCTGGATTGGGGTTGGGAGTTACCAGAAGCATACTGCCTATCCGCACCACGCCCAAATCCAAAGATTCCCGACGCGAGCGCAGCTTTACCCGAAGCGCGGGGTTGAAGCTTCGTGAAGATCAAAACCCAGCGCTTCCCGTTCGCTCCAAACACGCACGCCGGTGGACGTGACCTCCGTCATGTCGAGCGTGACCAACGGGTACCTGTCGATTGCACATCGTCGCTCGATTCCGCTTCTCCGCATCGTACCCTCTCCAGAGTGAACGCATTTCGCCACCCCGCCTTCCGTGCTGTCGCAACCTTTGTCTGCGCGCTCGCGCTCCTTGTGCCGCAGCCCGCCGCTGCTTACTCCGTGCTCTCGCACGAGCAGGTCGTCGACCTCGCCTGGAAGCCGTATCTCGTTCCGCTGCTGCAGGCCCGCTATCCCAGCCTTACGCCCGACCAGCTCAAGGAAGCGCACGCATACGCCTACGGCGGAGCCATCATTCAGGACCTTGGCTACTACCCTTTTGGCAGCCACATGCTGAGCGATATGCTGCACTACGTCCGCTCCGGCGACTTCGTCTCCAATCTGCTGAAGGAGTCGACCAATCCCGATGAATACGCCTTCGCGCTCGGCGCGCTTGCACATTACACCTCCGACCGGTACGGCCATCCCGAAGTAAACCGCGCCACTGCGCAGGAATATCCCAAACTGCGCCGTCGCTACGGGCCGGTCGTCACCTATGACGAAAGCCCCCGGGCCCACCTCCAGACCGAGTTCGGTTTCGACGTTCTGGAAGTCGTGCAGCAGCGCTATGCTCCCGAGGCCTACCATGATTTCGTCGGCTTCCAGGTCGCCAAGCCCGTCTTCGAGCGTGCCTTTCGCGACACCTACGGCCTCGATCTCAACGACGTGCTGCCGCATGAAGACCTGGCCATCGGCTCCTACCGTCACACCGTCAGCTCCCTGCTGCCGCAGATGACCAAAGTCGCAGTCGTCGATTACAAGAAGCAGATCGAAAAGTCCGATCCCGCAACTCTCCCGCGGCACCTGCTCTACCAGATGTCTCGCGCCGACTACGAAAAGAGTTGGGGCAAGTCCTACCAGCGGCCAAGTTTCGGCGAACGGACGCTCGCCATGTTCCTGCGCGTGCTGCCGAAGATCGGCCCATTGCATGACCTTTCCCTGCGCATGCCCAGCCCCGAAACGCAGAAGACCTTTCTTACCGGCTTCAACACCGTTGTTGATCAATATGACAAGAGCCTGGCCGCGCTCCGCACCGAGCCCGCCAGCAAACAGCCACACCTGGACCTGCCTGACTGCGACCTGGATACCGGCCAGCCGACTAAACCCGGCGAATACGCCCTGGCCGACCAGACCTACGTGAAATATGTCGCGCTGCTGGCAAAGCACGGACAACAACCGTTGCCGGCGGACGTGCGCGCCGGCCTGCTCGGCTTTTTCGACCATGCTTCTCCAACCACACTGGCGGTTAAAGATAGCCAGCACGACGAGCTCGCCGCTGGTCTTCAACAACTTCGGACCCCAGCCCCTCTAGGGACCAGCGCTCCTATGGCCGCCTTCGCCCACTAGGCTGATCTCCGTCCGTCCTGTATCTGCGACCTCTCGCGCCGCATCCCAATGTGGGGAACGAAGTTCTTCCCCCAAATTCTTTCCCCTAGGATGACGCATGAAAACACTCGCTCCGAAGTCCGCTCTGCTCGTATTGACCACAATCCTCGCGGGAAGCGCCACCCTTTACCCGGCGCTCGCGCAAACCCAAAGCACAGATGCGCAAGGTGTGCCGGTCCAGAGTTCCGACCAAATCAAAGCCGACCAGCACAGCCTCAAGCAGGAATCGAAGCAGGACAAAAAACAGGCAAAGGCCGATAAGAAAGCCGCCAAGGAGAAGGCCAAAGCCGCCAAGGCCGCGAAAGAGGCCGAAAAGCACCAGGATCGGGCCTCGCAGGATCTCAACAAGGCAAACCCGCCTCAGTAGCACTGTCAGCCGCTGCAACAACCCGTTCCTCGTACAATGATGACGTGAGCACTGCTGCTACGGCCGGTTTCACTGACCTTGCCATCAAGATCGACGCTGGCGAGCGGATTTCTATCGATGACGCCCGGTGGCTTTCCTTGCAGGCCACCGACGAGGAGCTGCGCACCCTGGCGTCAGCTTCCCGCGCCCGCTTTCACCCGCCCACCTCCGCCACCTACATGGTCATGCGGATCATCAACTACACCAACGTGTGCGTGGCCCAGTGCGATTATTGCGCTTTCTACAAATTGCCCGGCCAGGCCGGCGGATACGTACTGCCGCAAGAGGCGGTCTTCGCCAAGCTGGACGAACTGCTGGTCCTGGGTGGAGACCTCGCCGCCTTCAATGGCGGCTTTAATCCCCACCTGCCGCTCGCCTACTACTGCGACCTCTTCGCCGCCATCCGTGCCCGCTACGGCGACCGCCTTGAATTCTACGCACTCACCGTCGCTGAGTTCATGTACCTGGCCGACCACGCCAAGCTTGGCTTTGCCGAGGCCGCCGCGCGGCTGAAAGACTCCGGCGTCCGCTGGATTACCGGTGGCGGCTCCGAGATCCTCACCGAAGACTTCCGCCGCCGCCACTCCAGATTCAAGTACACCGTCGCAGCCTATTTTGAGGCCCAGCGTGCCATTCTCGAAGCCGGCCTGCGCACCACCGCCACCATGGTCATCGGCTTCGATGAAACGCTTGAGGAACGCCTGGAGCACCTCGACCGCACCCGCCGCTTTCAGGATGAGGTCGCCGGTCTCCATGGCGGCTTGGCAAGTTTTCTCTGCTGGACCTTCAAACCCTATTTCACCCCGCTCGGTGACCAGCTCGGCGGCATCGAGATCACCCCGCGCGAGTACCTGCGGCACCTGGCCCTCTGCCGCATCTTTCTCGACAACATCCCGCGCATCCGCACCTCCGTCCTCACCCAGAACGAACGCGCCCTCGAAGGCCTGCTCTATGGCGCCGACGACTTCGATCTGCCCATCGAAGACGAAGTGACACAGAAAGCCGGAGCTACCGTCTCGCTCGACTTCGACCGCATCCTCGGCTACGCCCGCACGCTCGGCTTCACGCCGGCGTACCGCCATGTCCCTGGCATCAAGCTTCGCTCAATCTGAACCGCACCTGTGAAGTTATCATTCTGAGTGAAGGGAAACATCTGTTTCGGCTCGCCGCGTCGGAGGACCTGCGTTCAGCCGCAACCGCGACGGAATGATTTCCCGTAAACCTGAACATGGTGACTGGAGAGGGGGGGACCACAGCAGCCGTAACAGCGGACCACATCCTCTCTTGCGCAGTGATATCTTCAGTGCCAGGAGGCACGCGATGGCCACCTCAACTGCAGTTTCTATTGAAACCTACCTTCACACCAGCTATCGCCCGGACTGCGACTATATTGATGGTGAAATTCAGGAGAGGAACCTGGGCGAGAAAGACCACGCACGGCTGCAGATATTGCTTGCGGGCGTTTTCCTGCGGCACGAAGACGATTGGGGTGTCCGCGTCTACCCCGAACTCCGCGTGCAAGTCTCGCCGACCCGCTTCCGCGTACCGGATATTACGGTCACTGACTCCGGCGCGCCCGACGAGCAGATTATTACCCATCCACCCCTGCTCGTGATCGAGATACTCTCCCCGGAAGACACCTTTGCCCGCCTCCGCGAACGCATCACCGACTACATCGCCTTTAGCATTCCCCACATTTGGGTAGTAGATCCCGCCGACCGCAAGGGCTATGTCTGTCGGGCAGCCAGCTTCGGCGACTGGCAGGCCACCACCGTGCTCACCACTCCCGAGCGCGGCATCTCACTTGACCTCGCCCAATTAGGTCAATAGCTTTAAACATCGCCCGTCAGCATGCCTTCAATGCACACGGCCATGCTCAGGCCGGCCCGGTAGGGAAGTTGCATGACTCTCGAAAGCTTCCCTCCCCACTATGCCGATGACTTCGGTCCGTTCGATGGGCGTATCTGGCTGAATACTGCCCACCAGGGTCCTCTTCCAAAAGTTGCCGTCCAGGCTGCGCATAGAGCGCTGTTGCAAAAGATCAAGCCAAGCGAGCTGCCCGACAGAGAGTTCTTTGCCGTGCCGCAGCGGCTCCGGGAAGCGCTCGGAAGATTGATTGGTGCGTCGCCAGCCGACATCATCCTGGGCAACAGCACCAGCTACGGACTCGACCTGCTCGCCCATGGAATCCGCTGGCTGCCCGGCGACGAAATTCTCCTCGTCGAGGGCGACTTCCCTGCGGACATCTATCCATGGTTCATTCTGCGGGAGCGGGGCGTGACTATCCGCATGTGCCCGCCGCACGGCCCGGTGATCACGCCCGAAATATTAGCCGCGCAGCTCTCTCCGCGAACGCGCCTCTTCTGTACCACATGGGTCAACTCATTTACCGGGCACTCTATTGATATCGCCGCGCTGGGCCAGGTCTGTCGCCAGAATGGGACCCTGTTTATCCTGAATGCCTCCCAGGCGCTCGGAGCGCGCACACTGAAAGTACATGAGGACCCCGTCGATGCAGTTACCTGCTGCGGATACAAGTGGCTCTGCGGGCCTTACGGCACAGGCTTCTGCTGGCTTACGCCACGCCTCCGCGACTCTCTCGCTTTACAGCATGTCTACTGGCTCCCCATGCAGTCGGGCAAGCCTCTGGACCAGATGCGCGACTACACCATCAGGCAAGACCTTGGAGCTAGGGCATGGGATGTATTCTGCACGGCCAATTTCCTCAACTTTCTTCCCTGGACTGCGTCGCTCGAGTACATGCTCCGGGCAGGCCCTGAGCGTATCGCCTCATATGACCGGGAACTGGTAGGCACGTTTCTTGCCGGACTCGACCGCGACCGGTTTCAGCTTCTCAGCCCTGAAGAGGAGCCAGCCAGGTCCACGCTGGTCGTCCTCGGGCCGGTCGGCGGACGCGACTCCTTCCAATGGCGCCAGCAGCTCGCCGATGCCGGCATCGATATTGCCGTGCGCGAAGGAAATCTGCGCATCGCTCCGCATCTGCATAACACACCAGCCGACATAGAGCGGCTGCTTCAGGTACTCTCCTCCTGACGCCACATCGGCCCTGCCTCCCCATACGCCTTTGGCGTACAATTCGCCGCACTCCGTTATACTTGAACTAGAGAAGCCCGCCTGAAAGTGGGTAGGCATCCGCAGCCGCTGGCCTAAACACAATAGAATCAGGACTTTGCCCCTAAGCCCTTTCGATAGAGGACTTTAGCCGGACACTCCTCGCGTAAGTCCAATCAGCAGAGGACTTTAGCGAAGAAGTCCTAGGGGTGGGGGTACCCGCTCCAACACACAACCATCAAAGGAAAACACCGCTCGTGAGCTCCATCCGCAATATCGCCATCATCGCCCACGTCGACCACGGCAAGACCACCCTCGTCGACGCCATGCTCCGCCAGTCCGGCACCTTCCGCGCCAATGAGGCCGTTACGGAACGCGTCATGGACTCCAATGAGCTCGAGCGCGAGCGCGGCATCACCATCCTTGCCAAGAACACCGCGATCTACTTTCACGACGACAAGATCAACATCGTCGACACGCCCGGCCACGCTGACTTTGGCGGTGAGGTCGAACGCGCCCTGAAAATGGTCGATGGCGTCATGCTGCTGGTAGACGCCTCGGAAGGCCCCCTGCCGCAGACTCGCTATGTGCTTTCCAAGGCGCTCGAAGCCAAGCTGTCGCCTATCCTGGTCATCAACAAGATCGATCGGCCGGATGCTCGCGCGCAGGAAGTCTTGAACGAGGTCTATGACCTCTTCATCGATCTCGATGCAGGCGAAGACCAGCTCGATTTCCCTGTGCTCTACACCAACGCCAAAGCCGGCACTGCCTCGACCTCGGCCACGACTCCCGGCACCGATCTGCAGCCGCTCTTTGAAGCCATCATGGCGACCATTCCGGGAGCGCAGGGCGATCCCCACGGCCCCCTGCAGATCCAGATCGCGAATCTCGACTACTCCGATTACCTCGGTCGCCTGGGCATCGCGCGCGTCTTCAGCGGCACGTTGCACACCGGCGAAGAAGTCAACATCTCCAAACGCGACGGCTCACTCCAGAAGACCAAGATCACGAAGCTGTTTTCCTTTTCCGGCCTCAAGCGCACCGACATCACGGAAACCGAGATCGGCGACATCGTTGCCATCGCCGGTGTGGCTGGCATCACCATCGGAGAAACCATCACCGACCTGGAGAATCCGGCGCCCATGCCGCCCATCGTCATCGATGAGCCCACCATCGCCATGCAGTTCTCGGTGAACAATTCCCCCATGTCCGGCCGCGAAGGGCAGTACGTCACCTCCCGCAATCTCCGCGACCGGCTCGAAAAGGAGCTCCTTACTAACGTCTCCATTCGCGTCGAAGACACCGGGACGCCGGAAAGCTTCAAGGTGCTGGGCCGCGGCGAACTCCAGCTCGCCATCCTGATCGAAATGATGCGGCGCGAAGGCTTTGAGCTGATGGTCGGCCGGCCGGAGATCGTCACCAAGTCGGTCGACGGCAAGCTCATGGAGCCGGTCGAACACCTTACCATTGACATCCCGGAGAACTTCGTCGGCACCGTCATCGAACGCCTTGGCCCCCGCAAGGGCGAGATGTTGAAGATGCACAATCACGGTTACGGTCGCGTGCGGTTGGAATTTCGCGTGCCTAGCCGAGGCCTCATCGGCCTCCGTTCGGAAATGCTTACCGAAACCCGCGGCACCATCGTGATGAATTCCATTTTCGACGGGTACATCGCGTACCAGGGCGAAATTCCCCAACGGCCTACAGGCGCACTCATCGCGGACCGCGCCGGCGTCACCACAGCCTATGCGCTCGATGGCCTGCAGGATCGCGGCGTGCTCTTCGTCAGCCCCGGTATCGAAGTCTACGAAGGCATGGTCGTGGGCGAGCACTCGCGCGACAACGATCTCGACGTCAATGCAGTGCGTGAAAAGAAGCTCACCAACATGCGCGCCTCCAGCGCCGACGATGCCGTTCGCCTGGTCCCGGTCAAGGCGCTGAATCTTGAGCAATCCATCGAGTTCATCGCGGAAGACGAACTCGTGGAGGTCACTCCGAAATCGTTGAGGCTCCGCAAGAGGGTTCTGCAGGCGAACCGCCGGCCCAGGCGTAACGCCGTGCCAGTGGGTCAGTAGCCCTGGCACGGAAGCCGCATAGACGGACAACAATCCGCCCGTGTACTGTTTACAAAGCGGCGTTGCCGCCTGTCAGGCCTCTGAATGCCGCAACAGGAAAACCTCTTTTCGTCGTCCGGCGCAACAAAGACACAGGAAGTCGAGTACCAACGCTCTTCGCGCGTCCCGCCCTGGCTCCGTGTCGTTGAGTTGGTTCTCTTTGTCGTTTTGCGCGTCTACGTCGGCATCGTCGTGCTGCTGCTGCCATGGACACCGCTATGGAAGAGCAATGCATTTTTGAATCACTGGCCCGCAGTTGCCGCCTTCTGTTCTTACGGCGCGGTGCGTGGCATCGTCTCGGGCCTTGGACTCCTGAATCTATGGGTGGCCATCACGGAAACCTTTCGCTACCGCTTTTCCCGTTCTTAATTCCCCATGCAAAAACGAACCGCACCCATCCAGGGGCTTGAACGTGCCCCGCTCGCCTACGAAAATCATGGTTTCCTGAACACTCCGGACGGCCGTCTCTTTCGCATCATGGCTGAATATTCGGAGCCGTTGGCGCGCTTTCGTCGCGAGCGCATCCGCGACACTGTCGTCTTCTACGGCTCGGCGCGCTTCCGCGCTCTCGACGTCGCCCACCGCGAATTGCAGCTACTGGAAAAGCCGGGTGCGCTCGAACCTGCACCCGCTGAAGAGCAGCCGGCTACCCCGGACGAACTCACGGAAGGTGCTTCCGAACTGAAACGGAAGCACGCCGAGGCAGCCGTCGAGATGGCCCACTACTACGAAGGTGCCCGCCGTCTGGCTTACCTGCTCACCGAATGGTCGCTGACGCTGAAGAGCCGGCGTCATCGTTTCGTCGTTACCTCCGGGGGCGGTCCGGGCATCATGGAAGCCGCCAACCGCGGCGCGTACGAAGCCGGCGGGAAGACCATCGGCCTTAATATCCAGCTCCCGTTTGAGCAGGCGCCGAACCCTTACATCACCCCGGCGCTCAACTTTGAGTTCCACTACTTCTTCATGCGCAAGTTCTGGTTCGCCTACCTTGCAAAGGCACTGGTCGTCTTCCCCGGCGGCTTCGGTACTCTCGATGAAGCCTTCGAGATGCTGACTCTCATGCAAACGGAGAAGCTGGCCAAGAAAGTCACCGTGATCTTCTACGGTTCTGCATACTGGAATTCGGTCGTGAATCTCGATGTGCTGGTCGAGAAGGGCACGATTTCCCCCAGGGACCGCGAACTCTTCCATTTCGCTGATACCCCGGAAGAAGCGCTGGAGTTGCTCAAGGCCGAGCTCACCAGGAACCACCTTGAACCCGAAGGCCGACACGCCATGCACCTCAGCGCAGAAGACGAACACTGCGTTGGTCCGGAGATAGCGCGCACGCGGTAGCTGGCGCTCATTCGCGGCCAATAACAAACGGGCGCAGCCGTAAAGCTGCGCCCGTTCTATTTCGCCGTGCGGGATCGCGACTTATTGCACTTGCCCAATGTAGACGCCGAACGGCGGCAGGCTCACCGCATCGAGCGATGCCGGATCACTCACCCCCGGCGTCTTCATCAGCGTCTTCGCCCCCTTGCCCTGGACCCCTTGCTTTGACAGATCTAGGCTCACCTTCTGTGGGCTTGCCGTGAAATTGCAAGCGATCACCACTGGGGGGTGGCCAGGCGTCTGCCGCACCCACGAGAGCACGTTGCTATCCGTGTCGTTCAGCATCGTCAGCTTGCCGGAGCGCAGCGCCGGGTTATTCCGGCGGAGCGCAATCAACTGCTGGTACCAGTGCAGCATCGAGTCGTCTTCGTGCTCTTCGGCCGCCACGTTCACCGTTTTATAGTCCGGGGCCACCGGCAGCCAGGGATGATCGCTGGTGGTGAAACCAGCTTCCGGGGCGCCGTCCCATTGCATGGGTGTGCGCTCGCCGTCGCGCCCTTTTTCGCGCGGCCAGCCTGTCTTGCCGATCGGGTCCTGCACGTCTTCAATACGCTTCGGCTCCGTCGTCACCATGCCGATCTCGTCGCCGTAGTACATCAGCGTCGCGGCGCGCGTCCCGAATAGAATCGTCGCCAGCATCTTCTCGATCTCGACGTTGTGCTTGCCATCGCCATACCGCACGTCCATGCGCGGGTTGTCGTGATTGTCGAAAACAAACAGCGGCTGGTTGCTCCCGATGTCGTGCTCCGCTTCATTGATGCGCTTGCGAAACTCATTCACGTCGAGCTTGTTCAACATCCCGACGCGAAAGTCCATGGGCAACTGCAGTTCGTCATGCTTGTCGCCGCCGTACCACTTATCAAGTTCCTGCACATTGGGCAGGTATGTTTCCCCAATCAGCACGCGGTTGCCGGGATACGAACTCACCACTTTGCGCAGGTCGCGCATCGTGTCGTGCACCTCGGGCAGATTTTCCTGGAGCACAGTGGATTCATTGGGATCGTTGAACTTGTTGGTCCCCGGTTGCACCTGCTCATCCTTGAGGCTCGGGTCTTCGAAAAGCGTCGGAACCGCGTCCAGCCGGAAGCCCGCCACACCTTTGTCAAGCCAGAAGCGCACCGCTCCGAACATAGCCTTCTCGACAGCCGGGTTGCGCCAGTTCAGGTCCGGCTGCTGGATATAGAAGTAGTGGTAGTAGTACTGGTTCGTCTTTGGATCGTATTGCCAGGCGGAATGCCCGAAAGTGGAGAGCCAGTTATTCGGCGGCTCACCCGGCCCCTTGCCGTCCTTCCAGATATACCAATCGCGCTTGGGATTGGTCTTCGAACTTTTGGATTCAATAAACCACGGATGCTTGTCGGAGGTATGGTTCATCACCATGTCCATCACGATGCGGATATTGCGCTTCTTAGCCTCGGCAACCAGACGATCGAAATCCGCCATGGTGCCGTATTGCGGATCGATGGCTTCGTAATTGGAAATGTCATACCCGAAGTCCACCTGGGGCGATGGATAGATAGGAGTCATCCAGATCGCATCCACGCCCAGCGCCTTCAGGTAATCCAGCCGGCTGGTGATGCCGTTCAGGTCGCCAATGCCGTCGCCATTGGAATCCTGAAAACTGCGCGGATATATCTCGTAGACAACGGCGTGCTTCCACCATGGATCCTGCGAGGCTGCCGCGGTGCTATCGGTCCTGGTGGGTTGCGTCGCTGGTTGCTGCGCGCGCGTGTGCTGGGCCGCCACGCTCAGAACCGCTGCCGTGGCTGCCACGCTCAACCCTTGCGCTATCTTCATTTTTCCTCCCTGGAAAACAGCCGTTTTGACGATGCGATCTGCTGCGTAGTCTTATCGGCAGCAAGGCTACCATAATGGCACGGGTGGGTTCTCGGTGCGTGCACAGCCATTGCGGACGCAGGGACTGCTCTCCTTGCGAGTGCTATGCCGATGGCCCGTTTCAACGATGCTTGCCGACGTGATACTCTCGCTCACGTCAGTGCTACGGCCAACTGTTCCGCTCTGCCGAGGTGACCGATGATCCTTCCGTTCCACCGCAGCCTCTCCTCGCGCACTGGCACGCTTGCCTCCTTGCTTCTGGCGATCAGCTTTCTCCTTCCGAGCACCCTGCCCGCGCGGGCGCAAGCCACCGAGCCCGCCGGCCCAGCCGCAGTCAAGCAACTGCCGCAGCCCCCTAAAGTACGTCCCATCGACTCGTACATCCACGAAAGCTGGGATACGCTGTCGCGCTCCATGAGCGAATGCAAGTCGCTGATCGACCCAAAAGTAAACACGCACCCGCTCCTTTACCTGCCCTCGGACGTGCCGATGCCGCCAGAGGTAACGCGCATGCAGGCGCAATGCAGCGTGCGCGTCCAACGGCTGCCGCATCCGATCACCCGTTTCGGCCAGATGCAGCTTTCAGAGATCTCACGCCCCTGGCTTGCTTTATCTACCGAATCGTTATGTGGTTCCGGGTGGGCGGTTTAACGAAATGTACGGCTGGGACAGCTACTTCATCATCCTTGGCCTGTTACGAGACGGACGCGTCGATCTGGCCCGCGGAATGGTGGAGAATTTCTTCTACGAAATAGACCATTACGGCGGCGTATTGAACGCAAATCGCACCTATTTCTTCACCCGCTCCCAGCCGCCGCTGCTCTCCTCCATGATCCTTGCCGTGTACCACGCCATGGGCAGCACGCCTGCGGCGCGTGCCTTCCTGGCTCGCGGGTACGGTTTTGCGGAACGCGATTATGCTCTCTGGGTCAGCGATATTCATCGCGCCTCGGACACCGGGCTTTCCCACTATTTCGACATCGGCGCCGGCCCCGTTCCGGAAATGGCGGACGACAGCACCTACTACCCAGACGTTATCCGCTGGCTCGTAGCGCATCCTGAAATTAAAACCGACTACCTGGTCGCCGGCGCGGAAACTCCTAGCCCGACCGAGCAGGTTTCTCTTTCGACCATGAGTTGCGACGTGCGTGCCTCGTCGGTATGCGCGCACGCCTGGGCCCAGGGTTATCGCCTTTCGAGCGAGTTTTACAAGGGCGACCGGGCCATGCGCGAGTCCGGCTTCGATACCAGCTTCCGCTTCGGCCCCTTCAGTGGGTCCACGCACCACTACGCCGCCGTGTGCTTGAATAGTCTGCTTTTTAAATATGAGAATGACATGGCGGCCATGGCGAGCATTCTCGGCTCCCCGCGCAACGCGGCGGATTGGCAGGCCCATGCGGAAGCGCGCAGGCTCGCCGTAAATAAGTATCTGTGGAACGCACAAAAAGGCTTCTACTTCGATTACGATTACGTTGGCAACAGGCAATCGGAGTACGTCTTCGCATCCGCGCTCTATCCTCTCTGGGCGGGTCTCGCCAGTCCGGAACAGGCAGCAGCGGTCGAGAGTCACCTTTCACTGCTTGCGCAGGCTGGCGGATTGGCAGCAAGTAACAATAACAGTGGCATGCAGTGGGACCGGCCATTCGGCTGGGCGCCGCTGAATTACTTCGCTGTCGAGGGGCTGGCGAGGGCGGGCGATATGCCGGACGCAACCAGGATCGCGCAGGCATTCATAAACACTGTCCATACCGGCTTCGACCATGACGGCACCATTCGAGAAAAGTACAACGTGGTATCCGGCAACTCCGATGTCAAAGTGACGGCGGGTTACAAGACAAACGTAGTCGGCTTCGGCTGGACGAACGGAGTGTATCTGGATTTCCAGAATCTTCTCGCCAATGCGCGCACAGCAGGGCAAGGTGTCCATTGAGGGAACCCAAGTGCGTGGTCGGCATCGGTGAGCTGCTCTGGGACCTGTTGCCCGAAGGCCCCCAGCTTGGCGGCGCGGTGTCAAACTTCGCTGTCATGGCCTCCCGCCTCGGAGACCGCGGTGTCGTGGCCAGCCGGGTAGGCATGGACCAGTTGGGTCGCGAAGCGCGCGCATGTCTACGCGCAACCCAGGTGGACACCACTTTCCTTCAGGACGACTACAACCGGCTAACTGGTACAGTGACGGTTACACTAGTGGATGGGCAGCCGAAGTACGTGATCCATGAGCCGGTGGCCTGGGATTTCCTGGAGTTCACCTCTCAGTGGCTTTCGCTTGCCGAGCAGGCCGATGCTGTGTGCTTCGGCACGCTGGCTCAGCGCGCGCCCGCTTCCCGCCGCACCATTGAAGGCTTTCTGAACGAGACATCGCGCGAATGCGTGCGCGTTTTTGATGTGAATCTGCGCGATCCGTTCTTCGCCGCCGATATAGTCGAGCGGTCGCTCGAGCTGGCTACGATTCTGAAGCTCAATGCCGACGAGATGCCGCGTGTGCTGGACCTGCTCGGGTTCCCGCACACCTCCGACACCGCGCCGGATGCGTTGCTCGCGGGCGCCCGCCTCCTCATCGACCAGTTCCCCGTTTCCCTGGTGGCCATCACGCTCGGCGCGCAGGGCAGCCTGCTGATCACGCGCAGGGAAGTGCACAGGCACCCTGGGCACCCGGCCAGGATTGCGGACGCGATCGGCGCTGGAGATGCCTTTACCGCTGCGCTGACGCACTACTACCTCCAGGGTGCGCCGCTCGCGGTGGTAAACGATGCCGGCAATCGATGGGGTTCCTGGACCGCTTCGCAGCCGGGCGCGATGCCTCCACTCTCCGAAGATGTTCGCCTGGAAATTGAGAAGCAGATCGCAGCGTCGCGATAATTCCGAGTCTTCGCGGCGATCGCGCCAGCTTTGCGTCCACCAGCCACCGCGTGTATCGTCAGGGACGTATGCTGCCCGTACCCACACCAGCGCAGCGTCGCTCACTCGGCCAGGCCCGGCGTAAACAGCTCGCGCGCCAAGATCACAAGCGCTGGCAGCCGCCGCCGCATCGGACGTCTGCAGTCGCGACCGTCGCGGCCTCCATGCGCGGCCGCATCGCCAGCCTGGTTCCGATCAAGTACGAACGCATGCTGGCCTCGCCCTTTGGATTTTTTAGAGGCGCTGTCCCGGTGATGGCTGCGGACCTTGCTGCGCTGCCCAACAGTGGCATCGTCAACCAACTCTGCGGCGATGCGCATGTGCGCAACCTGGGCGCGTATGCCGCTCCCGATGGCCGCCTCGTCTTTGACATCAACGACTTCGACGAGACCACGCGCGGTCCGTTTGAGTGGGACCTGAAGCGGCTGGCCACCAGCCTTGTGCTGGCGGGTCGTGAGACCGGCGCGAAGGACGCAGCCTGTGATGAAGCCGTGCTTCACTTCATCGCGAGCTATCGCAAGCTGATCGCAGTTTTTTCGCGCATGCCGCTGCTCGACGTCGCCAGGTACCAGGTGCATCGGCTTCAGCGCATCACGCCTGTTTCAGCGGCGCTGCACAAGGCGGAGCGCGAAACTCCTGAGACCACGCTGCAGCGGCTCACGCATCCGGTTTCATCAAAGGATTCCGCCAGCGCCGCGCACCGCATTTTTAACGACAGCAAGCCCCTGCTCACCCGGCTTCCTTCCACGCAGGCACGACCGGTGCTTGCCGGCTTGAGCACTTATCGCGAAAGCCTGCTGCCCGAACGCCAACACCTCTTCGCGCAGTACCAGCCGCTGGATGTCGCCTTCAAAGTCGTGGGGACCGGCAGCGTTGGCTTGCGTGACTACCTCATCTATCTCGAAGGAAATGGACCGGCCGATCCGCTGTTTCTCCAAGTCAAGGAAGAGCCGGGCTCTGCCTACACGCCGTACCTGCCCAATCCCGCGGCGGCGCGCCACGAAGGACGTCGCGTGGCCGAAGGGCAGCGCGCCATGCAGTTACAGTCCGATCCGTTTCTCGGGTGGACCACAATTAGCGATCGCCAATACCTTGTGCGCCAGCTCAATGACCACAAGGCTTCGATCGAGCTGGACGATCTGAAGGCGGATAGCCTGGCGCAGTTCGGTGAACTCTGTGGGGAACTGCTCGCTCGCGGCCATGCACGCTCCGGCGATGCCAATCTGCTTTTCGGCTACCTGGGAAAATCGAGCAAATTCGATCAGGCGCTCGCGCGCTTCGCCTCCGAGTACGCGGACCAGACGACCAAGGATTGGGAAGCCTTGCGTCACGCGCGGAAAGAAAAGCCTGCACAATCAGCAGCAAAAGCCAGGCACAAGCCCTAGCCCGATCCTGCACTGGGCGGCCTGGCGGTGGCAGCACTTTCGCAACCGAGTGCGCTTCGATCTCGGCAATGAGAAAATAAGAGCAGGATTGTCTTACGATGCTGCAACTCTCTTCCGCTGGCAAACGCTTTGGCCCACGCATCCTTTTCGAGGGCGTTGACTGGCTCATTACCCCCGGCGAGCGCACCGCCCTGGTAGGCGCAAACGGCACCGGAAAATCGACGCTGCTGAAGGCCCTTGCCGGCACAGAATCACTCGATTATGGCTCCCTGGATCGCGCCAAAAGCGCGACCATCGGATATCTTCCGCAGGACGGGCTGGCCCTCTCCGGACGCAGCGTCTTTGAAGAATGCCTCTCGGTTTTCGACGAAATCCGCGCGATGGAGCAGGAATTGGAACTGCTCTCTGTCCGCCTTGCCGAACTCGACCCGGCCAGCGGGGAATACGCCACAGCAGCGGATCGCTTTTCGCACCTTGACGCCCGCTTCCGCGCCCACAACGGCTACGCGCTTGATGCCCAGGTCGGCGCCGTGCTCGACGGTCTCGGCTTCCGCAAGGAGGATTGGACGCGGCAAACGCAGGAGTTCTCCGGCGGCTGGCAGATGCGCATCGCCCTCGCCAAGCTGCTGCTGGCCAGGCCGAGCTTGCTTTTGCTGGACGAGCCCACCAACCATCTCGATCTCGAAACCCGCAACTGGCTGGAGGGTTATCTTCACAGCTATCCCAATGGCTACATCCTGATCTCGCACGACCGTTACTTCCTCGACGTCACGGTCAACAAGATCGTCGAGATATGGAACAAGGGACTGCACGTCTACTCCGGGAATTACGAGCGCTATCTGGAACAGAAGCAGGAGCGTCGCGCGCAGTTGGAATCGGCCTTTCGTAACCAGCGCGAGCACATAGATCACCTGGAATCCTTCATCACCCGCTTCCGCTACCAAGCCACCAAGGCCAAGCAGGTGCAGAGCCGTATCAAGGAACTCGAGAAGATCGAGCGCATCGAGATTCCAGTCGAAGAAAAGGCCATTCACTTCACCTTTCCGCAGCCCCCCGCCTCTGGCCGCACCGTGGTGGAAGTGCGCGACCTGGGCAAGCGCTATGGTGACAAGCAGGTGCTTTCCGGCGTGAACTTTACTATCGAACGCGGCGACCGCATTGCGCTGGTCGGCGTCAACGGAGCGGGCAAATCCACACTGGTCCGCATGCTTTCCGGCGAGGAGGCGCCGACCACCGGCACGCTCAAGCTCGGGCACAATGTGCTGGCGGAGTACTTTGCCCAGGACCAGTACAAGGTGCTGGACGCGGACGCGCGCATGCTCGACGACATGAGCCACGCCGCCCCGCGCGTGCCCACTACCGACCTGCGCAGCCTGCTTGGCTGCTTTCTCTTCTCCGGAGACGATGTCTTCAAGCAGCTCGGCGTGCTTTCCGGCGGTGAGCGGAACCGCTATGCGCTGGCCCGCATCCTGGTCAGTCCGGCCAATTTCCTGTTACTGGACGAGCCGACAAATCACCTGGATCTGCGCGCCAAAGACGTGCTCCTGGAAGCCATCCGCACCTTCACTGGCACCGTCATCTTTGTCTCCCACGACCGTTATTTCCTTGACGCTCTGGCCACGCGCGTCTTTGAGGTGGAAGGCGGAAACGTGCAGGTGTATCCCGGCAACTATGAAGACTATCTCCGCCGCAAGCAGGGCATCGCCGCTCCGATCGAACCCGCACGGGAAGCAACTCGCCCAGCCGCGCAAAACGGCAGGGGGCCCACGCCCGAAGCCGCTGAAGCTGACGGCAAGGTGCGCCGGCTCAATCCCATCAAGCTCAAGCAGATGCAGGACCGTTTGAGCTTTGTCGAAGAAGAGGTGCCACGGGTCGAAGCTTCGATCGGCGAGACCGAGCAGTCGCTCGGCATGTTCGTCAGCGCTGAAGAAACCCAGCGGCTCACCTTGCGGCTCCAACATCTCCGAGACGAACACCGCTCGCTCAGCGAGGAATGGGAAGAGCTGATGCTGCAATTGGAAGAGCAGACCAGCGTGTAAGACGTTTCCTGCGCGCCACCTCGCATCCTGCAGCAAGAGCCGTACTCAGTCCACCGGCTCTTGCGATGCCTGCCGCGCTGTCTCGGGCAGCAGCGCCTCCGCGGTAAGCTGGTCGGCTTGCCGCAGTTGCGGAAACAGCACACTCCAGATGCCCGTAATCGCCAGCGAGCCGATGCCGCCCAGCACCACCGCGCGGACCGGCCCGAACCAGTGTGCTGTCAGCCCGCTTTCATATTCGCCTAGCTCGTTCGACGCGCCCACGAAAAGAGAGTTCACCGCGCTCACGCGGCCGCGCATCTCCGCTGGCGTGGCGAGCTGCAGCAAGGAAGACCGGATGACCACGCTCACCATGTCTGCCGCCCCGAGAATCACGAGCGAAACCAGCGAAAGCACCAGGCTATGGGAAAGGCCGAAAATGATCGTCGCCGTGCCGAAGATGGCCACGCAAATGAACATCTTTGCACCCGCTTTGCGCTGAGCAGAGTGGAACGAGAGCCATACGGAGACGGCCAGCGCTCCAGCCCCCGGTGCCGCGCGCAGCAGTCCCAGCCCTCCCGGCCCGGTGCGCAGCACCTGCTCGGCAAAGATCGGCATCAGCGCCACGGCCCCTCCCAGCAGCACTGCGAACAGATCGAGCGAGGTGGAGCCCAGCAGGAGCTTGGCCCGCCACACATAGCGGAAGCCCGCCAGCAGCACGTCCAGCGAGGCCGCGCGATGCTCCATGCGCCCCGGCCGCACTGCCAGCGACCGCACTGATACCAGGAATCCCACAACGGTAACGATCGTAAACAGAAAGACGACCGGCGCTCCAGCTAACCGGCCCACGCCCCAACGACTCAGCGGTAGCGTGAACAGCACGCCGCCGATCGAGGGTCCGGCGATGTTCGCCGTTTGAAAGACTGTCGATCCCCAGGTCACGGCGTTGACGAAGTGCTCCTTCGGTACCAGGTGCGGCAACAGGGCGGAGCTGGCCGGACCGCTGAAGGCGCGCGCCGTGCCGATCAGGAACAGCACCGCAAAGATGGGCAGAATGCGGCGAATCCCGTGAAACGCGAAGAGAAAAAGCAGGCTACTGGCCAGAAACTGGACGACGTAGCACGCGAGTACCACCTGGCGCCGATCGAAGCGGTCGGCCACGTGCCCGGCCGGCAGCATGAACAGCAGTCCCGGCAAAAAAAGCGCCAGGCCGGTATACCCCAGGTCGAGTGCGCGGTGCGTGATCTGGTATACCTCCCAGGCCACTGCAACTGACTGCGCTTCCGCGCCCATGATGACCATCATGCGCGCCATCTGGTACCGGCGAAAATCCTGAAACGCGAATGCCGCTCCAGACGCGGCAAAACCGGACCTCGCCTGCTTCTTCTGTTCCAGTGCTTCGTCTGCCATCGTCCCGCAACCATTCTCTCAGTTCGTTCGCACCTCCGGCTCAGGTACTCTGGTCGGTGGAGCGCCGCCGCCCAGGACCGCAATTGCCCGTCTCCGCATCCTCGGTGGTCCCCGAAGTCGCGCTATCGTCCGAAGACGCTTCCCGCAGCACCCGCCATCTGCTCCATCCGGCTGCAGGCGTCGTCGGCGTTTTCCTTTGCGGCGTCTTCGCCTTTCTTGACCTCTACGCAACCCAGCCGATTCTTCCGCTCCTGGAATCCCTCTTCGGCGCGTCCAAGGCTGCGGTCGGACTCACCATCAGCGCGTCCACGCTCGGCGTCGCCATCGCGGCTCCCCTGCTCGGCATCTTTACGGAACGGCTCGGCCGCAAGACTGTCATCCTTGCGTCGGTCATCGCCCTGGCTGTTCCCACCGTGGCGGCCGCGAGCTCCGGCAGCCTCCATCAGCTCATCTTTTGGCGTTTTCTTCAGGGGCTGGTCACGCCCGGAGTCTTCGCCACCACCATCGCGTACATCACGGAGCAATGGCCGCCCACCTCGGTCGCCCCGGTCATGAGCCTGTACGTCAGTGGGACCGCGCTGGGCGGCTTTCTGGGACGCACCGCCACCGGCGTGCTGGCCGCGCGCTACGGCTGGCGCTCCTCGTTCGTCGTCATCGGCCTGCTCACGGCAGTGGGATCGCTGGTGCTGGCGCGCCTGCTGCCGCGCGATACCCGTACCTTGCCTGCTGCAATGGCAGAGACCAGCTTCGCAGCGCAGTTGTCGCCGCTCTTCGGCCACTTCCGCAACCGCCGTCTGCTGGCCACCTATGCCATCGGCTTCAACGTGCTGTTTTCGCTTGTCGCCGTCTTCACCTACATTACGTTCTATCTGGCGGCACCTCCGTTTTCGCTATCCACGGAACGCCTCAGTTATCTCTTCACCGTCTACCTCATCGGACTGGTCGCCACACCGCTTGCCGGTGGCCTGCTGCCGCGCACCGGCCTCCGCGCCGGCATCGCGGGAGCCATTCTGCTGTCGCTCGCGGGCGTGCTGGTCACGCTGGTGCACTCCTTATCCGTAGTCACGCTAGGACTCGCGCTCTGCTGTACTGGCGTTTTCATCGCCCAGGCATGCGCTACCAGCTTTCTTCGCGAAGCCGCCCCGCCAGAGGGCCGCGCCTCCGCCGTGGGGCTGTATGTCGCCTGTTATTACATCGGCGGTACGGTGGCCGGGGTGGCGCCGAGCTATCTATGGAAGCTGGGAGGCTGGCCAGCCTGCGTTGCGCTCATTGCGATTGTCGATATCGTATCCGTCTCGATTGCAATCTCGGCGTGGCGCCAACCGCCCGCGCTGTATGCCCACTCGGAACTCGTCTGAAATGGCGCCATCTGTCGCGAACCTGGAGAACCCAGCGCCCTCCGGCGATATCACTTCCCGCCTAAGTACCGCTTATATTGCGTATCCACGATGCCCAGATTCCGCGCCAGTCCCAGCTTCGCCTGGTTGTACTGGAGCGTGCTGTTGATCAGCCGGCTTTGTGCGCCGGCCAGCGTGGCCTCGGCTTGCACGACGGGCAGGTTGTCTTCCACCCCAGCCACGAATCGGTCGTTGGCCTGCTCCAGTTCCCGCGTGGCCAGCCCCACATTGCTTTGCGATACACGCACCAGCTCGGCGGCCGTGTTCACATCCAGCAGGCTGTCCCGGAGCTGCTGGTCGATCTGTTCTCTCAGGTTGTCGAAATTGTGCTGCAAGCTGCCGAGCTGCGCCTGCGCCACCTGCGCATCTCCGCGGAATCGCGCTTCGCGAAAGATGGGCACCTGTAACGTGCCTTCGGCTAGAAATGTCCCGTGATAGAGGCCCCGCGTTTCACCGGTCACTCCATAGTTCCCGTCCGCGCTCACGGTAGGGAGCCGCTCGAACTTCGCTGCCTTGCGTTGCAGGTCCGCCGCTAAAATCTGCTGCTGTATCCCGAGGTAATCCTGCCGGCTGTTGTATGCCGTTCGCCGGGCCTCTTCAATGGACATAGCTTCCAGGTCGGCATACGGAGCGGCGTCGGTGAGCTGGATCTGCTGTTCGACCGGGATGCCTATCTCGCGCTTCAGCAGGATCAGGTCCTTGTCGTAAACATTCTGAGCCGCGATCACCCGCTGCTGCTGTGTCTGGAACTGCACTCTTGCCCGCAGCTCATCCAGGTTCGCCACCGTGCCTGCCTGGTGCTGGGCCACTGTTTGCTGCAGCAGCAGTTCATCCGCGCTCAGCAGGCTGGTCGCGCTGTCGATCTGCGCGCCGTCGGCAAGCGTCTGCAGATAGGTGTTGCCAACGTTCAGCACGACCAGCCCGCGGGAAGACTGGGTGCTGTAGTACGCCGCCTTCACATTTACCTTTGCGGCCCGGTAGCGCTCGATCGCGGGCAGGTCGAAGAAGGTCTCGCGATAGGTCGCTTCCGCCTGGGTTACGTCCACCTTGACGATCAACGAAACGTTCGCCGGGTTCAGCCCCGGAAGCAGCTTCGAAAAGCTGCGGAGCGTGCTCGGTCCGAAGCCGAATTCAGCCAGATTGAACTGGTGCGCGGCCGTGGATGCCTGTGCCATGATCGTCGGCAGTAGCGGGTCGAGATACTCGAGCCTCTGCGCCTTCGCTTGCTGCTCCTGCACGCGTGCCTCGGTCAAAGCCAGGTTGTTCTGGATCCCGCGCTGGATCGCTTCGCCAAGTGAAAGGTGCAGCACATCGCTGGTCGCGGTGCCCACCGTGACGCTCCCGTAATAGGCGTTCTGCGCAGAGCTGGGGTTGAGCTGCAGTTGCGGCGTGCCCGTCGCCTGAGCTCCTGCGCTGGCTGTACCCGCTACTGTGGCCAGCGCCAGACAGTGCGGCCACAAAGCTCGGAGGCGCAGCCAGCCGCCCTGGCTCAACGAAAGGAACGCGCGGCGTCCCGTCTCCAGACGTGTTCCTCGTTCTCTATTCATGCCGGTTCATCTCTTAGATCGCGCAAAGGCTCCCAGGTTGCCAAACTTTGCCTGCACCAACAATTGCCGCCGACAATCTGTGCGCCGATCAAACCTGCCTTTTGCGCCTGAAGTGCAGTCAGCTTGTTACTGAAGACATCCCCGCCCACCCCTGCCGAGCAACAACTACCCCCGGGACTTCATCGTATTCAGTAAAGGTCAGTCCTCCCCAGAGCGCATAAGCGCCTGAGGGACCACTCTATGGAAACCGTGAACTCAACTCGACTGTTGCTCGTTTCTGCCGACTCGCGCCTCGAAGCAGAGGTGCGGCGTTCTCTCGCCATCGTACAGATGCCAGCTATCCTGGACGTCTGTCGCTCCCTCACCACTCTCTCAGATGCTATCTGGACCCGCTCTGCCGAACTCCTCTTGGTCGCCGAAAGCGGCCTGCCGCACCGGTCGGCGGAGCGCATCGCCGAGGAGTTCTCCGGCGAAACAAAGAAACCGGTCATCTTCTTGGGCGACCCTCCCGGGGCCCTCGGCGGCCTCCATCTCCTGCGTAAGCACGGTTCAGAGTGCATCGCGTTTGCAGATCTGCACAGGCTGCCGCTTGCGATCGAGCACAGCCTCCGCCACTTTGAGACGAGCAATACGGAAAAGCGGCTTCAGCACGAGATCCTGCGCGCCGCCGACGCCGTCGGTCGCAACCAGAAGCTCGTCACGATCGGCCGGCTTGCGGGCTCCATTGCCCACGAAATCAACAATCCCCTGGAGTCCATCACCAATCTTATCTATCTCACTGCCCATGAGCCCGGCCTTCCTGCTCAAGCCCGCACCTACCTGGAATTGGCGCAAAAAGAACTGAATCGGGTGGTGGAAATTAGCAAACAGACGCTTACCTTCAACCGCGAAACGGCCTCCCCCGTCCCGGTCTGCGCGCCAGACCTGATCGAGGAGGTTCTCGGCCTGTACAGGCGCCGCGTGGCTGAAAAGCATATCTCAGTTGAGCGGGAATACGGACCCACCGCACATGTCCGTGTCTTTCCAGGCGAAATCCGCCAGGTCTTCTCCAACCTCATCGGCAACGCCCTCGAAGCCATGGAGCCGCAGGGCTGTCTCCGTATCCGCGTTCGTGGGGGCTTCATGCCGCGCGACCGGGCGGCCCAGGCGCTCCGCATTTCCATCGCGGACACTGGCTCGGGCATCCCGCCTCACGTACTCGCGCGCCTGGGCGAACCGTTCTTCACCACCAAGGGCCAGCGCGGCACAGGCCTTGGATTATGGGTCACGCGAAGCATCATTCAGCGTCACGGCGGAGTCTTGCGGCTACGGTCCCGCACCGGTGAACGGCACGGCACCACCTTCACCATCTTTCTGCCCGTCCATTTCATGCCGGAAGCCCTGGACGCTGTCGGCAAAGATGCGTCACCCGTCCAGGACACTCCTGCTAGGGCTCCAGAGGTCGAAACCTCAAACGGTGGCCGGCATTGGGCGGCTAATGGCGATAACGGAATCTTCCGCGGTCGCGCCATCGGCTTTTAGTACCAGTGACGGCTGCTTACACGCTGAAAATCCTTCTCCCGCCGAAGCGCTCGGCCTACAATCGTGAGCATGTCTCCCGCGGACAGGACTCCGTTCAAGATCGTGCATGCAGTCTGCTCGCACGACTGCCCTGACTCTTGCGCCGTGCTGGTCTCCGTGGACGCCAACGGCCGTGCCCAGCGCGTCGAAGGAGATCCGCAACACCCGGTGACCCGCGGCTTCCTGTGCGGCAAAGTCGCCAAGTATCTCGATCGCGTCTACTCCCCGGATCGCCTCCTCTATCCCATGCGCCGGAAGCCCGGTATGCCCAAAGCGGCGCTCGCGCAGGGCAGGGAAGCCGAGGCTTTTGAACGTATCTCCTGGGACGAGGCTCTGGACACCATTGCCGGGCGGCTTACTGCCATCAGTCGCGAGCATGGCCCCGAGTCAATCCTGCCCTACTCCTACGCCGGCACCATGGCGACGCTGGGCTACGGCTCCATCGACCGCCGCTTTTTTCACCGCCTCGGCGCCTCGCAACTGGATCGCACGATCTGCGCCACCGCCGGCGGCGATGCGTTCCTTTCCGTGTACGGCCGCAAGCTCGGCACAGACACGGAGCATTTCCACCACGCCCGTCTTATCCTGGCCTGGGGCGCCAACATTCACGGCACCAACGTCCACCTCTGGCCGCAGATTGAAGCCGCCCGCCGCAGCGGTGCCCGTCTCGTCGTCATTGACCCCTACCAGACCCGCACTGCCAAGCTCGCGGATTGGCACATCCCTGTCCGACCCGGCACCGACGTAGCTCTCGCGCTCGGCCTCATGCACGTCATCCTCGCCGAGGGCCTTCATGACGCTGAGTATGTCGCCGCCCACACCCATGGCTTCCAGGAACTTCGCGATCATGTGCGCGCGTACACGCCGGAGCGCGTCGCAGGATGGACCGGCGTTGCCGCCGAGGATATCCGCCGTCTCGCGCGCGATTACGCCACCACGCAGCCTGCCGTCATCCGCATGAACTACGGCGTGCAGCGGTCAGAGAATGGCGGCGCTGCTGCCCGGGCCATCGCCATGCTGCCCGCACTCACCGGCGCCTGGAAGCACCTGGGCGGCGGCGTGCAGCTTTCCACCAGCGGCGCCTTCCAGTTCAACAAGCAAGCCCTGGAGCGTCCTGACCTGATGTATGCGAGCCCTCTTGGCCGCATTGCCCGCGTCGTCAACATGTCACAGCTCGGCCAGGCCCTCACGGCTCTCGGATCCGCGCCCGCGGACGGGCCGCCCGTGCAGGCACTCTTTGTCTACAACTCCAACCCCGCCGCCGTCGCGCCCAACGGCAATACCGTGCTCCGCGGCTTGCGCCGGCCGGATCTCTTTACCGTAGTGCATGAGCAGTTCTTTACCGATACAGCGGACTATGCAGACATCCTGCTGCCTGCCACCACTTTCCTTGAGCACACAGATATCCAGGGCGCATACGGCCATTACTACGCCCAGCTTTCCGAACAAGCCATCGATCCCCTCGGCGAGGCGCGATCCAACGTCTGGCTCTTTGGCCAACTCGGCCAGCGCATGGGATTCCCAGAGCCCTGCTTCCGCGACACCACGGATGATCTGATCGCCCAGGCCCTGTCCACAGCCGGCGACCCCGCCTCCCCACAGATGCAGGGCATCACCCCGGAAGCTCTGCATGAGCGCAAGTCGGTCCGCCTTCACTTTCCGGAGGAGGCAGGCGGCCTGCCCTTCCAGCCCTTCGCCACTGGCGGTTTCACCACGCCTTCCGGCAAGGCCGAGTTCTACTCCGATTCGCTTAAGGCTGCCGGCCATGATCCGCTGCCCAGCTTCCAGCCGCCTGCCGAATCCCGCAATGGAGCCGCGCAGGGCTTATCCCCGGGCCGCTACCCGCTCGAATTTCTCGGGCGCAAGGCGGATAACTACATGAACTCCACCTTCGCCAATCTCCCGACGCATCAGCGTATGGAGCAGGGCCGCCGCAATCGCCTGGAGATGCATCCCGACGACGCCAGCAGTCGCGGCATCGCCGACGGCGACTGGGTGGAAGTCACGAATGACCGCGGACGCATCCGCTTGCAGGTCCTGGTTTGCAACGCCGTCCCACCTGGCGTCGTGGCCGCACGGCTGGATTGGAACAAGCTTTCCCCGGACGGCATCAACGTCAACGCCCTTACCTCCGAGAAGCTCACCGATATCGGTGGCGGCGCAACCTTCTACTCCGTCCTGGTCGAGGTCGTGAAGGTTCCTGCTGGGCAAACGGGCGCGCGAGACGCGAAGGCCGGAACCGAACGCCAGCTCTTCGAGTCTGCTCCAACCGCGCTCCAACCCGTCGCCGTCGGGTAATCCCGGTTCTTCAATCTCACGAGCTTTCGATTCTGTTTGCGAGCGCAACCAGCCGCCGTTCGATCCCTGCGTTTGGGCTGCGGCTCTCCCGTCACATATAATCGGCTTTTCCACCAGCAGGATTTGATTTTGGGTTGCAGTGAGGGTGTGCCTATTTTTCCCGTCGATCAAGGGAGCGTCAGCTCCCGCTCTTTACAAAGCAGGACCAGGAACGGCAGCACCGCGCGTCACCGTCCTTCCAAGCTTCACGCCGTCATCGTGCTGCTCTTATTTTTCTGCTGCCTGGCCCAGGGCTTTGCGCAGGCGGGCGGCGTCGTTTCTGAAATCCGCGTCATCGGCAATCGCCGCATTCCCAAAGAAACAGTGCTGGCTCGCCTTTTCACCCATATCGGCGACACTTACGATCCCGCCGAGGTCGAGCGCGATTTTAATTCCCTCTGGAATACCGGGTACTTTGAGGACGTTCGCATCGAACGCGAGGACTCCCCGAAAGGCGTCATCCTCGACATCTTTGTACGGGAAAAGCCGACCATCCGGGAGATCAACTACAAGGGCCTCAGCTCCGTCTCCCAGTCCGATGTGCTGGACCGCTTCAAAAAGGAGAAGGTCGGCCTCTCGGTGGAAAGCCAGTACGACCCCACGCGTATCGCCCGTGCGGTCACCGTTCTCAAGGAACTCCTCGGTGAACACGGCCACCAGTTCGCTATCGTAAAAACAGACGTTAAAACAATCCCGCCCGCTTCCGTCGCCGTCAACTTCAACATCAAAGAAGGGCCGACGGTCAAGGTCGGCAAAATCCAGTTCACCGGTAACCAGCATGTGAACTCCCGGACGCTGCGCGCTTCCATGAAGAACCTGAAGCCGATCGGCATCCCGCATTCCATCTTCCTCGAAAATCTTTTTGCCCGCACCTACGACGCCAGCAAGCTCGAAGAGGACTCCGAGCGCGTGCGCCAGGCATACCAGAGCCGCGGTTACTTCAAGGCCATCGTGGGTGAGCCCGCCACCCGTATCCATAACGAGGCAGGCCTGTCCCTGCTCACCTTCCGCCCTAAAAAAGGCAAGCGCATCGACATTCGCCTGCCCATCGAAGAGGGCGAACGATACAAGCTGGGCGGCATCAACTTTACCGGTGTCAAAGCCAACGTCAATCCCAAGGCACTGCGCGCGCAGTTCGCCATCAAAGACGGCGATTACTTCAACACCACCGCTATCGGCAAAGGTCTCGAGAACCTCCGCAAGGCGTATGGAACCCTCGGCTACATCAACTTTGTCGGCACTCCCACGCCGCGCGTGGACGAGGCCAAGAAGCTGGTCTTTCTTGATATCGACATCGACGAAGGCAAGCCCTTCTATGTTTCCCGTATCGAGTTTCAGGGCAACACCGTCACACGCGATCCCGTGATCCGCCGCGAACTCATGCTCGAAGAGGGCCAGATCTATAACAGCGCCTTGTGGGAGCAGAGCCTTTTGCGCCTCAACCAGCTCGACTACTTCGACCCGCTCAAGGTGGAGCAGGACTCCACCGCCACGCAGGATCAGGAAAATGGCACAGTCGCCCTGTTGCTCAAGGTTCATGAAAAAGGCAAGAACTCCATTGGCTTGAACGGCGGCCTTAGTGGCCTTTCCGGTTCGTTCCTAGGGCTCAATTACCAGACCAACAACTTCCTGGGACTCGGCGAGACCCTCAGCCTCCAGGCGAACATCGGCAACCTGTCCCGTACCCTCCAGTTCGGCTTCACCGAGCCCTACTTCCGCAATCGACCACTCACGCTCGGCTTCCAGGTCTTCTCCAGCAAGTACGATTACAACGCAGCGAAGAACTACCAGATTCAGACGGGCGGCGGCAACATCCCGGCCGCGCAACAGTCACTGATCCAGAACTACAACCAGTCCACCACCGGGCTTACGGTTTCGGCCAGCTACCCCATCCGCCGCTCCTTCAAGCGCGTCGGCATCACCTACTCATTCAACAAGAGCGGTATTACGGCCTTCAGCCCCGCTTCCACGTCGCTCTTCCAGACGCTCGCCTTCCGCAGCGGCATCCAGGGCCAGAATGCGCTGGCGGGCATTTACAGCAGCAATGTCTCCTTCAGCTTCTCCTACAACAAGATCGGCAACCCGTATGCCCCGCGGGAAGGGCAGGAGCTTTCCGCAGTTCTGCAACTTGCCGGTATCGGAGGCAATGTTCGCTACTTCAGCCCGGTGTTCGAATACAAGCACTTCAATGCGATGAAGGGCCTGCGTCCGAACAAGGAAGGACGCAATGTCCTCGGCGTGCGCTTCCAGGCCTCCTACATCCAGGGCATCGGTGGCGATGTGGCCCCGCCGTTCCAACGCTTCTACACTGGTGGCGAAGCGGATATTCGCGGATTCGATATTCGCTCCGGCACGCCGTACGCCTTTATCCCGCAACGAACGCTCTTCCAGTTGACCAATCCCGATGGCACCACCGTGCCTCGCGATCCCACCAATCCAACGCTCGGCACCATCACCATCCCTATACCCACTTACGGCATCGTCTCCGTCGGTGGCGACACCAGCGCGACCAGCAATATCGAATACCGTATTCCACTCGGTGGGCCTGTCGCTCTGCACCTCTTTGACGATTTCGGGATCGACGTTGCAGCACGGCAATCGCAACTGCGGCAAAGCGTGCAGGGCGCCGATGCTCTCAACGCTCCCCTCTATGGCTGCCCGGTGTACATCAACGGCGCCTGCCAGGGTGGCGTGCAGGTGCAGTTCAACAACCTTATCCGGCCTCTCGAAGGAACGAACCTGGTCCCGCGCATGTCCACCGGCGCCGAGGTTTCCGTCCTGCTGCCGATCGTGCGCGCGCCCTTCCGTATCTATTACGCCTACAACCCGCTGCGCCTCTTCGAACAGGTTCGCGGAGAAAACCTCATCACCCGCGGTATGTTCCCCTCCGGCGGCGCCGGCGACTACAGCTATGCGCAAGCCATCCAGCTTTACGGCCCGCTTTACCAGCTTCGGGAACCACGCAAGACCTTCCGTCTCTCCGTGAGCACCACCTTCTAACCGACAACCAGGATCACGACAAAGCCGCTCCCGGGCGGCTTTGTCGTGGCTGGAGTCAATCCGTGGAGCATAATTGGGCGAGAAGCGGTTTTCCTGTAGGTGTAAGCCGAAACCGGCAAAGCTCGCGGGCTTTTCCGTCCGGCAACAGGAGAGCCGCTGGGAGGCGTGTTCTATGGCGACCACTGCAACTGGCATCTCGATGGAGCAGTTCCTGAACACCAGCTACAAGCCGGTGCGTGAATACATCGACGGGGAGACGAGGGAGAAGGGCATAACAGGGCGGTCCCACGAGAATGTGCGAAACAACCTGCTCACGTTCCTGCTGCCAAAGCAGAAATCCTGGGGCGTAAAGTTTTATGTAGAGCTCTTCACCAGAGTTTCAGCGACCCGCATTCGCATGCCCGATGTTTCCTTGGTGCGCGATCCGGTGTGGGATGGTGAAGTGCTCGTCTCCGTGCCCGAAATGGTGATCGAAATACTTTCTCCAACAAACACTCTTCGCGAAATATCGGAGAGAGTCTCGGACTATCTCCAGTTCGGCGTTCCGAAAATCTATGTACTCGATCCCTTTGACAAGGTCGGTTACTCCTGCGTGGGCAGTACCTTTGACCAGTGGCGCAGAGTGAGCGCGCTCGAGGTCGATGCCGCTCAGAATGTTTTCATCGACCTTGGGATTATCTTTTAACTCTGTCTACGATCGAAGCAGGCGCATGGAAACCGGTGTGTTCCTCCGCCCCACGCCACCCACCCTCCAGCCCTTCCATTGACGCTCCCACAGCCCAAACCTATAATTTCCTCAAGTTCCTGAGAGGTCCTCTGCCCGTATCTCTTCTGCGCAAAATCCTGCCTGCAGAAGGCATGGATGCTGCTTGAAGTGCGCAAGAGGGAGACCAGGAGTGCAGGTCGCCCGCATGCACCATAGCGCGGCGATGAGACTTTCAAACAGAACTGAAGGAGTTCCACATTCCCATGAAGCGTTCCCCGTTCCTCTTTTGCATGCTCGCCTCGGCGCTTGGCGCCAGCGCGCTTGCGCAGACCGCCACTCCCGCGCCCTCCGCTCCCGCTGCGGCAACGGCCTCCGCTCCGGCAGGCCCCACCAAGGTCGCAATCATCCTCTTTCAGCCCGCCGTCGCGCAGACGAACGAGGGGCAGCGCGACTTCGGCCAGCTCCGCAGCAAGTTTGAGCCCAAGCAGGCGCAGCTCAAACAGCAGAGCGACGAGGTCGATTCGCTCAAGAAGCAGTTGCAGACTGCCGGAGAAAAGCTGAGCGACAGCGAGCGCCAGGCCCGCACCCGCGCTATTGACGAGAAGGAAAAGGCGCTGCAGGTGGCCGCAGAAAGCGCGCAAAACGACTTCACCGGCGAAATGAACGACATGTATCAGCAGCTGGCACAGAAAATCTACGGCGTGATGCAGACCTATGCGCAGCAGAACGGCTATACCCTGGTCGTCGATGCCAGCCAGCAGCAGTCACCGGTACTTTGGGCGGCGGAGTCGACCAACATCACCCAGGCCGTGGTGCAGGCCTACAACACGCAATCCGGTGTTCCAGCCCAGCCCGCACAACCCGGCGCTACTGGTGGTGTGGCTCCCCGGACCACCGCGCCCAACCATGCGCCGACCAGCAATCCGGCGCCACATAGCACCACTCCCCGCACCACCCCTCGTTAATTCCGCTTCCCATGGCGAGGACTCCGGCCCATACCTGAGTCCTCCCAATTACGCAAGAGTCGCAGCTCCTGTGCCAAGTGTGGAAAATTTTGTGGAATGCTCCGATTCTCAGGCAATGGCCACTTGCAGCAAGTATTTGCGCAAAGCACTCAATTGTCACGCGTGGCGGTATAAATCACGCAATATGTGTAATTTAGACCACCCGGTAATGCCGGACTCCTAAGCAAAATAATTATTCAGGTGAGCCGGCAACCTCGACAGCTTTCCACAGGCGTGTTTTCTCGCCTGCGTGGTGTCGCTACTTGGCGGCATCCTCTCCGACCTTCAGGACCGCCAGGAATGCTTCCTGTGGGATGTCCACCTTGCCAATTCGCTTCATGCGCTTTTTGCCTTCTTTTTGCTTCTCCAGCAGCTTGCGCTTGCGGCTGATATCCCCCCCGTAGCATTTCGCCAGCACATTCTTACGCAGCGCCGCCACGGTTTCCCGCGCCACGATCTTGGCTCCGATCGCCGCCTGGATGGCCACCTCGAACTGCTGCCGTGGAATCAGTTCGCGCATCTTTGAAACCAGCGCTCGTCCCCGCTCATAGGCAAAGTCGCGGTGAACAATGATCGAAAGCGCGTCCACCGGCTCGCCTGAAACCAGAATGTCCAATTTCACCATCGGCGATGTCCAGCTCCCCGCCAGGTGGTAGTCCAGCGAAGCATACCCGCGCGAAACCGACTTCAGCCGGTCGTAAAAATCCAGCACGATCTCATTCAATGGCAGCTCGTAGGTCAGCATCACCCGCGTCGGCGTTACGTATTCGAAGTTCTTTTGCCGCCCCCGCTTCTCTTCCACCAGCTTCAGAATGCCGCCGACGTATTCCTCGTTGGTCAGAATCGTTGCCGTGATCACCGGCTCTTCGATCTGCTCGATATCCGTAGGGTCCGGCCAGCGCGATGGGTTGTCCACCTCCACCTGCGAACCGTCCGTCAGCCGGATGTTGTAGCGCACTCCCGGCGCCGTCGTGATCAGGTCCAGGTCGAACTCGCGCTCCAGCCGCTCCTGGATAATCTCCATGTGCAGCAGTCCGAGAAAGCCACAACGAAAGCCGAAGCCCAGCGCGGTCGAGCTTTCCGGTTCCATCGAGAAGGAAGCATCGTTCAGCCGCAGCTTGCCCAGCGCCTCGCGCAGCATGGTGTGTTCGTGCGAATCCACCGTGTAGAGCCCCGCGAACACCATCGACTTGATGTCTTCAAATCCCGGCAGCGCAGTTTGCGCGGGCCGAGCATCCTCCGTCACCGTGTCGCCGATCTTGGTATCGGCAAGACTCTTGATTGTGGCGATAAAGAAGCCCACTTCGCCCGCCGAAAGCTCCTCAATAGGCACCGGCTTCGGCGTAAGCACGCCCATGGACTCCACATCGAAGACCCGGCCATTCGACATCAGGCGGATGCGCATCCCCGTTCGTAGGCGGCCGCTCATCACGCGCGTCAACACCACCACGCCCCGGTAGGTATCGAACCAGGAATCAAAGATCAGCGCCTGCAGCGGAGCCTCCGGGTCGCCGGTCGGCGGCGGCAGCCGGTGCACAATCGCTTCCAGCACCTCCGGCACGCCCAGGCCCGTCTTTGCGCTCACCGGGAGGGCATCTGTCGCGTCCAGCCCCACCGTGCTCTCGATCATTTCCTGCGTGCGCACCACGTCCGCGCTGGGCAGGTCAATCTTGTTGATGACCGGGATCATGTCCAACCCGTTGTTGATCGCCAGGTAGGCATTGGCCAGGGTTTGCGCTTCCACGCCCTGCGTCGCGTCTACCACCAGCAGCGCGCCCTCGCAGGACGCGAGCGACCGCGACACCTCGTAGGAAAAGTCCACGTGGCCTGGCGTATCGATCAGGTTCAACTGGTAGGTCTCGCCATTCCGCGCCGTATAGGCCATGCGCACCGCGTGCGCCTTGATCGTGATGCCGCGCTCGCGTTCCAGGTCCATCGCATCCAGCACCTGCGCATGCATCTCGCGCGCAGTCACGGAGCCGGTCAGCTCCAGCAGCCGGTCAGAGAGCGTGGACTTGCCATGATCGATATGCGCGATGATCGCGAAATTGCGGATGTGCGTGTTGTCCATGGGGAAGGGATTGCGGTGGAACAGCCCTGCGCGTCGAGGCGCCACACCGGAGACCGGTTTAACTACCTGGTGACACGGGGTGGCTCAAAGTTCGAGTTTACCATCGGCCTCCCGCGCCGCACCCACTACAATAGCCGCAGTATCCGGCACACATACGCGAATGGGCGCATTTAAATTTCAGGCCGCTTTGCTGGCGGCGGCACTTCTGTTTCTCAGCGGTTGCAACGACAAGCCCGTGCAATCTCCCGTGGCAAAATCGCCACGCGCCACCGCGCCCACCCTGTCCCCGCCTCCCAACCCCACCCTCGCTTCCAAGGCGGCGCAGAATAGCAGCGAGCCCTCCACCGCGCCCACACAGCCGAAGGATCGTCAGCTCATCGAGGCTGCCGAGCGGGCCTACCAGAGCGGTGTCCGGCACTATCGCGCCGGGGACATGGCGGCCGCGAAAAGCGATTTCGACTCTGCCGTCGACGGCATGCTCGCCAGCGGTCTCGACCTCAAGGCGGACCCGCAGCTCAACGATGAGTTCGAGCACATCGTGGACGCCGTCAACGCGCTTGAAATGGACGCTCTCAAACAGGGCAACGGCTTTGCCCAGCACTCCGAAGAGTCTCCCGTCGATGTCGCCAATGACGTCACCTTCCCGGTTGACCCGAATGTACGCGCTACCGCTGAGGCCGAGCTCAAGACCACGCAGTCCGATCTGCCCCTTGTCATTAACGACGCTGTGGCCAGCTACATCAGCTATTTCTCCAGCAGCAGCAAGGGCCACGGCACCATCGTCGCCTCGCTGCGCCGCGCCGGCCGCTACAAGGAACTGATCCAGCGCATTCTTGCGCAGGAAGGCGTGCCGCAGGACCTGATCTATCAGGCCGTCGCCGAATCCGGCTTCCAGCCGCAAATCGTCAATGCGCGCTCCGGCGCTGCTGGCATGTGGCAGTTCATGCCTTTCAACGGCGCCTACGGGCTGGAGCGCAACGGCTGGGTGGATGAGCGCTTCGATCCGGAAAAGGCCACGCACGCCTATGCGCGCGAGATCAAAAAGAATTACAACCAGCTCGGCGACTGGTATCTCGCCATGGCCGCATACGATTGGGGCGCCGGCAATGTGCAGCGCGCCGTCCAGCGCACCGGCTATGCTGATTTTTGGGAGCTTTACCGCCGCAACAATCTCCCGGCCGAAACCAAAAACTACGTTCCCATCATTCTTGCCGCAGCCATCATGGCAAAGAATCCGGCGCAGTACGGCCTTACCGATCTCAAGCCCGACCCGCCGGTCCTCATCGACACTGTGACCACACACGGAGCCGTCGACCTGCGCCTCGTCTCCGACATCGTCAATGCGCCCGTGCAGGAGCTTGCAGGCCTCAACCCCGGCCTGCTCCGCATGACTACCCCGCCCGACGACGCCTACGATCTCCACCTCCCGGCAGGCACCAGGGATCTCTTCATCAAGACAGTCGCCGAGGTCCCCGAAGACAAGCGGGCTACCTGGCGCTACCATCGCATTCAGCCCGGAGATACGCTCGACGAAATCGCGCGCACGTACCGCGTTTCCCCGTCGGACCTCGCCTTCGTCAACCAGCTGCAGCCTGGTGGTACGCTCGCCGATACAGAGGCCCTTGTTGTTCCCGTTGTGCCGGCCTCATCCTCCACCGCGCGCAACACGCGCTATACCGTGAAGCGTGGGGATACGCTGGTTACGCTCGCTGACCGCTTTAATGTAACCACCAGCCAGCTCCGTCGCTGGAACCACCTGCGCTCGGAAACAGTGCCTGCCGGCAAAACGCTTTATGTTGCGGAGCCGGCGCACATCGCGCGCAATACCCATCGCGCTGCGCATGGCCGGTCATTGCACGCCGCAACAGCGCACGCCACGCATTCTGCGGCGGAGCGTGGCATCGTTCGCGCCAGTGCGCGCACCAGCCGCAGCACCGCCTCCTCCCGCGCGACCTCCCCACCCAGCAAAAGCAGTAAGGGCGCGCACGCAACCTCGCACAGCAAACCACATCACAGATGATGGAGGCGCCCGCGCGCGCAGTTTGCAACTGACCGCGAACAGAATGCACATCGTTCGCGGATGAAGCGCACTTGCTACTTGCGTTCGACTGGCTTATCCATGCATGCTGTTGCTATAATCCGCGCCGCAGGTGTATATCGATTCCATCTGCGCTAACTGCCGAAGTGGAGTCCACAGGAACACAAGCCCGGGAGGCACACATATGCAGGACGAACGGAAACTCTACGCGTACAACGAAGGCGAACCCGAAGGCGACGACTACGCCGACGAGATGGAAGATGAACCGGACGAAGATGAAGAAGAGGAAGAGGAAGTAAGCGTCCAGCTCTCGTCGCAGGATGATGACAACGAGGACGAAGACGACGAAGACGAGAGCGGCAACGAAGCCGAAGCGAAGGACGACAGCGAAACCGCCACGCACGCGCTCGAACGCGAAGGTCTTCTCGATGAAGACAACGGCGAGAGCCAGAGTGAGAAAGGCTCGAAAGCAGGTGGGGGCCGGTCTTCTTCGCGCAAAGCCTCGAAGTCTTCTGGCGGTTCAGCAAAGAAGACGGCTCCGCGTGGTGCCGCTTCCAAATCTGCGCCGGCGAAAAAGACTGCCAAAAAAGGTTCTTCAGGATCTGCCGCGAAAAATAGCAAGAGCGCTAAAAGCGGCGGAAGGGCTGCCGGTTCCGGAGCCAGTAAGAAAGGCGCTAGCAGCAAAAACTCCACTCAGCGAGGTACTCGTTTGGCAGGAACTAAATCAGCAACGAAGTCGTCGGCAAAGAGTGCAGCGAAGAAGTCACCGGCAAAGAAGACCTCTGCAAAGAAGTCCTCTGTCGGCAGACCCTCTTCCGCGAAGTCAACGTCAACCAAGAAAGCTGCAGCGAAAAAATCTCCGGCAACCAGATCCGCTGCGGCGAAGAAAACAACCACCAAGAAGTCCAGCAGCACGGCAACCAGGAAAACCGCTGCCAAGAAGTCCAGCGGTCGCAAGTAACCAGAGCAGTACGAGGCAAGCAAAAAAGCCCGGCATCGAGCCGGGCTTTTTTGCGTCTGCACACCCGCTTTAAGCGTTCGCCTTTTCCTTGCTCTGGATTTCCGTCAGCACTTCCTGGCTGTGGTGCGCCGGGTCCACTCCTGTCCAAACCTTCACGATCTTGCCTTGCGGATCGATCAGGAACGTATTCCGCTTGGCGATTTTCATACCCATGTAGTTGCCCAGCGATCCATACTCTGGTACCACTTTTTTATCCTGATCGGAAAGCAGCTTGAAGCTGAGTCCTTCCTTGGTACAGAACTGTTTATGGCTGTCCGCTGAATCGACGCTCACGCCAAGAATGACCGCATTTTCCTTCTCGAACTTGGGAAGGTCCTGCTGAAAGTTATGCGCTTCCAGCGTGCAGCCCGAGGTCATATCTTTGGGATAGAAATACAGCACCACCCACTTGCCCTTGAAGCTCGAGAGACTCACCGGCTTGCCATCCTGCGACGGCAGCGTAAACGTCGGCGCCTGCTGCCCTGCCTGCGGTATCTGCTCATCGGCGGCTGCGGCTCGCCGTGTCACCATTGCGCCCAGGATCGCGCCAACCACCAATATTGCCAAAACTATGTACCGCATGCGTGTCATGTATCCTCCTTTGTCTTCCGTCCACCATTCTATGCCCGCGGCTCTGCGACGATCGCAATGCCTGCGGCATCGGACCGCGAACAAACTCTCTCGCGGTCAAAGACAAGGGTGCGTTCTGCTTCTACAGCCAAACACGTTGCGTGCGCCGCTTCCATGGCAACGATCGTCTGCTCGCCGATCACCGGCACGTCGAAGCGCATATCCTGCTGCGGCTTCGCCACCTTTACTACAGTCAGGCTGCGCGTGAGTGTCGAGGCTTCTTCCGCGAATGTGCGCATGAGCGCGCCAGCGCGAGCAATCGCGGCGTCCGTGCCTTCCATCGCCTCCACGGCCACGCACGCCTGGCCCGCTACGACCACGGTCTGCCCAATGTCGTACGCCGCAATTGCCTTTCCCACGCTTCTGCCGTAGGCGATGTCTTTCAGTTCTTCTTCGTTCGGGGCTCGTCGCGTCAACACGCCCGCCTGGGCCAGTAATGGCTCCAGATATGCCGTGGACGAGATCAGCTCGATGCCTTCATCGTTGAGCACCTTGGCCACCGCCCCCAGCAGCATGTCGGTGTTTCGGGTGCGCAGATTCAGTAACAGCTTGGCCAGCCGCCAATCCGGCCGGATGCTCGAAAAGATCTGCTTGTGCTTTACCTGGCCGGCCATTACAGCGCGCGTTATGCCTTCACGCTGAAAGGTCTCGACCAGGCGCGACAGCTCGCCCAGCGAAAGCCAATGCACCGTCACGCCTGCATCCGCCACGGCGCGGGCGTCCATCTCCGGATCCGTCTCTTCTTTGATTGCCGCAACCACAACGTGCAGCCCGTGCGCCCGCGCTGCGTCCAGCAGCAGAAAAGGGAAGCGGCCATTGCCCGCAATCAACCCAAGCCGGCCGTCCATCTTTGGAGGTTGCATCGCCGCTACTTCAGCACTCCGCGTTCAGACGACGCAACAAACGCGAGCAGGTATTGCACCTCTTCGCTCGCGTTCGCCTCGGCTCGCAACCTTTCGAGGGCCTGCGTGGTGTTCATCTTTGACGCCAGCAGCAGCCGGTAGGCGTGCTGCAAGGCGCGCAGTTGCTCGCGCGAAAACCCCCGCCGCTCCAACCCCACTTTGTTGAGCCCGTAGGCATGCGTTTCGCGCTTGGCCGAAGTCAGCGAATAGGGCAGTACATCCTGCGTTATGGTGGTGCCGCCGCCCACGTACGCGTACTTGCCGATGCGGCAGAACTGGTGCACCGGGCACAGCGCCCCCACGTTCGCGAAGTCCTCCACGGTCACATGCCCGGCCAGTGTCGCGGCATTCGCCAGAATGCAGTCATTGCCGATCTGGGAATCGTGCCCGATATGCGCATACGCCATGATCAGGCATCGGCTGCCCACTCGGGTGACGCCGCCGCCCCCTGCGGTCCCTCGCGAGATGGTCACGTACTCGCGAATCACTGTGTCGCTGCCGATCTCCAGCCGCGTGGCTTCGCCCGCATACTTCAGGTCCTGCGGAGCCACCCCGAGCGCGGCAAACGCATACACCTTGCAGCGCGCGCCGAGCCTCGTATGCCCGTCCAGCACCACATGCGAAACCAGCTCGCAATCCTCGTCAAGCACGACGTCCGGCCCCACCGTGCAATACGGCCCCACGGTACAAGACTCCGGAACCTGTGCCCCTGGCGCTACGATTGCCGTCGAGTGAACGCTCACTCCGTGGTCACCGCCACTGGCTGGGGGGCATCCTGCAGATCGCGCGTTTCCTTCTTCTTGCGCGGCACCAATTGGCACATGATGATTGCTTCGCACGCCAGCTTGCCTTCCACCAGCACGCGCCCTTGCATGCGCACCGCCCGCGTCTTCCAGTTCAGCACTTCCACTTCTATGCGCAACTGGTCGCCCGGCACCACCGGCCGGCGAAACTTCGCCCGCTCGATGCCCGTGAAGACCATCAACTTGTCCGCACGGTCCGGCACCTCGGTCAGCAACAGCGCCCCGCCCGCCTGCGCCATGGCTTCCACCATCAGCACGCCCGGCATGATCGGATAATCGGGGAAATGCCCCTGAAAAAAAGGCTCATTGATGGTGACATTCTTGAGCGCCACGATCCGCGTCTTGCGCTCCACCTGCACCACGCGATCGATCAGCAGAAACGGATAGCGGTGCGGCAGGATCGCCATGATCTCCACTGCGTCCAGCGTCGCGCCAGCCTGCGAGTTACCGTTCGAAATCTCATCCATACGTGCGTCGCCGATTATAAACCGCTGCCTTTACTTCTTGATCTTCGCCACCGTCGCATCCACATCGAACATCCGCGCCGGGATTGCCCCGCCATACACCGCGTTGTACAAGAAACGCTGGTTCGTCTGGTCGCCGTTGTGGAATCGCGTGATCGTGAACGGCGTGGGAAAGCCGCTGATCGCGTGGTAGTCGTCGTACTCTTCCACTTCCTTGTTCTTGTCCTTGTACAGCGGATCCCGCCACTCAAAACTCCGGCGCAGCGGCAGGTGCGTTTCCGCATCCAGGTCCAGCACGATCGCATCGTTCGTGCCGGAGATCAACGTCACCTTGTCCGCCAGGTGCCGCTCCACCGTCTCCTGCCCGCCATACACGAGGATCGTCTTCGGGTCCTTCATCCATCCGCGCGCCGCCACCTCCACTGAATGGTCGCGCCGACGCAGAATGTCGTCGAGTTGGTCTTTCGGGATCGCGCGCTTGCCCCGATACGTCACCTCCCAGCCCTCGGTGCCGGTATAAATCTGCACCACCTGCCTCTTCTTTCCCAGCTCCACTCGCTCCTGGTCCGGGAACGCCCGGTAGTCCCAGAAGTCCGTGATATCTCCCGTTGGGCTGCCCTGGTAAAAGCCGGATGTGCGCCCAATCAGCTCATATCCTGGCAGCTTCAGCCAGGCATCCCCTCCCAACGCCTGGACCATCTGCTGCAGCACCGTGCGCGCCTTCGCTTCATTCTGCTTTTCCGCAGGATCCGAATCCTGCGCGGCCACTACAAAGCCCACTCCACATAGCACCAACACGGCCAGAAGCCGCCGCAGCATTCTCATTCGAACCCGCTTCCTTCTATCCCACCAGCACCGCGCCGCCGTTCGCATTCAGCACCTCGCCGCTGATGAACCCCGCATACGGCGTGCACAGAAACAGAATCGGCCCGGCAATCTCCCGCGTATGCCCCACGCGCCCCACCGGTATTGCAGAGAAGATCTTCTTCCGCGTCTCTGGCGCGCTCAGTGCTGGCGCGGACATCTCCGTGTCCACCCAGCCCGGCGCCACACAATTCACATAGATGCCCTTGGGCGCCAGCTCGCTCGACAAACTCTTCGTCATGCTGATTAACGCCCCCTTGGTCACCGCATAATCCGCATGGAACGCCTCGCCCCGCTGCCCCGCTGTGGAACTCACCAGCACAATATGCCCCGTCGCGCTGCCTTCTCCCGCCGCGCGCCCCTGCTGCTCCATCTGCTGCACCGTACCCTGCACCAGCCCAAACACGCTGTCCAGGTTCACGCCCATCGTGCGTCGCCACTGCGCATCCGCCATCGTGGCGATCGGCGCATCCTCCGGCGGCCAGATCCCGTGATTCACCACCAGGCAATCCACGCGGCCAAAAGCCTCGACCGTTTTGCGCACCAGTGTGCGACCCGCTTCCGCTGTGTCCAGCTCCTGCGCAAACGCCCGGCAGGCGTCCTCGCCGCCGCACTCCGCTACCAGCGTCTCCGCCTGTGTGCGCGCGCTGCGGTAATTGAATGCCACCCGCGCGCCGGCCTGGCGAAACAGCCGGACCGCCTCCGCGCCAATGCCGCGCGAACCTCCCGTGATCAGCGCCACCTTCCCATCCAAACGGAGCGGCACACCCTGCCTTTGCTCGTGCATAGCGTTGAAACTACCGGACGCGCCGCCCCCGCGCAACTCACTGCCCTGCGCGCCCTCACCCGACCACACTCAAGAACCAGCCTTCCGCGCCGTCCCCTTCGCGGACGCTCGTCTAGCCAGCAGCTCCCTGCGATCCAACAGAACTCTCTGCTGCTCCGCCGGAGGCATCGCCAGCGCCTCCCTCGTCCGCTTGGGCAGCTTCGCGCTGACGATGCCGTGTGCCCCTCGCAGCAGCTCTTCCAGCTCCGGCCTTCGCAGCGCATCCCATCGCTCCAGCGCCACCCAGTAAATGCGCGCAAAGTACGGCGCAGGAATCACGCCTTCGCGCTCCACCAGCTCCGCAAAGACCTCTGGCCCCGCAGCAAACGAGAGTACGGCCTTCCCATCGCCATCCAGGTTGATCAGCGCAAACATCTTCCCACCGACCGCCTTATCCCCCACCCAGAAAACCAGGTTCGCGCCCCACTGCATCGTCTCGCAGACGTGCGGCAACTTCAGCATGAACTTGCGTGCGCTCTCCGCATCCATCACCCGAGTCTCCCACCGGCTGCCTCCGTGCAACAACCTGTTCGCGTCACTCGCTCGCACCACACACTATGCCATTCTGGGCTAAGTCGTTTGCACGCAGACTCAATTGGCTTTTAACTCTCGTGCGAATGACAGATCATACCTCTCACATGAGGTCGCTGAATCTGCTGTCCGTCCGAACCATATGTCTCGCCGGCATAATTCTCGGCGGCCTCGTAGGGTTCAGCTTCCGTCTATTAGCGGCTTTTCCAAAGATTGCGAGCGGCAGAGAGACGTGGCTTATGACGCTTGCCTTCTTGGCTCTTGGGCCTTTCGCAGTCGGCTGGGTGACCGCGACGACTGCCGAGAGATCGGGAAAGCATAGTTGGCTGATACGAATCTTCCTGCCATGGCCAGCTATCCTGCTGGCTTCCGGAATCGCTTTCCTACTCAATATGGAAGGCCTTATCTGTGTAGTTTTCGCGCTGCCCATCGCGCTTTTCTTCGCCAGCTTGGGCGGGGTTGTAAGCTCCTTGACCACACAGGAGCAGAGGATTAGCAAAGGCCCGCTCACCTGCGTGATCCTCCTCCCAGTGTTAGCTGCGCCGGTAGAAGCCAGACTCACGCCTCCTGCGCAGACGCGAACCGTAGAAACGCAGATCAGAATCCACGCCAAACCTGACGTCGTTTGGTCGAATATAAAAAAGGTGAGACCAATTGCTCCAGCAGAGTTACCACGCACTTGGACCCACGCAATCGGCTTTCCTCGTCCGGTCGCGGCCACCCTCTCCTATGAAGGAATCAGCGGCGTTCGTTAAGCAAGCTTTGAACATGGACTGCTCTTTGTAGAGACTATTACTCGCTGGCAACCCAACCACATTCTCACATTCTCCATCAAGGCCGATACGGACCACATTCCTCGAACGACGCTCGATGAGCACGTAAAAGTTGGGGGCTCCTATTTTGACGTTCTTCAGGGCGAGTACCGCCTCCAAACACTTCCGGATGGAGATGTCCTACTCCACCTGACTAGTCGAGAACGGCTGTCCACGGACTTCAACTTCTACGCTGGCTTTTGGTCAGATGCGGTGATGCGAAGCCTGCAAAAGAGCATCCTTGTCGTCATCAAGAAGCGCTGCGAACCCTCCCTGAATGCTGGGCCGTCGCCCGCATAGCACGCCTCACCCAGCCGTCATCGCCGTGCAGTAGCTACCCATACGCCGCAGCTCGCAGTATCCTCTGCAGATGTCCTCATTGATCTTCCGCCGACGCTTCGACCTCTCTACGCTTCCCAAAGGTTGGGTGTTGGTCCGCGCGTCGCTGGACTGGTCTGGCAATCCGCTCCTGCTCATGGCAGAAGGCAAACCGCCGGAACCGGAGAAAGGGGATGCTGCTCAGGACTGGTCGCTCTGGTACCGTGCGCCGGCCCGGGCACACCACCTCATCTACTGGGAAGGAGACCGGACCCGCACCCTTCGGTTCCACGAATCGCAGGCCCTGTCCATCCACCACATCCAGCCGCTCGGAGACGGATGGCTGCTCGCTGAGCGCCGGCGCGGACGCGCCACTGTCTACGACCGCCAGGGACACATCTCCGCCACCCTCGATCTCGGTGACGCGAGTGAAGATCTGCAGACCACGCCTGACGGAAAGATCTGGGTGAGCTACTTCGACGAAGGCGTCTTCGGAGGGGGCTTAGGCACCGATGGCGTAATCTGCTTCGACAGCTCCGGGCAGCCGATCTTCAGGTATCGAGAGTTTGCACAGAAGCACGGTCTCCCGCCTATCCACGATTGCTACGCCATGAATGTCGCAGAGAACGGGGAAGTCTGGCTCAACTACTCCAGCGACTTTCCCTTGGTGCTCCTGCGCAACTTCGAACTGGAAACCCTCTGGCCGGGGTTCGGCGCCATGGGCAATAGCTTCGCCCTTCGCGGACGAGAATTGGTGTACCTGCGAGATGGCCACTTTTTCAAAGCTGGGCTGGACACCGGCCGCGAACCCGAGAACATACAGGCTGCGGACGAGCTGGGCTTTCCTCTCACCCGGATTTCCGGCCACCGGCCGAGCGCTGCTGCGCGTGGCGAACGCTTCATTGTCAAAGCCGCCAATTTTATTTATGACCTGCTGCCCTGAAGGTTCTGTTGTCACCAAACCCGTTCCGGGGTGCGCCCCAACACACCGCCTGCGCAACCTGATTCGATCCTCATCAGCCATGGAATAATTCAACTCCTGCGCAGCCGGATCGCCCCTTTCGCATGCGACGGATCCACCACCAGTCCACCCTGCGTCATCACAATCCGCCCGGCCGCCACCAGCCGCCGCGCCGCCGCCCGCGCCGGCTCCATCAGCGCCTCCCAGCCCTCCGGTCGCACCGCGCGTGCCGCCTCCGACGGACAGATCGTCTTTCCCGCACCGCGCACATCTAGCAGGCGCACGATTGCTTCCTCAAGCGCCCGATCTATCTCCGCGGGCTTATGCTGGCGGCACCCATCGCTGCAGTAGCGCACGTTTTCCCAGTCACGTTCCCACTTCTTCCGCCACGTGATCGCTCGTCCGCACCTGGCGCAGACCTTCGGAGCATGCGCGCCTTCTCCTGCTAGCCGGTTAACGCCCATCCGCCGTCCCGTGCTCTCCCAACCCCCTCACAATCTCTCCACCGCGGCACAAAACCGCGCAATCTCCTCCTCCGTGTTGTAGTAGTGCACGCTTGCCCGCACTACCGCTTCCAGCCCACGCCGCTCCATATCCAGCCGCGTTGCACTCCGTTCGCTCACGCGCACTGCCATCCGCTGGGCAGCCAGACGCTGCATTACCTGCCCTGCCGTCAGCCGCCCATGCGTAAACGTCACAATGCCGCATTCCCCCGCCCGGTCTCCGGACCCCAGGTCCTCTACCCGCACCCGTCCCGTTGCCCGCAGCCCCGCGCGCAGCCACGCCGCCAGCCTTCCCACCCGCCTGGCAATTGCCGGCAAGCCCAGCGCCAACGCATACTCCACCGCGCGGCCCATCCCCAGCCGGCACGCAAGCGAGCTTTCCCACGCCTCGAAACGCTTTGCATCATCCCTTACGCGAAAGGAATCCACAGCCGTCCACTCCGCCGCATGCATATCCAGCAGCACCGGCTCTATCTCCTTGAGCAGTGCCCGCCGCACATACAGGAAACCTGTGCCCCGCGGACCCCGCAGATATTTCCGTCCGGTGGCCGACAACATATCGCAGTGCAGCGCCTCCACATCCAGCGGCAACTGCCCCGCGCTCTGGCACGCATCCAGCAGAAACAGCGCGCCGTGCTCGCGCGCCAGCCGTCCCGCCTCTGCCGCCGGCTGCACCATGCCGTTGTTGGTCGCCACATGCGTCAGCGACAGCACACGCGCCCGTCCATCGCGCTTCAGCGCCGCCTCCAGCGCCCCAAGGCTGATCGCGCCATCAGCCTCGCTTGGCACCACTTCAATCACTGCGCCCGTTGCCTTAGCCCGCTGCAGCAGTGCAATGTGGTTGCTGGCGTAAGCGTTCTCCGCCGTCAGCACGCGGTCGCCTGCCTTCAGCGGCAGGGAATAGAACGCCATGTCCCACGCGCGAGTCGCACTCTCCGTAAGCGCAATCTCCTCGGGGCTCGCGTTCAGCAGCCGAGCTATGCTCGCGTATACCGCTGCGCTTTCCTGCGCCACGCGGTCCGCTGCCTCGTAGCCGCCCACCTGCTCCTCCAGCCGCAGATGTTCTATCACCCGCTCGACTACCGGCCGCGGTTGCAGGCTCGCGCCCGCATTGTTGAAGAAGATCTGCCCCTCGCAGCCCGCCGTCTCCGCACGCAGCCGCTTTATGTCCATGCGCTCGCCCAGCGTTCCATCGGCCATGCATCTTTATACTGGGACAACACCATGCCTGACTCACTTTCTCACGGCTTTCTTCCAGTTGAAGAACAACTCGACTACCTGCAAAAAGGCGCCGCCGAGATCATCCGCGTCTCCGACCTACGCGAGCGCCTGGAGCGTTCCCGCGCCACCGGACGGCCCTTGCGCGTCAAAGCCGGTTTCGACCCTACCGCGCCCGACCTCCACCTCGGCCACACCGTGCTCATGCGCAAGCTCAAGCATTTCCAGGACCTCGGCCACCAGGTCATCTTCCTCATCGGCGACTTCACCTCGCTCATCGGCGATCCCACCGGCCGCTCCGCCACGCGCAAGCCGCTCACCCGCGAACAGATCGACGAGAACGCCAAAACCTATACCGAGCAAGTCTTCCGCATCCTCGATCGCGATAAGACCGAGGTGCGCTTCAACTCCGAATGGCTCGACAAACTCGGGTTCGAGGGAACCATTCGCCTTGCCGCGCACTTCACCGTCTCCCAAATGCTCGAGCGCGCCGAGTTTCACACCCGCTTCCAGGAAGAAAAACCCATCTCCATGCACGAGCTGCTTTACCCGCTCGCCCAGGCCTACGATTCAGTTGCCCTCGAGTGCGATGTCGAGCTCGGCGGCACCGACCAGAAGTTTAATCTGCTCGCGGGCCGCGAACTCCAGCGCGACTACGGCCAGCTTCCCCAGATCGTCGTCATGACGCCCATCCTCGAAGGCCTGGACGGGGTGCAGAAGATGTCCAAGTCCTTGGGCAATGCCATCGGGATTCACGAGCCGCCGTCAGAAATGTACGGCAAGCTCATGTCCATCTCCGACACCCTCATGTGGAATTACTGGACGCTGCTCACCGACCTCAAGCAAAGCGAAGTCGACGCCCTCCGCGCCGATGTGGCCAGCGGCGCCCAACACCCCATGGACGTCAAGAAACGCCTCGCCCGCACCATCGTCGCCGGCTTCCACAGCGAAAACCTCGCCGAACAAGCCGACACAAACTGGGCCAAACAGTTCCAACGCGATCAGGAACCGGCCGATATCGAGGAACTTGTGCTGGAACGGGCGTCTCTAGAAGGGACCGCTGACAGCGGCATCGACATGTGGGCTATGCGTGTCGCCAAGCTCCTGGTCGCCGCGCGCCTGTGCCCTTCGGCAACCGATGCAGACCGGCAGATCAAGGCCGGCGCCGTACAGATCGATGGGGATCGTGTGAACACTGCACAAATCGCTCTACCGCTTATGCGGGAGCGTCCCCTGACTCTAAAGGTCGGGCGGCGATACAAGCGAGTCCGCTTCGTCTGAGCGAGTGTATCGGTCTTCTTCCTGCATCCGAGCGTCCGCTTTATAGTTGTCATCCTGGGCGAGCGCAGCGAGTCGAAGGACCTGCATACCCCAGCCGGGTTACGGCGGCTACGCATCGGGTGCCCCATCCTTTGCGCCGCACAGAATCAACATTACTATTTATTTATGCGCAAAGGGTGGGTCTCTGCGCAGAGCGCGGACCCTCTTACCCTGAATCCTCAGTATCGAATGCCTTCCGCCACTCCCCCAAAACTCCGGCGAATCTTGGCGTATTTATTCACCCGAATAACTACAATTGAATTAGGGAAACAGAAAAGAAGAAAACGAACCCGGCGCTAAGTCTTTTGTTTGCAGGACTTTGCCCATAAGTCTAATAATGTGAGGACTTTACGAAAGCACCCCTAGGCTAACTTCAATGAGAAGAGGACTTTAGCTCAAAAGTCCTAGGGGGGTGGGGTAGCTCAACTGGGGTGGCTGTGCGGCTAGGCTGCGTGCTTGCCGGAGTACAACTCCGTGAGCTTCTCGAACAACTCACTAAAGCCCGCTGCCTCCAACTGCACCTCGGTCCCGGTATGCAGTTGTACAAAAGCTATCTGCCGCTTGTGGTCCAACGCGATGCTGGCAATCTGGTCGAGGGGTATCGACCGGGATTTCTCGAGCGCGTGGGCGAGTTCGAAGGCTTTCAGCAAAGAGGACTCCGCAACAAGATAGGAACGGAACAGAAATACTGACGCCTGAAACAAGTCCGCGGTGACTCTCCTCGGACCACTCGCTGGGAATCCCTCCCCCGAAAGATTCGCAGCGAGTAGCGAAAGTAGAATCACCGCATGTCCAAACAATACATGGAAACTACCGTGTGAAAAGTTTTATAAGGTAACACTTACCCAACTACTGAGTAACATTTGGGTAACCTGAACCGAGCGGTATTGCTGTTACAACAAAGATTGGCAGGATTGGCGACAAATGACGCTTGCCACTACTCCATCCCTATGTTGACCAAGCCCGATTTGCCGGCCGCTCCACTCTCACCCGGCGTCGTCTGCCGCCCTTGCGGTGCACGCCAGTGGTCGATATAGGAAATCTGGTGCACGCAGGAAACGGTGCAGTTGGGCGCGCAGCTCTTCTCGGTCAGGAACTCGCGACGGAGATCCGCCGTCGTGTACTCCGCCAGCGGCACACCCGGCCACCCCCGCTGCTGCGAGCAGTAGTGCACCAGCCCATTTTCGCAAATGTAGAGATACCGCGACCCGGCGCGGCAACGCCAGTCGTTCGGCTTCCCGTTAGCGATCGCTTCCTGGAAATGGTTAAAGCGTGAATAGCCCTTCTTCTCGAGCCCGCGCATCTCGTAGTACACCCGGCGCTCTTCATCTTTCAACGGCTGCAACTGCCCGCTGCCGTCGTGAATGATGCCGATAGTCGAGGTGAAGCCAAGCTCCAGCGCGCGACGGCCGATGGTAAGCGCATCCTGCGGGTTCTTAATTCCACCGCCTACCACCGAGTTGATGTTCACGTGAAATTCCGCATGCTCAGCCAGAAACTGCAACTTTTTGTCCAGCACCTTCAGGCTCTTCTTCGAGATCTCGTCTGGCTGCACGTTATCGATAGAAATCTGCATGTGGTCGAGCCCGGCCCGGTTCAATCGCTCAATTCGCTCCGGCATCAGCAGATAACCGTTCGTGATCATGCCCGCCATCTGCCCATGATGGCGAATGCGCGCGATGATCTGATCCAGTTCTGGATGTGTCAGGGGTTCGCCGCCGGAGATCGTCACGATACTGGTGCCCAGGCGCGCCAAGTGGTCGATGCGCCGCAGCATCTCGTCCAGCGGCACCGGATCCGACACCTTGTCGTACTCATTGCAGTAAGCGCATGAGAGATTACAGAAGCGCATAGGCACAATCTGCGCCATGACTGGGTGCGCCGTCGAGGCAAGCGCGCGTCCCACAAGCGCCACCTCGCGTATCTTGCGAGCGGCGGCTTTGCTGCGGGATCTCCTGCGAGACGGGATCAGGCTGGGAGGTGTAGTCGGCATGCAATGTTCTATACGATTATAGCCGCCGGTATGGGCTCTCGGCCGGAGTCACCGGATTCAATAGGGATACATCCCCGCCGGGCTGGAGCCGGAATTCTTTTGCATCGCCTCTCTCATAGTCCTCATGGCCTCATCGATCTGCTTCCTCATCGCGGGCATGTCGACGGCCTGTGCCTGCTTCATCGCCTCGCTGAGCTGTTTTTCCATGGCCGGGCGGTCAATGGTCTCCATCTGCTCACGCGCGCCGGCGAGCGCCTGCTCGATCGCATCACGATTCACTGTGCCCATCTGCTTTTGAGCCTGCTCGATCGCTCTACGCGCTTGCGCATCGCTGTCCGCGAGTTCCTGATGCAGCTTCTGCAGGTCGGGGCCGCTGAGGTGGAAATCCGAACCGCGCAGCGTATCGAGCGCAGGTTCTGCATCCGTCAGCAACTGTTCACGTTCCACCTCCGGTGCGAGCTGCGATTCAGTCTTCATCCCCTGCACCGCCACACTGACGCGCTGCTCCTGATGGTCGCGCAGTATGGTCAGCTGCACCGGCCTGCCCGCAGCACCATGGATCACGCCGATCAGGTCCATGGAGCTGGTCACCGGAGTGTCGTTGGCCTTCAGGATCACGTCCCCAGCTTTCAATCCCGCGGCTGCGGCTGGGCTTCCCGCTTCGACGCTTTCGATCAGCAGGCCCGTTCCGTCCTTTGCGCCAAAAAACGTGGCGAGCTGGGGTTCCATTGCACGCACGAAAACCCCGAGATGCAGCGGGCCACCATCTGTGGGAGGCATGACGATTCCCGGATTCAGAAAGCCGCGCTGGCCGCCGGCAAAGCCTTCGATCATCGGCGCGCCGTCGGGCACATGGAAATGCCGCTTCCATGCCTGCTGGGCCAGCACCTGACGGTCGGCGAGCTGTAGCTTCACCTCGACAGGTTTGCCGCTTCGAACCACGGCGATCACCACATGCTTGCCCGCCGGCAGTTCACGCAATACACGGCGTACCTGGTCCGCATTTGCCACAGACTGACCATTGATAGCCGTGATCACATCCTGAAGGCGAAGACCGGCCTTGCAGGCCGGCGCATCGTGATCGAGTGCGACAATCTCCGTTCCCTGAGTTCCCTTGGTATTCAACTGGTGGGCACGGGGCTCGTCCAGATCCCGGAGGTCAACGCCCAGGTACCCTTGCGAGGCACTGACATATTCCATCTGCGCTGGAACAAAGAAGGGCAAGCGCCCGGCATGCGCGGATGCGCTCCAGGAAAGAAGGCCCGCCAGCGTCGCCAGCATGGAGGAAGAACGGGGCATATGGAAAGTAAACATCGCGAAACTCCTGAATTGAACCCGCCCGGCGCAGCTTTTGGCATAGGCAATGTGCTCGGTGCGGAATTCCCAAAAAAGGAAGAGCAGCACCGCTCAGTGAGACGGGCTGCTCTGAAGAACGTCACGCATGGGCGCAACAATTACTGAATCTGCGATGTCTGGTCCAGCATCTCGCGCGAGACCGTCTGCAGATGCGGATTTCCATGCTGTGCCGCCACCGTGTGCAGCACCTCCTGTACGCTCGAATCCCTGCCCACAGGCTGTAACATGCCGACCGCTTCGGAGCGCACCCCAGGATCACGGTCATCCAGTACAGCTTCGAGCACAGCATCGCGCACATGGGTATCTTCAGCGACATACGGTTCCAGCCCGCTCAACGCCTTGTGCCGCACTTCTGCATTTGGATCGTAGCGTAGCGCCACCAGCAATGCGTGCCGCACGGCATCCTGCTCGCATGCCTGGCCGTGCAAACAAGCATCCGCAAGCAGGTCCACTGCGTCGTTCTGCACGGCGGGGTCCACACGGTTGCGCGCGCCCATGAGCAGCAATTGCCGAATAAACGGATCATCCGGAGCACCCTGCGCCGTCGCTGGCACCACCTTGCCATAGCTCACTTTCACCAGGCCAGATTGCGGCTGGCGCGTGACGCTATTCACCTCAGCTACCACGGGCGCAGTGGGCGCAGCTGCGCCGGGCGCCGGCGCGGGATGCCGGTGGATCACCCGAGAATGACCGCCGTAGGCGCCCAGGGCGATCCCCGCAAACAGCAGAGCTGCTGCCGACAAGGGTGCAGTCCGCATAATGTTGAAATCGGTTCCGAGCGACTGCCGCAACCGCGCCAGCCATGTGCGCTGCGGCACTTCGTCGAGAGCCTCTGCCACACGCAAGCGCGTGTGCGCCAGCAGATTCGCCGAAGGCTCTCGCACAGGCAGCAACGACATTGCAGCTGCCAGGGAGCGCATTGCCTGAAGTTCTTCGCGGCATTCTGGGCATGTATCCAGGTGATGCTGCAAGTACCGAGAAGCTTTCTCGTCGGTTTCGCTATAGACGAAAAGCGCGATCTGTTCGTGCGCCCGTTCACAGGCCATGGCTGTAGGCTCTTGAGGCCCGTTCCGAAAAGGCATCTTCATCGCACCACCGTAAGCGTGGCCCGCAACTTCTTGGTCGCGCGGAAAAGCGTATTTTTGGCTGTTTCTTCCGTGGTATTCAGCATCTCGCCGATAGCGCGCAGCTTCAGCCCTTGATAGTGCTTCAGCTCAAACACCATGCGCTCCCGCGGCGTCAGCTGTTCGAGAGCCTCTTGGATGCGTGCACCCAATTCTTTGCGCTGGAGTTCGCGGTCCGGGTTCGCCATCGCCCGGTCGTCGGAGACATTGCTGAGGAGATCGAGCTCGTCGCCCGACGCATCCACGATGACGGCCTGGTCTTCGCGTCGCGTCTTGCGGCGGCGCAGCAGGTCCAGGCAGAGATTCGTGACGATGCGATAAATCCAGGTATAGAAGGAGCACTCAAAACGGAAGTTGCCGAGATATCGATACGCCTTGAGGAAAGCTTCCTGCAGAATGTCCTGCGCGTCCGATTCCGAGCCAGTAAGGTGCAGCGCCAGCCTCAGCACCGGTTGGTCGTACTGCCGCATCAGCGCATCGAATGCGTCGCGAGAGCCCTTTTGCGCTTGGCGGATCAGCTCCGTCTCCGCTGCTCGATCATCTGTGCTGCCAGCCATCCCTTTGCCGGATTGTACCGTCCGGCGCGAGGGCCATGTGCGGCTGCCACTCTGGAGTGGCGAGCCCAACGTGAGGAGGGGAGGGGTGATACGCAGAGCATCCGATGCCATCGTGTGTTCGGCTCCAAAACGCCTTGCAGGCTACCCAGTAGACGGTTGGAAGTGCATTGGGTGAGCATGCAACTCGATGTTGGCACGCTGAGCAGGCCCGTCGCTGCGGCCAGCGTGCTTCCTCTACCGCGCTCCACAGCCGTGCTCCCCACCCGTGGAAATCGTCTTCGATACACTCGGGAAATGACCAGCCGTTTCATGGACGAAGCCCCGGGAATCGGTCCCGCAACTTCCACGGGCGAACCGCCCGTTGTGATTGCGCATTGTGACGGAGGTTCCCGCGGAAATCCGGGCCCTTCAGGATATGGCGTGGTTCTCGAAGAGGCGGGGGGCCGCACTGTGGCCGAACTGAGTGAATTTCTAGGCGTGAAGACCAACAACTTCGCTGAGTATTCCGCGCTGCTTGCCGCCCTGCAATACGCCCTGGAACATGGCCACAGTCGTTTGCGCGTCATTGCCGACTCGGAGCTGATGGTCAAGCAGATGAAGGGGCAATATCGCGTGAACAGCCCGGAACTGCGCCCGCTCTACGAAGAAGCCAAACGCCGAGTTGCGCGCCTGGAGCGCTTCGAAATTCAACACGTGCTCCGCGGCAAGAACAAAGGAGCCGACCGGCTGGCCAATCTCGCGATGGACCGGGGTACCGGCCGCACCGTCACTGAGCGCTCTGCAAGTAGCACGGCTGTGCCAAAAGCTCCGCCTGCACAGCGCACCCGTGCCGGCTTGCGCGGCTTTGTAAAGAACGGTGTCGTCCACCTCCTGGAAGGTGAACTGCCCGAGAATGCCTTCGTAACGATCACGCCGGAATAGACGCAGCTAGGCCCGCTCACCCTTTCGCCAACTCCGCCTTCACTGTTTCGCTCACCTGTCGTCCATCGGCCCGCACGCCGGCTGCCTGAATCTTCGCTTGGACGGCCTTCATCACTGTGCCCAGTTCCTTCGGCCCGGGACGCGCAGCGCTGGTTGCGGCTACTTCCGCAATCGCTGCCTCCACGAGCCTCCGGATCTCTTCCGGGCCTGCGGCCTTCGGCATGTAGGTCTCGATCAGCTCAATTTCGGTCGCCTCTTTTTCCGCTAGCTCCGGCCGGTTGCCTTTGGTGAACTGCTCGATCGACTCCCGCCGTTGCTTGATCAGCGTTGTCAGCGTTTGCAGCACTTCTGCATCCGTTAACGGCTCGCGCTTGTCGATCTCCTTGTTCTTAATCGCGGCTTTTACCATCCGCAGCGTCGAGAGCCGCTCAGCCTCGCGCGCCTTCATCGCCGTCACTATATCCTGGTTGATCTTTTCCGCAAGGCTCATATCTGTGCGCTCTCCAAATTCGCCAAGGCCAACCCACCATTATAGGGAGCCGGCCAAAACCCGCCGCTCGTTACAATAAGGCAAGGAACCGACAAACACATGATCCGAAAGACGCGTCTCTTTACGCCAGGCCCCACACCACTGCTCCCGGCCGCGCAGTTTGCCATGGCCGCAGCCGACCTTCACCATCGCACGCCGGAGTTCCGCGCCCTCTACACCCGCGTGCTCGGGCAACTGCGTACCTTTGTAGGTACAAAAAACGACGTGCTGCTCCTGGCCTGCTCCGGGACAGGCGCCATGGAAGCGGCGGTCTCGAATCTGACCTCGCCGGGCGACCGCGTCCTGGTTCTTTCAGCCGGTAAATTCGGCGAGCGCTGGACTGCCCTGGCCAAGGCTTTCAACTGCGATGTCGACCTGGTCACTGCGCCCTATGGCGAGACCTTCTCGCTGGACGAAGTCCGCAAAGCGCTCCGCATCGAAACGCGCGCCGTCTACATGCAGGCCACTGAAACATCGACCGGCACCCGCCACGATGTACGGGGCGTGGCCCGTCTGCTGAAAGAAGCGAACAGCGACGCTGCCCTGGTCGTCGACGCCATCACCGGTCTGGGTACGACTCACTTTGATATCGACGATTGGGGTGTCGATATCCTCATCGGCGGCTCGCAGAAGGCCGTCATGATCCCGCCCGGGCTCGCGTATTTATCCGTAAGCGACAAGGCGTGGGATCTCATGGGCATCAGCTTGAACCCGCGCTATTATTTCGACCTGCGCAAAGAGCGGAAAAACGCCAGCAAGGGCGAGTCTTCTTACACGCCTGCTACTTCGTTGATCGCCGGTCTCGGGGCAGCGCTCGACTACATCGCATCGCAGGCCGACGGCGACCTTGCAGCGGGACGTATCAAGCTCGTTGACAATGCGGAGACCATCGCCGCGATGACCCGCTCCGCCGTGCAAGCGCTTGGCATGCAGCTCTTCGCGCCTAGCTTCACCCGCCGCGGCCGTGACAGCTGTTCTGCCGCCACCCGGTGTTGATTCCGGCGTTATCGTGAAAGAACTCAAGAGCCGCTTCGGCGCGATCATCACCAATGGCCAAGGCGAGATGAAGGGGCAGATTTTTCGCATCGCCCATCTCGGGTTTTTCGATTACCTAGACACCATCGCCCTGCTTGGCGCGCTCGAGCAGGTAGCTGCCACTTCGCTCCACTTGCCGGGCTTTACCTTCGGTAAGGCACTCATCGCCGCGCAGGAAGAATTTGCTGAGCGCACACGCGCTGAGCACCTACAACCCGCGTAGCTCTCGTTCCTAAGTGCTGCTCTATGCCCCAGCGAGCCACCGCCCGGCTCGCTGGGATGAGTTGCCCACGCTAAACAGCTAAAGCTGGCCGAAGTGTTGTTCGTATAAAGGCGACTGTTACCGCCCTGCAGCGCTATTCCAGGAGACCGCTTGAAGATCGTACTTGCCGAAAAAGTCTCACCCGCTACCCTTGCTGTTTTTCAGGCCGAGCCTGGCTGGAACGTCATCACTCATGAGCAGATCAGCCACGGCCTTCCGGCTGAACTCGCCGATGCCGACGCGCTTGTTGTACGCTCCGCTGTGCAGGTGGACGAAGCGCTCCTGGAGCACGCGCCCAGTCTCCGCGTGATTGGCCGTGCCGGCGTGGGTGTGGACAATATCGATGCCGAAGCGGCCACTCGCCGCGGCATCGTGGTGATGAATACCCCGGGCGCAAACGCCGTTGCTGTGGCCGAGATCACTATCGGCCTCATGCTCGCGCTTGCCCGCCAGCTGCCTAAGGCCAACACCCTGCTGCACGCCGGCAAGTGGGAAAAGAAATCGCTCAGCGGCGCTGAGCTTCGCGGCAAAACTCTCGGCGTCCTCGGCCTCGGTCGCATCGGCCTTGAGGTCGCGCAGCGCGCCGCGAGCTTCGGCATGCGCCTTATCGGGCACGATCCCTTTGTTGCTCCCGCCATCGCCCGCGAGCGTAACGTCGAACTCGTCTCTCTCGAACAACTCTTCCGCGAATCCGATTACCTCACCCTTCATGTCGGCCTTACGCCACAGACCGCGGACATCATCAACGCCGCAACCCTTGCCACTATGAAGCGCGGCGTCCGCATCGTGAACTGTGCGCGTGGAGAACTCGTCGATGAAGCCGCGTTGCTCGCCGCTCTCCAATCGGGCCAGGTCGCCGGCGCAGCGCTCGATGTGTTCCGTGAAGAGCCCCTCCGCAACTCGCCTCTGTTTGGCCAGGAAAGTGTCCTCCTGACGCCGCATATTGCCGGTTCCACTGCGGAAGCGCAGGAGGCCGTTGGGATTCAGATCGCGCGGCAGGTTCGCGAATACCTCAAACTCGGAGTCGTCCAGAACGCCGTCAATCTTCCCTCGCTGAGTCACGAAGAGTACCTCGAGCTTGCGCCCTATATACAGATGGCTGAGCGCCTCGGAGCCTTTCTCTCCGCCGTCGGCGAAGGGAATGTCGAAGCCATCGATCTCACCTACTCCGGCCGCCTGGCACAGGGCAACACGGACCTCATCCGCAATGCCGCGATCCAGGGGGTGCTTGCGCATTCTGAGCATGTGAACCGCATCAACGCCGCGGCTATCGCTGCCGAGCGGGGCATACGTCTTCATGAGACCAGGAGCGACGCGTCCGAAGGCGGAGCTGGCACCATTCTCCGTTTGTCGCTGCACACGCGCGCTGGCCAGACCACAGGCAGCGCGACCGTGCTGCACGGCAGTGCGCCTCGCCTCCTTTCCGTGAATGGCATCGACATCGAAGCGCCACTGCACGGAGCGTTGATCGCCATACGCAACCGCGACGTTCCCGGCGTCATCGGCCGCATTGGCACGATCCTTGGCGAACACCGGATCAACATTGCTAACTTTGCGCTTGGCCGCAGCCCCCATTCGGCCGCATCTGAAGGGGGCGCGATTGCCGTCGTGCAGGTGGATGGAGCCATTACCCCGGCGGTGCTCGAAGCCTTGGGCAGCGTGGAAGCCATTACGGACGTGCGTCTCGTCCGCTTGCCCATGGACTGACAAGCTACAATCAAGCTGGCCGCAGCCTACGCTCAACCTAAAGGAGCACCACAGAAGTGCCGCTTTATGAATATCAATGCAAGCAGTGTGGACACCGTTTCGAGAAGATCCAGAGTTTCAGTGCGCCCGAAGAAACGGAGTGCCCCGTGTGCAAGGGCGAGATCGAGCGCCTGATCTCCGCTCCCGCAGTGCAGTTCAAGGGCTCTGGCTGGTACGCGACGGACTACGCCAGCAAAGCGTCAAAAACGGCGGCTGCAAAAAATGAGAGCAGCGGTTCGTCTGAAAGCGCCAGCAATTCATCAGCAGACTCTGCAAAATCCCCATCTTCGAATACCGCTGCACCGGCGGCGCCCTCCGGAACCGGCAGCAGCCCATCCACAGATAAGAAGTAGCTAATCCAGAGCGTTCGAACGCTCCTTGGACGTGAGTTAGCGGCTGCGGTTGGACCGGTCCCTCGGTGCGGTACTTTTTTTCGTGCTCGCCTTTGCCGCAGCGCCTCTGCTGCTTGTTGTGCTTTTCTTTGTTTGCGTTCTCTTCTTGCCAGCGCTCTTGCTTGCGGTGCTCCTTTTCGTGCCGGCACTCTTTTTGGCAGCACTCTTTTTGATTAGCGTTTTCACCGATCTTCGCTTCTTCGCTGAAGCCGATCCCGCCGGTGGTGGCGGAACCTTGCCGCCAGCTCTGCGCGCTTCGGACAGTCCAATCGCAATAGCCTGCTTCGGGTTGGTCACCTTTCGCCCGCTGCCTGATTTGAGTTTGCCTTCCTTGAACTCCTTCATCTCGCGCTCAACTGCGGCATGAGCCTTGGGGCCGTACTTCGTTCCCGAACTCTTCTTGCCCTTGCTCGTTCCCTTTGTTGTGGACGCGTTGCCGGACTTCGCGCTGCTCTTTTTTGTCGCCATCGCGGCTCCTTTGGAAGCAATCTGCCGGAGCAATTTGCTTCAGGAACTGGGAAGCAACTGCCGTTCTGCAGGTTGCGCCATGATTCGCGCAAGCCCGGCGCGCTTGAATCCCAGACCGCGCTTGCGCATCCATACACAGGAAATGGAGGTTGCCTGCACATGCTTTCCCTGCGCGCATCCGAGGACCGCGGCCATGCCAACCATGGCTGGCTTGACACGTACCATAGCTTTTCGTTCAACACGTATTACGACCCGCGCTTCATGGGCTACCGCGCCCTGCGCGTCATCAATGAAGACGTTGTTGCGCCCGGCAAGGGTTTCGGGACGCACCCGCACGACAACATGGAGATCCTGACTTATGTGCTCGAGGGCGCCATCGAACATCGGGATTCGATCGGCACCGGCGAAGTGCTGACGCCAGGCGAGGTCCAGTACATGTCCGCGGGCACCGGTATCCGCCACAGCGAGTTCAATCCATCGCCAGATAAGAAACTGCATCTGCTACAAATATGGCTCATGCCCAACCAGCGCAACCTGAAGCCAGCCTACGCACAGGAACGGTTTTCCATTGCAGAGCAGGCGGACAAGTTGCACCTCGTCGCCTCAACGGACGGCCGCGACGGCTCCATCCATATCCATAGTGATGCCGAGCTACTGATTGGACGCCTCACGCCAGGCGCCAGCGTCACCCACGTTTTCAAGCTGGGCGGCCATGGGTGGCTGCAGGTGGTGCGCGGAAGCGTCTCGGCCAACGGTGAGCAACTTAAAGCTGGTGACGGACTCGCGCTTTCTGACGAATCACAACTGAGGATCACAACCGACTCGGGTGGCGAAGTGCTGTTGTTTGACCTTGGGTGAAATACAAGCCCTTCGACTCGGTGAGCCGGTGAATATGGCTCGCTCCGCTCCGGATGACAAGAATCGGGTAACATTTCGCCATTCTGAGCACAGTGAAGGATTCATGCATAGAACGCGTGTACCGTGGTGCCCACTGCACACGCGTGCTGCTACCGCGCGCCGACCGTGGCCGGTAATATCTCTTCTACGTCCACCCACTGCGTCGGGTATTGGCCGGTGTAGCAGGCTATGCAGAAGCGGCCGCCCCCGCGCCCATCTGCTGTGGTTTCGGAATTCCCTCCGCAGGAATGCAGCAGGCCTTCCATCGAGAGGTACGCCAGCGAATCCGCCTCGATGAACTGCCGAATCTGTTCTACGCTGTTGTTGGCCGCAATCAGGTCTGCCTTGTTTGGCGTGTCCACGCCGTAATAGCAGGGCGATACAGTGGGCGGGCAACTGATACGAAGGTGCACTTCCCTGGCGCCAGCCGCGCGCACCATGCGCACGATCTTGCGGCTGGTGGTGCCGCGGATGATGGAGTCGTCGATCAGGATCACGCGCTTGCCCGCCAGCAACGAGCGCACAGGATTCAGCTTCAGCTTCACGCCGAAGTCGCGCACGCGCTGTTCCGGCTCGATAAACGTGCGGCCCACATAATGATTGCGGATTAGCCCGAAGCGGAAGGGAATGCCGCTTTCCGCAGCGTATCCAATGGCCGCGGTAACGCCTGAATCCGGCACCGGCGACACCAGGTCCGCTGCCACGGGAGACTCTCGTGCAAGCTGGCGGCCCATTTCTTCCCGGCTCTCCTGCACCCATCGGCCATAAATCCGGCTGTCGGGTCGCGAGAAGTAGACGTGCTCGAAGATGCAGCTCGACTGCGGGGCTCCGCTCGCGTATTTGCGCGAGGTCACGCCGTCTTCGCTCACCATGATCAGCTCGCCAGGCTCCACATCGCGCACGTACTCAGCCCGCAGAAGGTCGAAAGCGCAGGTCTCGGAGGCGAAAACAACCGTATCCGGACCTGTTTCGTTTATGATCCGTCCCATCGAAAGTGGACGAAAGCCCCGTGGATCGCGGGCCGCGAAGATGCGGTCTCGCGTCATCATCACGACGGAAAATGCGCCATCCACCTGTGACAGGGAATCGGCGATCGCATCCACCAGGGTCGTCGCTTTCGAGTGCGCGATAAGTTGCACGATGATCTCGGAGTCGCTGGTCGTTTGAAAAAACGCTCCCGCCCGCTCCAGCTTGGCGCGAATATTGCCGAGGTTGACCAGATTTCCGTTATGCGCGATCGCGATCAGGCCCTTGGTCGATTCAACCCGTATTGGTTGCGCATTCAGAAGAGCCGAGTCGCCGGTCGTCGAATAACGCGTATGCCCAATCGCGCGGTCGCCTGGTAGCTTGTTCAGCACATCGTCCGTGAAGATGTCCGCGACCAGTCCCATGCCTTTGATATTGGACAGGTGCTGCCCGTCAGCCGTCGCAATCCCCGCCGATTCCTGCCCGCGATGCTGCAGTGCATAGAGCATCAGGTAGATTTGCCGCGCCGCATCCGGATGGTTGTAGATTGCGGCAACGCCACACTCCTCATGCAGCGTATCGCCATCCTGGGCTTGAGCAAGAGTGTCGCCCGCATCCGAATGTGTCGTCCCGAGCGAAGCAGGTCGCAGCCGATGCATCTGCTTTTCGCTCTCCATGCCCGGCACACCCTCATACATCAACCGCATCATGCCGTCACCACGTCACCGCTCAGCGCCGAATGCAAAGCGCCTGACCAGACCTCGCCAAGCGTCTTGACGTCCGCTGCAATGAGAACCTGGTCGCCACGCAGGATTTCAAGCCGCGTTCCTCCAGTAGTCCCGAGAAACACCGGAGTGACAAAGCCGAACTCATTTGCCAGTGCTTGCACCGCCCCCAGATCCTCCGGGGAGCAAGTCACAATCACATTCCCTGCCTGCTCCTCAAACAGGTCCGTCACCGGATTGCTTTCTGTGTCCATGTGAGAGTGCAGCGAAACGCGCGCTCCAATGCGGTGGGCGAAGGTGGCTTCCGCCATGGCAACAGCAACTCCGCCATCGGTGATGCCCCGCGCCGAATGCAAAAGACCCCGTTCCGATGCCGTCGCAAGGAACTTGTGCAGCTCGCGTTCGTCCAGCAGATCGAGTTGTGGCGGGCTTCCCCAGATCGCTCCCAGGACGGTCTTGGCAAACTCGGAAGCACCGAATCCGTCTCCCGGACGAGAAAACGCCTTCGACGAGATCACCAGCACCGCATCCCCTTCTCGCTGGAAGTCCGCCGGGACTGCCTTTGTCACATCGTCCAAGATGCCCACAATGCCGATAACCGGCGTGGGATAAACGCCCTCGCCCCTGGTCTCGTTGTAGAGCGAAACGTTGCCACCCGTGATCGGCGTTCCCGAGCGCCGTGCACGCCTCGGCGATGCCATCGATTGCGTCAGACAACTGCCGCATGATCTCCGGCTTCTCCGGATTGCCGAAGTTCAGGCAATTCGTAGCAGCCACAGGCACAGCTCCGGTACACGCCACCTTGCGCGCAGCCTCCGCCACAGCCAGTGCCGCTCCGCGCTTTGGGTCCAGGTAGCACCACCGTCCATTGCCATCCAGTGCCATGGCCAGTCCAAGGTCCGTGCCCTTTACTCGCATCACGCCGGCCGCGCCACCCGGTCCCTGGACGGTGTTGGTCTGCACCATGGAGTCGTACTGCTCGAAGACCCACCGTTTGGAGCAGATGTTCGCAGAGGCGAGCAGCTTTTCGAGGTCCGCCGTATAGTCACGCGGCTTATTCAGCTCTTCCAACACCCAAGCCGGCGGGTCGGCCGGCACTGGCGCCTTCCACTCACCCACCGGGCGGTGATACAGCGGGGCATCGTCAGTCAACGAGGTGTTCGGGATATCGGCCACGATCTCGCCGTGGTGCGTGATCCGCAGCCGCGGTGCGGCGACGACCTCGCCTACGATCACACCGTCGAGTCCCCACTTCGCGAAAACCCGGAGCACCTCGTCCTCGCGGCCTTTATCGGCCACCAGCAGCATGCGTTCCTGGCTTTCGGAGAGCATGATCTCGTAAGCGCTCATCCCGGTCTCGCGCTGCGGCACCCGGTCCAGCTCCACTTCCAGGCCCACGCCGCCGCGCGCGCCCATCTCGCAGGTCGAGCAGGTCAGCCCTGCGGCGCCCATATCCTGGATGCCGACGACCGCGCCGGTCCGCATGGCTTCAATGCAGGCTTCCAGCAGCAGCTTCTCCATGAACGGATCGCCCATTTGCACATTGGGCCGCTTCTGCTCGGAGCCTTCTTTGAACTCTTCGCTTGCCATGGTCGCGCCGTGAATGCCATCCCGGCCAGTTTTTGCGCCCACGTAGATCACCGGATTGCCCACGCCGGTCGCCTTGGCGTAAAAGATCTCGTCCTTTCGCACCAGCCCCAACGCGAACGCATTCACCAGAGGATTGCCGGAGTAGCATGCCTCGAACCGCGTCTCGCCACCCAGGTTTGGCACGCCGAAACAGTTGCCGTAGGAAGCGACACCTGCCACCACGCCTTCCACGATGGAATGGTTCTTGTGGACCAGTGCCGGGTCGGAGCCTTCCTCAGCGGCAAGCGGTCCAAAGCGCAGTGAATCCATGACCGCGAATGGCCGCGCGCCCATGGTAAATATGTCCCGCAGAATACCGCCAACACCCGTGGTCGCGCCCTGGAACGGCTCGATGTAGGACGGGTGGTTGTGCGACTCAATCTTGAAGGCGCAGGCCCAACCATCGCCAATGTCGATGATCCCGGCGTTCTCCCCCGGCCCTTGCACCACGCGCTCGCTCTCAGTCGGCAGCCGCTTCAGGTGCACACGCGAGGATTTATACGAGCAGTGCTCGCTCCACATCACGCTGTATATGCCGAGTTCTGTCAGGCTCGGCGTACGCCCCAGCGCCGCTTCGATGCGGCGGTATTCTTCCGCGGTGATGCCGTGCTGCTGGAGAAGCTCGGGCGAAATGCTGGCAGGTTGAGGAACTGCAGCGAGCGTCTTGGATGTCATAGCGGTATCTATATTGTCGCACGGTTACAACGGGTGGGCAGGGAGGCAGGCCGCTACCGCAGGGCCTCAGCCACGGCTCGAATGTGCTCCGGTCCCGTCCTGCAGCAACCGCCAATCCAGTCCGCGCCGGCTGCGCGCCACTTTCGTGCGAGCTCGCCAAATCCACTCGGATCCGCGGCTCCGGACCAACCCCGGGTTGCCTTGTTCCAATGCTCACCCGAGTTCGGATAGACAACGATCTTCTTGTGCCCGGGATCGCCAAGACCCGCTTCCCGCAACTCGCCGATCAGCCCCTCTATTAACTCCGGCGCTGTACAGTTCACTCCGGCCGCAATGACCTGGCCGGCGCCCTGAAGCAGTCGCGCACAATCGGCCAGCAGTTCTCCATGCGCTATTCGCTTTTCGTCCCGGCACTGGAAGCTTATATAAGCTGCTGCTTCGGGAGCAGATCGCAAAGCCTCAAGAATGGCCCGTGCTTCTTCGAGCAGCGGGATGGTTTCGAATGCCAGAAAATCCGCCTCGGTTCCCGCCAGTACTTCTATCCGCTCCTGGTGAAACCGCACCAGGTCGTCATACCCGACTGGATAATTTCCATGGAACTCCGCCCCGTTATGCAAGGCAGCCCCATAGGGCCCAAGCGATGCCGCCACCCATACCGGACGGGAGTGCTCCCGCTGGTACACCGTGCGCGCTTCCACCGCAAGCCGCACAGTGCTCCGCAGCGCTTCAGCAGCATTGGCCTCGGGGAGCCCGATCTCGCGAAAGCCCGTCCCGGAAGCCTGGTAGCTCGCGGTCAGCAGGCAATCCGCCCCCACATCCAGGTACGCCCGATGCACCGCCTTCACCTGCTCCGGCGCGCTCCGCAGCACGTTCGCGGACCATAGCGGTCCGGAAAGGTCGCATCCCGCGCGCTCCAGTTCGGTCGCCAAGCCGCCATCCAGCACGCGCAAACCGGCTACATCGAGATCAGCCCGATTCATCACAGTTCCTGTCTATACCTGAGCTCTCCCGCGATGCAACCTCAGCGGCCTTTCGCGACCCTGGCGCTCGCCTTCTGGTACACTCATGTTCAGCAAGCGCGTTCGCATCTCATTGCGAGCACTCCCGCGGCACACGCCAGGAGCCCGGTTTCCGCTTGTTGTCCGCAACGTTGGTCATCGGGGAGTGGCTCAGCCTGGTAGAGCACCTGGTTCGGGACCAGGGGGTCGGAGGTTCGAATCCTCTCTCCCCGACCAATCAAGTCAGTGGCTTAGGGACCAACTGCCAACTGCAGATTAGGAAAGTGCTTCGCGGCCCTCTGGACCACACTTTCGTAGCACCAGCCTCTGTCACACATCAGCGTCTATCTATTGCTTTGATATCCAATCAGCTCGAACACTTTCGCGTGTGACTTTGGGATGTATGGGAAATGTGGCGCCCATGCTAGTATCCGATCACTCCGGCAACGCGCTTGCTGGAACAGGAAAACACACATGCTCAGTTACCCTTCCGAGCTTGGTAACACACTGCCGGTCAGTCGGCCTCAACCTTATACGCTTCGTCCGCTCACGACAGGCGAATTGCTGGACAGGACCTTCCAGTTGTATCGGGCCAGGTTCCGGCTCTTCATCGGCATTGCCGCCTTTGTTCCAGCGGTGAGTGTGATTTTTGCCATCGTGAACCAGTTACTGGTGCGGCACCAGGCGGGCGCCGCGGTACACCCGGCCTCCCGCGCCCACTACAGCGTGGCTGTTTACGGGTTTGCTGTCTGGATCATCAGCTTTGTGCTCTACGGCGTGGCCCAGGCTGCAGCCGTGTCTGCCATCGCCAATGTTTACCTTGGCCGCGACACATCGGTTTCGGGTGCATATCGGCATGCGAAAAAGCACTGGATGCGTTACGTTGGCGTGGCCCTCGCGCAATTGTGGAGCGCAGGCTGGCTCAGCTTCGTTCTGTTCGCCGGGATGTTCGGAGCGCTGATCGCAATGCGACGGGCAGGCAACAGCGCTTCGGTCGCGGTGCCAATTGTCACGGGACTGCTCGGTCTACTGCTGCTCGGCAGCATGGGCTATGCAGTCTGGGCCTACATCCGTGTGTCGTTGGCCATGCCGGCCGCGGTCGTGGAGGACCTGAAGGTCCGCGCTTCGCTGAAGCGCAGCAAAGCGTTGCTGCGCGACCGCAAGTTTCGAATCTTCCTGCTGCTCCTCCTACTCCTGGCCTTGTACATCGTGATCGGTGCCATCCAGGGACCCCTTGCCATGTTGATGATGCGGTCGCACGCTTCGACCGCTGTGTGGCTCACCGGGATTACGTTGCTGGTGCAGTTCGTGACCACGACCTTGATTACACCCGTGGGCGCCATCGCCTTTTGCCTCTTCTATATCGACGAGCGGGTGCGGCGCGAAGGCTTTGATATTGAATGGATGATGACGGGCAACGCCGGCGCAGGCGAATCCGTAGCTGCCGCACCCGCAGTTGCCGCACCCGATCTGGCATGATCGAGCGGCACACGCGTCCCTGCAACCCGCGCCGATGGCTCGCGCCAGCCCTGGCCGCAGCCGCCCTGTTGTGTGGAGCCTGGGCCGGGGGAACTGCACAAAGTGCTCCGGCAGCAGCGCCCCTGCAGGCGCGATCGATCGAACAGTACAAACTCCACCTTGCGGAGCTTCAAAGGCTTGTCGCCAATTGCAAGAGACAGGCAGTCTCCTGCAAGCCCGAGGCGGTAGGGGACGACGATCAGGTAGAGCTTGCACCAGGCAAACCTGTACCAGCGAGCACGACTGCAGCCCTGGCCAGCTCGCGATTGATTTCCACAAACACTGAGTTGCACGCGCGCTACGACTGGCTCCGCCAAACGCTTGGTGAAGCCAGCAAGTCCGATACTGCTACCCGGCAACGATGGATGGATGAAGACACAAGGCGGCTGACGAAAGCGCTGGAAGAAGCAGGAGCCGGGGACGCGCCGGGCTTCCCTGACGCGCGCCACACAGCGGATGCGATCCTGGCACGAAAAGAATTCGCAGCGGTCGAGCAAACATCCCTGTTCCAGAGATTGCTCGCGCATATCTTCCTGTGGCTAGACTCGCTTTTCGCGGGGGTGGCGCGTTTCGGAGAACGGGCGCGCTGGTTTGGTCCACTACTGGAGTGGGGGTTGGTGATACTGGCCGGTGCGGGCCTGCTGGCGTGGGCACTTCGCATCAGCCGGCGGCAGCGCCTTGCGGTGCAAAGGACTGCAGATGCTCCTACTGGAAGCGTGTACGCAGTGCAGGACTGGCGCCGGGTTGCGGAGGAGCGTGCCGCGGCAGAGCAATGGCGTGAAGCTATTCATTGCCTGTATTGGGCGAGCATCGCCTCGCTCGAAAGGCGTCGCATCTGGGCGCCCGACCGGGCACGCACCCCGCGAGAATACCTGGGCATGCTGCGCGATACGTCACTCCGACCGTTACTTGAGCGGCAGACGCGCAGCTTCGAGCGCATCTGGTACGGGCTGCAGCCGGCGGTGGCGAAGGATTACAACCACGCGCTGGCATTGCTGGAGCAGCTTGAGGCAACACAGTGAAAAATAACGATCCCGCCACGCGGTGGACAGTGCTCTTTCTGGCATTCCTGCTGCTGCTGATTGCAGGCGGTAGCATCTGGGCGCCGGTGGTGTCGGACACAGACAAGTCCCCCACCACTTACAACAGCGGGTCGGCCGGGACCAGGGCAGCGTACCTGCTGTTGAACAAATTGGGGTATCGTGTGTCGCGCTGGGAAAAGCCGACGGCCAACCTCAGCGAACTCGACGCGGCGCACACGACCTTGGTATTGGCAAACCCCTTCCTCCAGAATGAGCCGCACAGCGAGGAGTCCATAGCTCGCTTTCTAAAGGGGGGCGGACGGGTCTTGGCAACAGGTTTTTCCGGCGCGCTCATGCTGCCGGAGAGCCATCCGACGGCTTCACAGCAGGTTTATACCGCCTTATGCCTGACGCAGCCAGGGAGCCTGGGGCCAATGGGACGTGCGGGCACCGTAGAAATGAGCGGGACGGCGCGGTGGCTCCGCAGTGACAGCGAGGCGAATGTGCAACAGTGGTGCGGCAACGAGCCGGTGGTGGTTACGTATAGGTTCGGCCAGGGCGAGGTGGTCTGGTGGGGATCGCCCATGCCGCTCTCGAACAGAGGACTGCGGAGCGATGGGAGTTTAAAGCTTCTACTGGCCTCCGTCGGCGGACGCGACCGCACGGTGATCTTCGATGAGTATGTTCACGGGATCGGGCCGGAGAACGCTTCCACCCTGAGCGGCATGCCGTTATGGGCTCTCCTCGCGCAGCTTTGCGGAGTGGCTCTGCTTACGCTGTGGAGTTTCAGCCGGCGGCGCGGGCCAGTGCGCGACCGTGCACCGGCACGGCGAACCTCTCCCGTTGAGTTTGCACTTTCCATGGGCGGCATCTACGAACGAGCCCATGCCACGCAGATGGCCACCGGAGCCGCCCGGCAACGCCTTCATGCATTTCTCGAGAACGATGCGGGGCTCCCACGTGAAGTGGTGCGGACCTCTCCGGAAGCGCTTGCGAATACTGTGGCGACTCGATTCAACTGCAATACAGAAAGCCTCGCTGCTGATCTGCGTTTAGCAGAATTGGCGGAAAGCACGACTCTGAGCGGCAGAAGTGCGCTGGCACTGGTGGTGGCGCTCGATGCGCATGTGGAACGGCTGCGAAGAATCGCCGCGCCGCAAAAAGGGGCTGTGCTGCGAAGGCATGGTTGACATTCGGTGTTGGAACGAATTTCTTTGACCAGAAGCAAGAGAAGGTATTCGGGGGGAGAGCATGTGGAAGAGATAGAAAACATGACGCCAGCAACCGACGGAGTTAACGCGACGGTGGCATTGTTTGACAGTGCGCGCAAGGAACTGGGCCGAGTCATCTCCGGCCAGCGCGAACTGCTGGACCAGGCGATGCTCACCGTACTGTGCGGCGGCCATGCGCTCGTGGAGGGAGTGCCGGGCGTGGCGAAGACGCTCGCAGTCAAGACCATCGCCCGGTTTCTCCAGCTCTCCTTTGCCCGCGTCCAGGGCACGCCAGATCTGATGCCTGCAGACATCCTGGGCACGCTCGTGTTCTCGACGACGAGCAACAGCTTCCACCTGCACCGCGGACCGGTGTTTACGCAATTCCTCCTTGCCGATGAGATCAATCGGATCCCGCCGCGCACCCAGGCTGCCCTGCTGGAAAGCATGGAAGAACGGCAAGTGACCATGGACGGGGAACGCCATGCGCTTGACCCGTATTTCACTGTTTTCGCCACGCAGAACCCGGTGGAGTTCGAAGGGACCTATCCCTTGCCCGAGGCGCAGCTCGATCGATTTCTCCTGAAAATCCGCGTTGGGTACCCGAGTGCGACCGAGGAGCGCGAGGTACTGGAACGGCACCACGCTGGAGAAGGAGTGCAGGATCTGGAACAGACACCCATTGCATGCGCCGACCCTCATCTCTTGACCGAAGCGCGTCGAGAGATCCGCGCCATGCGTGTCGAGCCGGCCATGTTTGACTACCTGCTGGCCGTAGTCAGGCGCACGCGCGAGTGGCCGTCCGTGGCCCTTGGCGCGAGTCCGCGTGCCGCCGCGAGCTTGCTGATTGCATCGAAGGCGTGCGCGGGAAAAGATGGGCGCGACTACCTGTTGCCCGATGATGTGAAGGAAGCGGCAATCCCTTGCCTGCGGCACCGGCTGGTGCTCAAGCCTGAAGCGGAGTTGGAGGGCTTCGACCCGGACCGGATCCTTCGCGACATTCTGGCCTCGACGCCGCTGCCGAAGTGAGTTCTGTGCGCGCTACGCTCGTTCCGGAGACAGCCTCGGCCTATGCCCGGCCTGCGAGTCGGCTAGGGCGCGTGGGTGGGTACGGGCTCACGTTCCGGGCGCTTCTCCTGCTTCTCGCCGGAGTTGTGTGGGCTGCCCCCGCCTTCTTTCATCCGCGCTGGATCTGGGCGATGGTGGTTTGGGATGGCCTGGTACTGGCATTGGCTGCGGGCGAGGCATACGGACTGCCCGCGCCTGGCAGTCTGCGCGTGGAGCGAAGCTTCAGCGGGCCTCTTTCGATAGCACAAGAGACAATCGTAACCGTCGCGGTTCGGCACGCGACTGCGCGGCGCGTTCTGGAGATGCGCATCACCGATGACCTCCACCCGGCCCTGCTGCCGATGCCCAGCACGCAGACGGTCCGTGCCTTCCCCATGGAAGACGCGAAGACGCAGTGGACGGTGCTGCCCAATCAGCGCGGCGTATTCCATCTCCGTCCGGTCTTCGTGCACATGTGCGGAGCCCTGGGCCTGGCAGAACGATGGGCCCTGGCAGAGCTCAGCCAAACGGTGAAGGTATATGCGGAGATGGAGCGGGGCGGCGAAATGGCCCTGTATCTTGCACGCATACGACAGATCGAGCAGCAAAAGCGCAGGCTGAGGCTGAAGGGCACGGGCCGCGAGTTCGAGAACTTGCGCGACTACCAGGTCGGCGATGAAATGCGCAACATCTCATGGACCGCTACCGCCAGGCGCGGCAAACTGATCACGCGGCAATTTACGACGGAGCGCAGCCAGCAGGTTTGGGTTGTGCTGGACGCAGGCCGACTGTCGCGCACCAGCTTCCAGCTGCGCAACCGTAAATCGCGGAGTGGCCAGCATGGCGCAGACATCCCCAGCCTTTGGGCATATATGCAGCCGGGCGAAGACGAAACCGTCGCCGGGAATATACACATTACCCAGCTGGACCAGGCTGCGGCAGCCGCGAGCGCACTGGCGCAAGTAGTAGTGCAGTCTGGAGACAAAGTGGGTCTGCTCGCTTATGGGCGTGGCATTCAGCAACGCGTGCTGCCCGGCGCGGGGTACGGGCATCTTCGGAAGATTGTGGAAGCGCTTGCGGAGGTCCGGCCGGAGCCGGCCGAGGCGAACCACCTCCAGGCAGCACTCCAGCTGCTGCGGCTGCAGCGCCGACGCGGGCTGGTGGTGTGGATCACCGAAATGGGCGAAACAGCGTACCGTCCGGAGACAGTGGACGCCGCGGCCGAACTCTCGCGCAGGCACCTTGTAGTGTTGCTGTTACTGCGCCATCCGGAGATGAGCGCATTGGCTGAACATCGTCCGGGCAGCGTAGGCGAGATGTTCGCAGGAGCGGCGGCTCGCGAGGTGGTGGCAAGGAGCGCTTCCCAGGTGGCGCGGCTCCGAAGCGCGGGGGTATTGGCACTGGAGACCACGCCGGCCGAGGTAAAGGCGTCAGCCCTCAATGAATACCTCGCCGTCAAGGCTCGCGGACTCCTGTGAAGCCGGCTGCTCCCGCCCGCCTTCGAACAGCCAGAAGCAAAGGCCGGTAAAGAGCGCTGCGCATACCGTGAACTTCAGCGAGCGAGGTGCGCCTGTGGGCGAGAGAAACGCCTCCAGCACACCGGCAATCACCAGCAGTGGGATGGTTCCGGCGAGCAGGCGTATGGCTTCCGAGCCGGCCAGCGCGAGAGCGTCTTTGTGACGAAGCATCCCTGGAAAGAGCAGCCCTGCGGCGAGGCGCAGACCCGCCCCACCCGCTATGACAATCGATGGCAGCTCCAGCGCGCCGTGCGCGGCAACAAAGCTCCACAGGTCCAGCGCCATGTGCGCCCGGGCGCACGAGGTACCGATCACGCCGATCTGCAGGCCGTTAAAGAAGAGCAGGTAAAGCGTGCCCAGGCCAGCTAACAGGCCGCCAGCAAATGTCATGAAGGTCACACTGATGTTGTTGGTGAGAATGGCGCTCGATTGCTGCGGCTTGGCGGAGAGGATCTTCTGCGTCCACATTTCGTGCCGCTCGATGGTGCTGACCATTTGGGGTCCCAGGAGCTGGCGCGTAAACTCCGGACGGGCAAGTGTAATGCAATGCGCCAAGCGCTCCGCCGGCGAGAAAGATGGCCAGTGCAGCCACTGTGTACGGAAGCAGACGCCGAAAAAGGCGCGGGTAGTCGCGGGAAAGGAATCGCATCACTGTCCCAAAACTGAACTTGCCACCGGAATAAATGTAATTGTGGGATCGAGCAAGGAGGTCGTTGAGGTATGCTTCCACCGTGCCGGACGCCTTATCGGCGCGCAGAGCAGAAAGATCCGCGGCGGTCTGGCGGTAGAGTATGCCGAACTCGCGAAGTTCAGGACCAGTAAGGCTTTGCAAACCGTTCGACTGCACTCGCTGCAGCAGGCCGTCCAAGCGGTTCCATGAAGGGCGGCGTCGGTCTAACCAGAGGTTTGAGATCATATGCACGTTGACGATTCGCGCGATCAGCTTAGCATCGAGACGCCCGAGCACGTAGCCATTCGATTCTCCGCAGCAGGATTGGGAAGCCGCTTTCTTGCCCTCCTCGCGGATACGTTGCTTCAGTCCGCTTGCTACGTACTGCTGCTCATTGTGGCGCTGCTGGCTGCCTATAGCGTTCCAGCCTCGGCCCGGACGTCCGCGGCGCTTACACCCACGGCGGAGAAGTGGTTGATTGCAGGCTTTATTTTGTTGAATTTCCTGCTGTACTGGGGCTATTTCGCTCTCTTCGAGTTCCTCTGGCGCGGACAAACACCTGGCAAACGCTGGCTAAAGATACGAGTGATCAAGGACTCGGGGCGCCAGATTACGTTTTTCGAGGCGCTTGCCCGCAATCTGATCCGGATCATCGACATGCTGCCGTCCATCTATCTGGTAGGCGCAGTCACCATGATGTGCAACAGGCAGCATCAGCGCCTGGGTGACTTGGTAGCGGGAACTCTTGTGGTGCACGAGGGTGGGCACGAACGGGCGGAGTGGACCAGTGGCGCTCGATTCATTACGGCGGGCATTTATAGCCCGCCGGAGCCGGAAAAACGGCAGCGTCCGGATGGCGTTGAGCTACCAGCTGATGCCGTTGCTCGTCTGAACGCCGAGAGCCTGTCCCTGATCGACGCTTTTCTCGCCCGGGCGCCGGAGCTCGACTATGACCGGCGTGCCTCGCTTGCGACCCGCATCCTGAATGAGCAGTCCAGGGCGATGGGCATCGCCGCTCCCTCCGGAATCAGCGCCGAAAAGGTGCTGGAAGCGATCGCCTTTGAGCTGCGTGGCCAGGCGAGCCTGCGCTGATATTCTGAGGTGGCCCGACCCAGATGAACCAGCGAGACTGCACGAAGCTGCGACAGGCGCCGCACCGGTCAGGAGACTGCCGGAATCGACGATCTGGCCATAAGTTTGCGGAATCTTGCGTCACAGCGCAAACAGTCAAACTCAGGGTAGACATTGAGAGTTATGGACGTGCCGCCTTCGATCCAGTTCCGTCATGAGCGCGACCGTGGACGCGAATACAGGTAGGGGTGAAAATCGTTAGTAGAGAACCGCTCGCTGCGAGCGCCGACGCAACACCGCCGCTCGCCCTTTCCGGCTTTCTCGCCAGAGGCGTTGCACATTCGGCCACTTGGTCCCACGCACTTTTCCGCACATCATGGGAGCCCCAGATGCTTGATGCGAGCTACAGATGCTGATCGAAGAGAATGACACTCCTGCGCCGGGAGGCGAACAAGACGCCCTGGGCTGGCGGTTTGCCGTCTCCTCCGGGATTCTCGGCTGGGTTCTCGACGCATTCGATTTCTTTGTGGTCATATTTCTGCTCGACACGCTTTCGGACCATCTGCATGTAGGCAAGAAGGCGATCGTCTGGACCATCTCGATTACTCTTGCGATGCGTCCCGTAGGCGCGCTTATCTTTGGCGTGCTTGCCGACCGCTACGGACGTAAAAAGCCGTTGATGGCCTGTGTTGTCTATTTCTCGATTATCACAATGCTGAGCGGCATTGCCCCGAATTACCTGTTTTTCGCGGCCATGCGCGCTCTCTACGGCATTGGCATGGGCGGATACTGGGGCATTGGCGCCTCATTTGCCATGGAGCACGCTCCACGTCACCGCCGCGGTGTCTTATCCGGTTTGATGCAGGCCGGCTACCCATTCGGCTACCTGCTGGCAGCAGTGGCCATGCAGACCATCCGGCCCCATCTGGGTTGGCGCGCGATGTTCTTCGTCGGCGCATCGCTGGCGGCGGTCATCGTCGTGCTCACAGCTTTCTCGCCTGAATCGGAAGCTTGGAAGCTGCATCGCATGGGGTCGATCGTCAATCTCTTCCGGACACTTTTCCGTCACATGGGCAGCTTCTCGTATCTACTGCTGGTCATGGTCTTCATGTCTTCTCTTTCGCATGGCACCCAGGACTTGTATCCCGACTTTCTAAAGAGCCTACCCGCGATCAAAGGCGCAACCGTGCTGGGAATGCAACCGCTGTTCGGCATTCCTATCATTTACAACCTTGGAGCGATCATCGGCGCGCTGGTCTTTGGCCATATCTCGGAGCGTCTCGGCCGAAGGCGTGCCATGATCGGGGCGTTGTTGTTGTCGCTGATCTCTATACCGGCGTGGGCTTTCGGCGGCACCGTGCTGGTGCTGATCATCGGTTCCTACGTGATGCAAACGGGTGTTCAGGGCGCCTTCGGCGTCATCCCCGCGCACTTGAACGAGCTTTCGCCAGATGCAGTGCGAAGCCTTTTCCCCGGGGTGGTTTACCAGCTTGGCGTGTTGATAGCCTCACCTGCCGTCTCTTTCGAGTACATACTGCGCGATCACCTGGGCTATCCATGGGCTCTTACGGTCTTTGAATTGATCGTTATTCTTTCGCTGATTCTGATCTTTGCGCTCGGTCCCGAAAAGCGGGGGAGGAGCTTTCGCGTAGCAGATACAGAGCCCCTGGGCAGGTTCCCGATCGGCGTCGACGCAGAGCGACAGGAAACCGCTTGACCAAGGCTGCGAGTGCGCTCGTCAGTACCAGCACTGAGGCATCTATCCAGAGCAGGACAAAGGGGCGATCGCTCGCCCCTCTGTCCTGCTCTGGCGTCCTTTCCTCCTGATCATGAGTATGGTAATGTTACCGAAGTTCTGAAGGTAATATACCCTTAATCCTTCCGGAATCAATGGTAATTTTTGGTTTTTATAGGCAAGTCTCCCGGCTCATGTTCCCTATGCAGGGGCATGCTCTCGACGTTCTCGGCACGAGGGCACCTGGCGTACGGGAAACCATTCTCGCTGGCCAGCACTCTTCCTCCGTAGCCGGAGGCGTTTCATGCCAGTCATTCGTACCTGCACCCACTGCGGTCAAAAGAATCGCATAGCAGCCAGAAACCTCGCCAGCACTGGCCGGTGCGGCGCCTGCAAAGCTCCACTTCCACCGTCGGCTGAGCCCATTGAGGCCGACCCGGCTCTCTTCGACGAGGTTGCCCAGAACTCACCTGTACCGGTGCTCGTGGATTTTTGGGCCGCGTGGTGCGGTCCTTGTCGCATGGCCGCCCCCGAGGTCGCGCGCACCGCGGCCGACATGGCGGGACAGGCCCTCGTGCTCAAGGTCGATACAGAACGCCACCCCACCCTCGCTGGCCGCTATCGAGTGAACAGCATCCCCAACTTCCTCGTTCTCTCCGGAGGGCGCACAGTGCTCCAGCAGTCTGGTCTGGTCAATCATGAACAGATGGAAGCCTGGTTGCGCTCCGCCTCCAATCAAGTGGCGCCGGCATGACCCGACCTGGATATCGTATCTGTCATGAGTACGTGATTGGCCGAATCAGGCCAGAGCGCAGCGACTACGCCGGAGCGTACACGCAGTGCATCCAACGGAGGAAAGCAAGGAGAGTTGCGGATGACCTATGTGCCGGACGAGAAACGCTATGAGGGGGCGGCCTACCGGCAATGCGGGCGATCGGGCATCGTGCTGCCGCCGGTATCGCTGGGATTATGGCAGAACTTTGGCGGAGTAGATGTTTTCGAGACCGGCCGGGCGGTCATCCGGCGCGCATTTGACCGCGGGGTGACGCACTTCGATCTGGCCAACAACTACGGACCGCCGTATGGGTCGGCGGAGGAGAACTTCGGCGAGATACTCAGGCGGGATCTTCGCGGGTACCGCGACGAGTTGTTGATTTCGAGCAAGGCCGGCTGGGATATGTGGCCCGGGCCCTACGGCGTGGGAGGCTCACGCAAGTACCTGCTCGCCTCACTGGACGGGAGTCTGAAGCGGTTGGGCCTTGACTATGTAGATATCTTCTACTCGCACCGGCCGTCGCCGGAGGTCCCGCTTGAGGAGACCATGGGCGCGCTGGTGCAGGCCGTCAGGCAAGGCAAGGCGCTCTATGTCGGCATTTCGTCTTACAGCCCGGAACGGACGCGGGAGGCGGCGGGCATCCTTGAACGCGAAGGGGTAAAGCTCCTGATCCATCAGCCTTCGTATTCCATGCTGAACCGCTGGATAGAAAAAGGACTGCTCGCCACGCTCGAGGAACTGGGTGTAGGCTGCATTGCATTTTCGCCGCTTGCGCAAGGCCTGCTGACGAGCAAGTATCTGAACGGGGTTCCAGAGAACTCGCGGGCACAGGGCGGTGGGTCTTTTCTGAAGCACTTCCTGAATGAAGAGAATCTGAACCGCGTGCGGGCACTCAACGAAATTGCGAAAAGCCGCGGGCAGACGCTGGCGCAGATGGCAATTGCCTGGGTGCTGCGCGACCCTCGCGTGACCTCCGCGCTGATTGGCGCGCGCAATGTGGAGCAGCTGGATGATTCGCTCGATGCGGTAAAGAATCTGTCATTCTCGGAAGCCGAGCTGCAGGAGATCGACCGCTATGCCACGGAAGGCGGCATCGACCTGTGGAAGGGTGCGCGGGAAGGCACAGAGTAGCGAAGTCCTGGTGAGGAGCCAATGCAGCCGGAGATGAAGAGAGTGAACTCACGATCCAAGTGCGCGAGCATGAGCCTGGGCCTGGTTGGTCTCGCGGCCTTGGCCTTTGCGACGCAGGCCATCGCACAGACACAAGCAGCAGCGCCGGTTCCGCAGTCCGACACGAGCGTCATCGATGCGAATGGCACGGCTCATGTCACCCGTGTTGTGCCAGTGCCGGACACGGTGAGCCCCGAAGCTCGGAAGATGCTTGCCAGGCAGGTGCCGGATACAGCTGCTCCGGAGTCACTGGCTGAGCGCCGCAGCAAAACGGACGTTTGGCAGAACGGGGCGGGAGAAAAAGCGCGCTCTCTTTACCCCGTACAGATCACGCCAGAAACAATTGCCGGTGTGCCAGTCAGGATCGTCTCTCCCCTCAACATGCCTGAGAGCAAACGCGATCGCGTTCTCATTAACGTGCACGGTGGGGGTTTTAATTCCGATTCTGGCTCGCTCACCGAGTCCATTCCGATCGCCAATCTCGCGCAGACCAAGGTGATCGCGGTCTTGTATCGCCTTGCGCCCGAGCACCCCTTTCCCGCTGCGGTGGATGACACAATCGCGGTGTATCGCGAGGTTCTTAAGACCCATAAACCGCAGAACGTCGGCCTTTACGGGACGTCTGCGGGAGCCATCCTCACGGCAGAGGTTGCGGTCAGGCTCCGTCAGCTAGGCTTGCCGCTTCCTGGCGCACTCGGGATTTTCTCCGGCATGGGAGACTTTGCGCGCACAGGAGATTCGCAAGCACTGTATGCGCTGGACGGCTTGTCCGGTCACCTGGATCCGCCGCAGGCGAATAAGGCTCCCGATTCTTATGTCGGGAAAACCAGCCCAACAGATCCGGTTCTGTCGCCCCTTTATGCCGACCTGCGCGGGATGCCGCCCACGCTCTTCATCACCAGCGGGCGCGACCTGCTGCTGAGCGGAACGACAATCCTGCATCGAGCCTTCCTACGCGCCGGCAATGATCCGCGGTTGGTGGTCTTTGAGGCTCTTCCGCACGCCTTCTGGAATGATGTCTCCTTGCCCGAATCCAGGGAGGCGAACGAGATTATGGCCTCGTTCTTTGACAAGGAACTCGGGGCGTCTCCGAAGTAGGCTCTCGCTCTCGGATTACAGTCCCAGCCCGAGCCAGCGCTCGTTTACGCCGGCTTGATCACGGCACGTGTAATTGACACCGCCACGGTGGCGATTACTACCGTAAGCGAACGGCGCCCGATTGTGCTACAGCTCCCTTTGGGAGTGCAGGCCCTTACTCAACCAGGATGGGCCGGTTCGTGACCGTAACGCTGGAAGCGCCATTGAGCTGCGTGATATTGCCATCCAGGTCCCGCCACTGATGGTAGGGCGAAGGCTGCGTGATCGCCACGGTTGCACTCTGGAGCCACGCCGTGGTCCATACCACCATGCCCGTATATCCCCCGGGTTTGGTGATCTGGCAGCTCCAGATCGCTCCGGATGACGAGCACGGGCCCGCGAAGGTCGCGCCATTAAGCCAAGCCGCGGTGATTTTCCACGCGGCCAGCCCTGGCGTGGCGCCTGCTGGAATGGCAGGGGCTGTTGGGCACCCGGTCTTGGAGGGGGCAATATTCTGGCCCCACATCGTACCCCAGCACGGATCATCCCACACGTACCACATGTTCACGGCAGTTCCGGTGCTGGCTATGGCAAGCATCCAGCGCGAAACGTAGGCTTGGCGCAGCAGCCCCGTATTCGTATCTGTCGCGTCCACGCCGTCAGTGACATCCGAATTCAGGTCGTAGCCGCCCTCGGTGTTCCATAGCGGCAATGCTGCGGCCCAGGTGCGCGCATTCAGCACGTTCCGCACCATGCCAGTCTCATTGAAGACAGGATCGAGGCAATTCACGTTCGGCACGTTGGCGGCGGTACAGGCCGGACTGCTATGGGAGACGTTGGTTTCCGGAAAAGGAATAGGGGTCAACGTATTGCGCGAAGGATAGGCGTGATAGCTCACTGCATCGGGCAGGGAAGCGTTCGGGATCGCATGCCACGCGTCCAGAAGCTGCCCCAACGCGACGTCGTACCGTGGCGAGACCGTGCTGCTGGTATTGACATATTTTTGATGGTAGCCGGCACCGCCCGCCGTGGTAGACCCGGCAACAAACAGGCAATCTCCGCAGTAGGTCCTGACGATTGCCGCGGCGTCATTACCCATCTTGGCCAGGTCCGTGTAATTTGACGTCCAATAACCGTCGTAGTTGAACTCGTTCCAGGTTTCGAAGTTGCGGATTTTGCAGCTTCCCACCAGCGGGCTGGCGGGCTGGGAGCTTACGCCGCACACGTACTGCATGAGCTTGGTGACGAACTCCGCCCAGATGCAGTCGCCGCCTGGGCGCACCACGCCGGCCAGCGGGGCATGGCAGGTTTCGTTCATCGCATTCAAGTCGCTGGGCGGCTCCGCGCTCGTGTAAGTCACGCTCCCGCCTGCCGCAGCCTTGTCATTGCTCGTGAGCGCGCCTGTTTGCGGATAGGAGATCACCGTGTTGCCGGCGGCATCGGTCGCAACGCTGGATAGGTAGTAGGTCCCGCTGAACCCCGAGCTGGTTGAAGGGGAAACGCTTACCCCACTGACCACGACCCGGCTGTTGACAGCATAGGAAGCCGCGCCATTCAGTACCAGGGTTGAAGTGCAGTGTGCGCTGCTTCCGGAGCCGCTGCAACTGGACCGGCTTCCGGAGAGAACACCCTGCGTGCCGCCCGATGCCCACGTGGGCACACCGCCAAAGGTATAGAGCAGTTGAGCCTGGTTCTGCTGCGCTGCGGCGATCCACTGGCTTAGATTGCCCATAGTTGATGAATACGTGCCAGCCGCTGTTTCAATATTGCTCCAGCTTTCGCCGGCCCTTGGGCGCATCATCGCAGGCGCGGGACTGGGCCAGTGCGCCGGTGAGAGCGTGGCGATGCTCATGCTGCCTGGCTGCTGCGCACTGCAGACCAGGGTGAAGGCGCTGCACAGAAGGAGCAAAATGAGCGATAACAGCTTCCGAAACATACAACACGACACGCTACGCTTCAATACGAAGCGAGACCTCTCGTTGAAATGGGGCAGCGGCGGCGGCCGAGGTTGGGCAATGAGCGCAACTCGGGGTCGACAAGCAGCCAATCCTGTGACGCAGATCCGGGGGAGACCTTATCTTACCGGGGAAGGACGGGCAAAGGCGAGAGATATCGGCTGGAGATTCCCGGATGGGGCGAGCTCCAAGGCGCTGTCCGTCGGTAGATCGTTCTCGCTCCCACGCAGCCCACCACTCCTTCCGTATCTGTCCCTCAAATCTTTCTCGTCTCGACCCGGCTCAACATCACGTCTTCCATCTGCCGGCTTCCGAAAGCTCGAAAGCTCTGCACGTTTGTCAGTTCGAAGACCGGCGCCTTCGGGGTCCGCACCCGGAAGAAATCGGCGCCATCCACGTCTTCAAGCCAGAATGCCGGTCGCGCATCCGGTTGCTCCGTCGCGATCTCGACATTGCTCAACTCCAGATTCCGAACATGCCGGACGAAGAGCCCGGTTGCCGGCAGATCGCCGAACATCGTCGGCTCCGGATACTTCGCTTCTTCTTCGGGAGGGCGACGTGCCGCCAACTCTGCACTGCCGCCGCCCACCTGCTGCAGGTAGACATTGCTGATCTTGATGTCCTCGATCGGGTGCCCCGCAACCCCGGCCAGGATCGAGGGCAACTGCCCAGCGCCGGAGCTTGTGATATCGCTGAGGATCACCCGGCGCAGCGTACCCGGCGCGGCATCCTTCGGCCCACGCATACGCGTACCGAGGCGCAGAAACAAGGGCGAGTTCAGCGTGCCCCGCATGGCAATGCCGGTAAACGTGATGTCCTCGCAAAGCGCTCCATCGACCGTCTCGAGCGCAAACCCGCGGCTGTTTTCGAAGCAGCAATTTGAAATCGTGATGTTGCGGAAGCCGCCGTTGGACTCGGTGCCGCACTTGATGCGCCCCGTCGCGTGCGGCTTAAACGACTCCGGCATCGGCTTCCAACTTCCATCCAGCACAGACCCGAGCTGGTAGCTGCCGGTGACAAAGCAATTCGTAATCGTAACGTTCTCCGTTGGCCGCGCATATCCCAGTGCAAACGAACTCTTCGGACAAATGCCGTCGTCCCAAGGCGAGTTCACCGTGCAGTTTGAGACTCGCACGTTCCGGCAGCAATCGATGTCCAGGCCGTCCCGGTTGGTATCGATCTTCAGGTTATCGACGGTCAGGTTGTCTACCCCCGTCGCCAACAGGCCAAACCAGCCTCCTTGCAGAATCGAGAAATCCCGCAGGATCACGTTGCGGCAATTCTTAAGCGCGATCGCCTTGTTGCCCACGCCCGGCCTGGTCGTCTCCGGAAGGTCCTTGTCATCGGTATGTCCCCGGCTCAGTCCTTTGCCCCAGATCAGCCCCGGCCCCAGGATCGACACATCATGCAGACCCTCGCCCCAGAGCAGGCTATTGTGCCAGTGATTGTGACCGTAATCCTGGTACGGCTCCCAGGCGCCCTGCGGCTCTGCGGCGTCGTAGCCGCCGGAGGTAGTGCCTTCAAGTGGCGTGGATGCAGCCAGAATCGTCGCGCCCTGGTCCAGATACAAACACACCGCACTCTTCAGGCGTATGGAGTAGCAGGCATATACGCCGGCAGGAAAGAATACCGTACCGCCGCCCGCCGCGGCAGCAGCGTCGATGGTCCGGTTTACGGCCCCGCTGTCTATGGTGCTGCCATCTCCTGCCGCGCCGTAGTGGCGCACATTCCAGCAGTGCGCACCCGTGGTTGCGTTAGCTTGCTCGGGTCCGTGATGAGCGCCCAAAGCGGTTGCCGGCACAGCGCCCAGGGCCATGTTGCCCGCAAGCTTGATGAGGTCCCTTCGTTGCATTCCACCAATCTAACTCCAGTCAGCGGATGTGACCAGCAACGCCGCTTCGTACTCGTTGCAGAAGATGCTGGCTGCAGAGCGGCCATTGCTTTGCCCGTACCATAGGAAAAGGCCGGATCGTGGATCCGGCCCTTGAGAGTGACACATGCCTCCTATTTCAGGCGGATGCCCTGGACCGAGTAAGCCGAGACAGGAATGGTAACGGAGTAGGAAGTGCCCGTCCCATGAGTTAACGAAATCGTAGAACTGCTGATGGAGGCGCCATTCACGATGTGGTAAAGCGTTGCTGTGGGCGAGCTAAACCCGGTATTTGAAAGTGTGACTTTTACGCTCGCGTAGTTGGAAGAGGACGGATTGACGATAAGCAAGGAGTCCTGCGAGCCGTTGTAGAAAGCCGTCGCCTGAATACCTGTGCCGCCATACGGACTAACGGACGCAGCCATGTATCCGCCCGACGCCAGGCCCAGGTAATTTGCCGAACCCATCAACTGATATGCGAAATATTGCGGATATAGCTCTGGAGTCGTGTTCTGGGGATAGTAGCAGTCCCGCTCTGTCGTCGGGTCGCCAGTATTCAGGTCTCCTCCGATCATGCAGAAATACCACTGATGCCGTGTTGCCGCTGTATATGTGCCCGTAGTTGCCGCGAAGTAGGTGAGCTTTGACGGAACCTGCGAGGCGCCTTGGTACACGGTGTTTAGGACGTCGGCGACATACATCGTGTTCCAGATGGGTGAGTACGTTGGATCGTTGCGGCAGCAATCCTTCGCAAAGGCCCAATCCAGGTTGTACTCATCAATGTAGATCGGCGTCTTTGCCCCTAGAGGCGTCTTGCCTGCGCGCACCACTCCGGATGCTGCGCGATACCATGCTGCCGGTCCCGAGCTGCCCTGGGTTCTGGAAAGCCAGGAGGCCTGGCCATTGTAGGTGGTGTCCCACTGGCTTTGCAGGTCCTTGTTACTGCCGATGTACTCGTGATAGCTCACGAAATCGACATAGGGCGCTGTCGTAGCGTTAGTGGTAAGCGCCTGTATCCATGTTCCCTGATAGCCTGCCGTGGCCGGTCCGCCTACGCGAATCTGCACACCGTCCTTGGCGGCCTGCGCCTTCATGGCCTTAGCTGCTGCGGAATAGATCGCGAGATAGGTGTTGAGCTTGTCCTGCGTACCGCAAAGCGCGCTCGTGTTGGGCTCGTTCCAGATCTCGTAGTCCTGCACCAGGCCTGGGAAGTTGGCGTCGAAGTGCGCCACATAGGAGGCCGCTACCTGTGCCCAAGCGCTAAGGCTGGTGGGCGCTACCTCGTATTGACCTGTGCCGCAGGGGTTTGGCTTTGGCTGCTCCCAGGGCGCCGAATAGGCCACTTCCATGATGGGATGGAATCCTCCGGTCCGCAGAATACGCATATCGCCGTCAATCCGCGTCCAGTTCGGCGACGACTGCCCATTGGCATAGGTCAGCCACTGCAGCGTGTAGGTGCGCGCATGCGTTACACCTGCTGCCCGGAGAAGCTGCAGGTCGGAGTTGCCATGCAATGATTGCACCCGGTTTGCGCCAAAGATGTCGGCTGGAATGGGGTGGTTGTGGTTCGTTCGCGAACCGAAGTCTACCGAAACTCCGGAGCTGGTGGCCGATTCCACAGAGACCGTTCCCATCGCCGTCTGCTTCATGGTGCTGTCGTAGGCACGAACCGTATGCGTCCCCGCAGTGCTCGGCGCCGTATACAAGCCGCTGCTGCTGACCGTGCCCACGGACGCGTTCCCGCCAGCGATGTTATCTACGCTCCAGCTCGCGTTATTCGGGTCCATGGCGCCGCAGGTTTCTACGGAAAAGTCCTGCTGTGCCTTGGGCGCGACGGTGGCCGATCCCGGATACATCGAAACCGTGCCGCCGCCAACCTTGGCGCTGGTTGTCCCAGACCCCTGGGAGTTCACCGCCTTGATGGCGTGGGTTCCGCCACTGGCCGGAGCAGTGTACAAACCCCACGCCGAAATTGTGCCAACGGTGCTGTTTCCATTCAGAACACCGTCTGCATACCATTTCACTGTCTTGTCGGTATTTCCTGTAACCGTGGCAGCAAAGCGCAACTGCGCGGAAGGCGCAATGCACGGGTTCTGCGGTGAAACTGCGACAGTCGCGGTCGCTGAGCTGATACTTGAAGCCGCGTCCGAAGGAACCTGGGCTGCTTCAAGAATGGCAGGCGATGCGGCCAGCAGAGATCCCACTGCGAGAACCTGGGATAAACGTAACAAGCGTTGGAACATAATTAGCCTCTTTTGATAGGGTTCAATCTTTCCCAGGCTGCCGCAAGGAAGCCGGGGTGAGTGCGAGTACGAGGGCAGCCCGGGTTCCCTTCCACGGGCCTTGGCTGCCGGAGCGCGCAACCGTCTGAACTCCTGCAGCTGATTTCTTACTGGCGATGGCTCTCAATGGAAGGTTCGTTGGATGATCTGAGTTGCTTCGGATGCGTCTGTGCAAAGACTTTCCAATATGCGAAGGCGCGACCGAGCCAGTCTTCATGCGCCTGGGTGGAAAGCAATGTTGGGGGATAGAACTTGCCCTGTTGGTCTACATACGAACACGTATTGCTCATTGTAATTGGAAACAAGGCTGAATTACCCCTGAACAATCAGGTGTAAATAGTAATGCAACCTCTGGCCAAAAAGCTAACCCTGAGTTACATGTATTGTATTACCTTCTCGTTCTTGTCTCGCCTTTGTTAGCCAACCGTTCCTCATTATCGCCTAAGCTGTTTTGCTGAGGCGTCTCAGATAAGTTGCCTGGATCTTCCGCGTCTTACCCACATCAAAACGTACCAGCATCGTATCGCTCGCCGCATCCACAACTTCGCCGCTGCCGAATCGCGCATGCCGCACACGGTCGCCGGTGTGGAATGCCGGCTCCGGCTCCGGCTTGGGCAGTGTTTCCGGCGCCGTTGTCACCACCGGGCCCACTGCGGTCTGGACCTCAATCACGGGTTGTGCCGCCACTACCGACAGCGGCGTTTCCACCAGCTTTGGCCGCCGGCAATTGTCGCACACTCCGCACGTTTCCCCTTCTTCTTCACCGAAGTAGCCGCGCAGGATTTGCTTTCTGCATTTGCCTGATTCTGCGTAGTGCATCATCTCGTCCAGCCGATTCTTGTCGTGCTGGCTCATCTCTACAAACGTCGCATGCGCGCGGGCCAGCTCGGCAGGATCGGTCTCCTGGAACTTCGTGTACCCGCGGCGCGACCGCCGGATGAATCCAGACTTCCGCAGCAGATGCAAAATCACCTGCGTCCGTCGTTGCGGCAACTCCGCCCGCTCCGCAATCTCTGGCACGCCGGCTGTCTCGCCCACAGCGTCCAGCACCCGCTGGCACTCTTCCAGCCGCGGATACCGGCTGATCATAAAGAAGCGCTGAATACGCCGGTCTTCCAGTCGATACAACAACACGGCTCGGGCCGGCAGCCCATCCCGCCCGGCGCGCCCTGCCTCCTGGTAATAAGTCTCGAGCGAGTCGGGAAATTCGTAGTGGTACACAAACCGCGTGTCCGGCTTGTCGATACCCAAACCGAATGCCTTGGTGGCAAAGAGCACTTTGTACTCCCCGCGCATGAATCGTGCCTGCACGTCGGTGCGCTCTTTCGCGGTCAGCCTGCCGTGGTACTTGCCGGCCGCAACGCCGTGCGCGCATAGCCACTCTTCCAGCTCGTTCGCGCTCCGGACGCTTGCCGTATACACGATCCCCGATCCCTCCTCGGCCTTCAGGAGATCGAGCAGCCGGTCGCGCTTGGCATCGGTGTTCACCGCCATTTGAACAGCGAACTGCAGGTTCTCGCGCTCGGTCCCGGTATTCACAATCTGCGGATTGGACATGCCGAGCGAGTCGATGATGTCTTTGGCCACCTCGTCCGTCGCGGTCGCAGTCAGGGCCACCACGGGCGGGCTTCCGATTCGTTCCCGCGCGTACAGCAGGTTCATGTAGGCCGGGCGGAAATCATGGCCCCATTGCGAAACGCAGTGAGCCTCGTCCACCGCCAGGAGGCTCACTCCCCGTTCCCGCAACATGTCCAGGAACTCCGGCTTCTCCATCCGCTCTGGTGTCGCGTAGATCAGTTGCGACTCCCCGGACTCGATCGCGTCCATCGCGTCTAAAGCTTCATCGCGCGACAGTGTCGAGTCCATCTTCTCGACCGCAATCTCGGCCCCCTCCGCCTTGTCCCGCTGGTCCCGCATGAGCGCGAGCAGTGGCGAAACCACTACGACAGGGTTCGGCAGAAAGAGAGCCGGGAGCTGGTAGCACAATGACTTGCCCGCACCCGTCGGCATGATCCCCAGCACGTCGCGGCCAGTAAAGATCGCCTCCAGCACTTCCCGCTGCCCCGGCCGGAACCGCTCGACCCCAAACCGCGCCTTCGCCTCCACACGGAGCCGCTGCCACGGAGCCGCTGCCCGCCCATGCGTCTTCTGAGACTGCTTTTGGAAGCCGGCCTTCGCCGCCCGTCCCGCTCTGTTTGCTTCTCCTGAGATCGGCGTAGTTTCCCGCGTCTGTGCTGCCTTGTTCTTCACCATGACTTTTCCGCTGAACCTATCTCAGATGCAGGCTATAGCGAAGCACGATGCAGCGTCCGAAGCACGATGCATCGTCCAAGGTGTAACGGACTTCCCCGTCCCAGTCTCAGCGGCCCGCACCCGATTGAACGTCCGTAGCTGCGCTCAACCCTTTCGACTTCAGCCACTGACGCACCGTCTTGTGCGGCACAAGGCTATTCGTGGCAATCACATATACACCCGCGCGCTCGCCCTCATTGCGCCAGCGCCATCCCTGCGGCTCCAGTGTCGCGTCGTCCAGATGCGCCATGTACGCCGTCAGTTTGGCCAGCTCGTAGTCCTGCTCGCCCAGCTCCAGCTTGTTCAGCAAATCACCTACTGTCGCAAATTCGTCATTATCGGGCAGCAGCTTCACACGAAAGGTCATGGGGACGCCCTTCTTCTGCAGCTGGTGCAGGATCTGAACCATATGCGCCGCGCTGGGAAAGTAATGGCCACTTTTGTTCGAAAGCCATCGCAGATTCCCGTTCTCTACCTGCAGTTCTCCCGCTCCCGCAACATTGGTGCCGGCCAGAAGGGAACTGTGATGCCGGTATCCCACGCTATGCGAACTCACATGGAGGTTCCCGGTGCGGCCCATGACAAAGATCGCCTTCCCCGGGCCGGAAAAATGCGTCACCATGTTTTTTGTATCCAGCGGCTTTGTGCACGCTGGATCCGTAAACAGCCGTCCTCCGGCGAAGTGCACCATAGTCAAACCGATCTTCTGGTAAGTCTGGTCGTATTCCACCACACGCCTGGTGCGGTCCCAGTTAACGTTCCCATTCTTATCAACCACCGCCCCCTGCAACTCAAGCCAGGCACGCTGTTGCGCGACCTTCTCTTCCAACTGCTTCAGCTTTTCGGTTCGCGGTGCAGGTACGGCCTGGTTCTGGAAGAACCGCACCTTGTCCTTCACCGAGTTGCTCGCCGGCGCTTTCGCCGCATCCTGCTCTTTCTTGAGATCCAGCAACGCCTTTTTCAGCTTGGTCTCCAGATTGGCGAGCGCCCCTTCCCGCGCCCCGGAAGACCCGATCTCATTCTCGTAGTGTTCCCCCATCTCTGATAGATATCGATAGATCATCGCCCTCTCCTCCAGCCCGGGAGCCATGATATAGAAAACTCAATCCCGCATTACAGAAAGAGTGCCTATGCTGAGCAGGCGGGCCGCGAAACTGAGGTGCCGATTCAGCCGAGCCTAGGACTTTTGAGAAGGCGAATCGAGCCGAGATTAGATCGTTTTAACCAGTCTGGAAACCACTCTGGCGCGAAGAATTCTGGATTCCCGGCCACGCTTCACTCCCCCGGTCGCCGCACCGGGGTATCCGCCCGCACTCGCGCCTGGGCCCCGCCCACCGGCATCACCACCGTATTCGCCACCGCAGGGTCATCGCGTAGCCGGATGTACAACGGACCACCGCTCGGCTTCGGCACCGTCAATGTGGTTCCTAGAAATCCATCCGGCACCGGCACGCTATTGGTAAACGCGGCATCTGTGCTCACTGCTTCTACCAGGAAAAGGTTTGATCCGGAAAGCGTGCACTGGGCTGCGGTTTGCGCCGGATCCCCCGCAACCTGGCTCGCTCCACCTGCCGTTACCGGAGGCGCCGACGCTGGCTTCGCGCACCGCAGCCCCATCAGCACGGGCAGCCGGACCAGTGTCCCCAGGGGTCTCCAATCGCCCTTCGCTCCGGTCGCATCCACTGGCCGCAACTGGAGTGGTCCAAAGGCCGATGGTCCAAAGCTCTTCAATGGATCGAACGTCCCCAGCATTGTGGATGCGTCCTGCAATTGCAGGCTTCCATCCGCCATCGTCAGTGTCGTATGCAGTGTTCCATCGGCAGACGCGATCTCCACTCGCTCTGTCCGAGGGAACTCGGCTGGAGTCACCGCTTTCAGTACAAAGGACACCTTGCCGCCGAGCGGCAGCTCGCTCGGATCCTCCAGGTGAATGGCCGCCGCGCTCTCACCGGCTTCGGCTGCCTGCGCATCCTTGCTCGTCAGTGCCACCTCTGGCCGTGGCGCCTCCGCGTCGATGGACAGATCCATCACACGCCCATCTTTGAGCGTGATCTTCGCCGCGCCTTTGGCATTCGCCGAAACAGGACCGGTGCCGCTCCCGGCGTTCAACTCCAAGACATCTTTGTCGCCGGCGCGGGAAAGCGTTCCCGGCGCAAACTGCTTCCCGTCCCAGGCCAACCCGGCTACTTCGTCCAGGCGGGTCCCGGTCAGCACGCCCCCGCTATCCCCGGCATGGATCGCGAAGCCGTCCAGGTGCGCCGCCTCCGCATAACTGTGCAGCGCCACTTCGTCCGGCTTTGCCAGCCCGCGCTGCTCCACCAGGAGGGTCAAAGCTCCCGGCGCGGCATCCGTAAGTGGCATCTTGATCTCAAGCTCATCCGGATTGGTCAATTTGTAATCGGCTTTGTGCTCTTTTCCTGCCGTATCCCGCAGCATGACTCCACCCACGCATGCCGCCGCGTCTCCCCGCAAATGCAGAGTGTCCTGGCGCCCCACCACTAACGCCATCGCGTCGGCAGAAGGCGCGGTCCACTGCGTGGCGTGTGGGGTCGCCAGCGCAAATGTCGGGCCCTGCAGCGGCTGGAACCCCCACTGTCCCTGGATCTCTCCAGCGACATGCGCTGGCAGGCTGCCCGGCGAGATCGCGCCTGCATCTACGACGAAGCCGCCCTTTGCTGCGTCCGCATGCGTTGGCAGCTCCAGCGATTTCCCGTCCGGCTCCGTCACCTTGAGCTGCAGGGCATGTGCATAGGCAGTGGAATAGACCAGCGGCGCGCCACCCGCCGGCAGCACCGTACTTGTGCCACTGAGGCAATACACCGCCTTAGGGTCGAGAGGGCGCATGGGCGGGTCCACCGCCGCCTGAGTTGCAGGCAGGGCCACTACGATCACCGACTTCGGATTGTGGAAGGAAGGCGGATTGTTCAGCTTCAGGTCGAGCGCATCTGCCTGCGGAAAGTTCAACGCCGGGATGTACTGGTATTCCGCGGTATGGAAATTGTCGAACAGGCGCACCACGTCCACAATCGCACCTACGTACGAGCTGTAATAACCAGCGCCGGCCGTCGGCGTATAACTCAGTTGCGTGACCAGATCCGACCCCGGTCCATTCGTCAGGGCCGATACCATCGATTGACTGTGCCCGTCGTTCAATACCATCTGATCGCTTTCCTGCGTCAGGCACTGCGACTGCTCCGCTGCCGGGCGCTCGAAGCAAGCCTGGTTGACCTTTAGGTTCAGGCTCCGCGCCAGGAGCGCTGACGTTTCCTGCAATTTGCTGGGGTCGGTATCCGAGGTCTTGCGCACGGCCGCGAGATACGTCTCGACGCGCGAACGATCCAGGCTCGCCTGATTCAGGTCCTGCGACGACCGCACAAAGGCGCCCGGCCGACCTTTGACCGCACTTTTCAGGGTCTTGAAGTCACCACTGGTTTCCGGCGCCAAAAACAGGAGTGTCTGCTGCGCTCCCTCCGGCACGGTAAAGACCAGGCCCTCTTCGCTCACCGGCTTGGTCCAGGTTTCAGCCTTGATGAACCACTTCTCCGGCGGCGGATTGGTCGCGCCGCGCAGGAACGCAATCACCATCAGGTAGTGGGTCGATTGGTTCGCCGGCAGGTCTGGATGCACCCACACGCGGTCTCCCGGCTCAAGGTTCGGGGTCTCGGCAATGGGCAGGGTCTTTCCCTTGCGGGTCACGCGCATATCGATGCGTGGCCCTTGCAGGTCGAAGGGCGCTGTCACATGCTGGGGAAGCGCCGTTCCGCGCAGGAGTATCCCGGCCGCCAAAGCGCCAACGAGACGCACCCCGAATCTCACTCGTCTCAATCTCACCTCCAAGCCAAAGAACCCGGCACTTCAATGCAGTACAAACCACAAGGCAAAACTCTCGATTCGGCCGGAGCCGACCACCACATTTATCTATTCCAACACAGCCGCATTTGAAACGGAATACAACCCTCAGTGCCGGCCAGTGCTGCACTGGATCATGCCTGCCATCTCCATGGAGCCAGCACCACGCCGGCCGGTTACTGCACAAAGATTCGCTGCGGCGCTTCCGTCTTGGTGTTTGGCGTGTTCACCTGCACCTTGAGCGACTGGATACCAGATTTGCCTTCCGGAGGCGTAAGTGTCAGCTCATATTGGTTTTGCAGTTTCTTGTTGATGTCCGAGAAAAACGGCGTCATGTCCACTGGATTGCTGAGCCCCAGGTAGAACGCCTGCCCGCCCGTTGCATCGGAAACCTGGATCAGGTAGTTCTGCCCCCCATCGGTGCCTGCGCCGGTCCGGTCAGCAAAACCGGTGTCGCGGTAGTAGATGGAGTACACCACCACCCCGCCCCGAATCGCATCCTGAATCGCAGAGTTCACATAAGGGTTGTTCGGGTCGAAGCGCAAACCGTAGTAACGGTCGACTCCATCGGTGATCATGACCACCTCGCGCCGCATGCCCGTCTCCTGGCTCGGCCATCGTTTGATCAGGTCGGAGAGCACAAAATATGGGCTTGCGTTCCCGCCCGGAACCCCCGCCGGCAGCCGTACTGACGCTGCCACTGCGTCATGGTTGGTCGTCAACGGCTGAGTCAGCCGGGCCACCCCGTTCTGCATGTAGCCCACCGCTATCTCGGTACTGGGGGCCTGGTTGCGCAGAAAGCTCTGTATTTCCTTGAAATGCAAACCGATGCTGCTGCGCGCCGAGTCGTCCACCAGCAGGATCAACTGCAACTGTGTCTTTTCTCCGCGGAATCCATGCCAGCTCTCGATCTTGGCTGACTTGCCATTGATTTTCGCTGTCACATTCGTAACCGGAACCGGCGCCGCAGCCTCGTTTCCTTTGGGCTCCACCGTCACAATTGCCTGGGTTTTCCCGCCGCTTAACTCATTCGGCTGTTGCGCCACCGCAGTGAAGCCGCTCCACACCAGCGCCGCTCCCACCAACCACCGCCCCCATGATTCGCTGCTCATCCAAATCCCTCCGGTATGCCACGTTCCTAACAGAGGAGGATTAGCTGTTGACTCCAACAGTTGCTTGGAGCGGGCACTTCGTTTCTGCGCGCCGTCATCTCGGGCCGATGCCTCTACTATGCCAGGCGTCGGCAGCGCAGTTTGGTATCCTATAGGGAGTCAAGCTGGCCGGCAGAGGCCGCCATTCGCCTTTACCCCAGATCAGAGCTGCAATAGCCAGGGGCCACACCCCAGGGCGCGATGAGCGCACGCCAGGACACCATGCACACCACCGCACCCCCTGATCTCGCCCGCCCACTGTGTGTCGACCTGGACGGCACCCTTGTAAAATCCGACACCCTGGTGGACTCGCTCCTGTTGTTGGCCCGGAGCCGTCCCGCAGATTTCCTGCGCACCCCGCTTTGGGCGTTCAAGGGGAAAGCCAATCTTAAGCGGCAGGTCACCTCGCTTGTCTCTCTTGACGTGGAACACCTGCCTTACAACCGCAAGTTGCTCGAATACCTCATGGCCGAGCATGGTGAAGGCCGCAAGCTTTATCTCGCCACCGGGGCGGATTCAGCCCTTGCCCAGCGCATCGCCGATCACCTCGGCATCTTTGACGGAGTGCTTGCCAGCGACGGCGCTACCAACCTTACCGGCTCAAACAAGCTTGCCGGTTTCCGTGCGCGCTTTGCCGGCGAGTTCGATTATGTGGGCAATGCCCGGCCGGACGTCCCGCTTCTTGCTGCCGCGGCGGAACCCATGGTCGCCAACCCTGACCTGGGGCTTCGGTTCCTGCTGCGCACACGTAAACTCTCCATTGCCCGCAGCTTCGAAGACCGGGGCAGCCCCCTGCGCGTCTTCCTCAAAGCCATCCGCATGCACCAGTGGGCCAAGAACATCCTTCTTTTCCTGCCGCTGGTGCTGGCCCACCGCTTTGGCCGGGCCTCCATTACCGCGGCGCTGCTTGCCTTCTTTGCCTTCAGCCTTTGCGCCTCGGCTACCTACATCATCAACGACCTGCTCGATATCGAGGCCGACCGCCTCCATCCTCGCAAGCGTCACCGTGCTTTTGCCTCCGGCAATCTTTCCGCGGCGGGTGGCCTCGCCATTGTCTGTGCTTTTCTCGCGCTTGCGTTTTTGGCGACCCACTTCATCGCACCCGCCTTTCTAGGCTGGCTGCTCCTCTACCTGGCCACCACGCTCGCCTATTCGCTGGCGTTGAAGCGAATCGTCGTGCTTGATGTTGTCGTTCTTGCCGGTCTTTACACATTGCGCATCCTGGCGGGCGCTGCTGCTACCGGCACCTTGATTTCGCACTGGCTCGCAGCCTTTTCCATCTTCATATTTCTGTCGCTGGCTATGGTAAAGCGCTTCAGCGAATTGCAAAACGTTCGCTCAGCGGGTGCAGCCCTTTCTAATGGGCGAGGCTATCTGTTGAACGACATCGAACAGGTGCGCAGCTTCGGCACCTCCAGCGCGTTTGCTTCCGTCGTGGTCTTCACCATCTATCTCGGGCAGCCGGAGGTTTCCGGTCTCTATCGTCATCCCGAGCGCATGTGGCTTATCACCCTGCTAATGATCGTGTGGCTTTGCCGCGTATGGCTGCTCGCCTCGCGCGGCGAACTGGATGAAGATCCTGTTGTCTTTGCCATTACCGACCGCATGAGCATGCTTATGGGTTTGGCCGCAGTTGTTATCGCGCTGATAGCTTTGTAACAGTGGCAGGTCTCCAGCCTAGATTTTCTGAGTACGCCGTCCATTGCCTTCCTTGTTACTCCACAAAAGTCATATTGTTCTCGCAGTCCCGCTCGCTTAAAGTCGCCTCAGTGTTGCGGCTTTCCGTTGAGTCGCGAACGGATCAGGGGTCCTTCAGTGCGGTTCTGTTTGGGGCCACGCTGTCCGTTTCGCCCATCTCGGCTCCGCACGCTCGTATCCAGCGTTCGTGAGGGAGTACGTGGAAAACACCATCGCTTCAACAGCTCTGAATGGTGCGTTGCCGGCCGAAGCAGCAGTAGCGGCTGCCGTACCCAAACGCTCCGGCGGGCCTCTTCGTCCAATTAAAGTCGCCGTCGCGGGTACCTGCTTACTCGCTGGCCTTTACGCTGTAGTTTCGGATCAGCGTTATGTGCAAAGCGATAATGCGGTTGTCACCGCGTATGTGAGCTCGTTGAGAGTTCCCATCGAAGGCACGCTCCATGACTTCAGGGCCGCTGTGGGGGCGCATGTCTCAGCCGGGCAATTGCTGGGCCATGTAGATAACTCCCGGGCCAACGAGGAACGGCTGCACGATTTGGAAACTGCGCAGAGAGAAGCATCCGGCCAGGCTTCCGCGGTGAGCGGGGAAGCCGAGACGCTTGAGGCGGAGCGCGACAGGCTGCTGCGCAGGGCCGCGGTGCACGCCAAGGCTGTTTCGCTGCGGCTTGGGATGCAAAGCGCGGAAGCTGAGAAGTTGCTTGCCGAAAAGGAAGCGACGCTCGCGGAAGCTAGGACCGAGTTACAGCGTGCGGACGATCTCCATGCGAACGGAATCGTCTCCCAGGCCAGTCTGGATCGTGTCAAGGCGCAGCACAAGGTCGCGCTCGAAGATGTCGCTGCCCAAAAAGCGCAGATTGCAGTGTTGCAGGGAGAAGGCGACGCAGCTAGCCGGGGCATCTTCACCGAACCGGGCTTTGGGAACGACGTTTCCTATTCCACCCAGCGCGTGGATGAGATCGATCTGCAATTGGCCCACCTGCGACAGTCCTCGGCGACGCTGAACATGCATGCGGACAATCTCCGCTCGGACGTAACTGTGGAAAGCGAGTACACCGGCCTGATGCATCGCGCCGATCTCGTATCGCCCATCACTGGAACGATCTGGCAGGTGCAGGCCCAGGACGGTGAACGGCTCAGCACCGGCGACGCGGTAGCCCAACTTGTGGATTGCAAACAGCAATTCCTGCTTGCCGCCTTTCCCCAGGCTCAACTCTCGCATCTGGACCTGGGCGGAGAAGCTCGCGTAAAAATGAGCGGCGAATCCAGGGTGCAGCGCGCCAATATCCTCAGCGTCAGCGAACAGCCGGACGAAAGCCAGAAGCTTGCGGCCGATACGATCCTTAGCTCTAAAGAGCGGATGGCCGTCGTCCGGCTCGCCTTTGTGACGGATGCTTCCGCAGACACGCCATGCGCGGTAGGCCACGCCGCCCAGGTGCTGCTGCCCAAGAAGCGTACCGGAATCTTTGCCCTGGCTTCCTGGTCGAAATAGCCAATGACTGAACTGGAAACATTTGCCCCCTTGTTGCTGGTGTTCGGCGCTATGGGCGTTTGCTTCAACGTCCTGGGCCGAGGGTCGAAACATGCGCGCGCCTTTGCCGCACTGCTCTGCATAGCCTGTTCGTTGCGCTATATGTATTGGCGCATCGTGTACGCGATGCCGGTTGGCCAAAGCTTCTGGGAGATGCTCTGGTCGCGGGCCTTTCTCGTGGGAGAAGGCTTTACCGTACTGAGCTCAATCCTGATCTGCTTCTTCATGTCACGGATCATTGACCGGACTCCGGAAGCGGACGCGCATGCAAATTCTCCGCTGATGGCGGCACCTGTCGATGTTTTCATCGCTACCTACAATGAAGACCGGGCCATCCTCGAGCGAACCATCGTAGGCGCGAAAGCGATCAATCATCCCGACCTCCGTATCTGGGTTCTGGACGATGGCGCGCGCGCATGGGTCCGTGAACTTGCAGAGGAGCTTGGCGCCGAATACACGTTTCGCGTGAAGGGCAAACACGCCAAAGCGGGGAACGTGAACAATGGGCTGAAGTGCGCATTGGAAACCGGGCGCCGGCCTGAATTTATTCTGCTGCTGGATGCGGACTTTGTCCCGAATCGCAGGATACTGCGACGCACGCTGGGGCTTTTCGACGACCCGACCGTGGGCATTGTTCAGACTCCGCAGCACTTCTTCAATTTCGATCCCGTGCAGGCCGGACTTCTGTGCACGGCAGTGTGGCCAGATGAGCAGCGCTTCTTCTTTGAAGCGCTCATGCCGTGCAAGGACGCATGGGGTGCAGCCTTCTGTTGCGGCACATCGGCTGTCTTCCGGGTAGCGGCGCTTGAGGCAAGCGGCGGTATGGCAACTGAAACGGTTACAGAAGACATGCTCACCACCTTCAAGTTCGAAGAGTACGGTTACCGCACCGTCTACCTGAATGAGCGGCTGAGCCTGGGGCTGGCCCCCGAAAGCTTGAATGAGTATGTCTCGCAACGTTCGCGCTGGTGCCTGGGCGGCATCCAGCAGCTTTACACGCGTTGGTCATTTTTGGGGCGTGGTAAGCACAGCTTGATCAACCGGCTCGCCTACTTCGACACGGCGCTTTACTGGGTTTCTGTTTCGGCCTTCAAGCTGGCTTTGTTGGTCGCTCCGATCGTCTTCTGGTTTACGGGAGCAGCGGTGGTACGGGCGACCGGGGCGGAGCTCATCTATTATCTCGCTCCCATGGTGGCGGCAAGCCTCCTGTTCATGAGCGTGCTGACAGAGAACCGCGTGATGCCCATCATGACCGACCTCACCCAGATGCTGATGGCGTTTTTCATCGTGCGCACGGTGATCACAGGTCTGCTGCGGCCGTTCGGGCGCGGCTTCAAAGTCACCGCCAAGGGCATTTCCAGTGAACACACAACCGTTCAGTGGAGGATCATGTGGCCGCTTATCGTGCTTGGTCTGCTGACACTCGCCGGCGTCCTGTCTCACCTCAGCGATTTCAGTTCGCACCGGGCTGGCTCCGGGTACGCACTGAACGTGTTCTGGAGCATATTCAACGTCTTCATGCTCGCCATCACGGCGCTGGTCTGCATCGAGCCGCCAAAGCGCCGTCGCGACGAGCGGTTTCAATCTGGGGAAGCCGCCGTCCTGCAGCTTTCAAATGGCACGGAATGCCCATGCATCGTGCGTGATCTTTCGCTTGGCGGGGCTTCTCTGCAACTGGAGGCGTCGACACTCGCTCTTTCCGCGCCTTCGGCTCTCAGCCTGGACGGGGGGCGGCTGCAACTTCCCTTGCAGATCATTCGGGCATACGGCAATATGCTGGCGATAAACTTCGAATGCGACGATGCGCGGCGGAGGCAGCTCATCGAAAAGCTGTTTACCGGCAGCTACAACAACAGCGTGGAGCAGATTAAGGTAGGGCGTGTCTTCCGTCAGCTGTTTGCGGCACTCGCGTCGTGAGCTAGCCAGCGTACTGAAATCTGGACGGTAACAGGAACGCTCCGCTAGTCGGGTACCTGCCACCCTGCGAGTGTAAGGGCAACGGCGGTCTTGCCTTCTGCACCTGTGGTTGTTGCTTGTCGCATCAACGGAAAGGCCTTTTGTACCTGGTCAGTCTGCGCCCAGATAGGAACATCCATCATCTTGTAGTGATAACTCACGGTGGAGCCGGGACGTCCATCTACAGTCGCGGGCGGCGTGAAGCTATCGATGCTCGTGACCTCGCGGTGGCCATAGCAAAAGCGCGCAGTGGCTTTGGAGCCGGCCGGGGTCAGCGCGTAACGCTTCACCTTGAGAGCCTTTTCCTCGCTCATGGTCAGCAAGCCCGCCTTTGCCAGTGCATCGAGTCCCTTGGGGCCGCTCGACGAAGTATCCGTCATGCTGACTTCATAGGGGAAGCGGAGTGCGCTGGGATATAGGCAATCATCGTGGTTGAAGAAATAAGCGTTCAGCGTCCGGGTAAAATTCTTTGCGTTCGGAGTCTTGTTTGAGCTGCACCCACCCAATAACAGCCCACAAAGCAGTCCGGCCATCATCATCATCGAACGTGTTTGCGCCATCACGTATTCCCCTCCGGTGCCGCACCTGCAGAATCGAATCATACTACTGCTTTGAAAATGCGAACGCGTGGCGTTGAGTGAAGGATGTGCATCGAAGCTTACGCCGTCGTGGTCTCCGCCTTCAGGCGTTCGGCCTGGAAGTGAGCGACAACGGCGTCGATCACAGGCTGGAGGCGGCCTTCCATGATCTCGGCAAGCTGGTGAAGGGTCAGGCCGATGCGGTGATCCGTAAGCCGGTTCTGGGGAAAGTTGTAGGTGCGGATTTTCTCTGAACGATCGCCGGAGCCGACCTGTTGCTTGCGCTCCTGGGCGAGCGCCTGGTGCTGCCGCTCCTGCTCCACTTCGTACAAGCGTGCGCGGAGGACGCGCAGAGCTTTCTCGCGATTCTTGATCTGCGATTTTTCGTCCTGGCAACTAACGACGGTGTTCGTCGGCAGGTGCGTAATACGGATGGCCGAGTAGGTCGTGTTCACCGACTGGCCGCCAGGGCCGGACGAGCAAAAGGTATCGATGCGCAGGTCCTTGGCTTCGATCTTGATGTCCACGTCTTCAGCCTCGGGAAGGACCGCGACCGTAATGGCCGAGGTGTGTACGCGTCCCTGCGTTTCCGTAGCAGGCACACGCTGGACACGGTGAACGCCGGACTCGTACTTGAGCTGCGAGTAAACGCGATCGCCCTCGATGATGGCGATCACTTCCTTCAGTCCGCCAACGCCGGATTCGGAACTCGAAAGCACTTCTACTTTCCAACGGTGCTGCTCGGCAAACCGGGAATACATGCGGAAGACCTCGGCGACGAATAGCGACGCCTCGTCCCCGCCAGTGCCGGCGCGGAGCTCGAGGATAACGTTTTTTTCATCGTTCGGATCTTTAGGCAACAGCAGCAGTTTCAAACCGCCTTCGAGCCGCGGCAGGCGCTCTTCCAGCTGCGCAAGCTCCTCTGCAGCCATGGCGCGGATATCGGGGTCGCTTTCGCCGAGCATGAGCCGGGCATCCGCGATGCCCTGTTGCGCGTGCTGGTACTCACGGAACATTTCAACCACGGGCTCGAGTTCGCGGTGCTGTTTAGCGATCTTCTGATAACGTTGCTGATCGCTGGTCACATCGGGGGAGGCCATCTCGCGGCCTAACTCTTCATAGCGTGCTGCAGTTTGTTCCAGACGTTCAAACATGGGGTGCTCCCTTTACCGGCTTTCTATTCGGGGACAGCAGAACCTGATGGCGCTTGCGATCCAGGTGGGATACAGGCAGATTCTCTTAGGCTATGACTTGAAGACGAAAGCGATAGGGCGGCGGGAGCCGCTAAAGGAGCGCGCCGGAAAGGAAGCCACAGTGATCGGCAGCGTGGTTCATACATCTAGTTTACCGCGAAGAACACGGGAAGCGCATCTATTTCGAGGTCGTTGAGTACGCGCGCAAGCGTGTGGAGGAAGGCTATGGCGGACCTGGAACAGTTTGCGGAGCTTTGCCAACGTCTTACAGGAACATCCAAGAAGCTGGAAAAGCGCGCGTGGATGGCGGATTATCTGCGGGAGCTGCCGGTAGCGGAGGCGGCCTGGGCAGCACTGTTCCTGACGGGCATGCCGTTCAGCGAAACGGATGCGCGGCAGCTCAATGTGGGCGGCGCGAGTGTTTCGAAAGTGCTCAAGGAGCTGGCCGGCGCGGACGACTCCGCGATGCATGCGGCCTATCTGCGTCATGGAGATTTGGGATCGGCAGCGTTCGATCTGCTGAGCGAGCGTAAGCCGGTGATGCCGTCGCTGACTCTGGGCGAGGTCGCCGGGGTATTTGCGCAGCTCGCGGAAGCGCGAGGAAATGCGCCCAAGTATGTGCTGCTGAAAGCGCTGCTCGATAAAGCGACGCCGCTCGAAGCCAAGTTCTTGATCAAGCTCATGGTCGGTGATATGCGCACCGGGGTGAAGCAGGCGCAGGTGGAGGAGTCGATTGCCGTCGCCTATGGGCGCGAGCTCGCTGAGGTCCGCCGCGCAGTGATGTTGTTGGGCGATATTGGTGAAGTAGTATCGCTGGCGGAAGCGGATCGGCTCTCCGATGCCCGCATGAGATTGTTTCATCCGCTCGGCTTCATGCTGGCGAGCCCTGTTGCCACGGTTGAGGAAGCAATGGCCCGCTTTGCCGAAGAAGTAAAAGCGGAGCGGAAAGAAGAAGCTGGGACGAAGAAGCGCACGAGAAAGGGGAGTGAGCCGGCACAGGAGGGGGATCAGGGGTCAGCGGTCAGCGATCAGGAACCGGCGGCCGGCGACCGGCAATCAGCTCTGGCACAGGCGCATGTGCAGGATAAGTACGACGGCATCCGTTGCCAGTTGCACTGCGGCGATCCTACCCAGCCGGGGCGTGTAGCGCTGTTCTCCCGCTCGCGCGAAGACATGACACACAGCTTTCCGGAGCTGGAAGAAGCCTTTGCCCGTGTTGGTCAGCCGCTCATTCTGGATGGCGAGGTACTGGCGTGGGATCCAGTCGAGGCGCGCGCCTTGCCATTCTCTTCGCTGCAACAACGCATAGGGCGTAAACGCGTCACGGCAGAGATGCGCACCGGAACTCCGGTCATTTTCATGGCCTTCGACCTGCTGTACCGGGCAGGAGCCTTGTTGCTGGAAGAGCCGCTCGATGCACGCCGTGGGGCCTTGGAGACGGTGGTAGCGGCAGAAGCGGAGCGGACGCGGGCCGGAGGGAAAGACACGGCTGCTGATGTGCGCAGCCAGACAGCGCTTTTCGGCACAGCGGGTGCAGACGAAGCAGAAGCAGGCAAGCCCGAAGGGGACGCCTTTCCTCGCCTGATACTGGCCCCAGTGGCCAAATTATCGTCTGCGCAGCAGTTGGAGCAGGCATTCGTGGACGCACGGGCGCGCGGAAATGAAGGGGTGATGCTCAAAGCAGCCGGGAGCCTTTACCAGCCAGGGCGGCGCGGACTGGCGTGGCTGAAGCTTAAGCGGGAACTGGCAACGCTGGACGTGGTGGTGACCGCAGCCGAATACGGGAATGGCAGACGCGCGGGCACGCTCAGCGACTATACCTTTGCCGTGCGCGACGGCGAGGCACTCAAGAATATTGGCAAAGCGTATTCCGGGCTGACGGATGCAGAGATAGACGGACTCTCGCGCTGGTTACACGAGCATACGCTGGAGGACTTCGGCGGCTGGAGGCTGGTAGAGCCCAAGGTTGTGCTCGAGGTGACGTTCAACAACATGATGCGTTCGGACCGGCACAGCAGCGGGTTCGCACTGCGGTTCCCTCGGATTGTGCGGATACGAGACGACAAGCCGGTCGAAGAGATCGACACGCTGGCCAGGGCGGAAGAGATTTACAATAGCCAGCCCGACCGGCCGGTCGAAGGAGGATTGAGCGCCCAGCCGGATGCACCCTCAGCGCAGGACCAGCCAAGTACCCGCGAGGAGGTCTGACTATTCTGCGGAGTCGAGTTCGGCGAAGAGTGCAGGAAGAGAGAGCGTAATGGGCGTGCCTTCAATTCTAAAATCCTGCTGTTCGATCCAGCTTGGGGTGCCGCAGTCAAAGCCTTTGCGGGACGCGGGATCTACCACCCAGATATTCTTCACGCCCATCTGCCGGTAATCCGTCAGTCTCTCCTGGTAGCGACTGAAGCGGTCTTCCGGGGATAACACCTCGATGACGGCGAGAGGCGGATGCGTGATGACCTGCTCACGCGGGGCGCTTCGGGAGAGGAGCGTGACATCCGGAATGCGAACGCGAGTAGGGGAGATGCGGACCCGGAGCTCGACGAACGAATAGATGTTCCAGGCTTGCTGATGGTGCCGAAACCAGGCGGCGATAGCTGTCTGTAGATTTGCGTGATCCAGTTCACCCGAGTTGCGATCCTCCACTGTCCCATCGATGAAGTCGCAGTCGGGGCTGTAGGGTGTCCGGAGATACTGCTCGATGGAGAAATCGGGTGTGGTGAGAGAGGCCATTTGCATCTGCTCCGCGGTGGTCAGAGTGTACGCCCCCGACAGATCTAGGGCAGCAACAGTGCACAGCGGAAAATATGCGTCCTTCCCGCAAAAGAAAAGGACGCCGGACAGCACGCGTTGTAACAGAGCAGCTGGATCAAGCAGTCGTGTGGTGATCGGCCCAGGCCTGCTCAAGTTGGTGGGCAAGGTCGGTGACGGGCGGCTGGTTGCCCCGGCTACCGCCCGAACCACCTTCGCTCTGGCTGAGAATCAGATACGCTGCGGTGCCAAGGAGAACACCGCCTAAAGTGAACGCAAACCAGTTCATAACTGCTCCTGTTATTTCGAGTGATGATTTCCAAGCTTCTTTTCAGATGCTGCGAGGGCGCCGAAATGTAACCTGACTTCGACGCCCTGGTGATTCTGCGGCAAATTACTTACCCTTAGCGCTTGCCGTCTTCGTGCCTGTGTAGCTCACGTGCCAGACCGAATTCGAGCCGTCATCGGTGACGAATAACGAGCCGTCTTTCGCGACCGTAACACCCACAGGCCGCCCCCAGACGTCACCCTCAGGCGTCACAAAGCCGGTGAGGAAGTCCATGTAGGCGCCAGTAGCATGGCCGTTCTGCATGGGTACCGCAATCACCTCATAGCCGGTCCGCTTGGCCTTGTTCCAGGAGCCATGCTCGGCGGCAAAGGCATCGCCTTTGTATTGCGAGGGAAACTGCTGGCCCTCGTAGAAAGTCATCTCGAGCGAGGCGTTGTGCGGCTGCAGCAGCACATCCGGCACCAGTACTTTGCTGGCCAGTTCGGGATGTTTACCCTTCTGTCGCGGATCCTGGTGGTTGCCCATGTAGTACCACGGCCAGCCATAGAAGCCGCCTTCGTCGACGTGGGTGATGTAGTCGGGAACGAGGTTGTCACCGAGACCGTCACGTTCATTGGTGGAACACCATAGCTGGCCGGTGATAGGGTTAATGGCCTCGCCCACGCAGTTGCGGATACCCCAGCCATAGACCTTCACGAACTTGCCTTCGGGGGTGAACTCGAGCACGTCGGCGCGGTGTACTTCGGCCGGGTTGTTGTCGGTGTCGTCATCATTCGAGCGCGATCCCACCGAGACAAACATCTTCGAGCCGTCCTTGGAGAAGACAACATCGCGCGTCCAGTGGCCGCCCCCGCGCAGGCGGCCGCCGCCCGGCAGGTCGCTGACCATAACCTGCTGCGCGCCGCGGGCTTTCATGTCGCCGTTCTGGTAGGGAAAGCGAACGACGGAATCGGTGTTGGCCACATAGACCCACTTGGGATTCGCGCCGAGCGGGTAAAAGGCAACGCCAAAGGGCTGCTTCAGTCCGGTGGCAAAGGTTTCGGTCTGCTGCGGCTTACCGTCCGGCCCCACCCCGCGATAGACCTTCACGGTGCCGTTGTCGGAGTCGTGCTTCGGCTCGCTTTCCACCACGAACAGATCGCCGTTAGGAGCGGTGCGGATCAGTCGCGGATCGCTCACGTCGTTCGCGTACAGGTCGACCTTGAACCCGGCCGGCGCTTGGGGAATGGCGTTCGCCGGGCGCGGCACCAGATGGGGCCCGTTATCAACGGACTCCGTGGCATAAGGCTGTGGCAGATCGGCGACGGTGATCTTTCGCTCGGCTCCGGGATGCTGCTTGGAGTAGTCGCTGAATGCGGCCTGGCCAGTCTGGACATTGCTGCTGCTCGTCTGGGCAAGAAGGAGAGGCGACGCGAGCAGCACAGTTGCGGCTCCGCAAAGGAGTCCGGCTGTACGCGCGGGGTGCTTGCTAAAGGTCATCGATGCTCCGGGGCGCGCCGCTTACGGAAGCGGTGCCTGCCGTCCTTAGATGAGAGCGTTAGGAGATGGGTCTACTCGTCAAAAGGCCAAAAGCGGAGATGGCTCTTGTCTTCGGCCGGCTTGGGGGCAGGCGCGGCACTGCCCAGGGCGCCCATGCCGCTGGATGGGGCGACCATTCTTTCCAGCAGCGCCGGCGGAACCGTGGCGGAAACGACGGCGCGATCACCCTTTTGCTGAATCTGCATGCTGTTCAGCAGGTCGCGGTATTCGGCATTGGTGAAGGTGGCGGGCAGGTTGTTCTCCGCCGCCGCAAGCAGCCCGGCGACCGCGCGAAGAGTAGTGGCGGTGGCGGCTGCGGCCGTCGGGTTGGGTGCGATCTCCTCCACGCGCAGGTGAAGTGAGCCGAGCCACCGGACCGAGGCGACAAAGGCTGTATCCAGACTGAGAGGAATGTGGAAGCCGAGCACTGCGGGCCCCCCGCCATTCCAGAGCGGAAGCGAGAGCTTCCCGATACCCCACGCCAGCGAAAGAGCCGGAACCTGCCCGTAGTATTCCGCCAGCACGGACGAGCCGGAAAAGGGCAGGGCAGCGGTGCGGTAGCGGTCGAGCATGGCGTGGATTTGTTCGGGTGTCGGCGTATTGGACACGCCGACCATGTCATAGCCGAGGATGGCGACGCGGACAGTACGGCCCTCGCTCGCGATGCTGTAGACCGTGTGCCCGGCGTATGGCTCGCGCGTGGCGCTGATGCGCTCCAGGTAGCCGGCGAGGCGCTTGCCGTCGAACCGGCCGACAAAGACCTCCGAAAAGGCAACCGGGCCGTTGGGGCCGAGCGGGTCCGGCATCCGGTGCAGCGCAAAGGCAGCCTCGTTCAGGTCGCGCTCAAAGACGAAGCCGGTGGCGTCGATAAACTGCTGGTAGGCCGGATCGTGCCGGACGGGGTGCTGGTCGTAGTGGGTGGCAGCGCGCAGCGGCTTCAGGTTGACGTAAAGGATGCCGTCCGATTCGGGCAGGATGCGGGCAGCTTCCGGCGGAGCCTTCTGGCGTAGGTAGACGAGCACAGCGAGAAGGGCGACGGCGATAGCTACGATGAGGAGGGTAGTCTTGGTGCGACGTCGCATGAGGTGAGAGATATCGAGAGAGGGCCGTCCAAACTTGTCTGAAAGCCCGTGCCAAAGAGGATACCACCGCAAAGTGGTCGTATTGCGGTGACAAGGGGCAATCGAAACGCCTCATGTCTCGTTGAACGTGATTTGTCGAGATAAGCCCGTATACCGTCAAACTTGAATTGATAGGTACACGGCTTGAGGTGCCACATAGCTTCCCACAAGCCGACTTGTCGTTACCGATTCGCCTGCGTCGCGCTCAAGTATCCTGCTTTCATGCGCCTAGAGCGAAGGATGAGCCTCTTCAAGCTGGTCGTGATCCTCATCGTGCTTGGGTTCTGCGTACCTGTGTTTCTCCTCTTTGATGGAGACCTGGACTCTGGAGGCCATTACCAGATTCTTCAAGCAATCCCTTCTTCAAATGGAGAAATTGCTTTCGAGGTTGAGCGGACGGACAAACAAGCATTGAACGGACCTCGCTACGCTATCGTCATCAAGAATCATGTTCCATCGACCTTTGAGCTTCGTCGGGCGGTCATCAGTTTTTGGCAGAGAGGAAGCTTTGAGTTGGCGGATCCGCAGGTACGCATCACTTGGTCAGGGCCAAACCTCCTTACTTTAAGCACCGATGCTTCCGCCACTAACCCTGATTGGCTTTTGCATCAGGCGCATCGCATCGGTTCTGTTGTCATTCACTACTCTGGCCGCCCTTGAAATAAACAGCAGCAACTCAATCGACGATGTTCCGTACGTTTGCCGGATTAGTCCCAGTAAACGAGCTTGTGTTGATATCAAGCGTTATTGATCAGGAATTGCTCGAGCGCCTCCCTGGGGCTAGTGGTCGGCCTTTCGGAAAGCTGCTTTGGAACCCGAGACACCGAACGCGTTGCAGTGGCATTCTTTGCTGTGCTAGGCTTGCATTTATTGCATTACCTTCCGAGCGTGCCGAGGTGTGTCTCGACGCAATGTACGAAGGTTGTTAAGCTGGCGTAGCTCAGCTGGTAGAGCATCTGATTTGTAATCAGAGGGTCGGGGGTTCAAGTCCCTTCGCCAGCTCCAAGTTTTCGTTTCAGGTTTCATCCTCCCTGAGGCTTTCCTGGCAAAGCGGGTTTCGCGTGGAATCTGGACGTGTCTCTCGCGGGTGGAAGCGCGATGGGAGAGAATGGAAATGGGAGCCGTTGCTCTCAGGGATGTGCACAGGTGGCCGAGCGGTTAATGGCAGCAGACTGTAAATCTGCCGCTCCTTGCGAGCTACGGAGGTTCGAATCCTCCCCTGTGCACCAGAGTTTTGGCTGTGAAACGAGCAGAAGTGCCCGAAATCGACGGTGAGGCTGGCGGCAGCGGCAGCCACCGGCCGCTAAGCCGTACGGCAATCGGGGTGGGCATTCTCCTGGTGATCGCCGGTTTGGCATGGACCACGATGGAAGCGGGGAACATGCGTACTTTGGTGATGGTCGTACTCGGCGGATTTGCGATACGGCTGCTGCTTTTGAGCCGCGGTTCGCGGTACGATAAGACGGAGAAGCCGGAAGTTTGACGGTTCAGGTAGCCAGCGAAGAAAGCCTGGGCAGAAAAGCTGCTGAAGTGAAAGCGCGCCAGGCAAGTGTTTCAGCAGGGCTGATGTAGCTCAGTCGGTAGAGCACTCCCTTGGTAAGGGAGAGGTCACCGGTTCAATCCCGGTCATCAGCTCCAAAAGATCAGGCCCGTTAGCCGCCAGCTTTTAGCCGAGCCACATAGCTAGAAGCTGGCAGCTTTATCTGCTAACGGCCGGGGTTGCGGGAGTAACTCAGTGGTAGAGTCACAGCCTTCCAAGCTGTTGGTCGCGGGTTCGATTCCCGTCTCCCGCTCCAAACCAAGAGAACGAAATCGGATCCCAAGCAGGCGGCATGTTCGAAAAACCAGTGTTGGCAGTCGGCGATGAGAAGACATTCGGCGAAGTAAAGGCGGCCATTGAGCAGTCGTTTGCACCGGCGGCGGTTGCAGGCTTTCTGAAGCGCATCGACGGGGCAAAGCTGCGGGCGCGGGACTTCGAAACCGTGCTGGCGCAAGGGCTCCTGGGCGAGACCGCCGCCAACGGATACCGCAACCTGCTGGACGGCGACCGGGGCCAGATACGGGAGTTTTACCTCAGCAAAGTGGAGCAGGTGCCGCCGGAAATGCGTGCCAAGTACCTGAAGGTGTACGCCTATTACTGAGCTGCCGTATGCGTCCTCGCCGGCTCTCTTCGTAGTGGTTTGGGAGTACGAGGTGAAGCCCGGGTGCGAAAGCAGCTTCATGGAGGCATACGGACCGGACGGGCTATGGGCATCGCTGTTCGGACGGTCGATGGAGTTCCTGGGAGTTGAACTGGTGCGGAGCGTGCAGCATCCGGCACGGTTCTTCACCTTCGATCATTGGGCTTCGGCGACGGCATTTCGAGACTTCTGCATGGCGCACGCGACGGCCTACGAAGAGCTCGACACGAAATTAGCAGGGTGGACGGAGTGGGAGCGCCGCATCGGCGCGTTTCCCTCCGAGTGAGCAGAGGAGAAAGGAAGCAGCATGGCGAAGGAAAAGTTCAACCGGTCCAAGCCGCACGTGAACGTGGGGACGATTGGGCACATTGATCACGGCAAGACGACGTTGACCGCGGCGATCACCAAGGTATTGAGCAAGCACAATCCGAACAACAAGTTTCGTTCGTTTGACACTATTGACAACGCGCCGGAAGAGCGGGAGCGGGGCATCACCATTGCCACCGCGCATGTGGAATACGAGACCAAGAACCGGCACTACGCGCACGTGGACTGCCCGGGCCACGCCGACTACATCAAGAACATGATCACGGGCGCGGCGCAGATGGACGGGGCGATCTTAGTGGTAGCTGCCACGGATGGCCCGATGCCGCAGACCAAGGAGCACGTGCTCCTGGCGCGGCAGGTCGGGGTGCCCTACATCGTGGTGTTTCTGAACAAGTGCGATGCGGTGGACGACCCGGAGTTGATCGACCTGGTGGAGATGGAAGTGCGCGAGCTGTTGAGCAAGTACAACTTCCCGGGCGACGATGTGCCGGTGGTGCGCGGCTCGGCGCTGGGCGGGTTGAACGGCGAAGCAGAGTGGGAAGCGAAGATCGACGAGCTGATGGATGCGGTAGACCAGAACGTGCCGCTGCCGGAGCGGGCCATCGACCAGCCGTTTCTGATGCCGATTGAAGACATCTTCTCGATTTCGGGCCGGGGCACGGTAGTCACGGGCAGGATCGAGCGGGGCAAGGTGAAGGTGGGCGAGGAAGCCGAGATTGTCGGGTTCCGCGACACGCGCAAGACGGTGGTAACCGGCGTTGAGATGTTCAAGAAGCAGCTGGACGAAGGGCAGGCGGGCGACAATGCCGGGCTCTTGCTGCGGGGCATCGCCAAGGAAGACGTGGAGCGCGGCATGGTGCTGGCCAAGCCCGGCTCGATCACGCCGCACACCAAGTTCAAGGGCGAGATCTATGTGTTGAGCAAGGAAGAAGGCGGGCGGCACACGCCGTTCTTCAACGGCTACCGGCCGCAGTTCTACTTCCGCACCACGGACGTGACCGGGACGGCAAAGCTGCCGGAAGGCACCGAGATGGTGATGCCGGGGGACAACATTGCGCTGGAGATCGAGCTGCATACGCCGGTGGCCATGGAAAAGGGGCTCAGGTTCGCTATCCGCGAAGGCGGCAGGACCGTAGGCGCCGGGACCATTACCGAGATCCTGAAGTAAAAGGGACGAGCTTCTAGGGATCAGGTGGGCAGGGCAGCTCCGGAGTGGAGTTGGCTGGCCCTGGCCGGGCTAAACAGGCGGCAATAACTTTGGCCTCTGCGAAGTGGTGGCCAGTCAGGTAGAATAGAACTATGCGTGAAATCGTGACATTGCAGTGTGGGGATTGCAAAGAGCGCAATTACTCGACCACCAAGAACAAAAAGACGACCACGGGCCGGTTGACATTTCAGAAGTTTTGCAACCGCTGCCGGAAACATACGGAGCACAAGGAAACGAAGTAGGACTGGCCGTCCGGGCGGACGCGCCCTTGGGGGCGCCAGAGATATGTAATCTCTGAGATCCGCCCTGGCCATTTAGGGGCGTAAGCTCAACGGTTAAACTGTCGGTCTCCAAAACCGAACTTGGGGGTTCGAATCCCTCCGCCCCTGCCAAGCTTTGAATTGATTTCGTGACGAGGAGCGGCTTTCAAAGCCGCCAAACGGGAAACGGCCCTAGCCAGGCGCCTTTCCCGAAAATAAGAGAAGGACGCATATGGCCAAAGCCGTGGTGGTTTCCGGGACAGACCGTTCCGGCGCAGAGCAGAATAAACTGACGCACAGCGTTACGGGGTCCATCGAGCGATCGGTAGACTTCCTCAAGGACGTACGCAATGAAATGCGTAAAGTCGTTACGCCCACGCGCGAAGAAGTGCGCAGCATGACGGCGGTAGTGATCGGCACAGTTTTCGCCTTTGCGGCCTATTTTTATGTAGTGGACCAGATTCTTGGGCGCACGATCCAGGGCGTATTGCACTGGCTCGGCACCGGACAGTAGAGATCGTAGAAACCCGATGACGGAAGAAAGCAATATCGATGCGGCCGGAGTGCAGCCGCCCAATGGAACGGAGCCGCCGCAGGAGCAGCTTACGCCTCCGGCGAACGAGCGCTTCAAGTGGTACATCATCCATGCGTATTCAGGTTTTGAGCGCAAGGTCAAGGAGTCGATCGAGGGCCGCGTGCAGGCCTTTGGTCTGCAGAACAAGATCGGCCGCGTAATGATTCCGACCGAGCCGGTCACCGAACTGGTGAACGGCAAGAAGAGGACCATCGAGCGGGTCTTCCTGCCGGGCTATGTACTGGTCGAAATGGACCTCGATAACGACCTGTGGCATGTGATCAAGAACACGCCCCGGGTCACTGGCTTTCTGGGAACGGGCGACAAGCCGGTGTCGCTGACCGAGCAGGAAGTCAGCTCTATCCTGTTCCGTACCGACCTGTCGAAAGACAAGCCGCGGCTCAAGGTCAAATTCGAGAAGAACGAGTCGGTGCGCATCACCGAAGGGCCTTTTGCGAACTTCAATGGCGTGGTCGACGAGATCAATGAAGATCGCGAAACGCTGAAGGTCATGGTGACAATTTTCGGGCGGTCTACGCCAGTTGAGTTGGAATTCGGCAAAGTAGAACGCGCCGTTTAGCCAACCGCCAATACATACGCAGCAGGCACGCACCAAAGTTTTGAATAGAAATCTCTGGCTGGGCTCGAGCACGCGGCCAGACGCGAAAGGGTTGTGAGATGGCTGCACCAAAGAAAGTACAGACACAAGTAAAGCTTCAGATTGTTGCCGCGAAGGCGACGCCGGCTCCTCCGGTGGGTCCGGCCCTGGGCCAGGCGCAGGTCAATATCATGGAGTTCTGCAAGCAGTTCAACGCGCGCACGCAGGGCAAGGACATGGAAGGGCTGGTCATCCCCGTGGTGATCACCGTCTATGTCGATCGCTCCTTCACTTTTGTCACCAAGACACCTCCAGCAGCGGTGCTGCTGAAGAAGGCCGCCAACGTGGCAAAAGGCGCCGGCGCACCGAACAAGGACAAGGTTGGCCGCGTGACCGAGGCACAGGTGATGGACATCGCCAAGCAGAAGATGCCGGATCTGAATGCCGCTTCCGTTGAGAGCGCGGTAAAGAGCATCAAGGGTACGGCGCGATCGATGGGCATCGAAGTCGTCGCGTAACTTAAGTCGCATATAAGGGGAAAGAATGTCTGCCGCACCTGCTATTCAGCATGCGGTTACGGGCGAGAGGGAGGAGGCTGCCGGTCTCCTGCTTTCGTTTGCAAGCATCTTCTTCCCTTTGACTCTTCGGCCTGAAGTTGCCCTAACAGAAGACGAACTTCTCGCTTTTCTGCGCGGAGAATAAAGGTTTGAGGATCGAGAGCGATCCGGATGGCACGATCCGCATGATGGTCCCGGCTGGCATGGCGGGCAGCAATTTGAATGCATATATTGTGTCACGAACTCGATCTGCTGGGCAGAGCGGGACGGGCGCGGATTACCTTCGGGCTCTGATCTGGGTGTGTATTTCGCCGACAAAGCAATGCGGGGTCCGGATGCGGCGTGGGTTTCGCGGTTCGATACCAAGCTGTAGATGCGAAAGACGCGACAAGTTTATGCCGTTCTGCCCAGAATTCGTGATTGAGCTACGGTCGCCAAGCAACAGGCTTCAAAGATTGAAGCCAAGATGGAGTGGTGGCTTTCTCGCGGCGCTGAGTTGGGCTGGCTCATTGATCCTATGCGCAAGCTAGCGATGATCTATCGCCCTGGTCGCGAGCCGGACACACTACTTGCGCCGGAGTTCCTAGATGGCGAGGGACCGATTGCGGGTTTCGGCTGCAAATGCAGCGATTCTGGCGTGATGCTCCGGTATAAGAGATCGTCGCTCTCTATATCGTTAACAAGCGTGCTGAGTTAAGCTCTCGAGCATTCGCGCCAAGTAAAGTGCACAGAAATCCCGGTGAACTAGACGACCGCATGGAACAAGTAATCGGTTCAGCGGCTGTACTGGGTTTCGTCCTTTTCGGCGCGGCGTTCGATTGCGAGCTGGATGAGGCGGTCGATGAGCTCCGGGTAGGCCAGGCCGGAGGCCTCCCACAGCTTGGGATACATGCTGATGGAGGTGAAGCCGGGCATGGTATTGATCTCGTTTAGATAAATCTTGCCACCTTTGCCGCTCTTCCCCTCCGGTTCCATGAGGAAGTCGACTCGCGCCAGCCCGGAACAATCGCAAGCTTGGAAGGCAGCGATTGCCATCTCGCGGATTTGCTTCGCCTGCGGTTTGTCCAGCTTGGCGGGAATGATGGGCATGGAGCTGTCGCTCTCGTATTTGGCTTCGTAGTCGTAGAACTCCTTGCCGGGAACGATTTCGCCGATGACGGAGGCCTCAGGACGATCATTGCCGAGAACGGCGACTTCGAGTTCGCGTGCTTTTCCCCTGCCGTGCTTACCGGACTTTCCGCCAACGCCCTGCTCAACGATGAGCTTGCGGTCGTGGCTCGCAGCCAGGTCAAGTGCTGCGGCCAGCTCTGACGTATCGTGCACCTTGGAGATGCCGACCGACGAGCCGGCGTTCGCGGGCTTGGTGAACAGTGGGTACTTGAGCGAGGCCTCAATATGGGCGATGCTCTTCTTCGGGTGCTCGCGCCAGCTGGTCCGCAGAAGTGTAATGTGTTTTACGAGGGGCAGGCCGGCTGCGGCAAAGAGGCGCTTCATCACGTCCTTATCCATGCCGGCCGCTGAGCCGAGTACGCCTGAGCCCACATAGGCTTTGCCTGCCAATTCGAAGAGACCCTGCATGGTGCCGTCCTCGCCATAGGTGCCGTGGAGCACGGGAAAGAGAATGTCAACACCCAACGCTTCGCTGGGGTCGTTGAACGCCAGACCGGTACTGTCGCTTCCATCGGTACCGGGGCTGTTTCGCTCCACCGAGGCAGGTTCTTCTGTGGCCAGGCGAACCATGTCGGCGCTTTCGCCGCCCAGGAGCCGCTCTGCGCTCGTTCCCGTCAACCAACGGCCGGATTTCGAGATGCCAACAGGAACGACGTCGTACTTCCCTGTATCAATTGCCTGGAGCACGGAGGCAGCGGAGCGCAGCGAGACTTCATGCTCGCCACTGCGACCGCCAAAGAGGATACCGACGCGAAGTTTTTTGGGGGAGGCCATCGACACGATTGTATGGCCCCCGAGCGCAGGCTAGGGATTACCGCCGTTGATGCCTCAAAGGATCTTCTTGCCGAAGGCTGAGGAGACGAGCTCGACCGCAAGATGGGCGGTGCGGTTGTGCTCGTCGATTACGGGGTTGACTTCGACGATCTCGAAGGAGAGCATGCGGCCGTGGTCGGCGAGGATTTCCATGGCGAGGTGCGCTTCGCGGTAGGTAGCGCCGCCACGGACGGGAGTGCCGACGCCGGGGGCATCTTCCGGATCGATCCAGTCCATGTCGAGCGAGACGTGGTAACCGGCCGTACCGCGTCCGGCAGCGCGCAGGGCTTCTTCCATCACGGTGCGCATGCCGCGTTCATCGATGTCGCGCATGGTGTAGACCTCGGTGATGCCAGCGCGCTTGATGTTTTCCTTTTCCGTTTGATCAATGTCGCGCACACCTATAAGCACCACGTTCTCGGGGCAGACCTTTGGTGAGAAATCGAAGAGGTTGGAGAGCGCCTCGGGCCCCAGGCCGAGCAAGGCGGCCAGTGGCATGCCATGGACGTTGCCTGAAGGAGAGGTTTCTGGGGTGTTGATGTCGGAATGCGCGTCGATCCAGATCAGACCAATCTTCTGGTTGCGACGGCGATAGAACTCTGCCACGCCGGAAACAGAGCCGGCGGCAACGGAGTGGTCTCCGCCAAGGATGACGGGTGTCATGCCCTCATCGAGCGACTTGACGACCATCTCGGCGGCCTTGCAGCAGGTTTCGCGGATTTCCTTGATGTATTTGGCGTTCTCCTCGCCGGGGTTCTTGGTTTCGGCGATAGCGACGGAGATGTTGCCGCCATCAGTGACGATGTGGCCGAGTGCTTCGAGGTGGGCTTCGAGGCCAGCGACGCGGACAGCCGAGGGACCCATGTCGACGCCGCGACGAGCCTGGCCGAGATCGAGGGGGACGCCGATGATGCGGATCTGGCGCGGAGGGAGCGCTTGCACGCCGGTGTACATGGGTTGATGGCCGCGGGTGGTCTCAGCATGCATGGTGCTGTCGGTCTTCGACATAACGGGTTCCGATCTGTTCTGTGCGCGTTCTGGGTGCGCATAACTTCTGCTACCGGCGTAAGAGAGCGCCGGTAGCAGAAGCCAACCCTCAAGGATAGATACGGTTCAGCGTTCGGGCAAATGGAATGGTTTCGCGGACGTGGTCCAGGCCGCAGATCCAGGCCACGGCGCGCTCGATACCCATGCCGAAACCGGAGTGGGGCACGGAGCCGTAGCGACGCAAGTCGAGGTACCACTGGAAGGCATCGAGCGGGAGATGGTGATCTTCGATGCGCTGCTTGAGCAGGTCGTAAGAGGCGATGCGCTGCGAGCCGCCGATGATTTCGCCGTAGCCCTCGGGCGCGAGGACGTCCACGCAGAGCGCGTATTTCGGGTCGTCCGGGTCGGGCTCCATGTAGAAGGCTTTCACGGCCGCCGGATAGCGGTGGACCATGACGGGGCGGTCGAATTGCGAGGAGATGTAGGTCTCGTCGGGTGAGCCGAAATCGTTGCCGTATTCGAAGGGGTGTTCGACCAGGCCCTTGGCGTGAGCGTCATTGAGCATGGCGACAGCTTCGTCGTAGCGGATGCGTGGGAAAGGCGCTTTGATCGACTCAAGCTGGGTGATATCGCGGTTGATGATTTTGAGGTCGGCGGGGCGACGTTCGAGCACGCGGCCGACGATGAAGCTGAGGAAGTTCTCGGCCAACTCCATCAGGTCATCGAGGCCAGCGTAAGCGAGCTCGGGCTCCACCATCCAGAACTCGGTGAGGTGGCGGCGTGTCTTGGACTTTTCCGCGCGAAACGTGGGGCCGAAGCTGTAGACCTTGCCGAGTGCGAGCGCGGTGCTCTCGATATAAAGCTGGCCGCTTTGCGTGAGGTAAGCTTCATCACCGAAATACTCGACCGGGAAAAGCGTGCTGGTGCCTTCGCAGGCCGCGGGGGTAAGGATTGGCGGATCGGTGAGGATGAAGCCGTGGTCGTCGAGGTAGTCGCGCGCGGCCTTGATGATTTCAGCGCGAATGCGCAGGATGGCGGACTGGCGCGGCGTGCGAATCCAGAGGTGCCGATGCTCCATGAGGAAGTCGGTGCCATGCTCCTTGAGCGTGATGGGGAAGGGGGTCTCTTCCGGCACGCGCTGGACGACTTCGACGTTTTCGACATCGAGCTCAAAGCCGCCGGGGGCGCGCTTGTCGGCGCGGACTTTGCCGGTGACGATGACGCTGGATTCCTGGGTGAGGCGACGGGTGGTCTCGAAGACCTCGGGCGGAACGGCTGCCTTGGGCATGACGCCCTGGACAGTGCCGGTGCCATCCCGAAAGATGGGGAAAAGCAGCTTCCCGCTCTCGCGCAGGTTGTAAAGCCAAGCATGCAGGGTAACGGTTGCGCCGTCGTGCTGTGCAAGAGTGGCGATAGTAGCGGGTGTGGCTGCTGATGCTTGCTGTTGGGTTTCTTCTGTCATGTGAGCCATATTCCGAGTTTCAGATCAGACACCGAGCCGGTCGAAAGCGGCGGCGGCTTTGGCGGCTACGGTTTCCGGTGCATCTTCCAGGGCGTAGTGAATCTCCAGCATTGCGGCAGGCGACTTTGGAGCGGAGGCTAGCTCGTCCATGGTGGGCTTCCAGTCGATAATTCCATTGCCGGGCCAGAGGTGTGTGTCCTTGTCGCCGAGGTTGTCGTGGAGATGCGTGGAGGCGATCAGCGGCTTCAACTCGCCGAGTGTTTCCGCGACGCCTTGCATCAGGTTGGCGTGACCGGAATCGAAGCAGACACCGACCTGGTCGAAGTGGCCGGTGCGAATGATCTCGACCAGGTGTTTGGGTTCGGTGACTTCATTCTGGATATTTTCAAGCAGAAGCCGCACACCGAGCGGCCGGGCAAAGGCCTGTAGATGCTCGATTGCGGTCAAGGCATTTTCAAGGGTGCGCTCGTCCCATACGTCGTTGCGTTCACCGAGATGCAGGACGAGGAAACGAAACGGCAGGATCTCCGCGGCTTCGAGCGCGCGCTTGATCTCGTCCATGCTGTCGATGCGGCGCGATTTGTCTCCGTGGACAACATTGATGCCCGGGGCACCGCCACGACCCATGTCGAGGTCCGGGTAGAGCGGCGCATGCATGGAGTGCGCGGCGACGGGATTGGAAGCAAACCAGCCCGCGATTTCCTTAACGTGCTGGCGGTTCGTGTAGTCGAAATGCTGGCGGGCAGCGAAGATCTCAATGGCCTGTGCGCGGCCGCGTTCCAGGATTTCCAGCAGGCCGGGATGGAGGCGCTGGCGAAGAAAGACGTGCGTGGACATCGCTCGGAGCATGTGTCTTTATCTTCTCATCTCGGCGCAGTGTTGTTCAGTTGCATGGCAATGTGCGGTTACGAGCGGGTATAGCCAACTGAGGCCTTGTCTGCTGGGGAGAAGTGAGCCTATAGCTGCGGGGAATCGGGGGCGGAGCGGAGGTCGCCAGGAGCCTCGCTGGTACGGCGCAGCACAATGGGCAATGTGTCGCTTACGGGAGCGAGATGTTTGGTCTTGCTGTAGGTGTACGAAATACGGTGAATAACGGTGATCGTAGAGAGCACGGCGAGCACCCAGAGGGCCGGCGCCATTGTGCCCCAGCGAGCAAAGAGAGCTCCGATGATGATGAGCACGATGCGCTCAGGGCGTTCCATGAAGCCGACCTTGCAGGAGCCGATCAGTGCTTCCGAGCGCGCGCGCGTATAGCTGACCATCAACGACGTGATCATGACGAAGGCGGCAAGGACAACGTAGAAGAAGCGATTGCCGCGCGCGTAAAAGACGAGCAGCCCAAAAAACAGCGCCACATCGGAGTAGCGGTCGATGACGGAGTCGAAGAAGGCCCCGAAGATGGTGACCTGATCGGTTTGGCGTGCCACGCGGCCGTCCACCATGTCGAAGATACCGGCACCGATAATGACCAGGGCGGCATAGAAGAAGAAGCGGACGTAATTGCCGGCATTGGCCAAGCCAAACAAAACGGCCGCGACAGTGTTGATGATGAGCCCAAGAAAAGTGAGGACGTTCGGGGAGATGCGGGTCAGCGCAAGTCCATTGACGATCGACTGCAGAACCACGCCACAGCCGCGGCCGAAGCCTCGCGTCCAGCTCATTTTGCCTCGGGTTCCGCCGCTTCGTCGTGGATGGTCGCGAGCTTCAAGACTTCCAGCTCGCGTTTGCCATTGGGGGTGACCACCACGGCTATGTCGCCGACTTTTTTGCCGATAAGGCTGCGGCCTATGGGCGAAGTCGTCGAGATCAAGCCCTTGCTGACGTCGGATTCTTCGCTGGTCACGAGCTTGTACTCGAGCTCTTCGTCCTTGGTGGTGTCGAAGACGCGAACCGTGGAGCCGAAGGCAATACGGTCGTGCGGGATGTTGGCGAGGTTGACCAGCGCGAGTTCCGCCATGCGCTTTTTGAGCTGGCCGAGGCGCGCATTCACGAACTCCTGGCGCTGCTTGGCCATGTGGTACTCGGCATTTTCGCTCAGATCGCCAAGCGCAACGGCCTTCTTGATCTCCTGCGGCAGCTCGTGCATCAGCTCATGCTCAAGCTGACGAATTTCGTCTTCCAGTTTTTTTTTGATGTGTTCAGGCATACGAATAGATCCGTGACGGCTCAGGGAGTGACGAGCCGCAACGAACGGCCAGACCGGAGTACCGCCAAAACTCAATTATACGTGAGCGGCGGGAAGCTCTCTACGGCGGTAGCGAGCTTGGCAGTGCTCTCGGATACGCGCTCACAACCCGTTCGGGCCGATAGCCAGCGGATGAGCGGCGTGAGCGTCCAGGTAACTCTGCAGAATGAGCACAGCCGCGACCTGGTCGATGATGCCCTTGCGGTCGCGCGGATCGTGCCCGGTAGCGTCCAGAATGCGATGGGCCTCGGTGGTGGTCAGGCGTTCGTCCCACAGATGAATCGGAAGATCGACCTCTGCACGCAGAAGATCGGTAAAGGCATGAACCTTGGCGGCCTGCGGGCTGAGATCGCCAGACATATAGAGCGGATTGCCGATCACAATCGCGGCGCATGCGTGTTTGCGGATGAGACGGACAAGAAAGCGGAGGTCCTGGCGGCGGTTGGTGCGCGTCACTGTGAGCAGCGGCTGCGCGATACCCAGCAAATCCGACAAGGCCACGCCGATGCGCCGATCACCGACATCGAGACCCATAATGCGCGGTGAGAAGGAAGGCTGTGCCGGATCGCTCACCTCTGTATGGTACTGCGCCGCCATGCAGCGCATGGTATAGCTCCGGGCGGGGCGAAAGCCTACAATCGGAAGACGACTTCAACGAAGGACTTTCTTGTGCGGCGTTTTCTTCTTCTTCTTGCTTTGGTGGTGATTGCAGCGGCGGCGTATTTCCTGTTTGTGCCAGCGGGGCCGCGAGTGGAAACGTTTGTCGAACTGCCGCCGGGCATGAGCTCGGCGCGGCTGGCAAAGGAACTTGAGGCGAAGGGAATTGTGCGAAGCCGGTACGCGTTTGAAGCGGTACGGCTGCTTGAACGCGGGACTTTGAAAGCGGGCGAGTACCGCTTCGATCAGCCGGCGAATGTGTTTGAGGTGTATTCACGCATCCGCCAGGGAGATGTGTACTACCGGACTGTTACGATCCCGGAAGGCTACAACCTATTCGACGCGGCGGCCGCGGTGGAAGCGGCCCAGCTCGGAACCAAAGAGCAGTTCCTCGATGGCGCCAAGCGCAACCTTTCGTTAATCGCAGACCTAGACCCCGAGGCCAAAAGCTTAGAGGGCTACCTTTTTCCGGACACGTACCACTTTCAGCGCCTGGACACGGTAGAGAGTATGCAGCGGGCCATGGTGAAGCGCTTCCGGACTGCGGCGGCGAAGCTGGGTCTCCACGAGAACGTTCATGAGATCGTGACGATGGCTTCGCTGGTGGAGAAAGAAACGCCGGCCGCGAGCGACCGCCCCCTGGTAGCAAGCGTGCTCGATAACCGGTTAAAGCGAGGCATGCCGTTGATGACCGACCCCACGGTGATCTATGCGGCGATGCTGGACAAGCGATACCGGGGCACAATCTACCGTTCGGATCTGGCGAGCGAATCCGCCTACAACACTTATAAACACCCCGGATTGCCGCCTGGACCGATTTGCAGTCCGGGAATGGCTTCCCTTACAGCTGCGATGCATCCAGCGCAGACTCAGTACTTGTATTTTGTCGCGGATCCCACGGCTGCCGGGCATTCGCGATTCGCCGCCACACTCGATGAGCATCAACGGAATGTGGAGGCGTACCGCAAGGCCGAGCGAACCGCCCAGCCCACGCCCTAACAGGTATACTCGCAATTTGCGGTTTGAGACGAATGCAGAAGCATTGGCTGAATGTGTGTTTGCTGGCGCTGCTCCCGGCGATGACCGGGTGCCTGCGGCATACGCGCAAGATACAGCAGGCGCACCTAGCCGGGCCGGCGCTCAATGCCGACGTGGCGCAGTTGGTCAATGGGATCAATCAGCGCTACGAAGCTATTCAATCGCTGAACGCCACAGTGGAGTTTACCGCCTCCACCGGAGGCGCGCGGCAGGGGAAACAGACGGATTACACGTCCTTTCGGGGATACATTCTGCTGCGCAAACCAGAGATGCTTCGCGTGCTGGGACTGGTGCCGGTGCTGCACACGCGAGCGTTCGACCTGGCGAGCAACGGGATGACGTTTGAACTGCTGATCCCGCCGAAGAACCGCGCCATTGAGGGAAGCAATGCGGTTACGAAACCTTCAACGAATGCGCTGGAGAATCTGCGTCCGGCACTGTTCTTTGATTCCGTGCTGGTGCGCAACATAACGCCAGACCGGCTCGTGTATTTGACGAAGGGTTCCAGCATACGGCCCGAGCCGAAGAGCAAGGACCTGGTGGAAACGCCGGAGTACGACCTTCATATCGTGGAGGAGAGGCCGCCGGCGCATGTAGACGCGCCGGTCCGGGTCATTGAGCCGACGCGCGTGGTGCGCTTCAATCGGATCAATCTGCTTCCGGTTGAGCAGGACATCTACGACCAGGACGGTAATGTAGCTACCAAGGTTACGTATGGCCCATACCAGAATTTTGGGACGGCAAAGTTTCCATCCACGATTACGATCGAGCGGCCTTTGGAGTCTTACAAAATCACGGTCGCGGTGCAGAAGCTGACACTGAACCAAACGCTGGCCGACGGCCAGTTTCAGTTGAAGATTCCGGAAGGCGTGCAGGTGGAGCGGCTGCCGTAAGGCATCACTGGCGTGCGACGTGCGACGTCTGTGTGGATTATCGCTGGGCTCAGGATGACGCACGGCTGACACCTTGCGTAAGGTGCGGTCCGAGGTGACTGTTACCGGCTTAAAAGCCGGCGAGGCCGGCGCGGGCGGTATGGGCGCTGATAGCCTCGTTGATGTCGAGGGCAAGTGCGAGGGCGGCGCGGCCTTCCTGGCCGGCTACAGCAGGTTGCGAACGCGTACGCACGCTGGAAAGAAAGGCTTCGATTTCCAGCCGCAGTGGTTCTCCGGGGGGAATCTCCGGCTTCTGCATGGTCAGGGCGCTGTGGGCAGAGCCGCCGATAGCTGCTGACGCTTCGCGGGGAGCCGCAACATCGATGATCAGCAGATCTTGCCGGGCATAATCGATGGAGATGTACTGGTGAGGCTGGAAGAAGCGCAGTTTGCGCACGCGTTCCGTGCTGACGCGACTGGCGGTGAAGTTGGCGACGCAGCCGGAATCGAACTCGATACGAACGTTGGCGATATCGACTTTCCCGGAGAGCACGGGAAGCCCGACGGCCCGCAGGTCGCGTACGGGCGACTGGGCAAAGGCGAGGACGATATCGAGGTCGTGGATCATGAGGTCGAGCACAACGTCCACGTCGAGCGAGCGCGGGGTGAAGATGCTGAGACGGTGCGCTTCAAAGAACATGGGTTGGTGAATGCGATCGGCGGCGGCACGCACCGCCGGATTGAAGCGCTCCAAATGCCCGACCTGAAGGATGCGTTGATGGCGCGCGGCAAGGTCGATGAGGGCATCGGCTTCGGCGATGGTGGAGGCCAGCGGCTTCTCCACCAGAGCATCGATGCCAGCTTGCAGGATAGCGGACGCGACGGCGAAATGGGACCGGGTGGGAACGCACACAGAGGCGGCTGAAAGCGTGAGAGCGCCGCGCTGCACGGCATCGAGACAGGTGTCCAGCGAGGTGAACAGGGGCGCTTGGTATTCCTGTGCGAGCGCAGCGCCAACGGCCGGGTCAGGCTCGACGATGGCGGCAATGCGAAGGGGAAAACCGGAACGCGCAAGGTCCCTGTATACGCGGAGGTGATTGCGGCCGAATGCTCCGACGCCAATCACCGCAACGTGGGTGAGTTCCTGCACGGGAACATGTGCCTCTGTTATGGAGGCTTCATCTGGATGTACTGCTGAGTTCAGAATGACAGCCTATATGCGCGGAATGCAGAACGGCGACGACGCAAATCGAGCACGGGAGCTAGCGGGATGAGCTCTTGCCCTGGACGGCGCCGAGACAGCGGGAATAGAGCTCGAGCAGCTGTGTGACCTGATCGTCCGATTTGATGGCGGACGGAGCGGTGAAACCTGCAGAAGCCGCTGTGGTACGGCCGATGCCAGCGTTGGATGCGACAAATTTGAGCAGGTCGAGCGCGATGTCCTCATTGCGGCGCGCAGCGTTGTTCGATCCCGGCGTTTGTTCCATGAACTGCCTCCGACGCGATGCTAACAGATTTGGGGAGAGGAAAAGGAATCTGCGAGCTAGAGCTCGGACTGGATCACGCAGATGCGGCCCACCACAACATCGGAAGGAACCTCGTGCGGGCCGAGAGCGAGGAGGTGAACGGGGTGACCGATGTTGTACGGACGGAGGACGAGGCGGTTGAGCTCGAAGTGGGCAAAGCGAAGCAGGAGGGCATTTCCGGAGCGGATAGCGTACAGCGACGGCTGCAGATTTCGATAGGGCAGCAGCGAGTTGTAATGCCGGTCGATGACGGTGATGGTGTCCGGCGTGAGCAGAGGATCCATGCCGGCAGCGAGCTGGGGATTAAGCCGGATGGCGACAAAACGCAACCAGCCGCGCCGTGACGCACTGCGACGGGAGCGAATGCGATCGAGCACGCGGCTGGGCACTTCGAGGAAGTCGGGACCAGAGGAGGCGAGAGGTTGCGGTTCGTGAATGGCGGCGGAGGGTTTGACGATAGGCACCGGGGAAGACGCACCCGCAGCGGATTGCGGGCCTCCGCGGGGAGTACGTGCGACGGCGCTGTCGAGCGGGATGAGGTCGGTGATGGAGAGCATTTGCGCGGCCAGGATGCGATCAAGTCCGGCAAGGCTGAGAGTGCGTTTGCGGTGAAGGAAGTTGGAGATATGCGCCTGGCGAAAGCCGGTTTGGCGGGCGAGCAGCGCACCAGAGAGACCACCCCGGTCGATGCGGCGGAGCATCTCCAGACGTAGCCGCTCGTGCAGTTGGGAGAAGTTCATTTTGTGGAAAGTTTGCTGCGAGATATAGATGACACAGTGAGCCCTTAGCAGGGAGAAATGCAATCGCGGTTGTTTCCCTGCAAAACGATGGTGCTGCTGTTTCACTGGAACGGGAAAGTCAGTTGGGGGCGGGGCAGGGAATTGACGCATCCGCCGATGACTTTTAGAGTCACTCTACTTCCTAAAACCAACCGGAGCAGCGCACGTAAGAGGCTGGCATTGGAGTTGCGGTGCGAATGGAGCACACCTGCAAAGAGATGCGAGTGCGAAATGCGAGGCGTGTGTAACGAACGGCAAGCGGGAGTTGCAGGATTGCAGTCAGGCCCCAAGGTCTGTGTACAGGCCAATTGCGGTGGGCGGCTTTGCTGCTGGGACTGATGCTGTCATTTGTGCCCCATCAGGCATGCGCGGTGGTGGCGACAACGGCGGTGCAGGACACGGTGTACCGGGCGGATGGCAGCATTGCGAATGGAATGATTCTGGTGAGTTGGCCGGCGTTTTCGACCGCGACTGGAGGTGCGGTGGCGGCGGGCACGGCGACGGTACAGATTGCTGCGGACGGGACGGTGAATGTGGGTCTGGCGCCGAATGAGGGAGCGTCGCCAGCCGGAACGTACTACACGGCGGTATATCACCTGACGGACGGAACAGTGAGCAAGGAGTTCTGGCTGGTACCGCAGGGCGGTCCGGTGACGATCGCGGCGATCCGGACGCAAGTGGTTCCGGCGGTAGCGATGCAGTCGGCCACGAAGGAGTATGTCACTTCAGTGGTGAACAGCATGGGAGGATCGTACCTGCCGCTGAGCGGTGGAAGCCTGGGCGGTCCGCTGGCGCTGAGTGCGGATCCGGTGGGAGCGACGCAGGCGGCTACGAAGCATTACGTGGATACAGCGGTGGGCGGGATAAGTGCGAACACAATTGCGGCGGTGCCGATCGCGGGTGGTGCGATGACGGGGCCGTTGCTGCTGAGCGGGGACCCGGGGCAGAGCGCGCAGGCAGCGACGAAAAGTTATGTGGATGCGCAGGTAGCGACGGCGAGCCAGGGGATTCAGACGGCAGTCAATCTGAATACCAGGGTGGCAAAGACGGGCGACACGATGAGCGGGCCGTTGAATGCGCCGCAGATCAATCATGTGGTCTATGCCGACCAGTACTCGTCGGTGCAGGATGCAGTGACGGCGGCTTGTGCTGCGTCGCCGGCGCAGGAGGTGGTGATACCGGGATCGATTGCGCCGGGCACGACAAGTCCAGAGTTCACGAACCCGTGCAATGCGCCGGTTCTGGACCAAAGAGTGACGCACATGGATGTGTTCCAAGCGCGGGCGTATGGGGCGCTGTGCGATGGCGGCCACGATGATACCGCAGCGGTGCAGGCGGCTATCGATGCAGCGAACAAAGCAGTGAATGGGCCGGGGATCAGGCTGGTGCAGTTGCCGGCCGGCAATTGTTCTTTCAATGTGGTGGATCCGGGCGGGGTGTCGATCCAGGGCGTGAGTAATGGATCGGTGTATGGGACGACGCTGATCGGGACGGCCAACCGGGGCCAGACGCCGATCATTACAGTGGCGGGCGACAATGTGGGATTGCGGGACATGACGCTGGCCGGGGCAGGGGGCGGGCAGTTTGCGACGGCACAGTCTCTGGTGCGATCGCAAGGCGTGGTGACGGTGACGATTCCTGCCGGCATACCCGCGGGGATTACAGCAGGCAGCGTGGTGAACGTAGCAGGCGCGTTGCCCGACGGCTCGGTAAATGGAATGCATACGGTGACCGGAGTAAACGGGAACACGTTTACGTATTCGGAAACAGCGCCGGTGACGAATTGCACGATCAACACGACCGTGACCCCGAACACGGCAACGTGTACGACGGCGAACACGGACGCGCAGGGAAATGCGCGGTGGCTGGGACAGGGATGGGACGTGGGCGGCGCAGTGACGCTGGCTTCGGGCAGCGGCGCGACTGCGTTTTCTGCAACGGGAACGATCACGGCGATCGGAGTGGGCGGATTCCCCGACGTGCCGGACAAATACGCGGTGAGCTTCACGGCGAATTTGAGCACAGTATCGGGTACGTTTTCAACGAGCAATGCGGTGGCCTATCCGCCGGACGTCGCGGTCGCGCTGGGCAAGCGACCTCGGCTGGGTGTCCATGGTGCAACTCAGGGATTTCGAGCGAGCAGCGTACAAACAATGTGCTGGCAGTACAGCTGGTGAATGGTAGCGGCGGGTGGCCGGGGCAAGGGGGACAGATCGCGATCACGGGCGCGGGTGATGCGTCGATGAACGGGACGTGGACAGTTTTCCAAGATCCGGATGTAGGGCACGGGTATGTGTTTCTGACCAACAACGGTCCGGATGTGGCGGTGATGCCGGGCACGGTGGGCACGATGCAGGATATTGGTGTCAGCATTCCGCATGCGAACAACGTGTCGATCGAGCGCGTGTACGGCTCGAATTTCGGTGAGGGAGTTATCGATTGGGAAGGTGGCGAGCGGTTGTTCGTGAACTTTGTGCAGGCGGAAAGCTGCCTGCTGGACGTGAACTGGCACATACTGACGCCTTTACCGGTGAACGGGCCGGGGTTTGACAGCTATCCGACGCACAACCCGCTTGGGTGTGTGGTGATGAACGGCACGGACGGAATACATGCAGTTCAGCGAAATCTCGACGGGATCGTGGAACCCGTTTGGGGATGCGAGCCAAACAGCGGTGATTTCGGCGGCGGCGCCTTCGAAGGCCATTGTGGTGGGGTTCGGAGGAGTAGATACATGGCTGGATTCGAACGTAGGCGAGATATCGGATGAAGGGTTATGGAACGGCAGCGAGTTCTCCCGATTTTATGAAAACCGCTTCGATCTGAATGCCGGGCCAGGCATGGAGAACGATGGGAACGAGAACATTTTCATCGGCAATACGGTGCTGCATGACAACCGCGACCAGAAGGTAAATCCGAATGGCTGGTACGGAATTGACGAGACTGGCTACTAGAGCGGGATGGCCGGCGGCAATGTGTGGATGGGGAACCATGCGTTGAGCAGTTCGGGGAAATGCGACATACACGACGGACTCACGAGTGCGTCGGCGCCGCCGAATCAATGGCAGGGAAATCAAGGATCGGTGTGTACGGCGGACGGCTTTACGGGAGCGTTTTCGTTCGGCCAGGCGGACTTCAGTCCGGAGTCGTATTTGGGGAGCGGCGATTTTATGTGGGCGGGAAGCGCAATTGGCATGCGCAGACCGGCAATGGTGACAATGTGGCGATCGGCAGCTTTTCCGGTGGCGTGAATGGGCAGTCGATCAGCTTTCTTACGGATGGAAGAGTGGCTTTCTACGGGGATGCCGGTGGGTATGGCATTCGCACCTGCAGTGGATATCCGTTTCAGCCGCCGAATGCATGGGGAACCGTGAACTTCACGCTGGAAGGCGAACACGTGAAGTTGTGGCAGGAGAACTGCGACCAAGTGGCGGGCTTTCAACTGGATACGCATCTGGCGCTGAACCTGCAGCAGGTGGGGGCGCCGGCGACCTACGTAAGCGATGCGCAAGCGGGAGGCAATTCGACGTATGCGTATGAGTGCACGTCGGTAACGAGGCAGGGAACGGAGACGACTGGCACCGCTATTGTGATCACGAATGGACCGGATGCGCTGTCAGCAACGAATGCGATCAACGTGTTCTGCGCGAACAGCGATCCGGGGGCTTACTACCAACGGATCTACAGGACGCAGGTGCCGGCAGGATCGGGGTTACTGACCGGTTTCATGACGGTGGCGAATGGCTATGAAGACCAGGGCTACGCGCCGGTGAACAATCAGATGCCACCGACAAAGGACCAGACGGCTACGATCTCGACGCCGGACGATTTGAGCGTGGGCGGGACGGCGACGATCAACAGCCTGGTGGTGACCGGGACGGGAACGCCTGCGGCTTCAGGGGTGAGCTGCACGCCGGGTGCACTGTGGGCGGATGACGATTATGCGTACCACTGTGCGGCGGCTGGAAACGTGGTGAAGCGGACGGCGTTGAGCAGCTTTTGAGCACAAGAAGTTAGAGGGTCTGCGCTGACGCGCAGAACCCACCCTGCGCGCCTGAAGCAATCTGAAGCATGGATTGTGTCTGCGCGCAGGATGGGGCACCCGGTTGTGCCCCGAATGCAGGCAGGAGGAGGGCTGTGAAGAGCTGGGAAGTGTGGTTGAAGGGGCTGGCGGCGGCGGTGGTGGGCGGGTGTGCGAGCGCATTGACAGCGGCCATTGCCGCGCCACAGATGTTCACGGCATCGCGAGCGAATGTAGAAGCGCTCCTGCGGTTGAGCGCAGTGGCGGCGGTGCTAAATGCGGCGGCGTACTTGAAGCGGAGTCCGCTGCCGACAGTGCAAGACGAGAAGTAGCGGAGGAACGATGGCAAGTGTTGCGGGGTTTGGCTTTGGGTCGGTTGAGCACTTCATGGCGGCGGCGTTTCACGATCTGCAGAAGGCGTTATTGTTTGCCGAGCAGAACGGCGCGAAGGTGATGAAGGCAGAGGGAACCGTGGAAGGCTTTACGGCGCTGTTGCCGAATGGGAGCACGGCAGTAGTGCTGGAACGTGCGGCATTCGCGGCGTTGGGCCTAGTGTTGAGCGCGGCGAATGCGGCCAGTGCGGCAGCGGAGCAGAACGGGTTGGATTTGAAGCTGGACGGGGTTGCGGTAGCGCGTTTCGCGGGTTGATTGAGGGCTGCAAGAGCGAGTTGGCGGTGTTGGGGTACAAGCTCTAAAGATGCAAGCGGGTGACGCGTTGCGGCTTGGAACTTCAAAGCAGCGAGTTAGCAGGTTAGCGGGTGAGTAGGCAGCGGGCCGGTGCTGTTTGGGGTCTGGTGAGTGGGCGGGCGAGTTGGCCCGTCCCGCCCAGGGCAGGCGGCACGAACGATGGACGATGGCGGGTTAGCAGCGTGGATGGAGATTTAGAGGAGTTGTTGGGGCTGGGCAGGATTTTCGATCTGCAGCCGGAAAGCCTTGGAGGGCGGACGGCGGGGATGTTTCTGGCAGAGATGCTGCTCCGGGTGCGGACCAGGTCCGGGGCATGCCTGCCGTTGCGGCCGAACCGGGTGCAGCGGGAGTTCGAACGGAGGCGCGGGCAGCACAATGTAGTGCTGAAGGCGCGGCAGATGGGGATCAGCACGTGGGTGGCGGCGCGGTTTTTCCTGAAGACGATTACGCAGCCGGGAACGCTGACAGTGGAGGTAGCGCACACGCAGGAAGCGGCGGAAGAGATCTTCCGTATCGTGCATCGTTTCTATGCCGAACTGCCGGAGGCGCTGCGGATGGGGGCACTGAAGACGTCGCGGGCGAATACGCGGTCGCTGGTGTTTCCGCAATTGGATAGTGAGTACCGGGTAGAGACGGCTGGGGACCCGAATGCGGGGCGGGGGCTGACGATCCAGAACCTGCACTGTTCAGAGGTGGGGCGCTGGCAGGGAGAGGCACGAGCGACGCTGATGGGATTGCGGGCGTCGATGCCGGCGACAGGCGAGGTGGTGCTGGAGTCCACGGCGAACGGGGCATATGGGTGCTTTTACGAAGAGTGGATGGGAGCGCCGGAGAGTGGGGCGGTGCAGCATTTCTTTCCATGGTGGTGGGAAGAGAGTTACTGCATCGGCGCTGAGGCTTTGCAGGGAGAGCTGACGGACGAAGAGCGGCGGCTGGTGGCGGAGCATGGATTGGGAGTGGGGCAGATTGCATTCCGCCGGCAGTTGCGGAAGCGGTTTGGAGCGTTGGCGCGCCAGGAATATCCGGAAAGCGCGAGTGAGTGCTTTCTGACGAGCGGAAGCTCCATCTTCGACGCAGATGCGATCGAAATGCGGTTGCGGGAGCTGAGCGAACCGGCGTCGGTGCGATGGAATGGGCAGTTGGAGGTTTGGTATCCACCGGTGCCGGGCCGCGCGTATGTGCTGGCAGTGGACCCGGCGGGCGGTGGGGCGGAAGGGGACTTTGCCGCGATGCAGGTGGTAGATGCCGAGACGGGGCTGCAGTGCGCGGAGTTTCGGGGGAAGATTGGGCTGCTGGAGTTGGCGCAGCGGGCGGCGGAGCTGGGCCGCGAGTACAACGAAGCGTTGATGGCAGTGGAGCGGAACAACCATGGCGCAGGAGTGCTGGCGTATCTGCATAGCGTGTGCCGGTACCGGCGGTTGTACCGGCAGGATGGGCAGGATGGTTGGTTGACGTCGGTGCTGACAAGGCCGGAGATGTTGAGACAGCTGGAACGGGTGCTGGCGGAGCGGCCGACGGTGTTGATGAGCCGGAGGCTGCTGGGAGAGATGAAGACATTTGTGCGGGATGCGCGAGGGAAGTCCGGAGCGGCGGCGGGGCAGCATGACGATTGCGCGATGGCGATGGGGCTGGCCTTGGCGGTGCGGCAGTAGTTGTGGCGATTGGAAGCGGATGCTCCTGCGGAGCATAACCGACCCTTCGCCCAAGTGCATTTCGGCAGGAGCTGTGTTGTGGCGCGAAGGATGGGGCACCGGCTTCGATTCGTCGCAGAGTAGAAGCAGATCCCTCAGCTGCGCTCGAGAGGATAAAGAGGCGCGTAGTCACACCCGGGTCGCAGTGGTGCAACGGGTTGCGGCGTATAGAATTCGGCCAGAGCGAAGACTGAAGGAGACGCGGTGGCGGTGATGGCGGTGCAACAGATCCGGGCCATGCGGGGTGGGGCACAAAGCCACCTGATGATGGCGTCGGACGAAAATTTGTACGTGGTGAAGTTTCAGAACAATCCGCAGCATACGCGGGTGTTGGCGAATGAGTATCTGGCGACCAGGCTGGCGGCGGCGGCGGGATTGACCGTGCCGGAGTGCGAGGTGGTGGAAGTAACGGGATGGCTGGTAGAGAATACGCCGGAGCTGTTCCTTGAGACGCCAGCCGGACGCAGGAACTGCAGCGCGGGACTGCAGTTCGGGTCGCGATTCGTGGGTGGCTTGATGCCGGGGCAGGTGGTGGATTATCTGCCGGAGACGCAGTTGCTGGAAGTGCGGAACCTGCGCGAGTTTGCGGGGATGCTGGTGATAGACAAATGGACCGGCAATGTGAACGGCCGGCAGGCGGTTTTTGGGAAGCGGGCACGCGAGCGGAAGTATACGGCGACATTCATCGACCAGGGGTATTGCTTTCATGCAGGGGAATGGAAGCTGGTCGATGCGCCGCTGCGGGGTGTGTTTCCGCGCAATGCGGTGTACGAGACGGTAACGGGTTGGGAAAGCTTTGAGCCGTGGCTGGGCCGGGTGGAGAGAATGGCTCCGGAGACGGTTTGGGGGATCGCCGAGGCGGTGCCGCCCGAGTGGTACGGTGGCGATATGGGTGAGATGGAGCAATTGGTACAGGGGCTGCTGGCGCGGCGAGGCAAGGTACGGGAAGCGATCGAGTCGTTCCGGATGTCAGCGCGGCAGCCATTTCCACATTGGGGAGAGCGTCCGGCTGAGGCGATGCGGAAAGAGTTCCCGGAGCCGGAGGTTTGGCCCAAAATGGGTGCGGGGCAGAAGGTGATGTGAGGAAGGGATGGAGAGGGGGCAGATTTTGGAGGAAGATGGAGATGAGGGTGGGGTGTGGTGGGACGGACGCCTTGTGAATTTTCATTGATCCGGTATGTGCCGGATCCGGTGAAAAACGAATTCGTGAACATTGGCGTGGTGCTGCGGGGCAGGGGAGAGCGGCAGGAGCTTGAGTTGCGTTTTACGCGGGACTGGAGCCGGGTGCGGTGTTTCGATCCGGAAGCGGACACGGCGATGTTGGAAGCGCTCGAAGGGGAGATGCGAGAGCGGCTGGGAGAGCAGGGCGCGGCAAGCGAGGGGATGCGGCGTGCCATGACGGAGTCGTTTTCGAATGCGGTGCAGGTGACGGAGCCGAAGGCGTGCCTGGCGGAATCGTTGCCGATGCAGATGGACCAGCTGATGCAGCTCTATGTGGAGAAGCAGAAACGCCGGCGGGAAGCGCGGCGGACAGGGCGGCAGGCAGTGCTGGGCAAGATGCGGGCTGAGTTTGAGCGTGCCGGCGTTTGGGAGTTGATGGGGAAGCGGATTGCCGCGGCGCGTTATACGCGGCCGGGTGACCCGCTGCGGATCGACTGCGGGTATCGACCGAACGGAACGGTGCGGATGTTCCATGCGGTATCGCTGGATGGGGACATAGAAGCAGCGAAGGGGCTGGCCTGGAGTGCGCCGGAGCTGGAAGCCGGTGTGGCAAGGCTGGAGAAGGCGCTGCTCGAGATAACGGCGATAGTGGAGCCGCTGCGGGAGATGGCGGAGGGCGAGGAACATGTCGAGCAGTATCGCTTCGGAGTGGAGACGATGGAGCGGCAGCGGATCAGGGTGCTGACGACGACGGATCTGCCCCGGGTGGCTGAGACGGCACGGCGGGAGTTGCGCGTGTAGGACTGTGCGAGTGATAGGTGGTGAGAGGCATGGCCGTAACGGCTATGCCTTTTTGTTTGGGGCAAAGAAAAGGCGGCAGGGGAGCGAGATCGCTGGTCAGGGAACAGGCGCGAAGGGCGCCAAAAAGCGGTCGCGCAGAAGCGGTTTGCAGAAGCAAGGAATTGAGGAGGGGCATGACGGTACGAGAGAACGTACGCAATGTGTGGAAGCGACTGAGTGCGGCGGGCAGCGACGGCGGTGCGGAGGTGCAAGCGCCGCGGAAGACGCAGATGCTCCCTTCCATCCTGAGTCCGTATGGGGCGGGACAGTATGGCGGAGGGCAGATGCTATTGCCGAAGCCCACGCCGGAGAATCTGCGGCGGTTTGCAGAGACGCCTGTGGTGCGCCGGGCTATCAACCTGATCAAGGACCGAGTGGCCTGCATGGATTGGCAGGTGAAGCTGAAACGTTCCTACACGAGCACGGAAGTGGATGGGGCAGCTGAAAAGATCGCGGCATTGCGGTTGTGCCTGGAAGAGCCGAACGATGCCGATTCCTTTCGGACATTGATCGAGCAGGTGCTGGAGGACGCGCTGGTGGGCGGGTACGGCGCAGTGGAAATGGAGTTGACCGGAGTTGCGGAAAAGCCGGTGTCGCTGTGGGCGGTGGATGGGGCGACGATCCGGATGAATCCGAAGTGGAACGGCGGAGTGGAAGTGCCTCGGTATGCGCAGGTGCGGGCTTTGAACGGGGCCGAGAAGGCGATTCCGCTGCATGACGACGAGCTGATGTACATCCGGACGAATCCGCGTACGCATACGCCGTTCGGTTTGGGGCCACTGGAAGTCGCCTTCGAGACGGTGAACAGCTTTCTGAGTGCGCACCGGTTCGCGGGCAAGCTGGCGAGCAATGCGGTGGTGCAGTATGCGTTGTGGCTAAACGAGACGACGCCGGCGCAGCACGACCGGCTGATCCGGTGGTGGCAGGACGAGATCGAAGGCACGGGGCGTGTGCCGATCTTGAGCACGGAGCAGAAACCTGAAGTGCTGCGATTCGGAAGCGGCACGGATGCGGATCTTCGGTTGAGCTGGCAGCAGTTTCTGATCCGCATGGTGGCAAACGCGTTTGGGTTGCCGCCGATGTTGCTGGGTCTCGAGAACGATGTGAACAAGGCGACATCGGGCGAGATGGGCAACGAGGCATTTCGCGGCGCGGTTGTGCCGATGGCGAAGTTGATCGAGCAGCACATTACGAGGGATGTGTTCGGGAAGCGCCTGGGGTGGCGGGAATTTGAATTTGTTTTCAGCGATCTGCAGTCGCGGGATGAAGCGACCGAGGTGCAGATGCAGACGGAGTTGCTGCGGGCCGGAGTGTTGACGGTCAACGAAGTACGGGCGATGCGGGGGTTGGGGCCATTGGGAGAGTAGGACAGCGGCGTCAAGGAAGGATGGGTTGAGTACGGCTGTAAGGCAAGGCACGGAGCGGCGGAGTTTAGACCGTACTGGATGGAAGAGCGGGACAACGCAGGGACGGGAGCAGGGATGAAGCTACAGGCAATGGCAGTCAGTATGCCAGAGGTGCGGAACCATCCGAACCGGGTTGGATTTGAAGGTGTGCTGACGTATGTCGATGTGCCGAGTGACCGTGCGCCTTCGGGAGCACGGAGCCATCGGGTGATTTTGACGAGGGCTGCGGCAGAGGAGGCTTTGCCTTCTCTGCTGGGGATGGCGGTGGACTACTGTCCGGGTTGGGACGGGCATGATGCGCAGCGGAAATGCGGCATCATCACGGACGCAAACATCGAGGGCAAGCAGATCAAGGTGGCGGGGTATCTGTTTGGGCGCGATTTTCCCGAAGTGGAAGCGCAGATGAAGAAGGTGCCAGGAGCCGCGATGGGCATGAGCTATGAGTTGGCGGACGCCCATGTGGAAGATATGCGAGCAGAGGTGTGGAAGCTGACGAAAGTGACGTTCACGGGCGCGGCGATTTTGTTACGGGAGAAGGCCGCGTACGGACAAACGGCATTTCGTTTGCGAGGTCCGGCTGCGGAGGCAAAGAAGGGTTTGCCGACGGTCGACCGGCAGAGACTTGCCGCCCGGTTCGCATAGAAGTGGCGCAGAACAAGATGAGGAAAGGACAAAGAAAACGATGGAAGAGATTGGCATGAACAACACATTAGGCGAAAGCGTGGAGCGGCTTGCAGCCGCAGCCGCATTGCTGGAACGGACGGTGGCGTGGATGGAAGAGCGCCATGCGTCGATGACTGGCGATGTAGCAAAGATTGTGGCAACCGTGGAGCACGCAGAGAATTCGCTGCAGGGCGGCGATCGCTATGCAGAGCTGGAGCGCAAGCTGCGGGATGCAGAGCAACAGATTGCAGAGATGAAGGCGCAGGCGGCCGTAACCAGCCCGGCTTTCGCAAGGAAGACGCTGCCCGCAGCTACCACACAGCTGCTGGCTAAACAAGGAATCCACAGCGTGGACAGCATTGAAGCGGGTACGCTCGACACGGCCCTGGCTGGGCTGAGCCTGGAGCAGCGCATCGCGGTGAAGGCGCAGTTGATCCGCACCGGAGCGCTGCTGTAGACGAAGTTTGCTGAAGTTTGCCGGCGCGGGCGCAGGGTGGGATCTGCGTCCGCTTTTGTTTGCAGAAAGAAACATGCTCAGACGAGCAGAAGGAAGACACATGACCGCACAATTTCTCGATATCCATTCCGCCGCCGACTACATTGGACCTGGTGCGATTGAAGTTCCGTTTTACCAGAGCGAGATCATGGACCTAGTACGCCGTCGCGGGATTTTCGGTCAACGGATCAAGCAGGTTCCGGCGACCGGTCATCCGTCGCGCTACTTCGAGCAGACGGCGATCCCAGCACCTGGAGCCGCAGGCTTTGTGGACCCGCGGAACATTGCTCCGGCAGTGGTCACACCGAATCGCGTAGAACGGAGCGTGCCGCTGAAGGCGCTGGTGGCGCAGATGAACTACAACCTGTTCGACCTGGAGCTTGGCGCCCAGCAGAAGCAGTTCGCTTACCTGCAGGCCAAGGACCTGGTGGACACGGTTGAGGGCGTACTGCATACACACGATATCGCTCTCTGGAACGGAAGCGACACCTCGCTGAGCTCGCCAACGACGACACAGTATTACGGTGTGGCGGCCCAGATCGCGGGTGGCGGCAATGCGGTGACGATCGCGAATACGGACAGCATTGTGGACGGACTGAAGTCGACGATCGCCCAGATGGTGTCGAACAGCGGCTATGCAGTGCGCCCGACTGCCATCTATGCCAACCCGGTGCTGCTGGACCTAATCGACCGCGAGATGAAGAGCGAGTTCAATGTGGTGTTGAATTCGCGCGAAGTCGTGGGCGGCTTCACGGTGAAGACGCTTTCGACGCAGGCTGGCGAACTGCCGCTGATTCCTGAATGGGCGCTGAGCTACACCGGCATTCCGGGTTCGGGCAGCGCGTCGCTTCCGGCTTACATCGTGACGGAGGACCTGATTGAGTACCACTGGCTGAGCGATGCGCAACCACGCATTTTCCAGCTTGGGCTTCCGAACTCTCTGGCTTCGCAGTATGTGGTCGTGAAGTTCGGCGGTGTGGTGGTGAAGGGCGCGAACTATGCGCACACGCAGGTGACCGTACAGCGGTAAACACGCGGTGAAGCCGCAGCGAGAAGGCCAGTTCCGAAGGGGGCTGGCCTTCACGCGTGGAGTGGGATGCAAGAGCAGAGCAAGGCGGAATCCGGAAGGACAAGAACACGATGGTCTATTTGCAACCTGTGGAGTACGCGGGGTTCGGCCTGGCGCCGGACACCACGGATGACTGGATAGTGACGGCTTCGGCGATGGTGGACGCGCACTGCCGCAGGACGAGCCTTGGAACTGCGCAGTATACGGAAAGACTGCGGGTAGTAGAGGGCAGCCCCAGCGTTCGCCTGAGCTATTTGCCATTGACGGCAGTATTGCCGGCGGCTTCTCCCCTGGTGAGTGTGCAGGGGCGATATGCGCGGGCAAGGCGGGGAGAGCTAAGTATCTCGGGACTCATGGAAGCAGCGTATGCATTTTCGCTTCCTGGATCATGGGTCGCGATGGATGTGACGAAGATCGATGCCGACGGAGATACTGGCGAGCTTACGTTGCCTTACAACCTGTTTGGCATTCCTTATAGCGAGCTGACGGTTACGTATACGGCCGGCCTCGCCGAGATACCGGCGCCGGTGAAAGTGGCGTGCGCCCAGATCGTGAAAAACGCGCAGGCTACACCGGGGCTCAACGTGAAGTCCAGCCGACTAGACATGATGCAGATGCAGTATTTTTCAAGCTCGCTGATGGATCCGCAGGTGCAGGCGCTGCTGCGGCCGTTTGTGGCGAACCGACTGGGGTAGAGGATGAGCGATTCAAGCGTAAGGCCGGGGAACTACGGAGCGCTGAGGGTGGCAGATACGCTGTTGCGCGGAGTGGGCGGCTCGGAAGTATGGCTGCGCATGCCAGCAAACGCAACCGCAGGGGTGGACAGCGAACAGCTGGGAATGGGCGCCCCGGTATTTCAGGATTTGCCGCTCGCCCCTGCGGTCTTCCGCAGAACACGAGTGGCGATGAAAGAGGGGGAGCCGGCGAAGTACGAATTGCTGCTGTCCGCATCGGCGGTGGCAGCCCAGGTGAGCGCGATGGATCTGGACTCGGCCGATGTTCTGTTCGCGATGGCAACCGGATTCCTGGTGGCGAATACGTTCTTTCTGATTGAGGTGACGTCGTTTACGGCGGCAATGGGAAGCGCTTGTGTGTACCGCGTGTTGTTGCGTGAGGCCGTGCTGCAGAGCGAATGAAAGGGGTGGTATGGAAAACGCGAGAGACACGTTTTACATTGCATTGCGTAACCGGCTGAGCGTGCTCAATCCCACGCGAACGATCCTGCTTCGTGGTGTGAGGCGGCCCGGTGTTCTGGTGGAAGCTAATGAAAGCGTCGTAGCGCACCTGCCGGCGGATGTGTTCGTGCTGCGATGGACAGGCGTGAACGTCGATGAGGGCCACTCGATGCCGCTGGCGCAACAGGTATGCGAGATTGCCTATGCGACGGAAGGAACCACCGATGCGGGAGGTCTGGACCGTGGCAGGGCGCTTGCGGCGATGGATGCCGAGGTGCTGGCAGCCCTTCAGCCGGCGAACACGCAGAAGCTGGACTATTCCAAAGCGCCTGCGGCGGCAATGGCGACACGGATCTTCTGGTCTGCACCGGGTTTCGGAGACTGCATGACAGCGCGTGACCGGGTGAGCAGAACGGTGAAGGTGACGGTATTCAGCTACGAGGAGGCTGGCGAGCAATGAGCACAAACGCAGTTCCATACATTGCGTCCCCAGCCCCAGCGTTCCGGCGGGTGCGCGCATATTTCGCTCCGGTTGCACGTACAACGGAGAGCCCGACGATCTTTGATCCATCCCGGAGCTCCGGCTTTGCCGTGGATACGCCACCGTCGCCGTGGATAGATCTGGGGTGGATTCGTGGATTTACGCGCAAGTCACAGACCAGGGTTCAGCCGGTGATGACGGGAGTTCCGGGTGCAGCGCAGTTTCAAACGCGGGATGCTGCAGGGGCGAACGTCAGCTTTCAGTTCGAGCAATGGACAAAGCTTACGATGGCACTTTCTGCCGGAGCCCAGCACATGAATGTGCTTGCGGGCTCGGCAGCTGTTGAGAGCGCAGCAAACGGTTCCGGGAGCAAGGGTGTGGCGGCTGTGCCGGTTCTGATGGCGGGGTCGGCGGCTGAATTTCTGGAGCTGAACGCGACAGATGCAACCGGCTTCAGCCCAGGCGATCTAGTTGCAGTGGACGTGGATTACGCGGGGCAGCTTGGGTATGTAGGCGCGGGCGTGAGTGCTGCTTACGTAAAGAGCGCAGCGAGCGTGCAGAGCGATGCTGACTACGTGAGAAGAGTGAGCTTCAATGTGGGGCGGGTTCGCGCGGTAACCAGCAATGGATTGCAGCTTGCGGCGCCGCTGCTGGCTGGAGCTCCGACCGCGGGCATGCAGGTGCAGCAGCTTTCCGGCTTTGTGGACCGCGAAGGAGGCACGTTTTTCCAGGAGTGGTCGGCGCTGTTCGTGATCACGGGGGAGCAGGGCGATCGCGTCTTTTTCCATTACCCGCGACTGCAGACGATGGCTGGAGCTGCCGAGACAGCAACGGCGATGACACATCCGCTTTCCGAGATGCTGCTCGATGCAAGCTTCAGGGCGCTTCCGGTCGTGGATAGCAATGACGGGGAGCGCGTGCTGTGCTTTCGCACGTATGTGCCTGGGCAGAGCGCGGAGATTTAAGCGGTCGTTCGGAAGGGCATGAAGGCGCATGCAGAGAAGGCGCGGCGTAAGCGAGCTTCTGCACGATGGCTCGCATTGCCGGATGAGGTCTCTCCGAGAGAACTCGCACAGAGAGGCTTGCGCTAGATGGGTGCTATGGCGGCACGGGATGTGAAGTTTTGCAGGAGACCAAGGAGGCAGGTTGAAGATTTCCATTGATAACGGGGATGGGCAAGGAGCGCTCGACTTTACCGGGGCTGTTGCCGGTGAACAGCCGATCAAGATAGAGCGCAAGCTCAATGAACCCTCAATCTGCACGGCGCTTTTCAGTCTGAGCGGCACACAGTATGGGCCAATCCAGCGCAACGCCAGGGTGGTTCTGCAGGCAGACAATGGGACGCTTCTCTTTACCGGGTATGCCGTGAGCGAGCCGGAGCTGGTTCCAGCGGGAGCGGGGATTACCGGTCCGGTGTACCTGACGAAGATGGCTGCCGTGAGCGATGACGTCCTGCTAGACAGGCAGGCGGTGCCGGTAACCGGCAGAACTGTTTCGCAGAGTGCGTCCACGGCATTCGGACTTCTGACGACACGAGTGGATGGCCAGCGCGTTACTGTCGCCGGGAACGGGAGCACAGCCATGATTGGCAACTTTGAACCCGATGCGGCCCGCAGCTGGTCTGAGAATGCATCTACGCTCGCGACTATGGCCAGGGCCTCGTACCGGGTAGTGAACGGGCAGGTAAGTCTGGCTGACATCGGCACGACAGTCCATGTGCTGGACGAGACGGACGGCAGCCTGAACGTTGCGGCGCTAACTGCTAGCCGGACAAAGATGCTGGTGAACGACGTAACGCTCTGCGGAGAGGAGGAGCCGCAGGCCTATGTCACGGAGATATTTCAGGGAGACGGGACCACAAGCGTGTTCACCCTGACAGAGCGGCCGTTCGCAGTGCGAGGTGCACGACGGCTGGTCCTGCAGGACAGGTTCGAGGGCGCCACGGTCAGCGGGCAGTTCTGGAAAGTAACCGATTCTGGGTCTTATGTATCCACCACAGCCGCAGGACTGACAGTGGACGGCGGTGGCCGCGTTGACGGACTAACGAACGTTGCAGCACTGGATAGGGTGGAACTGGGCGGCTCGATCCTGATCGAGATAACGGGAGTACAAGTAACCGCGGCGAGCAGCGGCTTTTTGGCATGCTTGTACAGCGGCAGGGTCGAGCAGGCAGATCTATTCGCGGGCTTCCATGTACAGCAGAGTAGTGCGGGCATGGTGCTATCGCCCACGGTGTTGGGCGTGGACCTCGGTGCTTCCACTCCACTCGATGCAGGACGCCAATATACGCTGCGGGTGCGAGTGCACTGCAAGGATGTACAACGTGTGCTGGCGAGTTATTACGGAGTGAGCGACGCAGGACCGCAGATATTTGGGGGAGAACTGCTGCCGGGGCAAGTGGATGTGGTGCTGGAGGTGCAGGACACGACTGCCGGCAATCTGCAGAAGCCCGTAGTGCTTTATGACGGCTCGGTCGCCAGCGCTCCGGCTGCCTGCACGCTTGTGGCGCTGAACAGCCTCGCACTGACGTGCAATCTCAGGAGCGTTTCTGTGATTCAGGAGCCGCTGGTCTGGGTGACGATGACGCAGCCCGCGGGGGGCACAGCGGCCACGCAGCGGTTGGGCATAGCTACGGAAGGCGCCAACGCCAAGGTCACGTCTTCGGGGAAGTTGACGTTTTTCCCAGGCAATGTCCCGGTAAATGGAGCGCTGGTGTATGTGAGCTATCGGGTAAGCGGCAGATCTGTTGCGCGGCTTGCGAATGCCACGAGTATCGCGGCCGAGGGTTCAGCGACTATTCCGGGAACGTCGAGACTCGTGTGCAGCGTGACAGTGCCGCCGGCGCGCAGTTCGGCTGATTGCGAAAATGCCGCGCTGGCGCTGCTGGATGCGGCGAGCAACCGGGCAGCAGCATGGGAAGGCAGCTACGCTGGCTACAACCTGCATGCATCGGGAGATATGTGGCCGGGCGATGTGCTGGCGGTAAATGCGACGTCGGCCGGTTTGCAAGCGGATCTCGTGGTGCGCAGAGTTGAGATCACATGCACGAATGCTGCTCCGGAATTACTAAGCTATAAGATCGGTTTCGCAAATGACTGGGCTGAGCTGCTGTCGTTGAAAGTGTCCGACACTATACCGAAAGAGGTTTGGTTACCCCAGACACCGGCAGATGCGCCTTCAGTGCTGCCGGCCCTGAGCGGCCTCAGTGTCACAGCAGTATCGACGACGCAGATCGATATCAATGCTGGGCAGAATGCTCCAGTGGGGGGCGGATTTGAGGTACGACGCAGTGATTGGAAGTTTGGCATAGGGACAGATGGGGACCTGGTCCTGCGCAGTCCGGTGCCTAATTTCATTCTGGTGCGGGAAGCTCCGATGGAGCAGTATTTTGTGCGCATGTATGACGGTGCAACGCCGCCGAACTATTCGCGGTTTTCGAGTGCGGTGTTTGTGAATGTATTGATGTAAACCAATGCAGGCTGGCGCGAGCGCAAGCAGCTTTTCCAATGATGTGAGAGGAAGCAATGAGTGAATTTGAAGCGCAGGTGCTGGCAGACTTGTGCGTGCTGAAAAACCAGATGGGGTCGTTGCTTGGCGATGGGCAGCCCGGACGCCTGCCGGCGTTGGAAAAGCGCGTGGAGAAGCATGAAGCCAGCTTGCAGCGGGCGAAGGGCTTTGCAGGCGCTTTTGGCTTGCTGTTTACGGTGCTGCACGTGGCGCTGGAGTGGTACAGGCGATCGTAAGAATGGAATGCCGAGGTAGAGATAGGCGCGCGCTGGGTGCCCGTATAATCTGTCCATGCATGTGGCTGTTGTTGTCGGCGTGGTGATGGGCAGTAAGAGCGATTACTCGGTGATGGAGGCATGCGTCGAAATCCTTCGAGAGCTTGCGATCCCGTTTGAAGTCAAGATTGTGTCCGCGCATCGAACGCCAGACTGGATGTTCCAGTATGCAGAACAGGCAGAGAGCCGAGGACTGCGGGTGGTGATCGCAGCCGCGGGCGGAGCGGCGCATTTGCCGGGGATGTTGGCGGCGAAGACGCTGGTGCCGGTGCTGGGTGTTCCCGTGCCGGCGACGATGCTCAACGGGATCGATTCACTCTTATCCATCGTGCAGATGCCGAAGGGAGTGCCGGTGGGAACGCTGGCGATCGGCAAGCCGGGAGCGGCCAACGCCGCGTTGTTCGCCGCGCAGATCCTCGCCACCACAGATGCTGGACTGCGTGAGAGGCTGCGAGAATGGCGCGCCAACCGTACGCAAGAGGTGATGGGACAGGAAGTGACGCAATGAGCGCGATCCTGCCCGGAGCAACGGTCGGCATTCTTGGTGGCGGGCAGTTAGGACGCATGACGGCCATGGCGGCGCGTTCCATGGGCTACCGCGTGCAGGTGATGGATCCTGATCCTTCCTGTCCTGCGCGCTTCGTGGTGGATGCGTGCTTTGAAGGCAATTGGGATGATGCGAAGATCGCCGCGGACCTGGCGCGCGGCTGTGACGTGGTGACGCTGGAAATCGAGCAGTTGTCATTGAATGCTCTGCATGCTGCGGAGAAATATGCGCCGGTGCGGCCGGGGGCCGCGCTGCTTGAGATCATTCAGGATCGGATCACGCAGAAGGAGTGGCTGCGCACGCATGGTGTTTCGGTGGGCCCATTTGAGATCGTGCGATCGGCTGATGATATGAAGCGGGCCTTGGAGCGCTACCAAAGTAACTGCTTCGTAAAAAGTGCGCGTGGCGGTTACGATGGCCGAAGCCAGGTGCGCCTTGAGCCCGATGCGCACCACACGACCGCTGAACAGGCCATGGAGACGTGGTTAGCGCTGGGCCAAGCGCCCTGCGTCGCGGAGCAGGGGCTTGCGCTGGATCGGGAGATTTCAGTTCTTGTGGCGCGCAACCCCAGCGGGCAACTCAAGAGTTATCCAAGCGCGACGAATTACCACGAACAGCAGATACTCGCATGGAGCGTAATTCCGTCGTCGATTCCACGCGCACTTGAAGAGAAGGCGCAGCAGATTGCGTGCGATCTCGCGCAGGCGTTGGGACTCGAGGGCATCCTGGCGGTTGAGATGTTTGTGACGACATCGGGCGAATTATTTGTAAACGAATTAGCTCCCCGACCACACAACAGCTACCATGCCAGCGAACGCGCCTGCGCAACCAGCCAGTTTGAACAGCATGTGCGCGCAGTTTGTGATCTGCCGCTAGGCGATGTGGATGTTTTGCGGCCGGCGGCAATTGCCAACTTGCTCGGCGACATCTGGCTGGCGGGCGAACCGAAATTCGACCGCGCGCTGGCAGTGCCTGGCGTGCGGCTTCATCTTTATGAAAAGCACTCGGCGCGCAAGGGACGTAAGATGGGCCATCTTTCTGCTGTGGGCGATACACCGGAAGAAGCCGTGCAGCGCGTGCTCAAGGCGCAAGCACTGCTATAAGCACCGGAGTGTCAAGAAGACAAAGGCAGACCCGATGGTCTGCCTTGCTCGCTTTGGAACCACTCTAGCCGATATCTTCTGACCAGTTCTCAAGATACTTCTTTACATCGGCCATAAATCTACCGGCATCCGCACCATCGATGATCCGGTGGTCGAAGCCGAGCGTGAGGCGGATGATATTGCGCACCGCGATAGAGTCTGTCCCGAGTTCGTCGGTGACGACGACCGGCTCCTTGAACAACCCACCGACACCTAGGATCGCCGACTCGGGCTGGTTAATCACCGGTGTACCGAACTGCTCCCCGAAGATGCCGGGATTGGTGATCGTGAAGGTTCCGGAGCCTACCTCATCGGGCTTGAGCTTCTTGGAGCGAGCACGTTCCGCCAAGTCCACGATAGAACGGGCAATGCCGAGAAAGCTCTTCTCCTCTGCCTGTTTGATGACCGGCACAATCAGGCCCCATTCAAGCGCGACCGCAATGCCGATATTGACATTCTTGTGATAGCGGATCGCATCGCCTTCTATCGAGGCATTTACGATCGGCATCTTGCGCAAAGTGGCAACCACAGCGCGCGTAATGAACGGCATGTAGGTGAGCTTTACGCCATTGCGCTGCTCGTACTTCGACTTTTCCTTTTCGCGGATGCGCGCGATGCGCGTCAAATCCACCTTGAAAACGGTATGAACGTGGGCGCTGGTGCGTTTGGAATCCACCATGCGCTGGGCAATGATGGACCGCATCCGCGACATTGGGACGAGTTCGCCGGGTTGCGCTGTGGAAACCGGTGCGGCTGGCGCTGGTTTGGGCGCTGCTGCTGCGGGCGCAGGAGCAGCTGCAGCCGCGGTGGGCACCGCAACTGGTGGCGCTTTTGGCTGCGCCGGCTGGGCAGGAGCAGCGGATGCGGCCTGGCCCGCTCCGTGCTGCGACAGGAACTGCAACACGTCCTCCTTGGTGATGCGTCCGCTGGATCCACTACCGGAAATTTTGCGCAGGTCGAGGCTATTGTCCTTGGCCATGCGGCGGACCAGAGGCGAAGAGCGAATGCGGCCGCCTTCGGAGGCGCCGGAAGCTTCGAGCGAGACTTCCCGGTTTTGCTCATCGACAACGGCCGGGGCAGGACCCTGAGCTGTTTCCTCTATCGCGCCATCGGAGCCGGAGTTTGCAGTACCAGCGCTGGCCGCGCCCACAGGCGAGCCACCAATGACCGCGACAACGGTGTTGATCTGCACGGTATTGCCGGCTTCCACCTTGATCTCGGAAAGCGTGCCGCTGGCCGGCGCCGGGATTTCCGCGTCTACCTTGTCGGTAGAAATCTCGAACAGCGGTTCATCACGCTGTACGGAATCGCCCACCTGCTTGAGCCACTTCGTAATCGTACCTTCGAATATGGATTCGCCCATTTGCGGCATCACTACGTCCGTTCCGCCAGTGGTGCCAGGATGCGACTGCGCCGTCGGACTTCCCGTGGGCGCGACCTGCGCGGCGGCAGCAACATGGGGAGGAGGCGGGGTTGGATGAGGCGCCCTCACCGACGGGACCACTTCGCCCGCTGCCGCCTCATGTTGTGAAGCCGGCGCTGGGGCGGATGGGGGCGCGGCTGAGCTTCCCGTCTCGCTGATAACGCCGACCACCGTATTGATCTGGACGGTCGCGCCTTCGGCCACCTTGATCTCGGTCAGGTAACCGGTTGCCGGAGCTGGGATCTCCGCGTCTACCTTGTCGGTAGAGATCTCGAACAGCGGTTCATCGCGCTGAATTGGATCGCCCGGCTTTTTGAGCCACTTTGTGATCGTTCCCTCAAAAATTGACTCGCCCATCTGGGGCATCGTTACGTCAGTCGGCATGTTTCCCTTTCACTCTCTTCATTGCCCGCTTGCGGCAGCCCTGGCGGTCAGCAGGTCGCGTTCAAACCGCAAATACAGTTACCTGCAGCTCTGGCCCTAATAACGCATCAGCCTTCTCGCCTCGCGCACAACGTCCTCTACCTTGGGCAGAAATGCTTTCTCGAGCGGGGGCGAAAACGGTACAGGCGCATCCATGGCTGCAATGCGAACGATTGGCGCATCGAGCGAATCGAATGCTTCCTCGTTGATGATTGCCGCAATCTCTCCCGCGATGCCGCCCGTCTTCGTATCTTCGTGAAGCACGATGGCGCGGTTCGTCTTCTGCACAGTCTGAGCGATGGCCTCATTGTCCAGCGGCAGGAGCGTGCGCAGATCGAGGATTTCGAGCTCGATGCCTTCCTTCGCCAGAATGTCCGCCGCTTCCTGCGCGACGTACACCATCGCCGCATAAGTGATGACGGAGACGTCCTTGCCCTCGCGATGGATACGCGCTTTGCCGATCGGCACCGTGTAATCGCCCTCGGGCATCTCTTCCTTCACGCGCCGGTACAGGTACTTGTGCTCAAAGAAGAGGACGGGATTGTTATCGCGGATGGCCGATTTGATCAGCCCCTTTGCATCGCGCGCCGTAGCCGGACAGATGACCTTCAGCCCCGGCGTGTGCACGTAAAACATCTCCGGATTTTGCGAGTGAAAAGGGCCGCCGCTGACGCCCCCACCCGAGGGCCCGCGCAGGACGAGCGGTGCAGGCGCACCCCAGCGGTAGTTCGACTTCGCCAGAATCTGCACGATCTGGGAATGGGCCGAGCTGATGAAGTCCATGAACTGGAACTCGCCGACGGGCCGAAGCCCGGTGAGAGAAGCGCCATACGCCGCGCTTGCAATCGCCATCTCGGAGATGGGGGTATCCACCACGCGCTCCGTGCCAAAACGATGGACAAATCCTTCCGTCACCTTGAACGCGCCGCCATATACGCCGACATCCTCGCCCAGCACGAAGACGCGAGAATCGCGCTCCATCTCCTCCCACAACCCCTGCCGTATTGCTTCCAGATACGTCACTGCTGCCATGCCGCTAAACCTTCCGGTGTTCGATTTCACACACAAGGGAGCCATCCGCAGCTCCCGCGCTGCTCTACCCTTGCCTATTTGTAATGCGTGGTCGCGCTGGACTCCGCCAATTGCGCGCTTTGATTGGCATTCTGCACGCGCACCGCACCGTACTTCAGCGGGATGTCGGTCGCATTGTCGAAGTACACGTCCGTGCCCGCATCCGCCGGGTCCGGCATCGGCGAGGCTTCCGCGATGTCGCGTTCCTTCTCCATCATCGCTTCCACTTCCGCACCGATCGTCTTCGCTTCTTCCGCCGTCATCCAGCCGCGCTCGGCCAGGTATTGCTCCATGCGGAGAATGGGATCGCGCCGCTTCCAGTATTCCTTGATCTCCGGCGGCACGTAGATAGCGGCGTCGTGCATGGCATGGCCCTTCATGCGCATCAGCTTGGCTTCGATCAGCGAGGCGCCCTCGCCGCGATACGCGCGCTGTACCGCCTCGTACGTGGCATCGTAGATCTGGTTGGCATCGGTGCCGTCCACGATCACACCGGGCACGCCATAGCCGATGGAGCGGTCCGCCAGGTCCTTGCAGGCGAATTGCAACTCCACCGGTGTCGAATAGGCCCACAGGTTGTGCTCCACCATCAGCACGACGCCCAGCCGCTGGACCGCAGCGAAGTTGAAGCCCTCGTACGTGGGACCGGTGGACTGTCCCCCATCACCGATATACGCAAGGCATGCAATGTTCTTGCCCTGGATGCGCGCCCCTAACGCCACGCCGGCGCAGACGGAAATGGAATCGCCCAGGTGCGAGATCGGCGCGATCACGTTCAGCTTTTTGTAATCCCCGTAGTGAGAGCCGGACTCACGTCCCCGCGTCGGCGACCCGCCCTTGGCCATGTACTGCATCATGGTGTCGCTCGGCTTGAAGCCTTTCACGATCATCGAGCCCTGGTTGCGGATCATCGGGCCCAGCCAGTCGTCTTCGCCGAGCGCATAAGCCGAGGCCACCGAACAGGCTTCCTGCCCCAGGCTGAGATACAAGCCGCCGATGACCTTGGACTGCTTATACAGCCGCTCCAAAGCCTCTTCCATGCGCCGGTTCACCAGCATCAGCCTGTAGATCTCGATGGACTGCTCGCGGCTGAGGTACTTCGATGGACGCAGCGGCGGCGCTGGAGCGTTCGTATCGCCCACCACCTTGTAGTGGTACTGCCCGTCGCGCCACTCGCCTTCCACATGGAAGGGAAGCTGTTCCAGCCGATAGTCCGGAATCCCATGCGGGTTCTGCCCCACCGGCAACTCCCTACCGTCTCTGCCGCCGGCACCGTTGGTGCCCTTTGCCGCGCCATTCGTCGGGGCACTCTGCGGCTTCTCCGCCGCCTTTACTTCGGATCGTTTACTCGCCATGCGCTCAAATTCCTGAAGGTCCTTCGCTAAGAACCCTTCATTCTATGACAAAAATGCGGACTCTTGACGGGAGCCAAGGGGACGAAGGAGGTACCAGGGAGGGATTGTGCGTCGTACGCGCCGCCAAGCTCAGGCGCGGATCAGGTCATCGAACGACTCAAGCCATAGCATCTGCGCACCGAAGACGTGTCCAAACTGCCGGGAAACGCGCTCCGCAACCGTTTCCAGCCGGAGATCGCCGGCTGGCCCGTCCACTTCGGCTTCCAGGCTCGTCACCGTGCGATCCGCAATACCGCAGGGCACAATCCACTCGAAGTCTGTCAGGTCCGTCGTGACGTTGAGCGCAAAGCCATGCGACGTGATCCCGCCCGAGATGTGCACTCCAATCGCCGCAATCTTCTTCTCCGGTATCGACCCGCCAGCAGCAGTCCACACGCCCGTCCGCCCCTTCACCCGCTCTGTGTGCAGCCCGTACTCGGCACAGAAGCGGATCAGCACCTCCTCCAGCCTGCGCACGAAATCCACCGCGCCCATCCGCGGCGCGAAGCCGCGCAGATCGAAGATCGGATAGCCCACCAGTTGGCCCGGGCCGTGATAGGTCACGTCGCCCCCGCGGTTGGTTTCGACAATCTCCACGCCGCGCTCCCGCAACGCCTCGTCAGGGAGCAGCACATTTTCCCGATGCGCGTTGCGCCCCAGCGTCAGCACCGGCGGATGCTCCAGCAGCAGCAACACGTCCCCGATCTCCCGCGACTTGCGCAGCGACACCAATCGCTGCTGCAGCACGAGCGCAGTAGCGTAGTCCAGCCGCCCGAGGTAAAGAAGGGAAATGACCATCACAGACGAGGCTACCGGCAACCGGCATGGAAGGCCAGGCGCGCTAGTTCGTCTTCATGCTTGCGCAATGTCCCGCACAGAAATGCAGCCACGGAATTGCAGCCACGGAAGTGCAGCGCGAGGGAATTGCAGTACCGATACCTATAAAAGTCATAGGAGCGGGATCAGTGCGGCCCCATCCCGCGCCACTTCTTCGCCAGCGCTGCATCGGCATACGCCTTGATGTACACCCCGCCCACCACCGACCGCGCCTGGAAGCCCTCCTGCTTGCCCGTGATCGTGTCATACCAATCCGTCAGCGGCACGCGGGTCGGCCCTTCGCTGATCCATAACTGAATCGGATCGACGAACCGGGCAAACTGGTCGCTGCTTCCCGCCAGTGTGGCCGTCCATATCTCCCAATCCAGCTTGGTGTACGTTTTCCGGCTGTCCAGCGGCAGCCCGTACTTATTCATGTGCTGGAGATAGAACGCCACTTCCGTCTCCTTTACTTTGGCCGGAAAGAGATTGAGCCCAAGCAACTGGTCCCACACCAGGTTGTACTTCTGGCTCCACGTGCCCGGCTTGTCAAAGGCCAGTTTGTAGTGGTCGCCATCGATCGCCATTCCTTGCCACTGCCCGGCCATCTTACGCGCCAGGTTCATGTATTCTTCCGATTCACGCGTCTTGCCCAGGCGCTTTGCCAAGTCGGCATACGCACCCAGCGCGTCGATGGCTTTGATCGAGAGGTTCGCGTTGTGCGCCAGGTGCCCGGCGAAGTCATCCGTGCTTAACTGGTTCTCTGGGTCCAACCCCTTCTCGCGCAGATACTCCGCCCATTTGGTAAACACCGGCCAGTACTGCTGCGCCATATGCGTATCGCCGCCGGTCACCGCCAGCGCGTCTGCCAGGATCAGCATGTTTCCGCTCTCCTCCACCGGCATCTGGTCCTCTTCCGTGCGCTCGCCGCCCCCATACTGCTGGCCGTCTGCCAGCGGATACCGCCCCAGGTCATGCGGCGCAAACGGAAATTTCCATCGCGGCAGTTGTGCGTACTTCAGCACTGGCACCATCTGCGCCTCCAGCAGCGCCGGGTTGAAGAACAGAAAAAACGGCGCCGATGGGTACAGCAAATCCACCGTTCCTATCGAGCCATTGCTGAAATTCTCCTTGGAGAGATAAATGGGCGACCCGTCGATATCAGCCGCCAGCCCATAGGCCGCCAACGTCTGCCGGTAGGCCAGCACGCAAAGGTCCGCGTAAGCCTTACCGCCGGCCCGCTCCAGATCGCTTTCGAGCGCGGCATCGTATTGCCGCCCGCGAGCGTCCAACTGCGAGTACTGCGCCTCCGCCGCTTGCAGCATCTCCGCCACCGGCATCCCGTTGCGCTCCCAGTATGGCCGCAGCTTCCGTTCCAGGTACTCAATCTGGTAGCCCTCGGTGTAGGACAGCAGCACGTGCCGGCTCACCGCCGTTGCACCCACATCACCCAGCGCGAACAGCACCTCCGGATGCGCCGCGCCATCTCGCGGCGTCGCCGGCATCTCCAAGTCGTCGCTTTCCGCGAGCTTTCCTGTCCGCGCAAACTCCGCCGCCGACCCAACCGCATTCACCACCTGCGCGCCCTCGCTCGCCGGCACAGCCAGATGGAAGTAGCCCCAGTCGATGCGCAGATTGTCGCCTGACCGGTTCAAAACCCGCTGATCGCGCGATCCCACGTTCAGCACCTCCAGCGACCCCACGCGGGCCCGCCCCCATGTCACCGCGTCATTATCCGCGTTCACCGCGATCACCGGGTCCACGTCCAGCAGCACCGAAACGTTATGCCCCTTGCCATCCACCGACTTCACATCCCACGTCAGATACGTCACCGGCCTTGATACCAGATCGATATCCTGCGGAAACGCCGGGCTGAAAAAGGTCAGGTCCAGATGCACCCCCGCGCCCTCAAATGCATACGCAGTGTGCGTCGCGGTCACCGTCAGCGCGGTCTGCGGCAGCGCTTCCATGTCCCGTGGATATCCACCCATGTAGCGGTATACCTTGCCGTCCACGCGGATCAGCCCTGTCAGCGGCTGCGGCGCTCCCGTCCAGTGCCGCGTCGGCCCATCCGTCAGCTTGTCATCGAACGACCAGATGCTGAAGTACGGATCGTGCGTCACCAGCGGCACCGCCGGAGGGCGCTCCGCTGCCATCACCGTCACAGGTAGAAGAAGGAGAACCAGCAGCGTGACCCATACTGTGTCACGTTCAGAACCTGGGAGAAGAGATCGAAGTCCGCGCATATCGGAGCCATTCTAATCCGAGCGACCCCACCGCTGAATCCGACGACACCACAGCCTCCTCTCTCGACCTGCACCCGTCCTTCTGAGCGCAGCGAAGAATCCATATAAAGCCTCTGAAACAAAGAATCCAGACACGCGCCCCATCTCTGCCTGTCGCCTTGCGATTACACTGTTCCCCGAGGCTCCCCCATGAAGGCGCTCCTCCTTTCCCAATACAATCATCTCGACGTCGCCGACCTGCCCTCCCCGCAACCTGGCCCGCACGAAGTCCTCATCCGCGTATCCGCCTGCGGTATTTGCGGCAGCGACGTCCATGGCTACGACGGCTCCTCCGGCCGCCGCATCCCGCCCATCGTCATGGGTCATGAAGCCGCCGGCGTCATTGCCTCCATCGGCTCCGGCGTGACCGGATATCGCCCCGGCGACCGCGTCACCTTCGATTCCACCGTCTACTGCGGCCACTGCGACTATTGTCTGCGTGGCCAGACCAACCTTTGCGACCACCGCGAGGTTGTCGGCGTCTCCTGCGGCGACTACCGCCGCGCCGGCGCCTTCGCCGAATACGTCACCGCGCCGGAGCACATTCTCTATCGCCTGCCGGACGCGCTCTCCGACCCCGAAGCCGCCATGCTCGAAGCCGTTTCCGTCGCCCTCCATGCAATACGCGTCTCGGAAGCTAAACCGGGTCAGCGCGCCCTGGTCATCGGCGCCGGCATGATCGGCCTGCTCACCTTCCAGGCCGCCCGCGCTGCCGGCTGCTCAGAAGTCCTCATCGCCGATGTCGACCTGACCCGCCTCGCCCTTGCGAAACAGATCGGCGCGGAGCACACCCTGCACGCCTCCGGTCCCGCGCTCGCTGCGGCGATTCTTGAACGCACCGGCGGCTCCGGCGTAGACCTCGTTTACGAAGCGGTAGGCCGCGACGAAACCGTCCGCACCGCCATCGATTGCTGTCGCAAAGGCGGCACCATCACCCTTATCGGCAACATCGCGCCGGAGGTTACGATCCCTCTGCAGAAGGTCGTCTCCCGCGAGCTTCGCCTCCAGGGCACCGCCGCCTCCGCCGGCGAATACCCGCAGGCCATTGCAATGGTCAGCAGTGGCCAGATTCAGGTCAAGCCGCTCATCTCCGCCGTCGCCCCGCTTGCAGACGGCGCAAGCTGGTTCCAGCGCCTTCATGCACGCGAACCCGGCCTCATGAAGGTCGTCCTCGCACCCGGGAAACCGGCATGAGCGAAAACCCCAGCCCGCGCCCCGCCGAAAACCTCTTCGACCTCACCGGCCAGGTAGCTCTCGTCACCGGAACCAGCCGCGGCCTGGGCCAGTACATGGCCCGCGCCCTTGCCCGCGCTGGCGCCGACCTCATCCTTACCAGCCGCACCCGCGCCTCCCTCGCCGACTTCACCCGCGAAGTCGAAGCCCTTGGCCGCCGCGCGTTTCCAGTCGAGCTCGATGTCCGCGATCCCGCCAGTATCGAGCGCGCTGTCTCCGAAGCTGAAGCGGGCCTTGGCCCTATCAGCATCCTCGTCAACAACGCCGGCCTCAACGTCCGCAAGCCCGCGCTCGACATCACCTGGGACGACTGGAACCTCGTCCTCGACACCAATCTCCGCGGCACGTTCTTCGTCGCCCAGGCCGTCGCCCGCCGCATGCTCCCGCGCGGCTACGGACGCATAATCAACATCGGCTCCGTTACCAGCGTCTTCGGCTACGCCGGCCTCGCGCCCTACACCGCCAGCCGTGGCGGCGTCCGCCAGCTCACCATGAGCCTCGCCGACGACTGGGGCCCCCACGGCATCACCGTCAACTGCCTCGCCCCCGGCTGGTTCCGCACCGAGCAGAACAAAGTCCTCTACGACAACCAGGAGTGGGTCGATTACCTCGTCGATCGCATCCCGGTCAAGCGCCCCGGCCGCCCCAACGACCTCGACGGCGCCGTCGTCTTCCTCGCTTCGGAAGCCAGCCGCTACGTCACCGGCCAGACCCTGCTCGTCGACGGCGGCATCTCCACCGGCTCCACCCGCGCCACCGTCAAGCAGCCAGAGATTGAATGAAGGGTTGTCAAACGTATTGGAGAGCGGCCAATATGTCTTCGCGCTCGAGATATGGGTAGTCTGCCAGCACCTGTTCAAAGCTGCGCCCAGCCCCAATCTGGCCCACAATCATGCCAACTGTCACGCGCAAATCGCGAATACAGGGCTTACCGCCCATGCGATCTGGCGTGCGCGTAATGCGTGCCAACCCTTCCATTATGACCTCACTGATCCGCCTGGCCCCGACTCTAAGTTACGGAGTCTGAAGTGGGCCCCTCCACCCTTCCCAGCAGCACCACATACGCCCAATCCCAACCAGCAAATACATCACCGCCACCCCAAACGCCCACGCATAGGAATGCCGTGCCGCCACCAGGTATCCCGTCACAATCGGCGCGACAATCGCAGAAATCTGTCCGGCAAAGTTGACGATCCCGCCCACCGTTCCCACGCTCGCCCGCGAGACCACGAGCGCCGGCAGCGACCACAACACCGGCGCAGCGGCCGCCAGCCCGCCAATTGAAAGGCTGATCCAGAACAGCGCCCGCCCCGCGGTATGCGCCTGCGCCGCCCCCAGCAGCCCCAGTCCGCACGTCGTCCCCCCAATCAGCACCACTCGCCGCACCCGGTCCGCGTTCCACCCGCGCCGGATCAGCGCATCCACCAGCCATCCCCCGATCAAGAGATCAGTTACGGTGGCGAATAGCCACGGCGCCCCCGTATACAAAAAGGAATCGAACAAATTCAGATGCAGCGCCGCATACAGATAACTGGGCAGCCAGGTCAGCAGCAGGTAAAAGACGTAGTTATACGCGCCCATCCCCAGTGCCAGGCCCAGCACCTTGCGCCGCCGCAAAAGCCGCCGAATCGGCTCTGGCCGCTCGATTTCGGCGTTGTCATCCCGAACGGAGTGAGGGATCTGCTTTTGGATCTCTTCGGCTGTATCCTCCGGATCCCGATACACCCGCCAGAACAGCAGGAAATACAGAAAGCTCACCAGCCCCGTCGCCGCAAAGCTCAGCCGCCATCCGATATGGAGCAGCAGGATGCCTACCACCGGTACCCCGATCGCTGAAGCGAACTTCGCCGCAGCATCGAAGACGCTCGTCGCCAGGCTGCGCTCCCGGGGAGGGAACCACATGCCGATGGCCTTGGCATTTGCCGGAAAGGTCGGCGCCTCGCCCACGCCCAGCAGCAGCCGCGCCCCAAACAGGCTGCCAATACCCGGACTGATCGCCGCTGCGAACGATGCCGCGCTCCACACCAGCGTGCTCGCTCGTCCCACGCGCCGCACCCCGAACCGGTCCAGCACCACGCCGATTGGGAACTGACACGCCGCGTACGTCCAGCTGTACGCAGCGGACAGGTATCCGAAGATCACATCCGAAATACCAAACTCCGCATGGAGCGCCGCGTGCGAAACCGACAGGTTCACCCGGTCCAGGTAATTGACCAGCACGCCCAGCCCCAGCAACAGCGCGATAGTCCATCGTTGCCGGTGCGGCGGCGCGGCTTCGCCATATGCCATGTCCATCTGTGCCCGGTCGCCAGCTTACTCTCTTTCGCGCCCCATCTCATATCGCGCCGGAGAGCGTCAGCCGCATGAACCTGCGCGGCACGGCTCCTTCGCCTCAGATGAAGATCGACCCTGGCCTAGTTCGTAGAACCCTTCGAAACCCAGCGCACCCATGCATCAGCCGTCTGCACATCCGGGAGCCACGCTGTCTGATGTCCCGCCGATGGAGTCACCAGGGCCGCATAGGAAAACTTGCAGTCCACGTCTCCCTGCGCATCCACTGTGCCATCGGGTGAGCACACAAAGCTGCCCACCGTTCCAGCGCTTTGCGCCAGCGGAGCTGGCCCGTTACTGGCCACCGCACCGCTGCGCTGCCGCAGCACGCTCTCAATCCAGGGAATGATCAGATCTCGCGTCGAAAGATTGCAGCAGTGCCCGGTATCGTTCTGCACCGCATATCCCCAGATCCCGCCCGCACTGCGCCCCTTCTCGAAATAATCGAGATTTCGCTGCGTGCCGGCCGACTCATCCTTCGCGTTGGCAATAATCAGCGTCGGCACCTGCAACGCCTTGGCGGGAATATTGAGTGTCGTCACATCCAGGAATGCCGATCCCATCGCATACTCGATAGTTCCGATCACCCGCTCCGGCATCGCCTGCGTCGTCGTGGCCGCCAGCACCGCCCCGGCGGAAAAACCGTACAATATCACGTTGCTGTTACCCAGCTCTGCATGGCCGCTCTTCTGTGCAAACTGGGTCAGCGCAGCGAAAAGTGTGCGCCCGGGCCCTTTCGTCCCGTCATCCTGTATGTCGCCGTAAGACTCGGCATTGCACTGGCGCGCAAAGACCATGGCCAGCCGGTTTGCCGATGCCATCTGCTCCATCTCAAAGTCGTCGAACAGCGACTCGCTGTCGCCCCGCTCGTAAATCACCAGCACGCCCGTCTGGGGCACCGTGGGATTAAACATCACCAGGTCATATACGCACGACCCGTGCAGGTCCTCGCCCTGGATCGGAGCGACCTCCGTGCTCATCGACACGCCCCGCATCGTCAGGCCGCAGCCCAGAAAGGGTGTAAAGCAAATACCCGCCAGACAAATCGCGCCAGAGCGCTTCAAGAAGGACAACCATTTACCGTGAATGTGCATACTCGTCGTGCTCATCGCCATGGCAAATATATCGCAGGTTGCGCCTTGGCACGACACATACTTCCGCCAGCGGGTTCTTGGAAATGCCAGCCTGCACCGGAAATTGCCGGCAGGTGTTCATCTATACTCGACTGTTTGCTCCACCACACCTATGACAAAACAATCCCCCGTGCTCCTCGTCCATGGCGGCGCCTGGGCCATTCCCGACCACGCGCTCGAGGCTCATATGTCCGGCGTCCGTCGCGCGCTTGAGACCGGCTACGCGCTTCTTACCGCCGGCGCCTCGGCCGTTGATGCGGTCGAAGCCGCCGTAGCGGTGCTCGAAGACGATGAAACCTTCGATGCCGGCCGCGGCAGTTTTCTTACCCGCGATGGCCGCGTACAACTGGACGCCCTGCTGATGGATGGCGCCACCTTGCGCGCCGGCGGCGTTGCCTGCGTGGAGCGCCTGCTCCATCCCATCCGCGCCGCGCGCCTGGTGCTGGACCGCAGTCCCCACGTGTACTTCGTCGGCCGGGATGCCGAGAGCTTTGCTGCCGAACACGGCATGCCGCTGATCGACAACAGTGAACTGGTGCTTCCGCGCGAGCGTGAGCGCCTCGCGGAAGCACAGGCTAACGAACGTGCCGGCCTGCCGGACCAGACCTTTTCAGGCGATCTCGCCGCTGAGATTGCCCTGCAATCGCATGACACCGTGGGCGCAGTGGCTCTCGACAGCGAAGGCCGCCTGGCCGCGGCGACCTCGACCGGCGGCACCCTCAACAAGGCTCCCGGCCGTGTGGGCGACTCGTCCCTGATCGGCTGTGGTTGCTACGCAGACAACCACACCGCCGCAGTCTCGCTTACCGGCTGGGGCGAGCCCATCATGAAGCTCGTGCTCGGCAAGTGGGCTGTCGATCGCGTCGGCAACGGCGACGCGCCCGATGCTGCCGCCCAAGCCGCCATCGGCTACCTGTTCCAGCGGCTTGGTGGCCACGGAGGCATCATCCTCCTCGGGCCCGATGGCCGCTATGGCATCGCTCACAACACTCCGCGCATGGCCTGGGGTGTCGGTACACGTTCCGGCCTGCACGTTGGAACGGAGGTGTAGCACGATGCTGGTGCTCGCCTCCGCCTCACCCCGCCGCCGGGAACTGCTGGCGCAGGCCGGCTTCCGCTTCGAGGCGGAAAGCTCGGACGTTCCGGAAGTCCGTGCTCCCGGCGAAGAACCCGTGCCATTTGTGCTGCGTTTGGCGCGTGAAAAGGCTCATTTCGTGCACCAAAAGCGTCGTTTCCGCCACAATTCCGAGCCCCAAGCCGAACAGCACGATACCGGCCTGCTGGTGCTCGGAGCCGATACCGTCGTCGTGACAGAAGGCGAGGTCCTGGGCAAACCTGCTTCGGCGGACGATGCGCACCGCATGCTGCGTCTTCTCAGTGGACGCACCCATCAGGTCATCACCGGCCTCTGCCTGGAAAGCGAAGATGCCGTCGAGACCGCCGCAGAGATCACCTATGTATCCATGCAGACCCTTTCGGACCGGGAGATCGCCGACTACATCGCGACAGGCGAGCCGTTCGACAAGGCCGGCAGCTATGCAATTCAGGGCCGCGCGGCACGGTGGATTCCACGTATCCATGGCTGTTACTTCAACGTGGTGGGACTGCCGCTTGCCTTGGCCAGCAGCATGATCGAAGCCATGGAACGACGCGCTTCAAGCCACCTTCCCAGTCACCCGGAGCATGTCTCTTGAGCTCGCATAGTCGTTTGCCCGTTCCGCTATGCGGATCGGCGACGGCGTGCGACGTAGCAACACAGCGGCCTGCATAGCGGCCATAATCCAGAAGCACAATTCCATAGATAAAAGCATCGGCAACCTCACTGGCACTGCTTGGAGTCTCCGGCGCCGGACTGCCTTCGCGATCACTTTGTGATCGTGGTTGCAATCATGGCAGCCAGGAGCGCTGTTCGAGGAACGAGTGACTCCACCAGTATGGATTCGTTCTCCGCATGCGCCCCGTTACCGACGGCACCCATCCCGTCGAGCGTCGGTACTCCCAGTGCCGAAGTGAAATTTCCATCCGAGCCGCCGCCCGTCGCTGCCTCTTCCAGGACTAATTCCAACTCCTCTGCGAGTGCCTGCGCGTGTGCGAAAAGAGCAGCCGTCGCTGGTGTCCGCTCCATCGGTGGACGATTCAGCCCGCCGGTCACCGCGATCTTGCAACCTGTGTCCACCGGAGTCAGCGCCCTCAATTGCTCCTCAAGAGCGGCAGCATCCGCTTGGGTGCGCACGCGCATGTCGATCTCCGCCCAGGCGCTGGCCGCGACCACGTTGGTCCGCGTGCCGCCACCGATCACGCCCGGGTTGACCGTGATGCCACGAGACAGGTCTGTCAGGCTGGCGATCCGTTCAAGTTGCCGCGCCAACTCCAGCACGGCACTGTGCCCCGCCTCGAAATCCACCCCACTGTGTGCGGCCACACCGGATATGTCCAGCCGAAACTGGCCCACGCCCTTTCGCGCTGTTTTGTACGCGCCCTGCGAGCCCTGGGCTGGCTCAAGCACGAACACTGCTCTCGACTCGATCGCCAGCCTTTCCGTCAAGGCCCTGGAAGCATCGCTGCCCACTTCCTCATCGCTGTTCAGCAGCAGAATGAGCGGCGGGACAGGACCCATTTCCTGCAGCAGTTCCACTGCGGTGAGCGCCATCACGACGCCGGCTTTCATATCGAAGACGCCAGGCCCGTAAGCCCGTCCATCCTTCACTTGAAACGGCATACGGGCGAGCGTGCCGATGGGCCATACCGTGTCGAGATGGCCCAGGAGCATCAGCGGCTTCGCAGCTTCGAACTGGCCAAATCCCATCTCGGCAAATCGCACCTCAAGAATGGCCCCATACCGAGTCCCTCCAGCACTCGCCGCCGCGTGCCGCTTTACCTTTCCGCCCAACTGCTGCGCACGCGCTTCCACCCAACTCACGGCACGGTTTACGGCTCCTTGGTTATCACTCGGCGACTCCAGGCGTACCAGTTCCGACAACATCTCCAGCATCGCGTGCTCACGCGCGCCGGCTGCCTGCGCCAGTCTGCGCGCGAGTGTTTGAGGCTTATCTTGCATAGAGTTACGCCACCTTTCCCGCTTTCAGATTCTGACGGTCCCCTCAAGCCCATGCCAAAGTGTTGCGTTCCTGCAACACTGAAACTTTACCGGCCCTAGGTAGTCTATGTCGTTGTAACCCGCGCATGCCTGTCTTCGCTCGGGCGCATTACGGAGACGATCGGTTTGTCAATCACCCAGGCGCATCTCGAGCAAACAATTGCAGGAGATATCTCGTTTTCCGGAGTCGGTCTTCATAGCGGCGCACCGGTCGAAATGCGTCTCTTGCCTGCACTGGCAGGGACTGGCATCGTCTTTCGCCGCACGGACCTGGACAACTTCGAGATTCCCGCCATTGGGCGCAATGTCGCCAAAGTCAGCTATGCCACCAGCCTGATGCGCCAGGGCGTGCTCATCTCCACCACCGAGCATCTCCTGTCCGCCCTGATCGGCACCGGCATCGACAATGTGATTGTCGAATTGGACAATTTGGAGTTGCCCATCCTGGATGGGAGCGCGCTGCCGTACGTCCAGGCATTCGCGCGTGTCGGCATTAAAGTACAGCGGCGACGCCGGGAATATCTGCGCATTCTGAAGAAGATTGAAGTGCGCGAAAACAACAAGTTCATCGGCGTCTATCCGGGCGAAGGATACGGCATAACCTATGAGATCGATTTCCCGGTCCCCATCGGACGTCAGGCGTTCACTGTCGATCTCGCCGCGAATGCCTATGGGACGGAAATCGCGGCGGCCCGCACCTTCGGCTTCCGTGAAGACGAGCAGATGCTGCGCAACATGGGGCTCATCCGGGGAGCTTCCGATTCGAACGCGATCATCCTGACCCGGCAAGGCATTCAGAATGGTCCGTTGCGTTACCAGGATGAGTTTGTCCGGCACAAAGTGCTGGACCTGATCGGCGACCTCGCATTGGCGGGTCATCGCATCCTGGGCCGCGTGGTGGCGGAAAAGGCCGGCCATGCCATGCACACGGCTCTGGTCTCCCGCCTGCTGAGCGACCGCGGCGCATGGGAGCTGATCACCCTTCCGCAGGCACACCGGCCTGCAGCGTCCTTCGTCGCCGCGCGGCATCTAGCCACTGCCTGACCAGCCCCAGGCTCGCTGCAGCTAAACGGCTTCGCGCTGGCCCAGGGCAGCCTCGGTGGCGCGTTCCTCTTCCCTTAGCTCGCTTACGCGTTTGCCGACCGCATACTTCAGCTCGTTCACGCCCGCGCCGGTCACTGCGGAGATCAAGTAGAACGGCAGCTTGCGCCGTTTCGCCATCGCCTGCAGCTTTTTCAACTTCTCCGGATTGGCGACATCGGCTTTGGATCCCACGACCACCGTCGGCTTGTCCGTGAGCCCGTGACCAAAGCTGGCCAACTCCCCCGCAATCACTTTGTAATCCTCGACTGGATCGGTCCGCCCACTCGCGTCCGAAACGTCCACCATGTGCACCAAAAGCCTGGTGCGTTCAATGTGCCGCAAAAACTGCACGCCCAGTCCGGCGCCCAGATGCGCTCCTTCGATCAGCCCAGGGATGTCGGCAACGACGAAGCTTTCTTCATGCGGAGCCTCACCGATGGTGACCACGCCAAGGTTCGGTTGCAGCGTAGTAAATGGGTAATCTGCAATCTTGGGCCTGGCTGCGGAGAGACGGGAGATCAGCGTGGATTTGCCCACGTTGGGATAGCCCACCAGGCCCACGTCGGCCAGCAGCTTGAGCTCCAAACGGTAGGTCCGTTCTTCGCCGGGACGCCCCGCCTCATGCTCGCGCGGGGCCTGGTGCGTGGAGGTGGCGAAGTGCTGGTTTCCCCTGCCGCCCCTGCCACCCCGAGCCACCACCACCCGCTCATCCGGACGCGAAAAGTCGTGTACCAGCGCGCCGGTTTCGGCGTCGTAGAGCTCCGTGCCGACCGGCACTTTCAACACCAGGTTCCCACCATCGCGCCCGCTGCAGTTGGAGCCCTCGCCGTGTCGCCCGCGGTCGGCCTTGTGCTCTGGATTGAAGCGGAAGTGCACCAGGGTGTTGTGGCGCTCGCTCGATTCCATGATCACGTCGCCGCCATGACCACCATCGCCTCCGGAGGGACCGCCGCGCGGCACGAACTTTTCTCGCCGGAAGGCCATGCACCCGTTACCTCCGTCACCTGCTTTGACCCGAATCTTCGCTTCATCGATAAACATTTGTATTTGTAGTTTACCGAATGGGCTATGCTGCACGCACCACACCTTTTTGCGCTCGAACGTTTGCGCTCGGATCGACCGTATCGGTCACTGCAATTGTGCCGAATCGGATCGCCTGCGCAAACAAAAGCGAGACAACAGAGCCGGCAGCAGACCGGCACAGCGCACGTTTTGCAGCAAGGAGCAACTGAATGCCGCGATGCGGCAGGTATTTGGGCCGGGTCCTTTCCTGCATTCTCGCCTGTGCCGTGCTGCCAGGGATAATGCAGGCGCAGTCCACCACGCAGGGCGCCATCGGCGGGGTTATCGTGGATAGCGCGGGCGTTGCGGTCGGCTATGCCGAAGTCACAGCGCGCAACAGCGACACTGGCGCTACCCGCGTCACCCAGACCGATGAAGAAGGCAATTACCGCTTCCCAGCGCTGGCGCCTGGGCTATATGCCGTTTCGATCGTGAAGCCAACCTTTGGACCGCTTGATGTCGCTGCGGTACTGGTGGAGGTCGGACGCCTTACGCCCTTGCCGGCGCACCTAGCCGCGGCCGGTGCGCAGGAAACGGTGGTGGTCCGTGAAGAAGTGCCCCGGCTGGAGCTGGATTCACCGGCACTGGCGACTAACGTGGGTGAGACTGCCATCCAGCAGCTACCGATCAATGAGCGGCGATGGTCCGATTTCGCGCTGCTCACGCCTACCGTGACTTCGGACGAGGCCGGGACAGGACTGCTGAGCTTCCGCGGCGTCAGCACCTTGCTGAACAACAACACCATCGACGGCGCCAATAACAATCAGGCATTCTTCTCCGAAGAGCGCGGCCGTACCCGCGTGGCTTACTCCACCACACAGGCTTCGGTACGGGAGTTCCAGGTGAATGCCTCCAATTACTCGGCTGAGTTCGGGCGGGCTGCCGGAGGCGTGGTGAACACAGTCACCCGCAGTGGCACAAACGAGCTGCATGGCAAGGCCTTCCTCTTCGACCGCGACCAGGCCTGGGGCGCGCAGAACCCGTTCACCCAAATGGTGGCGCAGCCTTCGCCCGGCGTCTTCACGTCCGTGCCGGTCACGCCCACGGACCGCCGTCAACAATGGGGTGCCGGGCTGGGCGGCCCCCTGCGTCGCGACAAGCTCTTCTGGTTCTTCGCTTACGATCAGTACCGCCGCGATTTCCCGGCGATCGCGCGCGTCGGAAACGTGGACAGCTTCTTCAACAAGCCGCTGACCTCCGCGGAGCTCGAAGATTTGCGGCAACGGCTCGGGCTCGCTTTGCCCGGCCAGGCCAAGATCGCCTACGAAAACGCCCTGACGGCGCTGGCCGGAGAAACGGGACTGGTACCCCGCAGCGCGAACCAGCTCATTCTTTTCCCTAGGCTGGACTGGCAGCCGAGCGACCGCAACCATTTCTCCATCCAGGTAAACCGCATGCGCTGGAACTCTCCCGGCGGCGTGCATACCGGGCCGTCTACAACTTACGGCATCAGCAGCTTCGGCACGCACCTTGTCAAGAACGACTGGGTCATCGCCCGCTGGAACCGCTTTGTTCGCTCCAGCCTGGTCAACGAGGTCCAGTATCAGTATGGGCGGGACTTCGAATCGGAGTGGAGCCAGCCGCCCTCTCCCTATGAACAGCCGCTCAGCAACAACGTATACGGACGCTCGCCGGAGATCTCCCTGATGGGCTCGAACACCGGCATTCACCTTGGCAAGCCGTCCACCCTGGATCGCTCTGCACTGCCGGACGAGCGGCGCAATGAGTTTGCGGACAAGCTGACCTGGGTGCATGGCAGCCATACTTTGAAAGCCGGATATGAGTACAACCATGTCAATGACAAGATCGGCTTCATTCCGAATGGAAACGGCACGTATGTGTATGACAGCCTTCTGAACTATGTCTCCGACCTGCTTTCCCCTAGCCATTGCGGGGCTGGCGGCGGCGCGGTGGGCTTTTTCCCCTGCTATTCGTATTTCACCCAGTCCCTCGGTCCGGATACCTTCGACTTCGGAACGAACGACTATGCCGCGTATCTTTCCGGCACGTGGAAGCTGCACCACGGCCTGACCGTCACCTACGGGGTCCGCTACGACTACCAGCAAATTCCCCACACAAACACGCTCCTGGCCAATCCGGACCTTCCGCAAACCACTCAAGCGCCGCAGGATGGCAATAACTTTGGGCCGCGGCTCGGGGTAGCCTGGGATATCTTCGGCCATGGAAAAACCGTGGTGCGGGCGGGCTACGGGCTCTACTACGGCCGCATCAGCAATGCGACTATCTTTTCCGCGCTCACCAATACGGGTTCTCCCAACGGGCAGCTCAGTTATTATTTCAAACCGGTCGATGCGGGCGCGCCGCCCTTTCCGCATGTCTTTGCCGGCCAGGTAGTCGTGCCGGTAGCTCCGGCTGTGGCTTACTTCGACCGGCGCTTTCAAAACCCGCAGGTGCACGAGATGGAGGCGTCGCTGGGCCAGCAGCTTCCCGGCGGGGTGGACCTGACCGTGAGCTTCCTCGCAAGTCTGGGCCGCGAGCTGCCGAACTTCCTCGACACCAACATCGACCTGGCTTCGATCGGCAGCATTACTTACAAGGTCAAGGATCCCGCGAGCCAGGGGCCACTGTCCTCGCCCACGTATACGACCACCTTTTTCACCCAGCGGCTCAACCCGAAGTACCAGCAGATCACGGATATCCTGAGCGAAACAAACTCACAGTATTCCGCGACCGTGCTGAAGCTGACACGCCGGCTACATCGCAACATTCACCTGCAGGCCAGCTACACCTATGCGCATGCGATGGATTTCAACCAGAACGAGAGCACCTTCGCGCGCCGGGATACCTTTCTCGATCCCACGAACTTGCGGCAGGAGTATGGGCCGTCCAACTTCGATGTGCGCCAGCGGGTCACAGGCGGCGGGGTATTGCGAACGCCATGGAGGGCGCACGGCTTCGCAGGAGTGCTGGTAAACGGCTACTCCGCCGCGCCGGTGGCTTCCCTGCAAACCGGGTTGCCCTTCTCGATGCACACCGCGGGCTCCGTGCCTTCCGTCAGATTTGTGGACCAGCTCAATCGCACGCAGGTTCTTAGCGGTCTGGGCAACAGCATCAACGGATCTGGCGGAGCGAATCGCATTGCTGAGATAGGTCGCAATACCTTTCGCTACCCGGGCCATATCAACGTCGATCTGCGTCTCGCAAAGGAGACGGCGTTATCAGAGCACATGCGGCTGGAGTTTTTCGCGGAAGCCTTCAATCTGTTGAATCATCAGAATGTAACCCAGAAGAGCACCGTCGGCTATTACATCAACGGGGCTTCCAGCGCCACAAATCTGCCCACGCTGACATATGACTCATCCTTCGGTATTGTGACCAACGCGAATAACACCACGCTCTATCGGGAACGGCAGATACAGATCGCGGCGCAGCTGCACTTTTAGAGTGCTTCAGCGCCGGTTCTGGCCCAACGCAAGCCGGTTCGGTAGACTGAACAAAGAGCATGGCCTTTACCGAACAATACGAAGTGCTGGTGGTGGGTGCGGGGCACGCCGGATGCGAAGCCGCAATGGCCGCGGCGCGCATGGGCCTGCGCACGGCCCTGTTCACCTTTAACCTCGACCTGATCGCGCAAATGTCCTGTAATCCTGCGATTGGCGGCATCGCCAAGGGCCACCTCGTGCGCGAAGTGGACGCGCTCGGCGGCGTGATGGGCGAGGTTGCGGATGCGGTTGGCATCCAGTTCCGGCTGCTGAATACCTCCCGCGGGCCGGCCGTTTGGTCGCCGCGCGCGCAGTGCGACAAGCAGCAATACCGCGTCAAGATGCGGCAGGTGCTGGAAGCGCAGCCGAACCTCTTCATCAAACAAGCGGAGGTCATCGATGTCCTGCTTGACACGGGTGATGACGGCCAGCGCACGGTACGCGGCGTAAAGCTGCGCGACGGCCGCACTATCCTGGCCGGTGCAACTGTAATCACCACAGGCACGTTTTTGAATGGCCTGATCCACTGCGGAGAAGAGCAGTATCCCGCGGGCCGTAGCGGTGAGCCTCCGAGCGTGCTCCTGGGCGAGAGCCTCAAGCGTCTCGGCCTGCGCGGCTGCCGTTTGAAGACCGGCACGCCGCCCCGCCTGGACGGCCGCACCATCGACTGGAGCCGCTTTGAAGAGCAGCCCGGCGACAAGGATCCCACGCCTTTCAGCTTTCGCACGCGCACGCTGCCGCAGAGGCAGATCTCCTGCCACATTGCCTACACCACGCCGGAAACGCTGCGCATCATTCGCGAAAATGTGAACCGCTCGCCCATGTACTCCGGGCAGATTCACGCGATCGGGCCGCGCTACTGCCCGTCTATCGAAGACAAAGTGGTCAAGTTCCCGGAAAAGGAGCAGCACCAGTTCTTCCTCGAGCCCGAGGGGCTGGACACGCATGAGGTCTACATCAACGGCATGTCTACCTCGCTCCCGATGGAGGTGCAGGCGGAGATCGTGCGCTCTATCCCGGGCCTCGAAAATGCCGAGATGCTGCGCCCCGGCTACGCCATCGAGTACGACGCTATCGATCCCACGGAGCTCGACCGCAGCCTGGCCGTGAAGTCGATTGCCGGACTCTATCTGGCCGGGCAGATCAACGGAACCTCCGGCTATGAGGAGGCAGCGTGTCAGGGAATCATGGCCGGCATCAATGCTGCGCTCCGTGTCCGCGGTGACGCGCCGTTCACTCTCGACCGCACGGAAGCCTATACCGGCATCCTCATCGACGACCTCATCAGCAAGGGAACCAACGAGCCGTACCGGATGTTTACCTCGCGCGCGGAGTTCCGTCTGCACTTGCGCATCGATAACGCCGACCGGCGCCTCACGCCCTTTGGACGCAAGCTGGCCCTCATCGACGACAGCGCCTGGGCCGCCTACGAAGCAAAGCAGGCCCGTGCCGTCGCGCTGGAAAAGCTGCTGGGCACGCGCAAGGTGGATGTGCTTCGCATGGGGGCGCTCACGCCAGAACTGCTGCAGCAGGTCGGCAATGTCGCAGGGCAAACATACGCGCAGTTGCTGAAGCGCCCCGAAGTGACCATCGAAGCCTTGCTGCCGCTGCTGCGTGAGGTCGTCCAGAGCGAGAGCGGCGATCCGCTTCTGCTACCGCTTTTTGAGCTTCAGAACCTGCGCGCGGACGCTCGCAACGAGCTGCGGTCGGTGGAGACCGAGATCAAGTACGCCGGCTATCTCGACCAGCAGCGCAAGTCGATCGACAAGCTGAAGAAAGCAGAAGGACGCGCGATTCCGGCGTGGTTCGATTACACGGCCGTCAGCGGGCTCTCCCGCGAGATGCAGGAGAAGCTCGGGCGCGTTCGCCCGCAAACGCTGGGCCAGGCCAGCCGAATTCCCGGCGTCACCCCGGCAGCGCTGTCGCTGATCAATGTCTACGTCGAGATCCAGGCGAAGCGGCGAGCACAGCCCGTCGCCTGACTACTGCGGTGCCGGCTGTGCGGAATTGGAGGCCGGAGGCCGTCGTGCTCTGCGGTCCCTTGTACACCAGCGGAATGTGCAGCGGTAAAGCGGCGCTGCTCTTCTTCTGCGTCTCGGGCCGCTTTGCTCTTACAGTCTCATCCTGATCCGCCACAACGGTGCGTTGCGAGTTGATGCATTGCCATGCGCCGCTTGTGCCGCGGGCGAACACGTGCGTGTAAACGCCTTTCTCCGCGAGCTTCTGGCTGCCTTCGCGCCACTCCATCACATACGTTCCATTCACGACAGCGACCTGGCCCACAAGCTGCGCGTCGATCACCGTCTGCTTGAGTGACACAGGCTCGGCGCCCTGGATGAACAAGTGCGAGATCTGCTGGTTGCGGGTCGTCACATCGCCAGATGCGGAGATGTCAATGTAGCGGGGCGCCAGAATGTTCTCAAGCGCGTACTGGTCGCGCTTATTGATCGCCGCGTCCCACGCATCCTCCACAGCCTGCATCTGCTGCAGTTCGGGAGTGGCTGGAGCCGCGTTCTGAGCGGCTGCCGGCAAGGCGAAGGCGAGAAGCAGGGCGGCAGTGCAGGTCACTTTCATAGGCAAAGGGGTATGTCATTTATGATACCGGCTTCGCTTGTTTGCCCACAGACCGATCTCGTCTCTCCGCCCATTTTGATCTACGATTCACATATCGAGCACCCTTCCTGACTGACTCGTTTCCCACCGAGCCGGCAGTTTTTTCACCGGGCAATCCTGCCTACACTCACAGGGAGAGACATCCATGGCCACCACTCCCGACCTGATGCTTGACCGCGGGCTGCCCGCGAGCCTCGATGCGGAACGCTCCATCCTCGGCGCCATCCTGCTCGACAACGGACACTACAACGAAGCCGCCGAAAAAATCCACGCGGACGACTTCTCGCTCGATTCGCACCGCCGCATCTTCGGGCGCATGGCGGACCTGATCGACAATGGGCGCGCCGTTGACATTGTCACGCTGGTAGAGGAGCTGGCGCGGCGCAAGGAGGTCGAGTCCGTCGGGGGTGTCGCGTACATCGCATCATTGACCGAAGGTCTGCCGCGCCGCATCTCGATCGAAGAATATGTCCGCATCGTCAAGGACAAATCGCTCCTTCGGCAGCTCATCACCATCTGCAACACCGCCGTGACCCAGGCCGCCGACCAGAGCGATGACGCGCTGGAAGTGCTGAACGCCGCGGAGTCCGCGCTGCTCGAAGTGTCGGAGCGCGGCATCACGCGCGGGTTCGCCGGCATTCCCGAGATCGTGCGCGACCACTTCGGCACCATCGACGCGATATGGAAGCTGAAGCGCGATGTCACCGGGCTCGCGACACACTACAAAGACTTCGATTCGATGACCAGCGGCTTGCAGCCCGCCGAGCTCATCGTCATCGCGGCCCGCCCCAGCATGGGGAAGACGGCGTGGGCCATCAACATCGCCCAGAATGCGGCGGTGAACGACGGCAAGGTAGTCGGCGTCTTCTCGCTTGAAATGTCGAAGGAATCGCTGCTGCGACGCATGCTCGCTTCGCAGGCTTTCGTGAACATGAAGAAGATCCAGACCGGCTTCATTGGCCGCGACGACCAGGAGAAGTTGATCGCCGCTTCGGAGAAGCTGACAGAATCGAAGTTGTTCATCGATGACACCCCGGGTATCTCGCTGACGGAGATGCGAGCGAAGGCTCGTCGCCTTCGCCAGCAGGCCGGGGCGCTGGACCTGATCGTCGTGGACTATCTCCAGCTCATGACCGCCAGCGTGCAGGGTGGCAATAAGAAGCACGAAAATCGTACGCAGGAAGTCTCGGCCATCTCCCGCGGGCTCAAAGCGCTCGCCAAGGAGATGCGCGTCCCGGTGATCGCGCTCTCGCAGCTCAGCCGCGCGTCCGAGCAGCGCGGAGGGGACAAGAAGCCGATGCTCTCCGATCTGCGCGAGTCGGGATCGATCGAGCAGGACGCGGATGTGGTCGCCTTCATTCACCGCGAAAGCTACTACAACAAGGACGAGAACGGTGAGGAAGATCCCGACTCCAAGGGCAAGGCGGAGATCATCATTGCCAAGCAGCGCAACGGCCCCACAGGCTCCGTCCACCTTGCGTATCTTTCCGAGTACACGCGCTTTGAAAATCTGGCGCATGGCGGGGAGATGGACGCCTACTGATGCCAGGCTTTGCCCGCTCCAGCCTTTCCACCCGGCCGGTATGGGCGGAGATTTCGCGCACCGCTTTGCTCCACAACTATGGCGTGCTCCTCCGGCGGGCCCGGGCCATCGACGCCGAGCTCATCTGTGTGATCAAGGCGAATGCCTATGGGCATGGGGCGGCCGGCTGCCTGGAATGGCTGCACAGCGCCGGTGCGCGGTGGTTCGCGGTCACGTCGGTTGCGGAGGCAGTGCCGCTGGTCGCCTCCGCCGGGTTTGCGGGGCGGATGCTGGCGCTCTCCGGGCTGTACCCGGGGGAGGCGGAAACTGCGGTCGAGCACGGGATCACGCCGGTGCTCGCCTCGCCAGACCAGGTGCGCTGGCTCCACCATGCCGCGCAGAAGCGGTCAGGGCGTCCGGGGGGGTACAGCTTCCACCTGGAGGTCGACACGGGCATGGCGCGGCAGGGCGTGCGCTGGGATGACCAGCCTGCTTTCGACGCCATGTTGGGGCAGCTCGGGCCGGAGTCGCCCTTGCAGCTTGAGAGTGTCATGACACACCTGGCCTCGCCGGATGAGCCCGCATCGCCACAGACAGCCAAGCAGGTTGGGCGGTTTGCCGCAGCGGTCGCGAGCGCGGCGCGATACGCCCCGAAGCTGCCGGCCGTCCACTGCGGGAACTCGACGACGCTGCTCGATCCGGAGCAGGCAGAGCCGCTGCAGCGGATTGCCTGGCAACACGGCGCACGGTTGCTGCTACGGCCCGGCATTGCCCTGTACGGATACGGGGAGCAGGCGCGGGGCAGGGAGTTGCGTCCGGTGCTGGCTTGGAAGACGCAGGTTACCGCGCTGCGCACGGTGGAAGCGGGTGAGCCGGTGAGCTACAACGCGATGTTTGTGGCACAGCGGCGGACCCGCATCGCCCTGCTGCCCGTGGGCTATGCGGATGGCTACAACCGCCTGCTCTCCAACCGCGGCGAGGTGCTGATACGCGGTCGGCGAGCGCCGATTGCGGGTCGCGTCACCATGGACCAGACCATGGTGGATGTGACGGATATACCGGAGGTTGATGTGGGTGAAGAAGTGGTGCTGATCGGCCAACAGGAGCGCGAGGCGATCACCGCGGATGACCTGGCTCGGATGGCCGGGACGATCTCGTATGAGGTGCTGTGCGCCATTGGGTCGCGGGTGCCGCGGGTCGCAGTGGGCTAATAGGTCGCTGAGAGGCACTGGATACGCCCACCCTGTGCACTGCCGCGCAGGGTGGGGGTACCCGGGTTGTGGCTCCAGCGAAAGCTAGAAGCTCATTTTCAGAATGCGGCCTCCGGTGCCGACGAGCCATCCGGCGTGCGGAGTGGCGAAGGCTACGCCCCAATAGTTGAGAACTCCAGGAAGCAGGTGCCAGCTCTTGCCCTCCGTAGAGGTCCAGGCAGCCCCGGCGGGTCCGGTGGCGACGAAGGTGCGCCATTCCTGCGGATCGCTGGGATCATGATTGCAGCTGGTTGGCGGCCGTTCGCCGGCCAGATCGGGCGTGCCGCTGGCCGCGCTGTCGTTCAGCAGCGGCTGCTGGTAGCGAGCGTAGGCCAGGCCGTAGACCGCGCCCACGAAAGGCGTCCCGGGGACGAGTTGCCAGGTCTTGCCCCCATCACAGGACCGGGCGATATTCTTTTGCAAATGCATGGCCGCCGTCGGGTCGAGGTCGCCCGCGCCCTCGATGCCGTGCCAGGCGTCCCGGAAGGCGACGCTGAAGACGCCGGAACTTGCCGTGCCCTGGACGGTGGGGACGTAGTTGCGCGTCCAGGTGTTGCCGCCATCATTGGTGGCAAAGATATGGGCGTACTTGGAGCCGCCGGTAGCGATCCAGGCACGATGGCCGCCCTGAGTGGCGACGCAGGTGCCGCTGGAGGAGAAGGACGCCTCGCCGGGTGCGGCCTTGGGCAGGTGGTCGCCGATGTCGTACCAGTTCTGTCCACCGTCGATGGTCTTGATGTCCGGGAAACGGCCGTTCACAGAATCGCTGATGGCGATGCCCCGGTTGGGGGTCCAGAAGGCGAAGCAGTCATAGAAGGCGCCCGTAGTCTGGTTCTGAAACTGCATGGACCAGTGCGCGCCACCGTCCTCGGTCTTGTAGATCCGGAAGTCGGTTGGGTTGTTGCCGATGGAAAGGAGATAGGCAACCTGGGCGCTCACGCCCTGGACGTCGCGGAACTGGAGCGCTTCCGCACCCGGAACAACGCCGGATTTCCATGTTTTGCCACCGTCGGTGGTCTTTGTATAGGTGCCTTTGGCGCCGCTGGCCCAGACGACCTGGTCGTTGACCGGGCTGATGCCGATAAGCTGGCTGGTGGTGTCGCTATTCTGGACGGTCAAAGTGGGCCAGTGGTAAGTATCGGCCTGTGCGGATTGCGCGGCGGCGGGAAGCGAAGAGGCACCCGCGAAGGTAGCGAGGAGGGCAATAGCGAGGGAGCGAACCATAGTGATTTCTCCGTTACATGGGTGATGTGGGGGCGGGAGAAGTGTAGGCCGAGGTAGGGGTGGTGTCAATCTCTTCAGGATGTTGGTAGTGTCCTAATTTGATTTGCGATTCTCCTGCGTATACTGACGAAGGCCCGATGGGAAGTCGGGCCTTCTGGAACTTCGTCGGTTTTGGTGGGCTACCAAAATCATTATAGGTGGTGCCTGCCCAAGTGCAAGTCTGCGAATATAGGATTTCAACCGTGCAGCGAGACATGGACTTAACCCGTGAACTTCTCCTGAAAATAGATGCCGATCAGCAATTGGACGGAACACGGTGGGTACACTACGACACGCCAGAAGAAATGGGCATTCACGGCCATACTGCCGAGGAAGTCGGCTATCACCTCACGATGCTGATCGAGGAAGGCTTTATCAAGGGGAAAGCTGGCCTGATGCAGCTGATGCCGGTCATCAACAAGATGACATGGAAGGGCCATGAGTTTCTTGATGATATCCGCGATGACACAATCTGGGGAAAGACAAAAGAGAGAGCCAAGGGCCTCTCGGGAGTTGGGGTTGCCCTCATGTGGGAACTTGCGAAAGCAGAGATCAAGCTAAAGCTGGGCCTCTCGTAGCCGGAATCTTTAGCCGTACCGAACACTACTCCAATCACGCTTGGAGTGCGGCATGGATCGTGCTCCTGAGCCATTCAGATACGGTCTGGTTCGCCCGGTTTGCTGCCCCCTCTAAATGCTTGCGGTCATCCGGGCTGAGACGCACAAGCACGGTCGTTGATTTGGCATGGCCCTTGGGTAGCGTAGGGCGGCCAATCTTCTTCGGCTTAGGCTTCGGCTCTGGCATCTCGGAACTCTTGAACGATAGCTGCACGGACGGCTGCGAGGGGTGAGGTAATCGGCCCAAGGTGGAGCACGGTCACATGGCGTCTCGGGTTCGCCGGATCGTCCGTATCGTGCGCCCACGCATACACCCTGGTTGCGACGGAATGGCCGATCAGGTCGAAGACCTCCACGACCCCCTCCCATACCGTCTGACCCTGAAAGGATTCCTTTATTGGCACACTTTCCACATGTCGCGCCTCGGCTCCGTGGAGATGCCGGATGATGTTCTGGAGTTCGGCGATATGGCTGGCGGTGCTCATACATTCCTCTCTCAGTCTCGTATCCGGCAGACGCGCTTAATGAGGCGTTCTGCGAATTCGGTTGGATTAGCAAAGGTTCGGCCTTCCCATAGAAAGGTCACTTCATCCTGGCTATCGAGACTCAGACTGATTCGATCCTCAGTCCCTACTTGCGAGGGATGGCTATGATTGTGAGGCACCCTGCCCTCTTGTACTTGCCAAAGCCCATCTATACACAAGCCCGGCAGATTGAGCGTGAGGTCAAGAATCTGAAACGGGAGTTTTTGGCTCCTGAGCGTGCAGCTGGCTGCGCTCGAAGTGACCGTGCATTGACGGCTGCTGTCATGGGGATACACGTCCCTGAGCTTTTGCGTATACACATTTAACGATTCCAGTAGGGCTCTCCATGAGAGAGGAGCCTTGGCGCGGACGATCTGCGCATCATGGAGGCGGACTTCACTTTGGCGCTGCACGGCGTCTTCCTTTTGGTCATCTGACGCCTTTTGCTTGTCAATCCAATCAGTCATGATCCTCGCCCGTGGCTCAGTTTCAATGCGGATAGTGAACTCGAAGCGCATCCTTGCCGATTATGCGACCGCTTCGAGAAGGTCGCCCACTTTCCAGAAGGTATTTGCGACTCCCGCTGCCATCGCGGGGGTGCAGCGCAGCGTATTGTGGCGCTTGACGAAGTTGTAATAGGCGAAGTGGAGTCCGACCGCCGCCTCGAAGTTCTCCCGCTTCTTGCTGAAGGCCAGCGTGAGGCGGGTCAGGCGGCGCATGTGAAGGCGCGTTGTGGCATTCAGCCGCTCCACATAGCTGGTAGAGATGAGCTCATGCTTCGGCTGGCCGATAACGACCGTCTTCTCTGTGCCGATCACTTCTGACGTGCTGTACCGGCGGTCTAGGACATCCTCATGGCCGTAGACTTTAACGATCTGGGCATAGTCAACGTCGCTGCCGAAAGCCTTCTCTATCGCGTTCACATACGCCTTCAGGCCATCAGTGCTGATCTGTACCCGGTTCCGCATCCGGCTTGCTACATCCTGCATAAAGGCATCTGCCGTCGCCGCATTGCGCTGCCCTACCTTGAACGCCGGAACCAGCTTCGTCTCGGCGTCGATAGCGCAGAATGTCCACACGCTGCCGACGGCCATGCTATCGCCCATTCGCGTGTTCCGATCCTTCTTGCCGACAAAACCCCAAATCTCATCCATCTCTAGGCGCGTGCAGGGCAGGTCGCGCATTGTGGTATCCATCAGCGCAGTGCAGCCCTGCCCAACCTTAACGCCGAGCCGCATAATCGTGTCCCGGTGAACGCCCGTAATCCGTTCGATGGACCGGATGCTCGAACCCTCTGCGAGTGCTCCGATAATCGCGATCTGCTTGTCTGTGCTCAGGACGTTTGCCATGTATTTAATGTAATACGGAAAAATGAGGGAGTCAAGGGTTTTTGTGATACATTTTTGCTGTGGGAAAGCGACAGGACGAAAAACATCCCGAGAAGAACCCCCAAACAAAGAAGAAACATGGAGGCAGACCAGACAATAAGCCAGAAAACTTGCTTCTGTCTTCTCTCGGTCATGCAACCTCCAGCGGATGGGTGCAGAACATTACGGTGGCACTCTTAGGCAACATCATCGTTTTGGGGGCGGCTATGTGGACTGCCACACAGGTAAGGACAGCGGCTATCACCTGCGCGATAACAGGTACGCTTGCGATTTGGATAGCGGCAATAGCCATAATCCGGTATGTGCCGCAACCAGAGGTGCGGCCCGATTCGGTTCGCATGAGTATTGGCGGCTTGTTCTTTGCTCCAAAGGGCCGCATGCCTGCAATCTTTGTTCGGTACAGCGCGGGCCCAACAGACGCGCTCTGGCCTGTTGATCTCGCTTTCGGTGCAGTGATAACGAGCGTTAGAACAGTGCCAGTTTCGATAGATAGGCTGTCCGTAGAGGTCCGGGAGGTTGGGGGGAGTTGGATTAAGCTCCGGAACATTCCCTTAGCTGGGCAAAGAACATACTTCATCCTCACTGACCCTAAGGCGGCGATCCCGATTGATCTGAAGAGTATGGACGCCGCTTTAGCCGAGAAGCCACTTGCTCCAGATACTCCGATTCGAGGGTGGATATTCCTCAGCTGGCCAGAAGATGTTCCATTAGTGGACGGTGATAAGTTGGAATGGAGGTTCGCCGCGCAAGATACCGAGGGGAACAGGTACGAGGGAGCAATCATGAAGAAGCAAGACGCCTCTGCCGGTAGAGATATGAAGATTGCCCCACCCAGCTTTGATACACACGGCGACAGGCCGGAGGATCTCAGTGCGTTGCCGGTCGTAAAACCCCAATGACTCTTTTGCAGCCAAAAGGCTCGGGGTGAGGCCATGCCGATAAATCCCCAGAGGTGACAGGCGTGCGCGATACAGACAACCCCAGCAGCAACCCCAATAGCGAAGCCACCAATGCGCCAACGCAGGGGCCAGTCCCGCATACGCATGATGAGGGCATATTGAGCGAAGGCAAAGCCAGCAGCCCCGAAAAGAGCAAAGACGACAGCGAGACCGCTTTTCTCCGCGCTACGCGTCGGATTGAGTGGCTGCAATTTACGGTCAACGTAATCTTGGCCGTCATCGGAGTCGGGGCGTTGGTTATCTATGGAGGACAACTGAACGAGATGCGGAGGGCCACGGACGCCAGCATCGTTGCTGCCAACGCCGCTGCGGATCAGGCCAGAACGAGCGCTAGCCAACTGGAGTTGACCGAACGGCCTTGGGTAACTATCGAGACAACACTTGCTAGCGGGATGATGCAGGACGCGCACGGGGCCGTCATGATCCTCAAAGTTACATACAGAAACACCGGGAACACGCCAGCCGCGGGCATAGTTCTCGCTCCGGTGCTCTATGCGGAACAGAGCTTTGACGAAGACTTTCCTTCCAAGCGCACAGAGGTTTGCCAAGCGGCGATGAAGGCCAGCGGTGCAGGAGAGTTCCTGTTCCCAAATACGGCTATAACGGACACGAGGATTGTTCGGATACAACGGAACGAAGTTGATGCCGGCTTGCGCCTCTATAGGGAAAACTTCTTTTCCGCCGTCCTGGTCGTATGCGCTGGCTATCGACAGACGTTCCAAAAGACCGCCCGATATTATACGGGGATCATCTACAGTTTCGATCACGTGTTTCCGGTTGATCGGAGTCTTCCATTCGGCGCTTTCCAAATGAGCATTAAGCCGCTGGGAGGGGTCGTAGCCAACTAGAAGGTATGCCGCGAGTACGGCCAGTATCCAAATTAGGACACTACCAGGATGTTGGTAGTGGTCAGGTTCCGAATAGGCGACCACCTGATGTAAGTGCAGCAAGCTTTCCCGACTCATCAATTTTCGAAAAACTCAAGGACCGACCGCACCTGTTCATGCGACGTGCAGTCTGAAGGTAGCCTGCTTGTTTGTGTCGAAGCTTCGAATTCCATTTCCGAAATGTCAGAGAATCGGACCGGTCTCGCTTTCATTCTGCGTGAGCAGCGCGAAAGGAAAGGAGCTGTTCTCGTTTCCTTTGATTTGCACGAACGAATTAATAGGCACGCCTTCGGCTGCCTGCTCGACTGACAAGAGTTTTTGCTTAACGCGCTCTGGACTTAATTCTCCAAAGCACTTAAGGATGGTTTCCAGGGCTGGACGCATTTGGGCAGCTCGCTTTGCCCGAATGATCAAATCCCAGAGCGGCTCGAACTTCTTCCAACCGGCAGAGTAGGCAATGTGCCGAGCTGCTCCCACCATCGTCGGCTTGCTTCGGGCGGCTTGGAAGATGTTGCTCCAGCGGTAGAACTTCTGATAAGCATTCCAGTAGCCCTCCTCCAGTTGCGAGGGCGTCATTCTTGCAGGCTTAAAAACGGTATGACGCGTGTCGTAAAGATCCCAATTCCGATGGAGTAGCCGATCTTCGCAATTCATGCGGCTGAAAGTGGCAGTGCCCGGGTAAGGAGTAAGAATGTGAAAGGTTGCAGTCTCAATCCCGTTCTCCACTGCCCATTCCACGGTGCGATCGAAGACATCCGGCCCATCATCGTCCATTCCGAAGACAAAACTTCCATTGATCATGACGCCGAGGTCTCGCAAGCGTCGGATCGCCGAGGAGTAATCCTTATCCTGGTTTTGGAATTTGCGTTGGGCTTGCAGATTCGCGGCGTTTACCGTTTCAAAACCGACAAATAGACTTCGTAAACCGGACGCGACAGCTTCCTCCATAAGGCGCGGTTTGATTCGAGTTTCCAGAATGGAACTGACAGTACCCGCAGCCTGCCATATCCGGCCCATGCCTTTCATTCCAGAGAACAAGTCGGAAGCAAACCGCCTGTCTCCAAAAATGTGATCGTCAAGAAAGTAGAGGTGCCGGCCAGGAAGGCGTTGGATCTCTTTCAGGGCATCATCGACTTTCTGCGTGTAAAAAGATTTCCCGCCTTCAAAAAAGGCTTCTTTGTAACAGAAGTCGCAAACATAAGGGCAGCCACGCGATACGACAATGGAATTTGGGACAAGGTAGAGAGACCGCTTGATAAGGTCGCGGCGAATCGGCGGCACTGACGCAAGGGAACGCTGGGTAGACTGGTACTCCTGGGCTGGATTGCCGTTTTGAAAGTCTTTAAGGAATACAGGCCAGGTGTCCTCTCCCGGGCCCAGGAAGATTGTGTCCGCGTGCAGTGCTGCTTCATGAGGGCATGAGGTGACGTGAAGTCCGCCAAGAACTACGAATGAGCCGCGGCTGCGATAAAGGTCGGCAATCTCGTAAGCACGCCGAGCACTGGTGATGTAAACCTCTATAGCTACCAGATCGGGCGTGTCTTCGGTGACTAGTTCTTCGACATGCTCGTCTACTAATTCGACCTCTGTTTCAGGAGACAGGAACGCAGCCAAACCAGCCAAGCCAAGAGGAGGAAAGAGCGAATACTTGATGGGCCTGAACAGCGGACTCTTTGCCTCAGTCAATGCTGGCAGGATGAACTTAACAAACATTGCTGAAGATTAACGCAGTTCCTTTCGGAAGCGGTCTTTGCTCACCGTGTATAGGTTGATTCCATTGCGCTTGCTCAGCAGCGAAGCTTTGCTCCCGCAGGGCGCCAAGTAAGGCATGCGCAATTGCGGGGAGTGGGAGATATTTCGGATCAGCGCAATCAGAAACTCACAGAGTACCGCTGCATGCCCATATTGAGTGTTGTGTATTCAGACTCGAACGATGTCTGCGCTTGCGCAGATCCCACCTTATGCGCTGCGGGTATGCCGCTGGGACAGTCCGCCGCGGCGCATAGAATGGGGAACCCGGTTCCGTGGCTGCGGAAAGGGTGGATGGAGGGCGCGGGATGGGAGATCGCGCAACTGGGCGTTGCATGGGCATCATCGGCGGGCTGGCTGTGGGGGCAACGGTCCACTACTACCGCGAGTTGGTGAAGGCGTGTGAGGAACAGGGACGGCCTCCACAACTGCTGATCGTGCATGCGGATGTGCGGCGGGTGCTGGCCGATGTGCAGGCAGGGCGATTGACGGAACTAGCCGTGTACCTGGCAGGGTTTCTGCGGCAGCTGGAAGCGGGCGGGGCGGAGGTGGCGGCCATTCCGTCTGTGACGACCCATGCCTGCATCCAGGAACTGCTTCCGTTGTCTCCGCTGCCGCTCGTCAATTTGCTGGACGTGATCCGGAAAGAGCTGCGCGCTCGAGGTCTGCGCCGGGTAGCCGTTTTCGGAACGCGATTCACGATCGAAACGGGAATCTTCGGAGCCTTGCGGGATGTGGATGTGGTCGCCCTGCGGCCCGAAGAACTGGATTACGTGCACGACACATATATGCAGATGGCGATAGAAGGCGTCGGGTCGAACATCCAGCGGGAAGGGCTTACCGCGCTCGCGCACACGCTGGTAGAGCGCGAGGGCGCGGAAGCGATACTGCTGGCAGGTACCGACCTGGCACTGGTTTTCAGCGAGAGCAATACGGACTTCCCGCATGTGGATTGCGCTGGAGTGCATGTACGAGAAATGGTGCGGGCGATGCAGCAGTGAGGCGCTTGACGCTAAGTTACACGCCCACCCTCCCCTTGGGGAGGATGGGGCACCCGGTTCGCGGTGACGCCGGGTAGCAAGCAGATCCCTCGGCTGCGCTCAGGAGGACAAAGATTTCGCGCAGGATGTTTGTTCGAAGAACGAGGGCCGGCCTAAAAATTAAAATTAACTTGCAGGTCGATGGAGCGGTTGGCGGACGAGCGCGAAAAGAAACCTCCGGCAAGCGCAAGCGACTGATTGAAGGTGTTGTTGGGGCGGAAGCCGTCTGCGACGGAGCCGCTGGCGAGCACGGGGTTGGGTTCGGCCAGGTTGACGATGTTAAAGATGTTGCGCCCAAAGGCGACAAAGGTAAGGTTGTACTTGCGGGGAACGTGGGAATCGAGGGGTCCGGGGCCGTTGTTGCCGCCTCCGCTGAGCCCGCCCGGGCCCAGGCCGCCGCGGGGTCCCCTGGGGCCGCCGCCACCCCCGCCGCCTCCGCCGGGACCATGCCCGCCCTTCTCGACCTTGGGACCGATGCCGAAGGTTTTGCCGACCCGAAGATTCATGCTAAAGTTTGCCGGGCCATTGCCGAAACCGTAAGGGATGCGGGCTTCACCAGCTGCGGGAAGCGGGTTAAGCAAACCATACTGCGTCTGGATGGCGTAGGGGTCACCGGGGCGAGCGAAAGAAGGGCGGTCATTGAACTGGTTGTCGCCGTTGAGGTCGTCGCCGATGGTGATGTTGTAGGGAGCGCCGGAGTTGGCCACCAGAAAGGGCGATAAGGAGAACTGGTATGGCAGCAAAGTATTGCCGCCGAGTACAAGACGGTTGCGGACGTCAAAGGAAGCGCGACCATAGTCGAAGCCGGGGTTGGTTTGCAGCGACGGGAAGTAGGTCGGCCCCTGGGTGTCACTCTTGGCGAAGTTGAGCGTGTAGAAGCCGAAAAGGGTGACGCGCTTGGCGCGGGCGTTGATGGTGGCAATCAGCTGCTGCTGGTTGTACACGCCGCCGGACTGGAACTGGTAGATATTGTTGTTGCCGCCGAGGGGCCGGGAAAGGATCTGGCCGGTGACGGGGTCGTACTGGCCGGGGAGCGGAGCGTTGATGTTGTCGCTGAGGTACTGGTGGACGCCCCGGCTGTAGAGGTAGGTCACGTTGGCGGTCACCGCTTTGGAGATGGTGCGGTCAACGCCGATGGCGGCCTGCATGTCGAGCGCGGCGCGCAGGCGCGGACCTAGACTGTAAGTCGTCGGTGCGGACTGGCTGGCATGGGCGAAGTCGGCATCTGTAGGACCATTTGGGTAAAAGGTGGGGTTCTGGAAGACATACTGCGTCTGGTTCAGGCCGTTCTGGTGAATGGCGGTGAGGACGTAGTCGTTGTTGAAGCGCTCGAAGAACCATCCGTAGCCGGCGCGGAGGACGGTTTTGGCGGGCTTTTTCCCGTTCGCGGGACCGAGGGCGTAGGAGATCTCCACCCGCGGGCCCCAGTCGGCGTGGTCGCGAATACGGTTTTGCGACTCGAAGCGAAGGCCGTAGCTGAGGGTGAAGTTAGGGCGCACCTTCCAATCGTCCTGGAAGAAGAGGCCGGCGTCGAAAAGCGTGGAGCGAGCGAAGGCGTTGGCGATGCGCGTGACGGTGTACTGCTTCGGCTGGTTATTCTGATAGTTCTGCAGGCCGGAGAAGATGTAGTACCCGTTAGAGCCGGAGGTGGACTGGTCCGTCACCTGGTTCGCGCGCAGACGCACGCCGAACCGGAGGGCATGGGCGCCGTAGGAGCCGGTCGAATAGTTCTGGAGCTCGTAGAAGTTGCTGGTGGTGTGCACCACTCCCGAGTTGCTGCCGCCTCCAGTGAAAAAGCCCTGAACGGAAACCGTCGGCGTGAGGTTCTCGGCGACCTGGCTGTCGAGGTTGCGGCGGTATTGGAAGCGAGTGTCGTTGACCAGGTGAGGTCCGAAGACCTGCGAATCGCTGACCTGGATGACGTTTTCCGTGTTGCGCGTGTCGTATCCCTGCGAGGCAAGATTGAGCTGGCCGACGCCTTCGGCGGTAGCGGATTCGCGGTTCCACTGGTAGCCCAGAGTGAGCGTGTTGGTCGGCGTGAGCTGGTAGTCAAGGCGCGGACGCACGCTGACGCGGGAGCTGGGATTGAGCACGCCCTCGGTGAAGTTGGTGGAGGTGCCGTCGCTCGTGTCGGGAGGCTGCGTGCCGCTGGGCAGGAAAGCGTTGACCACGTTCACATTCTGCACCTTGCGGGCGAAGCTGGAAACGAACCAGGAAGTTTTCTTCGAGAAGGACCCGCCGACCGAGCCGTTCAGGAAATAGGAGTAGTAGCTGGGCTCGGTCTTGAGAAAGGGATTGTTGGTGTTGAAAGCCGAAGAGTTGCCGCTCGCCTCGACCTGGCCATGAACTTTGTCCGTGCCGGGCTTGGTGAGGATCTCGATGCGGCCATAGCCGAGCTTGTCGAACTCGGCCGAGAACGGGTTCTGGTTGATGCGGATTTCGCGGATGGCGGACTTGGGCGGGAGCTGGCCGCCGGTAAAGCCGTCGATGTAGATCTGGCCGCCGCCACTGCCGGCCGCAGGACCCGCCAGCGCGTTGAGCTCGTTTTGTAGTTCGTCCGGATCATCGGAGAGCGCGTCCAGGTCTTTGCCGGTAATCACGACGGAGCTGGCGTTGTTTTCCGGGCTGATATCGACCCCGGCCGTGTCCGCGGTCACCTGGACCTGCTGTTCCTGGGTGGCGATGGAGAGCGGCACGTTCAGCGAGCGTGAGGTGCCGGAGACGATCACGATGCCGGACTCCGCAAAGGGCGTGAAGCCCTGGACAGTCGCGCTCAGTGAGTACGTACCAGGGGGAAGAGCCGGAAACCTGTAAGTTCCATCAGAGCCGGTCTGCACTGTGTAAGGTTTGGCGCCGGGCTGGCCAGACACGAAAAGCTGGACAGTTGCTCCCGGGATGATGGCGCCGGATGGATCGGTCAGCTGGCCATGCAGCGCCCCGGTGACGGTGGTCTGCCCCAGGCCCGCAAGAGACACGGAGACGACCAGAAGCAGCAACACGAGAGAGCGGGAAGGGAGCCGGAGCACAGGGGAAGTGTTCAAGGGGATGAGCGTGTCTTTCTTGATCTGGAGTGACGCGACTTCGCGCTGAGGTGGACTGCTCTGAAGTTAGGACGTTCGAGGCCGGGAGAAAGCTCCACGGAGCATGTGAAATGTCGCCCTGCGTGCAACGGTCCTCCCAAACGATCCTGAAGCTAGCTTATGCGAACCCTTGAGCTCACGCGCGAACCGGGATGGCTGCGCGGCTGCGCTGGTAGATTAAAAGCATGTTGAAGGAGCTGTACGCGCGCTGGATGTTCCGTTGGGAAACAGCGCTGACCACCCGCGACACCAACCGTATCGTGCGGCCGGTCGAGTGGGGGTTTGATGGGTTGCGTGCGTTCGCAGAGCAGGCCGGGGTGCCGCTGGAACCCGGGCTGGATCGCGATCCGGCTGCCGCCGAAAAAGCGATGATCGCGCTGAACCAGGCCGCGGTCCGGGACAGCGAAAACTTCTACGGGTACAGGACGCCGGAAGACTTCCGGCTGGAAGAGCGGCATCCGCAGCTCTTTCCCACCAATGTGCGGCCCGAGACGCTGCGCCACGAGGCGCGGCTGCGTGCACAGGCCGAAGCCGGCACGCTCCCTACGGCGCACTTCCTGCGCTTCACGTCGGCGGTGCGGACCAGGTATCCGGAAAACGACCAGGTCAATGCACGCTGGTATCCCGCGCCGGCAGAAAAGCCGGCCGGCAAGCCGAAGCAGGCCATCATCGTCATGCCGCAATGGAATGCGGACGCCTTCAGCCATAACGCGCTTTGCAGCCTTTTCAACCGGTTCGGGATCTCGGCGCTGCGGCTGTCTAAGCCGTACCACGACATCCGGCGGCCGGCCGAGTTGGAACGCGCGGATTACGCGGTGAGCTCAAACATCGGACGTACTATCGAAGCCGCCCGGCAGGCGGTGGTGGACATCCGGTCGTGCCTGGACTGGCTGGAGCGGCAGGGTTACGAGCAGTTCGGCATTCTGGGCACGAGCCTCGGATCGGGGTATGCGTTCATCGCGGCGGCGCACGATCCACGGCTCCAAGTATGCGCCTTCAACCACGCCTCCATGGCCTTCGGCGATGTGGTGTGGACGGGGCAGAGCACGCGCCATATCCGGGCGGCGCTGGAGCAGGAAGGCTTAACGCAGGAGCAGCTGAACGCCATCTGGGCCGCCATCAGCCCTTCGTCGTTCATGGACAAGTTCGCCGCGCACCCGAAAAAGGTGCTGGTGGTGCATGCCACCTACGACCTCACGTTTCTTCAACAATATTCGCTCGAAGTGCTGCGGAACTTCCGCCACCGCGGCGTGGATTTCGAGTCCAGAGTGCTGCCCTGCGGCCATTACACCACCGGGGAAACGCCGTACAAGTACATGGACGGCTGGTTCCTCGGCTCCTTTGTGTACCGGGCGTTCAAAGGTTTGGCGGTGACGGGCAGGGAAGCTGCGCCAAGCCGGCGGACGCAGAAAGCTCGAACGGTAGTGGAGTAAGGGGTTCTCGCGACGCGCGATGAGAAATCTCGCTTGCAATGAGATCGCATATTGCGATATCATTATCGCGAATCGCAATATATGAAGCTCGCCGACAAAATGCGCTACCTCCGGGAGATCGAAGGGAGTCTCCGCGGACTGAACCGCGCGCTCACCCAGCAGGAGCTCGTACGCGCCATCGCCAGCGAGATGGATTCGTCCCTGAGCCAGAGCTATCTTTCGCAGATCGAAAGCGGCGCGCGCCCGCACCTTACCAACACCAGCCGCCTTTTGCTGGCGAAGTTCTTTCGGGTGCATCCCGGCTACCTCGTCGATGACCCGGAGGGCTATCACGCAGAGCTCCTCAGCGATCTCCGCACGCATGAAGACAAGCTCGATCTGTGGCTGGTAGCCGGCTCCGAACGTTTTCACAAGGATGCCGAGCTCGCCGAAGCACTTCGCTCGATCGCCTTCCACGACCGGTCTCGAGATTGCCTCCTGCTCCTTGAGGCAGTGCTGGAGACTCCTGGCCTCGGGGAGCGCCTTCTGGAAGTGCTCCGGCCCGGAAAAACATCGAGCGCCGCGGAACGCCTTCAGCAAAGCACGGTTCCACTTGCGCCACGGGTGGTCAGTCCGCAACTCTCGAGTGCGGCGCGAGCCTCGGCCGAGCCTTCGCGCAAGACAACGAAAAAGCGCGCCAGCCGGGAGAACCGAAATGAGCCTTGAAGCCTTCTATCTAGCATGCTTTGCCGTCGGCCTGATCTTCTGCCTGCTTTCCGTCCTGGGCGGCATCGGACACGGCCACGGCGGCCACTTCCACTTCGGCAACCACGCCGCGCACACCGGAGCTGCCAGCCACCTTCCTCACGGCGCGCCACATACGCATGTACCTCAAGCTCGGTCTGCCCCGGCGCGCACCGGCGTCTCACCCGTGAACGGCTTTACCTTGACAGCTTTTCTATGCTGGTTCGGCGGCACCGGCTACCTCCTCCGTACGCACGGCGCCTTTGCTGTTTCATTCATCCTGCTGCTTTCGAGCTTGAGCGGCCTCGCGGGAGCAGCGGTCGTTTTCTGGTTTATCAGCGCTGTTCTCTTACCGCATGAGCGTACCCTCTCGCCGGAGGAGACGCAGATGGTCGGCGTGGTCGGCACCGTCAGCAGCACCCTGCGCCCCGGGGGAACCGGCGAAATCCTTTTCTCCCAGCTCGGCGCGCGCAGGTCTTCTCCAGCCCGCAGCGAAGATCCCGCCACCATCGAGCGCGATGCAGAGGTCATCGTCCTGCGCTACGAGCACGGCATCGCCTACGTTCGCCGATGGGACGATCTCGTCCGATGATCGCCGCGCCTCCACACATTGCCCTTCTCCCCTTCTTCAGCCACCGCTGTTTCACCAGGAAAGAGGAACCATGTCGAACTCCATCATCGTCGTCATTGGATTGACGGTGCTCGCAACCATTCTGCTGCTCACCATCCTGGCCAGGATGTTCCGCAAAGCCGGCCCCAACGAAGCATTGATCGTCTACGGCTTCCGCGGTCCCAGGGTCATCAAAGGTCACGGCGCCGTCATCTTCCCCATCGTGGAGCATGCGCGCGAGCTGTCGCTCGAGCTCATGAGCTTCGATGTCGCGCCGCAGCAGGATCTCTACACCAAACAGGGCGTCGCCGTAACCGTCGAGGCTGTCGCACAGATCAAGGTTCGCTCCGATCAGGAATCCATCCTCACCGCCGCTGAGCAGTTCCTTACCAAGACGCCAGATCAGCGCGAAGGCCTGATCCGCCTCGTGATGGAAGGCCATCTCCGCGGCATCATCGGCCAGTTGACGGTGGAACAGATCGTCAAGGAACCCGAGATGGTCGCCGACCGCATGCGTTCCACCTGCGCCGACGATATGAGCAAAATGGGTCTTGAGGTCGTGAGCTTTACCATCCGCGAAGTGCGCGACAAGAACGAGTACATCACCAACATGGGCCGCCCGGACATTGCGCGCATCAAGCGTGACGCCGAGATCGCCTCCGCCGAAGCCGAGCGCGATACCGCCATTCGCCGCGCCAATGCCTTGCGAGAAGCAGCCATCGCCAAAGCCGCCAGCGACCAGGACCGCGTAATCGCGGAAACCCTTTCGCTCGCCAAACAAGCTGAGGCCCAGCGCGACCTTGACATTCAAAAGGCGCAGTTCGCCGAGCAAAGCCGCCGTCAGGAAGCGCAGGCCGACAAGGCCTATGAGCTGCAGACCAACGTCATGCAGCAGAAGGTGATCGCCGAGCAGGTAAGGGTGCAGCAGATCGAAAAGGAAGGCCAGGTCAAGGTGCAGGAAGCAGAAATCCTTCGCCACGAAAATGAGCTCATCGCTACCGTTCTCAAGCACTCCGAGATCGACCGCCAGCGCATTGAGAACCTGGCCAATGCCGAGCGCGCACGCCTCATCGCCGAAGCCGAAGGTCGCGCCTCCGCCATCCGCGTCCAGGGCGAAGCGGAAGCCGCCATCATCTTCCAGAAGGGCGAAGCCGAAGCAAAGGCAATGAACATCAAGGCCGAAGCCTATCAGGAGTGGTCGCAGGCCGCGGTGGTGGACAAGCTCATCACCAACATGGCCGACGTCGTTCGCGCCATGAGCGAACCGCTCAGCAAGGTAGACAAAATCACCATCGTCTCCACCGGCAACAATGGGACTATCGGCGCTCACAAGCTGACCGGCGAAATGACTGAGATCGCGGCGCAGGTCCCCGCCCTCTTTGAAGCGCTGAGCGGCATGAAAATGCATGACCTGATGAGCAACGTCAAGCAGATGGCCACCCGCACCAACGGCGACAATTCAACGCACTAGCCCAACCCGCCGCGCCGCAACCTGGGCGGCGCGGCACAGCAACAGCAGGAGGAGGACATCATGGCATTACTGGAAAGAGTTGCAACACTACTGCGCGCCAACATCAACGACCTCATCGACAAGGCTGAGGATCCGGAAAAAATGCTGAAGCAGCTTGTGCTCGATATGGAGAACCAGCTTCTGCAAGTCAAAACGCAGGTCGCCATCGCCATTGCTGACCAGCACCTCCTCGACAAGAAAAAACGGGAACATGAAGACGCCACGGCGGCCTGGAAGGAGAAGGCGAGCTTCGCCGTCCAGAAGCAGCGCGACGATCTCGCCCGTGAAGCGCTCCACCGCAGCCTCAGCCATGCTCAGATGGCCCAGAGCTTTGCCCAGCAGCTAGAGGACCAGTCTGCTGAAGCGGATTTACTGCGCACCACCTTCCTCAAGCTCCAGGGCAAGCTTGCTGAAACCATGAACCGTTGCGACCTCCTGATCGCCCAGCATCGGCGGGCACGCACCGTCGGCAAGGCTCACCTCGCGCATCAGGAAATGCATACAGACCAGAAGACCGCGTCCATGGACCGTTTCAAATCCCGCATTCAGGCGAAAGAAGCCAACAACCACGCAGGGCGCACCCTGGAAGGTGGCGCCTCGCTTGAAGACCGGTTCGCTTCGCTCGAGCAGGAACAACAGATCCAGCTTCTGCTCGAAGATCTCAAAAGCAAGCACGCCAGGTCCGCGTAATGCGGACCAGCGCTGCACCTGTCTCCACAACCGCGAGCGCCTGCGAGGAGCGCGCGGTACTTCAAGCCCCTCGACCTGCGCGCCTGCTCGGAAGCATCCCTGCCGGCCGCCTGTACAATTCTCTGTTCATCGACCCTCTATTCATTGACCGCTGCCAAAGCGCGGAGGCAAGTTGCCGGTAATCATCAATTCGTCACAGGAACTGCGACCAAAGCGGAGCCGTCGCAGCTTTCTTATCCTCGCCGTCATCCTCTTTTGCATCCTCCTTGCCGGCCGCATCGCGTTGTCCTACTGGGTTGACCTCCTCTGGTTTCAGTCGCTCAGCTACGGAAGCGTCTTCTGGAAAACCGCCGGTCTGCAGGCCGCCACCTTCACCGTCTTCGCCGCGCTTACATTTCTGCTGCTCTATGGCGCATTCTTCGTCATCCGGCGGTCTCATCAATCCGATCTCCCGAGTGCCCACCAGATCGTCATCGCCGGGCGGCCGGTCAGCCTGCCCGTCGAACCCGCTCTACGCTTCATCTCTTTTTGCGTTTCGATCGCCATCGCGGGCCTGACCGGCCTGTCCATGATGGCCCAGTGGCAAACCCTGGCGTTGTTCTGGTATGCACCGCACCCAATCGGCAGCCCGGCCGATCCCATTTTTGGCAAGCCGCTGCACTTCTACCTGTTCACCCTGCCCGCATGGCAGCTCATCGATAGCTGGCTGCTTACCGTGGCCATCGCCGCCTGTGCCGTTGCCGTCCTGTTTCTCTTCATCACCAGCGGCTCCCGCAGCCTCGAAACGCGACGCATCACCTATGGCTCCACGTCGCCCTGGCGTGGACTCTCCCTTACCACCGCGTTCCTGCTGCTGGTCGCCGCCATGGCCGTGTATGTCAACCGGTTCCAGCGATTGCTTGACCATCACACCATCTTCGACGGCGTCAACTACACTGACGCCCACGTGATGATCCACGGGCTGCTCATTGTCTGTGCTGCCCTGGTCGTCGGCGCCGGTATTGCCGCTTTCAACGCGGCACGGCAGTCCCGCGGAGTGTTGCTCGTGGGTGCAGTCCTTCCTGCCGTGGTCTGCTACGGAGCGCTCGGCATCGTGAGCTGGTATGTCGGCAACTTCGTCGTCAAGCCGAACCAACTGGTCCGCGAGCAGCCCTACATCACCCACAACATTGAAATGACCCGGCGCGCCTATGGGCTCGATCGCTTTTCGCAGCGCGAGTTTCCGGCCGAGATCACCGTCGACGCGGCAGACCCCGCGAACAATCAGCCCACACTGCAAAACATCCGCCTGTGGGACTGGCGCGCGCTGCAGGACACCCTGCGCCAGGTCCAGGAAATCCGCACCTACTACGACTTTCCCGACATCGACATCGACCGCTATGACCTCAACGGCACCACGCGCGAAGTCATGCTCGCCCCGCGCGAGCTGAACGTCGATAAGCTCCCGGTCAGCAGCCGCAACTGGATCAACGAAAAGCTGATCTACACCCACGGCTACGGCATCACCATGAACCCCGTCAATGGCTTCACCCCCGAAGGACTTCCGACGCTTTTGCTCAGCAACATGCCTGTCCAGAGCACGGTTCCCGGTCTCAAGGTCACTCGACCGCAAATCTATTTCGGCGAACTTACTGACACCGATGTCTATGTCAAGACCAGGCAGCAGGAGTTCGACTACCCCCAGGGCCAGAGCAACAACCTCAACTCTTACCAGGGCACCGGCGGCATCCTGCTCGGCGGCTTTGCGCGTCGCGTCGTCCTCGCCATCGACCGCGGCGATCTCGGCACGTTGCCCTTCAGCGACGACGTCGGCTCGCAGAGCCGGCTGCTGATGCGCCGCAACATTCGCGAGCGCGTCGCCAGGCTGGCGCCCTTTCTCACCTTCGATCAGGATCCCTATGTCGTGGTAGGCGACGATGGACGGCTTTCCTGGATCATCGACGCCTTTACGGTTTCGGACAGCTATCCTTATTCCACCCACTACAACCTCGGCGATAACTCCATCAACTACATGCGTAACAGCGTCAAGGTGGTGATAGATGCCTATAACGGGACCACCACCTTCTACGCCTTTGATACGGATGATCCGGTGCTGGCCGCGTACCGTCGCATTCTCCCGGATCTGTTCAAGGATGCCGGCGCCATGCCCGCAGACCTCCGCCGGCATGTGCGCTATCCCGAGGGCTTGTTCCGAGTGCAGTCGGAAGTCTACGGCCTTTATCACATGACGAACCCGCAGGTCTTCTTCAACCGCGAGGACCTATGGACAGTGGCCACGGAAACCAGCACCGGCAGTGACGGCCAGCAAGTCGTCCAGCCCATGCAGCCGAACTATGTGCTCATGAAATTGCCGGGCGGCGCACACGAAGAGTTCGTCGAAATCCTCCCCTTTACTCCAGCCAACCGGAACAACCTCATCGGATGGATCGCCGGACGGTGCGATGGCGCAAACTATGGAAACGCCGTCGTCTACGACTTCCCCAAAACCCGGCTCATCGACGGCCCGCAGCAGATCGAGGCGCGCATCGATCAGAACGCCCAACTCTCCGGACAACTGACCTTGTGGAATCAGCAAGGCTCGCACGTCCTCCGCGGGAGTCTGCTGGTCATCCCTTCGGGACGCGCGCTGCTGTATGCCGAGCCCATCTACCTTCAGGCCCAGCAGAGCCCCATGCCTGAGCTGCGCCTGGTCGTGCTCGCCCTGCAGGACAAGCTCGCCTACGGCACCACGTTTGAAGCCGCGCTCGCCTCCCTCTTCGGCGGAGAAACCTCCTCGTTGAACGCCGCCGAAGCTCCACAAACCGCAGCCCCGTCCCGCAAAGTGGCCCAACCCCCGACCGATCTCCAGTCCCTCATCAGCGAAGCCGGCAAGGACTTCGCCGACTACCAGCGCCTCACCGCCGCAGGCAGACTTGGCGAAGCCGGCCAGAAGCTTGACTCCCTCAAGAAAGATCTCGACACCCTCAACGCGAAAGGGAAGTAGCCCACACCCAACAGGGCTGGCCCGTGGACTCCGGCTGAGTGGGGGAGAGAGCCCGATGTACACGTGATACTTATGCAAGGAGTGTCAGCCTTCGAGGCGGGTATTGATCTGTGGGCGCCCCGGCGAAATGTATTTCAACCGAGTGCCCGGAGCGCAGCTCATTGTGGCCCGGCTCCAACCCCCGCATCGCACCCCGAGGTAGTGCCCTGCGCCAACAGTAGATAGGAGATAGTTTTACTCACCAACCGACAATGCCGTATGATCTCTCTCCGTGCTATTTCCTTTGATCGTGACGGCATTGACAATCTAATCTCCTGTCCGAAAAAAGTTTCCGAGCCCCCCCAGAAAGAGATGAAACTGGACGGAGCTCATTCCGCGGAATGACGCGACTCTCATTGCATCCAACGAGATTGAGGGTGAGTTCATGATTTTCATAAGGAGGAATGAGGATTTCCCGGAGAACTTCTCTATAGGACTCAGGTACAAGCCACGCGATGGAAGAAGCGCGATAATTCTTCTCAGGTGCAATGGCCCACACGGGCCTTTCAACGGGGGCTTCAATCCGTCTCATGAACACTTCCACTATCACATTCACAGAGCAAGCCCAGAGGCCATTGAGGCTGGAGAAGCGCCTGAGAAGTATGCCTCAAAGACAACCGAGTTTGCTTCTTATGAGGAAGCGCTTCAGTTTTTCGTAAAAATCGTGAACTTAAACGCCACAGACTCACGAGAATACTTTCCGTCTCGGCTTCAGTTCGATTTCTTCTTTGAATAGTGACCGCCATGGATCTGTTAGAGCACCTGAAATCCGACTTCAACCGCCATGTTGCCTTTCGTGAGAGGCGTCCGGGAACCGTTCAGGTTATCGCCCCGCTTTTCCATGAGGATGGCGACATGGTGGACATTTTTCTCGACCTTCCAAAGTCTCCCGATGCGCCGGTCCGTATTTCCGATCATGGCATGACACTGATGCGGCTCTCCTACTCTGTACCGACGTCGACACACCCACAAAGCGCCGGATTCTTGATCGCATATTGCGTGAAAATGGAGTGACGGAAGATCGCGGGCGCTTTTACATCGACGCCGCTCCCGACCATGTATACCCAGCCTTGCTGCAGTTCGCGCAAACAGTGGCGAAGGTCAGCAATATGCAGGTATTCAAACGTGAAGTCGTTCAGAGTCTCTTTTGACGAAACCCTGAACGATTTTGTGAAGAGTGCTCTTGCCCCGTACCGCCCCGAGTCTCACTACCTGCCAATTCCCAACAGGGATGATCTTGAGGTTGATTGGCGTTTATCCTCTTACCCACGCGAGACGTTTTTCTTTATGGCGTGCATGGCGCATCAAAAACACGTCTCGCGGCGCTTACGTGCCTTGAATATCAAAGGGAGCACATTCCTTTTCGGAGTGTCATCGTCCATGAAAATTTTGAGAGTCTTGGCAAGAAGGATCAGACAAGAATCACGAATATAGCTGATAAACAGTTCACAACTATGACGGATTTTGCGACAGAAGCGCAAAGGTATTTCGCTCGGGAAGCTCGAGTGTCACCGTACAGTGAGGCTTGAAGCCTAAATCCTCTCACGGTTACGAATTTTACCTACTTGGCCATCACGTTCTTTCCGTGTAGAAGGTGGAATATCAAACCAGAAAGCCAGCATAGGTAGCGGGCTGATCTTAGTCCGCGATGACAGTTGACGATCTGATGGACAACTTCTCTTCCACTACCCAATACCAAAAAGGCTCATCCGTGAAGACGTTAGACCCTCGTCCCAACATGCCTGTATAAATGCGCGTGAACGGCGTAACCCGGAAGTCAGCATTGACTCGGCTACTGTCCGTCACAGAGAACCGCAATCGGCAATTGGCCGAAGAACTCTCGACTCCTACCCTTCTCCGATTTCCACAACAACTTTGCCGATTAATTCCCGAAATCTGTCACACTTGAAATAGGGCATAAGAAATCAGAAGGGGCTGTTCCCATCGGGAACAGCCCCTAACTTATTGAGCAGAAGGAATTTGTGTGTAAGTCCAATCTCATGACGAATTTACCGCAAACCCCTTCCGCTAAGTTGTTGGCGCGATGGTACTTAGTCACAGAATACCCCGAGCTCCGGGGGGGTACCCCGCCTCGGCATGCGGCCCTGCGCCAGCAAACGGTGCCTCGCAAGGAAACACACGAGGCGCGCCGTTTCCCCTCGCCCTGCCGCTGCGCCGGTCTTTGTCCCTGCATCTCACCTCCATGGTCTTCACCCCCAGCAACATCGCGGCGCTCATCATCTCGGCCAGCTTCGCTGCGGGGCTGAACATCTACGCCACCATCCTGACGCTCGGCATCCTGGCCCACACCCAGTGGGTCGCCCTGCCCTCCGGCCTCGAGATCCTGGGCAACTGGTGGATCATCGCCGTCAGCGGCGCGCTCTTCCTCGCCGAGTTCGTCGCCGACAAGATCCCTGCGCTCGACCTCGTCTGGAACGCAGCCCACACCTTTGTCCGCGTCCCGGTCGCGGCGCTGCTCGCCTACCGCACCGCGCAGCACCTTTCGCCCGGCATGCAGATGTTGGCCACCGTGGCTGGCGCGGGCATCGCTATGGTCGCCCATACCTCGAAGACCGCCGTCCGCGCCGCCATCACCCCGAGCCCGGAGCCAGTCTCGAACATCGCCCTCAGCACCGCTGAAGACGCACTCGCCATCGGCTTAACCTGGGTCGCCACGCGCCACCCCTACGTATCGGCGACAGTTGCGATCGTACTTACAGTCCTGGCCATTCTGGCCATCCGTTGGGTCGTGCGCGCAGTCCGTCGCTCCTGGAGCCGCCTCGGCTGGCGCGTCAACCAGCCCACGCTTCCCGTTCATCCCTAGCGTGGATTTGTAAACGCAGCAGAAGCGGCTGGACGCGGCATGCGCACATCTATGCAGACGGGCCTGTAAGCCGAATTCTGTCGAGGACGGCCATTCCTCTAGGTGCGGCATTGCTGCCGGCACTCATCAGCGACCTACCCGGAGGTTTCCGCTTCCAGACAGCCGAAGCCGCCGGAATAGCCCGCGTTGGCGCGCCGGGCCGGCACGCGTCGCAGGCATTCGGGCCGCCCTGCGAACTTCCTCCCTATTTGGTCTTGCTCCGTGTGGGGTTTACCCTGCCTCCGGTTTTACAACCGGAGCGGTGCGCTCTTACCGCACCTTTTCACCCTTACCGCATTGCTTGACGCTCAGCGGCGGTATCTTCTCTGTGGCACTAGCCGTCTTCAGGCCTTGACGCCTGAATCCCGGACGTTATCCGGCACACTGCCCTGCGGAGTTCGGACTTTCCTCCCCCAGTCCCGCGTGAGCGTGACTGGCAGCGGCCGTCCAGCCCGCCTGCACTCTTCTATGCTACCGCACCCTTCGTGCTCAGGCTTTCAAGGACCTGCAGTTGCTTGCCTGGAAGTAGAAGTTGGAAATAGTGCATCTCGACGAGAGATGAATTCAACTTACAAATCTAACCTCGTCATAAAGCCAGATCCTCAATACGCCAGAATCGATTCCTCAAACCGCGCCAAGAGGTCCGCCGCATCCTTGTAAACCTCCACGCAACCCGCCTTGCGCAAATCCTCTGCGCTCCACCCCTCGCTCTCTACGCCGACCGTCCTGATCCCTATCTTTCCCGAAGCTTCCGCATCGTACGGCGTATCTCCCAGCGATACCGCCTGCTCTCCCGATACTCCCAGCTTCTTCAATGCGGCAGCAAAGATATCCGGATGTGGCTTCGACTGCTGCGCATCCTCACTCGTGGCTTCCTTCTCCACCAGGTCTTCAATATCCGCGATCTTTTCGTAATGCTGTAACTCCTCGCCTTTTGCGCTGGATGCGATCGCGACCTTTTTGCCGCTTTCGCGGATCTTCGCCACTAATTCGCGCACTTTGGGAAATGGCTTCACTTTATCGAGATATTCCCGCTTGAACAGCTCCTTGCGATACTCTTCCAGCGGCTTTTGCAATTCTTCCAGCCGTTCCTTGGGTACGAATACCGGTATCAACTGATCCCCGCCCTTGCCTAGCTGCCGCAAGGCCTGTTCAAAGCTCACATCGATGCCGAAATGCGCGAAGGTCCGCTGCCACGCTTCTGCATGAAGTGCATTGCTGTCCACCAAAGTACCGTCCACATCCAGAAGAACCGCTTCCACCATCCGCCCATCCTCCAGGTACACAGGCTTAGATGATGAAAGGCGATCTTTACGGATGACCCAAACGCAGCAGGTCCTCCGAGCAGGGAAAAGTTCACCGAGCGCCCCACTCCCCGTCATCTCGAGCGCACGGGGTCCCCGGCAAGCGGTCCTTGCTTACTGGGTGGAGAGCCGAGGCATCTGCTTCGTCGCATTTCCCAGGAATCGAGACGCCAGGTGCACCTGCCTGCGCCGTGCCGTGACACTCTCAAGGCGTTCCCCGGCGCAAAAACAAGGGGTCTGCGCGCCAGCGCAGACCCCCGGCCACGGCTCGGCTCAAACAGCCGCCGTTTGCTCCTCACGCAGCCACTCGTACAACGGGAACCGGTCCGCCAGCTCCACCACCTGCCGCCGGATCCGCTCCAGCGCGCCCGCATCGCTGCGCTTTTCGAGCGCCTCTGCAATCCAACCGCCGACCACGCGCATCTCGCTCTCGCCCATGCCGCGCGTGGTCAACGCCGGCGTCCCGATCCGGACCCCGCTTGGCTTCATGGGCGGATTGGTGTCAAACGGAATTGCATTCTTATTTACCGTAATCCCCGCCGAATGCAGCGCGTTCTCCGCTTCGCTCCCCAGCATCCCCTTCTGAAAAACATCGACTAGCATCAGGTGCGTGTCCGTGCCGCCAGAGATCACGCGGTACCCCAGCCCGGCCAGCATCTCCGCCAACACCTGTGCATTGCGCACGATCTGCGCCGCATACGAGCGGAATTCCGGCTGCAATGCTTCTTTGAACGCCACCGCCTTCGCCGCCATCACGTGCGCCAGCGGGCCACCCTGCTGACCCGGAAAGACGCACCTGTCAATCGCCGCGGCATACTGCGCCTGGCTCAGAATCATCCCCGACCGCGGCCCCCGCAGCGTCTTGTGCGTCGTGGTCGTCACGATGTGCGCATGCGGCACCGGCGAAGGATGCGCCCCGCCCGCGACCAGCCCGGCAAAATGCGCCATGTCGATCAGCAGCAGCGCCCCTACCTCGTCCGCAATCTCCCGCATCCGCGGAAAGTCGAACTGCCTCGGATAGGCGCTGCCCCCGCCGATGATCAGCTTCGGCTGCTCGCGCTTTGCGATCTCCCGCAGTTCGTCGTAATCGATGACTTCGGTATCTTTGCGCACGCCGTACGACGCGACTTTGTAGAGCTTGCCGGAGAAATTCAGCTTGTGCCCGTGCGTCAGGTGTCCGCCGTGCGCCAAGTCGAGCCCCAGGATTGTGTCCCCCGGATTGATTACCGCCATGTACGCCGCCGCGTTCGCTTGCGAACCGGAGTGCGGCTGCACATTCGCGTGCTCCGCCCCAAAGAGCTCTTTCGCCCGGTCGCGCGCCAGGTTCTCCACCACATCCGTGTATTCGCAACCGCCATAGTAGCGCTTTCCCGGATAGCCCTCAGCATACTTGTTGGTGAAAACCGACCCCGCCGCTTCCAGCACCGCGCGGCTCACAAAATTCTCCGAGGCGATCATCTCCAGCCCTTCGTGCTGCCGGTTTATCTCCTGGTCAATGGCCCGGGCAACCTCCGGGTCTTCCTGAACAAGCGTGCGATTCAACGTGTCTGGCATACACAAGATTGTAGCTCCTGGCCGTAATAGCGAATTCGGGTCTCAGCTAGAGAAGCGCACCTGGTTGGCTTTTCCCGTGCGATATGCCCACCAGTCTGACACCGCTGAACTGGATTCTGCCCCTCCACACTCGTCGCAACCCGAGCCTCCTGGCCAGAGAAGCCCATGGTCCAGAGGCCATGGCAAGGAGCGGTGTGCGCCGCAAATCCCGCATTGTGCGTCTAATAGAGTGGCACTGCAGCAGAGTGACACTGGAGAATTTCAGCATATGCGAAGCTTTTTCTATTCCGCCTTGGCGCTCGCCACCTTAGCTTCAGTGCCGATTCTCGGATCCGCGCAGGTGAGCGTTCCGGCTCCCAAACCGGTTGTCCCCATCAGCACACCCATCTCCACCGCCGGGCCGCTCGATCTCGATGTTGTTGTTTCTGCCCGGGATGGTAAGCCGATTGCGGGACTGAAGCAGCAGGATTTTACGGTTGCCCTCGACAAGGCTCCCCAGCCCATTATGGAGTTCCGCGCAGTGGAGGCCACTGCCAAGGAGAGCGCTCCGCTCGAGACCATTCTTCTTGTGGATACGGTAAACACCCGATTCACCAATGTCGCGTTTGAGCGCCAGGAGGTCGACCGGTTCCTAAAGAGCAACAACGGCAAGCTTGCCCAGCCCATAACCCTCGTGATTCTTTCGGATACCGGGACCAAGATCACGCCCCAGCCTTCCAGGGACGGGAACCAGTTGGCAAGCTTCCTCGACAAGGCAGGTATTGGCCTGCGTGAGTTTGGCCATGCTGCCGGCTTTTACGACTGGACTGAGCAGTTTCAGATCTCCTCATCCGCGCTGGAACGCCTGGCTGCCTATGAGGAGACACGCCCGGGCCGCAAGCTCCTTATCTGGATATCTCCCGGGTGGCCGTTGCTTTCCGGCCCCGAAGTGCAGCTCGATCGCAAGGACCAGGAAGATCTTTTCACCACCCTGGTTGCGCTTTCGGCCTCCTTGCGCAAGGCGCGGATTACGCTCTCGAGCGTCGACCCGCTGGGCACCGCTGACGATGTTAGCTATCGCACGATGTTCTACCAGCAGTTCACCAAGGGCGTACCCTCCGCCAACAAGATGGCGATCGGCAACCTGGCGCTCCAGGTTCTTGCGCTCCACTCTGGTGGCCGCGTTCTCAACTCCAACAACGATGTGACGCACCAGATCGCCACGGCCGCATCGGACGCCGACGCCTTCTACACGCTTACGATCAAGTCGCCGCCTTCTGAGAAGCCCAATGAATACAGGGCCATTTCCGTTGCGGTGGACAAGCCAGGCCTGACCGCCCGCACCCGCACCGGCTACTACGCCCAGCCCTAGTGTGCTGCAGTCCATCCACTCGCGCGGGCAGCGTTAGAGGTAGCGCGAAAGGAAGCTCATGCAGGCCATGAGGAGTTTGGGTTGGGCGCGGGGGGAGAACCAGTGGGTCTCCTCCGGAAAGATTTCGACCTGATGAGCGACGTTGTGCTGCTCGAGAAGCGTTTGTAGCCGGTGGGCCTCGGACACGGGCACAAGGGTGTCCCTGGCTCCATGAATGACGAGGACTGGAGGCATCGCGGAGGAGATGCGGGCCTCCGCGCCGGGCGGGATGCCGCCGGAGAGTTCCACTACGGCGCGCAGCCGGCGATTGTCTACCGCGAGGGCCATGGCCAGATAAGCGCCCAGGGAGACGCCGATGACGCCGATACGCTGCGGGTCGACCGAGGGGCGGGATGCGACGTAGTCGATGGCGTCCTGTACGGCGCTAAGCCAGGCAGGGAAATGCTTGCCGTCGAGAATGGTTTCGGCAGACGCGCGCTCTGTGCCCGTCTTTTCGAAGTAATGGGGAGCGTAGGTGGCAAACCCGAACTGCAGCAGCGCGGGGGCGAAGCGGTCAAGCCAATGGGAAGCCGCTCCTCCGGAGCCATGGAGCAGAATGAGCGCGGGAGACGGCTTTGAGGTTTCGGGCTCATAAGCGTCTATGCGGATGGACGCAGGGCCGCTCTGGTATGTCTGCATAGGGAAAGAGATGCATTGGCCGCGCAGTGAGATCGACCGCGACAGCATGCGATCCTTTGCGCACTGAAATCTGGATGGGCACACTCACCACGAACTGGAGCATGAGGCACATCGCCCGTGCCTGAGTTTGTGCAAGCAGAGGTGCCCCATCCAAAGCCGCCCAATCCCACACATGTCTTGACAAAGCAGGCGTCAGTCCTGTTCACTAGCTGGGATTCCAGATCATCTAAAGACAAACGTTTGTCTTTGTGAACAGGGTGACTTGAGTCATTGGAGGCAAAGCGGTATATGAAATACCCAAGCAGGTTTGGAACTCTTTCCGAGGCAGCAGGAAGACGCATACTGAGGACGGCGGGGCTGGCAATCGTAACCGGGTGCATGCTGATACCAGCAGCGCCTTTTGCGATGGCCCAAGTCACGACTGCTGACATTACTGGCACGGTAACCGATGCGCAGGGCGGCGCGCTGCCCGGCGCAACCGTCACGTTAACAAACAACGGCACCAAGGAAACGCGCACTGTTCAGAGCAACGGGCAGGGCGAGTATGTGTTTTCGCTACTGCAGCCGGGGCATTATTCCGTGCGCGTGGAAGATCCGGGCTTCAAGGCGTTTTCCGTTCCGGATCTTGCGCTGGAAGGGGGCGATCGTGCCCGCGCGGACGCAAAGATGGCGGTGGGCCAGGCATCGCAAACCGTCGAGGTGACCGCGGCGACTCCGCTGCTGCAAGCGGATAATGCCACGGTGAGCTCCACTGTAACGCAGGCGGCAGTAGAGGACCTGCCCTTGAATGGCCGCAATTTCGTTCAACTGGTGCAACTGGTGCCGGGGGCGAATGAGGGCCCGGGCAACGGCCTGACCAGCGGCGCGCGGCCAGATGACCGGCGCTCTACAAATGGCCTTTCGGTAAACGGGCAGGATGATGTGCTCAATAACGAGATCATCGACGGTCTGGACAATAACGAGCGCATTATCGGGTCGATTGGCGTCAAGCCCTCGGTCGAAGCCATCCAGGAAATCACGGTGCAGACCAACGAGTATGCGCCGGAGATTGGCCGCACGGCCGGCGGTGTGATCAACGTGATCACCAAAGCGGGCACCAACAACTTCCACGGCTCCGCCTACGAATTCTTCCGCAACGATATCTTCGATGCGCGGAACTTCTTTTCCAAGGTAGGTTCGGTGCCCAAGGCGGAATTGCGGCAGAACCAGTTTGGCGGCAGCTTGGGCGGGCCGATCAAGAGAGACAAAACCTTCTTCTTCGGCGACTACGAGGGCTTTCGGCTGGTTTCCGGCGGCACTACCTATACCAGCACGGTGCCGACACTCACGCAATTCAACGAGATCAACAGCATCGGGGGTGCCAGCCCGCAGCAGTTGGTCAACTCGGGCAACGGTACGGCGGGGCTGCCGGTCGATCCAATCGCGTTGAACTACCTGAAGCTGTTCCCGCAACCCAACCTGGGCGGCCCGGACAATGTGACCAACAACTACGTGGTGAACGGCAATAAGACGCAGTATGCCACGACCGTGGATGCGCGGGTCGATCAGAACTTCAACACGAACAACACGTTCTATGCACGTTTCACCTATAACAACGTTTCATCGTTCAACCCGGCGCAGCTGCCGACGGCAGTCGGCGGCGTTACTCCGGGCGGGGGCCGTTATAACTTCTCCGGCAATGCGAAGGATCTGGCCTACGGTTACCAACTGAACTTCACGCACGTGTTCAGCCCCCGGCTGGTGCTGGAATTGAAAGCCGGCTACACGCGCATCAACAATCTATCGACACCGCTCAACTTTGGCCAGAATGTGGACACCGCCTTCGGCTTCCCTGCCAACATGAACTTCAACCCGACAGCCAGCGGCCTCACCCCGGTCGGGATTTCGAATTTCGAAGATCTGGGTGACGGCGCCTATGTACCGCTACAGGACATCGACAACACCTTTCAGTACACCGGAAATGTAAGCTACACAGTGGGCAACCACAGCATGAAGTTCGGCGCGACGCTGATCCGGCGTCAGGCGCGCAACGTGCAGAGCGCTTCTGCGCTGGGAGCTTACAGCTTTGGCCTGAGCACAGACAATAATCCGAGCTCACTCCAGCAGGCCGCAGGTGTGACGTCCTTCACGCAGGCCCAGAAGAACAATAACGTGCTGGCCTCCATGTTGACCGGCGCCTTTACCGGGCCGAACCGGCAGTACGATCTAACTCCGCCGGATTACCGCTCCTGGGAACCGAGCGTGTACTGGCAGGACTACTGGAAGATCAGGCCCAATCTCACCATCACCTATGGCGCCCGGTATGACGTTTTTACGCCATTCACCGAGGCACACAACCGCATCTCTAATTTCGACTTCTACCAGGCGCTCGGTTCTACGCCCACCACTGTCAATGCTGCGCTCAAGATCGCGGGCGTCAATGGCGTTTCGAATACTGCGGGAATCGCCACAGACTATTCCAGCTTCGCCCCGCGCCTCGGGTTCGCCTACACCGTGTCTTCGGGAACCGTCATTCGTGGCGGCTTCGGGATGAGCTATTTCCCGGGCAACTACACCTCGAATGCCGACCTGAAAAACGTTCCCTTTGTGTCGACCTACTCGCCCAATTGCGAATCGGTGTTGGCCTACAACATCCAGACCGCGCTGGGGCAGACCGGCCTTTCACCTGCGTGCGGCAGCCCAACTGCACCAGCAGGCACCGCTGGGACGGCATTTCTGGCCCAAGGCTTGCCGTTGCCAACACAGCCAGACGTTTCCAACCTGGCAGCGATTCCTGGACTTGGCTTCACCGCGGAAAACCCCAAGCTGCACCAAGGCGTGGTCTACCAATACAACCTACTGTTCGAGAAGCAGTTCGGCCAGAACGTGCTCAGCATGGGGTATGTGGGCGAGAAGGGGGATCACCAGCCAGAACAGATCAACAACATCAACCTGCCTGGCCCGAACACAAGCCACACGCCAGCTTACCTGCTCAATAGTGTGCTGCCGAATGTGAGCGGCGTGGGTTGGTACGACAGCGAGGGCGTTTCCAACTACAACGCGCTGCAGGTCTCGTTGCAACGACGCCTGAGCCACGGGTTGACGGTTAACGCCAACTATACCTGGGCACATGCTTTGGACGACTTCACGGGCCTGAGCGAAGAAGGCGACCAGGGCTTCAGCAATGCGGACCCGCACAACATCCGCCTGTATGAGTATGGCAACTCGGACAATGACATCCGCAACCGCTTCGTGCTGCAGAGCACGTATGCGCTGCCCTTCGGCCAGAATTTCAATGGCTTGAAGAAGCAGGTTGCGAGCGGCTGGCAGTTTAACGAGATCTTTGCCTGGCAAACTGGCAATCCCTTTACGGTTGTCAACTCGGGGTCGGGAGGCTGTCTTCTGAACGGCGCTCCGTTCACTGCGCCCACTGGTTCCTGCTCGCACCCGTATGTGATCGGAGCGTCCGGGCCGGAGCGTCCAAATACGAACAAGCAATACCAGGTCTCGAACCCGAGCATTGAGCACTGGTTCAACACGAACGCCTTCTCCGGCCAGGAGATCGGAACAGTTGGCAACGAAGCGCGCAACCAGCTCTTCGGGCCGCACTTCCGCCACCTGGATGTCTCGCTCTTCAAGGACTTCCCGATCCGCGAAGCGCTCGCTCTGCAGTTCCGGGCCGAGTTCTTCAATCTCACCAATACGCCGAGTTTCTTCATCCCGAACAACAACCCGGGAAATGCGACGCTCGGTAACGGAGCGTTTGGCACCATCAGCCAGACCAACCCCAACTACACGCCTCGTGACATCCAGTTTGCGCTGCGGCTTACTTTCTAACGCGAGAGTACGCAGCCGATTGACCCTTGCCAATTCCGAGCGCCGATGCTCAGCAGCTTTGACATCGGCGCATTTTTTGGTCTGCGTTCCGAAAAGGAGAATGGAGGGAGGTCCTCCGCTGTACACAATACGTAACAGCTAAGGTTCAGCGGGATTGGGGCGCTGCGCGACGCGTTCGGGCGCTGCGCATTCGGGCATGGCTGGTCGATTCACGCGCGATCAACTCCGGTTCCACCAGCGTGAGAGCTTCCGCTTCTTCCCCGGCGAGCTTCCGGAGAAGCAGTTCGGCAGCCAGGCTGCCCATCTCCTGCAGCGGCTGGCGGATGGTGGTGATGCTCGGCACATGATATGAAGCCGACTGTATGTCGTCATAGCCGATCACTGAGACATCCTCAGGGACGCGCAGGCCTCCATCGTGCAAAGCGCGAATGACGCCCATGGCCGAGACGTCGTTGAAGCAGACGACTGCCGTGAAGTGACGTGCTTCGCCCAGGATGCGCTTGATGCCGGGATAGCCAATCTCGGGAGAGTGCGAGTCCTGCTCGAGCCGGATCGTCAGCTCTTCGCGCACGGGTAAGCCGAGTTCATGCGCTACCTCGAGGGTCGCCGCCCACCGCGCTTCGGTGTCCGTGCTGAACGGCTGGCCGCGCATGTAGACGATTTCGCGATGGCCTAGTTCGTAGAGGTGGCCCAGGGCAAGCTCAGCACCTAAACGACTGTCGAGCACGACGTTCGAAACTCCTCGCAATTCGGTGTGGCCCGCGACCAGCACCGTGGGCAGGAAGCTTTCGGCTTCAAGGTGTGTGTCGATGGCGAGTATGCCTTCGACGCCGCGGGCCTGGAGAATCTCGGGATAAGCGCGCAGCAACTCGAGCCGATGCCGGTGATGGACGGTGAAGTAGAAATAGCCTTCGCGCATGAGCAGTTCGCCCGCACCGCTGATGACCTGCGAATGGTAGCCTTCGCCCAGCTCTGGCAGCAGAATGCCCACGGTCTTGATGCGCTGTCCCTGAAGTTTGCGCGCGATCATGCTGGGCTGATAGTTGAATTTGCGCGCCGCGGCTCGCACCCGCTCTCGCGTTGCGGCGGGGATGGACCGGCCAGGCGAGTCGTTCAGCACGAACGAGATGGTGGAAGGGCTTAGATTGAGGTACTCGGCAATGAGCTTGAGGCTAGGCCGCTGGGAAAGCGGTGCGGCCGGAATGGCATCCGGCAGAGCCGACACTTTCGCGGGAGTCGTCTTGGTGGGCGGCCTGGTCATGGCAAGTAACGGTCAGGTCTGGATAACTCAGCAAGAGGAGCGTGCCCCGCTCCTGGGAGCCGGCCAGCACTGCAGGAACTGGTAAGTACCCGTGTCATCAGCACGAGAGTATCAATAAGCGCTGCCGGGCGTTGGCCGAAAATTAGCCGGGAGGTGTTCGTTCTTCTTTGCAGCAGCGGGTATGCGGCTCGCGTTCTCTGCGGTGGACAGAGAACAAACGTTTGTCTACACTTGGGCGACCCGTTCAATCCTGCTGCGCTCGTTTTCTCTGGCGACGCGGCGTCCTGTGTTCATGGATCGCTGCACATCTGGGTTGGGTGATCCATATTGCCCTGGAGCTCCTTGATGCCTTCTTGTTACTCGCGGCGTGGTGTCGTTCCCTTCGCACTCACACTGGCAATCTCTGCCGCCATGGTGCCGGGTCCGGCACGCGCCGGCACGGATGCCGGGATCCAGCAAAATCCTGAGCCACAAGCATCCGCTGCCAAAGACCCTGAAGCCGCGCACTTTGTCGAAGCGCTGTTGGCAAAGATGACGCTGCAGGAGAAGCTGGGGCAAATGACGCAAACCGCGTTGAACGGCCCCCCCGATGGCGCATCGCCGGAGGAGCACGCGCGGCGCGGGGAGGCTGGTTCCTTTCTGTTTGTGAAAGACCCGGCGCGTATTAACCAACTGCAGCATGTTGCGGTGGAACAGAGCCGGTTGCATATTCCGCTGATATTCGGCTTTGACGTGATTCACGGCTTCCGTACGATCTACCCAGTTCCATTGGCTCTGGCTGCTTCCTGGGACCCGGCGCAGGCCGAACGTGCGCAGAGCATGGCGGCGCGAGAGGCATCGGCCGTCGGCATTCAATGGACGTTTGCGCCGATGCTGGATATTGCTCGTGACCCGCGATGGGGCCGGATGATGGAGGGCGCTGGAGAAGACCCGTATCTCGGCGCGCGCATGGCGGAAGCACAGGTACGCGGCTTTCAGGGCGCGCAGCTGGGTGACCCGGACCACATCCTCGCATGCATCAAGCACTTCGCCGGCTACGGGGCGGCTTCCGGTGGACGCGATTACGAGGAGTCGAATATCTCCGACGAGCAACTGTGGAATGTCTACCTGCCACCCTTTCACGCGGCGATCAAGGCGGGCGCGGGCTCGCTGATGAGCGCCTACATGGACCTGAACGGCGTACCGGCAACAGGGAACCGTTGGCTTCTGCATGATGTTCTGCGCGAGCAATGGGGCTTTCAGGGTTTTGTGGTTTCAGATTGGGAGTCGGTCAGGAGCATGACTACGCATGGGTTTGCTGCAGGGCCGGAGGATGCGGCGGTTCGCGCTGTGAACGCTGGCGTGGACATGGAGATGACCAGCCATGACATGCGCGATACGCTCACGCAGGCGCTGCAAGAGGGCAAGGTGCAGCAGAGCACGATCGATGAAGCCGTGCGCCGGATACTGATGGCGAAGTACAAGCTTGGCCTCTTCCAGCATCCTTATGCGGACGTCAGCAAGGCGGAAAGCCAACTGGTGACGCCCCAGCAGAGGGCCGCCGCTCGCTCTGTTGCAGAGCACACAGCAGTGCTGCTGCGCAACGAAGGAGGCCTGCTTCCGCTTAGGAAGAATGTCTCGTCGATTGCGGTCATCGGGCCGCTGGCGGATTCCAAGCCGGACACCATGGGTTCCTGGAGCCTGGCCGGGCACTATGACGATACGGTCACGATTCTGGAGGGCATTCGCCGGCGCTTCCCGTCGGGAGTGACCGTCAACAGCACCAAGGGTGTCGAGATCGACCGGGGCGCGCCCACGATCTTTGACGAACAATTTCAGAGCCCTAAGCCAACGATGACAACCGATGCGGAGAAGCAAGCGGAGTTCCAGCATGCGATCGATCTGATCAAGCAATCGGACACGACGGTTCTGGTGCTGGGCGAGGAACAGAGCATGAGCGGCGAGCGCGCCAGCCGTGCTTCCTTGACGTTGCCGGGGCAGCAACAGGCGCTGCTGGAGGCCGCGGTGGCTACCGGCAAGCCGGTGGTGCTGGTGCTACTGAATGGGCGGCCGCTGAACATTACTTGGGCCTCAACGCACGTACCTGCCATTCTCGACGTCTGGTACCCGGGCACGGAAGGCGGGAATGCGGTCGCGGACCTTCTCTTTGGCGATGCAACGCCGGGAGGCAAGTTGCCCTTTGCATGGCCACGGAGTGTAGGGCAAATACCGATCAACTATGCTCGCAATCTTACTCAAATTCCCGATGACACGGACCATCGCTACTGGGACGAGTCGAGCCTGCCGCTGTATCCATTCGGCTATGGTCTGAGCTATACAAACTTTTCGCTCGGCAAATTACAGCAGGATGCCCGGTCGGTGAAGGCGGGTGCGGGGTTGAAGATCTCCATCGACGTGACGAACACGGGCAAGCTTGCGGGCGACCAGGTGGTGCAGCTGTACACGCACCAGCAAGCAGGCTCGGCTTCCAGACCAGTGCGGGAGTTGAAGGGCTTCAAGCGTGTTTCGTTTGCGCCGGGCGAGACGAAGACCGTTACGCTCACACTGGATACGAATGAGTTGGCGTTCTGGAGTCCGCAGACGCACAAGCGCGCGATTGAGCCCGGCGATTTCGACCTCTGGGTTGGCACGGATGCGAATGCGACCGAGCACACCAGTTTTACGGTAACGCCGTAGAAGCTGCCGTTTGCCGATTCCAATGTGCAAATGAAACACCTCATCCTCCGCTGGTGAAAGCTGAAGATGAGGTGTCTGCTAATGGAGTGTTAGATTACGGCGTTGATTTAGTGGGCTTGACAATCTCCGCTGCCCACGTAGGATGCCACAGGGCTCAGCTTGTCAGCATAGCCGCTATTAACGGCTGCGCCTTGACCGTTGATAACGTGTGTGATGGAGCCACTTCCGTTCAGCCAAACTGTACCTGCATCATGGATGTTGATGCCGCTCTGATCTGGCACCACCATCGCATTGTCATCAACGATATTCAGACCCAGGTTGAAGAAGGAGTAAATGCCCAACCCGTAGGCCGTGTGCGTGCAAGCGCTGTTTGCAACCACATACGACGGGTAGCCATTTGCGCTGCCATCCATCCAGGCGCTCTGGCTGGGCACATCGTAGGGTAACTCGCTCTGATAGAAGATAGTCTCTCCGCCATTGCCGTTCCACAGTACCTGCTCTTGCTGATAGTGTTCAACAGCCAGACCCAGCGCCGTGATGTTATTACCATTGACCACCAGGCCATGGGCAGCCGTGTTTACGGTCCAGCCAGTGGAATTGGCGGTTTGGCCGTGATCTGCCCGCCACGCCCAGATGTTATCGAGGATCACGTTGTCGTGGTTGACTTCCAAGCTGGTGATTGCGCTTCCCACGGTAGCTCCGCCAACACGGAAAAACACATCGTTGACCGATACCGGATTGCTCTGGTCACTAGGCTTCGCCCCATGCGGTTTCCCAATCTGGAAGAGCACAGGGGAAGTCACAGGACCTGCATCGATGAGCAGACCTGCAACCTGCACTCCATCGACGTCAGCCACAGTCAAAGCAGCCGACCCTGTCTGTGGAACCAGCGTTGCGTAGCCAAGCCCGAGCACGACAGTGTTGGGTTTCTTGACATCAATGGACCGGTCGAGCTTGTAAATGCCCGGCGTCAGGATAAGATCCTTGCCGGAAGCGAGCGCGGCATTGATCTGTTGCGCTGAACTTGAAGGTTGCGCGATTAAGAAATCACTGATCGGCAGAGAGCGCCCGGCTTCTGTGCCTGTAGACCAACTCGTCCCGATAGAATTCGTCCTTAGCCCTGGCGAGAACACGTTGTAATTGCCATTGCCGTCAATGTAAAGGAAAGGCTTTTCACGACTTACTGGGGTGCTATTTAGCACAGTCTCTGGAGGAACCGACGGGTTCGATGTAACCTGGCTTATCGAGGTTGGATAGGACTGCGGCGGCGCGCCGATGACGCCGGAGAATACCATGTTCCACACGCCCCCGGTCCAGCTGCCAAGCGAACTGTTACGTGTGTACCATTGCTGCTGGGAGCACGAGCTGGCGTTTCCGGTGACCACAATATCGCTCATGAATCCACCGCTTGCATTTCCGCAATAGGAATTGGTTAACTCCAGCCCGCCATTGATTTGCAAACGCCGCAGCGAAGTCCCCTGTGAAACGCCCCATTGCAACGTATTCGGGGGAGCGTTTTGCAAGCTATTAGTCGCCGCGTTGAAGGTCACGTTCTCCATAGATCGCCAGAAGGTATTAGTGATGTTCGCTCCGGGCCAAGTGGGTGTTCCATAGACGGGAACGCCGTAGTTCGGCGTGATGAAACCATTGATGGTGACGGCATTGGGCAACTCGCCGAGTCCTGCGATCGATTCATAGTAGCCAATCGGCGCTTCTACGGTGTATGCGCCGGGCTTGAAGAAGATCGCGTGCCGGTTAGCACTGAACTGGTCTTCATTTGCGATGGAGACCAGCGTCGACTGGATCTGCGCAGCCGGCATGCTGGGATCGAAGATGACGACGTTGGGGCCGAAGTTCGGCGTGGCCGACCCACTCTGGGCAAAGGCTGCTGTGCCCGCTGCACCAGCGGCCGAGAGAAGCGCTCCAAGCATAAGGCTGGTAATTGCCAGCTTCTTTCTGGTTGAGGGATTTTCTATGAGTGTCACTGCGATATCCTTTAGACAATCGTTTGATTCAATTGCGATCCGTACTATAGGCTGTTATCTTTTTCATTGTCAAACGATGAATGGGTTGGGCGGTTTACCTCCCAAGGCGCAGCCACGGTGGCATAGCGGAGCATATACTCGCGGCTGGCAACGACCAGGAGATGGCGATTGAGACGAGCGCACAACGTCAGCCCCATTGTGCGCGAATCATCGTCATTCGCCTCTTCCCAACATTTTCAGTCAATTTCAACCGTCGTACTTTCCCTCCTGTTCACGCTGTGCGGGATGGGTACGGCGCTGCTGGGGGCGGCGTTGCCTGCGTTTCTCGCCCACTGGTCCCTCACCGACCGCGATGGTGGGCTGCTTTTCTTCATGAGCTGGTTCGGATCGGCATTGGGTGCGCTGCTGAGTCGCGGCAATCCGGCAAGCTCGATAGCCCGGGGCGTCGCTCTGGCCGTGTTCGCCTGCTTCGCGTTGATTTATGCCGGTCGGCTGAGCGCCTTTCCCTTGATCTTCTGTTATGGTCTCGGGCTTGGAATTACGATGACCTCCATCAGTCTGCTTCGATCAGAACGAGCGGGCAGCCGGCGCACGCAGGAGCTGAATCGCCTTAACCTGCTGTGGGCTTTGGGCGCCGTTGCCTGCCCAACATTGTCAGCGCATGCGCTATTCACCGGCGGCGTCGGCTACCTCTTCACGTTGTTGGGCGCTAGCTTCGCCATCGGTACTGGCTGGGTGGTCGCTGCCGAGCGGAAGATGGTTTACTTCAGTCTGCGAAATGTTGCAAACCAAGGCTCGCAAATCCCATCCGTACCACTGGTCCTCTGCGTCGTGTCCCTGCTTGTGGTCGGGATAGAAGCCTCGCTCGGGGGCTGGCTCACGACTTATGTCAAAAGAGCCGATCATACTGTAACCGGAGCTGTAGCTTCGACCACTGCGTTCTGGGCGGGGCTGCTGATCAGTCGAGCTCTCAACTCGACTACATTGTTATCGCGCTTTGGCGCGAGTGGCGCGCTACGCTCTTACGTCTGGCTGGTTGCCGGCTCGGTATGCGCGCTAACTCTGGCCCGCGGACCGACCGCTCTGCTTATGCTGGCGTTCATGCTCGGTTTCGGCCTGGGGCCCGTGTATCCACTTCTTTTGGCGCTGGTATTGCCGCGCTATCGAGGAAACACAAGCATCTTCTTTTGCGCCGGGTTGGGCGCGGCGTTCCTTCCATGGATGACGGGAGTGCTGTCCAGTAGCACTGGCTCTTTGCGCGCTGGGCTGGCAGTTCCTTGCGCCGCCAGTGGGTTGCTGGTCCTGCTGGTGCGGTCTAAATATGTTCGCGAAAGTACGTGATGGGCGAGGAGAGCGATAACTACCCTGTACGGGATTAAGGCTTCGCAGTCTTGGACCAGACAACCAGAGAGCTCAGCCTGTTGAGGTGCAGTGTCAGGTTTTTCGGCCCAACGTTGATCCAGTTTCCCTGGTTGGATGACTCGATGTTCTTCAACATGCCCCGGTACAAGCCGGTCGGGACATTGAGTTCGGTGTCGGTATCGATGTCCGCGCGTTCGCCACGATTTATGGCTACGATGACGACCTCGCCTTGATAGCGGCGAGCGAAAACGAGAATATCGTTGTGTGCGTAAATAGTTTCGTATGTACCCTTCCACACCGCCGGGCTGTGCTTGCGCAGAAAGGCGAGTTGCCTGACGAGCCTGAAGGCAGGCGTGGTTTCGTCCCAGCGCACCATGCCAGTGCGGTTATAAGGATCGTCGTTGCTGCTATTTACATACTGCGGCGCGGTGGTCTGCTTGTCGTTGTAATGGGCCAGGTACTGCTCGTCTCCGTAGAAGATGATCGGAATGCCGCGCACAGTCATCAGAAGAACCATGGCGAGGTCCAACCGCCGCGCGCGTTCGCTTTCCTCCTTCACTCCTAACTTCTGAAGCCGCACCATTGTGCGCATCTGGTCGTGGTTGTCGATGAATGTGCCCTGCCACGTATCGCGATTGTGGAAGGCTGCCACGCGTTGATGCAGAAAAGTGTCGAGCTGCTCGGCACTGCGCTGTTCGCTGCTGTACTCATAGTTGCCGCCGACGAACCTGTTCAGTTCAAAGGAAAGCTGGAAGTCAAGAATGTTGGTCGCGAAATAGGGATAGCTATTCGCGAAGTGAAGTGACTTAGTATCTCCCACACCGCCGTTGGACCATTCGCCTACAAAGTAGGGCGATGGCCGGCCTAGCTGATGCGAATGCTGGATCATGCTGTGGGTGAAGTCCGCCACAAAGTCGGGATAAGGAAACTTGATCGCATCAAGACGGAAATCATCGACACCGTTATCCATCCATTCCCTGCCAGCGCCGATGAGGTAGTTCGCGACAGCAGGATCGTGCTGGTTGTACCCGCTCAGGTCGGCGAGGAGACAGTGGTGCAGTTGCCAGTACGTCCATTGCGAGTCAGGAACGATCTCGTTGTAGTCTTTCACCACTTGCTTGCAAGCGGGTTCATCGTTGTAGTGCTTGTAGTACCGCGTCTGGTTTGCTGTGTCGTAGTCGTCTTCGTAACTCTTGATAAAGACCTTGTCGGCTGCGCTGGTCTCGTATAGATGCCCGAACCCATGATTGTCGAGCGGGTTGGAGTGGTTCAGGGTGATGTCCTGCATGTACTGCATGCCTGCCGCGTGCAGGTTGTGGCCCAGGGCCCGAACGTCTTCCCAATCGCCGAAATGCGCGTTGACGCGATAGTAGTTCTGGATCCAGTAGCCGTGATATCCAGTGCCGTAGCCGGTTCCGCCCTGATAAGACCTGACGTTCTCCATGAGTGGCGTTACCCATACGGAGGAGATTCCAAGCCGCTTCAGATAGCCGATCTTTTCGTTGATGCCCGCGATGTCACCACCCCAGTAGCGCCTGTACTGTTCGTCTTCCGTACAGTGAACGGCGAAACAGTTGAGGGTATTGGTGGCATACGGATACTGCGGGTCGACATAAGGGTGGTACGGATGATGCGGGTTGAAGCGATCCGCGACCAGAAAGTAGATGGTGCGTGCGCGGTAGTCGGCATTCTGAGTGTTCGGCCGCTGCGCGGAGGGAGCTTCCGAAAGCTGTCCGTAAGTCAAATGGCAAGAGAACGCTGCGACTAAGATGGCGAAACATGCACGCTTCATGAGTAAATCCTTGAGCCCCTATATGGACGCAGTGACGATTCGTTAATTCAGAAATATCGGCTGGGTTACGGCCAGACTATCTGGGTCTTGCTAGGCGAAGCGTTCCAGACGCGGGGGGGGGCGTCCTTGCCTGGCCTAGCGAAAGCGGTTTCCTCATGTTCGCCGAACTGTTCCGGGCTACCAACTCTCGGGCGAAGTCTAGCCCGAGAGTTGCCATGCGTGCAAGGAGAATGTGAATCAAGCTGCACGACAAGTGTGCTGCCGGAGGGCAGGAGTGCGCTTCCCGCTATACTTGGCGGTCGCACAAAAGGAGAATCAGGGACGATGAGTTTGGATCGAAGAGGATTTCTTGCAGTTTGCGGGCGAGCTGGGTTGGCCGGAACGTTATTCCCGGGAGTGCTGTATACGCTGGCATCGCAGGCGCAGAGTGGGGCCGGTGCCGGGAGCACCACGGGAGCCGGGGGGACAGGGACTGGCGCGGATGGGCAAGCTGGGCCGAATAGCGCGGAGAATGTAGAGCTCGCCAAGATTACGCCGGAGATGATCCAGCAGGCGGCGGCGCTGGCCGGGGTACACATTGCGCCGGAGCAGATCGCCATGATGATGGACGGCCTGAAGCAGCAGCGGAGCGCGTATGCGGAGATCCGCAAGCTGCACCTGCCGAACAGCGTGGCGCCGGCGTACATCTTCGATCCGCTACCGCCAGGGGCGAAGGTGGACACCGCACGGAAGCCGATGGTGATCAGTAAGGCGCCCGCGGTACGGTCGGCTCCGGCTAACCTGGAAGAGCTGGCGTTTCTCACCGTGCGCGAGCTGGCGGAGTATGTGCGGACAAAGAAGGTTTCGTCCATCGCGCTGACGGAGATGTATATCGCGCGTTTGAAACGATATGACCCGGTGCTCCATTTCGTGATCACACTGACGGAAGAGCGCGCAATGACGAAGGCGCGGGAAGCGGACCGGGAGATTGCGGCGGGGAAGTATCGAGGGCCGCTGCACGGGCTGCCGTGGGGCGCGAAGGATCTGCTCGCGGTGAAGGGCTACCCGACAACTTGGGGCGCGGGCGGGTTTGAAAAGCAGAGCTTCCAGGAGGACGCGACCGTAGTGCAGCGGCTGGACGCGGCGGGTGCGGTGCTGGTGGCGAAGACGACATTGGGCGCGCTGGCCATGGGGGATAAGTGGTTCGGCGGGCGCACCCGCAACCCGTGGAATCCGAAGCAGGGATCGAGCGGATCGTCGGCGGGGTCGGCTTCGGCAACGGCGGCGGGATGTGTGGCGTTCGCCATCGGCTCAGAGACGCTGGGCTCGATCTCTTCCCCTTCTACGCGCTGCGGGACAACGGGACTGCGCCCCACCTTCGGCTTCGTGCCGCGCACCGGCGCGATGGCGCTGAGCTGGACGATGGACAAGCTGGGGCCGATCTGCCGTGCTGTGGAGGATTGCGCAATGGTGCTGAGTTCGATTTACGGGCCGGACGGGCAGGACCGCGCGACCAAGGACGCGGCATTCAACTGGGACGCAAATCTGGATTGGCGATCGCTGCGGGTGGGGTATCTGAAAGACGAGTTTGAGCCTACCAGGCAGGCCACACAGCAAGCAGTGACGGCGCCGAAGACAGAGACGGACGAGGAAAAGAAGAAGCGGGAAAGCGGCGCGCGGGAAGAGGCAGCGGCGCGTGTGCGGCGCGAGTATGACCGGCGATACGACCAGGCGGCGCTCGAAAAGCTGCAGACCATGGGCGTAAAGCTGACGCCGGTGGCGCTGCCCAATCTGCCGTATGGAGCCATGGTCCCGCTGTTGACGGCAGAGGCTGCGGCGGCCTTTGACGAGCTGACAATGACGGGGCGGGACAAACTGCTGACCGAGCAGGGACCGGAAGATTGGCCGAACGCCTTCCGCACTGCGCGATTTTACCCCGCGGTCGAGTACATCCAGGCAAATCGGGCGCGACTGCTCGCGATAGAGCAGCTATCGGCAGTGTTTCAGCAGGTGGATGTGATCGTGGCGCCGTCGTCCGGGGAACAGCTAGTGGCGACGAACCTGACCGGGCATCCCGCGGTGATTGTGCCGAATGGATTTCGCGGAAACGATGCGCCGCAGCCACCGGCAACGGACACCGGCGATGACGATTCCATTGGCGGACCGGGGACGCCTGTGAGTCTGACGTTTCTAGGCGGCCACTATCAGGATGCCAAGCTGGCCGCCTTTGCGCGCGCATACCAGGAAGCGACGGGGTTCCAGAAGCTGCATCCCAAGCTGTAGCCCTTGGGGCGGCGTGGTTACTTCTGCGCGACGTCCGCAGAGAGACACTGCTGCGCGTGCTTAGTGCCGCGCCTGCATCAGAAACCATGAGAGGTGAACTGAACAGTGCAATCGCTGGCTGTCTTTCTGCAATCCGTCTACCGCGATCCTGCTCGTGCGGGGTCCATCGCGCCCAGTTCTTCTGCGCTCTCCAAACGTATGGCTTCATTGGTCCCGGATGCCTCCTCGCATGTATTGGAGATCGGAGCCGGGACCGGCTCATTCACGCGGGCGCTTCTGGATCGCGGCATACCGCCCGATCATCTCTGGGCGGTTGAGATCGATCCATCGCTGGCCGGCTATCTCAAACAGCAGTTTCCGCAGGTGCACGTAGTCCGGGGCAATGCAATCGACTTGCCCAAACTGATTCCCTCATCCGTGCACGGCCACATTGGCACAGTCGTCTCCGGCCTGCCGATGCGCAATTTGACACGCGAGGAACGCCGCAGGACGGTAGCTGCTATCGTGCAGATGCTGCGGCCGGGCGGGGAGCTGCTGCAGTTTACCTACGGCTTACGCAGCCCGATCGAGACGAAAGGCTTTCACCTTAAGCCCGAACAAGCGGGAAGAGTGTGGAGCAATCTTCCCCCGGCTGCTGTGTGGCGCTACCGCTTGCAATGACGGTTTCGCATGGCTGCAGAATTCACCTCTAAATACTGAAATGTAGCAAGCCGCACGGCTTCCAATTTGATACTGCGCAGACCCGCTTGAACACTCAGCCCCGTTGGTAATCCGCCGGTGGTGGGCTCTGTGAGCAGTTGTTTGCCGGTTGCACCAAGGCAGCTACACCGCTCCCGTGGCTCGATCAACGCCGGAAAAGGGGACAAGGGTCAGCGATGCCCAGGGGCCACCGAGATAACGCCACAAGTGCAGCCCGACGGCAATGACGGCGAACGGGCGAAAGCTTGCCGAGAGATCCGCATACAGCGCGCGGGCGAGGGCTGGTTCGGCCTTGTTCTGGATAACGACATGGGGACGGAAGCCCTGGCGATCCTGCGGTATCAGCCAGGAGTCCCAAGCGGCGGCCAGCCTCCGGTGTAGCCGCTGCAATGCCTCAGCGTTGGTCTGATAAGCGACGCCGCGGCCCAGGAGCATGAGGCCGTCGACCTGGAGCCGCATGGGCGACTCCTGTGCGCAAACACTGGTAAGGGCTTCTGCAATCCCGTTTTCCTGCTCACCTGGCAGCTTATGAAAAAGTGTCAGATGGGCAGGTATCTGGTTGCGATGCGCGGGGAAGTGGCGTCGCCGGAGGCCGTCAAAATGAGCGAATGCGTCCGGTTCAAGCTCCAGCGTGAGGATCAAGGGGGTGTTGGCAAGACCGGTGCTTTCGCGAAATATGCTCATCGGGAATCTGACGCTTGGCCCGTTCGTTCGGCTGCCCATGCCATGTGACTGTGCTGCCCACGTCACACTTCTGGCTTTGTATCTTCCGCTGTTTTGCAGTTCAGGCTTCCGGCCGTTGATGCTCGCCATGTGATCCTTTGGCTTTCCACTCCCCGCCGCATTGTGGATACTGGCGGTGCGGAGGTAGATTGCTTGTCGGCCACGGCCGCGGTTCTTGGAGAGCTCGGATTACCAGCGCCGATGCGGCAACTCGCATTTCAACGCTGGGATGTTGTGATCGTCGGGGCCGGGCATAATGGGTTGGCCTGCGCGGCGTATCTCGCGCGTGCGGGCCAGCGTGTTCTTGTGCTGGAAGCCCGGGCCCGCGTGGGCGGCGCTTGCACGATCGAAGAACCCTTTCCCGGAGTCCGCATGTCGCCTTGCGCCTACCTTGCCGGGCTGCTGCATCCGCTTGTGGCCGAGGAACTCGGGCTGGCGCAACGCGGTTTTCGCTGGACACCTGCGGTCAACGGTCTTTTTGTGCCATTTCTGGACGGCTCCAGCGTGCAGCTCTGGGATGACGACGCGCGGTGTGAAGCCGAGATTCGCCGCTTCGCTCCAGGGGACCTCGATGGCTGGCGCGCCATGAACGACGTCCTCCGCCGTTTGCGGGATGCGGTGCGGCCGGCGGGCGAGCGCGACATGTGGATTGGCGAGGCGCCGACGCACGGCGAGATCGAAGAGCGCATCGGCCAGGATGAGGAAGCGAAGCATGTGCTCTTCGACTGGTCGATGGCGGAGTTTGTTGAGCACTATCTTGCTGACGAGAACCTCCAAACCGCGTACCTGGGGCAAGGCGTCATCGGCACGAATGCGAGCCCGTTCGATCCCGGCACGGCCTCGATCCGCTTCCACCATGCTTCGGGTCGTCTCGGCGGCATGCCGGGCATGTGGGGTTATGTGGAAGGCGGCATGGGCATGGTCTCCTTTTTCTTCTGCGACGCGGCTCGCGAAGCAGGGGCAGTCATTGCGACCGGGGTGCCTGTGGCAAAGATTCTGCCCGGAGAAGGCGTGCTGCTGGAGGGTGGCGAACGGATCCACGCCCGGGTCGTGATTTCCAATGCGGACCCGCGCGTGACCGGGAGGCTTCTTGGCGACGCGGCGGATGCTTCCTGGCGAAAACAGGCCGAGAGCATTCCCATTGAAGGCTGCACGGTAAAGCTCAATGTGCTGCTTCGTGAGCTCCCCAACTTCACGGCCCGGCCCGGTACGCAGGCGCTCCACCACTACGGCCAGATCAACGCGCCACTTACCAAGACGGAGTGGAAGGACGGGTTTGCCGCCGCGCGCCGGGGCGAGTTACCAGCCCATTTATGGTGCGAACTCTATTTCCAGAGCGTTCATGACCGAAGCATCGTTCCAGCCGGGCAGCACACGATGAGTATTTTTGCTCAGTATGTTCCGTACCGTTTTCGGGATGCGGGCTCCGGGTCTGCTTCCTGGGATGAACGCCGCGAGCAAGTACGTGCTCTCGCTTTCGGTTCGCTCGGCCGCTTCTGCTCGAATATCGATGCGGCTGTGATCGATGCCCAGGTGTTAGGACCGCCAGATATCGAGCGCAAGGTGGGACTTACCGGCGGCCATATCTTCCAGGGCGAGTGCCTTCCGCCTTATATGTGGTCCAACCGCCTTGCCGCGCGCACTTCCATGCCCGGCGTGTATCTGTGCGGAGCTTGCACACATCCGGGCGGCAGTGTGATCGGCATCAACGGACGCAACGCGGCAGTGGCCGTGCTGAAGGACTTAGAGCGTCCCGCACGGTAGCGCATGCCTGAGATTTGGTGCTGCATTGCCAGAGTATCTACAGCAAGGCTGGTCGAGTTATTTCTTCGGGCCGACGTTTGGCATTCACGCCACCCGAGTGGAGATAACTACGTGGGCTGTTGCGGTCTGAGCGCCAAGCAAATCAGATCAATATCTTGCCGCATCCAGCGCCGTAACTGACTCATTAACTTGGCGCGCTCCGCGGTCCCTAACATTCAAAACACAGTGCAACTTTTACCGGTAGCTATGCAATTTGCGCGTAGCACGTTTGAGGGGTTTCCACTTGTGCTTTCTCGCTTACAATCAGTTCACTTAACCGGCAACCCCAATCGCATATGTTTACGAGCTCAGTAGTAACACAGCAATAACTGAGACGCTTGAGGATGCAGGTATTGATTTCTGCACATTAGGGGCTGTTTCATGCGTCTAAGAGATATCACTTTGGCGGCTGTCATTGCGGCCTTCGCCTTCGTCGGCAAAAGCGCGCACGCTCAGGCAAATGTTGTTGAAAACGAGAGTGCGTCCGTCTACGTGGACGCTAATCTCGGGTCCGATAGCAATCCTGGAACACAAGGGCAGCCGCTCAAGACAATTGAGGCGGCCGCGAGCATGGCCCTGGCTAATAATGTCAAGGGCGTCGGGACGCGGGTACTGGTGAATCCGGGAGTGTATCGCGAACTGGTGCAGATCTATCCCAGGTCGCACCAGACCAATGCCGCAATAACCATTCAAGCAGTTCAGAGGGGGACTGCAATCATAGACGGAGCGGACTTGCTCACACACTGGAATCCATCGAGCACCCCTGGTGTGTACACGTATGCGTGGCGGGACCCGCTCAGCATTTGTGCTGCGCCGGCAGGATGGCCGTCCGGGATCCAGCAGATTGCCTTGCACCGCGAGATGGTTTTTGTGAACGGCGCGCCCCTTACACAGGTGTTGTCCTCCGCCGACCTGACCGCCGGAACCTTCTACGTGGATATAGCCGCACAGCAACTGATTATCTATCCTGCGGCGGGCACGGATATGACTTCCGCAACCGTGGAAGCAGCTATGCGCCCGGATACACTCGATATCTCAGGCCGTACGAACACCGTGATTCGAGGTTTGACGGTGCGTCATGGGGCGTCCTGCATGAACCAGAAAAGCCTGAATATTTACGGGAGCAACAACATTCTTCTCGATACCGTCACCGCGGACTGGAATAACTGGGGCGGCATGGGAATCAACACCACAACGAATGTTACGGTGCAGAACTCCATCGCCAGTTATAACGGCGGGGTAGGCTTCGCTACATTTCAAGATAAGGGTGTGGCTTTCGAGAACAATGAGGCTGACTACAACAACTGGCGTGGCGCGCAGGGAGCGCTTTATGACTGGGGCATGGGAGGCGCGAAGTTCTTCAGCACGCATAGCGCCACGGTGAGCAGCTTCCGTGCCTTTAACAACCAGGCGCAGGGCCTTTGGTTTGACACGGATAATAAAAACATCAGCATTGGGAACGCCACCCTGGTAGGTAATGCGCTTTCCAATCTTCAGGTCGAAGCGAATGAAGGACCGATTACATTACAGAACAGCGCGTTGTGCACGGGTGGCATGGGTGTAAGCCTACTTACGAGCTCCAACGTGACTATCTCGGGAAATGTGTTTTATGGTAATGGGAACGCCGCGAGCTATTATCGATCGCAGCTTATGATTGCGGGGCGATCTGGTGGCCGGCCCGTGACGGATTGGGAAACCGGGCAGAACTATCGTGTGCTTTCTACCGGCACCAAAGTTCAGAGCAATAGCTTTCAGGATGGCGGGACAGGCCAGCAGGTATTCATCAGCTATCTCAACTCCGACGACTGGCGGCAGTTTGCAGGCAGTCTCAATTCAAACTACAACCAATGGTATGATGCGGCGCAGGTAAAAGCCTTCTATCTGCCCACTGGCGAGCGTGTGGACATGAATGGATGGAAAAGCGCGACCGGCCAGGACTCCTCCTCAAACTGGGGCGCTACTTCCAGCGCCGGCACACGCTGTGCCGTGCCCACCCCGCTGACGCCGGATTTCAGCGTGTTTGCCGATAACCGGAGCTACGGGATGTCCCACGGTTCCGTGACACTGAATGTGCGGATACGGTCCTTTGGAGAGGTGGCGCCAGTGACGTTGAGCCTGGGCCAACTACCAAGCGGTGTGAGCAGTGCCGTCACTGGAAATGGGGCAACCGGCAATGCGCAGATAGTCCTTACTGCGTCGTCAAAGGCCGTCTATCAGACCATTCCTGTCACAATCTTTGCGCGGGCAGGCGGCACTTTGCATTCTGCCACAGTGTCAGTAGCTATTAAATCAAGCAACTGATGCAGTGCGGCAAAATGGGCCGGAGCCCGATGAGGAGCTCCGGCCCACACGTGTGTTCAACTGTTGCACTTCGGAGTCAGACCGAATCTAGTCCTCGTCGCCGCCTTCGGGTTCCGTAGTTGGCTTGAGCTCCGGGTTGAGTTCGGGAAGACCGGCGGATTTGAGCGGGCTATTCACGGCCGGAATGCTCTGCGCGACCTCGTGCCAGCGTTGGATGGCTTCCTGGAGCTCTTTTTGAATGCGGACGATAGCTGTTTGCTGGGCGGCGGTCGGCGCGGTGTCTGCTTGGCTGATCTGTTTATAAAGCTCACCAGCTTCGCCAGACGCGCCGTTGAGCGGCGGTGCGTGTTCGCGTTCCTCGCCTGCGCCTTTACCCCCGGGCATGGGCACCTTGATCTCTTGCTCGCCTTCCAGCACAGCTTCCAGGTCAGCGTCCAGCTGTTTGAGAGCAGGGGAGGCGGGGCTCTGTGGCTGCAACCTCATCCGGGCGATCTGATCGCGCAGAGATTGAGCTTCCATGGCCGCGGAGGAACCATGGGTGACTAGGTCCGCGAGCTCCGTTTGCGCTGCAAAGAGGGCCTCCAGCCCGGCCGGGGAAGTGGAAACGCGAGGATCCATTCTGATCAGCAGCGGTGCTGTGCTGGTATGTTCGTTCGCGGTCAGGCGGACGGTGTACGCGCCCGGCAGCGCGAGCGGCCCCTGCGGCTCGCGCGGAGTGCGGTGCGGCACAGCCGAAATGGGGTAGTCATAACGAGCGGCCGTCGGCGTGGCGTAGTGGAGGTTCCACACCCATCGGTGCATGCCGGGAGTGCCGGGCAGGACGCGCGGCATCCGGATCCAGTACAGCGGGATAAGCTGCTTTTCGAGTTCCGGCAGCGTGGTCTCCGGCGCGTCTGTGGAGGCGTAGTGACGGACGAGCTTGCCTTGACTGTCCAGGATTTCCAGAGTGACCGGGCCGGAGGTGTTTTGCGGGAGCGTGTAATCGATTACGGCGCCGTCGGGTGGGTTTTCGCCGGCGGGTTCGTCCGGAGGCAGCGGCGTGTCTGTATAGGTGCTGCGGCGAACGCGGTAGGCCTCACCGGGATGGAAGAGGAAGACCTCTTGCGGCTCGGAGCTCTGTAGTTGGGGCCCAGCGTGGTCGCTGGAGAGCCGGGCGGTTTCGCCCAAGAGAGTTGCACTGCCGGGCGCGCCTGGAGTGTCAAGCTGCCGCAAGAGGCTGATGTTGTCGAGCACCCAGAAGCTGCGGCCATGCGTGGCGACCACCAGATCGTTGCCATGGATCAGCAGGTCGCGCATGGATGTCGCGGGCAGGTTGAGCTGGAGAGAGCGCCAATGCGAGCCGTCGTCCGTCGAGAACCAGACCCCGGTCTCTGTTCCCGCGAAGAGCAGCCCCTTGCGCACCGGGTCTTCGCGAATGGTGTTGACGGGCGAATCGGGTGGGAGCCCGCTGATAATCGGCTGCCACGTCACGCCGCCGTCGTGCGTGCGGTACAGGTACGGCCGCAGGTCGTCGACCCGGAAGCGGCTGACCGCAATGTAGGCGGTCTGATCGTCGAAGTGGGAGGCGCTGATCTGAGCGATGCGTGCCCACGGTGTGAGCTCGGGCGGCGTGATGTTCTTCCAGTTTTTGCCGGCATCGCGGGTGATCCAGAGGAGGCCATCATCTGTGCCGGCCCAGACCGTCGATGTGTTCTGAAAGCTGGGCGCGAGAGCATAGATGGCGCCGCGGCGCTTGGCCGCATCTTCGACGGAGAGCGGAGGTATCGAAGCCGGGCTGCCGGCGTGTTCGCGCGTGAGGTCGGGAGAGATGGTGGTCCAGGTCTGGCCGCCGTCGGTGGTGCGGAAAAGTCTGTTCGCCGCGTAGTAAAGCGTATGGGGGTCCGCGGGCGAGAAGACGATCGGTTCGGTGCGGTCTGCGCGGAGCTCTTTGTCGCGAAGGGGGACCGGCGTGACGTTCTGCACCTGGCCGGTGGTGGAGTCGAAGCGGGAAACCTCGAAGCGGCCCGCGCCGTAGACAATGCCGGGGTGCAGCGGGTCCGGCGCGGCATAGCCGTATTCGATAATTCCGGCGGGATGCCAATCGCGAAAAGTGATCTCACCGTCGTTGCCGCGGGTGGAGGTGCAAACAGAGCCGCTTTCCTGCTGGCCGGAGCAGACCTGATAAGGAAACGTATCCGTTGCAGCTACGTGATAGAGCTGGGCCGTGGGCTGGTTGTACCAGGAGCTCCAGGACCGGCCGTCATTCAGGGTGATGATGGCGCCCTGGTCCGCGACCAGAAGGATGATATTGGGATTGGCCGAGTTGATCCACATGTTCTGGTAATCGTCTCCGCCGGGAGCGCCGCGCAAGCTCATCCAGGTGTGGCCGCCATCACTGGACCGTACGGTGACGATGCTGGTGCTGTAGACGATGTCGGGGTTCTTCGGATCCACAACCGGGACGGGAAGGTCGCCGCCGCCGATCTTCATCGCGGGCCGGGGGTCGTCCGTCGCAACATGCCAGCTCTCGCCGGCATCGTCGGAGCGGTACACGCCGAGCCCGGCCCCAGAGGCGTACCCGGATTCATGCTTGGTGGAGATTGTGGCGTAGATGCGGTTGGGCTGCGACGGCGCGACGGCCAGGTGCACTTGCACCAGGTCGGCGGGAAACCCCTTCGTGATCGGACGCCAGGTATCTCCGCCGTCGGTGGATTTGAATACGCCGCCATGGGTGCCTTCGTAACCATTGGCGTCTTCCCAGGGGCCGAGGCGCGATTCCCATAGGGTGGCGTAGACAGTGCGCGGGTTGGTGGGGTCGAGGGTGACGTCCGCCCCGCCGGTGTTGGCGTCCTTGTACAGAACCTTGGCCCAGCTCTTGCCGCCATCGGTGGAACGGAAGATGCCTCGCGTCTCGTTTGGGCCATAGGGATGGCCGAGAACCGCGGCGAGTAGATGGTTCGGGTCCGTGGGGTCCACTACCAACGCCGGAATCTGCTGACCGTCATGGAGACCGCGCGGCCCATCGGGATCCACCTGCTGCCAGGTGCGCCCGGCGTCGCTCGAGCGATAGATGCCGTTGCCCACGGAGAGGTCGGGGCGGCGCAGGCCTTCGCCGCTGGCGACGTAGACGATATTGGGATCGGACGGCGCGACGGCAAGCGCGCCGATGGATTGCGTGGGCTGGCTGTCAAAGATGGGATTCCAGGTGCGGCCCGCGTCGTCGGTCTTCCACACGCCGCCATTGACCTGGCCCATGTAGAAGACGTTCGGCTGGGACGGCACTCCGGCGGCGGCGCGCGTGCGCCCGCCGCGAAACGGCCCAATCATGCGCCAGTGCATACCTTCGGAAGCGGGCGAGCTTGACGTTTGCTGGGCTGCTTGCATCGAGCTGGCGCTTTGGGCTCGAAGAGGCGTGGGGACGAGAGCAGCGACGGCCAGGAGAGCGAGTGCCAGACGTGTCATGTGTGCAAGGATTGTAGACGGGAGCGAGAATCCATTGCAGCGCATGCGGCGATCCGTGCCAAAGTGGTGGCCAGAGACGGGATCGAGTGCCACTACACGCTCTTGTTTGGACGAATACTGAGTGGGGCCATCCTGTTGTACCGCCCTGTGCCCACGCTGTTTGGATGAACCAACGGTGTAAGCCTCTATAACAAGGCTCATGGCTTTTCCGTCACCGCCGAAAAATCAATGTCACCTGAGACGTCGTATACCATACCGTCGTCTGTTGCCCTTGGCGTCAGGACAAGTTGGTCGATATGACTCGCTAAAATCTCCTTCGCTTTCCCAGATTCCGCATTAAAAGCTGCCCGAAAATCCAGCGCCTTGTCCGAGACAAAATCTCGAATTAATTCGAGAGAAAATGCCAGGTTGAGAGATTGATTCGCCACAGTCAGGCGCTCGTCGATGCGTTCCATCTCCGATTCGACCGCCCCCAATTGCCGCAACAGGGTCGCTGAATTTTCCATTCGTGCAATGGCCTCGCCGAGGTTGTTCGCTCCCGCTTTCAACTCGCGAAGCTGGTTTTGGAGAGTGTTGAGATCGTCCGCAGCCTTCAGAGGCCGCTCTTGATTACGAACTCACGGATGAGGGAAACAAATACTTCCGGCTCATTCCTGAGGGAGTTCTAGGGCAAACTTCCGTGTTCTGCTACAGACAGAAAGCCGTCGAATCCATCGTCAAACGGACTGACCCAGTATCCGAAGGAAGCAACTCCCATACAGAAGTGACCTACACTTACAAGATCGCGCCTCTTGCTGCATGGGCAAGCCGCGCCGATGTTCAACAGGCCTTTCCAGACATCAAGACCATGGTAGACGGTGCTTCAAAAGTGGAATCAGGTCGCCGGACTCTAATTCACCAATAAGGGATGGAAAGTCCTCGGACGTGAGGAACTTCAGGCGTTCTTCTCATTTCGGGCTGAAGAGCGTTCAGCCATCTTTGAACGTTGTTTGAAACCGCACCCTTCATCCCACCCTCTGTAACCAAAGCAAACAAAAGGAATTTCTGGATGAGCTTGCACTTCGAAGCCGACTGAGGCGAAGATAAGGCGAAGAGGCTACACCTTGATCGCCGCCGGCCCAGTTCGTAGACAAATCGAAGATACGCTGGCACATCGGATGCCCGGAGCGTTGTCGCCCCGGCAACGCTCCGTTGTTCCGCGGGTTGCATCTGGTGTACCGGAGTTCGACGCGCTGCTCGGCGGCGGGTTGCCGGTTGGGGCCATTACGGAGGTGATAGGCTCATCCTGCTCTGGGCGGACCTCGTTTGCACTGGCTTTTATTGCGGAGCTGACCTGCGCCGGTCAAATAACGGCATGGATCGACGTTGCGGATGCGCTCGACCCCGAGTCAGCAGCCGCCGCTGGCGTGGACCTCAATCGGCAGCTGTGGATTCGCTGTGGGGGCAACGGGGTACAGCCAGACAAAGATCTGGTGCAATCATCCAATGTGCCCGGCCTGCTTTGCGGAGCGCCTCGCAGGAACTCGCCCCATGATGAAGGAGGCAGTCCTCACCCGCGTAAGGAAGCGCGTGACATGCCCGAATCGATCCAGGCTTTGCTGCACCGGCCAGATCAATCTGGCGCAGCGCAGACTCACTCTTCGAGTCCGGTCACACGAGATGGCGAGAACTCGATTGAAGTGCGACGGCGTAGCAAGAACGTCAACACGCCCGGAATGCCGAATCGTCCCCTGCAATCAGAAGCGAACGGCTCAATTCCGCGTCGTGCGTGGGATAGAGCGGAACAGGCGCCGACCGACCGGCAACCACCACGGCGTGGCGAGCACTTTCAACAGCAGTCGCGTCACCCGGCAGCAATTATGACTTGTTGTGCGGAGACGCCGACCATGCGCCTAGAAGCATGCCGAAGGAATGCAGGTTCCATGCAAGCGCTGGAGAAGAACATGCTGCACGTCAGGACACCGGCCTTCAGCAAAAAGATTGAGTCGAAGCGGTCGGAGATCTTGATCGCGCTCGATCAGGCCGTTCATGCCGCCGACCTGCTGCTGAGCGCAGGCGGCTTTGCGGCTCTTGTGCTCGATCTGGGCAGCACACCACCCGAGTTTGCGTGCCGCATCCCGATAGCGACGTGGTTCCGTTTCCGGGCGGCGGCTAAGCGTTCCCGCACCACGATTCTGCTGCTGACGCAACAACCTTGCGCACGCTCCAGTGCAGGCTTGGTGCTGCGGCTCAAAGCGTCAGGCGTCACCACTGCCGGAGACCTCTTCATCGGCAGGAGCCACGAAATCACTATCAGCCGTCAGCGCTTTGAGGCTGTCGAAGAGCAGCCGCAAGAAGCGAATAAGGTAATAGCCATGCGCAAGCCGCCGCAGAGTGAACGGTGCGCCACCTGGTCGCGAAACACAGCATGGGCGCCATTTGCAGAACGGGTGCGTGAGAACACGGTGCTTGCATGTGCAGGTAAAAGATGAGCGGGTCTCCCCAGCCGCTCTACTTTTGTCTCCGTGTACCCGAGTTCGCGGCACAGGCTATGTTGCGGCTGCGACCTGCGGAGCGCACGTTGCCGGTTGCCGTCGTCGAAGGCGTACCACCTTTAGAAACGGTGTGCGCGGCGAACTCGTGCGCTCGACGTATGGAGGTAAAGCGCGGTTTATCACGTGCCGAGCTAGATAGTTTCCCCGCTCTATGTGTGCTCCGCCGTTCCCATGCCGAAGAGTGCAATGCATGTGCGGTCCTACATGAACTGGCGGCTGGATTTACGCCGCGATTTCAGGACATGACTCTGGACAACAGATCGGCAAACAACACCAATAACAATCGAGACGGTGCTCTCCTGCTCGCCTTGGACATGGCGGGGACCGAGCGTGTGTTTGGACCGCCGGAGATAGCTGCGCGCAAGCTGTTGCAAGCCGCCCGTGATCTTGGCTTTCAGTCCCGCGTGGGGGCAAGCGCGAATCTTCATGCTGCAGCGTGCATGGCGCGCTCGTCATCAAAGTCGATTGCCATTCTTCAGCCCGGCACGGAGCAGACCTTCCTGGCAGGGCTGCCCCTCGGCGCGCTTTCACCGGGCGAGACTGAGGCGGAGACGCTTGCGCTGTGGGGCATCCGCACGGTGGGTGAACTTGCCGCGCTGCCCGAGATCGCTGTTGTCGCGCGTCTTGGCGAAGCGGGACGAGCGCTGCACCAGCTTGCTCGCGGCCAACACGCTCATCTGCTGGTACCGGAGGAGCCCGCCTTCTCTCTTGCTGAACGTGTTGAGTTCGATACGCCAGTGGATCATCTCGACTCGCTGCTCTTCGTGCTTGGGCCGATGCTTCGCCAGTTGCTGGTCCGTGCCGGTTTGCGTGCGCTTGCGCTGGCCAGCGTTACACTCACGCTTGGCTTGGAAGGTGCGCCCGAGCACAGCCGTACGGTGAAGCCCGCACTGCCGCTCTTTGACCATGCACTTCTGCTCAAACTGCTGCAGCTTAATCTGCAAGCACATCCGCCATGCGCGGGTATTCTCGCGCTCAGCCTGAGCGCCGAGCCTGGATCACGTGCTGAGATACAGTCCGGCCTTTTCCTGCCGCAGACGCCCGAGCCGGCACGCCTGGAGGTAACGATTGCCCGGCTCTCTGCGCTGGTTGGCGAAGTTCGCGTGGGCCGTGCAAGACTGCAGGACACGCACGCGCCCGAGGGCTTCCGCATGGAGCGCTTCTCAGTAACGGATGCTCCACGACGGTCTTCAGCGCATACGTCCGAAACCGGACTTCGCAACGGCATCGCGCTCCGAAGGCTGCGTCCACGTGTGCCTATCCCTTCGCATCGGGATGGCGTCACGCCAAAGAACTTCTACCTGCACGGCATTCGCTATCGCGTTCGCCGTGCTCATGGTCCATGGCGGCGCAGCGGGCAGTGGTGGACTCAGGAGGTCTGGTCGCGCGAAGAGTGGGATGTGGAGGCTGAAGCCGACACAGGCACAACCGGTTCTGAACTGCTGTGCCTATTCACGCATGATTTGCTGCGCCGCGAGTGGCTGCTTGAAGGGCTCTATGACTAGGGCCCGGCGCTTATGAAGGACGGCTACATCGAGCTGCATGCCGCAAGCGCGTTCAGCTTTCTTGAGGGCGCGTCGGTACCCGAGAACCTGATCCGGGCGGCCTTTGAGCACGACATGCCAGCCATGGCTCTGCTCGACCGCAACGGCGTCTATGGGCTGCCGCGCTTCCATGCCTCAGCGCAGGCAAACAAGATGCGCGCCCATGTTGGCGCTGAGGTTGCCGTGGGCGCTTGGGGTGCGCAGCTTGATCCGCCTGCCTGGGCACCGCACCGTAAGGCACCAGAGCCGGTGCGCCTGCCGCTGCTGTGCGCCTCCCGTACCGGGTACCAGAATCTTTGCCGCATGATCACGCGCTATAAGATGCGCGAGCGCGGCAAGGCTCAAGGTTCGGCTACGATAGACGATCTGGCCGAGTTTGCTCCCGGCCTGATCTGCCTCACTGGAGGCGACGAAGGACCGCTTGCCGCCGCGCTGACCCGAGGCGGCGAAGCTGCAGGCCGCACATTGCTCGAGCACCTGATTCGGCTGTATGGGCAAGCCAACGTCTACGTCGAGCTCCAGCGCCATGGCGAGCGCGTCGAAGAGTGGCGCAACCAGGCTGCAATCCGGCTCGCGGAATCGCTGCGGCTTCCCCTGCTTGCGACCAATGGCGTGCGCTATGCCACGCAGTACGAGCGGGAGGTGCTGGATGTGTTTACGGCTATCCGCCACAGGACGGACCTGGAACATGCCGGGCGCCTACTGGCGCTCAACTCGCAGCGCCAGGTGCGCTCCGCACGGATCATGCGCCGGCTCTTTCGAGATCTACCGGAAGCAGTCGATAATACGCTGCTGCTCTCGGAACGTCTGGAGTTCACGCTCGAAGATCTGGGCTATGAATTTCCGTGCTATCCAACACCGGATGGCAGGCCCATGGCAATGTTCCTGCGTGAGCGCGTCGCCGCTGGAATCGCAAATCGCTATCGGCTCAAGAACGATGCCGCCCTCTTTACCAAGGCGCAGCAGCAAGCGGAACGTGAGCTGAAACTCATCGAGCAACTTGGCTTCGAGGGTTATTTTCTTATCGTCTGGGACATCGTCGAATACTGCAAGGCCAACGGCATCCTCATCCAAGGTCGTGGCTCCGCAGCTAACTCGGTCGTATGTTATGCGCTGGAGATCACGGCCGTCGATCCAGTCGGCATGGACCTTCTCTTCGAGCGCTTTCTCAATGAGAATCGCAACGAATGGCCCGACATCGACTTGGACCTGCCATCCGGGGACCGGCGCGAACAGGCGATCCAGTATGTGTACCAGCGCTATGGTGAGCTTGGCGCGGCGATGACGGCCAACGTCATCACGTATCGCGGTCGCTCGGCGGCGCGGGAGGTCGGTAAGGCGCTCGGCTTTGATCGAGAGGCGCTGGATCGTCTCTCGGGGCTGGTCGGCCAGTGGGAGTGGAAGCAGAAGAACGAGACACTTGCCGACAACTTCCTGCATGCCGGCTTCGATCTGGGCCACCGCCGCATCGCCAAGTACATAGAGCTCTGCGAACGCGTTCAGGATCTGCCAAAGCACCTGGGGCAACACTCGGGCGGCATGGTCATCTGCCAGGGTCAGCTTAACTCCATCGTGCCGCTGGAGCGTGCCTCCATGGTGGGCCGTACGGTGGTCCAGTGGGATAAAGAAGACTGCGCCGCAATGGGCATGGTCAAGGTGGACCTGCTCGGGCTCGGGATGATGGCTGTGCTCAAGGACTGCTTATCACTCGTACCCGTGCACTATGGCGAACACGCCGACCTTGCGCAGCTACCCGAAGGCGATAAAGCCACCTACGATGCGCTCTGTAAGGCCGATACAGTCGGCATGTTTCAGGTGGAGAGCCGCGCACAGATGGCCTCCATCGTCCGCAATGCACCGTGCAGGTTTTACGACATCGTCGTCCAGGTGGCCATCATCCGTCCCGGCCCTATCGTCGGCAAGATGATGCATCCGTACATGCGAAGGCGACGCAAGGAGGAGGAGATTACCTATCCCGTCGAGAGCCTGCGGCCCGTATTGGAACGTACACTCGGCGTGCCACTGTTTCAGGAACAACTGTTGCGCATGGCGATGGTCGTGGGTGGTTTTACGGGTACGGAGGCGGAGGAGCTGCGCAAAGCTGTAGGCATGCGCCGCAGTTGGGCGCGCATGGAAGTACTCATGGCCAAGCTCCGCGAAGGCATGGCCTCTAAGAACATCGACCCTCATACGCAGGAAGCGATCGTGGGCAGCATCCAAAGCTTCGCCTTGTACGGCTTTCCCGAATCGCATGCTGCCAGTTTTGCCCTGATCGCCTACGCATCGGCGTATTTTAAGGTCCACTATCTGGCAGCCTTCACGTGCGCCATGCTCAATAACCAGCCGATGGGGTTTTACATGCCCGCCGTGCTCATTAAAGATGCGCAACGTCACGGATTGCGTGTCAAGCCTATCGATGTGCAGGTCTCTCGCAACGAGTGCATAGTCGAACACGAACCGGACGGCTCTCTCTCGCTTCGTCTTGGACTGCTTTATGTCAAAGGCCTGCGCCGCGCAACCGCTGCGGCTCTGGTCGCGGCCCGTGAAGCGCAAGGAGCCTTCCGCACGATTGAAGATTTAAGCCAGCGTGTGCCTTCCCTGAGTCGGAAAGACCTCGCGCAGTTAGCCCGCATAGGTGCGCTGAACTGGCTTGACCAGGTCGAGCATCGACGGGATGCTCTCTGGCAAGTGGCGGAGATTGGACGTCCCGCCGGACCTCTACTCAACATAGCTTATGAAGATAAGTCACAAATCATGGCGGTCTCATCGTCAGCGTGGCTGGGCACATCTCGCGGCCTCACGCCGCTGCGCCAGATGTCTACCGATGAGCGACTGGTTGCCGATTATGCTGGCACGGGCGTTACGGCCGGTCCGCACCCGCTCAGCTTTCGGCGGGATCAACTACGCGCCGCACATATCCTCTCGGCTGCAGAACTCCATGCCTGTCCAGACAAGAGCTATGTCACTCATGCGGGTGCCGTCATCGCTCGCCAGCGCCCAGGTACAGCCCTCGGCTTCATCTTCCTCAGCCTGGAAGACGAGACCGGCATCTCGAATGTCATCATCCATCCCGACCTGTACGACCAAGACCGCCTGCTCGTGACGCGCAGCAGGTTCTTATTCGTGCATGGCCGACTCCAAAACCAGGACGGTGTCGTCCACGTTCGCGCTGAACGCCTGGAAGAGCTTGCCCTCGGCCTAGAACAGCTCGTACTTCAATCCCATGACTTCTGCTAGGAACAAGTCGTTGATACTGATGTAACGTTTGAAGGCGCCGTCCTGCTGAACTCAGGCTGTTCAATCCTCAGAATCGTGCTCAATAACCCAGTGTTGGTGGCCATGAATAGGCCTCGTGGAATCGCCGCGAAGGCTCCGCTCCCTCGCACCGATTTCTGACATCTCCTCGTTCCCCATCGCGAAACTCACTGAAGAATATGCTCTTTGATAAGAACCTTTGCATTCCTTAGGATGGCCCTGGCCATCGCCGAGTCCGGCGTGATTTCAGCAAGCGTCACAGCTCCAACAAGAGTGCTGACAATGCCACTCGCGGTGATGAGAGCACCGCGCCTGGTCTGGTCCGTTAGGTGATCCGCAATGAGCTGAACAATGCGCTGGTAACCATCGACAGCAATTGCACGCACTTGCGGATCCGAATGACTGAGTTCGGCACCCAGCATCGCAAGCGGGCACAGATAAGGCTTTCCTTCAGCCTGCGTCTGTCCCAAATACACGGAGACAATTCTCTCGACGGCCTCGGCCGGCGATTTACCTATTGTTTCGGCCTCTAACATGGCGTAGGCCCGGTCAAATGCAGTGCCACTCGCTACAGCAATAAGTTGGTCCTTGGATTGGAAATGGCGATAAAACCCACCCGGCATTAGACTCGCACCGGCCATAATGTCGCGCATTCCCACTGTTCCAAGGCCTTTGTCCAAAAACATCTTGGTAGCAGTTGAGACAATCCGCTCTCTTGTTGCGGCTGACTGGGCCCGCGATTTTCGCATTTTCCCTCCCTCTCGAAAATACTTGTTCCCTTTAGGGTACACTCGTCCTCTAAATATGCGAAGGGGGGACTCTGTTCCCAAAGCGTTACTCCTTCAAGAAAGGGTTTGGGTGCGAATATATGGATACTCTCGCCGTGGTCCCTGCTTTCTGGAATCGATTCACCGAAAATATGCATTTCAAGGATCTGTCCACCGTGGACGTCAGGCTGTCCGAACGTTCCAAGTTTCGGTTCGGAAGGTTTAAGAGCAACGAAAGTTTGCCAGAGATTACGCGCGGGTCGGGTGGGCCGAGTGACTACCTAGTTACGTTGCAGCTCAAGGCCATACCTTTTATCGCGCAGTTTCTTGGCACCAAAAAGGTTTCGAGCGGTTTTTACCCGGTTGGTGCCGTTAGTGTGCTCAACCTACAAGAAAAGCCAGCCATTTTGCTTCCAAATCCCTTCGACACACTGGTACTCCGTGTAACTCAATCTGCTCTTGATGAAATCGCCTACGCCCATAAGGCGCCGCGAGTTGAACAATTGGTTTGGTCGTTTGGGCAATTGGATTCTGTCGTATACCACCTGGGACAGACTCTGGTTGCTTCGCTCGATCAATCCAATCACACATCGAAGGTCTTCCTGGACCATGTTTTGCACGCCTTGTACTGTCATTTTGTCTACTCGTATGGTGGTCTGAGGATATCGGCCCCGCGCTCTCGAGGTGGTCTTTCTCCTCTCCAGATGCGAAGAGCAACAGAGTTTCTGGAGGCGCATCTGGACGGAAATATCAAAAAGGACGCGGACCGCAAAACGGCGGCTAGCTTCATCGCGGAGAAGTTCGGCAAGCTCGATATTCTAATCAACAACGCCGGTGTCGGCGGCGACGGCGGACTTCTGAATCCTCACACCATCGAGACCACGCAAGAAGAGTTGGAATCCGTCTTCAATACGAATCTCTTCTCCGTAGTGGCGATTACGAGAGAGTTTCTGCCCCTGCTCAAGAAGAGCCCGGCCGGCCGCATTGTCAACCTCGGCAGCATCGTGGGCTCGCTCACGCTGCAGGCCATGCTGCAGAGCCCGATCGCTCCATTCAAGGCCTTCGCCTATAACGCTTCGAAGACCGCGCTGAACCAGTTCACGGTGCATCTGACCGCCGAGTTGCAGGGCACCAACATCAAAGTCAACTCGGCTCACCCAGGATGGGTCAAGACGGAACTCGGTACGCAGCACGCCCAGATGGAAATTGCCGACGGAGCCAGGACGAGTGTCGAGCTTGCGCTCATCGATCAGGACGGCCCCAATGGAAAGTTCATCCACCTCGGCAAAGAACAGCCATGGTAAGAACATCTCTCCCAAAAGTCCCGGATGGGACAATGCCTCTCTGGCAATTCTAGATTGACAAGGCAGTCCGGATGGCAGTTGATGGCGACATCATTCACATCGCCACCAACTGCAGAAAACCGATGGTCAATGAAACGATTCGCGGCTGCCTCGGCCTATTTCCTTCACCATGGCAGCTAATTATAGCAACAGCACAAGGAGTAGCAATGCAGATGACCGTTCAGGAAGTTCGCGTTCAACGAGTGAGTATCTTTACCTCTGTGTCTTTTGACACAGTGCTTGCACGGATCGATGCGGCGATTGGTCATCCGGAGATGGTTGCATTTCGGAAGAGCTTTTCGTCTGCACAGAATCTCTCCGAGATGAAGCAAGTGGTCGATCCTGTGACCCAACCAAACGGTCTTATGGAGTTTACGCGGTTCGATCTTGGAGAGGTTCTCCGAAAAGAGAGTGGAGGCAAAGGCTCAAGAATTCTTCGCGTTGTTGCAGGAGATCCACTGATCATGAAGGAAATGGTGAAGCAGGTCGTTGATGCGGGCTCGTATGCGCCAGTAACTATCCTCATTGAGGAGCGCGCGGATAGCGTCCGCATCTCATATGACAGGATGGCCTCCTATCTTGCACCGTATGCGAACAGCGATGCTCTCAAGGTGGCGCGAGCGCTCGATGAAAAGGTCGAAAGAATCCTGACTGAAGCCGCTTCCCATCCATGAAGCGAACTCTTCCTGGTCAGCAAAGCCCAACTCTGTCATTACGCATATTCGATCAGATTGCCACTCTTTGTCAGTTCCTGATGCCGCACCGATATCTGCGCTTGGCTCTGGAGCGTAGCGGAAGAGGCCCTCGCCCAGCGTTAGCGTCTGGGTGTGGGGCTACGAGTTGGAATCTCGTTTGCGCGGGCTCTGTTTCAGGCAGAAGCTGTCGCCGTTCATGTCGAGGCTGTGGACGTGGTGGGTCAAGCGGTCGAGCAGGCCCCGGTGAGGTGTGGTAGGCCCCTTCGACCGATCTCGAGGTATTGACCCACGGTATCCATCCACGAACATCTGTGCGAGAAGGACCAGTCTTTCCAGAGAGATCATCTACTTGAGGGGACAATACGGGAACATCTTCGACTCCGCATTTTCAGTGACTTACGAGGAACATTTTGAAATGGCGTCGTAGAATTCCGGAGAGTTTCCGCTCTAGATTATTGATTCTAAATGGTGGCCAGAGACGGGATCGAACCGCCGACGCCGGCCTTTTCAGGGCCGCGCTCTACCACTGAGCTATCTGGCCAGCATATGCACGGGAGGGGTGCGCTGGAACATTGCTAGCCGGCGGAACTGTTCGCTGAACCGCTCGAATCAGGCAGGCGGCCTGAAGAGCGCAGGAGCATTGCGGCAGCAACTGGCACAGTATAGCAATCGGTGGCCGCCTGCGCCAAATGCCCCGAGCGCATCGTCACCACCGCAGTGTTACGGTCTGCTGCTGGTATCCGCTACCTGCGGGGAAGCGCACGCGGAGTTGCCCCGTCGCGATCTCTCCGCCATCTGCGGTCACCTTCGCCTTTGGTTCATTCACCCGCAGCAGCAGTGTCTGCGTGCTGCCGCCTTGTGCCGCGAGTAGAAGCGTCAGCGCGTGCGCGTCGTAGTGCTGCTCCAGGACCTTGATCTCCGAGGTGCGTGCACCGGGGAGCGGCAATGCTCCGTCAGCGCCGTAGTTCATGCCCACCTCTACCGCTGGAAGCGGAATCCGAAGTTCGTACCCATCAGCAGAGGGCTTCTCCCCCGCCGTTTTGCTCACCAGCTTCATCGCAGCCCCGTTCTTCGGCCTCAGGCGCACGACCATCTCGGTGCCGGACCGCTCATACACCAGGTCGGCAGAAGCAGCGCCCAAACGCACATTCCGCAGGGCCGCGTGGTCCCACTGCGCAGGCAACCGCGGCTCCACTTCGACTTCGTCCCGTGCCGCGTCGAAGTTCACGCCGAAGAGCCCGCGCACTGTCGGCGTCAAGACCATGGCCGAAGACCAAAGCTGATGCGAGGTGCTGCGGCCGAAGGGGACGAAGTAGTCGCCGCTCAGCAACTCGGTCACGGCGCCCAGGTCCTGCGCCGTGGTCAGGTTGGCAGTCTGCATCAGGTGCGCGTAGCCGCTCAGCGTGCGTCCGGTGCGGTACTCGGCGACAGAGGCCCAGCCGGTAAACAGCGGCCAGACTGAGCCCTGGTGATAGCTGATGGGGTCATAGAGCGCTTCATGGTCGCCCAGGTCGCGCAGGCCCCAGTCGGTCGAGAACTCTGCGGATGCCCAGCGGCGGAACATTGCATCCGGCTGCGACAAGGCATAGTGCCCGTCCCACCAGGCGATCGCTGGATACACGGTAGCCGTTGTGTCCACCCCCTTTGCCCCGTTATAGCTGAAGGCATACATGCCATCCGGGCGGGCGTATTCCTGCGTGAGCTTCGCGGCTACGGCGGCCGCTCTCGTCTTCGCTTCCGCCGCGATATCGCTCTTGCCCAGAAGAGTGCTCAGCCGCGCCATGGCTCCGCTCGCCTGCTGGTCCAGCGCGGCTAGGTACACCTCCTGATGCGGCATGCCTGGGGGCCAACTCTCCACCCAGCCAGTACCCTGTGAGTTGTCGTAGATGCCATCGCCATCGGAATCGTGTGTGCGCTCAAATTCCCATGCCTTCTGGATGGCCGGCCATTGCGTATGCAGAAAGTTCGTATCGCCGCTCGCGCTCACGTAGTCCTCCATCGCCATCAGGAAGAGTGGCGTTGAATCGGCGGCGGCGTATTCGTAGGGGAATGCAGCCCAGTCCACCTGGTCTGCCGTTTGCGAATACTCATGCGGCATCTTGCCGTCGGCGCGCTGCCGCGCGATCAGGAACTCCAACTCCTGCCGCGTGAGCGCGAAGTCGCCGTAGCTGTCGATGCCGTAGATCGTGTACAGCGAATCGCGCCCGAAGAACCACCCGAAGCCCGGCCGCGCGGAATCGCCGGAAGAATAGAAGCCGGCAACCAGCCCCGTTTCGGATCCATGCCGCACACGAAGCTGGTCTATGGCGATTTCAGCCCAGCGGAAGTCCTCGTTGAAGGCCCGGTCCGGGGTGTCCGCGGTCGTGCGGGTGTCAAAGAATTTGTCGTAATAGTCGGCCGTTTGCTGGTAGAGCGTTGCTGCCTGGGTGTTCAACTGTTCCAGCGCTGTGCGCAGGCTCTCCTGGCTGGCGGCGTCCTTGGTGCGCCCGACGGCCATCAGCAACGGGTATGCCCGTCCGCGATCTCGCTTCGGGTCGTAGTGCAGGATCAGTTGCAGCGGGTACGTCCTGGGCCGCTCCTGAAAGGGAGCGAGGATGCCGGGCTCGGTTCCGGGCATAGCAATCGCGGCTGCCAACTGCGGGAAATCGAGATGGAGCATGTACCACCCTGGCCCGCTCGGGCTCGGCGTTGCGGCCCCGCTCGTCGGGATCCACTCCGGACTGACGCTGCCGTATTGCGGCGCCGGCCACATCGACTTTACCTCTGGCGTGAACGAAAAAATCAGTGTGACGGGCCGTGTTGAGTCGATCTCAAATATTGCCATCACGCCGGTCTCGCTCCTACCCGCCGTCGCCTGCCCGCACTGCGTCGCGAACATGGTCTGCCGTACCGTGAACGCGATATGCGCATAGGTGATGGTGGTATGGTCTGGATGGACGGAGATCTCCGCTGCATGCGAGTTCACATCAATAGGCACGTCATAGCCTTCGACGCGCGCCTCGATCGAAAGATGACTGAGCAACTTTACCGGGAAGATCCATGCTTCGAACTGGCCGTTCTGCTGGCCAAGAACAGCGCCACATTCGCCCGCCACCGTGAAGGGCTTTTCAGTTTCGGTGTGCTGGCGGATGGCGAGTCCGTCCTGGCGAAATGGAAAGGCCGCGACCGGCCTGAGCCACTCCTGCGCATGCGCTACTAGGCCCAGCGCGAGAGACAGCGCTAGATGTCCTACACTGCTACTCACACGACGGAGGTTCGTCCGTTTCATGGTGCCTATGCTACGTCCTCGCCTCGATTTATGGCAGCGAACTTTATGCTTGCTATGTCTGCTAGTTTGCAGCCGGGCTACGGCTGCGCAGAGCGCCACGGGGCGCAAGACCCTGGCAGGCGAAGCGCGAACGGAGGCAGCGTTGGAAGAAGCGCGGCAAGCGGGACCGCTCGCTCTCCATGCCTTTCTGTACGCGATGCCGAAGGGCGGCGATCTCCACAACCACCTGTTGGGCGCGGTCTACGCTGAGTCGTGGATCCGCGCTGCCGGCGAGGATGGCCTGTGCGTGAACCCGGACGCTCTCGCTTTTGTGCAGCGCGATCCGGGCTCCAAGCCTTCTACGACCTGCGGCGCAGGAACCGTGCCGGCGTCGGAGTTGCCAAAAAATCAGCACCTTTACGACCTGCTCGTCGATGCATTTTCCATGCGCACCTTTGTGCCGATCACGGAAGTTTCTGGCCATGATCATTTCTTTGGACACGTTTGAGAAGTTCGCCGGCACCCGCGATGCACACATCCCGGAGTGGCTCGATGAAATCGCATCCCGGGCGGCGGCACAGAACGAGCAATACCTGGAGCTGATGCATACGCCGGATATCGCGCCTGCCATACAGCTCGCAAATCGTATCGGCTTTAACGCAAATTTCGCGGAGTATCGCCAGCGCATGCTGGACAGCGGACTGCGCGCCCAGATACCCGTGTTGCGCGAGGAGATGGACGGCTATGAAAAACGGCAGCGCGCGCTTGAGCATTGCGGCACTGCGGAAGCTGCGCCCGCCTGCCAGAGTTGTCGTCCGGTACATCTTCCAGGTACTGCGCAACATGCCTCCGGAGGCGGTCTTCGGGCAAATACTGCTGGGCTTTGAGCTGGCCGCTGCCGACCCGCGCTTTGTGGGCCTCAACCTGGTGCAGCCGGAAGACGCCTTCTATTCCATGCGCGACTACGCGCTGCACATGCAGATGCTCGCAGCCCTGCGCCACTTCTACCCGAAGGTGAAGCTGTCACTTCACGCAGGCGAGCTTGCGCCCGGCCTGGTTCCGCCCGCCGGCCTCACCTTTCACATCGCCTCCGCGGTACGCATGGCGAAGGCCGATCGGATCGGCCATGGCGTGGACGTGATGTATGAGGACGATCCGTACGTTCTGCTTGAAACCATGGCCTCCCGGCATGTGCTGGTGGAGACCAACCTCACCAGTAATGACGTGATACTGAACGTGAAAGGCGATGACAGTCCGCTGCCGTTGTATCTCGAGTACCACGTCCCAGTTGCCCTTTCAACAGACGATGAGGGCGTTTCGCGCATCGACCTGACGCACGAATTCGAGCGCGCGGTCGAGACATACGACCTCCGGTACAGCGACCTCAAACGCATGGTCCGCAATAGCCTGGAGTTCAGCTTTTTGCCTGGCGAGAGCCTGTGGCGCGATCACGATTTCCACCAGCCCGCGGTTGCCTGCCGTGCGCAAATGGTGAGTAGGGAACCCGCTGCGGCATGCAAGGCCATGTTGGAAGCAAGCGAGAAGGCGCGCCAACAGTGGGAGCTGGAACGGCGCTTCCGCGCATTCGAGGGAGCCAATGGGGGTGGGCGCGTGATCGAGATGGAGAGCCGACGCCATCCCGCGCCCCGGGCGCATGCATCCCCGTCGCGCTCGCATGAGATGGAGCCCACGCCGATGCTTGCGCCAGTCGCCGCCCGGCCGCTGCTACACTAAGCCCATCCAAACCATGCCGAAACGCACACCTTCTAGGAAGCCGATCTCCGCAAAGACTCAGCGGAAGCAGCCGTCCGTCACCTATGCCGACGCGGGCGTCGACATTGCGAGCGGCGACCGAGCCAAGGACCGCATCAAGACGCTTGCGCAGCAGACGTTCAGCAAGGCCGTACTGGGCGGCATCGGAGGATTTGGCGCGCTGTATCGGCTCGACATCAAGCGCATGTCTGACCCGGTGCTCGTTTCGAGCGCGGATGGCGTTGGCACCAAATTGAAGCTCGCCTTTCAGCTCGGCATTCACAACACCGTCGGCGCGGACCTGGTGAACCATTGCGTGAACGACATTGCCGTGCAGGGCGCCACGCCGCTCTTTTTTCTGGACTATCTTGCGACCGGTCGCCTTGAAGCGCGCGTGATCGAAAAGGTGGTGACCGGATTGTCCGCGGCGTGCAAGGAGAATGGCTGTGCATTGATTGGCGGCGAAACGGCGCAGATGCCAGGCTTCTACGCGGATGGGGAGTACGACCTCGCCGGCTTTATCGTAGGCGTGGTGGAGCGCGAAAGACTCATCACTGGAAAAGGTATCCGTGCTGGTGACGTTATCGTGGGGCTGCCATCCACGGGCCTGCATACGAACGGCTACTCGCTTGCCCGCAAGCTTTTTTTCGAGGTTGCGAGGTATGAGCCCGGCCAGCGGGTGCCCGCCATCAAGGACAATGCCGCCGCGGCGCTGATGAAGACGCATCGCAGCTACCTGCCGGTCATTCAGCAGCTCACCAAGGCTGGTGTGGTTGCCGGCATGGCGCACATCACTGGTGGCGGGATCACGGAAAACCTGCCCCGCATTTTACCGAAAGGCGTTTCGGCCGAGATTGATCCCGAAAGCTGGCCATTGCCGCCGCTGTTCGCGCATCTGCAGGCGCTCGGCAATGTGAGCGATGAAGAGATGCGCCGTACCTTCAACATGGGCATCGGGCTCATCGCCGTCATCCCGCAGGACAAGTTCAAGCGGGCGCAAGGCCTGCTCGGCCGGCTGGGCGAGAGCTTCCATGTGATCGGGCAAATCGTGCGCGGCGACCGATCCGTCGTGTACACGCAGGAGCAGGGCGCGGGCGCGGAAGAGGTATGATCGCGGCAGAAAAACTGGGGAAGCAGGTATGACCGGGGCAGCAGGGAAGCAGCGTCTCGGCGTCCTGTTGTCTGGCCGGGGTTCCAATTTCATTGCGATTGCAGACAGCATCGCAGCCGGCCGGCTGCCTGCGGCAGAGATCGCCGTCGTGCTTTCCAATCGCGCCGACGCTCCCGGCCTCGCAGCTGCGCACCAGCGCGAACTGCCCGCGATGGCCATCGAAGCAGAGGGCCGCAAGCGCGCTGAACACGATGCTGCGTTCATCGCCGCGTTACGGGAGCACAGTGTGGATCTAGTCTGCCTGGCCGGCTATATGCGGCTGCTTTCGCCGGGCTTTGTCGCGGCATTTCCGCAACGGATTCTCAACATCCACCCGTCACTGCTGCCCGCCTTTCCCGGGCTGGATGCCCAGGAGCAGGCTCTGGCGTACGGGGCGAAGGTCTCCGGCTGCACGGTGCATTTCGTCGACGAACAACTGGATCGCGGCGTCATTGTTCTCCAGCGCGCCGTGCCAATCTTTGATACCGACGATGCACCTGCACTGAGTGCCCGCATTCTGGCTGAAGAACATATCGCCTATACGGAAGCGATCGCGCGCGTCTGTTCGGGCGAGTATGAGATCGTCGGCCGGCGATATCTGCGCCGGGCGGTGTAGCGGCTGGTTACGAACCGAGCGCCCAGAAGGTTCTCAGGCTGACTGCGCGCGTGCCTGTGCTTCGCCCAGTGTCACTTGCACGCTCATTTTTTTGCGGCCCCGGAAGAATGTAACCGACACAGTATCACCGGCATGATGCTGGTCCATCACCAGCGAGATGTCCTGCCCATTGATCACGTCCTGTCCGTCGATCGCCACGATGAGGTCCCCGCCCAGGTAGATGGGCGTGTTGCCGAGATAGGCTTGCTGTGAGCCGCCTTTCAGCCCAGCGCGCTCGGCCGCCCCACCAGGCACGGTCTTCTGTATCAGCACGCCGGAGTCAGCCGCCAGCCCAAGTTGATCCGCCAAATCCGGACCGATCGGTAACGACACGACGCCGAGCGAAGGCCGCCGCACCCGGCCGTAGTGCGCGTAGTCTGCCAGTACCGCTTTGGCTGTGTTGATGGGGATGGCAAAGCCGATGCCGGCGCTCTGCTCAATCTGCTCATTCGGATTGGTCGCGATCAGCGAATTGATGCCGATCACTTCCCCATGCGAATTCAGCAGTGGACCGCCGGAGTTGCCGGGATTGATGGCCGCGTCCGTCTGGATCGCGTTCTCGATCAGGTTGCCCTCCGGCCCGCGAATCGAGCGCATCGCGCTGATGATCCCGGTGGTCATCGTGCCGTTCAGCCCGAAGGGATTGCCGATGGCATACACCTTTTGCCCCACTTGCAGTCCGCGCGAATCGGCCAGCACCGCAGGCGTAAGATTGGGCGCCGTGATCTGAATGAGCGCCAGATCATGCGGCTTGTCTGTCAGCACTACCTGCGCCTTGTATTTGTGCTTGTCGGCGAGCGTTACTTCGATCTGCCGGCCGCCATCGATCACGTGGAAGTTTGTCAGGATGTGGCCTTCTTTATCGACGATGAAGCCCGACCCCTGGCCCTGCTGCGGCACCATGCCATAGAAGAAGTCGAATGCAACCGCGGTCGAGGTGATGTTCACCACGGCGGGCAGCACCTTCTTGTAAGCGGAAATGTTAGCCACCTCCTCGCTGTCGTAGGCAGACTGCGCGTCGGCTTCCGTCAGGTGCAACGGCGTGCGCAGCCCGGCGACGGTTTTACCGATCAGGGGCAAACGATTCAGCTTTTCAATGCCGGCGTGTGAAGTCAAATACCAGAAGGCACCCACGATAAAGCAGATCAGCAACAACCGGCGAAGCACCATAATGAAACCTTCTCCTGTGTGGCGCTACGCGCCGCCACGTCTTTCTCGCATGTTTAAAGCCGCCGCACGCGAAAGCTTCTGTAGATCGGCGAAGATTTCTGCCGACTGCTCCCGCGCCACTAGCAGGGACGCGTCGTTCTGGATTACGTAATCACACCGCGACAATTTTTCTTCATCCGGGACCTGCGCACGCAGACGCCGGCGCGCATCTTCGGCCAGGGCCTCTCGCTCCGATTCCGTCAACGGCAATCCGCCGCCCATGCGCTCCACGAAGCGAGCAATCTTGAACTCGTCCGGCGCTGCCACCAGCACGATGCGATCGAAGCGCTTGCGCCAGCCGGGCACCGTGCCGCCCTCTTCCGCCGAACGCCCTGCCTCGAAAATCAGCGCCGACTCAACGATCGCCACTGCTTCCGGCTCGCGCGCAAATAGCGCTTCCATCCAGGCTTCCTGCGCTGCAATGACCGGCGGATGCACGATGCGGTCGAGTTCGCCGAGCCGACCGCCATCAAAGGCCAGCGCTGCCAGGCGCTTGCGATCCAGCGAACCATCTTCGCGCACCACAGACTCGCCAAACGCAGTGACGATGCTGTTGAAGACCGCTTCGCCTGGCTGCATCAGGGCGCGCCCCACGGCGTCTGCTTCGATCACGTGCGCGCCCAGTTCGCGGAAAAAGCCCGCGATGGTGCTTTTACCGCTGCCTAGCCCTCCGGTCAAGCCAACCCGCAGCATAGCCGCGCTCGCTAAACCGTCAACCCGCGCCGCAGCATGGCCGCGCGCACGGTGTTGCTCATCAACATGGCGATGGTCAACGGACCCACGCCGCCGGGTACCGGGGTGTAGGCCGCGGCAACGGCGTAGGCTGCCGGGCTCACATCGCCAATCAACGTCGAGCCCTTCAACCGGAACATCTCTTCGCGTCGCGTGTCCCCCGCAAAGAAGCGGTCGAACTCTTCGCGCTCGGTGATCCGGTTGATGCCCACATCGATGATGGTGGTGGTTGGACTGACCATCTCCGGAGTCACAAAGCCGGGACGGCCGATGGCCGCCACCAGGATGTCCGCGCTGCGGCAGTAAGCCGCGAGGTCGCGCGTCCTTGAATGGCAAATTGTAACCGTAGCATTTTCGGCCAGCAGCAGGATCGCGGCCGGTTTGCCCACGATGTCACTGCGGCCCAGCACCACAGCATGCTGCCCGGCGACGGGAATGCCGCTCCGCTTCAAGATCTGGATAACCCCTGCGGGCGTGCATGGCGCCAGGGCCGGCTGTCCGGTTTGCAAGCGGCCCACATTCACCGGGTGAAAGCCGTCCACATCTTTCTCTGGCGCCACCGCTTCCAGCAGTTGCTTCGTGTTTACCTGCGGAGGCAGCGGAAGTTGCAGCAGGATGCCGTCGATATCCTCGCGTGCGTTGAGATCCGCAACCAGCCGCAGCATTTCTTCCGTGGTCACAGTTTCGGGCGGGGTGATCAGGTCGCTGAAGATGCCCAGCTCGGCGCAGGAACGCACTTTGCTGCGGACATAGATTTCGGAAGCCGGCACGTGTCCCACCAGCACCGCCGCAAGACCCGGCCGTATGCCCTGAAGTGCAAGCGCTTGTACCTCCGCAGCCACATCCGCCTTGATTGCTGCTGCGATCGATGCGCCATCCAGTACCCGCGGCGTCCGTATCCGAGCTTCTGTCATGCTTTGCTGGTCCATTCCCTTCATGGTAATGGATGGGCGCACATACACTGGGGAGGTGCCATCCCGCAGCCAAACCTCGCAGCCGATTTCGGCGACAAGGGCCGCCCGTGTTCCCAGCATGGAGATGTTGGCGCTACTGGCCTGCCCTGTTTGCTACCAAGGTCTGACCTGGAACGCGCAAGACATTGTGTGCACCGGCTGCCTGCGGCGGTATCCCGTAGTCAACGGAATTCCTGCGCTCCTGGAGGCTGCAGCCGCAGTAGAGCCGGTTGCGGACGGCACTGCAGAGGCAATCACGCCGCTTCTGGAGCGGGAATAACAATGGACCCCCTGCATGGAAGGCGATGGCAGCCCGACCGTCACTGGCCTCCGGGAGAATTGTGCACGACGATCCAATAAGCCAATACAGTTGCGATCACCAGGGTCAGCAAGACAAGAGCCATCATGGCAGCCCAGGAGAGACCTCGTCGTTCCTCGCCAGTTGGTGTATTGCGCTCTTCATTCTGATCCATTGACGCTCCTGAGTGGCTTGCTCCGCGCACTTTATTGCCGGCTGGTCTAATACTCGAGGTTACCAAAATAGGTTCCATCAGTTTTGTCGTGCAGGCAGCGCTTGTCTCCCGCGTCGAATCCTATCCCCGTAAGCATGCGAACTCTGTGTGCACTGGTACGCAACCGAACAAGGAGAAATCGCATGATGGAATCCACCCGGATCGAGAAATTCTCCACCACAGAGCTGACTGGTCTTCGCAATGAACTGATGCAAGCAGGCCTGGACACCTGGCAGGCTGCCGAGGTGATCAGCGGGTTCCTGACGGGACACGGGTATGGCGTAAGCGCGCAGCATGTGCGCGACATGGTGCCGCGGATCGAGGGCCCGCGTTGCACGCCGGAGTGCATGCAGGCCGAACTGGAGAAGGTCGCCTACGTACAATAATACGAACCGGTCCGCGCAAACCTTCACCAAAGTCGCTGCTACTCATACTTGAGACTCTCTACCGGATCGAGTTGCGCCGCGCGCGTTGCGGGCAGCGTCCCAAAGGTCACGCCGACGAGTACGGCGGCCACAAGCGCGACGACGACCGACCAGCCGGAGATCGGCATGTGATACGTCGTAAACAGGCGTACTGAGACCGGGAAAGCAAGCCCGATGATTGCGCCCACCACACCGCCGCTCAGTGAGATGAAGATTGCCTCTAGCAGAAATTGCAGGCGTATCTCCCGCGAAGTAGCTCCCAGCGCCTTTCGAATACCGATTTCCCGGATGCGCGAACGCACATTGGCCAACATGATATTCATAATGCCCACGCCGCCCACGGCGAGCGTCACCATGGCAACCAGCAGCAGCACCACCGTAAGCGCATTAGCGATAATCGCGGCTGTATTCAGCAATTCGGTGAGCGTCTGAGTGCGATAGACGGAGTTGGCCTTGTGCCGCGCTTGTACGACTTTCTCAATCTGCTCGGTCGCGGCCGGCACATCATTGGAGTCGCGGACGGAAAAGAAGATCTGCTTTACGTTGTCCGTGCCAGTGAAGTAGCGCGCCACAGAATAGGGGACCAGGATGGTCTGGTCCGCGATCTCCGATTGCCCGAAGGTATCGACACGCTCGCGAAATGTGCCGATGATCGTGAATGGAATGCCGCTCAGCTGAAAACTCTGATTGATGGCTGAATCGGCGCTGCCGAACATCTGCTGTGCAAACAGCTCAGTCACCACGGCCACCTTGGTATGGGTGGCCTCATCCTCATCATCGAAAAAGCGCCCGGTGGTGACCACCAGGTTGCGAACCGCCCGGTACTGCGGGGACACGCCCAGCACCAGGATGTCTTTGACGACACCCCCGCCAAAGCTGATGCGGTCGTGCATCTCCAGCATGGGCGAGGAGGCTGCGATGGCCGGCACCTGTGCCACAACTGCCTTCTCGTCGTCGCGCGTCAAGTAATCGTTGCGGTAATCGCCCTGCGACGCCGAGCCCCCGCCGGAGTACTCCAACTCCACCATGTTGGTGCCGATACCCTGAATCTGGTTCAGGATGTACTGCTTGCCCGTGAGTCCGATAGTGACTACCAGGATCAGAGAAGCGGAGCCAATGACCATACCCAGCGCAGTCAGCGCGAAGCGTATCTTGTTCGTTCGGAAGCTGTCGAGCGCCAGCTTGGCGATCTCGCTGAAGAGCATGGTCCGCTTGGCGCTGGCCAGGGTCTTCTCAAACGCAGCACTCCGCAGTGTCTTGACAGAAGTCATCCTTTCTAAGGATGCCAGAGACACGGGCCGGGGTTCGCAAAGAAGGAGAGGAGGGGGTGACTCGTTGGCTGCTGCCCGCAAAAGATATCCGCACGTGACGTCGGCTCAGTGCCGGCCGCCTCCGGGCGGAATACGGCTCGCCTCAAAGCTGACGATCTTCCAGCTCCCGGAGCGCTTGTTGTAGACCCGCGTATAACGGTAGGTGCCGCTAATGTCCCGGTCGCCGTTCGTACCCGCCAGTTCTACGCGCGAGGTCACAACAGCGGTATCGCCGTAAACGCGGACCTTGGTATCGCTGGGCTGCAGTTCAGAAATCCGGACGGTGCCCGCGCGGCGCATGGCTACGGCATCCGCTTTGGTCTCGAGCGTGCCGTTGGCGGTTACACCCAGGTAGTCGTCCGCCAGCAGCTTTTCGAATACGGAAACATCATTATTGAGCACGGCGTTGCGCCACTCCGATTCCAGACCCTCAATTTCTTTGTGCAGTCTGTCGTCGTGGTGTGGCAGGGGAAAGGTAGAAGCGTGCGCTCCGTAGCCGGACCCTGCCAGAATGAAAGTGAGCAGCAGCAGCGAAAGTCGGAGAGATCTCCGAGCCCGGTGGATGCGCGAGCGCCGCTCGAAATGAGCATGCATAAGCGTATGGATCGTATTCCGCATACAGCGCGTCAGTCAAAGAGATGCAGCGGACGGCATGGTTGGGCTTCCCAAGAGCCAAATAACCGCTGCCACCTGCTTCGTCCTTTTCACAGCATAGCTGGCCAGAGGTGCCCATGTACGAAACAGCTGCCGGGACCGAGTACCCGAGGTAACCCCATTTACACGACGGCGTGCAGGTTCTCGCTGCTGCGCTCGCGCATGCGCTGGTAAAGGCCGCCAATAGCGTAATTGCGGAAGTGTTCGCTGGCTCGGTGGGTCTCCAGTGCCGCGGCATTGGTGTACTGCTCATAAATCAGAACAGTATCCGGCTCGCCTTCAACAAAATGCGGCACATACGTGACACAGCCTGGCTCCTGGCGCGAGGCCAGGGCGAGTTCACGAAGGGCCTCGGTGACCTCCTGGCGGTCTTCCGGAGCAAAACGCATGCGTACGGTGAAGCTAACCATGGTTCCTCGCTTCTGCGCGTGCGCCCGGGCTGCCGGCGCGCACCACTGGCTTCCGTGACTAGGAGTGCAGCTCGCCAAGGGCATCCTGGAAAGCCGGCAAGTTCATTGTCTGCTCGCGATCGGGGCCGGTGGACACCATACCGACCTTTGCCCGGGATTCGCGCTCAACGAAGTGCAGATAGTTTTGCGCTTTCTGGGGCAGGTCCTCAAAGCTGCGGATGCTTTCCGTCGAGCTTTGCCACCCCGGCAGCCGAGTATAAACGGGCTCAATTCTTTCCAGTCCGCTGACGTCAGCCGGAATCAGATCGGTCTCCTTGCCGTCGATGCGATAACCGACACACACCGGGATCTCCGCAAGGGAGTCGAGGACGTCGAGCTTGGTGACGACCAGCCACTCGGTGCCATTGATCTCATTGGAATAGCGCAGCAGCGGGAGGTCCAGCCAGCCGCAGCGGCGCGGACGTCCGGTGACAGCGCCGTACTCCTGTCCACGGGCCCGCAGCTCTTCTCCCTGCGCGTCGTGGATCTCCGTGGGGAAGGGTCCTTCGCCCACGCGGGTGACATACGCCTTGGTGACGCCGATGACCGTGCCGATGCGCGTCGGTCCCACTCCCGTCCCGATCACGGCCCCCCCGGCGGTCGCCGATGAGGACGTGACGAAGGGATAGGTGCCGTGGTCAATGTCAAGCATGGTTCCCTGGGCGCCTTCAAACATGACGCTCTTGCCTTCCGAGATGGCTGCGTTCAGCAACGCGGAAGTGTCGGTGACAAAGGGCCGGATGCGCTCGGCTGCCGCGGAATATTCTTCGTACATCTTTGCCGGGTCAAGCGGGTCGGTGCCGAAGAGGGCATGGGCGATCGCATTTTTCTCCTGGCAGGCATTCTCGATATGGGTCTTCAGCAGCTTGGTGTTGAGCAGGTCTACGATCCGGAGGCCGCTGCGATGCATCTTGTCCTCGTAGGCCGGGCCGATGCCGCGGCTGGTAGTGCCGATCTTGGTGCGGCCGGGGGCGCTTTCGCTCGCAAGCTCGATCATGCGGTGGTACGGCAGGATCACCTGCGCGCGATTGGAGACAAAAAGCTGGCCGCGCACATCGACGCCCAGGGCCTGTAGCTTATCCACCTCTTTAAGGAGCGCCATCGGATCAAGCACGACGCCGTTGCCGATCACAGCCTGGCAGTCTGGACGGAGCACGCCACAGGGCACGAGTTGCAGAATGAACTTCTGTCCGCGGATGATGACCGTGTGTCCCGCGTTGTGCCCACCCGCATACCGCGCTACCAGGGCGAAGCGCTCGGAAAGCACGTCAACAATTTTGCCTTTGCCCTCATCGCCCCACTGGGCGCCCAGCACTACAGCAGTTTTCGCTCGCATCGTTTCTCCACTCTGTCCGGCACGCCACCTCGTTGTTCGACGGGCTGTTCGGCCCGGATCAGGCGGATGTGCGCAGCAATATCGAGGCGCAGGAGGCACTCGCGCCGAGGTCGATCATATAACGTGCCGGGACGGGAACAAAGGCGAGGCGAAGCGTAGACAAGTCGGCTCGGCAGCAATCCTCGGGTTGGGTGAAAATGGTGAAATGCCGGAGTTGCCCGAGGTGGAAACAGTCGCGCGCGGGGTGGACCAACGCGTGCGCGGAGAGCGGATTGAGGAAACATGGTTCGGCAGCAAGCCGGAACCGTTCAAAACACCCGCCGCGGAGATGGCCGAGCAGCTGCCCGGTATGCGCATTAGTTGCGTGTATCGGGTGGGCAAGCACATCGTCTTTGACCTGATCAGGCAGGAGCGGCCGGAGCCACATCCCGCAGCGATCACGGAGGAGCCGGCCCCAACTGGGAGCGCCCCGGATGCGCAATGGATTGTGCATCTCGGGATGACTGGGCGGCTGTTGGTGGCCGAGACGGAGACACCACTACCCGCCCACACGCACGGAGTACTGCGGCTGAGTTCTGGGCGGGAGTTACGTTTCGTGGACGCGCGCCGCTTCGGCCGGATGGCGCTGGCCTTGCTCCCCGAGAACACAGCAGAGGGCGACGAGGCACCTGGCCAAGACAGTGCCGATGGAAGCGCGAAGGGCACCTTTCGCGGACCTGGTGCCGAGCCGCTGCTCATCTCCCAGGAAAACTTCCGCTCGTTGTTCCGGCGACGCAAGATGAGCATCAAGGCAGCCCTGCTGAACCAGACCCTGTTGCATGGAGTGGGGAACATCTATGCGGATGAGAGCTTGTTCCGCGCAGGGCTGCGGCCTCGGCGCAGGGCTGCCCGGCTCACGCGGGGGGAACTGGACAGGCTGCACGCGGCGCTGCAACGCGTATTGCAGGAGGCGATCGAGCTGGGCGGCTCCTCGGTCTCGGATTACGTGGATGCCACAGGGGTGAAGGGGTTCTTCCAGCTCGAGCATCGGGTGTATCTGCGGACGGGAAAGCCGTGCCTGGCCTGCGGCACGCCCATTCGGCGCATCGTGGTTGCGGGGCGGGGTACACATTACTGTCCAGCGTGTCAGCACTAATCGGGATAGAAGCCGGCGACGTGCCAATGATGAAGGTTCTATGAAAACCGGAAGAACGGGGGAGTGCCGGATTCCAAGATTCGGAGGCGAGGACCGGGTCAGCACACCGTAAGTCATTGATTTATCGGGAATCGCGATACGGCACGCCAACTGCATAGAGATGGGCAGCCAGCGACGCACGAGATCCAGTTCGCAGGACTCGATGCAGAACTTCCGGTGGGACAGATGCCCGGCACCCAATGGGACGGGACGCCACCGGACTTTAGCTTAGCCGTAGTGGATACGGCGTTTTGGGAGGCCAGTGATTGGCCATTAGCAGCAAGAGCCGCTCACGAATGGGAGCGGCTCTTGCTGCGTTCGCAGGCAGCACGGGTTTCGGCTCGACTGAGCAAGCAAGAATCCGCTTGCCATCTGGGGTAAAAACCGCTATTCTTGGATTTGCCTATCAATAGGCTGACGCTCATCCGGCGAGATATTGTTCTTGAGCCCGCAAGAGCAGCGTAATCCAGATGAACTCGCCCATTATTCAGGAAGTAAAAGAGATGGCTGCCGGTTTCTCAAAGAGAACCTGCGTTGAAGTGACACGCTGGGAACTCGATGGGTGTTACACGCCAGCACGGAAGCTGTAAGCAGACAACGGGACCCTCCCCACTTTCTCTGTGCGCTTGCGCTTCATGGCGTAAGAGGCGCGCAGCGCATCGCGGAAGTCACGTCTTCTTTAGAAAAGGGTCGCTTCTTTCGCGATCTCGCACCATCGGCCATACGGCCACCGACAGCAACGCACCAGGATGTGCACGAATGACAACAGAGCAAAATGAGACCCAGGCGCAACCGTCGCAGGGGCAGACACAGGCGCAGGGCCCGAATGCAGGGCAGAATCAGGGGCATCGGCGCCGCCGCCGTAAACGCAACAAAGGCCAGGGGAAACAGCCCGTAGCGGCTGCTCAGCAGAACGGGCAAGGACCGCAGGCCCCGCCTCCTCAGGCCGCAGCCCCGCAACATCAGTCACAGCCGCAGGCACAAAAGCCGAGGCCGCAAAAACGCTTCTTCCAGAAGAACAGTAATTATGGAAACGGCAACGGTGGCAACGGCAATGGCAATGGGCGCATGCAGGGCAGCAGCAATGCCAACGGCGGAGGAGCACGCCGTAAAGGTAAACAGCGCCGCCAGCAAGTATTTGTGGGGCCAATGGATCACAGCTACCGGGTGGCGAATGGGAATATCGCCGACTCAGGTGGCGTAAACAACTTCCAAGCCGAATTTCGCGGCATGCCGCATAGTGGTTTCTATCCGGAGTCGGACTTCTACAACTCCGCTACCGCAGCGCCCATGCGGGAAGATGCTCCTGTTCGCATCTACTTCTTTATTGAGGATCTCTTTTTTGTGGCCAAGATCCAGGAAGTCTCGAAAAAACTGGGCGTGAAAGTCGGCTTTCTTAAAGCGGGCAAAGAGACCCTGGCCCAACTCACCGACGCGGCCGAGGATGCCCGCCCGTCGCTGATCGTTTTCGACCTGAACAACGCGAACGTCAAGCCGCTGACGATGATCCCAAAGATCAAGGCGAAGCTGAAGCGGGGCACCTCGGTCATCGGGTTCCTTTCGCACCTGCAGGGCGACCTGAAAGTAAAGGCGATTGAGGCGGGGTGCGATATGGTGATGCCGCGGTCTGCGTTCTCGCAGAACCTGCCGAATCTCCTGCGCCGTCACGGCCTGGAAGAAGAGATGGAGACGCTGGAAGCATAGTCTTCAAATGTCTCCAAAGCCCGCGGCCACGTCGGGCTTTCTGTTGCCCGGCAAATGTCCGGGAATTGAACGCTGGCGTGCGATTCCGGACATCGCTTCCGTTTAAGATTGCGCGCGTAGGCCTGAATCTCTTTCGATTCAAGTAGATGGACGAGGTGGTGTCGTCCGCCGAAGCGCCGCGCCCTTTCAAGTCGTTTCTATACGGTGCTGGTGTCTCCGTTTGCAGGGTGACGTTGCTGCTGGCGCTGGTCGGGATTTATGGTGTGCTTGCGTTTTCCGTGGGCGAGCGTACGCGGGAGACCGCGGTGCGCATGGCCGTGGGCCGCGCGCATCGGTCCTGGCGATGCTTGTGGGGTACGGACTTGTGTTGACGCTTTCAGGTGCTGCCGGAGGGATGGTAACTTCGTTGCTGTGACGCGCTTTCTGCGGAGTTCGGTCTATAAGCAAGTCCGGTATACCCTGTCCTGGCTGGAGCGGGCGCGCTGCTGCTGGGCTGCGCCGCGCTGGCGAGCTTCACCCGGTACGGAGGGCGCCCCGGTATAGAGCCGGTCGAGGCGCTGCGGGAGTAATAGTGGAGGCTAGGGTTCCGTATCTTTAAGTGGGCTCGTTAGGAGGGAGTTGGGGGAGAACTCCCTGTGTGCGGCTCCGTGTAGCTGAATTAGTCCGTCGTTTCGCTCAGCAGCAGATTGCCGTCAAGGTGAATCACGGTCTTCGGGTCGTTACCGCTGTAGACAACGTCGGCCGTGAAATTACCAGTACCGCGACCCTGTTTCCAAGAGGAGTAGCAGCCGTCTCCGTCCTGTGCCACGTAATAGACAAAGTTCTGGATGGAATGGCCGTTGCCCATCCCACCGGCAGAGCAGTCGAGACCGGAACCGGCAAGGTGAAGATCACCGCCTTGTCCAGAGCTGTCGGCGTTGCGATGGATGTCCAGAGTAAAAGAAGCTAAGGTGCATGATTCGCCGCTCGTACCAGGGCTGCTGTACCCAAGATTGGTGCCGTCCTGGAATTTGTATTCGAACCAGGCGTGCTTGAGGTTGGAGCGATCGCCATCGGAAGCGCGCAAGGTGCCGGAATAGTCAGTGATGCTGAGCTGTTTGCCGATACCTTCGGCCTCGGCAGGCTTGAGATTGCCGTCTCTATGGCCACCGTTGTTACCAGCCAGGGCAACGACCGGGGCGGCAAGCATGGCGGCGCCGGCGACGAATGGAAAAAGCTTCTTAGACAACATTTTGATTTCTCCTCAGAGCGTGAAGCTGTCTAGCTCCACGCCGGAGACTATCTAACTGGAAGCCTATCGTTGTCAAGCGCAGATAGCTTCAATTTGTCTATTTTTGTACTTATGCAGCCTTCATGACCAGCAGCATGACGCCAACTTGCGCCATCCAGAGACGCCACCGTCGTGGTTGCAATACGAAAATGTAACTCTGCACCGATGGAGTCTGGATGCTTCAGAGACGCAAAATGAGATACTTGCGGCTCCCTGCTTCCGGAATCCAGAGTAGAACCGGGGCGGAAAGATGGATACGGTCATCGCGCCAGAGTACGAAGCCCAATCAAATCGCCTTACGGCGAAAAATTCACAAATGGGTCCTCTCAATTCAGAAATAAAGCCCCCTTTTAGTTACCGGTGTCAGCCATAAATTTAATTGGTATACCGAATATTGTTGCCTAGTAGCAATCAGGAAAGGATCCAGGCGTTCTGGCTCTTATGCTCCTAAGAGTGAATCATGCGGCTAGTCCACGCCGGCGCCGCCATTGGATTTCGAAACCTGGTTGATAACACGCTGGACCAGGACGATGCGGATATTGACGCGGCGGGCCACGTCGGGCAGGAACTCGGTAATGAAGTTATTGATCGGGTCGGTAGCGATGGCAGTGGTGTAGCGGGCGGCGAAGGGGCCAAAGCCCTGTTGGCGGCCGGGAATATAAAGGTCACCGATGGCGTCGCTTATAGCGGTTGTGAGCAGGATGGAGTAGTTAGGCATCGGGTTGCCGTAATCGCTGACACCCACGCCTACCTGGGTGATGGCATGAACGATCCGGCGCGAGATCGACGCGTTGGGCATGCGATGGTAGTGCGGGTCCTGATGAGCGATGGCGGGTATGAGAAAGGTCCCGAAGAATTCGCCTGTGGCAGTCTCCCCATAGGCAACACCGACGTTCCTGCCAAAGCCGGGGAAGCCCGGTCCGTAGGGGGACCGCGGATCGGAGGCGGTGGAAATGGCGGAGATGAAGGCGATAGTGGCGAAGTTGAAGGGATCGATGGTGTTGCGGAAGGCAAGCATGCCCTTCTGCCGGGCGGTCAATGGATGGACATAGGCGGAGTCGATGAAGCGTTGGAAGGGGTTCACCTCCGGCTCACAGCTCATGTGCGGGGGCACGTCAGTGGAGATGTGCTGGAGACAGGAAGCAGGGGCGGAGGGGACCTCCGGATCCTGCCGTGGGGCGTCGCTGGGGCGGGCCACGGGTGCAGGGCTGACCGGAGGAAAGCCAGGCTCGGTCGTTTTCTGGGACGACGGCCGAGGCGATTGCGAGGACCGGGAGGGCGGTACTGGAGCGTCTTGCACCTCGTTGCCATCAGCAACGTTTTGCTTTTGCAACTCCGGTGTGACGAAGGCCAGAAGGATCTCGGGGCGGGGCGCAGGCGCGTCAGGCAGGCTCCGTGGGCTGCTTTGGGCGCACGCTGGCACGGGCGCGAGGAGCGCGCCGACACAGGCGATCAGCAAAGCTGCCGATGTGCCAAGGAACGGGCATCTGCGCGGGAAATCACCCATGGGGAGTGGTCAGCATAGCAATAGTGTATGAGCGCACCAGGTTATCCTCATGGCTGCGCAGCCCTGAAAGGCTACGAAAGGCGACTTGCTGCCGAGTGAGAGGTTGCATCCTGCCCAGGTGCACGCGACGATTGCCGAGGAAGGGTGATGGAGCGGGCACCTGGGCCTTACGGTTGTTGACCCTCGTCACGGAAGCTCCGAAGATGGAAAGTCAGTGGAGTTTCTTTTATGACGCATGAGACGGCGGCGGGCGAGACAGCGGGCGCGTGGAACGGGCGGCACTTCGAGGAGTTCGGGCGCAAGGTGGATGGGTGCCTGGGCGGCCTGGGGTCGCGGGTCGAAGAGGACGCAAGGCGGGCGATCGCCTACCTGAACGACAGGGTGGTTCCGGAGGTCAGGCGCGAGTCGTCGGAAGCGTTGCGTTCTGCGGCGGGGCAGCTTGCGCGGATGGCGGAGTTGCTAGAACGGGGCACCGGGCCCAAGAAGACGCCCGATACTGAACCGAAGCCGGGCACCGCTGCGGGACCGGGAGCATAACGACGTGAGGAGGTTTCGGACCAGGAATCGGCCGCTGCTGGCGAGGGGTGCAATGGGCGCTGCTGCCATGGCGGTTGCGCTGCTCGCGGGCTGCCGGCACCACCAGCAGGTCGTGTACGCGCCGCCCCCGCCGGCGCTTGGGACGCCAGCAACGGCACATGGGCCTGGGCGCGGGTCTGGAGACGCATCTGGACATGATGCTGGGAGTCCGCCTGCAAGCATTGCCCAGGCGACTGCAGAAGGAGGCACGCAGGCCGATCTTGCCTTTGTGAACACACATGCGCCGTTGTGGAGTGAAACCGGCATGGCGAGTTGGTATGGGCCGCCCTATAACCGGCGTCGCGGGGCCAATGGAGAGATCTACAACCAGGATGCAATGACGGCAGCTCACAGGACCTTGCCGATGAATTCGCTCGTCCGAGTGACAAATCTCGCGACCGGCAAGCAGGCTGTGGTGCGGATCACGGACCGCGGGCCGTTTGTGCCGGGGCGCATTCTGGATTTGTCTCTGGCTTCGGCCAAGGAGACGGGCGTGTATCTGCCGGGAACCGCGAAAGTGCGCGTGGATGTGTATGCGACGCCATCGCCGATCGAAACAGGCGGGCGATGGTGTGTCCAGATCGGCGCCTTCAAGCACGAGGGTGAGGCGGAAAAGCTACGCGACCATCTGCGTCGCAAATACGAGACGGCGAACGTGATCGAGTTTGCCGGGCCGACAGGGCATTGGGTGCGGATCCGTCCGGCGCACGACGAAAAAGGGCGCGCAGTGGAGATTGCAAAAGACCTGCGGCCGCGCGAAGGCGAGGCCTACCTGGTGCGGCTGGATTGAGCGTGACCGAGATGCAGGCGCGAAGACGGGGGTGGCTGCTTGCCGGATGGCTGCTGTGGCTTTGCGGATGCGTGTTTACCCGCCCTATGCACGCTCAGATTCCGGGTGCGGGAACAGCCCAGTCAGCGACGAAAGCGATAAACGGGCCGGCATATACACTTCCCCCGGCGAAGCTGGCGCGAGCGGAGGCACTGGATCGAGACCGCGACCTTATGTGGGTGGCGGGCACGGTCTGGAGCTTTGTGTCGCTGCTGCTGATACTTGAGCTGCGGTGGGTAGCGCGGTTGCGGGACATGGCCGCCGGAGTAACGGCGCGGTCGTGGGTACAAGGATTAGTTTTTCTGCCACTGTTACTTATTTTATTGACGCTGCTCGATCTGCCGCTTTCGATCCTCGGCCACCACATCGGGCTGTCGTATGGGTTATCGGTTGAGCGGTGGCGTCCATGGGCCTGGGACTGGACGAAAAGCCTGCTGCTTTCTATTGTGGGCGGCACGCTTATCTTCTCTCTTCTGTTCGCGATTGTGCGCAAAGCGCCCCGGTTATGGTGGCTGTGGTTCTGGCTGATCTCGCTGCCGCTGATGGCCGCTGCCGTGTATCTGGTTCCGCTGGTGATCGATCCCTTGTTCAATCACTTTTCGCCGCTTCAGCAAACGCAGCCGGCGCTGGTGGCCAGGATGGAGCAGGTGGTCGCAAAAAGCGGCCAGACGATTCCGCCAGCGCGCATGTTCCTGATGCGCGCCAGTGAAAAGGTAACCGGGCTGAATGCATATGTGACCGGGTTCGGCGGGTCGAAGCGTGTGGTGGTGTGGGACACGTCCCTGCAGAAGGCCACGCCTGACGAGGTGCTTTTCATCTTCGGGCACGAACTCGGCCACTATGTGCTGGGCGATGTGGTGCATGGCCTGCTTCTGGGGGCAGGCGGTCTGCTGCTGTTGCTGTGGCTTGGCTACCATGCAGTGCACTGGGCGGTGCTGCGCTTTGGGGGCCGCTGGCGCATTCCGGCAGTGGAGGACTGGGGCGCGCTGGTAATACTCGTGCTGGCGTTCCAGGTCTTTGGACTTGCGAGCGAACCGGTAAGCAACGCCATCAGCCGCCGGGTGGAACATCGTGCGGACGTGTACGGGCAGGAGGTCGTGCACGGCATCGTGAACGATCCGCAGCAGACAGCGCAGGGAGCGTTCCAGGTGCTGGGGGAGGAGTCGCTCGACGTTCCGAACCCGAACGCGTTTATGGTGTTCTGGACGTATAGCCATCCGCCCATCCCGGCCCGGGCCGCATTTGCGCGGGGTTACAATCCATGGGCGCTGGGTAACAGACCGCGGTTCTTTCCAAAGCCGTGAACGCGCTCGCGGACGGGGCCGGACCCATCAGCGGATTGCCGGGAGCCATTACCATAACGGGCGCGAGGTTCTTATGAGAGGTGTAGCTCACATTCTTGCAGCGGCTTGTCTGCTGTTTGCGTTTCTGGGCACAAGCGTTGCACAGAAGCAGAAACCATCCTCTGCGCCGCCCGCGTTTTCGGTTACCAGCCGACTGGTTTCCGTGGATGTCGTGGTGTTGGACGGACAGGGCAACGTGGTGCATGGCCTGAAGCAGGACGACTTCAAGGTCGCCGAGGATGGGCGCAGCCAGGACATCGCGTCCTTCATTGACCACACGGGCGGCCCGGATGCCGCGACAACGACCGGACCGGAGACCAAGGGGTTTCAGTTCTCGAACATGCAGGGCGCGGTGCACGGCCGTGCTGTGAACATGATCCTTTTCGATCTGCAGAACACGCGTACGCTCGAGCAGCCGTATGCGCGAAAGCAGATGATCCAGTTTCTCGAGGGACTGCCTCCAGGCGGCCAGACAGCCCTGTTTGTTCTGACAGCCCAACTGCGCATGATTCAGGGATTTACGTCCAGCACGGACGCGCTCGTTGCGGCTGCACGCGCGATGACGGTCGAGCCGTCAATGCTGGTGAAAAGCGAAGCGGGCCGGCAGCGCGAGGGCGACCAGATGACCCGGCTGTCTGCTGCGGCGGGTAGATCACCCGCGGCCATCCGTCTGGGTGAGGCGTTGGCGAACGAGGAGATCCTTGCGGACCGCTCGCGATCACAAACAACGGCCAGCGCGCTTGAGCAGATAGCCGAGGCGTCCAGCGGCTACAGCGGACGCAAAAACCTGTTCTGGCTTTCCAGCAGCTTTCCCGTGGGCCTCGGTGCGACGCTGCAACTGGACAGCACGGTCGCCCGGCTCGCGGTGCCGGGAGCAGCGGAAGCCGCCTCCATGCTCGCCAGCTCACAGGTCGCGGTCTATCCCATCAGCGTGCAAGGGGTCACGACTGGCGGCGTCGGCGCGGAGGCGAGCGGGGAGGCGGCCACGAATGGCGGCGATGCCATGGGTGGAACCCTGGCGCGGCAGTTCGACGAGCGGTACGTGCTGCGGACGTCGATGGAAAGCCTCGCCGACCAGACCGGGGGTGAGGCGTTCTACAGCACGAACGACCTTGCAGGGGCGCTGCGCCGCGGCTTCTCTCGTGGGGACAGCTTTTACACGCTGGAGTACCGCCCTTCGCGCCGCGACTGGGATGGGAGCTACCGGCATATCGCGGTAAAGCTGCGGCAGAAGGGCTATCGTCTCTTCTACCGGCAGGGGTACTATGCGGCTGCGATCGCTTCTTCCGGCGGCAGCGGGGAGAGCATGCGGGCGGCGTTGCAGCAGGGCAATGTGGAAGCGACGGGAATTCCGCTCAGCGCCAATGTTACGGGCGTGAAGGAGCCGGCGCCAGGTGCGCGCGTGGATGCGCTGCTGGGTGCGTCCGCAGTGATGTTCACCGGCGGGACGGACGGGCTGATGCGGGCGAAGCTGCTGCTGATGTTGGCGACTCGCCAGCCCGATGGCAAGGCCGTTGCAGCGCCGCATGAGACTTCCGCCTTGATGAATCTCGCGCTGGAACCGCAGGACTATGCAGCAGTCATGAAGTCGGGTCTGCCGTTTCACCTCACGCTTGCGGATGTGCCCGAAGGCGTCGCGTTGCGGCTTGGCGTTCGTGACCTTACTACAGGACGCATCGGCACGCTCGACCTCCGCACGGCGCAGGCTCGGTAGCTCAAGACCGCATGCGGTGGTACCGAAGCGATGGAACTGAAGCAATGGCAACGAAGCGAAATTTTGCAAACGGTTGTCCGGGTGTGTGACGCTTGATACCATTCTCACGCCTGGAGCTAGCCGCATTGCGCTGTCTCGGGCTGTGAGCGGGGCGGGAAATATTTTGAAATTGGAGGTGTCCATGCTGCGGAAGACCTTATTGTGCGGAGTGATTGCTTTGCTACTGGGGCCGATCGGTGTTTCGGCGCAACGCCGTCCATACCCGCCACCCCCGGGTGCGCCGGCGAACGATCCATGGATGTACAACCAGAATGGCCCGAACAACTGGGACCGTTCGTGGAACAACCGCCCGTATCCGCGACGCGGCGCATGCTTTTTCACTTCGGCGCGATTCCAGGGAAACCATTTCTGCGTGCGTGGGGGGGACAGGCTGAATCGTTTGCCTGGCAACTTCGGCGACAATATCTCCTCCATTCAGGTCTTTGGCGGAACGCGCGTGCAGGTCTTCAACGACCGCAGCTATCGCGGTGGCAGCCAGACATTCCGCAGCAGCATTCCGGATTTGAGGCACGCCAGATTCCGCGGCGGCCATACCTGGAACAACCGCATATCGTCGATCGCCGTTTTTTAAACCGATGGTTGAAGAGACCGGACTTCGCCTGGTTATCCAGTACAGCGAAGCGGGCAAAAGAAAACGAGGGGACCGGATGGTCCCCTCGTTTTCCTGCTCGGGTAAAGCGGGTTAGTAGACGCGTGAAATAAAGGTGCCCCAGTTGGTGTACTTGTTGCGGGGACGCGTATAAGGATTCGGGATGTATTCACTCGCGAACCAGAGACGCCCACCCGGCGATACCATGGCAGCCGAGTAGTCACCCCAGCGGCCGACCCCAGCGCCACCGAACTGCGAATATCCGCTGAAGCCGTCATCCGGAGCCTGTCCGACGCCAGCGAGGTGGATCTGCGGAACAACGGCGCCGTGGCTATAAAGAACGTAGCCGGTGCTGGGGAAGTAGTTTGGCCCGGTGAAGCTGAAGCCGATGACGCCTTCGCCGCTGTTATTTACTGCAAAGGCAGGGTAGTGCACGGAAGCATTCGGACTGTTGATGCCGATATAGCCCTGGTGCTCGACGTGCGCCGAGATGGAAGTAAAGGAGCTGCTGGCCTGTATATCAAACCATGCTCCGCCGGCACGGGGCCCGCTCTGGCCCGACGGGTCGAATAGGGAGGTGGCCAGCGTAGTGTAGAGCCTGCCGTTGGTGTAATACACCTGCAGCATCCGGTCGTCACCAGTATCGACGGCTTCTTCCGGATCTCCCAGTGACATGCCAAGCGGATAGGAGCCGGCTTTCTGAATCCCCGGAACAGGCGGAACGTACGCTTCGGTGGGGATCACTCTCTGGATCAAGTTGAGGTTAGGAACGCGGCTTTCAAGCGTCTCCGTATTCGTGAGCGCCCACACAGCAAGCCGGGCATCGCCGACATTCTGGAAATCAAGCGAACTGGTGAAGAACTCGGTTCCATTGTTCTGGGTTGTTGTTGTGCCGGGGGCCGTGAAGGCAGGCGCAACGGAGAAGGCTGTGCCTTCCGCAACCGTTAGGCCGTCAAAGCCAGCTGCGGTCACGGTGCTGGAGTTATTGAGCAGGTCGACCTTGTTGAGCGCGATGATCTGAGCGGTAAAGCTGGTTGCAGAGTAATCGTTGGTGCTGAGATATACGCCGTCATCGTTGAAGCCGACCAAAGGCTGGTCAGCGAGGCAGCCATCGCATGCGTGAACCACGTAAGCGTAATAACCGCCTATCACATCGGGAGTGGCGCTGGCCGCGACTAAAACGTCAGAGCCGCTGAAGTTGCCGGACGTATCTGTATGGTAGTCCAGGATGGTGATGAACCAGCGGTGTGTTTGCCAGTCGTAGAAGGTGCGCGGATCGGAAAGGTTGTTGGTGGTGCCGTCCGGATTCTTGCTGGGAATGCCGAAGAAGGCGCTGAAGGCGACGGGCTTGGACAAAGGCTTCCCAGTGTATGTGAAGGCCTGCAGAGCCAGGTTCACGGTTTCGAGCACCTCGCCCCCGTTTGTGGACATACCCTGGTCGGGCGGCTCGACCGTGAATCCATTCGCGGTAGCGGAATCGGTGGAATTGATTCCATCGAACCCGAGGAAACCGCCAGTGGGGCCGACAACCGGATATCCGCCAAAGACCAGAGTGGCAGCCAAGTCGTGAGCGATGGATGGAGCTTTGCCATGCACGGCGGGTTTGGGCCGTGGCTTCAAGGCTTGTCTAGGGGCTTGTGAGGATGCGAACTCCGAGCTGCTCTGGCGGGCAAGGGCTTGCGCCATGCTCGTTTCCCGCAGCCGGGTCACTTTGATGGATTTTTGCGTCGCGGCCTGGAGCGCTGGCGCGAGAGTCAGCGCTGAGAGAACGGCCAAAGATAGTGTTTTGGCAAGGGTCACGTGTGGTCCTTTCGTACGGAAATCTTCGTTGAAGGGGCTGTGATGGTGAGTTGGAAATCCTTGAACGAGGATTGCCGGCAAAGTTGTCAGTGGCGCGAAGTATAGTCCGGCATTTCCACTTTCATCAAGTCGCACTTCGAGGAGTGCGGGTGCGTGCGAATCAGAAGCATATGTTTGAGTGTGCTGGCAGCAGAACGGGCCGCAGGCGAGGCCGTCCTGTAAGCTCAGGGGATGGACTGCGTTTTTTGCCGGATTGCGACTGGTGCGATCCCAGCGAAGAAGATATTCGAAGACGAGAGCACGGTGGCATTCGCGGACCTGGAGCCGCAGGCTCCGGTGCATCTGCTGGTCATTCCTAAAAAGCACATCACCTCGCTAGCACATATTTCGCCCAGTGATGAAGCGACACTGGGACGCATGCTGGTGGTGGCCAGCCAGGTCGCGCAGGAGCAGGGCCTAACCGATGGATACCGGAGTGTGATCAACACGGGAAAGAGTGGCGGTCAGACGGTTCCGCATATCCATCTTCACCTGCTGGGCGGAAGGCCGCTTTCCTGGCCACCGGGGTAGCAGGGTCTTCGGGGCAGCGTCTCCGGGGTAGCATCTCCTGCGTAGCAGGATTCCGCAGCGCCCGAGCCGCGGTGGGAGTACCTCTGTAGTAACCACTGGGATCCACTTCCCATTCAGAGATGGTAGCTACCGTCCGATGGCGGTTTTTCTCCGTTCGGCCCGATTACATTCAGTCCGGCGGCACTCCACCGGTACCCTTCATAGTGACAGCATTCCGCAGTGGCGCTGTATGTTGCCTCTGCACACCATATTCGCAGCAAGAGCCTGCATCTATGCCGGTAGACTCGAACTACTCCCCAGAGGGAGAGATGAGCGGCGGGTGGTGCACCCGGGCCCAAACTTTAGGAGATTGAGACATGTCAAGAGCCGTCAAGTACGCAGAAAGAGCGGTAACGATCGCCGCCCAGGGCGCCTGGACGATCTTTGAGAAGCTGAACAGCATCCGTCCCAACGCGTCATTCACGCCGAAATGGTCGGACAAGCCGCTGCTGAAGAGCTACCAGAAAGAGAAGCCGCCGCTCGGGTGGCCGCGTTCCACGGATTCGCTATGCCCCAAGTGCGTTCCCGAGATCCGCAACCAGATTGTGGACGGCAAGCTGCCGCACGAGATTCTGCTGAACGAGAAGGTCGGCGAGATCAAGGCGCAGATCATCGAGCGCGACGGCCAAATTCTCATGGTGAAAGACTGCCCCAAGCACGGCCACTTTGAAGATGTGATGGCCATCGATACGGAATTTTTCAAGCACCTCGAAGAGGTCTTCCCCGGCCGCGACATCCGCGCGCACAACGATGAGAAGCTCCATAATCACGGCACATCCACTGTTACACATGGCCGCGGATCGGTGCTGACGATCGACCTGACGAACCGCTGCAACATGATGTGCGATCCCTGCTTTATGGACGCGAACCAGGTGGGCTTTGTCCACGAGCTGACGTGGGACGAGATCAAGACGATGCTCGACAACGCGATCGAGATCAAACCGCGCCGGCAGATGTCAGTGCAGTTCTCGGGCGGCGAGCCGACACTTTCGCCCTACTTCCTGGATGCGGTGGCCTACGCCCGCAAGGTGGGCTACAACTCGGTGCAGGCGGCAACCAACGGTATCGAGTTTGCCAAGTCGAAGGAGTTCTCGCGCGCTGCGGCCGAAGCGGGTCTTCGCTATGCGTACCTGCAGTTTGATGGCATCGGCAATGCAGCGAACTCGCACCGCAAGGTCGGCAACCTGTTCGACGTGAAGCTCCAGGCCATCCACAACCTGCATGAAGCGGGCGTGGACATCGTGCCGGTGACGACCATCGTAAACGGCATTAACAACGAGCAGGTCGGGCATATCATCCAGTTCGCGCTCGATAACCCGAAGAAGATCAACTTCGTCTCCTTCCAGCCGGTCAGCTTCACGGGCCGCGATGAGGAAGTAACCGACGAGCGCCGCGCAGCACAGCGGTACACCTTGAGCCATTTGGCAAGAGACGTAAAGGCACAGACGGGCCTCGGCGAGCCGACCCGTGACTGGTTCCCGATCAGCTTTATGAGCACCTTCTCCGATTGGGCCGACCTGGTGCACGGGCCCAATGCGGACTGGGGTCAGCTCTCCTGCGGCTGCCATCCGAACTGCGGCATCGGCATGGCGCTGATGATCGACAAGGAAACCAAGGAAGCAGTGCCGGTGACGGCATTCCTGAATGCGGACCGTTTGGCGAAGGATGTTGCGAAGATCAACGACGCGGCACGCGGCAAGTTCCTGTCGGTGGTGGGCGTGACGTTGGCGCTGCTGCGGAACTACGATCCGCGCAAGAGCCCACAGCACTTCCGCATCACGGATCTTTTGCAGAAGTTCGACAAGTGCTTCGGCGCCACCGGCCGCAGCTACGGCAAGGTGACGGGCGACCGCACGATTGCCGACATTGAGCAACGCCGGGCGGATCGCTGGAATTTCCTGTTCATCGCAGGCATGTGGTTCCAGGATCTCTTCAATTACGACTTCCGACGCACCGAGCAGTGCATCATCCCGTACGCAACGCAGGAAGGCGAAATCAGCTTCTGCGCATACAACACGGGAGTGGGCTGGCGCAACATCATCGAGAAGATGCACATGACGGCGACGCTCACCAAGTGGTACGACGAGCATGGCCGGCACGAGATCTTCGCGGGCGGCAAGAAGGTAGGCATGGGCGACGCCGAGCACACCCTGGTGCTCAATGACACGCACGTGAACGCAGCCGCAAATGACACGCTGGACAAGCTGGGCATTGCCAAGAACAGCCGCGAGGAGAAGGTCAAGGCGCGCGACGCGAAACTGAAGTCCGATGCCGAAAATGCGCGGATGACCAAACTGTACAAGGAGCATGTGCTGGGCGAGAAGCCGGTCGAAGGGTTGATTTCGCTCGACAGCATCGCTCCGGCGCGAAAGCCCGCTCCGAAGGTGGAGACAGAAGAACCTGTGATGGGCGACTAAGGATTACCAATGTATCTGAGTATCTGACAAATGAGTGTAACTGCACGAAGCGGCTCCTGGTCAGGAGCCGCTTCCTATTTGGACCTCCAACTTGCAGTCACGGACGGGTCGCGGCGTTCATGGTGGTGTCAGATCAATAGGCAGGTCCATAAAGGGGTGGAGGGATGACGAAATCAATGCCGCGCTGCCGATTGATCGCCACTGTCCTTGGCAGATCCAATTGTCGCGCCGGAATGGTAATGGGAGCGCCATTCATGGCTATGTAGCGGATTAGGTTTCCCTCAAAGCGGTAACGGGTCGCATACATGCCGTAGCCTCCGCGCAGGATGAGTACCGTGACCGGAGGCGGCATTCTCCGCACCAGCCTTTCCGTAGTCAGAGGCTCCGGAGGCAGGGGCGGGGCAAATCCGTAAGACGCGATAGGCTCAGACGATGGCGGCGTATCCGGATCGGGTGCCTGCGGCGTATACGCCATAGGCTCGCTGCGATGGGAGAAGCCGTATTGGTCATGGGAAGCCTGCTGCGTTTGCGGAACGGCCAGGTCATCCATGAGCTTCAGGGTGAGATGGGTCTCATTTTTCAGGGTAGGTCGTGGCCCGCGGCGTGGAAGGTTGATCAGGTCTATGGGCCAGAGAATTGGAATGGACCACTCGACCACATCTCGTACTGGATGGCCCTTGCCCAGAATCCTGCCCTGCTTGTCTACCCGGTAATCCGGTACATTGACCACTTTCGCCGCCACCGGGAAGACGTCGTCAGGCGGCACGATAAGGCGGTCGAATCGCAGCTCCATCCAGCCTTTTCCAACGAAGTGGCCTGGATCTTTGTATTCTTCGAAACGGCCAGCGAGGTAGCTCCCGTAAGGAAGAGAGAAACGCCCATAGCGTTCGCCGTGGTTTACCTGGCAAAGAACGGGATCGCCCACGTCAGCAGTTTTCGAGGAGAGTCTCGGCTCATCTATCGTGCATTGCACGAGCGAGCCTGCCGGGATGAGCTGCTCGGCGGCGTATCCGCTGAGCGGGGCTGCACATAAAAGCGAAAGAGCAAGCGCTTTGCCCTTCATGATCGGGCCTCCTAGTCTTACAAGGCTCGCGTCCACGAGCCGGTTGACCTGCGGTTGTCTTGCTTTGACTGCCTTACTGCGGCTGATCAGGGGTTCGCGGTTGAGTTGACCAATTCTGACCCGGGCGCCCATGACGGATAGTTCTGCTGATGGGCGTCAGCGGAGCGGTGGCGGAGGTCGTTCTTTGCCTGTAAACCCGGCCCGGCGATAAGAGATGCGGTCTATTTCTCCGAGTGCCAGCGTAGCACCGGCAGCACGCTGGAGTAGTCGTCGGTCCAGAGCTGGACGTTGGCTTTGAGGGCGACGAGGTCGGCGGCGTTGGCGAACTCCGGTACGTGGAAAAGATCGGGGTTGTTGCCCACCAGGATCCAGTCGGCAGTGAACTCACCGCGTTCTTCATTGCGCATGGAGTGGACGCGGCGCGCCTCCAATCCCGCGTGCGCCGCCAGGCGACCGACCACTGGCGCCAGGTCAAGGTATTGGTTCGAGATGTGAAACGCGAGCACGCCACCCGGCGTAAGGTGCCGGCGGTACAGCGCCATCGCTTCTGCGGTGAGCAGATGTACGGGGATGGCGTCGCCGGAGAACGCGTCCACGACCAGCACATCAAAGTGCTGCGGAGCCTCGGCAGCAAGCGAAAGCCGCGCATCCCCGGGTATAACTGTGACCTGCGCGGGTGTGTCCCGGATATAAGTAAAGAGGGCGCGAGCTAGGCGTTCCACCAGGGGATTGATTTCGTAAAATTCGATCCGGTCGGCGCGGCGGCCATATGCAGCGAGGGTTCCCGCACCCAGTCCGATGACGCCGATACGGCGCGGTCGCGCTCCACAGCAGTTACGAATGGCAAGCCCCACGCCAGAATCTTCCGCGTAATAGGTTGTGGGCGTGGTGCGGAAGCCTGGAGCAAACCATTGGGTGCCGTGCTGGATGGAGCCGTTGAGCAAGGTGCGAGCCGTGAGGGCCTGTGGCGGCACATGCGACTGCTGCACGCGCAGCGCGCCATAGAAATTGCGGAGGTTGACCAGCGAGTTACGCGCGTAGGCGATGTGCAGCATCCCCAGCAGCACGCATGCGAGCGCGACTCCTACCGACCACAGCAGGCGCTGTGACCAGCCTTCCCTCCATGTAGCTGCAAACGCCAGCGCCGCCACTGCCGTAAAAGCGAGCGGGAGGTCGTAGTTGGAGCGGAAAAGCAGCGGCGACGCGATGCCGATGAAGAAGGTGCCGGCCGCCCCGCCCCCGGCGAGCAGGAGGTAAAAAGCGGTAGCAGCGGTGGCGTTCTCGTCGTTGGCCGCACTGCTGGAAGTTGCCGCATCCGGGCGCAAAGCGTAAAGCTCCGCGTGACAGAACCAGCACGCCACGAAGAGCTCGAGGAGATAAAACGGGATGCTGATGACGATGGGCAGACTCGCGTCCGCCTTGGTGAGCATGTAACCGAGGCTCGCCAGCAGCACAGCCAGAAGGCGCACAACCAGCCCGCGATTGTAGAGCCATGGGAACTCGAACGCGAAGATAAAGCTGAGCAGATACACAGCCAGCGGCACTACCCATAACAGCGGGATAGCGGCGATGTTTTGCGTAAGGTGGCTGGTGACCGCACAGAGTTGGAGCGCGCCACCTAGAGGCAGCAGGAACCAGAGGGCGCGGCGTTCTGGAGCGATGCGGCGTGCCCAACTAGCACGGCGCTTGGAGGGATTCGGGATGCTAACCGCGTTTGTTGTTGCGGCTTCCACCTTTGCAATGTGGCGAAGACGCAAAACGAGGGCGGAGCAGAGCACGGCGTAAAGGCAGAAGCCAATGCTCCATGCTCTGATCTGCGTATGAAGAGTAAGGTATGGCTCGACCAGCAGCGGATAGGCGAGCAATGCCAGCAGCGAGCCGAAGTTGGAAAGAGCGAAGAGGCGATACGGCACTGGCTGTCTCTCCGTGCGCGCCCATACCACTTGGGCCAACGGGCTCGTAGCGCTGAGTAATAAAAAGGGCAGGCCGATGGTGGCGCCGAGTGAGAGCAGGATGGTGCTGGCCGGGTGCATGGTGCCGTGCCGGAGGTCTGGGTGGAAGGGTAGGGCAAGCGAGAGTGCCGCAATCCCCAGCAACGCAATGTGCATTGGGGCGATCCGGCCATTGCGGACTTGCGAAAGCAGCCAGTGGGCATACGCATAGCCGGCGAGCAGCATTGCCTGAAAGAAGAAAAGGCATGCAATCCAAACGGCGGAGGAACCGCCGAGCGCCGGCAGCAATTGCCGTGCGGCCATCGGCTCGACCAGAAAAAGGAGAAAGGCGCCGCAGAAGACGGTACCGGCGTAGAGCACCCGGGAAGAAGACATACAGTTGTGCGCACATTGTAGAGCGTGCCGTTTGCTCTTGCTGGCGGGCAGCCGGGACGGCAAAGGTCGCCAGCAAACAACGGCGGTTGCTTACTGCTCGGTAGGCTGCGGTACAGTGCCCGCAGGAGGCGTGAGGCGGCGGGCGTTCTTCGGGGGTGAAGGGGGCGCCGGCGGGATTGAGGGGGCAACAAGTGAAGCCGCGCTCCCTTTCTTAATATGGATGTTGCCATGGTCGGAGACCAGCTTGACCGTGGCTGTGTGCGTACCGACGCCTATGCGACCGGAAAGGCTATGCTCGTCTTTGGTCCCGCTCCTGTCGAGCACCCAGTCGGAGACGATGTCGCCCATCGGCGCGGTGGCCTGGACGGTATAGGCGGCGTTTTCAGGCAGGGTGACGTCGATGTCGCCATTGCCGTTGTGCATCTGGACATCGCCGGGCTGGGCGGCGACGCCCAGAGTGATATCGCCATCGGCATTCTCCACCTGTACCGGGCCGCCGCTGATCCCGGTAAGCTCGATGTCCTTGGCGCGTGTGGTGATGTTGACGGGTGCGCTACTCTGGCTGACGCGAAGGTCGCCGGAATCGAGCGAAAGCTCGCCGCTGACGCGCTCGACTTCGAACGTGGTGCGGCTGGAATGAAAGCTCACGGGCGCCGCAATGTTGGAGAGATTGAGGTCGCCGAAGAAGTCACCGTTAAGGGTGACGCGTCCTTTGATATCGGAGATGTTTGCGTCTTCCAGCCGGCCATTCAGGGTGACAGTGCCGGCGATTGTATGCGCGGTAAAGTCTCCGCTGGCCATGCGGGCGGTGATGGTATTGGCGATGTTGTTGAGCTTGACGTCGCCGTGGCCGGAGTTGACGTTGACCGTACCCGAAAGCCCGTCGACAGAAACGTCACCGTGCCCGGTGTTGATTTCGGCGGTGGATCCAGGCGGTAACTGCACCGTCAGATCGGAACCACCGTGGTCGATGTTCATCGTCGTGAGCGTGGCTGCCCGTCCGTTTATATTCAGCCGGGGCACGAGCTCGCCGAGCTGGCGCTTCGCGTCGCGGTCATTCGACGTGTACACGGAATTGTGAGCGCTGACGTGGATACGCCCATCATTGGAAGCCGTGATGGTTACATCGCCGTGAGGGTTCTCGATGCGCACGTTGGCATCCGGCGGCAGCGCTTCGTCGAGCTGGTGGTCTTCATCATGCTCCTGGCCGAAGAAGTGCATCCCCCAGTTGTTCTCGTCCGAGCCAATGAAATTCCAGGCAAACGGCCCGCTGCGCTGGAGCCGATGACCGGCAAAGCCGAAGAACGCCAACAGGACGAGCAGGGCGACGAGGCCGCCCCCGCCCCCGCGGACGCCGTATGGGCGGTCGCGGTTGAGCCACCATTCACCGAGGAGCAGCACGCCGACGCCGATCAGCAGCAATGGCCACCAGCGGATGTACCAGTCCCAGAAGACGGAGTCGGACAGCTTGCCGGACTCAATGAGTAATGCAACGACGCCGATCGAAATCAGGACGACGGGCCGGACGATGGAGGGGCGGCGCATGGCGCGCCAGTAATTGCGCTGGGCCCGCGCCGCATCGCGCTGCGCGCGGTAAGCGTCTCGCTGGGCGCGCTTGCCAGTTCCGTACGGTGGTGGATAAAGGGGTGGAGGTGCGCTGCTCATGGCTTGTCTCCTTCCCGGGCCGAGGTTTCACCTGCGCTGGAGACCGGAGGCTCTTGCGGAACAACCGAAGTGCCGGAAACATAAGGCGTTTGTCCGTAAACCGGGAGCGGCCCGGGCTGTCCTTCGCGGAAGGCAGCGCGCTCCAGTAGCGAGAGAACGCCAAGCAGGATGAGGTACAGGGGCCAGCTCCTTCCGAAGCAGAGGATGCCCCATTGATTGAGCAGCGCGGTGACACCAAATAGCAGGAGAAATGCGGGACCGCGCAGGCGGCGGATGGTGAGCCAGCGGTTCATCGTGGACCTCCCCCGGCTGTGGGACCGCCGACTGGCGGGTTCTGCCGTGCATTTGCCTCACGCGACCGGCGAATGAAGAGCCAGACGCCTACGCCGATGATGACCACGGGCCAGCCGCGCCCGACCCAGTCCCCGTTAAAGATACCCAGAGTGCCGAGCAGGAACAGGACACCAAAGGCGATCAGGATAATGGCGCCGGTGGGCAGGTCGGAGGCCTGCGCAGGTGGGGCCGCGGCCGGGTCATAAGCAAAGGGCGGCACGGGGGGGGCAGTGTAAGCCTCCTGCGCCGTGTACGCATATGTGTAGGGCGGGCACGGCTACGAAGCCGCTGGCCGTAGCGCCGGCTGAGCCGCCCGCTGCGGGATTACCGGCCGAAGAAGCCGGGGGAAAGCCCGGACCCGCTGGGGGGACGCCGGGCGCTCCAACGGGCGGCACGCCGGGAGCGACAGACGGGTTCGGATAGAGCCCAAGCCGGTGCCCCAGCTCGTTGAGTCCGAAAGGGTCGGGCAAGGGCAGGCCGTCGCGCCGGGCTCTAGCTGTATGGAACGCGTCGAAGATCTGATAGATCACCCAGGCAGCGATAAAGATGCCGAAGATCCCCGCCGAGTGCGAAAGGCTGACCAGGATGGCGAAGATGAAGACGTGCGCCAGGCCTTTCACAAGCTGGCCGTTGTACATGGCGCCGACGCCAGGGATAACGCCAAGCAGGCCGGCCAGCGCGGGATTGGGTCCGGGCGGGGGCTGCATGGGGAGTCCGGGAATACCGGGGATGCCGGCTCCGGGATAGGCCCCAGCCGCGACGCCCACGCGAGCTGCAAGGCAGGATTCGCAGTAGACGACACCTCCCACGTTGCGGACGCAGTCCTTGCAAAGCGGTTTACCGCAGTATTGGCAGAAAGCCGACGCAGGAATATCGGGATGGTTTACGCAGTTCATGCCAAGCTCCTTTTCGCCTGATCTTGTGTATGCGTGAGTGGTGCAACGGCGTGGGCGCCCGCGGGCAGGGACAAGCGCGAGATAGAGAAGGCAGGCGAATGTGCCTGCGAAGGCAGGTTCACCGGGATAATGCGGGCGGGGAATGCGCCGCTATGGACGAACCCGGTGGGGGATCCCCCTTGGTGTTGGGGAAGGGACGGCCGGGCTTGCGGGGCCAGCTCCTGTGCGGCGCCCCCACCAGGCGCTTGCGGTTTGGCATCTCCGGACGGCTGTACGGGGCTGCCGGATGTCTGCTTCCCAGCGGGAGGTGCTGCCGGAGCAGTTTCATCGGAAGAGCGCCGGAGTTCGTTCACGCGCGACTCCAGTTCATAGACGAAGCGAAGGTTTTCGTAATAGCGCATCACGTGGGCGGAGGCGCTGTAATAGCCGCGGCTGACGTTGGTGGCCAGCACCGAGGGCCTGAGGTCGCGAACGTGCAGTTCTTTCAACCGTATTCCGGCGAGATTCAGCGTGAAAGCGATGGAAAAGAACGCCATGGCCACGGTCATCAGCAGGCGGGACTCAGCTGGATGACGATAGAGGAGGCTGAGAGAGCCGCCAAAGCGCGTACCTCCGAAGCCGGAACCGGCGAACCAGGCCTGCTCCTGAGGAAGTGCCGGGCCGGCAGTCGCCAGCATCGGCAGTCCATCGCCGCCCATGGCGGCCTCAGGGCCGGTGGTGTGCGCCAGAATGCGGTCTGCTAAGCCCGCGGGTACTTCCGGTTCGGCAGCAAGAAAGCGAAGCCATTCGGCGCCGCGCTGCGCCTCTTCCAGCAGTTGCGCGCAGGCGAGGCACTCTTCGCGGTGAGCATAAAATGCGACAGCATCGCTGGCCGGTAACGCCCCGTCCAGGGCATCGGTCAGCATGGCAATCCATTCTTCGCAGTCGAGCGGGCGGGGTCCCGTGGTTGAAGTGTGGCTGGCCATTACATCACCTGATCCTTGTTACGTTCCAGAAGGCGCGCCAGTTCGGCGCGACCGCGGCTAATCCGGCTTTTTACCGTGCCTTCCGGAATATGAAGCACCTGGGCGATCTCCTTGTAATCCATATCCTGGAGATCGCGAAGAATGACGGCCTCGCGCAGCTCCGGAGAGACGCGTGTAAGCGCGGCCTGGACCATGCGTTCGAGCTCGCGGGCTACGGTCTGGTCGTGCGGGGAACGGCGCATGTCCTGCAGCCGCTCGGCCTGGCTGATCTCGTCGGCGTTGTCCCAGCCCACGTCAATGGAGTCTGTGGCGCGCTCCAGGCGGGTGCGGCGGAAGTGATCGACCAAAAGATTGCGGGTAAGCGTCGTGATCCAGGTGGTGAAGCTTCCCTTTGCCCCGTCAAAGCTGCGGAGATTGCCGTAGAGCTTGAGAAACACGTCCTGTGTAAGATCTTCGGCGTCAGGCGCGGAGCCGGTGAAGCGATAACACATGCCATAGACGCGACGATGGTGACTCCGGACCAGCTCCGCCCAGGCGCCGTTATCTCCATCCAGGCAGCGCCGCACCACCAGCGCCCAGTCCGCATCGTGCGCTGCCGCACCATGAGGACCGTGGGCGTGCGGCGATATCTCGCGCTTCACGGGCAATTCCGGGCTGCGCAGTTCGGGCGTGCGTCCCACATTCTCTCCAGGTCGCTTGTCAGGATACCCGTTTACAGAGAAAACCGAGCCAGTTCTTTGCCTGTGCGCACGGTGCCGCGGCCTGGAAGGGGAGAGCCATCCTTCAGACCCCGGCCATGTCGTTGCCATGCTCATGGGCAGAGATACGGAGGTGGGAACTCCAAGGTTCCCGGAATATCAAAACAGTAGAGGGCGAGGAGAAACGGGAACTCCGGCGGCAACTGGACGTACCACCGGAGCGCGTTAGTTGGAGGCAGAAACGTAATCCGAGTCCACTGGGCTCTCGTACAGCGAGGTATCCCGCGTGACCACGGTCAGGCCGGAAGGTGTGACGAAGTAGTTGCGCTTGTCTTCGTTCTGGTCGTAGCCGATCACGGTGCCTTCCGGCAGGTGGACGTCGCGGTCGATGATCGCTCTGCGAATTCGGCAGTGGCGGCCGATGTTCACGTGGGTAAAAACGATGCTCGAATCCACCTCGGAATAGGAATTAACGCGAACATCCTGCGATATGACGCTATTGCGCACCACCGCGCCGGAGACGATGCAGCCCTGGGAGACAATAGAGTTAATGGCCATGCCGGTGCGGCCCGGCTCACCGAACACGAACTTGGCCGGCGGATACTGACGCTGGCGGGTGCGCAGCGGCCAGTTCTTGTCATATAGGTTGAAGATCGGGGAAACGGAGACCACGTCCATGTTGGCGTCGTAGTAGGCATCGAGGGTGCCGACATCGCGCCAATACAGCTCTTTTCGGTTTTCGTCGACGAAGTTATAGGCCGACATTTTGTACTTGCCCAACAGGTTCGGCAGGATGTTGTGGCCGAAGTCGTGCTTGGAGCTGGTGTCTTCCGCGTCTTTGATCAAGGCCGGCAGCAGCACATCCGTGTTGAAGATGTAGATGCCCATGGAAGCGTCGACCATGCCCGGATTGAAGGGCGAACGGAGGTCGGTCTGCTTGGGTTTTTCGTGGAAGCCGATGACCTCGCCGGCCGCGCTTACCTCGACCACTCCGAATCGCGAAACTTCCGACGGATCGATCGGCAGCGTGGCCAGTGTGACATCCGCGCCGACACGAGTGTGGTGATCCAGCATGAGCTGGTAATTCATCTTGTAAATGTGGTCGCCGGAAAGAATCAGGACGTGCTTCGGCTGTTCGGTGCCGATGGAGTAGATGTTCTGGTAAACGGCGTCCGCGGTGCCCATGTACCAATTGGCGCTCACGCGCTGCATGGGAGGCAGGATCTCAATGAACTCGCCAAGCTCCTGCGCGACGCTGCCACCCCACCCCTCACGGATATGCCGATTGAGCGACAGGGCTTTGTACTGGGTGAGAATGTAAACGCGGCGGAGGTCGGAGTTGATGCAATTGGAAAGCGTGATGTCGATGATGCGATAAGTGCCGGCAAAGGGAACCGCCGGCTTGGCGCGATCGCGAGTGAGTGGGAAGAGCCGCTCGCCAGCACCGCCTGCAAGCAAAACGCCGAGTGTGTCTTTCATCGTCTTCGCGGGACTCCCGAGCGCCAGGGCGCCATGTTCAAGTTGCTGCCTACCTGCTCCATCTTAGGCCGACGGGCAGATGCCGTGGAAACGGCGAATTCTAGCACAGAGCTTGAGATGCACGTCCGCTGCCAGCGGATAGGGCCGTCTCCGAGTTGCAAAACAGCAACCGAAAGCACGGTTGGCCGTCCCCGCGCTGATGGCGGAAGCGGCCGGCCTCCTAAAGCGCGGGTAAAGGCACACGGGAAAAGGTTAGTCGATAAAGAACCCCAGGCCTTCGAGCGTTTCCTCGCTCAACTGCACATTGCGCAGTTTGGCCTGGTGCGCGTCGCGCAGTTCCTTGCGAAAGCGATCCAGCGACGCGGGATTTACCTCCGCCTGCTGATCGAGCAGTTTGAAAAGTTCGGGCGGCGTGGTCCGCAGCTCCGACTGGCCGGGCAAGCCGACCGCGGACTTGAGGGTGAGCGTAAGCGAGAGGGTTTCAAACGCCTTGTACTGGCCGGCCGGTATCTGCGCAAAAAGATTCATTCGCATGATGGGCGATACTCCCACACTACGGGCACGGAGGGGTATACGACCTTCTCGCCAGAGACAGGGTACCTCTCCGTGTTATGGCGCGCGCGGGTGTGGAGCGAGCCGACATCCAAAGCTGTTGGGAGGTTGGCGATGGCGAGCCGGCCGGGGGTTAGTATGCGAGTAGACAAGAGCCTTCCCGAAAGGAAATAGCATGGCGATTGATGGGAATGGAGGGAAGCCGCTGCAGGTGCTGGGAGCGGCGGGCTCTTCGGCTGCATATATTCTGCGGGATTTCCTCCACCGCAGCGATGTGCCTTTCGACTATGTGGAGCTGACAAGCGACGGAGAAGCGGTAACGCTGGCCGGCGTAGAAGGCCTGCGTGATCCGCGTTTGCCCGTATGCATCTTCCCTGACGGAACACGTCTGGAGCACCCGACAGTGCGGCAGGTCACGGAGAAGCTGGGTTGGTATCGCAATCCGGACCTCTCGGGGTACGACCTTGCCATCTACGGCGCGGGCCCCGCTGGGCTGAGCGCTGCGGTCTATGGCGCTTCGGAAGGCTTGAAAACCGTGGTGGTGGAACGCTCGGCCGTAGGCGGACAAGCTGGCTCCAGCTCGCGGATCGAGAATTACCTGGGCTTTCCGCAAGGCATCAGCGGCGCGGACCTCGCGGAACGCGCCCGGGAGCAGGCCTGCCGCTTTGGCGCGGAAATCCTGATCGCGCGCGAAGGGGTACGCGGGGAGTTCTTTCCCGGGAAGGGCGGCGTAGGATACCTGGCGGATGGAACCAAGATCGCTGCACGGGCCGCCATTTGCGCCACCGGCGTGGACTACCGTCGGCTCGGCCTTCCGAATGAAGACAGGCTGCTGGGCGCCGGCGTCTTCTATGGCGCGGGGTCAAGCGAAGCATCGCTGTGTGGAAACGAGCACGTGTTTGTCATAGGCGGTGGCAACTCCGCTGGACAGGCGGCCATGCATTTTGCCCGCTTCGCGAAAACCGTCAGCATCGTCATCCGCGGTCATTCGCTCAAAGACACGCTTTCGGAATATCTCCTGGACCGCATACTCACGACGCCTAACGTGGAAGTGCTTGCCCAAACGGAGGTCACAGCGCTGCATGGAGATGCCGTGCTCGAAGCGGTGACGCTGACCAACAATGAGACCGGCAAGCAGGAAACGCTGCCGACACGTTGGCTGTTCGTCTGCATTGGCGGCGTGCCGCATACGGAATGGGCAGAGGCGGCCGGTATTGTGCGGGACAGTGCCGGATACCTGGTGACTGGTCCGGATCTGTTGCACAACGGAAAAAAGCCGGAAGGCTGGCCGCTGGAGCGGGATCCGTTCTTCCTGGAAACCAGCCAACCGGGAATGTTTGCCGCAGGCGATGTGCGCCACAACTCGGTCAAGCGCTGCGCCGCTGCCGTCGGCGAAGGCGCCATGGCCGTGACTCTGGTCCATCGCTATCTCGCAGAGGGCTGAGCCGAACATGACATCTCCATTGTGGAAGCCGGAAAGCTGGTTTGAGCGCCTGCAGGAACTCCAGGCGCGAACGGGCGAGAGCAAGGAAGCGCCGCTGCGCCGCGACGTACGCTCGCTCGGCATGTTGCTGGGCGAGGTGCTTCGCGAACAGGCCGGCATGCAGCTTTACGAGCTCGTGGAGAAATTGCGGGAGCTCAATATCGACCGCCGAGCGGCGGACCTGGCTGGCAATTGCGCCCAGGCTGACGCACTCACGGCGGAGGCGCAGGAGAGCATCGGCCGGCTAAGTGTGGATGAGGCCTACAAACTGGCGCGCGCCTTCGCGTTTTATTTCGAACTGATCAACCTGGCGGAGACAAACCACCGCAAGCGGCGCCGGCTTTCGCTGCAGCTGAGCGCCGGGGATGCAGTGCAGCGCGGCTCCTTTCGCGGAACCTTGCGCGCGATGCGCCAAGCGGGAATCACGGCTGAAGAGGCGCTGTCCTTTCTATCGCGCATCCACATCGTGCCGGTGTTTACCGCGCATCCCACGGAGGTGGCGCGGCGCTCCGTCCTCTACAAGCGCCGCCGCATGGCGCGCTTCCTGGAAGAGTTGGATCGCATTCCAATGCCTGATGAAGAACTGGAGCGCCTGCAGGCAGCGATGAGTGCGGAGATTACCGCGCTGTGGCAGACCAACGAACTGCGTTCCGCGCGGCCCACTGTTGCCGACGAAATCAAGATGGGGCTGGACTACTACAGCGCTTCCATCTATGCGACTATCCCCAAGCTGTATACGGAGCTGGCGTCGGCGTTTGCTGACGAATACGGCGTAGCCATGGACATCCATGAAGCGCCACTGGTGCTTACCTTCGGGTCATGGATCGGCGGGGACCGGGACGGCAATCCTTTTGTAACAACAGATGTAACGTGGAAGGCTGTTCGTACTGCGCGTGCGCACCTGATTGTGCATTACCAGGCAGAATTGCAGAACATCATCGACCTGCTGACCACGTCTACAGAGCAAGCGGGCATCAGCGATGCCATGCGGCAGCGGCTTGAAACCTACACCGCGCAGCTTGCCGTTGGCAAAAGCGAGCCGTTTGAGGGGCGATATACATCGGAGGCGTACCGTCGGTTGCTGATCTGCATACAGACGCGGTTGGGGGAAAGCTGTAGTCTGCCGGTCGGGGAAGCGAACCACCCCGGAGGTCGCCACAGGCAGCAAGGCAGCCTGGAGCGGTACGGCACAGCGGCTGAGTTCCTGGATGATCTCAACCTCATCCGCGAAAGCCTGTGGGAGCATGGCGGAGCCCGGCTGGCCGCTGCGTGGCTGGACCCGCTGCTCCTCCTTGTCAGGACCTTCGGCTTGCACCTGCACACGCTGGACATCCGGCAGCATGCGCGATTGCACAGCAGCACCATCGCGGAGGTGATGAGCCAGAGGGTCGCAGGCGAGAACGGCCCGGTTGCTGTTCCGGCGCTATCAAAGCAAAGCCGCGAGGTGCTGGCGGTCTTCCACACCATCGCGGAGATCAAGAAGGTTGCGCCGCAAGCAGTCCGGCAATACGTCATTAGTGGAGCCTCGTCCGCAACCGACGTGTGGAATGTGCTGTGGCTGGCCAGGCTGGCGGGCATTGACGCCGCCGCACAGGACGGCGACCCGGGACTGATGCCGGTACCGTTGTTCGAGTCCATCGAAGATCTGCGGCGAGCCCCGGAGGTGTGCCGCGAATTATGGAACGAAGGTGGTTACAAACAGCTGCTTGCATCCTGGTCGAACGTGCAGGAGGTCATGCTGGGCTATTCCGATTCAAACAAGGACGGCGGCATGCTGACCAGTACCTGGGAGGTCTTCCGTGCGCATCGGGCCCTCCATGAAGTTGCCCGTGAGTGTGGCGTGAGGTTGCGGCTGTTTCACGGCAGAGGAGGAACTGTGGGACGCGGTGGCGGGCCGACGCATCGCGCCATTTACGCGCAGCCGCTCGGGGCATTTGAAGGGCAGTTGCGGATTACGGAACAGGGCGAGGTCCTGCACTTCAAATACGCCGACGTTGTGCTGGCCGAACGCAATCTGGAACTGATGATTGCCGCCGCGCTCGATGCGCTTGCACGCCCCAATCTGCGGCTGCAAGGCGGTCATTACTCAGGGGAGATGCGCCCGGAGTGGGAGGACGCTCTCAACGAACTTTCCGCTGCGGCATACGTGTTTTATCGCGAACAGATTCTGGACGATCCGGAGGTGCTGCAGTATTTCGAGGAAGGGACGCCAGTTGCCGAACTGGAGCATGCGCGGATTGGGTCGCGACCTTCGCGGCGCAGCAACCAGGGCAGCCTGGCGGAGTTGCGCGCCATTCCATGGGTCTTCGGCTGGACGCAAAGCCGTCATCAGGTGCCAGCCTGGTTCGGCGTGGGCTATGCGCTTGAAGGATTCCTGCGGAAGCCGGAAGCACTTGCGCTTCTACAGGCGATGATGCAGGAACTGCCTTTGTTCATCGATTTGCTGCGTAATGTGGAAATGGCGCTGGCCAAGTCCGACTGGGGCATTGCGCGCCTGTATGCATCGCTGGTCAGTGACGCGGGCGTCCGCGACAGAGTATTTCCCAAGCTCGAAAAGGAGTTTCGCCGGACAGAACGCGCAGTGCTGCAAATCACGAAACAGCGAGAGTTGCTTGAATCGAATGATGTGCTGGCCCGGTCGATTCGGCTGCGGAACCCTTATGTGGACCCCATGAGTTCTATCCAGGTAGACCTGTTGCGACGCAAGCGTGCTGGAGAAAACTCGGAAACGATGAACCGCGCTATCGCTGCGACCATCAATGGCATCTCAGCCGGTTTGAGAAACACTGGCTGACGCTCCACGGCAGCGCCGCACTACCTCTTTCCGTATGACAGATCGAAGTCACGCGCATGTAGCCGGTATCGATTTTGGCACAACCAACAGCTCTGTCGCCCTTCGCCGAGGAACTGGGCAAGTGGAACTCGTGCGCTTCCATGGGGCGCAGGGCGCGAGTGAATCTTCGCGATCCGTGCTGTATCTGGAGCAGGTCAAATCAGCAGGCCATGCGCGTGTGCATGCAAGCACGGGCGCCGCCGCGATCGAGGCTTATTTGCATGCCGATCACAAGGGCAGGCTGATTCAGTCGCTCAAATCCTATCTTTCGAGCAGGCTTTTCACGAGTACAGAAATTTTCGGCCGGCGGTATACGCCGGAAGAACTGATCGCTCGCATCCTGACCAGCCTGCGCGAAGAGGCGGAAAAGCAATTCGGCATGCCGGTCCGCTCAGCAGTGGCCGGCCGGCCAGTGCAGTTTGTAGGGGCGGAAACTGAAGAGGACAATGCATATGCGCTGTCGCGGCTTCGCACAGCATTCGAATTGGCGGGGTTTGACAATGTCGCGTTTGTGATGGAGCCGATTGCCGCGGCGGCTTATTACGAGTCCACGCTCGATCATGACGAGCTGATCCTGATCGGCGACTTCGGCGGCGGCACCAGCGACTTCTCACTTCTGCATGTCGGGCCGGCGACTCGGAAGCGGGGGAGGTGCCCTGGGGACCTGTTAGGTAACGGCGGCGTGGGGTTAGCTGGAGACGCCTTCGATGCAAAGATTGTGCGCCACCTGGTTTCACCGATGCTGGGAGCGGGTTCGCTGGAACGCCCGGTCAGCAAAGGCCTGCTTGCCGTCCCCGGTTGGGTCTACGCAAAGCTCGAGCATTGGCATCATCTTTCCTTCCTGCGTACCAAGAGCGTAATGGAGATGCTCCGCGGTGCGCGCGTGCGGGCCTGCGAGCCTGAGAAGATCGAAGCGCTCTTAACGCTTATTGACGAGGATCTGGGATATCGCCTTCACCAGGCAGTGCAGCGTACCAAGTGCGAGCTTTCGGCTCAGGGCAGTACCGATTTCCACTTTCTCGACGGAAGTTTGCAAATTCGCAAAGCCGTTACCCGCAACGCATTTGAAGGTTGGATACGGGACGAGTTGGAAGTTATCGAAAAGTGTGTCGATGATCTGCTGGCTACCTCCGGCGTGGATGCTCGACAGATAGACCGGGTATTTCTTACCGGCGGCTCATCCTTTGTGCCTGCGGTCCGTAAAATCTTCACCACTCGTTTTGGCCACGAGCGAGTGCGCGCCGGTGACGAGTTCACATCCGTGGCGCGAGGCTTGGCCATTCACGCAAGCGAACGCTGAAGCCGCTATCAACGTTGCTGCTTCTAATCGAGAACAGCCGCACCGCGCCACACCAGAGACATACGGCATACGAACTGCTCTGAATTAGGAGAAGGATCGCATTGGTTCAGGCGAGCAGGCGACCGAGTGCCACGCCAAGCCAGACAAAAGCAAAGCCGAGCAGCACGCTCAGTCCGACGTAAAGAGCCGCAGTTCCAGGGTGGCCCGCCTGCAGGCTGGCCAAGGTCTCGTACTCGAAGGATGAAAATGTAGTGTATGCGCCGATAAAGCCAATGGGGAAAAAGAACCGCCACCCAGGGCTAAGATGCGTGCGCTGATTCAATACGGTAAGCGCAATCCCGATCAGGAGGCAGCCGGACAAGTTAATGACAAATGTGCCGAACGGGAAGCGAGCGCCCAGGCGGTCCGTAACAGCTGTTCCAACCCAAAGCCGCGCAACAGCCCCCAGAAAGCCGCCAATGCCAGTCAGTACATAGCGCTCCACCCAGAGCCCTCCTCACCCGGGCCCCGGGTTTCTGCTTCAGTGTAGCAATCGGGGCGAGCCTTTCAGCGCGGTGGAATGCGATTGAGCGATGGAAGGCGATCGAATTGATGCTTAAATTTGTTACAGAATACATCCGCCATACGGTAAGGTTAACTGCATCATAAACAGTTCGCCGCAATACAGAGGCATGGAGGCGGCGGGGAGGTCGCGGTGGGCGGAAATCTTGCAATGCAGAGCGGCGGCGCATTCAGTTATCTGGATGTGTTGCGGCCATATCTGCAGCCGCGTGCGGAAGTGCGCGATGAGGAAGGCATTCCGCAGGCCGCCATCCTGAGCCGCACGCCTGGGCTGGAGGCGAACGCACACTACTTCAGCCATCCGCAATGGACTGCCCAATGGCTGAAGCATGTGCACAGGTACCCGGAGTTGCGGGAGCGGTGGCATGCTGTCGCGGGCAAGTGGGATGGCAAAGTCATCGTCGACATTGGCTGCGGCCCCGGTAACCTTTTTGCCAACCTGGGCGGCAGTCCAGCCCTGTTGATCGGTGTAGACGTAGCCCGTGGCAGTCTCGAGCAGGCAGCACGGCTCGGATACACTCCACTGCTGGCGGATGCGCAGGCGTTGCCGCTGCGCTCCAGTATTGCCGACATTGTGGCGCTGAATGCGACCCTGCACCATTGCGACGACATGCGCCGCGTCCTGCTGGAGTCGGCTCGGTTGGTGAAACCTGGCGGGGTCTTAGTTGTGGATCACGATCCGCACCGGAGCGCCTGGGCATTTCGCGGCCTGGGCAGTTGGCTATGGAAGGCGCGGACGCCGTTGTACCGGCTTCTGAAGCGCGGTGGCCATTCTGCGGAGGAGGACGAGCAGCGTTGGGCACTGGCGACGGAGATCCATCACGAGCCGGGTGATGGCGTAACGGAAGACTTGTTCTGCACCACTCTGGAGCCACTGGGCTTTGACGTGCAGATCATTCCGCATAATCACCACATCGGCCGCGCCGTGCTGGAAGGACGCATGGGGCGCGCTCCGCTGCAAATTCGTCTGGGCCAGCGCCTTTCAGGCATTCGTCCGGATTCTCGCGAAGCAGCCCTGAGCCTGCTCTGTGTCGCCAAGCGCAGGGGAGAGCAGCGGGGGCGTTTCCGCTAATTCGACCACGCGGTCGTTGACTGCTATCCGCACGCTCTCCTAAACGTATGCGTATCTGATGCGTGATAGCAGAGGGCTCTCGCTCTGTTTCCAGGCGTCATCAATTGCTGCGCGCTTATGCAGAAGCTGTTTACTTTTCACCCTCCTGCTGACCAAATCTGAGCAGAAGCATGATTCCGCACGCCGCAATGCTGCTAAAATCCGTTCATAAATGGGCTTAAGCCGCGAAAAGGAGCAGTTCTTTGTCCCGGATGCATCGTGGTTTGGCAATAGGTATGGGACGATATGGCATTTGCTGATTTCCAGGTGAAGAGCTACCCGGGATTGGCGGTCGTAACGGGGCTAGGGGTGGTGGGCACCGCCCTGCTCATCTGGCGGTTCAGCCCTATGCTGTTCTCGCAAGCCTTTCTGCCGCATCGGTACTGTTATCTCGCCAGACCAGATCTGATCTGGGCGAATGTCATTACTGACAGCATCATATTTGTGTCGTACGCCTGCATTTTCTGGAGTCTCCTGTGGGTGGCGCGCCGGTCCAGTAAGCTGTTGATCCGAACGATGGTGGCATTCTTTGTGGCGTTCGGCATCTTCATTCTTGCCTGCGGCATGACGCACCTGATGGAAGTGGTCGTTATCTGGTTTCCGTTCTACTGGATGTCTGCCGCCGTCAAGGCCGTCACGGCAGTCTCCTCCGGCATCACCGCCTTTGCCTTTACAGCCAAGAAGCAGGAAATCGTGAAGGGCATCGCGGCATATCAGAGCAGGTTGGATGCGAGTGAAAGGGAGAAGGAATACGCGATCAGCGCGTTGGTTGCGGCTGATAAGCTCGCCGAACTCGGGCGCCTTTCGGCGAGCATCTCGCATGAGATCAATAACCCGCTTGAAGCTGTTACAAATCTTGTCTACTGTGCCCGCATTCACACGGACATACCACCGGAAGTGAAAGCACTGCTGGACAGCGCCGATGCAGAACTGCAACGCGTGACGGAGATCGCGCATAACACTCTGGCCTTTTATCGAGAAAGTGCTGCTCCGGTTCAGGTCAACCTGAGAAGGGCGATAGAAGGTTCACTCGAGTTATTGGCAAAACGCGCGCGCGACAAGGGCGTCCAGATATCGACCGATTTTTCTGGGCCCTTGATGATTGAAGCGTATGAGGGTGGAGTGCGCCAGATAGTGACGAATCTTGTCAGGAATGCAATCGAAGCCTCTGAGCAGAGTGGATTGATACGCGTATCTGCAGAACCAGCTACCGATGACGTACTTAGGCGCGATGGCTACCAGCTCACTTTCACGGATGGGGGATGTGGCATACCAAAAGCTTCGATACCGAATCTTTTTCGTCCGCTCCTTTCAACCAAGCAGGATGGGAACGGCATCGGCCTTTGGATCGTGAAGCAGATTGTTGAAAAGCACGGTGGAACCATCTCTGTGGATTCGCGAACGTCCCCACCCTCAGGATCGGAGTTCACCGTTTGGCTCCCCTTGCGCTTCGCCTTGGGAATGTTGGACGATAATCAACTGCTGCCGATGAGCATGCCCGCTTCGCAACACGAGTTCCGGAACTGACTCTCGTTTGCTCCACCTCGCCAGCAGGCACCTGATCTCACAAATAATCTGGAAGAGATACCGAGCCCCGACGACTGAAGCTATCCTGAGGGTCATTTCACGACGGAAGTCCTTCAAGACATTGGCTTTTTCAAGACAGCGTATTAACGGTTACCCGCCGCCACGGAGCCACCTAGCTTTCTAGTGACTTGTTGGTGCCGGGAGGGGGGGTCGAACCCCCACGACCTTGCGGTCGGCGGATTTTGAGTTGCTAGTGAAAACCGCAAACCCAACATAATAAACATGATGATACCGTAAGGCAGCATAACCGCAAGTAGTTGGGCGACCGTAATTTACTGCAAATACCCCTTCTGTGGAAAAGCTGACGGGTGTACCGCTGCTGTACCGCAAATCAGAGCGTGGCGACGACCGTGAAATCGTGCAGTAGACAATACGCGGATGGCGTAATAATATACGCGGAATGCGTAGGTCGCCTGTCATCACCGCTTTGTTCCCACAAGTTCGAGGACGCATACTTGCGGCGACGCTCACTCGACCGGGGAAATGCTGGTACCTCTCGGAGCTTTCTACTTTTCTTGGAACGCGGCCCTCCAGCCTCCAGCGTGAGATCGACGCACTCAGTAAGGCGGGCATCCTTGAGCAGTGGCAGGACGGCAGACGCGTTTATCTCCGGCCCGATGTTCATTCTCCTGTTTTCTCCGACCTGAAGGGCCTCTTTGAGAAAACGACCGGGCTCATCCCTCTTCTCCAGCAGGAACTCGAGCCCTATGATGCGCAGCTTGAGTTGGCGTTCGTATATGGCTCTCTCGCTCGCTCTGAAGAGGTGTCGAACAGCGATATCGACCTGATGGTCGTTGGGCAGGTCGGTCTGGCCGACCTCATACCGGCGTTGCGGAACGCAGAGCAGGTGCTGGGGCGTCCGGTAAACGCGACGGTCTTCTCAACCAAAGAGTTCATTCGGAAAGCACGAGCTGGCGACCATTTTTTGTCATCCGTGCTTCGCGGTCCAAAACAATTTGTGAAAGGAGGCGAAATTGAGCTGGAATCAATTGCTGGCTAAGGGTGACGTGAAAAGTCATCAGACGAGCCGCCAGGAACTCGATGATATCCGCTCCCTCATCACGCGGGACCTGTCGGACGCCGCGGTTCCGGGCCTGTCAGCTGACCGTCGCTTCGCCACCGCTTACAACGCTGCGTTGCAGGTCGGGAAAATTGCCACAGCTTGCACCGGATACCGGGTCAGCGCGAGAGCCGGACATCATGCGATCACCTTTCAATGCGCACAGCTGGCTTTAGGAGATGGCGCGTCCGCTCTGACGGACTACTTCGATGCCTGCCGGCGCAAGCGGAACGTTATCGACTATGACAACTCCTCGGTTGCCACTGAAACGGAGGCTGAGGAGCTACTTGGAAAAGCGAAGGAGTTTCGACGTTTGGTTGAAGACTGGATTGCGATGAACCACGCTAATTGGAAGCCGAGTTCCCCTGAGACGCAAAGCTCACGCGCTCACAATGACGAACAAGGAGGAAGCTAACGTGGCGCGACAATCTGGTTCCCGCACGGCATCTCGTTCAGCGCAGGTCAACTTGGAAGCGACTCTGTGGGCCGCCGCCGATAAGCTGCGTGGCAACATGGATGCTGCCGAGTACAAGCATGTGGCGCTCGGTCTCATCTTCCTGAAGTATGTGTCGGACCGCTTCGCCGCTCGGCAGGCTGAAGTACAACGCGAGGCGGTCGAGGAATCGCGCGAATTCCCCGACAGCACGCGCGACGCCTACATCGCGAGTGCCCTCGAAGAGCGAGATCAGTTCACAGCTCACCATGTCTACTACATTCCGGAAGAGGCGCCTGGGAGTATCTGAAGGCCCACGCGACCCAGGTACAGCCCTCTATCGGCGTTCTAATCGACAAAGCCTTCGATCTGATCGAAAAGGACAATCCGAAGCTCAGAGGCGCCCTGACGCGCAACTACGCTCGGCCTGAGTTGGACCAGGTGAAGCTCGGCGAGATCATCACGCTCTTCTCCAATCTCGCCCTTGTGACAGATGACCAGCAGGACATGCTGGGCCGCGTGTACGAGTATTTCCTTGGGCAGTTTGCCATGGCTGAGGGCAAGCGCGGCGGCCAGTTCTACACAGCCGGGTCAGTGGTGCGCCTCTTGGTAGAAATGATCCAGCCCTTCCATGGTCGCGTGCTAGACCCTTGCTGCGGCAGCGGAGGCATGTTCGTCCAGTCGGAAAAGTTTCTTAGAGCGCACGGAGGTATGCCGACGGACATATCCATCTACGGGCAGGAGTCTAATCCGACCACGTGGCGCCTCGCACGCATGAATCTCGCTGTGCGCGGCATCTCGGCGGACCTCGGTAACAAATGGGCAGACAGCTTCCACAATGACCTGCATCCCTCGCTTAAATTTGACTTCATTCTCGCCAATCGCAGGCTTCGTGCTGGCGAATGGCAGTCTCTCCAGTCAGCAGTCCGGAGAGGGCGAGATTCGGCGCAAGCTGATCGAAGAAGACCAGATCGACTGCATCGTCGCGCTGCCCGGCCAGCTCTTCGCCACAACACAGATTCCGGTCTGCCTTTGGTTTGTCGCTCGGGACAAGTTGAATGGCCTGCTTCAAGATAGAAAGCTGCGGGACCGGCGAGGACAGGTGCTGTTCATCGACGCACGCGGGCTTGGCCGAATGGAGAGCCGCACGCTCAAGGTGCTTGACGACGCCGACGTTGCGCGTGTCGCGGACACATATCACGCCTGGCGTGAGCAGGGCGGCAACTATGCTGACGTGCCTGGATTCGCGCGCGAGGCGAGCTTGGAGGAGGTCGCCGCTCAAGATTTTGTGCTGACGCCCGGACGGTACGTAGGGGCAAGCGCCAGCATAAAAGATGAGGAACTATTCGAAAGCCGAATGCGACGATTGGAAGGCGAACTGAGCGCCCAAATGGTAGAGGGAACAGAACTAGACGCAACCATTAAAGAACTATTGAGGAGAATCGCTCATGCTTCCTGAGCAGACAAGATCTCTCAGCGATTTCGTCGATCTGGTGCGAGGAACAACTTACAAAAGCGCTAAGTTGGATGAACCAGGACCGGTGCTCCTAGGACTCGCTTCTATCGGAAGGGATGGTTGGTTTCGCGGAGACAACCTACGAACCTACGGAGGCCTGAGCCCAGCAAATTTGTTGCTCTCTCCTGGAGATCTCTACGTTTCTCTGAAGGACGTTACCCAGAGCGGTGACCTGCTTGGTTCTGTGGCTCGTCTACCGGCCACGATTCCGGTATGGAGACTCACACAAGACACCGTGAAGTTGTGCTTGAAGAACGGAGCGAATTCGGACTTTCTATATTGGGTTCTGCGATCTCCACAGTACCGAAAGTACTGCCGGTCACATGCCATCGGGACGACGAACCTCTCATTACAACTCTCTGACTTCCTGAAATTTCAAATACCTCCTGTGATAGCTTCACGGTCAAAATTGATCGTTCTCTTGTCCGCACTCGATGAAAAGATTGCGCTCAACCGTCGGATAGGAGAGAAGTTGGAAGAGATCGCAAGAGAGCTGTTTCAGAGCTGGTTCGTCGACTTCGATCCTGTCCGCCGCGCGGTTACCGGGGAGGATACCGGTCTTCCCTCTCATACCGCCGCTCTGTTCCCGAAACGCTTCGCCGACAATGGAGTGCCTGAAGGGTGGGAGATAAAACGAGTGGGCGACGTGTTCGACATCATAGCTGGAAATACCCCTTCGACCGAAGAGGAGCGTCTCTGGGGCGGCCCTCACGCCTGGACTACTCCAAAAGACCTGTCGCGCTTACCGTTGCCGGTGCTGCTTGCACCTAACCGGACTTTGAGTGAAGCAGGTCTGGCAGCGTGCAGCTCGGGGCTGCTGCCGGTAGGAACGCTCCTGCTGTCTTCACGCGCTCCGATTGGTTATTTGGGATTTTCAAACGTCCCGACTGCCATCAACCAGGGGATTGCCGCTTTTCGTCGTAAGAATCTGAGCACGAGCTTTGCTTGGGCGTGGTGCCAGGCTGAGATGCCGCTCATTTAGGCTAGTGCGAACGGCTCTACTTTCATGGAGATCAGCAAAGGTAATTTGCGGCGACTTCCGATGATCCAAGGATCACGAGCCGTCATGGAGTCGTTTGTAGCAATAGTTGATCCATTCGTAAATCGTATCGTCACGATTGTGGAGGAAAACCTGGTGCTATCAACTCTCCGCGACACGCTTTTGCCGAAACTAATCTCGGGCGAACTGCGCATCCGGGACGCCGAGAAAATCGCGGAGAGCGCATAAGGTGGCTTACGAACTGCAACAGCTAAGGGCGGTGATGGATCGCCGACCGGACTGGCGAGAGCGACGGGACCGTCATGTTCTGGCGATTGAGACCAACATCGAGGCGCGCCCAGATCAGTGTGTCAATGAGGCGCGTACCCTCCTTGAGTCTGTAGCGCGTACGCTCTGTGCCGAGATGGACCTACCGGTAGTACCAGGGCAGGATTTTCCGAAGCAAATGAGCACGATCTTCAGCGCGCTAGAGTTGCGATTGAGCGGCCATCCGCACGCCGACGATATCAAAGCTGGACTGAAGCAGCTCTTTGGCGGGCTAAACGGCACGATGGGCGCGATCTCGAAGCTGAGCAATATCGAAGGGCTGCGACACGGTGCCCACTTGGATTGGCCGAAGCTGGAGCGACGCCACGCTGCGATGCTCGGCGGTTTCTGTGACACGGTCGTCGCCTTTGTTATTGAAGCCGCCAGTGCCGAGCAGCTCCCCGAACGGGACGAGGAGCAAGAGACAGAATTTGAAGACGCGGCGGCTTTCAACGACTGGATAGACGAGGAACACGGGCCAGTAGCGATCCTGGAGGGTGAGTACCAGCCGAGCCTCATCCTGTTCACGCTTGATCGGCAGCAGTACGACAGCGCGCTGGCGGGATGGCAGCCGGAGGAATGAGCGAGACGGCCAATCATCGTGAACGAGTCCGCCTGGACGAAGAGGCAGTGGAACTCGCAGCACTTGCGTGGCTGGATCTCGCGGGTTGGCGCGTAGTGCGCGGGGCTGAGCTCTCGCCCGGCGGTGCGCTAGAGGTTCGGAGAGACTGGCGCGATGCACTGCTGAAAGAAGAGGTCGAGGCTGCTTTAGGTCGTTTGAACCCCACAGCCGACAAGACGATGCTCGAAACCGCGCTGGCTGGCGTGCGGGCAAGTGTGAGCGCAGACCTGATCGAAAACAACCGATCCTTTCACAAGCTGCTGGTCGAAGGCGTTCCGGTGTCGTTTCGTGATGAGGCGGGGATGACCCGGACTCTTCCTCTCCGCCTGATCACGGAGGACGACCTGAAACTGAACCACTACCTCGCTGCGAACCAATATGCTGTCAAAGGGGAGCATGAAGGGGCTCGCGCCGACATCGTTCTTTTTGTGAATGGTCTACCGCTCGGTCTGATCGAGTTGAAAAGTCCGCTCGATCCCGATCCACTCCTCCGCGCGTATACACAGCTTCGCAACTATGAGGGGATTGTGCCCGAACTGCTGCGTCTGAACGAGGTCCAAATCATCTCGGACGGCCTTACCGCAAGGGTTGGAACGCCTCAAGCTGATTCCTAAGGGCGGCCGCCGGCAATTTTGGGGGAGCATTCGGATCAACAGCAAACAAATACGGAGCTTCTACGGAACCTTGAACACACCACTTCTCCAGTGAGCCAATGAAGTGCTGCACTTCGGGATTTCCGGCGTCGTCGAAATGACGGTAATGTGCATTCTCCCTCCGCAGCCGCCTGTGAGTGTCTGCCCAGTCCGCCATGTGTAGACTCCGGATCGGGATATCCGAAGTCGGTGCGGCGTAGCAGTCTTCCTGGTCTTCGCCGAGGGCAAAGTATAGAGGTTCGTTTTCGAGACTTATCGGCTCGTTCGCTGCACAGAAGAAGCTCCGCGCCATACGCCGAGTTGTTGGATGAAGTGCCTGCTCTGCGATGTATAGGTCTGCGGCGGTCATCTGTCGTACTGTCTCGTAGGTCGAGCGGACAGATTTGAAAGTGGGGAACACTACTCCCTGACGGGAATATTGCTCAACTATTCGTGATACGTCCGCAATCGGTTGGTCCTCAAGGCCGGACAGCATTTCGTCAAAGTAGAGGTCGTCGACGAGCATGGTCCCCGCACGACCGTGTGTGAACGGACTTATGCTTTCCCAAAGGCTCAGGAGGTCGATACGGAAGGCCAACTGGTCAAGCCAAGCCGCTGGTTCTGTCATCATCCTGAGGCTCAAGTAGTTCTGCAGGCGAAACTAGGTAGGGATCGGCAGCTTATCACTGGATTTACGGTTACCCATTTGTCTGCTCTGCAAGCGACTTCCGGCTTTCAACTCGATTGGGCAGTTTATCGAGTCTCGAAACCAGGTCTTCAGCTCTCAAATGCGTGTATCGCTTCAGCATCTGCATGGACTTGTGGCCACTGATTGCGGACACCTCCTGGTCAGACAGGCCAGCCTCAACAAATCGACTGACTGCCTCATGGCGTAGATCGTGGAAGTGAAAGTCCTTCAAGCCTTGCTTTCTCTTGATCTCTTGCCATACCCGATCAAAGGCGTAGGGGCCTCGGGTGCCTTGTCTGCCTGGTTCACCGAAGAAGATCAAATCGATCCCGGACGGTCGGATCGGATGATCCAGCGCACTCTGGAGAAGTTTCGCGGCCGTTGTCGTCAATGGAACGGTGCGGGGGTGCGTGTTCTTCGTCTTCAGCAATCGAACGATACGCCGGTCGACCTCGACCTGCGCCCGTCGTAGAGTCACGATCTCTGAGGTGCGCATACCAGTTTCGAGAGCGATGCGCACGATCCAGCCGAGCATCGGGTTTGAGTGGGCGTCTACGGCCGCAAGGATGTTCGACTCTTCTTCCGGGGTCATGCGCCGGTTTCGCCCCGGTCCCGGCGCGGGCCTGCGGATGTTCATGACGGGATTGGCAGGCAGCCCGACACCCCATTCTTTGATCGCGACCGTGTAAAGGTGCCCGAGCAGCGCAAGATCGAGGCGCACGGTGTTGTTCGCCCGTGGCTGAGGCTTGCCCGCGGGACTGAGGCGATCCTCGCCTGCCAGCCGCATGTCTCTGAACTTCGCGATGAGCTCTGGGGTAAGCGCGGCTAGCGAATACTTGCCGAGGTGCTTAATGAGAATCCTTGAGCGCTTCACGTCGGCAAGCTGGGAGGTAGCGCGCTTCGTCGGCATCACCTCGGCAAGGTAGCGCTTCAGCGCCACTTCGACCGTCATGCGATCCGCCGTGGCTCGCTGGACGTAGGCGCCGCGCACCATCTCGTCTTCGCTGCGGCGTGACCAATCCTCGGCGTCCCGTTTTGTGCGAAATGTCTTCGCGGTTGTCGGCCATCCTGCCTTTCGGATGACCGCCTTCCATGCGCCCAATCTGGTTTTTACTAGAGTAGCCATCGCTCTCCGGGACGTCGCTTTGCAGCGTCACTGTATCCAGATTGTACCTAGGAGGGTTTGGTACAGTCGCGGAGAGGCTCTTCAGCACGGCCCAACAGCTTCCGGTTACATACCTAAAGCCTTTATTTTGTTGCGCTTATACTTTGGTGCCGGGAGGGGGGGTCGAACCCCCACGACCTTGCGATCGGCGGATTTTGAGTCCGCTGCGTCTGCCAGTTCCGCCATCCCGGCTTGGGTGGTGGCACTAGCAGAGAGTAACATGGCGGCTGGCCCGATGGCGTGCTGCTAGGAGCCAGCGGGAGCGACAAGAAACTGCTCGAGTTTGCCGTCCGGCTCTTCATATGTAGTGACGGTCAAGGTGCGGCCGGGGAACTCGGCACGGAAGGCGCGAAAGGTCATGCCGCCGCGGCCCTCTTCCGCGCGCTGCTTGAAGCTGAGTGGCGCACCGAGGGGCTTGAGACTCGCCTGGAAGTCACTGATGGCCTGCGGCGTGAAGTAAGCATTGCAATACTCGGTCAACTGCGAACGGTCGAGCTGGCCATTCTGCAGCCCGGTGAAGATGGCAAGCGCGCGCTGTTCGGCGGCTGTGGGTGTGGCGCTCGCGGCGGCTTCCAGCAGCACCGGCGCAATCTGGCGAGCCAGGGCGCTTGCCGCGGAAGACGCGTCCTCATTGGTCAGCACCGTGATGGAGGACTTGTCGGCAGGGTAGACGATGTTTTCCGAGACGAAGCCCGAAACTTCACCGCTGTGTTCGATGAACGGGCGGCCCTCCCGCTCGCCGGTGAAAACGCCGAGACCATACCCGGTGCTCTTGCCATCCTTAAGGTGGACGTCTTTGAACATCTCGTCGTAGGACGCGGGCTTGAGCAGCGAGCGGTTCATCAGGCTTATGTTCCAAAGCGCCAGGTCGTGGGCGGGCATGGCGAGCTCGCCGGCGGCAAACATCCAGCCAGCGCCCTCCTGCGGCGCCGGACGCAAGGGGCCGAGCGCGTGGCGGTAGTAGCCGGTGGGATCCGTGGAAGGTAGGTGGCTCGCATCGGAGTTATAGACGGCGTTCATCGCCAGGGGACGGAAGATACGCTCCTCAAGCAGGTCGATCAAAGGCTTCCCGCTAACCTGCTCCACGATGCGGCCCGCGATGACGTAATTTGTGTTGGAATATTGCCACTTGGTACCGGGATCGAAGTCGAGCGGCTTTTTGCCCCACACGTCGAGAATGTGCTGGGCCGTGGTCGGGACCATCATCGAGGTCATCACGTAGTCTTCGGGCCAGAAATCCTGATAGCCGGAGGTGTGCGAAAGCAGCATGCGCAGTGTGACCTCGTTGGCGCGCGTCAGTTCCGGCAGGTATTTTGCCACCGGGTCGTCGAGCGTGAGCTTGCCATCCTGGGCCAGCAGCAGAACGGCGGCCGCGGTGAACTGCTTGCTGATCGAGCCGACGGAGTACTGCATGCGCGGGTCAGCAGCCATGGCCGGGTCGAGCCTGGCGTTGCCATAGGCATGCAGGTAGGCGATCTTTCCATCTTTCACGATGGCGACCGAGGCGCTGGGCACGCCGGTGCTGGCGAGCACGGCTTCGGCAGACTTGTCGATACGCGCCACCATTTCCGGAGGCAGGGTGGTCTGCGCCGCGGCTGAGAGTGCGAAAGCGGCCAGGATGGCGGACAGTCCACCGCGCAAGGTCAGGGTCGAGAAGCACATGAAGGGAGAGTAGCAGAGATGCAGGCGGTACCACCCCCCACCCCACCCGGGGTGGGATCTAGATGGGAAGTCCTGCAATTTCAACATCTTGCGCGAAGAGTTTTGCCCTAAATTCCTCAATCAGAAGAATTTATCCGCAAATTACTTAGAATGAACAACTTAGCTTCCTCTTGGCGGATCTGCGCGCAGCCCGAAACTTAAATTTCTTTATTCCTAATTCCATGGTAGCAACTTCTATAGATAGAATCGGCAATTAAGTTGAGGAAAACTAAACCTATTTGCCACTGGGAATGAGCGGAGCGACCCGCCGAAGTGATCGCCGGCGTGGAATCGGCGAACCAGCACCGGCGCGGGACACGTTGCGAAACAGGAGCATGGACGGCAGATTAGGAGGATTGTGGATCGCGAGGCGGAAGGCAGTGTTACTTGGTGTATTGGTAGAGCACGCCATCCTCATCTCTTGTAACTGACTGCAGTGTGTAGCCCGCGTTCAGGAAAGTTTGTATGCAATCCCCGCATTCCTGCATCAATGGGCCCTCTGCACTTCCATATACCAGGAAGCGTTTGTGGGTCGCCAAAAACGGAACCAATGCCGTCGTCTTCAGATCCAGATGAGCCCATGTGGCAAGCCGACGGTATCCATTCAGGAAAACATCGTTATCTTTCAATCCTCCATCGTAGAGTCGTGAGAGGAGTGCACTGGGCGCGTATCGATAGAAGTACAAATACGAGGGTTCTCTGAAGACAAGGATGTCTTCATCCCTCGGAGCATCAAGCAGAGCTTGGCTTCTGAGCATTGGCTTGCTCGTGTCGAGACTGAAGAGAAAATGGCTACTCGGCTCGATCAGGTCGAAATCGCGGTGCAGGACTAAATGGCGCACTGCCATCCCGAAATCACCAAGCAGCAGAAGCAACATAGATACGGCGAGCGCCCCAGGGATCCACGAGCGAAGGTTCCGGCCACGAGCAGCGAATCCTAGCATGATTGCGTAGCCGGCGATACTCGACAAGAAATAGCGGTCAAAAAAAACGCCTTTGCTGACCTTCACACCTGCTACGCCAAAGATAGGAAGACAAGCGAATGCAATGGCAATGAGCAAGTCACGTCTGGGAATAACCAAAGTCGAAACATTAGGCTCTGTCTTCCATCCTCGATGGAGAGCGAAGAACAATATACAGAGCAACAGCACTATAAGCGCTGGTGCCATCGACGCAACAAAGAAGCTTTGCAGCACATCCACGGGACCACGAGAAAGGCCGCCAAATGAAACCAAGGAGCGATACATTCGCAAGAGCGGCAGGTAAACCGGAATAGCAACAGCCAGCGCAAAGGCGATGCCGCCAACGATTCCCCAATTGACCTTACGTCTTGTGCAAAGCGCCCAGAGCTCTACCGCGCCAAAAGGTATTAGGAGGTAAACGGCATAGACGTAAGTAAGTACGGCAGCTATCAGGCTCAAGGCAAAGCCTGCAAGCCATATATAGCGTCCCCGTTTCTCATCAGCGCGTTGCCAGCATATGAGTGCGAGACCGCACCATCCAAGCACAATACCGGGAGGTCTGGCGTCATAGGCGTAAAACTGGACAAGGGTAAAAAAAGGAAGGAGCCCGGCGATTAGTCCGGGCATCGAGCCCACACGTCGCCGCACGAAAATATAAAGACAAACCCCAAACAGCCAAACACCTATAACTTCCGGAAGCCTAGTGGCAATGAGGCCTTCTCCAAATAGCCTTTGGGCACCGCGCGTAAGCAGATAGAAAAGAGGCGGGTTGAAATCAGCACCGTGCATGACCGCCGTCCAGGTGCTTTTGAAATCCGGCAGGCGGCAAAGATAGATGGTAAAGAGCTCGTCAAACCAGAACAGCTTGTGGCTTGCCCGAATGAAAATATCGGCGAAATAGGCAAGGGAGATTAACCCGATCCCCAAGCCTGTTGTCCAGGTAAGGCTTCTTGCAGCTATGGGGCCAGCGCTCTCTTTTGAATTTGTAATTGCCATTGTGATCCGGATGGGAAAGATTGATCGCTGGGCATTCGGCTCGCGGCGAGCGTGCCTTGCAAAGACAGTGTAGCTCAGGCAGCGATCTGTGCCTGTCGCCTTTTCGTTCTCAGACCGGATTCCCGCTGCTCCCTCGTGCGCTGGCGAACACGGTTTCGGTTGCAACAGCATCTGTCACAGAATTTCCAATCAGAAGCCACCAAAGAAAGAGCTCCGCGCTAGAATTATCTGGATGAAACTGAATTTCACTCCGAGGGCTTGCCCTCTATGCGGCAGCGAGAACGTAAAGGTCTTTGCCGAAGCGAGCATCGACCCGGAGAAGCTGACAAACTCTGCGTTCGCGTCGCGCAAGCTTCCTGAATACATGCATTGCAGAATGGTGGAATGCACGTCTTGCAGGATGTTGTATGCGAGCCCCGCGCTGGAGCAGGATGTATTAGGGAATGCCTATAAAGAGGCAGCCTTCGACAGCCAGTCAGAATCTCTTCTGGCAGCTCAAACCTACAGGAGCCTTCTCGAAGCGGATCCGCAGGCATCCGCTGTTCGCGGGACAGCTCTCGACATAGGCGCGGGCGATGGCGCTTTCCTGGAACAGTTATTGGAACTCGGCTATAAGAACGTCGTGGGAGTAGAGCCTTCTGACGCTCCGATAGCGGCTGCAAAGCCCGCCATTCGGCCCTGTTTGCAGCAGGGGTTATTCCACGCTGAGGATTTCGAGCCCGGAAGCTTCGACCTGGTGACCTGCTTTCAGGTGATGGAACACGTGTGGGATCCTTTGGGTGTAACTAAGGAAGTGTTTGCATTGCTGAAGCCAGGCGGCACATTCTTTATTGTTGTTCACGATTGCAAGGCTTTATCAGCGCGCCTTCTAGGAACGAAATCGCCTATATTCGACATCGAGCACTTACAACTTTTTCAGCGAGAAACAGCCGCCACGCTTCTGAAGAATGGCGGCTTTGAACACATCCGCACGAAGTCATTGAAAAACAAATACCCCATCCGCTACTGGATCAGACTCTTTCCCTTCCCAGGGAAGGCCAAGGGCATGGTGGGCAAGGTGGCGGAGGCTTCCAGAGTTGCAGACGTACTTGTTTCGCTCCCGGCGGGAAATCTGGCGCTTATGGGCCAGAAACCGGCTGCGTCGGCCTGATGTATCGCGGCGCTTACCTAGATCTGTGTCGCCGCCGAAGCTAATTTCGGAGCAGGCGAGGACTTGACGGCGAAGAGGGTGTAGCCGAGGCAGTCGTCGCCGCCTGGCCCCCTCAATGAGAGATTTGCAACCGCTGCCAGAAACAGAAACAAAGGCAGGAGGAGCAAGCCGGCAAGCCGCAACAGCAGCTTTGTAACGGCCGAGCCGCGCTGAGGCATCAGGAAGCCCAAAACGAGGGTCATGCATTTGTAGCAGGCGACGGTGTATCCGTTGCCGCGCGCGTATACGCGCACTTGCTCCAATCCCTGCTCCTCCAGCAGGAATTTCAAGCTGGATGGAGTAAAGCGCCAGTAGTCGTAGGGAATGAAGTGCCACCGTGCGGCGAAGGGCACGGTGAGCAGAAGGGTTCCGCCCGAAGCGAGAACGCGAGCCACTTCTCCGATGAACTTGCGCGTTGTGTAGACGTGCTCGAGGGTCTCGGTGCAGAGCACTGCATCGACGGAGCCGTCGGCTATGGGCCAGACGTCACCAGAGAAGTAGAGAGTGTCAGGCATCTCATACCCGAAATGCGCCTTGGCTTCATCCGTATCGATGCCCACATACCTGGTGCGCGAGTTGACGAGCGCGCGGAAAGGCTGTGCGCCGCAGCCTACATCGAGCAGCGTGCCCGAGAGGCCAGGCAGAACGGAGCTGAGATCGCGCCATGCCGAACCTGCCTGGACGTCAAAGAATCTGCGCACGGCAGCCAGGACGCGAGAAAGCCGGGTTTGCGAAGCAGAGAAGAGCTGAGGTCGCCAGGATTCGCTGCGGACCTGCGTCATGTCCGTGCGCTTACGGAAGGCCGGCGTGCCGCTCTCCGGGAAGCGAGATGTATGCTGTGGTGCGGTCATAGATCCTTGGCCGAGAGCCGCGCTTCGCCATCCCGGATGATGCTGCGGCGGATGAAGTGTGGCCTCTGCTTTACCTCTTCGAAAATCTTCGCAATGTATTCACCAGCCAGGCTGATGGCGAGCATGTTGAGCGCTCCAAAGAAGACGATCAGCACCATCAACGTGACAAACCCTCTGGGCGCCACGCTGGGAAAGAGAAGCCTGGCGACAGACTGGCCAACGATCAACAGCAGCGAAACCGCGAAGAGCACGATGCCCACGCTGCTGAGAATGGTAAGTGGGACGTAGCTGAAGGACAGAATCCCTTTCTTGGCCCAGCCGATGTTCTTCCAAAGATTGTTCGTGGTGCGCCCGAACATGCGTTCAGGGCGCACATAATCCACGCCGATCTGGCGGAAGCCGGCAAAGGCGCGGACCCCGCGAAGGAAAAGATCGCGCTCGGGGAAGCGAAGCATGGCGTCCGCAACCCGTCTGTCCACCAGGGCAAAGTCTCCGGCGTCGTGAGGGATCTTGAGATAGGAGAATGAATCGAAGACGCGATAAAAGAGCTTGTAAGCCACCTGCATGGGAACCGTAGCTTCCCGCTTGACCCGGCGGCCGTACACGACGTCATAGCCTTCCCGCCACTTCGCGACGAACTCCTGAATGAGCTCAGGCGGATCCTGGAGATCGCCGTCGAGCAGCACGCAGGAGTTCTTGGTGGCGATCTCCATACCGCTGCGGAAGGCTGCCTGCGAGCCGAAATTCCTCGAGTGGGAAATGCCAAGGACGTGGCGATCGTTGCGAGAGATCGAGCGGATCACTTCTTCGGAATCATCGGGGCTGCAATCGTTCACGAAGATGATCTCGTGGTCCACGTTAAGAGCGGCAAAAGTCTTCTTCAGCCGCTGGTACATGATCGGGATGGCCTGCCCGTCTTTGTAGCAGGCGATGATCGCCGAAACGCTGTGCTTTGTATCCAGCCCGAAGCGCTTGGATGAGTTGAGATAGGCGGTCTTGTCGAGCAGGCTGTCATACCAGACAGCCGTTCGCCGGAGGCCCTCTTCGATGCCTATGCGGGGTCGCCAGGGGAAGCGCTCCGTGACCTTGCGAATGTCAGCGAACCAGTCGGTCAGGTCCCATTCGCGGTTCGGCATGGTGAAGACGGGATCCTGCTGGATACCGAAGACCTGCTTGGCGACCGCTGCCAACTCCCCAATGGTTGTCTTGCGTCCGGTGCCGATGTTGAACGACTCGCCGTAATCGGGCTCGGTGAGATGCAGGCCGATATCGATAAAGGCCTCCGAAACGTCATCCACATAGATAAAATCGCGCGAGATATTCGGATTGACCAGCTCCGGGTAGGTTCCTGACGCACCGTGAATGACGATATTCGGAATAAGCCGGGAGGAGTCTTCCAACGGGCCGTAGGCGGAATACAAGCGCAAATTTGCGCAGGGCAATTGCTTCTTTTTTCCGAAATAGTGGATCAGGCTGGCGGCGGCAACTTTGGAAACAGAGTAATGGCTGTTCGGCGCCAGGGGGGCGTCTTCCTGCGGACCGGAGGCGTTCTCGCCGTATTCGGAAGAGCTGCCTGCATGTATGTAGCAGGAGAGGTTCTTGGGATTGAGCCGGGAAAGCAGGCGGGAGATCAGGTTGAAGTTGGTGCGGTAGATCAGCTCGCTGTCTGTCTCAAAAGAATAAGCGCCATAGGCGATGCAGTCGAAGATGGTTCGCGGCTTCACCGAAGCCAGCAGCGCATCCAGATTGGAATCGATCAAGAGATCCGTGATCAGAACGTGCTGGGCGGGCAGGTCGGTCAGGCGCCAGGCGGGAAGCCGGGTGGCCGTTCCAAAGACGTCCTCGCGGTGCTGAAGCAACGAGCGGAGAAGGTTGGCTCCGACGAAGCCGCTTGCCCCAAGCACCAGGATGGGCCCTTGCAACTGGCGGATTTTTACATGGAGTGGTTCAGGGGCAGCAGAGTTCATTTGATTTCGAGTGCTTCCACGATACTTGCCACGTCCAGTCCGCACTCCGCGCGGTGGAATTTCTGCGACCCATAAAGACCGGAAACATAGCCCAGCGTATGTTTATGCGTGAACGAGTCGACGCTTTCTCCCAAAGATGCCAGGCGGTAGGCAAGCATCTGACCGAATCCCCCGTGAGCAGTATGTTCTTCTACGACAGTCAGGCGGCGCGTGCGGCGCAGGCTGATCAGGAATTCTTCGGGAATCGTCGGGATAGGAAGCTCCGTGACAAGCCATACATCGGGCCGTTCACGTTCCGGCAGCTCGGAGAGGCTGGCGATCAGTCCGCCCACAAGGGGGCCCACACCCGCCAGCACCGGTCCATCCCCCTTTAGCAGACGGCGCCACGGGGCATACGGAGGGACCGCGTAGCCTTTCGGGGCCTCCGATAACCCCAGCCGGAAGTAAGCGGGCCAGGCACAGCGCATGAGCAGCGGCACCATCGCGGTGACGTCTTCATCAAAGGCCGGAACAAAGGCGTGCATATTCGGCAGCGTCAGCAGGCAGCCATAATCCTCCAGAGCATGATGAGAGCTGCCCATCACCCCGTATCCGTACCCGCCGCCATTGCCCACGAGAATGACAGGAAGGTTATGCAGACACACATCATTGCGTATCTGCTCAAAGGGTCTGGCGTAAAGGAAGGGCGCGATGCTGTAGGTCCACGGGCGCAGTCCGGACCGGGCAAGACCGGCCGCGACCGTCACCATGTTCTGCTCTGCGACGCCGGCGTTGATGAAGCGGCCGCCCATCGCATCTCGCAATGGTTCCAGTGCTTTGAACCCGAGATCTCCAGTGAGGAATACGAAATCAGGAGAAGCTGCACAATCGGTCAGGGCTTGGCAGAATGCTTGCCGCACTCACTCACCTCGCGCACCGCCTGGTTATATTGCTCCTCATTCAACGGGAGATAGTGCCAGGCCATTTGGTTTTCCATGAAAGAAACTCCGCAGCCCTTCTTAGTATTGGCAACGATCGCAAGCGGGCCTTCGTTGTAGTCCAGCGCGGCACAGATGCTGGGCATATCGTGTCCATCGATCTCCCTAGTTTCCAGCCCAAAAGAACGAAATTTGTCAGCCAGCGAATCGAGATCCGCGACCTCTTTCGTGGAACCGAAACCTTGCATCCCGTTCAGGTCGACGATCAAGGTCAGGTTGTCGAGCTTCTGGTGCGTCAGAAAGATGAGAGCTTCCCAGCAGGAGCCTTCATTCCATTCCCCATCGGACGTGAGGCAAAACACCCTGCCGGGAGAGTGCTGAAGCTTCTTACCGAGAGCCAGACCCGCAGCTAGTCCAAGACCATGACCCAGGCTGCCGGTGGCGAAGACGATTTCCGGAATGCCGGATACAGGCGGATGGCCGCTCAACCGTGTTGCTTCGCCGTGGAACTGACGCAAGTCTTCGTCGCTCAACAGGCCCATCGTCCAGAGAGTGACATAAAGGGCGCCAGCAGAGTGCCCTTTGGAAAGAACGAACTTGTCATCAGCCGTAAGCCGGAAATGATAGAGGCTTAGCAGTAGATCGAGAGCGCTGAGATTTCCGCCAATGTGCCCTACTTTGCTTTCGTAGTGCATCTTGAGCAGACGCAGCTTCGCTCGCTGGATCAGATCGGCTGCTTCTGGCAGCGCAACGCCAAGGGGAGTAGTAGCAAACATATTTCCTAGAGTTTACACGGCAGTTTGCCCGATTGAGTACCTCGAAGGGTGATGCCGGCTTCGAAGTCCCTGCTACTCTCCGCAAGGGCGTTGGCGGCCAAGAAATCTGATGGCTCTGCGGGATGACTGTCTGCGGGATGAATGGATGTAAAGACACAAAACGGTGTCCAGTTCGCTTGTCAGAAGTGCATTACGGGAATAGGATGTCACCGCTCTTACTTTCCTGAACGGAAGTGATGTACATGAAGTCTCTCAAAGCCTTGGTCTTGTCGTTTGTCGCAGGAGCGTTTGCCAGTCTGATGGCAACAGCCTACGGACAGAATGGTGCGGTGGATCTCGTCTCCTCCACTACCGTGTATAACCCGAGCGAACCATTTGTATCCAGCGGCGCTGTAGCGGGGTACTTCCACCACAGCAGGAAGCTCGATTTTCTGTTTGGCGCTCGCTACTTCGGGCCTGATAACTATGGCACTGCCCAACTCGCTACCAACAATGGCAACGGCGCCTTTAGCGTTTCTGCTTCTACGAATTGCGCAAGCACATTTAATGTGAGTCCTACCCTGGCCACAGATCTCGATGGAGATGGCGTGTCGGACGTTCTGTGCACGTACGCGAACAGCGGCGCCGCGGGCTTGCAGATCAACTTCGGCGATGGCGATGGCGGCTTCAGTGCTGATCTCTCCTATCAGGTCGATAGCGCGAACTCGAATGTGGTGGAGGCAGTTGCCGCGGACTTCGACGGAGATGGCAGGAAGGACCTGGCGGTCGTGGCTTCGAGCAATCGGCTGATCATATTGCTGAACAAGGGAAGCAAGGTCTTCCAGCCGGTCGCGAGCTATCCACTTCCAAGCCTCTCGAATTCCAATATTCCCATCAAGCTGGTAGCCGGCGATCTCAATGGCGACCACAAGTACGATCTTGTACTGATTACCGGCGGGTCGAGTGCAAAGATGACTCCATTTTTTTCTACTGGCGGCGGGGCATTCAAGCAGGGCAGTACAGTCGACCTAGGGGCGGCGATCTCGCAACAGGTTGTCAGCGCCGCCCTCGGCGATTTAAACAAGGACGGCTACGCTGATTTGGCGGTGGCCACGGACGGCGGAGTGAGGCTGATGCTGGGGAGCGCCAACGAAAGCTTCCGCGCGGGAAAACCCATCTCCAGCGGTCCTTTGGGGTGCCTCTATGATTCCTATCCCGCTTACCCAGGCCGGTCCTGCCTGGTACTGGCGGACTTCAACAAGGATGGCAAGCTGGATTTGGCAGTAACGAGCGCGTTCGCGCAACTGACGAGTCAAAATCCGAATGTTGTGAGAGTGTACTTCGGAGATGGCACGGGTGGCTTCGGCAATCCGGTGCAATACAGCGCGCTCGGGGGCGCCACCGCTCTCATCGCGGGAGACGTGAACGGGACCGGCAACATCGATCTGGTAACGGCGCAGTTTACACAGGCGGGTCTCAGCGTGCTGCAGAATGACGGTACGGGGCGCTTCCACGCCACGCCTATCTCCTATGCTCCGAACGCAAATGGCATCGCATCGGGAGATTTCAATCGCGACGGCAAGCCCGATGTGGCGGTGGTAAATACGCTGGGTTGCAAGGCGCCTTGCGATGGGACGGTGACCGTGCTGACAGGGTCCGGGAGCACCTACCTGAATGCCGGGAAGAAGTACGCCATCGGCATGCACGGCGCGGCGATCGCAGCCGGAGACCTGAATCGGGATGGCGTTCTGGATCTGGTGGTCACCAATGCAACGGCTGGAGACAATGCTGATATTAGCGTGCTGCTGGGGAACAAGGACGGCACATTCCAGGCAGCACGGAATTACACGCTGGGGTCGCTGAGCAACAGCATCTTTCTTGCGGATATGAACAAGGACGGCAAGCTGGATCTCCTGGAAGATGGCGGCGTCGCGCTTGGAAAGGGTGACGGGACATTCGGCGCGTTGATGGCGTTTCCTGGCGGTCTCGGATACGGGTACCACTACACAACACCCCATCTGTTCACAGCCGGCGATTTCAATCAGGATGGCGTGCCGGATGTTGCGTTTGCATCGGCGACTGACGATCCTAATAATTGCGGTGCCTTTGTGCAGATACTGGTTGGAAACGGGAAAGGTGGATTCCGCACGGGGCAGTTGTTTTCTCAGTTGGGGACACCGGTCACGGCGATCAGCAGCGGACGGCTGAGGGCCGGCAAGCCACTCGACGTGGTGTATGCCAACGAGGGCTACTGTGGCGCGGGAGCCTTCAATTATCCTTCTTACGTTGAGGAGTTGTTGGGCAACGGTAATGGCACATTTTCCACTCCGAGGCTGGTGACAGGGAACTACACCTCCAACATCATCGCGACAGGTCCCATTACGGTTGCCGACTTCAATGGGGATGGCCGGATGGATGTGGGCGTGGGCGACAACGGCAACGGGCAATTTGCCGTCGTTCCTGGCAATGGAGATGGCACATTCCAATCGCAGTCCGTGTTTACCGCGCTGAACAACGGAAATGCTGTCGCCGTGGCCGACTTTGACCACAACGGGCTACCGGATGTTCTGCTGCCGAATGTGCAGGGAGTAGCGCGGCTGTATGCTTCGCCGACTCCAACCGTTTCGACACCTCCCCTGGTCTTTACCCAAACGGGAACGACGCAGAAGGTGACAGTGAAGAACACGACCAAGACGGTGGTGAGAATCGGGGCCGGCACCTCGTCCAACGCGGGCTTCGCCCTGGCAGGCACAACCTGCGGGAATTCGTTGGCGGTGGGAGCGAGTTGCACGCTTTCGGTGTCTCTCAATTATCAGCAAGGTGAATATGTACCAGCCGATTATCTAACCATCGTGAGCAATGGAGACCAGATCGCGATGATTCCGCTCTATTACAATCCACCGCAATGAAGAGGCAGGCCCGATCCAGCGACAGATATCGCCGTGGGATCGGGCATTTCTGAAACGGAGTTGGATTACGGCCTAAGCCGCGGCGATGCGGCGGACGAGGTCGTTCTGCTCGTTACGGCTTTCGGCTCCGATGGTGAAGGCGTCCAGTACACCGGTGGAGAGGGCGTAGCGGATGGCTTCGCTGGGTTTGTCGCGGAGGTCGCCCTGGCCAAGGATCTTCATGCCGACGATGCCTTTGCCCTGCGCGCGCATTTGCTTGACGACGCTGATGACGGTATCGGGGTCGGCGTCCATGTGGGAGCCGATGGGATTTAGACGGACCAGGTCGACCTCGACCCAGGGCGAGGCGGCGGCGGCGCGGAGGGCCTCAATGGTATGGCAGGAGACGCCATGGGCGCGGATGACGCCCTTCTGCTTGGCCTCTGAGAGCACGTCCATGATGCCGCGATAGCGGGTGGTCCAGTCCGCCTCGGTGGTGCAGTGGATGAGCACGATGTCGATGTAGTCGGTGCCGAGTTCGCGGCGGAAGCGGTCGATGTCCGCGCGCATGCCTTCGGGGTCACGGGTGTCGCTCTTGGTAAGGACGGTGACTTTGTCGCGGGGCATGGTCTTCAGGGCGGCGGCAACATAGGGGTGGCTGCCGTACGAGTCGGCGGCGTCGTAAAAGCGGAGACCATTGTCGTGGTAGCCGTCGGCCAGCAGTTTCACGGCGCGGTCCGTGCCGAGGCGGGTCTGGTTGGAGTGCTTGCCGCCGCCAATGGTGCCGGTTCCCATAGCGAGACGGCTGGTGCGAATGCCAGTTTTGCCGAGCACGACAGTGTCCTGCGCCGTGTGCTTCTTGTCCAGTGGCGGAAGATCGGGCACGGCGGCTGCCCACTTACTGGACACAATGGCGGCGCCAAGACCGGTGGCCGTGTGACGTAGGAACTCTCTCCGCTTCATCGCTTCACCTCTTGCCTGAAACGATACTCCAATTCAGAGCTCCAATGAAATTCTGGACTGGTCAGCGAACCTCCAGGCAGCTTTCCGCCCTTGATGGGAACCATGCGGGTAAGAGGACCATGCGCGGGCTGTGGCATAGAAGGCCGGGAAGATGAAGCAGAGGTGATGCCGCGTTCCATTCGGGATGCCTTCCGATATACCTGGCGCAAAAGCCGTATGCGGGGCTCTGCAAAAGTTGCGCGTTCCGCTCCTGGTTTCAGGTTAAGCTCTCCAAGCGGAGTTCCGATGCTTGTACCTGTGTGGGTTGTCAATCCGGTTGGTTATGTAGCAGCGACGGCGACTACTTTCTCTTTTGTGCCGCAGCTCGTCCGCGTGCTGCGCATCCGGAGCGCGCGCGAAGTCTCGCTGAGCATGTTTCTCATCTTTTCAGCGGGCGTTTTCTTATGGTTGCTGTATGGCGTGTGCATTCATTCCTGGCCAGTGATCGCATCGAATGGCATCACGCTTGGGCTGTCGCTCAGCATTCTCCTTCTGAAGCTCCGCTACGATCGCCTGGGCGAGTGACCCGCGGCTTGGTATGGAGAGGGCTGCCTGTGCACGTCCTGCTTCGCAGGCAGTATCCTATAGCTACAGCGTATGAGCCACGAAGGTATTCGCATCATTGACGAGCAGGAAGCACAGCGCATTGACGTAAGCAATCGCCCGCTGCCCCGGGAAGCAGTCGAGCCCGCCAAAGTACGCATACAGAAGACCGAAGGTACTGGCATGGAGATCGACTGGCGGGATGGCCACCGGAGCGCGTGGACCTTCCGCTGGCTGCGCGACGGTTGCCCGTGCGCTACCTGCCATGAAGAGCGGGAGAAGGAACACCGCGCGCCGGGCACACCGAAGGCCGCACCCGCAATGCTGCTACCCATGTACCAAGCGCCACCGCGGCCGGATTCTGTAGAGCCCGCCGGGCGGTATGCCGTGATCTTTCACTGGAACGACGGGCACAAAAGCGGCATCTACTCGTGGGACTTCCTGCGCCGGAACTGCCAGTGCCGGGAGTGCCAGGCCGCGCGAGGGCAGCAGCAAACTGCGGGAAGGCGCTAAGAAGCGGCGAGCGGAGAAGAGCGCTTCGCGGAACAACTCTGCAGCCGCTCAGATCTGCATCACTTCTTTTTCCTTGGCCCTGGACATTTCTTCCATGCGCCTGATCTCGTCGTCCGTAAGCTTTTGCATTTCGTCGAGCGAACGCTTTTCCTCGTCTTCAGAGATGAGCTTTTCCTTCGCGGACTTCTTGATCATGTCGTTTCCGTCGCGACGGATATTGCGCACGGCGGTGCGGTGCTCTTCTAAAGCCTTATTAAGGTGCTTCACGACGTCCTTGCGGCGTTCCTCAGTCATCGGCGGAATTTTGAGACGGACGATCTTGCCGTCGTTTTGCGGATTGAAGCTGTTATCAGAGGTGCGCAGGGCCTTTTCAATGTCTGCAATGACGGAGGGATCGAATGGCTGGATGACGATGGTCTGCGGGTCGGGCGTGGTGATCTGCGACAACTGGTTCAGCGGCATCTCGGAACCGTAATAGGCGACGCGCACCTGGTCGAGCATCTGGACGTTAGCGCGGCCGGTACGCGTGGAGGTGAGATTCTGGCCGAAGTCCTTGACCGCCTTGTCCATGCGGGTCTTGAGCTGCTGGTGAATGTCTTTGAGTGCCGGAATGCTGCCCATTGCCGAAACTGCCATGTGTGTCGTTCTCCTCGGGGATGCCCGAAAGAGTGATTCTAAAGGAGGACTGTCCCTTCCGGCACGTTTGCTCCGCGCGAAGACGGACGGCGAGCTAATCCATCTCGCGGAAGACAGCGTCGAGGTCCATGCGGATGGGCGTGCCTTCGATGGTGAACTGCGTTTGCTGCTTCCAGTCTGAGAACTGGGGAGAGCTGCAGTTGAAACCCACTTTGTCTTTCGGGTCCAGTATCCACACGTGCTTTACGCCCATCAGGAAATAATCTTTCACCCGTGCTTGGAAGCTCCGGATGCGGTCTTCCGGGGAGAGTATCTCAATGCAAAGAAGAGGCGGCCGCGTGATGATCTGCTCGATGGGCTGGTCGCGCGCTAGAAGCAGAATGTCAGGAACGCGGTAGTGGGTAGGGTTGATGCGGAGACGCACATCAGAGACAACACGAAAATTCCAGTCTTGCCGATGCTGCAGGAAATAGTGAAGCACGGCCAAAATCAGAGCGCCGTGATCGTATTCGCCCACGTTGCGGTCCTCCAACTCTCCATCGATATAGTCAACGTCTGGACGATAATCGCCCTTCAGATACTCCTCGACCGAGACAGCAGGGGTTACTGCGGTGGCCATCACTGCTTCCTCCGTTCAGACAATCTACGCTACCTCGCCTTACGGCTACGCCAGCAGAGCTAGCCCTGTGCTGGCCGCCTGCTCATGGGCGTGATAACTGGAACGCACCAGCGGGCCGGATTCGACATGGCGGAAGCCCATCTGCATGGCCTCTTCGCGCATGTACGCGAACTCGTCCGGAGTGTAATAGCGGGCCATGGGAAGGTGGTCCTTTGAGGGGCGCAGGTACTGGCCGATGGTGAGGATATCTGTGCCCACTGCGGCCAGGTCGCGGTAGACGTCCAGCAGTTCGTGCATCTCTTCGCCCAGGCCGACCATGACGCCGGATTTCGTCACCACTGTGGGATCCATCCGCTTCGATGTTTCGAGCAATTGGACGCTGCGATCATAGCGGGAGCCGGAGCGGACAGCGCGGTACAGGCGCGGAACGGTTTCGGTGTTGTGGTTCAGCACCTCGGGATGCGCGTCCACCACGATCTGGATCGCCTCTTCGCGGCCCTGGAAATCGGGGATGAGCACTTCCACCTGGCAGCCGGGCGCTTGCTTGCGGACCTCGTCGATCACCAGGGCAAAGGCGCGGGCGCCGCCCAGAGACATCGTCATCGCGATTCACGCTGGTGATGACGGCATGCTTCAGGCCGAGCGTGGCAATGGCCTCGGCCACACGGCGGGGCTCGTCGTAGTCAATGGCATCCGGGCGGCCTTTGGGGACGGCGCAAAAGCCGCATCGGCGTGTGCAGGTATTGCCCAGCATCATGAAAGTCGCGGTTTTGTGATCCCAGCACTCGCCGATGTTGGGGCAGTGAGCCGACTCGCAGACCGTATGGAGATTGAGGTCACGGGCCAGCTTCTTGAGCGAATGGTAGTTCTCGCCGACGGGAGCTTTGGCCTTCAACCACTCTGGCTTGGGTGCGGGACGGCGCGGCACCGTGTTGATCTGCACCAGATCGAGGGGCGGGGCGCTGGGTATGGTTGCGTACGAGAGGACGGAGTCAGCCACGTGGATACCTGGCCCTATTGTAGCTAAGGCGGCTCCGACCGGAAGGCCTGCCGGCGTGATCGAGATTACCGACGTGAAATCAGGAGCAGCGAGTGAGCAGGTCGGCACACAATCCGGCCGGTCAGCGCAGGCGTTCGCGCACCTCGGGGCGAACCAGGTACAGGAAGAAGATCAGATTGACCGTAGCCATGACGATGTACTGGAGCTGATGGAAGCGGAAAAGGCTCCAGGAAAAGAAGCACATGGAAAGAAAGACAGCGGCCAGGGAAAGCGCCCAGCCCCAGCGGCGGAGGCGCATGAGTCCGTAGCCGGCTACGACCAGCAGGGTGGCAATGAGCAGGACCCCGGTCGCCTGGGCTCCTTTCGCAAAATGGTGGCCAAGAACGCCGAAGACCCCGAAAAGCGCAGTAATGAGCATCCAGAGGGCGATGGCGGCCATGCCGGGGAGCAATGTGGGGCGAAGGGAAGCCGGAGGATTCGTGGTCATAGAGTGTGAAGATAGGCGAGCAGGTCGTTGAGTTGCTGCTGGCTGAGGTCCTTGCCGGCGGCGGGCATCAGGTTGCGGCCGTGAAGGATGACTTCGAGCGCGCGGTCGTCGCGGGCCGGGGCGCCACTGGGCAGGTATGGCTTACGGAACACACCATAAAGGCTGGGGCCGTGCAGTGCCTGTGTGGAGTAGGCGTTATGGCACTTGGCGCAGTTTGCCTGATATACGACGCGGCCTGCGGCTTCCTGGGTGTTGAGCGCGCTGATCGGCTTACCTGGTGGGAGGGAACGGCAACCAGCTAAACCAATGAGGAGCACGAAGGCGGAGTATCGCAGCAGCGGGTTCAAGGCTCCATTCTAGCGTGCAACTGTGAGAGTAAATATTGGTAAGGAATGCTATCCTTACGGATGAGGTAAGGAATATGCATGGTGTAAGCACATTAACCAGCAAAGGGCAATTGACGCTTCCGATTGAGATACGGCGCTGGCTGGGGCTCAAGCAGGGCGACCAGGTAGAGTTCGCCGAAGAAGACGGGCGCATTTTCCTGAAACCAAAGCGCAGGCAAGTGGACTTTTCCAAATTTATCGGCGCTGTTCCTGAGATGAAAGCAATTGGAAGCAGTGAAGCGTGGATGCGAGAGTTGCGAGATGAGGAGGATGGGGCGGAGTGAGAACTGCCCTCGACACCAACATTCTGTCTGCCATCCTCACCGGGGAGCCAGTCGCCCAGGCGGTCACAATCAGGTTGCACTCATTCAGCGAGATAGGGCCTTTGATAGCAAGCCCGGTTGTTTTTGCGGAATTGAGTGCCGCGCCGGGGATGACGCGGGAAAGGACCGTAGGGCTTCTCGCAGAATTGGGAATCACGCTTGAATGGGAACTGGGAGAAGCAGTTTGGGCTCTCGCTGCGGAACGTTATGGCTGGTATGCGGCAAGAAGGCGCAAGGCAGGCGGCGGCGAATCGAAGCGACTTTTGGCGGACTTTTTGGTCGGCGCCCATGCGCTTGCAACAGCAAGCCAACTCTACACCCTGGACAAACGGCGGTATCAGCCAGATTTTCCGGAATTGCGTCTCGTCTTGCCCTGAGCCTACTCTGCCGCGGCAATTGTCTCCACGAGCTTATCTATGAGCATCTTCTCGGCATCAGAGCCGGGCCGGCGGTTATTGACCAGAACCGAAAAGGCCAAGGTGCGACCGCTCATCGCGGTCAGATAGCCGGAAAGAGCGTGCGTCTCCGCCAGGGTGCCGGTCTTGGCCGTGAGTACACCCTTGAGCGGCGAGTGCACGAAGCGGGCGGTCAGGCTGCCATCTATCCCAGCAACGGGCAGAGTTGCCCGAAATCCACTGCCCCAGGGTTGGCGTGCAGCGTAGACGAGCAACGTGGTGATAGCGCGCGGTGTCACCAGGTCATCTGCGGAAAGGCCCGATCCGTCATAGAAGAAGAAGTCATCGGGAAGCACCCCCGCGCCAAGCAGGAACTGGCGGACCACCCGAGTACCCTCGGCAAAGGAGCCGTCTTCGGCGAGCAGTTTGCCGAGCGTGCGCAGTGTGAGTTCGGCATGGAGATTCTGGCTGGTCTTGTTGGTAACAACGAGGTCCTGGGAAAGCGGGGGCGAAACATGCGTTGCCAGAACGCGGCGGCCAGCGGCGGGTACGCTTACCGTCGCTAGCTCCACGTTCTGCAGGCTCAACGGCGCGGATTGTTCCGCTACAAAGCTGGCCGTATCTATCATCGGACGATGGCGGGGATGGGCCGTCCCGGTTACATCAATGCCGCGGCCACGAAGCATTCCCAAAAAGGCGCGAGCGGCGAAGTCCGCCGGATCTTCAAGGGCGAGAGCCGCATGGACGCCATCCGTGCCGATCGCGGTCGTTCCGAAGATCCGGACGGCAAGGGAGCCGGGAGCGCGTTCGATGCCAGGGTGGGCAGGAGTGCCGCGGGGAACGGTCGTGATGGCATTGTCGAGGGTGTAGTAGGGGACGGCCGGATCCCAAGAGACCACCGCCAGCTCGCCGGCCTGTGTGGCGGGCGTGGCATTCAGAAAAACAGCATTGTCATTGATCGTCAGCGCGGAGACAGGCGCACCGTAGAGCCACTCGAGGTCGTCCCAGCCCCAGCCGGTGCCGTAGTGTTCTGCTGGAAACCAGGTGTCATCGCCGAGCACGTCGCCACCGATGGACCGGACGCCACTGCGCGCGACCTGATCGGCCATCTCTTCCAGCGCAGCCAATGGCGGGTTGGAGCGGTCTGTCCTGGTGGTGTAGGGCAAGGTGCGCCCGGAGATGTTGGGATCGCCCACACCCAGAATCGCAATCGCGCCGTGAAGACGGCCATTGCTGTCGATGGGGCCTTCAGCCACAACCTGCGTGGTGTAGGTGAGAGCCGGCGGTAACAGGGCGAAGGCGGCCGCAGTGGTAAAGAGCTTGGCATTCGACGCGGGGTTGAAGTATTGGCCGTCGTTGAGCGAAAAGACCTGCTTTCCGTCGAGCGTGACCACCGAAAGGCCCCAGTGGGCGCGCGCCACCGCTGGATCGGCAAGCAGCTTTTCCACCTGGTGCGCCAGTTCCGTAGTGGAAAGCGGGCGCGTATGGCGGGCGGGGTGGGTGCGGGCCAGGATAGGCAGGGGTACTAGTAGAAGAGCAGCAGCCAGCGCGGAGAAGAGACGCATTGTCACGCAGTCTAGCAGGGTGCAACGCAGGTGCTATGGGCGATGAAGTTTGGGTGGCCCTTGTGCCTTCCAGAGGCTATGGTCCCAGGCAATGGGAGTGAGTTCGCCATGGCTGATGGCAAAGGTGAGTGGCGGGGTTGGCTGAGACGTCTGGTTTGGCTCGGGAACCGCAGGATTCGCAGCCGCAGCAACATCGAAGACTAGCATGAGCTGATCGCCCGAAACATTCCAATGCGCAAAGCCGGTCGTCTCGCTTACCGCGTCGGGGCTTTGCGTCACAGTGGCGGTGCCGTCGGGTCCAAGTGAAAGCTCGATGGTGTGGTGGCGCGCCGCAAAAGCGCCCTCACGCGTGTCGGCGCGGGTTTCGCCTTTGCCATAGGTCTCACCCTTCCACAGGCCAGCGTACTTTTTGGGGTGGTCGCTTCCATGGAGCGGGATTGCAGCCATGGAAACCGAGAGCGCAAGAGCGGCGCGAAGGGGGAGGCGAAGCGCTGGCATGTGCATGATCATAGCTGCGGTCTGGAGCAGACCGCCAGCCATCTCGCCGCTCAATCATCCTTACGCGCTTGCCTGTAGGCTGGTGCCGACGCGCAAGTTGCCGAATGGCTCAGGCGGTGAGCTTCCGATCTTCGATTCAAGCATCTGAAGGGGAAGTGATGCGACAGATTTCACGACGCAGGTTTCTCGAAGGAGCAGTGGTGGTGTCCTTTGCGGCGCACCGCTGGATAGCGCAGGCAAAAGGAGCAGGTATGAATGAGTTGTTGCTGGTGGGCACGCAGACGGCGGGAACGAGCAAGGGTATTTACGCCTACAGTTTCGATTCATCTACAGGCGAACTGAAACAAACCGGGCTCGCTGCGGCCGCAGATAACCCAACCTTCCTCGTCCTGGCTCCAGACGGGCGAACACTGATTGCGGCGAACGAACTCGACCACTACGAGGGCAAGAATAGCGGGGCGGTTTCGTCTTACACTCTGGACCGAACTGCGGCCAAGCTTACCAAGGTGAACGAAGTCGCGACAGGCGGCGGAGGCACATGCCATGTAGCGGTGGACCACACCGGACGCTGCGCATTCGGAGCCAACTATGGCGGGGGGAGCGCAACATCGTTTGCCATGGGAAAAGACGGGCAACTGAGCCCGGCGGTTTCGTTTGAGCAGTACACGGGCCACGGTCCGAATAAAGACAGGCAGGCGCAACCCCATGCGCACCGTGTGACTGTCTCGCCGGAGAACCGTTTTCTGCTGGTGAACGATCTGGGCCTGGACAAGATCCACATCTATCGGCTGGATGCAGCGACGGCGAAGCTCACGCCCAATGACCCACCGGCGTGGAATGCGGTTCCGGGTTCGGGACCGCGGGCGCTGCGCTTCCACCCCTCAGGCAAGTGGGCGTACTGCGTCAACGAGATCAAGTCAACGGTGGATGTGCTGCGCTGGGATGGTGAGCGGGGCGTACTCGAAACGGTGCAGCAAGTCGATCTACTCCCCGCCGGCTACAAGGGGGAGACGCGAGGCTGCGACATCGTGCTCGACAAGGATGCGCGCTTCGCCTATGTGGCCAATCGCGATGACAATTTCATGGCGACGTTTACCGTTTCAGCGAGCGATGGAAAGCTGCAGTTCATGAACCGTAGCTCATGCGGAGGCAAAATCCCGCGGCACCTTACATTGGATCCAAGCGAGCGCTGGCTCCTTATCGCGAATCAGGAATCCGACAACATCGCAGTGTTCGCACGCGATGCCAAGACCGGGCACTTGGCGGAGTCGGGCAAGAGCTTCCCGCTGGACAAGCCGCAATGCCTCGTTTTCGCGTGAGGCTCTGGTACTCGCATTGGTTTGGACGGCGCAACATTCTGCGCAACCCTAGGGAAACCGGCCAGCACGCATATCAGAGCTGGCCTGTTTCGGTGTGCTCCGATTATTTCGAGATTCGCAGCAGCACCACCCCGTGCTTCGGCACCCTGGTGGTGAAGGCATCCTGCAAAATCAGGTCGCGCCCGCCCCACACGTCGTGGGCCTTTGCGCCCGGTGCGAAGCCCACGTCCGCCACACGCAAGGTCATCTCTTCGCCGTCTTCACCCCGATTAAAGAGAGCCACCGCTTTTGATCCGTCCTTCAGGGGCTTGGACCAGATCTCGAAAGGACCGGTGGCGGAAACCCGATCGCCCTGCTTACCAAGCGCATCCTGGTCGATGGCGATGACGTCGCGGTTTGTCAGAATGGAGAGCGTCTCCGGGGACATTTGCGAGAGATCGTTGCCGGCAAGCAACGGGGCCGCGAGAATCGCCCATAGACTCATGTGAGTTCTGTATTCATCCGCGCCCATCTTGCCGTTTCCGACTTCGAGCATGTCCGGGTCGTTCCAATGGCCGGGGCCGGCGTATTGCGCGAGTCCGGCCTGCGCGAAGCCGATGACGGACATGCGGTCATAGGAATCGTTGATGTCGCCCGTGGTTCGCCACAGATTGCCGCCCACCTCTGGCCCCCACTTCCAGACGGAATCCCAGCCGTACTGGCACAGGCTGAACACAATCGGCCGGTGCGTGGCCACCAGTGCGTCATGCATTTTGAGGTACGCATCGCGCATCATCCGGTTCGCCTGTGGCGAGCCCAGCGGAGCCGTGCGCTTTACGATCTCACCCAGCCCGCAGTAGTCGTACTTCAGGTAATCGATTCCCCATGCTGCGTAGCTCTGCGCATCCTGGGCCTCGTGCCCATACGAGCCTTCATAATGCGCACAGGTCAAAGGCCCCGGTGAAGAGTAGATGCCGAGCTTCAGCCCCTTTGAATGGACGTAATCGGCCAGCGCCTTCATGTCCGGAAACTTCTCGTTCGTCTGGATCACGCCCTGCGCGTTGCGCTTGCCTTCCCAGGTGTCGTCGATGTTGACATAGATATAGCCGGCATCGCGCATGCCGGAGGAGACGAGCGCATCCGCGGCGGCGCGCACATCCTTGTCGGAGACGCGCCCGGCAAAGTGGTTCCAACTGTTCCAGCCCATGGGCGGCGTCTTGGCGAGCGTGGTATCAGTCTGGCTCAGGAGAGGGAGCGCGGCGGGAAAAAGCAGGGCGGCGAGGGCGAGGGCGCGTGCGAGCATTGTGCTGGTATGCCTCCGGGCGTGCGGGTACCACTTTAGCGGCGGATGGGGAGTGCGTCAACGGAGCGGCAGACGCAGCGAGCGGGGCTCGCGAGATGGGCTGTGTGGACTTGGCAGATCCGTTGCGAACTATTCGTATGGATCGACGGACGGCTCGAGGCTTGAGACGGCGGGCGCATCGCGTTGGTAATCGCCGCTTTTGCCGCCGGATTTCGCCTCAAGCTGGATGGCGCGAATCACGATGCCTTTGTCCAGCGCCTTGCACATGTCATAGACGGTGAGCGCCGCGACGGCGGCGGCGGTGAGCGCTTCCATCTCCACACCGGTGCCGGCGGTGGTAGCGGCGGTGCTGCGGATTGCCACGCCCTCTTCTGAAACTGTGGCTGTTACATCGATGAAGGTGAGCGGGAGGGGATGGCACATGGGGATGAGATCGGAGGTGCGCTTGGCGGCTTGTATCCCGGCAAAGCGGGCAACCTCCAGCGGATTGCCCTTCGGATTGCTTGGCAAGGCAGCCAGGACGGCCGCCGAGAGTTCGACGAAAGCAGAGGCACTGGCTTCGCGGCGGGTCTGCGGCTTTGCGCTGACATCCACCATGTGCGCTTCGCCTGCGGCGTTGTAGTGGGAGAGCTTGGGCCCTGAGCTGGACATGAAATCAGTGTACGAGCCGAGGGCGCGGGCGAGAAGCAGATGCCTCGGCTGCGCTCGGAATGACCACAGGCGAGGGGGTCACCATAGGCGGAGGCAGGACAAAGGGCAAGTCACACTGGCTCGTAAGCAGAAGATCAGGAAGCGAGCAGGACCTGGACAGCACTGCCGGCGGGGATGCATTCGCTGTCCGGCGGAATAACGAGGAAGCAGTTGGCGCGCGCAGTGGCGGCGAGATCGCCGGAGCCTTGCCAAGCGATTGGCGCGACCGTGGTGCGGTCCCAGAAGCCTTTCATGTGCGCAGGGAGGAAGCGGGTGAGGCCGGGGCGGGTACGAAAGTCTGCTGCCAGCGTGGCGGATGTAAAGCGGGGTGCCGCATCCGATTCGCCGCTCAAAGCCCGAATCAGCGGGGCAGCAAAAAGAAGAAAGGTGACCAGGGTAGAAACCGGGTTGCCGGGCAGCCCCAGGAAGCATGTGTGTCCAGACCCGCGGGTACTGGCGAGGCGGCCATAGACTGCGGGCTTGCCGGGCTGAATAAGCACGCCGGTGAAGAAGAACTCGGCCCCGCGATCAGCCAAAGCCTGCTCGACCAAATCGTATTGCCCCATGGAAACGCCCCCGGAAAGCAGCAGCAGGTCAGCATCGGCCAGGGCGCGGTCGAGGCTCGTCGCCAGGTGCTCGGAGTTGTCGCGGGCAACGGGGAGGCGGTGTGGGTTCCCGCCAGCCGAACGCACCTGGGCTGCAAGTGAGTAACTGTTTGAGTTACGAATCTGATGCGGCAGTGGTGCTCCGCCATCTACTTCGACCAACTCGTCCCCGGTGGCAAGAATAGCGATGCGCGGGCGGGCAAAGGTGTCCACCGTGGCGGCGCCGCACTGCGCAGCTGCGGCGATATGCGATGGGGTAAGGCGCGTGCCCGCGGGAACGATGATCGCGCCCTTGCTGGCCTCACTTCCCGTCGCAACGATGTTCTCTCCAGTCCGTAGCGTGCGGCCGGGTGCAAGCGCGATGGTGTTCTGTGCGGTTGTTCGAAGCACGTGTTCCAGCATCACGACGGCATCCGCGCCCGGTGGGACGGGGGCGCCAGTCATGATCTCGATGGCTTCGCCGGGTGGAAGCGGGGCGGTACGCACGGGGTCGCCGGCCCGGAGTTGGCCGGTGACGGGAATGGGCTTTCCGGCTGACAAGTCGGCAGCGTGACAGGCAAAGCCGTCACGAGTGGAGCGGGGGAAAGGCGGCTGGTCGCGGTCGGCATAGACGTTGGCGGCCAGCACGCAATTCTGGGCGGCCAGCAGGTCCAGGCGTTCGATGCGACGGCCAGAAGAGCCGCGCACCTTGATCGCGTGTTCAGCAATCAAATGCGCGGCATCGGGGTAGGAGAGTATGGGAGCAGTCACAGTTGCTCGGTTTGGATGCGGCGAACGGGCCAGGCACTCAAGATGACGGCGCGGACAAGTTCAAAAAAGCCAGCGCGAGGAGCCAGGCTATGCTGCTGCCCTTTGGTTCACCAAGGTGCAGCTACTGCCGATGCCCAGCAGCGGCGTGTGTTGCGGCGCTGCCTTTGGTCTCCGCCAGGGCTTCTTCAATCATGGAATATAGTTTGTCGCGGTCCACAACTTCCACGAACGGGACGCCTTGCGTCTGATTGGTGACGATCCAGATCGTAGGCGTGTGCTGGATGCCAATGCGTTGACCCAGGGCATAGTCCGCCTTGACCTCAGCAGCCAGTTTCTTCTGCGGATCGATCACGAAGGGCAGGGTAATGCCGTGGTCAGTGGCCCACTTCTGCGTAAAGGCGCGAAGATTCCCCAGACCCGCCTCACCGTTCTCGCTCATGCCGTCAGAGTTGATGACCGTAATGTTGCGCTGGTTAGCGAAGACAGCGTCGCGGTATTCATCTCCCAGCTTCTTCGATTTACTGTCGAAATAGCGGGCGTCCACCGCCGCTTCAAAGCTCCAGCCATGCTGTGGCAGGGGGAAGTCGTGACGCACCCAGGGGATGTGGTATTGCGTGACGGCTGCCTTGAGCATCGGGTTGGCGCGAGCACAGTCCGGGCACTCGTAGTCCGCGAATTCGACGATGGCGACGCGTGCGCCTGCAGGCGGATGGAGCGCGGAAGTGTCATGCACGGTCGTGGTCTCCTCCTGTGCGTCGGCAAGCTGCGCGGGCAATAGCAGCACGGCGGGAACAAGAGCAGTGAGCGCAAGAGCGGCGGACAGGCTGAAGCGGCGAAGTTGGGTGAAAAAGAGCATATTCGGTTAGACTCGCTGATCCTTTGATTGTAGCGGAGGAGGGCGGGTGCTCCCAAGGAGGTCGGTCCGGAACGGGACAAACCGCGCCAAGAGAACTAATCTGGTGACTATGAAAAACGGGGCGAGTACGGCGTCCTTCGGATTGTTCGTGATTGTGCTGTTGGCAGCACTTTTCTGGCTCTTGCACCAGAAGGGGCACACGCAATGGGCACTGGTGGCAGCACTGGTCGGGATTCTGCTATTGCGCGTGGGGCTCTTCGCCTACAACCTGCAGCAGCAGCGGAAGCGGATAGAGCGCGGGGCAAGCGCGTCCATCCCGAAAGACCAGCAGCGGCTGGGGCTTGCGGATGAGGACGCGGAAGCCAGCGGAGAAGACCGGCCCTAAACCGCGTGCTACCGGCGTTTGCCCTTGTGCTTCTTGGCTGAGACCTTCCCACCCTTGCGCTTACCGTCTTTCGGCTTTGCAGGGCCATGCTTGCTGGCTTTCCGGCTGGAAGGTTTGTCGGCCTGCGCTTTCCCGGACGCTTTCGCCTCCTTCTTCTGCTTGCCTTTGGAGCCGCTGCGAGCGGGGGAGGCCTCCTCAAGAATCGAGAACTGCAGCCGGCGCTCGACGGCATCGACGCGGTCCAGAACCACACGGACCCGATTGCCCACCGAGTAACGTTTCCCCGTGCGCACACCGATAATCTCGCGGGTGTTTTCGCGAAAGGTGAAATGGTCGCCGTCTCGGGAGGATGCGCCGAGCGAATCAATCGGCACCAGGCCTTCGATGAACAATTCGTCGAGCTCGATGAAAAGGCCGTAGCGGGTCGGGTTCATCACCATCGCGGCAAAGTCTTCGCCGATACGGTCCTCCATGAATTTGACCTTTTTCCATTCGATCAACTCGCGCTCTGCTTCCGCGGCGCGGCGTTCGGCATCGCTCGATTCCTTGCCGATAGCCGCAAGCTCTTCTTCGGAAATAGGCGCAAATGGCTCATCCTTGCGCTTCCGCTTGTGCGCGGATGTGTCGCCGGGAACCCCGGAGCGAAGTAAAGCCTTCGCAATGCGATGCACAATGAGGTCCGGATAGCGACGGATCGGTGAGGTGAAGTGGGTATAGGTGGGAGCCGCCAGGGCGAAGTGGCCCTCGTTCTTCTCGCTATAGCGCGCTTGCTTAAGCGAACGGAGCATCAGGTGCGCGAGAATGCGCTCTTCCGGCGTGCCGGAAATCTTTTCCGCGAGCCGCTGGTACATGCGCGGGGTGACCGCGATCTCCTGCGGGATCTCATGCGTGCGCGGCCCGCTTTTTACGCTACTGTGGCGGTTACGTTCATTGTGCGCGCGGAACTCGCGGCGTTCCGACTTGAACTGCACTCGCTTCACCGGCAGAGCGCCGATGCCCAGCGAGTAGCCGAATGCAGCAGCGATCTCTTCAAACTCGATCACCCTGCGTGGTTCCGGCTTTTCGTGAATGCGGTAAAGCGACGGAACTTCGAGGCCTTCAAGCCAGGAGGCCACGCATTCATTGGCGGAAAGCATGAATTCCTCAATCAACCGATTGGCCCAGGTGCGGGCCGACCGTACGATGCTCTCCATGTGGCCTTGCTGGTTGAACTCGATTACCGGCTCGGGCAGATCGAAATCGATAGAGCCGCGTCGCTCGCGCTTCTTGTTCAGAATGCGGGCTAGCGTGTACATGCGCTCGAACTCCGGCACCAGGTCGTGGAACTCCGAGCGTGTGGCCTGGTCGCCAGAAATGATGGCGTGCACCTGTGTGTAGGTCATGCGGCGGGCCGACCGGATCACGCCTTCGACGACCTCATAGCTGAAAATCTCGCCCGCGCCATCCATCTGCATGATGCAGGAAAGCACCAGCCGCTCTTCCTCCGGACGCAGGCTGCAGATGTTTGTCGAAAGCTCTTGCGGCAGCATCGGGACCGCGCGGTCCGGAAAGTAGACGGAGGTGCCCCGCAGGCGCGCTTCCAAATCGAGGGCGGAGCCGGGCGTAACGTATTGGGCCACATCGGCGATGTGGACCTGCAGTTCATAGCCGTCCTCGGTTTCGCGCACCAGCACGGCGTCATCGAAGTCGCGCGCGGTTTCGCCGTCAATGGTGACGATGGGCAATTCGCGGAAGCTGCGCCGTCGCGCAACCTCAACGGGATCGAGACGGGCGACACCGCGGGCTTCTTCGAGCACCCTGTCCGGAAAGACATGCGGCAGATGGTGCTTGCGAATCATGATCTCGACATCGACGCCGAAGTCGTCTGGATAGCCGAGGATTTCGATGACGCGTCCACGGGCTTGCCTGGTGGGTGTGGGCCAGTCCGTGATCTCCACATCCACCACCAACCCGTTGAGGTCGCCTTCCGCAGCGGCTTCTTCGGTGTGGAGCGCCTCATCCCCGAGTACGCGATTGGGCGTGCCGGTAATCGTCATCTCCGGCATTTCGAGGCCGAAAGGGTATGAGAATCGGCTGCGTTATGCGTTCGTCAAACGGGACCACATAGTTGCCCTGCATCTGGCGTCCGTGCGCGTACTGGAAGCGTCCGACGACAGTGGGATTCCGGCGAGTGATGATGCGGGCGATGCGTCCATGGCGACGGCCATCGGCACGGGGAGCAGCAAGTTCAACAAGTACATGGTCGCCCTGCATGGCGCCGTGCAATTCGCTGGGCGGAATGAAGATATCATCCTCGCCCGTCGCGGAGCGGGTGTGGGGGCGGACGAAGCCGTAGCCATCGCGATGCAGGTCAAGGCGTCCTCCGACCAGGTTCTCCCGCGTCGCCGCTGCCGCTGGCACCGTCCATTGGTCCCGGTCGGCTTTCACCAGGATGCCGCGCGCGGTCATGCGGGCGAGTTGCTCCAGCAACAGACGGCGTTCGCGCCCACCGCCCAGCCCAAGTTCACGAACAAGTTGTTTGTACCCGGCGCGCTGGGCAGGGGAGCGGACGATCCGCTGCATGAGTTCACGGTCTGTGGCCATACCACCTTAGAGGGAGAGAGATGCGAAACGGTATCGCTTGAGTAAGCACTACAACGAAAGATATCGACAAGGGCGTGTATTTTTCCTGCGAGATGAGTAATATGCAAACAAAGGCCCAGAAGTCACCTCCGCAGCGCAGGACTGCGTCAGCGGATGGAAAGATTTACTCAAGCTTTGGAAGCGAGCCGGTGTTGAGGGCGGGCGATGCGTTCGCGGTACAGGCGCGTTTTGAAAGCGGAGTACGATACGTAGTAGAGGAAAGGAAATCCCCAAGCGATGTGGAAACCGAACCAGCCCGGCACCTCCGGCACTTCCCCCCAGTCCCCGAGCACGGAGCCGGCGCGTCCGGCAGTGCCCCCAACCTCCTCCGGATTTGAAACCAGCACTGGCTCACGTACCCCTGCGGCTCCGGCGGCGCAATCCGCGGCTGCCGACCAGGCCACCATCGGCAAGAGTCTTGTGGTAAAAGGCGAGGTCACTGGCTCGGAATCCCTCTACATCGATGGCAAGGTCGAGGGCGCCATCAATCTGCAGGGCAACCGCGTCACCGTGGGCCGCAACGGCCAGGTAGCCGCGAATATCTCTGCACGCGAAGTGGTTGTCCTGGGCAAAGTGCGCGGCAACATCAATGCCAGCGACCGCGTCGATATTCGCAGCGAAGGCTCGCTCACCGGCGACGTGATCGCGCAGCGCATAAGCATCGAAGATGGCGCCTTCTTCAAAGGCGGCATCGACATCCGCAAGCCCGGCGGCCAACCCAACAAGGAAGCCACCGCCACCACCGCCAAGAGCGAAAGCAATACCGTCGCCTACAGCGAAGCCAAGCCAGTCGGCGTCTAGTCTTAGCGAAGCAGTATAGAGAAGGCCCCGGGCAACCGGGGCCTTTTCATTTTGTTGAATAGCCAGATTTACGAAATAGCAGTTGACAAATCGAAATAGTGAGTACGACCTAAGTACGCCCATTTTCGACCATGAATAGCGGCTACTATGCCCAGTATGCGGTTTTACAGATCGCGGTGTTCAATCAAATGACCACAGAACAGGCCAATTATGCTCCTCACTTGACCGTGAATAGTGTCTATCGAAACCCTTACAAGGAAGAAGACGTCGACGATGCCCAAGCACCATACCATTACTACGTGAACAGCAGGCATCAATACGGCGATGCTGTTGATTACGCCTCAAGTTCATCTACTGCTAACACGATATGGAGCGTAGGGCTAACTTATGCTCATGCATGCGCAGAGCCGCTTGCTGACTCAGATTTGACTCATGTCCATCTAGATTGGCGGCAATTAGATTGCGGTATATGCGATTCGTACAAGTGGAATCACTGAGGAGCAATATATGAAAATGACAGCGGTTATGCTTTTTGGATTCTTTTTGGCTGCTAGGCCTAGTGTTTGCCAGCACGGTGGAGTCACTTCAGATACGGCTAGATTGCTTGCATCTGAGAACTGGCATTTACGTGCTGACGCAATGCAGCGCTTGGCCGTAAAGGACACGCCTGAGACGCGACAAGTGCTGGTAGACCTCCTGTCGCGGGAAGATGCGTATTCTGCCAAAGCCATCCGCGAGTTGGGCGGCACAGATGCTAGGTTCGGCGAAGAGTATGGGGATTACATCTCAGATCTGATGGACGTTGTGCAGCGGTTCGCAGATGAGCCAGGATACCGGCGTGCTTTACCTGCTCTTGCACGAGGAATTTATGACCCCCAATCAAAATTTGCGGCTTGGCTGGCCCACCACGGTGAGGTACTTCTACCGACTTTGACGCAGATGTCACAGAGTCTGGTGTGGTCGGATCGCGACAATGCAGTAGGCGTTATGGCCGAAATGCTACATCAGGCAAAAACAGGTGACATAAAGCTAACAGCCAGTAATCAGGCCAGTCTAGAGAAGGCTGTGATTGCTGCGACTGCGGATAAATTTCCGCCAGTGAAGTACGAAGCTATCGACGGATTAGCCAAAGTTGGTGGGCGGGAGGCTGAAAGAGCTCTCAGTGTTGTTGCGCAACAGGACAAAACTTATAGTGCCGAAGAGAAGCGTTATCCGATGCGTGACCATGCTCGCGAGGTGTTAGCGAAGATGTCAGTGCAAGAATAGCGCGGATTGCTAATTCAGCCCGCCCCGCCGTGACCCGCCAGAAGACCGGCGCTGCTGCCATTCTTCGCGTTCCTCGGTGCCGCGTTCGGCGCGTTTCTGGGCGCGCTCCTGGGCGGTAAACCCGCGCTCTTCGCTCCGGCTCAAGCGCTTGTGAGCGTAGAGGCCCTCTAATAAAAGCTCAGCGGCAGCGACGATCTTTTCCGGCGCATCCTTCTGTTTGACCCCGAGTGATATCAGCTTCTCGAAGAGCCCCTGAATCTGCCGCAGCTCGACCAACGTATCCGCGGCGGCCTGGTCGTCCTGGATCTTCACGGCGCCGCCCAGGTTGAACCACTGCTCGATCTGCTGCGTGTTGACCTCGGCAAAGTGCTTGTCATACACCTGCGCGATGGCCGTGCGGATGATGTCGCGAACAACCACATCGGCGCCCTTCATCTCGCCTTCGTATTCCAGTTCGATCTTGCCGGTAATGCCGGGTAGCGCGGCGTAGATATCGCCCACGCGTGGGTAGACCAGCTCTTCCCCGTGCAGCAGGGCACGGCGTTCCGCATTGGATACGACTAGCTCCATGGTGGAGATAGGCAAACGTTGCGAGACGCCGGAGCGCTTGTCCACCTTCTTGTCTTCGCGCGCGGTAAAGGCGATCTGCTCCACGATCTCGCGCATCCAGGGAGCGATCTCGGTAGCGATCGCCCCGCGGTCACTCCAGCTTTCCTGCGCTGTGATGGCGATGCCTTCCTCGACTGACTGCGGGTAGTGCGTGCGGATCTCGGAGCCGATGCGATCCTTGAGCGGCGTCACGATCTTGCCGCGTGCCGTGTAATCCTCCGGGTTGGCGGAAAACACCAGTGCCACATCGAGCTGCAGCCGCACGGGGTAGCCCTTAATCTGCACATCGCCTTCCTGCATGATGTTGAAGAGCGCAACCTGGATCTTGCCGGCGAGGTCGGGCAATTCGTTCACGGCGAAGATGCCGCGGTTGGCGCGAGGGAGCAGGCCGTAGTGCATGGTGAGTTCGCTCGAAAGGTCTTCTCCCTCCGCGCGCAGCCTTGATAGGGTCAAGATCGCCAATCAGGTCAGCCACAGTTACATCCGGAGTGGCAAGCTTTTCCACGTAACGGTCACTGCTGCTTATCCAGGCGACTGGCGTGTTCTCGCCTTCGCGCGCGACGAGGTCGCGGCAGCGTTTGCAAAGCGGGCGGTAAGGATTGTCGCGGATTTCGCAGCCGGCGATGTACGGCATCTCGGGATCCAGCAGGTCGGTGAGAGCACGCAGGATGCGGCTTTTTGCCTGCCCTCGCAGGCCGAGCAGGATAAAGTTCTGGCGCGAAAGCACGGCGTTCACGATCTGTGGAACCACGGTATCGTCGTAACCCACGATGCCGGTGAAGATGGGGCGCCGGTCCTGGAGCCGGCGAATCAGGTTCTCGCGGAGTTCGTCTTTTACGCTGCGACCCACCCGGGCTTCGGAGAACGCGGCAGTAGCGCGGAGTGCGGCGAGCGTGGTGGGCATTGCGTGCGTGGGCTGGGGGAGAGGGGCGGCGGCGGTGGCCTGCGGCATGCGCGGAAACTCCTTGGTTCGCGAATCGTCTATATTGGCGGGCTGCTTGCTAGGCCCGCTTTCTCTACTGTACGCCGCGTCGGAGCCCACGGGGGTGGGAGGCGCGACACGGATTGCAACGGAGTGCGGCAGGGCGGGGCGGGGCAAGGCAAGCTACATGATGTGCCCATTGTTGCTGGCCTGGCGGGACGCCTGAACGCCGCGCCGCAACTTGGGCAGCATGTTGCGGTAATACGCAAGAAGCCTGTCCGTACGCTCGGCATCCGAGTTTACGGTGAGCAACTGTTGCTGAAAGCTGAGGTCGGCTGGCATGGTGGAGGCAAGCAAAAACGAGATTGGCTCCTCCAGATTCAAGCTGAGATTCGGCTCGATGGCGCCGAGCAGTTCCAGCGCCTCAAAGTGGAGCGCCACGCATTCCTCACGCGCGGTGCGCGGTGCGATGGCGCCGGTATCCGGAAGCATGTCGACCTCCGCCTGGAGATAGCTGCGGGAATTGTCGAGTTGTTCGATCTCAAATCGCTCGAGCCCTTGCGTGAGCACATCAAAACGGCCATCGGGGTACTGGTACAGAACGCGCACAATCTCAGCCGTACAGCCAATGACGGCGAGACCTTCTCGTTGTGCGCGCACCACGCCGAACGGCGTTCGCGCGGCGATGCATTGCGCCATCATTTCCTTGTACCGCTCCTCGAAAATATGGAGAGGCAAGGGGGTTCCCGGAAACAGAACGACATCGAGCGGGAACAAGGGAATCTTCATGCCTGAGCCATTATGCGCGTCTGCGAAAGCCGAAAGTGCGCGCCTTTTGATTGCAAGATGTTGCGTTTGCATCGCGTGCACAAATAGCTAGCAGCTTCACAGTCCACCACACACTAGATGCGCAGCTGGAGGGTGATTCCGCATCCGCGCTCAATACGTGATTTCATCCAATAGCGCTTCCATCTCGCTGCCTGCATGAGCGTTGCCGGTCCGCAGGGCGCTGGCGATTCCGTCTTTCAAGAGCTGGGTCGCCTCTTCGCGCCGCCCCGCTTTTGCAAGGAGTTGCCCAGCCATCTGGTACCCCGGCGTGTAATCCGGATGTGCATTCAGTAACTGGTCGAAATGCGAGAGCGCAGTCTCGGTCTGGCCTTGATTGGCGTATTCCAGGGCAAGCCCATACCGGGCAAAGGCGTCCTTTGGGTTTGCTTCAAGTATAGCGGTCAGTGCGGCGATCTTGTCCATGGGACTCCGTGGTATGGTGAGTGGCTCTTGCCCGCTGCTCGGATGTGTACTCCGCCAAATGAAGGGTGAACGGCTGGGCCGCTACGCTGGTATTTGCCGCGACCGCGCTCCGGCTGCGGCCGCCACAATCTTCCTCGCGAGTGGGAAGCTATACAGCGGCGGCGAGTCGGGCATTTGCTTCCGCTCGCGCTATCGCAGACACTTGAACAGACGGCCCTGCAAATCGGTGTCAGTGACCAGACTATTGTAGCGCCGACACTGGGCCTGGGCTCGCGCCAGCCAGCACGGCGCATTCATGGACAGAAATGGACGGAGAACCTGATGGACTTCACGAGCCACCTGCCGGTACGGACGGTAGCCGATTCGCAATCCGAGATGACGGAACTGATTCTGCCGAACGATACGAATACCTTGGGTAACCTTCTGGGCGGTCGCCTGATGCACTTCATCGATCTGGTGGCGGCGATGGCCGCTTACCGACATGCGCGGAGCCATGTTGTTACGGCTTCGATGGACCACATCGACTTTATTGCTCCCGTACACGTGGGCGATCTGCTAATCCTGAAGTCGTCCGTAAACCGCGCCTTTAATACGTCAATGGAAGTGGGCGTGAAGGTGTGGGTGGAAAACACGCTGGCCGGCATGCATCGCCACGTCGCCTCAGCGTATCTGACCTTTGTTGCAGTGGATGTGCAGGGGCGGCGCGTGCCGGTGCCTCAACTCCAGCCGGAGACGGAGGAGGAGCAGCGGCACTTTGAAGATGCCGGGCGAAGGCGCGAAGAGCGGCAACGCGAGCTTGAACGGAAGCGGGCGTTGAAGCCTGAGGGAGCGCTGGCGGGCACCATGCGGCCAGGAAAGATGTAGCCGGAACAGAGAGGACCTCGGCTGCGGCAATACGCCGGCTATCGCAATAGCCTAGCCGGGTCACACAGCTTGGTATCCAGAGAAGCTTTGTATGGAGAGAAGCTTGGTATCCAGAGATTAGAGGAGCAGGAGAATCAGTATGGGAACGCATGGAGCGCCACAGGCGCAGCAGCCGCAGTCCTTGCCCGGAGTGAAGTCCATCATCGCCGTCGGATCCGGGAAGGGGGGCGTAGGCAAGACGACGCTCGCCGTCAATCTCGCGATTGCGCTCAGAAATCTCGGGCACAGTGTTGGCCTGATGGACGCCGACATTTATGGGCCCAATGTTCCGCTGATGATGGGGACCTCCGCCCAGCCCCGGGTGGTGGAAGGCAACCGCATTGAGCCGCTGACAGCGCATGGGGTAAAGGTCATCTCCGTCGGCCTTCTGTCGCCCGGGGACAAGCCGCTGGTGATGCGTGGGCCCATGCTGCACCAGATCGTGCGGCAGTTCCTGCAGCAGGTCGCCTGGGGAGAGCTGGATTACCTGATCATTGATCTACCGCCCGGGACGGGAGATGTTGTGATTTCGCTGGTGCAAACGGTCCCGCTTACCGGAGCGGTGGTGGTATCAACGCCGTCCGATGTCTCGCTCCAGGACGCGCGTAAGGCGCTGGAGATGTTTCATCAAGTGAATGTGGAGGTACTGGGAGTCGTCGAGAATATGGGCCACTTCACCTGCCCTCACTGCCATGAAGTCGTGGATATTTTCTCGACCGGCGGCGTGGAGCGCACGGCACAACAGTTCGGCCTGACATTTCTCGGCTCTGTGGAACTCGATCCGAAGATTAGGGAAGGTGGCGACCGGGGAATGCCGGTCGCGCTTGCGCCGCCGGACTCAGTGGCCTCGGCCGGCTTCTACGCGATCGCCCGAAAGCTGGAAGAGCGCGCCGAAGCGCAGCGAGCGAAAGACGAGAACGTCTTCGAAATCAGCTGACGGCGCCGAAGTTTCCAGTCGCAGGTAAATGCGCAAAGCATTTGAATGGTTTGGGAGAAATGTGACCGTTGCGCTCTTGCTGGTGCCTTTGGTGTGCCGGGCACGCGTTGACACCGCCCGGTGCGCTTTCTAAAATTGTTTATAGATCGCTGCGCTCTTCTCACGCAGGCTATCGATGGGAGACAGCTTTACGGGCGAGCACACCGCACCCTCTGAGTTCCGAATCGGGCCTCGGGAGAGGCTCGTGCTTATGGCTGCCATCGATCTGTATATCGCAACCGGAGAGCCGGTTGCCTCACAGGCAATCGCCCGCATATATGCGGACAAAGAGGGCATGAGTTCCGCGACCATACGGAACGTGATGGCGGCGCTGAGTGACGCAGGGTTGCTGGAGCAACCGCATACTTCTGCAGGACGCGTCCCCACCGCGCGCGCATTTCGATTCTATGTGGAGCATCTGGCGGGTATGGCCCGGGCAACCGCAGGACAGCTTTCTCCGGAAAGGCGCGAACAGATCGAAGGCTGCTTCTCCGGAGTACGCAGCCGGCAGCAATTTCTGGAGTGCACCTCGCACGTGCTCGCGCTTGTGTCGAGTGGCGTGGGGGTAGCGGCGGCTGTAACAGGCGAGGTGGACTGGCTGGAGCACATCCATTTTTCACGCCTGACACCTGGGCGTGTGCTGGCCGTGGTGGTGACCAAGGGCGGCACGGTGCTGGATCGCGTGCTGCATCTGGATGGAGACTTATCCACGGCGGAGCTTGAAGCAGCGGCCAGCTTTCTGAATGGGAACTTTCGCGGATGGTCGATTGACCGCATTCGTGCCGAAATAGCACGGCGCAGAGATGAAGAGCGCAATGAATACGATCGGCTTATGCGCTCTGTGCACGAACTCTGCACCAAAGGAGCGCTGGAGGGCAGGGAAAGCGCACAGGTGGTCTTTGTGGAAGGTGTGGCCAACCTCCTAAATGCGGGCGTGGACCAGGAACGGCTTCGGCAGCTTCTGTTTGCGCTTGAAACGAAGCAACGCATTATCGAATTGCTGGGTGCGTACGTGGATGCTCGCCAGCAGGCCGTGCGCGTGGTGGTCGGGTTGGAAGAGGCCATGCCTGAGATGGAGAATATGGTCCTGATCGGGGCCGGCACCCGGCTCGGTGGAGAGGGTCTGGGTACGGTGGCAGTGCTCGCCCCTACACGGATGCAATATCAAGAGACTATTCAGGCGGTCTCCTATATAGCGCAATTGTCGGAAAGGATTTTGCAGTCGCCCCGCTAGCTTTCGACTAACTGGAACGGCAGAACCGGCACCGGCAGGTCCGGATGAGTCAGGCGCGCCTCTGGCGCATCTCTATAGACGTGCCCTGTGGGGCACGTCAGCGGAAAACGCTCAAGGCGGCATTCCGGCAGGTAGAGTTCGACAATCGACCTGTCAGTCTCCGGCGCCGCTGCTTTCTACATCCGAAAGTATGTAGCAATCCGAAAGTATGTAGCACAAAAGCGTCAATCAATGTTAGGCGCCCAGCGCCTGAAAGGAAGTAGCATCTACTTCAGCTATGGCAACATCAGGTAGAGTGACCGAAGCAATCATCGAATCGCAGAACGCCACCGATCCGACCTCCGATCCGGCAGACGCCATTACCACGGGCATAGAGGGCGAAGAGCGAACCTCCACCCCGCCGACTCCGGCGGAAGCCGGCATGGGCATGCGTGAGGAGAATGAGCGCCTCCGCGCAGAGCGGGATCAGATTTTTGATCGCCTCGCGCGCTTGCAGGCAGAGTTCGACAACGCGCGCAAGCGAGAAGCGCGTGAGCGGGCGGACTTCCGCGATTTTGCTATCTCCGGCGCTATTGAACAGTTCCTGCCCGTGCTCGACAACTTCCGCCTGGCCCTGAACGCCGGCGGGTCCGCGGAGCAGTTGCGCACAGGCGTGGAGTTAATCGCCAAGCAGATGGACGAGGTTTTGCGTTCGCTGAACGTGCAGCCAATCGAGACCGTTGGCGCCCCCTTCGACCCACGCGTCCACGAAGCTCTTGAAAGTGTGGAGCGCACCGACGTGCCCGATCATCAAGTACTGGACGAAGTTCGCCGCGGATACCGGATTAAGGAAAAGCTCCTGCGGCCAGCGCTCGTCCGCATTGCGAGCAATCCGCGACAGAAAGAAGCATGAGAACACAAGCTAACGTGACCAAGATCGATTATTACGAGGTGCTGGGCGTCACGCGGGAGTGCGGCGACGGGGAACTGAAGACCGCATATCGACGCCTGGCTATGCAGTACCACCCGGACCGCAATCCTGATAATGCAGAGGCGGAAGAGAAGTTCAAGCAGGCAAGCGAAGCGTATCAGGTGCTTTCGGACCCGCAAAAGCGTGCCAGCTATGACCGCTTCGGCCACGCCGGTGTAAGCAACGGCGCGGGCGGCGGCTTTGAGGGCGGGTTCCCGCAGGGCGTGGACCTGGGGGACATCTTCGGCGATTTCTTCGGCGAGATGTTCAACATGGGAAACGGCGGCGGTCGCGGCCGCGCATCGCGTGCGCAGCGTGGCCGGGATATTCGCTACGACCTCACCATTGATTTCGAAGAAGCCGTCTTCGGCAAAGAAACAACCGTCACGGTCCGGCGCATGGAAACCTGCACGGACTGCAACGGCTCCGGCGGGGCAAAAGGACGCGGGCCCACCACCTGCGCACAATGCGGCGGGCGTGGACAGGTGCGCTTCCAGCAGGGCTTCTTTTCCATCGCGCGCACCTGCGCAGCCTGCGGCGGCACCGGTTCGGTGGTGACGGACCCCTGCTCCACATGCCATGGTGACGGTCGCATTGAGCGGGAACACTCCATTTCGGTGAAGATACCGGCGGGCGTGGAAGACGGCACGCGCATCCGCTACAGCGGCGAGGGCGATGCCGGCCGTTCTGGCGGACCTGCGGGCGACCTGTACGTGGTGCTCGGCGTCAAGCCGCATGCATTCCTGGAGCGCGAAGGCAATGACCTCCATTACGTCGTCATGATCTCCTTCCCGCAGGCTGCGCTCGGTGCGGAACTCAATGTGGCTACACTCGAAGGCGAAACCGCGTTGAAAGTTCCCGAAGGCACGCAAAGCGGTAAGGAGTTTCGCCTGCGCGGCAAGGGAGTGCCTTTCCTGAATGAGCACGGTCGCGGTGACTTGATCGTCCAGGTTGTCATCGAGACACCGAAGAAGCTGACCAAGGCGCAACGTGAAGTGATTCGCCAGCTTGGCGACACCCTGGAAATGGAGAACCGACATACCTCACGTAGTCTGCTGGAAAAGATGAAAGACTTTTTCAGCTAAACCTCACAAGCCGCTCACCCTCCAAGCCGCAATCGAACAGATTGCGGCTTTTCCCTTTCGCTTTCGCCACGGGCCGCTTCCCGCTGGAGCCATGCGGACCCGCAGATCGCCACAGCCGCAATTGCTGCCGTCTCGGCGCGCAGGATCCGCGGCCCGAGACTCACTGTTTTCCATCTCCCTTCCTGCGTGAAAGCGTTGTACTCATCCGGGGTCCATCCACCTTCGGGTCCAATCGCCAGCCAGAGCGCCGCGTCTGTTCGTCCGGCTCCGGTCTGCGCATCCAGCGCGGTGGGAAGCGAGGTTTCCTGCTCATCTTCGGTGAGCAGTAACCGGACCGCATCTGCCGCCGGCGAAAGCGCAATGGCGTTCTGCAAGGGCAGCGGATCGCGGATCTCCGGGATGCTGGCGCGCCTGGATTGCTTGGCGGCCTCTAGCGCAATGCGGCGCCAGCGCTCTGCTCGCTTGTTCGCAGCCTGCGCCAGGTGCTTCTCGGTGCGGCGTGCCAGCACAGGAACGATCGCACTCACGCCGAGCTCGGTCACCTTCTCGATCGCCCACTCCATGCGATCAAACTTGAAGACGCTGAGCAACAAGGTGAGGGGGAGGGCTGTATCCGCAGCGGTTTCGACGATCAGATCAAAGGAGACGGCTTCGTCAGAAACGTCGCGCACGGTTGCACGCCATACGCGGTCGCCTGCAACCACGTCGAACTCCATGCCGGGGGTGGCGCGCAGCACCCGCGCGAGATGGTGAGCCTGCTCGCCGCGAAGGAAGGCGATGCGTTCGCTCCATGTGTCGGCAATCCAGCGTCGTCGCGTCACGCTTCCACTGTACAAGGTGAGGTCTGGGCTGAGGAGTTCCAGAAACACCTCGGGGGACGCTTGCCTGCGTCCCCCGGAGAGTGTTGCCTGTTGCCTTGCTTACTTCTTCTTGCTGGTTGCCTTCTTAGTCGCGGCCTTCTTCGCGGCTGGCTTCTTGGCTGCTGCCTTCTTCGTTGTTGCCATGGTGTCTATTCTCCCTTGACTGCAACACGTAGGTTGCAGTTATCGAATGTATAGTTTTCGCGCAAAACAGTGTCAAGAGAAAAATCGAATTTTCTCACGTCTTCCGGTTACGTTGATCCACGTCGGGCACGCAACGCACAAAGGAAGCCGCTCATCGAGGGAGAAGTCCCGCGTAATGGTGTGCGATGAAGAGCACGAAGCCGCTGAGCGCATCGTGCCACGTATGTGCCATTGCGCCGGCACGCAAGCTGTGACGCACCCGTGCAAGCACGCCAAAGAGCGCGCCATATGCGGTGATCAGCATCATCCCGGCAATTCCTTCATAGCTGTGCGCTGCGCCGAAGAGCAGCGCGGAGCACAGAACGCCGGCCCATGCGCGCCTCGTCCACACGGAAAATTGCTGCTGCATGTATCCGCGAAACAGAAACTCCTCGCATACGCCGGCAGTGAGGCTCATGCAGAACCAGAGAACAAGTTCGAACGGAGTGGAGGGCGCCAGTTTCGAAACCACCGTGCGGATGCTTTCCGGATTCAGATGGAGCGGCCTGAGCAGAAGGGCAAGCGCGCCCAGGATGAGCAGCGAGCAAAACCAGAAGCCGAGTGCGATGCCAGCATCTTCCAGCCAGGCAGACGCGCCACGCCGCTGGACACCAAGCACGCGCCTCAATGACACATGGCGAAGGCGCAGTCCCCAGTAGGTAAGCCCCGCCAACACCCACTCCCATGCCATGGTGACGCCGTAGTTGAGCGCGCGGTGCTGGTCCACCCCGTGAAGCCGGCGCGTGCTGACGAAGCCCGCTGCGAGGTGCCGAGGATCAGCATAATCAGGAGCAGCGTGTGCCACCATGGCGCGATCGACTCGCCTTCTTCGGGTGTGCTGGCTTGTGCCGAAGCCGGAATCATCGGTTCAAAGTCTGTGCTCATGCGCCGCTCGTGCTCTCCTCGGCAGCCGCTGCGTTGCCGCCTGTTCGCTCTCCCTGCTATCTTCACACGTTGGCCTGCAACCGTTTCGTTTGTGACGCGTCTGCAGGAGAGAAGGGGAACTGGTAATGGAAGACGTCGTTATTGTGTCCGCTGTGCGTACACCGGTCGGAAAGTTTCAAGGCTCGCTGGCGGATTTATCCGCTACACAGTTGGGAGCGCTCGTAATCCGTGAAGCAGTCAAGCGAGCGAGGATCGATCCCGCGCAAGTGGACGAGTGCATCATGGGCAACGTGGTCTCTGCCGGGCTGGGGCAGAACCCCGCTCGGCAGGCGGCGCTGCACGGCGGCCTGCCTCCGGAGGTCAGCGCCCTAACCATCAACAAAGTGTGCGGGTCTGGATTGAAAGCGATAGGACTGGCCGCGCAGGCCATTCAGACGGGGAACGCGGAGATCGTGATTGCGGGTGGCATGGAATCGATGTCGAACGCGCCGTATCTGCTGCCCCAAGGTCGCAACGGCTTCCGCATGGGCGACGCGAAGGTCGTGGATTCCATGATCCACGACGGTCTGTGGGATGTCTTCAACAACTACCACATGGGCATGACCGGCGAGAACGTGGCAGAGAAGCACAATATCTCCCGCGAAGAGCAGGACCAGTACGCGTTGAAGTCGCACAAGAAGGCGGCGGCGGCGCACAAAGAAGGACGTTTCGCAAAAGAGATCCTTCCCGTGGAAGTGCCGGCGAAGAAAAAAGGCCAGGCCCCGACCGTGCTGGATCGTGACGAGAGCGTGCGCGACGATGCTTCCATCGAAGCACTGCGCGCATTAAAGCCGGCGTTCAAGAAAGACGGCACGGTCACGGCCGGCAATGCTCCGGGCGTGAACGATGGCGCGGGGGCGGTGGTGGTTATGTCCGCGGCGAAAGCGAAAGAGCTTGGCCTGGAGCCGATGGTGCACATTCGCGCGCAGGCTACCAGCGGCGTCGATCCGAAGTGGGTCATGCTGGCGCCCGTCATCGGCGTGCAGCGCATCTGGAAGAAGACCGGTTGGAAGCCGGACGAGGTGGATCTTTACGAGCTGAACGAGGCCTTCGCCGTGCAGGCGATCGGTGTGCTGAAAGAACTCGGCCTCGCGCACGACAACGTCAACGTGAATGGCGGAGCCGTAGCCATAGGCCACCCCATCGGCGCCAGCGGCGTCCGCGTGCTCACGACGCTGATCTACGAAATGATGCGGAGCGATGCGAAGAAGGGGATCGCGGCGCTGTGCCTGGGCGGGGGGAACTCGGTCGCGATGGCGGTGGAGCGCGACTAAGCGGGGCCTGAACAGTGGAGGACGTATGAAGGTGCTCATCGCTGGGGCAACAGGTGCAATCGGCCGTGCTCTGCTGCAACAGCTGCATGATGTCGGCCACACCTCAATCGGCGTTGCGCGCTCTGAAGAGGCCGCGCAAGCTCTCCGTCAGCAATCGACAGATGCTGTGATCGCCGACATACTGGAGCGCGGGGCGGTAGAAGCCGCGCTGCGGCATGTGCGTCCCGATGTGGTGATTAATGAACTGACAGCATTGCCGAAGCACTACACGCCGGAGGAGATGCAGGCCTCTGCGGCGCGTGACCGCGAGGTGCGCATCACGGGCAATGTCAATCTGCTGGCGGCCATGGAAGCGGCAGGCACGCGCCGTTACCTCCTGCAGTCATCCGGGTTCTGGTACGCGCCCGGCCCGGGACTCGCGCATGAAGAAGACCCCTTGATCACGGAGGCACCTCCGGGCGTTGCTGGGAGCGCCCAGACGTATCGAGCATTGGAGCAGCGCGCTACCAGCAGTCCAGGTATAGAGACGATTCTTCTCCGTTATGGATTCTTCTACGGGCCCGGCACCTGGTATACGCGGGAGGGAGATATAGGCCAGCAGGTGCGCCGGGAGCAAGTGCCGGTCATTGGCGACGGAACTGGAGTCTCCAGCTTCGTTCACATTGAAGATGCGGCTGCCGCAACGGCTGCAGCGCTCAATGCCGCTCCGGGCGCGTATAACATCGCGGACGACACACCGGCGGAGCAGCGCGTGTGGCTGCCAGCATTTGCTCGCTATGCTGGCGCTCCGGAGCCACCGCGCGTGACCGAGGAGCAGGCCCTGCAAGTGGCCGGTCCGGATGCGGTCTACTATGCCATGCGTCTGCGCGGCGCGTCGAACAGCAAGGTGAAACGCGAGTTGGGGTTTCGTCCGCGGCCTTTGGAGTGGCTGAGCGCATGAGCGAGCAGGAGCAGCTGGATATCCTATGCAACGGATTCGAACGCGCATCTTAAGCTAATTATGAATGCAAAGCAGAAGTCCGAGCATCTCTCCCGACTCATGCTGGATTCAGTTGGCGAGTGCCCTCCCTCTACAAGACTCAAAAACGGCAAGCCCGCTTTCCTGGGTCTCAGCCGTTGCACACAGCAGCTTTCTGGCGTTTATAGCGAGATGCGTGCATACCCGTTGTGCGCACGCTGACGGAGACCTCTGTGCTATTGTGGAGGCGCTTCACTAAGGACGCGATTCCAGCACCATGGATAACGACACTGCTTTGTGCGCGCAAAGAGGCCCAGCGGTTTACTATTTGTTCACCTCCCGCTCGAACATCCGCCTGATCCCTCGCAATGCCTGGCGCGTGCGCTCTTCATTCTCGATGAGCGAGAAGCGCACATAGCCATCGCCGCGTTCGCCGAAACCTATCGCCGGGGCTCACGGCGACCTTCGCTTCGGTCAACAGCTTCTTTGAGAACTCCAGCGAGCCGAGCGCGCGATACGGCTCCGGAATACGCGCCCACGCGAACATCGTCGCCTTCGGCAGTTCCACCGGCCAGCCCAGTTTATTCAGTCCAGCAACAAGTACATCGCGGCGCTTGCGGTAGGTTTCGCAAATCTCTGCCACGCATTCCTGCGGACCTTCGAGCGCCTGGATGGCCGCGACCTGGATGGGCGTAAAGGTGCCGTAATCGAAGTAGCTCTTGATGCGGGTGAGCGCCGCGACCAGCTCGCGGTTTCCCGCCATGAAGCCGACCCGCCAGCCCGGCATGTTGTAGCTCTTCGAGAGCGTAAAGAACTCGGCCGCGACGTCTTTTGCGCCCGGCACTTCGAGCACCGAGGGCGCGCGATATCCGTCGAAGGCGATATCTGCATACGCAAAATCGTGAACGAGATAGATGCCGTACTCGCGGCAGAGCGCGACAGCGCGCTCGAAGAAGCGTAGTGTGACGCACTGAGTTGTCGGATTCGACGGGAAGTTCAGCAGCAGGATCTTGGGACGCGGCTGCATGGAGGGCAGCGTGCGCTCCAGTTCATCCAGGAACGCTTCCGGGTCCCTGATCTCCACGCCGATCACCTGCGCATCCGCGATGATGGGACCGTAGATGTGAATAGGGTAGCTGGGATTTGGAACAATGATGGTGTCTTCGCGATCAAGCGTCGCCAGGCACAGGTGCGCTATGCCCTCCTTGGATCCGATGGTCACGACTGCTTCCGTCGCGGGATCAAGATCGACATTGTAACGGTGTTTGTACCAGTCACAGATCGCTTTGCGCAGCCGCGGAACCCCCTTCGAAAGCGAGTAGCGGTGGGTGGAGGTCCGGCCCGCAGCCTCAATCAGCTTCTGCACTATGTGCTGCGGCGTGGCCCCGTCGGGATTGCCCATGCCGAAATCGATGATGTCCTCACCCCGCTGGCGCGCGGCAGCCTTCATCTCTCCGGTCACGTTGAAGACGTAAGTCGGCAGTGAAGCGAGGCGGCGAAAGGGTTGGGGGGAAGTCATCCGTTCCACTTTATCGCGACTGCTGACCTGCGGCGAGTGCGGACCCGCATCGCGTATTGCTTCAGCTACTGCTTAGAGCAGCCGCAACTCCGGAAAATCTTTCTGATACCGGCGATGATCTAACGTAATCATGCGATCGGCATGAAGAAGCGCATGTGCCCCTATAAGGAAGTCGGCGAGAACCCGTCGCGGCTCGCCATGCGTTGTTGACTTACGCCGGCGCGCCGCGTAGGAGGCATAACGACGTCCGCATTCTTTCCACACGGATTCGTGAAAGCCGAAATCTGTAGCAATGCCGGTCTCTGCCAAAAAAGCCGCCACAAAGTCTTCAGTCGCTAAAGGATGAGCAAGCAATTCGGCGTATACCGGGCCCGAAATCGCGAGAGCACCTTGGGCTTGAATGCTGAAGAGTTGCTGCGAGAGAAACTCAGCCGCTGGCTCGCGAGACCAGATTGCAGAAAGCACATTAGTATCTATGGCTGTTCTCATTCGCCATCATCATCGCGCCGTATATCGTCTACCCAGGCGTTCACTTCAGCGATGTTGGCGAATGCAGGAAGTGCGCCAACAAATTTCGTGAAGGGGTTTTCCAGGGAGCGTACCGGCCGCAGCACGGTCTTCTCGCCTTCCAGGACAAACTCCACGCGGTCGCCTTCGCGCAATCCGAGCCGTTGGCGCACACTCACAGGAATCGTGACCTGCCCCTTGCTGCTAATAGAGCTGGAAAGCATTCTTTACTCCTTTACCCCCAAGTAAAGAAGTATATCATTTGAAATCACATCAGCACTCGATGATATTCAAGGCCAGCCCGGCCAGCGACGTTTCCTTGTATCTCGACTGCATATCGAGCCCGGTCAGATACATTGTGCGAATCACTTGGTCGAGCGAGACCTTGTGCTCATCGAGCTCGGCGAGCGCCATGCGGCAGGCGTGCACGGCTTTGACGGCGCCCATGGCGTTGCGCTCGATGCAGGGTATCTGCACTAGGCCGCCAATCGGGTCGCAGGTCATACCGAGGTTGTGCTCCATGCCGATCTCCGCGGCGTGCTCGATCTGCGCGTTTGTTCCGCCCATCGCTGCTGCCAGGCCGCCTGCGGCCATGGAGCAGGCCACCCCGACTTCTCCCTGGCAGCCTACTTCCGCGCCAGAGATAGAGGCGTTCTCCTTGTACAGAATGCCGATTGCGGCGGAGGCGAGGAAGTAGCGGATCAGCCCGTCCTCATTAGCGCCGGAAACGAAATTGCAGTAGTAATGCGCCACCGCCGGCACGCATCCTGCAGCGCCGTTCGTAGGCGCTGTCACCACGCGGCCCCCGGCGGCATTCTCCTCGTTCACCGCCATCGCGTAGACCGTGACCCAATCGAGCGGCGCAAGCGGATCCCCGCTGACTTTGCCCATGGCCGCACTTTGTTCGAGCCGCGCGGCAAGCCGTGGAGCGCGCCGGCGCACTTTGAGTCCTCCGGGCAGAATGCCTTCTGTCACCATGCCGCGCGCTACGCAGGCCTGCATCACTTTCCAAATCGAGAGGATGCCCTTGCGCACCTCGGCCTCTGCATTGTCGCTGGAACGGAGCGCGCACTCGTTGCGCATCAGCAGCTCGGGGATGGACAGCCCGGCGCCGTCAGCCATCTCCAGCAACTCGGCTGCGCTGCGAAAGGGGAACGGCAGCGGAGCGGTGGTCATCATCGGTACTGCTTCCGTGCCCATCCCGTCCTCGATGATGAACCCACCACCGATGGAGAAGTAGGTTTTTGCGAGCAATAGCGCGCCATCGCTGCTGTAAGCGGAAAAACGCATGCCGTTCGGATGCTGGGTTTGCGCACCCGGCGGGTTCATCTGATCGCGATGGAAGAGCAGGTGCTCCGGCTCGCGGAAGGGAATCGGCTGCTTGCCCAGGAGCGCAAGCGCGTGGCTTTCGCGGACGGCTGCCAGCTTTGGCTCAATGGACGCAGGGTCGATAGTGCTTGGCTCTTCTCCCATCAGCCCAAGAAGGACGGCGTGGTCCGTGCCGTGGCCAGTGCCGGTGAGGGCGAGGGAGCCATACAGGTCCGCGCACACCTGTGCCACCGCGGCAAGGGCGTGCTGCTGTTCCAGAGCGAGAACGAAGCTGCGGGCCGCGCGCATGGGGCCCATGGTGTGCGAACTCGATGGGCCAACGCCCACCTTATACAGATCAAAAAGGCTGGTTTTCACAACAGCATCTATCGTAGTCACCGAAGAGAACGATCGGCAAGTGGCGACGTTTCAACGGCCCTCATGCTCTTCCCTGCTAAAACGCCTACTCTGCAACCTTTGTGGCCTACTGCACGCGAGGATGCGCCCGGTATACTCAGCGCGTTCAGAGACGGGGTTTCATGCTTTTCAAAGCTCTCAGCGCTGCGGTGTACGGCATCGATGCGCACATCATTGATGTGGAGGTGGACTTCTCCGGCATTCAGGTGAAAGAGGACATCTTTCACACAGTCGGGTTGCCGGACGCTGCAGTGCGCGAGAGTCGCGACCGCGTGCGGTCGGCGATCAAGAACTCGGGCTTCTCCATCCCGCCGACACACATCACGATCAACCTCGCTCCCGCGGACTTGAAGAAGGAGGGTTCGGGCTTCGATCTGCCGATTGCGGTCGGCATTCTCGGCGCATACGGCGCACTGCAGAATCGCGATCTCAGCACATTTCTGATGGTCGGAGAACTGGGCCTGGACGGCGGTGTTCGCGGAGTTCCGGGCATGCTGCCCATCGCCGTAGCCGCAAAGCAGCGCGGCATTCGCAACATGATTGTGCCAGCGGCCAATGCGCCGGAAGCGGCCGTAGTGGATGGCGTAAATGTATACCCGGTGCAGTCTCTTCCTGAGACCCGGGAACTGCTGAACCAGGCGGTTAACGGCGGTATTCACGCCAAACCGTTTGTCGTAGCATCGACCAACCTGTTGGACGAGCTGCAGCACTTTCCATTCGACTTCAGAGACGTGCGTGGGCAGCAGACGGCAAAACGGGCGCTCGAAGTGGCCGCTGCCGGAGGCCACAACATATTAATGATCGGGCCGCCGGGCTCGGGCAAAACCATGCTGGCCAAGCGTTTGCCGTCGATTCTGGCCCCGCTGCGCTTTCCCGAGGCGCTTGAAACCACGAAGATCCATTCGGTCGCGGGCGTGCTCGACGCGGATGCCGGACTGGTGACCCGCAGACCCTTCCGTTCGCCCCACCACAGCATCTCCGACGCTGGCCTGATTGGGGGCGGCGCAGTCCCGCGCCCGGGTGAGGTCTCCTTGGCGCACAACGGAGTGCTCTTTCTGGACGAGCTGCCGGAATTCCCGCGCAACGTGCTCGAGGTTATGCGGCAGCCGCTCGAAGACGGAACTGTAACGATTGCACGCGCCTCCATGTCGTTGTGTTTTCCTGCCCGCTTCATGCTCGCGGCTGCAATGAACCCCTGCCCGTGTGGCTATTTCAACGACAAGTCGCGGGAGTGTTCCTGCACCCCACCCATGATGCAGCGCTATATTTCGCGTGTATCCGGCCCACTGCTCGACCGCATCGACATCCACGTAGAAGTGCCGGCGGTGCAATACCGCGAACTACGGGGCGGACAGGCAAGCGAAGGCTCCGCCGAGATCCGCGAGCGGGTACTGCGCGCCAGGGAGCGGCAACACCAGCGGCTTAGCAAGGAAGGCATCTTCTCCAATGCTCAAATGGGAACGCGCCAGATTCGGACTTATTGCGAACTGCCCGCCGATGCCGAACGTCTGCTCGAACGGGCCATGCAGCAGCAAGGCCTGAGCGCGCGGGCACACGATCGCATACTAAAGGTGGCGCGCACGATCGCCGACCTGGCAGGCGCTGCGGAGGTGGCGGTGAGCCATATCGCTGAGGCAATCCAGTACAGAACCCTGGATCGTACCTATTGGAATTGATGATCGCGCGAGGAACACAGCGCCCGGAGCGGCTTCGATAGAAGCTATCGTCTCCTGTTTACCGGAGATATCCCCTGTGAAATATATGAAAAAAGTATTGACCTGCCTGTTCCAACAGGTTAAGTTCAACAGTGCCAGGTGGAAAGAAGTGCTTCAGGCGGTCAGAATTGCACGGTTGCTCAGTAACCGGTAGCAGCTCACCAGCTTACGGAGCGTGGGTTCTGGTGGTCGAGGCTAGGGCATTGCTCTAATGGCTTTTCGGTCTGACACCAGGTTTTCTCCGGTATGTTCATGCTATCAAACTCATGCGAGCGCGTATCGTTATCGCGTGTCGCGCGTCTAATTAGAAAACAACACAGACTGGAAACGGGGCAACCAACAGAGTACGTGGGGGACCTCGTGACTTTAGTCACCCAATAGGAGATTTCCACATGCGTTCCGATCTGATTTTTGGGGCTCTTACCCACATTTCGAACCGCTACCAGCTTTGCCAACTCGCATCGAAGGCAACTCGGAAGTTGCATAAACCGAATACTCGCCTTCAGGACACCACAAACGACGTCCTTGTTCGCTTTCAGGATTCGAATCAGGTCACTCCGAGCCTTGCTCCCGTCGAGACAATGAAAGAACGCGTCCAGCAGCGCCGCGCAGCCTAAGCGCGGCCTTGCCGCGCTTTTCCGGCCCAACCTGACGTTTCAACTGCCCCAACCTCCTTCCTGATCCCGCTTCACCCCCTTCCCAAGACTTCTCCCCGTAGGAAAAAATGACCATTTCTGAATTGAAAGAAAAGAACATCACGGAACTGAGCCGCATTGCGCGCACGCTCGAGATTCCAGGCGCCAGCGGCCTGCGCAAGCAGGACCTGATCTTCAAGATTCTGCAGGCGCAAAGCGAAAAAGAAGGGCACATCTTCGCCGAAGGCGTGCTTGAAATCCTGCCTGACGGCTACGGATTCCTCCGTTCTCCCGATTACAACTACCTGCCCGGGCCTGACGACATCTATGTCTCGCCATCGCAGATCCGAAAATTCGATCTCAAGACCGGCGATACCATTAGCGGCAATGTCCGGCCGCCCCACGAAGGCGAGAAGTACTTCGCGCTGGTCAAAATTGAGGCAATCAACTTCGAGTCTCCGGAAGAGACGCGCAACAAGATACTGTTTGACAACCTGACGCCGCTTTACCCGCAAGAGCGCATACGCATGGAGACTATCCATGACAATGCCAGCGGACGCGTAATGGACCTGCTCACGCCTATCGGCAAGGGACAGCGCGGCCTCATTGTGGCCCCGCCACGCACCGGCAAAACTATGCTGCTGCAATCCATCGCTAACTCGGTGACGACGAACCATCCCGAAGTCGCCCTGATCGTTCTCCTCATTGACGAGCGCCCGGAAGAAGTCACCGACATGCAGCGCTCGGTAAAGGGCGAGGTCATCAGTTCGACCTTCGATGAGCCTGCCGCCCGTCACGTACAAGTTGCCGAAATGGTGATCGAAAAAGCCAAGCGCCTGGTCGAACACAAGCGTGACGTTGTGATCCTGCTTGATTCCATCACGCGACTGGCGCGCGCTTACAACACCATCGTGCCGCCTTCAGGTAAGGTCTTATCGGGCGGCGTCGATTCTAATGCCCTGCAGCGTCCGAAGCGCTTCTTTGGAGCGGCGCGCAATATCGAGGAGGGCGGCTCCCTCACCATTATTGCGACGGCGCTGGTCGATACCGGCTCACGCATGGACGAAGTCATCTTTGAAGAGTTCAAGGGCACCGGCAATATGGAAGTGATCCTTGACCGCAAACTCGTTGACAAGCGTGTCTTTCCGGCCATCGACATCCAGCGCTCCGGGACGCGTAAGGAGGAACTGCTGATCCCTAAAGAAGATTTGCAGCGCATCTGGATTCTGCGCAAGGTCCTGAATCCTCTATCGCCTGTAGAAGCGATGGAGCTGCTCGTCGACAGGCAGGCAAAGACGCGCAATAATGCGGAATTCCTAATGAAGATGAATTCGCTGTAGGTGCAATTCGCGTGGAAAAGCCCCGGTTTCGACCGGGGCTTTTCCATGCGCGATTACGAGAAGAGGTCGTCAAGTAAGATCATGCGGCTGCGGTCTTGTCTTCGGCCTCAATCTTCTCTTCCTGGTACTGCTCGATATTCTTGTAAGTAGAGTCCGGGAACTTCAAGTCGCGGTAAACGTTGCATGCGTCCGGATCTTCGGGATTGGGGCAGATAGGGAATTCCTGCTCCTTCTGCCATTCCAGGATGCGCTCGCGCCGGGGCGGATTATAGCCCTTCGCTTCCACCTGCCGGACCATGACTTCTACCTCTTCCGGCGTGCTTCCGGGGCACTTGGCCAGAAGGCTGCACAGCTCCTCATGGGCTAGAAAATGCCGCCCGACCATGGCCAGGGTGAGACGCCCGTAGTGGCCTATGTCTTGCCCGTTCTCGAGCGCATCGATCAGATACGCCATCATGGCATTCTGCTTCAGTTCATCCATCTCGCCTCTCCATCTTCGCCGAATGTTCGCTATGCAAGTATAGACGCAAGTCAGGCCGTAAATGTTGTCAGCTTGTGGATTCAGGCTGTGCTTAGACTGAAGGAAACGGTGTATGCATCCCAACCTTGCCGGTAAACGCAACTTCTTGTTCCCATCGTCCGTCATTGGTGGCAGGGCGCATTCCGTCTTTTCGCTTTAACCAAGATGGGCCCGCTATATTGAAACCTATGCGCATGTTCGGTGAACCACATTTCGACTCTTAAATGCATTCTCCTGCTAGCTGCTTTCGCTTTTTCCTCGTTCGCCATAGGACAGGACAGGAGCGGAACCATAGAACTTCCGGATTCCCCGTTGCCACGCCAGCAAACCGCGGGGCATCTCCTCGTCCCTGCTCCCGCAGACTTCAAATACCGACTCAGCCTCGGGTGCTGCAACAATTCCGCAGGATTCTCAAACCGAGTCGTCGCAAGCGCAACGCGAACGGGCCGCTCGTGAATTGAAACAGGAAGAGAAGCAGCGCGTGCTGGGCGTTGTTCCGTTCTTTAACACGACAAGCAACCAGCAGGCAGCGCCTCTTTCTGCCGGGCAAAAATTTCACCTGGCTTTTAAAAGTTCTGTCGATCCGTTCCAATTTCTCGCCGCCGGTTTGGATGCGGGCATCAGCCAGGCAGAGGACGACTTTGCTGAATACGGACAAGGAGCGGAGGGGTATGGCAAGAGATTTGGTGCAGCATACGCCGACAATTTCGATGGAGTTCTCTGGGGCAATGCTATCTTTCCGGCACTTCTACATGAGGATCCAAGGTATTTCCGGAGAGCACATGGAACGATCAAAAGCCGGTTGCTGTATTCGGTTTCGACGGCTGTCATTGCGAAACGGGACAATGGTACATGGGGTCCAAACTACGCGAATGTTCTAGGAAATTTCGTTGCTGGCGGAATCTCTAACGTGTACTATCCGGCATCGGATCGGGGTGTGGGACTGACCTTTGAACGCGCATTGACTGTGACGGCCGAAGGTTCCATCGGGGCGCTATTTGACGAGTTCTGGCCCGACATTGCACAGAAGTGGTTCCATCGGCAGCAATAGCGGGCATTGAGTAGCGAACCACCGAGCACCCGCTGCAAAAACGAATTCGCCTACTCCTCTTTGACCTGGCCGTATTCAAGAAGCGTAACCAGCAGGACGCCGCCGCAGACGTTTCCAAGCACCGCCGGCCACAGCCAACGGAAGTAGCCCAGTGGTACTTCCTGGCGAGCAAGAACGGCGGCAAGCACCTCGCCACTGGTCGCAATGGAGTGAGCGAAATGCCCCAGGCCGACGATGAAAGTCAGCAGCCAGATGAGCATCACGGAGCCGCTTATGGAATGGCTGCCGCTGACGAGCCACGCGACTAATGCGATGATCCACCCGCCGATCACAGCGCTCCAGAAGATGTGGCTTAGAGGCTGCCGGCTGGCCTCCGTACCAAGGCGCGCCATGCTGGCCACGTAGGCAGGCCGCAGCGCACCGGTGCGCACCGCGAGCAGGGCAAAGGCAAAGGCGCCGATGCAGTTCGTGGTCAACACAATAGCCCAGAGCCGGAGGGTCTTCCACACGTGACGCCTTTGCGCAAGCACGAGCGCCACTGGGTAGAGTGTGTTCTCCGTAAACAACTGGGCGCGCCCCAAAATGACGGCAATAAACCCAAGCGGATAAAGAATGTGTGAGACGAACTGGGCTGCGCCGCTGTCCCCAAGTTCCGCGAGAGAAATGGATGTGCCCAAAGCGGTAAGGCCCATCATGAAGCCGCCGGCGAGCCCGGAGACAGCAAGGGCCCTCATGGGGCGATGCAGCTCTTCATGTCCGTTGCGAGCGACCTGTGCATAGATTTCGCGGGCAGTAGGGCGCTTCAGATCGCTCTGCGCGGGTTGAGAGCTCGCATCGGGTTTTTCAGCGAGCGGGTCACGCTTGAAGTTCTTGACTGGCATGGTCTTCCTAAGGTGCGTGCGTGAAAGCGGGCCCAGAGGTGTCGTTAAAGAGAGAGCTTCCCGTGCTCACCGACTTTGGACTCGCCGTGAGTGAGGGCCCGCTTGATCAGCCGGTAGTTACGGACCAACGCATTGGATGGCGCTTCCCAATACTCGGCTTCTTCGACCGTCACCTTGAGCACGGCGATTTCCGGATCGTCCTCGCCATCCGGAAACCAGGCCTTGAACATGGGATTCCAGAGCTCGTGAATTTTGGCACGATCCTTGCTTACGTCCGCGCGACCGGCGAGGCTGATGAAGTTGCTGTTCTTAGGGTCTGTATAAGTGAGCGAAACATGGGAGTTCTGGCGAATCTCTTCCACCTTGCCCGAGTGCTGGCGGGTAAGAAAGAACAATTCGCCGGAGAAGTCGGTTTGTTGGGTGGCCATGGGCCGGGAATATAAGGTGCCGCTCTCGTCCGCGGTCGTGAGCATGGCGATGTGAATGTCTTTGATGAGGTTCCAAACCTGGTGTGCGGCTTCCGGGTGGGCGGGGGTGAGATCGGGGGTGCTCATGCGCGATTGGCTCCTGACTGTGAACTGTCAACAGCTTGGATGCAGCTTCGTGCCTACGCTCCAAACCTGCGGTGGAGCGCCGCCTCCATCGAAGGGTGGAGTAGTGCGCCGCTGCGAAAAATATCCAATGTTTATGCGGGTTTGGGCCATGCTTCTATCGAGCCAGGAGCTTGCCCGGAGCTGCGTTGGATCGGTATAGTTCAAGTCGACCACGCAGAATGTCAGCTATGGAAAAGAAGCGCGCTCGTTGGACCTTGCAGAGATCCTGGTTGAAATATGCCGCGCCGGCGCTTGCTCTTGCGGCGGTTCCGGCCCTGTATCTCAGGACCATGCATGCCGGAACCAGCATCGACGAGAGCCGTGCGCAGTATGCGGCCAAAGTACGCGAGACGTACAGCTTCAAGTACGGCAAAGGGCAGCCCTTTCTTCCCAGCAACGCGAAGATCGAGGGTGACGATTTCATCCAGCCCGGCGCGTTTCCGACGGCGCAGTACTGCCGCCATTGTCACGAGGCGACGTACCACGAATGGCGCCAGTCGCTGCATTCGAATTCGTTTCGCACCCCTTTTTACACCAAGAATGTAGCCCTGCTGCAGAGTACGCAGGGGGTGGAGTCTGCGCGCCATTGTGAGGGATGCCATAACCCGATCGAGTTGTTTTCAGGCGCGGTGACGCCGAATCCGATTTCAAAGGATCGCGAATTCGATCAGGATGGTGTGACCTGCTCCGTTTGTCACTCCATACAGAAGCTGCAGCCCACCTACGGATTGGGTTCGTATGTGATGGGCGTGCCGGCGGTCATTGTGGATGAGAACGGAAAGCCCGTGCCCGGCGAGGTGAACTATGCCGAGATCACCGCGCATCCGGAGCGGCACAAGCAGGCGGTGATGAAGGACTTCTACAAGTCGCCAGAGTTCTGCGCCTCGTGCCATAAGGCGAATATTCCGGAGTCGTTGAACCAGTACAAATGGCTGCGTGCGATCGGCTTGTACGATGAATGGCAGCAGTCGTCCTTTGCAAAGCGCTCACCGTTGCCCTTCTACACCAAGGACTATGCGACCTGCCAAACCTGTCACATGCCGCGTGAACACGTAACCCAGGTTGATTACGGTGCCAAGCAGGGAACGCTTGCATCGCATCGGTGGCTGGGCGGCAATACTGCCGTGCCTTTCCTTTATGGCTACGACGAGCAGTTGCAGAAGACCATTGAATATCTTAAAGCGCAGCAGCTCAATGTGGACCTGTTTGCGTTGCGAACGGGACCGTCGCAGAAGTTGGTTGCCCCGCTTGGATCTGCAGGCTTCGTACTGCAACCCAACGATACGGTGCAGGCGATGGTCGTCATCCAGAACAAAGGTATCGGGCATACGCTCATCCCCGAACAGCGCGACATGTATGAAGCCTGGGCGGAGTTCGAAGTGAAGGACGCCAGTGGAAAAGTTTTGATCCATAGCGGTTACATAAAGCCGGACGGATCGCTCGACAATGACGCACACAGCTTCATCACACGGCTGCTGGACAAGGATGGCCACCTGCTTACCAAGCATGAGATCTGGTTTCGGCAGGCGATCGCGTCCGATACAACGATCCGTCCCGGACGTTCGACGCTGATTCGGTATCAGTTTCAGTTGCCGAAGGACGCCAAAGGTCCCTATACCGTAACGGCGCGGGTGAATTACCGGCACTTCAATGAGACATACACAAACTATGTTCTTGGCGATAAGCATCCGGCGTACCCGGTCGTCGAAATGGCCGAACGCAGCCGCACGTTCTCTGTCGGCGACAACAAGCCGGAGACGGCCGGGCCACACGATAACGCGGACTGGATGCGGTGGAATAATTTCGGTATCGCGCTGCTCGACCAGCAGCAGTATGCCGAAGCGGTCGATGCTTTCAATCAAGTATTAAAGCTGCGGCCGGATTATGCTGACGCGTATACAAATCTCGGCCTGGTGTATTCCCAGTGGGAGAAGTACGACCTGGCCGGCCAAAGCCTGAAAACGGCACTTAGTATGAGCCCGCGGAACCCGCGCGCCCTGTATTACCAAGCACTTGTTGAGCGGAACCAGGGTGATCTGGACGCGGCCGTGAGTGACCTCAAAACTGTGATCGAAGCCTACCCGCTCTCCCCGGATGCGCATCGGGAACTGGGCTTTAGCTACTACCAGCAGCACAAGTACGACTTGGCCCGCGTGCAGTATGAGGCAGTGCAGGGCATCGACCCGGACGACCTGGCGGCGCATTACAACCTGGCGATCATTTATCGACGGGTGGGGATGAAGGACAAAGCTTCTGAGCAGGCTGCTCTGTTCGCGGATAAGAAGGAAGACCCGATGGCCAACACCGCGGCATTAGCTTTCCTGCGGGCGCACCCCGAGGTTTCCAGCGAGAGCGTTCCTTGGCATTTGCATTCGGACCTGGAGACAGTAACGGCGGCAGAGCAGAAGTAAATACGAGAACGGAGAGCGACGCGTGAGGGGAAACACGGTGCGGAGTGTGTGGGCGGCGCTTTTGCTGGCTGGCTTGACTGGCGGAGGGCTTGGGCGTAGTTCAGCGCAGCAGGTGCCGTCGGCTGCACAAGGGCACAGCACTGCCTCGGTTCTAAATGCGACGGCGGCCGCGGCCAAACTGCCTGGGCAGGTCTTCTTTCGGGGCCAGTCGGCGACGGTGCAGATGCGGAATAGCGCCGGGCTGCAACTGCCAGGTGGGATGCTGGTGCTTTCTGCGCTGGTAGACACATCCGGCTATTCAAGTGCCGTTCAGCAGCGGTATCAGGGATATCTGATTACAGAAGTCCCGCTCATGGTAGGCGATCAGAGACTTGTGCCGGGCGAGTACGGCGTGGGCTTCGTGCAGGGCGACACCTTTGTGGTGATGGATGTAGGCGCGCACGATCTGTTGACTGTAAAGAGTACGCGAGACACCGACCTGCGTCGGGCCATGCCGTTGCAGATCATAGCTGCTCCAGAAGCAAACCAGTACCGCTTGTATTTCGGGAGAAACTACGTCACCTTTGAGCCGGCACACTGACTTTGTGTGTGTATAGAGCAAGAGGCCGCCCATGCCGGGCGGCCTCTTGCTCTTGTCTGGTTCTGGTTTGTGGCCTACTGGTTGGTTACCACGACGCTCAGCGGCAGGTTGTGAACGATGGTGGTGTTTGTGGTGGTGGTTGCGGTCACCACAATGGTGTAGGTGCCGGGTTGGACAGTTGTTGGGCTGCTCTGTCCGGTGCCGCTCGGCCCACCTGCGTTCGTGCTCAGCGCGCTCTTGCCAAAGCTGCTTGTTGAAGAAGCCGCGCAGCCGCCGATGCCGAGGGAGATTGCTGCGAGTAGCAGGGCGCCGAGTGTTGACTGCCAGCTACGCCGGCGTGCTGGAAGCCCGAAGAGGAAGATACAGGCCAAAGCCGTTCCTCCTCCCGTCATCCACCAGCGCGCAGCCGGCGCAGGAGTGGTGCTCTGCGCAATCGAGTAACCACCTGCTGCCGAGACCGTCATGGTTGAAGTTCCAAACCCGGAACCACCGAGCGTAACCGCATTCGGGCTGAAGCTGCACTGCAGTCCAGGATTGTTCGGAATCGCGCAGGTCAGCTGGATCGGCGTAGTGGCATAAGCCGATTGGAAGTTATAGATCGAGGTAAGCTGCAGTCCGAAGGTCGTGGACGGAGATGCCGCTGTGAGCGGCGCCTGCTGATTCACTGTCGTGCTGGACTGCAGCGAGAAATCGGCAGAGGTCCGATTATCGGCAATGTTGACCGTCATAGTCGTCGACGCCGGTGGAGATTGATAGTAGGCGTAACCAAATATGTATTCCTGCCAGCCGTCGTACTGGATCGTGAACTGGACTTCGCCGGAGGGCAACAGGAGATAGCCATTCTGCCGCGGAACGGAGAAGGTGATATTCCCGTTGTTATCCGGGTAGATCTGCCCGCTGATGGCTGTCCCATTTGCGTAGATGGTTACATAGCTGTTGTTCGGTGTATCAGTATTGACGTTGATATTGAGGGTGAGCGCATCGCTCGTGGGGAACGTAAGGTTTTGCTGCTGAGTGCATGGCGTTGCGCAGGTTCCGTTGGTGTCCGATATGGTAAACGTAACAGCTGAAGTTCCGTTATACTGGCTTGTCGTCTGCGTGAACTGCACGTCAGGCGAGGTGGAACCGGTGTAGTTGCTTCCGTTCGGTGCGTTATAGGTTGCGTGGATCACACCGCTTGCCGGTACATCGCTGGGCTGAATGGACACGCTGGCTGTTGCAATGGCGTTTCCATTCGGGTCAAACCCTGGGATCAGGGTAGCCGTCATCGGAGTAGAGGTGGAGAACGTCACCGTTCCGCCCGGAGCGCTGCCATTGCTGGGAAGCGTGGTGGACGTGACCACAGCTGTGAGTCCGTCAGCATTATTGCCGCCCTCTCCAACGTTACGTGTGCTCGGATTCAGCGTGGTTTGTGTGCTGGCGCTGCTTACCGAAAAGTTAAATGCGGCCGTTTGCGAGCCTTGGAAGCTGGCGTCGCCGGGGTACTTCAAAACGATGGAGTGCGTTCCCACCGCCAGTAGATTGGAGCTGAAGGTCGCCGAGCCCTCGGAGTTGATAGGAAGGACCGTTACCAGTCTTGTGCCGTCGTATACCTGTAAGGACCCGGACGGAATTGCCGTGTTGCTTGGGTTGCCAGTGCTATACGGTTCCGCAGTGATCTGCACAGGGCTGCCATAGGGGACCGTGCTGCCGGAGTAGTTGACATTGTGGCCGTACACCACCATCTTGGAAGGCTCAGGAGTGATGGTGATCGTCACAGGTGTGGAGACGCTTGGGGCATATGTGGAGTCACCCGCATAGCGCGCGGCGATTTGGTAAGTGCCTCCGGGAAGGTAGTTGTTGCTGGGATCGATCGCCTGGCCGACCTTGGCTCCGCTTTTCGTGGTGGTCGTCGCCAACGTGAGGGCTTCTTGCCCGGACTCAGAGGCGAGCGGGCTGTTTGTAAAGATAGCAACGTCTCCGCCAGGCACTGCGGAACCTCCTCCAGAGACTTGCGCGGTGAATTGCAACGCATAGCTGTGCTGTACGCTCGTGATTGGTGCACCCGTGTTCGGGTCTGTCACCGTCAGCGTCGTAGCGGAAGCGGTGCTGTTCGGTGTGGGCCACTTGGAGACCAGGCTGGTGATATCGAAGCTTCCAAGCCCAGTCGCGGCATCGTATCCGGTGCCCGTGGCATAGCCGCTCATGTAATTGTTAGTGCAGTTCTTATTGGAGCAATTCACTTCATTGTTGCCCACCGTGACATCGTGAAACGTACCGATGTTGTTCTTTACGAAATAGTAAAGCGATGGATTGGCATTGCCCAAACCTACATTTTGAATCGATGAAGCTGGAGTGTGTATCGCGTTCTGGTAAGCGACCACGAGTGCCATGGCACCGGCGAAAACAGCGGTAGAGGCCTCTGTCCCTCCAGAAAGCGTGAATTGCGGCTGGCTTGCTCCGGCCTTGCAATCGCTATTCGCCATGCAGAACAGATAGGCCGCGTTATTGAAGCCTATCGTGTTGTTGCTGCCTGTGCCCGCGAAGAAGGACACATCAGGAAGCGCTCGAACTGTGCTGCTAATGCTCGATGGCACCACGCCAATTTGATAGGAGGGCTGGGGCATGGGCGTGGAGACGCCGTCCACGCCAGCATTGCTCAGGCCGCCGCCGCTCGCCAGAAGCGACGATGTACCCGGTGCGGAGTCGTTGCCCGTATTGCTGTCGTTCCAGGCCTGCTCAGGAATATAACTCAGCGCAGAGCTGTACGAAGTTGTGTTCTGCGCCCAGTACTTCGAATAAGGATTAGTGCCGTAATAGAAGTCCGTTCCACCCACGGCTGTTACGTACGGGGAAGACGCATAGCCGTTGACGGCCAGTCCGCCCACCGCGCCGGCGGTCGATCCAGGTACATCGCAGCCAGCCGATCCCGAGTTGCCGGATTCGACAACAATGGTCATTCCTTGTGTAGCCGCCTGTTTCCATGCCTGGCCGAAGAATGCCATGGCACCGCCGAGAGTGGTTTCGCAGCTTTGAAAGCCGACTCCCAGCACCTGTACGGTGTTGTCCTCGATGGCCCGAATCAATGCAAAATCCAGGCCCGTGTCATAGTCGGTCGTACCCGATACGTAATAGTAGATCGACGCATTGGGAGCAACTGCGCCGGCCAACTCGATCTGCTTGTAGGCGATATTCGCATCGGTACTTACGCCGGGGTCATTTCCATCGACGACGACGATCGGGTCATTTGCCGAAAGGCCAAAGGTAGAACGGTAATTGTCGATATAGCTGAGATTGATATTGGAATCGCCGACAAAGCCGATTTTGACACCCTGACCCCCATGTCCATAAGTGCTGCTGCTGCCAGGGATGTTGTAGATCGTGGCCAGATCGGCAGGAGACACGCCGTAGGTCCCCGCTCCTGGATTGTCATACAGCGGTTTGGCCGTGTGTGTTACAGCATCGAAGCTGGCTGGTGTCTCTTTCCCAGCGAAGCTCGCCTTAAAGTTGTTCATGGACGCGAAGCCGCCGATGACAGCGCTTAGAGCGGACGGGATTTTCGGGTCACTGCTATTTGCGTAGAAGCTCCTTCCGCCCACGACATAACGCCGCACATCCGTCTTGAAGGTGTGACGGATCTGCTCGGCGGTGCCGGTGATCTCGATCGCGCTTCGGCCACCATAAATTCTGCCAATCGTAAAGCCCTGCGCGCTTAGGTAGCCGCTCACGCTCTGCAGGTCCGCATCCGCCAGGCCGAATCGCTTACCGAATTCCTCGGGTGTGAGCCACTTACGGTAGTTGGGCGAAGCGGGGTTCTGCTGCGACGCAATCAGCTGATCCAACTCGGCTTCTTGTTCCGGGGAGCGCTTCAGCATCAGCAACATGCGTCCTGAAAGCGTTGCTGGGGCGGGTCCGCGGTCAAATCGCGCTTGTGCGAATGGATGCGTGTTGCCGGCAAGCGCTAACAGCTCGGACTTATCCGCCGCTCCGGTGATGCGCGGCGCAGCCTGGCCGAAGCAGTTCATGGATCCAGTGACACTGAGCAACCCGGCAGCGATTGCGGGTACAGTCGCCAGGGCTCGGATACTTTTGGGGAATTTGCGTGACATAGCCATCCTGTGTCGAAGCTTCAGCCGCTTGGAAGCTGATTCGTGCAACGGCGGAGTAAAAGTGAGTGTGCCTTGATCCTCGTAACTGCATCGGACGAGGAACGAAAGCATGAACAAGACACTTACAGTTCGGCCATTATGACAGGGTGACGAGATGAATCCTCTGCCACGAAAGTGCAACGAGGGCTATCGAAAGCGGACCAGCGGTCCGCCGTTCTCACACTTTAGATATGGGGCTATTTGCGTCAATGCTAATACGCTAGATATCAACACGGCAGATAACCGTGGACTTGCAACAAGCTGCTGCTATTTTGCTTTCGTGATCGCATTTGGAAACGGTCCAGTGCGATTACTCACCAATCATTTCGCGCGCTTGATGCCTTCCGTGAGGAGGCGAGCAAAATGCGCAGCGATTTCATCTGCGGCAAGCGGGCCCTCCGGCGCATACCATGTACCGATCCAGTTCACTGCGCCGGCGATGGCGAACCCTGCTATCTTGCTGTCGCAGGGACTAATGGAATAGTCGGCAATGCCATCTTCGATCAATCGCCGGAGCCGTCCGTCGATCTCGCGCTTATATTTCCGTACCTCTGCGCGCGCTTCCGGTGATAGCTCTCCATCGTCCAACCGCGCCACGCAGCGGCCGAAGTCGACAGCCATGATGTTGGCGTAGGAACGGATAAACGCCTGTACCTTGTCAAAGCCCGATCCCGAACTGTTCGCGATCTTATCGAGGCTTTCGCCAATGAGCGCGGCGCCCATGCGATAGCACTCCAGCAGGATCTCTTCTTTACTATGGAAGTAGTGATACAGCGCAGGCTTGGTGATGTGCAGCCGGAGAGCTACATCGTTGAGGGAAGTTCTGCTATAGCTCTGTTCCAGGAACAGGCGTGCAGCGGTTTCAAGCACGGTAAGGCGCTTGCGGTCACGGTCGCGCTGCCGCACGGGAAAGGTCTGGGATGGCATTTGCACGCGCTTTGTCCTGTTTTCCATCCTGGTTGACCGGGCAGGTTTGACAGCCATTTGAGCCGATTGTTATCTTACTCATCGGTAAGAAAAAGTCCAACACGGTTCGCTTCGCATGCAGCGTGGAGCGGTCGTAAGTATCGCGGAGGGTAGAACCGAATGGGATGGAGTGGCAGCGGAGCGGTCGCGCACCTTGCGTTGGCGCTGCGGTTTTCAGAGCCGCTTTCCTTTGCGCTCTGGGAAAAGTTGCTCCTTATTGTCCTTGTCCTCGTGTCCGTGGCGGGATTTTTTGCGCGCTTCGGTCCGGTGCTCGGCAAAATTGCGGGTTCGAGGAAAGACGTTGATTTTTCTCTTCATCCACTCGGAAAGCGCGTTTGGGACTTTGTCTGGGAGGTAATGTGCCAGGCAAAGGTGATCAAGGAGCGGCCCTTGCCGGGGCTGGCGCATGCGTTCGTCTTCTGGGGATTCTGCGCCTTTGCGCTGGTATCGCTCAATCACCTGATGGCGGGCCTTGGGTTTGCTTTTCTGCCGCCGGAGAGCTGGATTGGCAGCTTTTACTTTATCTTCGCGGGAGTTTTTGCGCTGCTGGTCGCAGTCTCCATTGCCGGGCTGTTCGTGCGGCGGTTCTTTGTGCGGCCGATATGGCTGGGGCTGAAGGTCTCCTACGAATCCGGCGTGATCGCGTTTCTCATCTTTCTGCTGATGGTCACGTATCTCGCTGCCTTTTACGTGGGCCCGAACGGGGCGGCAGCGCAGGTTCTCTGGTGGACGCACACGCTTACGCTGCTTGCCTTTCTTCCTCTCATCCCGCACACCAAGCACCTCCATCTTGTGCTCAGCCCGGTTACGATTTTCTTGTCCCGTGGCGGCTTCAGCAATATTCCTCCACTGCATGGAGATGAGGATTTCGGCCTGGTGACAGGCAAGGACGTGACGCAGCTGGTCACGCTGCAGGCCTACTCCTGCGTGGAGTGCGGGCGCTGCTCAGAGCATTGTCCAGCCACCAATACGGGCAAGGTGCTGAACCCCAAGCAGGTCATCCTCGGAATGCGCGGCTATCTCAACGACCAGGGCCCGAAGTCGGAGATGCCGCTGATCGGCACGGCTGAAGAACCGCTGCCCGGCGACTACGAGTCGCAAGAGGCGATCTTCCAGTGCACCACCTGCGGTGCGTGCGAGTACCAGTGTCCGGTCGGTATCGAACATCTGCCGATCATCATTGGCTTGCGCCGCGGAGCGGTGAATACGGGCACGTGGGAAGACGAGCATGGCACCAAGCTCTTTTTAGCGCTGGAGCGGAATGGCAATGCGCTGGGCATGAGCGCCACAGAGCGAGACAAGTTCGTCAAGAAGCAGAACTTTCCGATCTTCGACGGCACACAGGAGTACTGCTTGTGGCTCGGCTGCATGGGGGCCTATGACCCGAAGGGTCGCGAGATCATCAGCTCGTTCGCACGGGTGATGGACTACCTGGGTACCAGCTACGGCGTGCTCAAGAAAGAAAAGTGCTCCGGCGACCCGGTGCGGCGCCTGGGCAACGATCTCGTCTTTCAATCGCTCGCGGAGCAGAACCTGGAAACCTTCAAGCAGAACAAGGTCCAGAAGATCGTTTCCATCTGTCCGCATTGCGTTCGCACCATCTCGACCGATTGGAAGGAATTCGGGGTCTCGCCGCAGATCGAGCACCATAGCGAGTTCATGGCGCGCTTTCAAGACAGGCTCCCGAGCAAGAGCGACGGCGAGACGATTGTGTATCACGACCCTTGCTACCTGGGGCGCTACCAGGGCATTTACGATGAGCCGCGAGAGGTGCTGGCGCGCGCCGGCACTGTGATCGATCCGCCGAGAGCACGAGAGCGGAGCTTCTGCTGCGGCGCCGGGGGCGGCCTGGTCTTTCTCGGCGAAGAAAAGGGTGAACGCGTGAGCCATGCGCGCGCTCAGGAGTTAGTAGATACTGGCGCCAGCACTGTGGGCGTTGCATGCCCCTTCTGCAATACCATGTTCCGTGATGCGCTGGCTGCAACGGGCGGGGAAACGCCGCCGAAGTTGCTGGACATTGCGCAGATCACGGCCATGAACCTGCCAGAAAAACCACCACCTACGGTGCAGTAGCCGATCAAGAAAGCTGAGAACGCTGGAGCGAACGAAATGAAGATTGTTGTTGCTATCAAGCAGGTGCCGGTGCAGGACGCCACTCCTCGCATTGGCGCGGATGGAAGCTGGATCGAAGATCAGGACCTCGATTACGAGATCAACGAGCCAGATGCGTATGCGCTCGAAGAGGCGTTGCAACTGAAGGAGAAGCATGGCGGCGAGGTGACCGTGGTCTGCATCGGGCCAGACCGCGCCGGGCAAACCATCCGCGAAGCGCTGGCCAAGGGTGCGGATCGCGCCATCCATGTGGAATGCGAGGACCTGCAGACGTATGACACTTTCGCTATAGCAGAGATTTTGGCCAAGGCAGTGAAGGGAGAAAACGCCGACCTGATCCTGACCGGGCTGCAATCCACCGATCTGGGGCAGGGGCAAACCGGCGTCGTTATGGCGGAACTGCTGGGCATTCCGCACAGCACCATCATCATGGAAGTCGAGACCAGCGACGGCGGCATTCGCGTGAAGCGGGAGCTTGAGGATGGCTGGTATCAATACATCAGCATGCCGCTCCCTGCTTTGCTGACTATCCAATCGGGCATCAGCAAGCTGCGCTATGCCACGCTGATGGGTATCAAAAAAGCGAAGACCAAGGAAGTGAAGCGCATTCCTGTAGTGGATCTCCTGGCTTCATCGCAACGTTCGGTGGAGATTGCGCGCGTTTACTTGCCGGGGAAGAAAAAGGGTACGCAGATCCTGGAAGGTTCGATTGCGGAAGCTGCGGCCAAGCTGGTGGAAAAATTGAAGTTCGAGGTGCGCGTCATATGAGCGGAGTCCTGGTAGTTTTCGAACATCGCGGCGGTAATTGGAATCGCATGTCGTGGGAGGCATTGGCCGCTGGGCAGCAGTTGGCGGCGGAAACCGGCGGCCCGCTTTTTACTGCGGCATTGAGCGACGACGCGCAGTGGCTTACAGCGGAACTCGGCCAGAAGAAGGCCGCCAAAGCGCATGCTGTCGTGCATCCTTTGCTGAAGGACTACACGCCGGATGGCTATACCCTGGCGCTGGAGCAGTTGATCCAGAAGCACCAGCCGTCGTATGTGCTCTTCCCGCATACGTACCAGGTGCGCGACTTCGCGCCCGGGCTGGCAGCGCACTTCAAACAGGTACTCATCGCAGACGTGATCGCGATCGGAAAAGCCGGAGATGCGCCCGTCTTTGTGCGCCAATTGCTGCAAGGCAAGCTGAACGCGGATTACAAGCACACAAGCTCCGGCCCGTGCTTTATTTCAGTGCAGGCGGGCGCCTTTCGGGCGGACGCGCTCGAAGCGGGCACGACAGAGGTTGAAACCTTTACGCCGCAATTGGAATCGTCGCAGATACGTACTAAGCCGGAGGCGCCCTTCCGCGAGAGCGCCCAGACCGTAGACCTCAGCTCGGCGTCCATTATCGTGTCAGTAGGGCGCGGCATCAAGGAGCAGAGCAATCTCTCGATTGCCGAAGACCTCGCCGCTGCGCTCGGAGCGGAGTTGGCGGCATCGCGTCCAATCTGTGACAACGGCTGGTTGCCGATGGACCGCCAGGTGGGCAGCTCCGGACAGAACGTTGCGCCCAAGCTCTACGTCGCAGTTGGCATTTCCGGCGCGATTCAGCATCTTGTGGGCATGAAGGGCTCGAAATCCATCGTCGCCATCAACAAGGACGAAAACGCGCCCATCTTCGAGGTAGCCGATTACGGCATCGTCGGCGACCTCTTCGAAATCGTACCCGCGCTTACCGCGGCCATTGAGAAGGCGAAGGGCGCATAGGTCAGGAGCAGGCGGCGCTCAAGGATGCTTCTTGTCTACACGTGGCGGACTGGGTTGCGCGTGTACAGCGTCGGGTGGTACTGCCAATTTGGGCGCGGGCGTGTGAGTTGCGTCTGGAGTTGCAGTATCGCTTTGCACGGCCGCACCTTGCGTTGCGTCAGGCGAACTGCTGGAATTGGTCTTGTCAGGTGTTTTCGGAATGGGTGGAACGCTCAGGTCGTACTTATAACTGGACACCACGGTGCCGTCCTTCGCCGTTTTATTGACTCGCAGGTAGAGCTTGGGAGGCGTAGTCTCCACTGCATTTTTCAAGGTCATCTTGAAGCGCAGAGCAGTGTCCGTAGAGGTGTCCGGCATTCCATCTATGCTGATCACCCAATCTGCTGCAGTTAATCCATTTTCATCGACGATCTCTGGCTTGCCGTTTGAGAGATACCTGCCATAGATCGTGCCCGATTGTTCCGTGGTCACTCCCCAGACTTTGCCTACATTGCTTCCATCCTTATCGTTGTCGAACTGAACGCGATCGATAGACGCAGGGATCGTGTCCACATCCACGGTCATGGTGCCACCTACCTGAACGCGGATCTGATTAAGGCTAAGCTGATTGAGAAATGCCTTTTCCTTGCAGGTATTTTTGGCCGTTTCTGAGTCATCCAGTTTCGCTGGACATTCTGCACTTGCGAGCGCGACTAAGTCGATGCCGCCACACTGCTCAGATCCAGTTATCTTGCCGGACTTCGGTGCGTTGCCATTCGGCGCTGGAAAAATCCGCTGCAGCACATCGCAAATCGGTTTTCTGGTCTGCTTATCCAAGATGCCGGCCGCTGGTATATAAAAGGCTGCGGGCTCGTGAAGATAGATCTTCTTCAACTCTGGCGTTAAGAAACGGTCGATGGGGAAGAACGCAACGACAATGTCCGACGCATCCTTCGGGATAACTTTGTCGGTCTGAAACCCGACGTCACTGATACGGTTGAGCTGATCGACGGTACTATCTGGCCACAAAGTCTGGGCGGCCGGAGCGATTGTGCTGCCAAAAGTGCCGAACCCCTGCGCAACATCGGCGGCCACCGCGAACTGATAACCCGAGAGTGCGATGCCAGCGAATGTAAGGCTGCGCGTGACCCAGCTGCGGGCGGTCCACTTCTGTGCATCCAGCAGATCTCCGCGCACCATGCGGTATTCGGCGCTTCCCACTTGGGCTCCTCGTGCGCACGATTGGTAAGGCTGGTCTCCACCGGGGCATTGCAGGTTCCGCTCGTTTGCATCAGGGTCCGAGCTTAATCCGCTTAGGAGCCAATGACTGTAGTCAAGAAAAACGCTGTGCACGATCAGCGCCGCCGTGGCACTGCGGTTGGAGATGACAAGCTGCACGATGGCATACTTCGTTGCTATCTCTTTGCTGAAAACATGTCTCGCTGAATCATACGGTATGAGCACAGCTTCCACTGAAACATTGTCATGCACATTGATAGACGCTGTTACAGCATGCCCCTCGCTATTAGCGCTTGGAACGGCTTTTCCTTTTGACTTGTCCGTTGCGCCCGAAGCGACGGCAGATAAAAGTAAGGTAAGCAACAGACACATAAGAGAATAAACGCGGTTAGACCTGGTTTGCATGTTGCCCTCCCGGGCACAGGCAGTCGCTATGCCGGTGTGAGCCAGCTTAGAACTTACCTGTAAATCGGAATTGTGGCACGGGCCGGCTCGGGGCTCGAGAGAAAGCCGAGAGAACAAATGTGCGAAGGCAAGGAAACGTGCACGGATATCTTAGCCGCACCTTTGAAGTGCAATCATAGCTTAGAGAGGTGTGCGCGAGGTGAAGTGCTTCGTGCCCGCATCCACGCAGCCGAGAGCGCGCCTGCAACTCCCAATCCCACACCTGCTTTAGCAACGAGAGATGGGGCAGCCGTTCCATTGGTTACTCGGGCAAGTGGCCCAGTTGTCTTTGGAGCGGCCGTTTTATACGCATAGCTGCAGTGGCTCGTATCGTCGAAGTAACACACCGAGGGCTCGACCGGATGTTTCTTCGAAAGCGCGACCATATCGGAGTCCTCAGGTGCATGATGCACGCTTTGATGGATCAGCGCATCACCGGGAATTTTGCGATATCTGCCCAGTGGGATCGACCAATGCCGTTCTGCTTTCTTGGCATCCGGGTCCACGTCTCTGTGTGGCAGCAGTTCCAGCAGCCACCAAGAGGACTTCAAAGAGTGATGTATGGGCTGCCCGGGATCGGGCCGCGCAAATTCAGGCAGGAAGGATACCTTATCGGAATCCACCACTGGCTTCGAATTACCCAGCACAATACCGGCTTTTGCCGGATCTATCATCAGTCCTTTTTCCCTTGCCTCCACCATCATCCATTCCAGCGCTATTTCGGCATGTCCACTGCATTTCTCTTCATAACTTCCTCCAACGTCGGAGTGGACGCCACGGAACCAGACCTGCTTGATGTCCTGATCCCGGTCCGTCTCTCTCCAGATCCGCGGCTTGAACATGCAGCGGCGCTCGTCCAAGGAAAGCGCCTGTCTTCCTGTGCGGATAATGGGATTCACCCCGGCGAACGGCAGCACGATCGGATCGTAAATCCATCCAATAGAGCTCACTGTGTCCCAGACTCCCACAAAGTGCACGGAAGTGAAATTCCGGTGTGAGTATGCCCATTTGAATCTCTTCCACAAAGGGTCTATGACCGACTCTTCTTTTCCCTTGGCCTCGCGGCTGCGTTGGGAGTACATGCGCAAGATGTACGGGATCAATTGTTCATTTCCGGGGCACAACAATCCAAAACCATAAAGCAAGCCCGCCAGGGCACGCGCTGTATAGGCTCCGCGGCTGAACCCGAACAAATAGACCAGGTCGCCGTCCTTAAAATTTTCCATCAGGTACCGATATGCATCCCCAACGTCGTCCAATAGCCCTACGCCAAACGCAAGCCCGCTCATCTTGGACCATTGTTTTCCAACGCGGCCACGCGCATTCGGCGCGCCCATTGTGCCTACTCCGGGGCAGTAGTAAGCGATCTGGTTCTCATCCTGAACCAGGGTGCTATAGAGCTTAACGACATTCGAGTTACAATCCCCGAACTCGTTTCCCGTGCCATCACAGCAGATGACGATATTCTTGTGCTTGGAATTGTCTTGCATAAGCGCCTCCAAAGAATATGGGGCCCGAGGGGAAACATCATCATGCAATGAATTGCTCGCCCTGGCAAGTACTATTTACACACTTGTCAGTAACCCATCTTATGGGTTGGCCCACCTTAGGTGGCAATGCGCCTTTGGCATCCGGCCTATCGCTATCTGGAATGTCTTTGGTGGAGCTAGTCGGGCTCGAACCGACGACCTCGTCGTTGCGAACGACGCGCTCTCCCAGGCTGAGCTATAGCCCCACGGTGGAGGGAGATACTTCGGTGATTTTAGCAGCCACGCGCCGTTTAGCAAAGCGGCGGTAGTCGCACTCCCAGCTGCCGAAAACCTACAGCGCCAGCTCGGTAAGCACCGCTGCTACCTCGGCCTCGTCGATCTGCCCCTGGGCCAAAGTAGCGGAGCCGCCGCCACGGCCGCCGTGCGCGGCCAAGGCTTCTTTCAACTGCTGACCGCAGTTCCAGTCCACATCGGTGCTTCGCGCCACAACGATCGTAGCTGGTCGTTCGAGCGTAGAGGCGAAGAGCACCTTGGTTTGCAGAGAGGAAGTGGTCAGACGTGCGGCAAGCAGCTTGATGTAAGCGGCATCGCGGTCAGGAAAGGTCCGGCGCACCAGACGGCGTCCATGCTCAATTGGATCCTCTACCAGCAGGCGCACGGCGTGATAGTCGGCCAGCTCTTCCTGGAGTCGCGCGAGCTGTTTATGAGCGGCCTTGTTCTCCGCTTGCAGGCGGAGAATGTATTCCGGCAGATCGGCGCGGCTGGTCGAAAGAATCGCGGCTGCGCGGCTGAGCAGGTCATTGTCCTCGCGTGCTGCGCGGATGGCTCGCTCCCCGCAGACAAAGGCCACACGCGTGCCTCCGCGCACCCGTTCCGTGGACCGCAGCAACAATCCACCAATCTGGCCAGTAGAGCCGACATGCGTTCCACCGCATGCGTTCAGCTCTATGCCTTCCATCTCGATAAGCCGCATAGGGCCTTCACGTGCCGGCAGCTTGCGCAGTACACCGGCTGCGAGCAGATCTTGCGCCTCTTCGGCGGAGATGTGTTTCTGGCGCACGGGCCGGCATTCCGTAATCCGGGCGTTCACAGCGGATTCGACACGGACGAGGTCTTCTGGCGCGATCGATTCTGCGTCCAGGTCGATAGTGGAAGTTGCTTCCCCGAGGTGGAAGGAAACAGTGTGCGCGCCAAGCAGCGCAAGGAAGACGGCGGAAAGCAGGTGCTGGCCGGAGTGCTGTTGCATGTGGTCCATTCGCCTGGGCCAGTTCACAAAGCCCGCGCACGGCAGTGCCGGCCAGCAGTGGCTTGTGTGTCTGGTGCCATACCTCGCCACCGTCCTCTTCCACGGCGAATACCGGAACCTCCAGCGTTGCGCCGCTGGGCGCAGTCGCGGCAAGAGTGCCAGTGTCATGCGGTTGGCCGCCGCTAGCTGGGGTAGAACGCGGTTCGATCCAAGGCGATTTCCCACACAGATTGTCCCTCCGTGCGCGAACGTTCGCGGATATCCGTCACGGTCGCGTCGAAGCTGGTAAGAGCAGAATCGGCGTAGTAAAGGCGCTCCGGCATTGTGTGATCATTGTAGACGGTGCGGTTAAAAGCATTACTTCCAGCCACGGAGGCCGTCTTCTGGCATCTCTACTGGATGCGTCAGAATTGTGTCCGCCAAGGGGCCGAGATGACCGAAGAGCGACAGCCGCGAGAAACCGGCATGCGCGATGTGCCCAGGAAGCTCAAGCCTTATTTTCTGGGCCTGCTCCTGAAGGGCGAGCGATGGAATGAAACTGAGGGACGGGAAGCGAGCGAACTCCTGCCACAACACCTGGCGTTTTTGCGCCAGCAGATTGAGCTTCGCCAATACGTCTTTGCCGGACCCGCGACGCAGGATGGAGCTATCGTTGGCGTCATCATGATCGAGGCCGCAGGTTTGGCCGAGGCGCGCGCGCTTGCGGAAAGCGATCCCGGTGTGCAGGCCGGCAGGCTGCGCGTGGAAGTGCATCCCGTGCTGCTGCCCTCGCTGGAGGGTGTGACCGTAAGCTATTGATCGAGGTGCCGCGCAGGTTCCATGGAAGGTAGCAATTCGCGTACGCGCAGCTCCAAGGCTTCAGCATCGGCTGGGGCGCGCACCTTGGCATCGTTGTCGAAATAGACATACACGTCATGGGGGGTGGCCTCGACGCTCGAGAACGGAACGACGTGTTCTCCTGAGGCCTCCCTGCCTTGCGCCCAAGCAGTTACGCGTTCGGCCCAAAGGTCAATTGCGTCGCGCTCATACCCGCTCGCATACAGTACTTCGGAGCCGTGCAGGCGGCAATAGACGAAGTCCGCGGTCACATCCATCAGCCGCGGCCATTCCACCGTATCGGCACACACCAGGGCGATCCGGTGGTGCCGCAGCAAGTCGATGAATTCCGGCGTAACAAAGCTGCTGTGGCGAATTTCAATCGCGTGCCGCATGAGCAGTGGTTCCGGACATTCCGTGTACACGCGGCCCTCCAGACGTGGGTGGTGCGCCTTTGCCAGATTGGCGGCCCATTCCGTATCACGCGGCAGAAGTTGGAAAAAAGGCTTCGAGCCGTTCCGGTCTGAAAATGAACTGGGGCGGAAGCTGCCATAGCACAGGACCCAGTTTGGGACCGAGGGCCAGCAGTCCGGAGGCCAGGAAATTCGCGAGCGGCTGTTCCACCTCGCGCAGCTTTCGCATGTGCGTGATGAAGCGGGGCGCCTTGATGCTGAAGATGAAGTCGTCGGGCGTTTCCGCACGCCACCGGGAAAAGCTTGCGGGCCGCTGCAGCGAGTAGAAGGTCCCGTTGACCTCGATGGAATTGAACTTGCCGGCGGCGTAGGCCAGCTCTCGCTTATGCGGGAGCTTCGGTGGGTAGAAGACACCTCGCCATGGCTTGTAGTTCCAGCCGGAGATGCCGATGCGCACATGGCCGGCCACCTCCCCTGGAAAGCGTATTCCCGCGTCTGTCCCGAGGTCATTTTTCAAAGGTCTCACCGCCGTGCCTCGTCGAGTGCGTGCGCAAAAATATCACCTTCCAGCGCAGAACTACGCAGGAAGGAGAGTGCCGCCTTGCATCTTATTCTCGACTACACTCCTGCATTTGATTCATCTTGAGGATCGACCAGTATGCATGTATTCCGCGTCTGGGCTCCATTAGCCCAGTCCATTGATGTTGAGACAGGGAAGAAGCGCTATCCACTTTCGCAGCAGGAACGAGGATGGTGGCAAGCCATGGTGGGAGATGCTGGCCCCGGCTCGGACTACGCCTATGTGGTCGATGGCCAGGGACCGGCCGTTCCGGACCCGCGCTCGCAGTGGCAGCCCAACGGCGTGCATGGCCCGTCCCGCCTGCTCGATCACGCCGCTTTTGAATGGACCGATGCAGCATGGCATGCTCCTTCGCTGGCCAGCGGCGTCATTTACGAAATGCATCCGGGCACCTTTACGCCAGAAGGCACACTCGATGCGGCGGTCGGCAAGCTTGATTATTTGAAAGAGCTTGGCATCACCCATGTGGAGTTGCTGCCGCTTGCCACCTCTCCCGGAACACGCGGGTGGGGCTACGACGGCGTGGAAATCTTTGCGCCGCAAGAGAACTATGGTGGCCCGGACGGGGTGAAACGCTTTGTAGACGCCGCGCATGCCAAGGGGTTGGCGGTGTTGATCGATGTGGTTTATAACCACTTCGGCCCGGTCGGCAACTACACCGGCAAGTTCGGTCCCTATATCACCGAAAGCCACTCGACGCCCTGGGGCGGCGCCGTGAATTTCGAGGCGGAGGGCAGCGCCGAAGTACGCAGGTTCTTTTGTGATAATGCGCTGATGTGGTTGCGAGATTACCACTTCGATGGCTTGCGGGTGGACGCTGTGCACGCTTTTGTGGATCGTTCCGCGGTTCACTTTTTGGAGCAACTTGCCGATGAAGTAAAGGCGCTGGGCTCCCACACGGGGCAGACTTACGTTGTCATCGCCGAAAGCGACCTCAACGACCCGCGCCTGGTAAAGGCCAAAGAGGCCGGCGGTTACGGCCTGGACGCGCAATGGAGCGACGACTTCCACCACGCTCTCTGGACGACGCTGACTGGCGAGCAATCCGGCTATTATGAAGACTTTCACGGCATCCGTGACTTGGCGAAGACGCTGCGCGAGGTCTTTGTTTACCAGGGACAGTACGCGCCAAATCGCCAACGAAATCACGGCAGGCCCGTGGTGGGGTTACCGGGATACCGTTTCCTGGGCTACATCCAGAACCATGACCAGGTCGGTAACCGCGCCAAGGGCGAGCGCTTGGGGCATCTGGTCGATGCGGGCCGGGTCAAGATCGCGGCGGCCCTGGTGCTGACCGCGCCTTTTGTCCCCATGCTGTTTGAGGGCGAAGAATTCGCGGCCTCTTCGCCGTTCCAGTACTTTACCGACCACCATGATCCTGAGATGGGCCGCCTTGTCTCGGAAGGCCGGAAGAAGGAATTTGCCGCTTTCGGCTGGGAGCCGGATGAAATTCCCGACCCACAGGATGAGGCGACGTTCCTGCGGTCGAAGTTGCCGTGGGAGGAGATTACAGAACAGCCGCACGCCGATATTCTGGACTGGTACAAGCAGTTGATCCGGCTCAGGTGGGAGCGCCTGAGCCTTACTGACGGCGATCTCTCAAACACCGAAGTGCGGTTCGATGAAGCCGCGAGCTGGCTTTCCATGCGTCGTGGCGAGATCGAAGTTGTCTGCAATGTGGGTGAGGCGAAAGCGACTGTGGATGTGCCGTCTGGAAGCCGTATCCTGCTTGCCTCCAGCAACGATTTGAAGCTGAACGGGCAGCAATTGCAGTTGCCTCCTTCTTCCGTCGCAGTGCTTGCGACGGAAAGGAAGGCAGAACATCGAAGCGGGTCCTGATACGACGATTTTCCTTGAGCAGCCGAGGCTGGGGGACGTCTGCAGCGGCCCGCCGGCCCGCCGCCTTGGCGCCGCTGTATCGATTTTGTCTGGGTGCTTCTCCCTTCAGCAAATCGCGCATCCAAAGTGTAAGGAGGAGTGTATCTTTTGCATACCAGTTCTCACCCGGCAGAAAAGGCCGAGCTGTCCGGTGCCGAGATCCTCTTCCAGGGGGCGTTCAAGCACGCCGCCGTAGGCATGGTGGTCACCGGCCTGAACGGCGAAATTGAAGAAGTGAATACGGCGTACGGCGAAGCCCTTGGGTATAGCCCTGAGGAATTGCGCAGAAAATGCGTCTTCGACCTGGTTCATCCTGAGGACCGCGCACGCGTCATAGAGGCGGTCCAGCCGGTTCTGCGCGGTGAACTTCCGGGGTTTGTGTTGGAGGCTCGCTACGTTTCCCGGAGCGGGTCGGTCGTCTGGGTGCACGCGAGCGGCTCGTTGCTGCGCGACAGCCGCGGGAACCCGCGGCATCTCGTATCCGTGGTCGAGGACATTACACGGCAACATGCGGCTGAAGAAGCGCGATTGGAGTTGTTTACACAGCGTGAAGCGCTTCTGAACTCGGCGGCAGAGGGCATTTACGGCGTCGACCTGCAAGGAATCTGCACATTTATCAATCCAGCCGCTGCCGAAATGCTGGGCTATATGCAGGATGAGGTGCTAGGGAAGAATGTTCACAACCTTATTCATTACAAGCATCCGGATGGCACCCCGTTCTCTGAAGAAGAATGTGTTCTCGTCGATTCCTTCCGCCACACGGTAACCATGCGCAAGAGCCTGCGCAATATGGAAGAAACCTTGTGGCGCAAGGACGGCAGCGCGATTTTGGTGGAACACTCCGCCGAGGCCGTCATCATGGACGGCAGACCCTGCGGGACGGTAGTGACACTGCGCGATGTAACGGAGCGCAATGCACGGCGCGCTGAACGGGCGGCGCTGCTGGAAAGAGAGCAGAAAGCCCGGCGAGAAGCCGAGGCGCTTTACGAGGCTTTGCGCGAAAGCGAAACGACCCTGCGCGACCTGGTGCGGGAAAAGTCGCAGCTCTTCGAAGCTATCCCTCAAATGGTTTGGGCTACAGATGCGAACGGAAAGTTTCAGTTCTGTAATCAACGCTGGCACGATTTCACAGGTCTGCCCAAAGGGGAATGCGATAGCGATGTCTGGCTGCGCCTGGTCCATGAAGAGGATTTCGAAAAGGCCATGGCGGCCTGGAAGCGTTCCCTTGCTTGCGGTTCCCGGTATGAGATCGAGTTCCGGATGCGGCGCAAGGACGGAGACCATCGCTGGTTATTGACCAAAGCAGATCCGCTTCTCGATGAGGCAGGCAACATCGTTCGCTGGTTTGGAACCTCGACCGATATCCACGAGCAGAAGCTTGCGGATACCACGCTGCGCCGCACCGAGAAACTGGCGGCCGCTGGCCGGCTTGCAGCCACGGTGGCCCACGAAATAAATAATCCGCTTGAAGCGGTCACGAACCTTATCTATCTCGCCATTCACGCGCATAACATACCGGCCGAAGCAGGTGCGTATCTGGAGCAGGCCAACGATGAACTGCGGCGCGTGGCACACATTGTCAGCCAGACACTCGGCTTTTACCGCGACTCGAGTGCTCCTCGTGAAACGGATATCTCGGCGCTCGTGAAAGACGTTTTGTATCTGTATCAGCGCAAGATGAATAACCGCCAAATCCGGATCTGCACCAGGATCGATGATGACGTCAAATTGAGCGTGATCCCCGGTGAGATCCGGCAGGTGGTCGCCAACCTGGTGGCCAACGCGATCCATGCAACTGCTCCGGGCGGCATTATCAGTGCCGAAGTGCATCGGCGCTCGAGCACAGTGGAGCTCGTCCTCTCGGATACGGGACACGGTATCTCTCCCGAGCACCTCGAGCACATCTTCGAACCCTTCTACACGACCAAGAAAGACGTAGGCACTGGCCTGGGCCTGTGGGTGTCGAAAGGTATAGTCGAGAAGCACAGCGGCAGTTTATCGGTGCAGAGCAGCACGGACCCTGACGACCACGGAACTGTGTTCTCCATCACCTTGCCGCTGTAGGTGCACCTATCAGGATGGATCTGGCGCTCAGCCAGTCGCGTCTGATTGGGATTCGAGGGCAGCGAAGAAGTCATCCCGCCAGCGCATGATGTCACAGCGACGTATCTGTATCCGCAGGCGCACCATACGACGGTGGCGTTCAGGGGCGCCCATGGAGAAAGACTGTGCTAATGCGGCAGCCACGCCGAGTTCATCGTAAGGATTGACGAGCAAAGCTCCATGCTGCAGTTCAGGCGCCGCCCCGGCAAACTCACTCAGGATCAGCACGCCATCTTCGTCGGTGCGGGCAGCACAATATTCCTTGGCAACCAGGTTCATGCCGTCTTTGAGCGGCGTAACCAGTGCCGTATTCGCGGCGCGGTACAACGCAAGGAGCTCTTCCCGAGGTACAGACCGGTGAACATAGTGGATAGGAACCCAGCCCGGCTGGCTGTACTCTCCATTGATGTGTGCCACTAGTCGCTCTATCTCCGCCATAAGCTTCTTGTAGCCAACGATGGTCTCGCGGCTGGGGATCACGACCTGGTAAAGCGAGATCTTGCCCCGCAGGTCGGGATATTCGCGGAGCAGCGTAGCGAATGCCCGCATGCGCTCCGGCAATCCCTTCGTATAATCCAGCCGGTCTACGCCCAAGGCAAGGTGCCGGTCACCGAGATGGTTGCGTATCTCTTCCGCCCGCGTTGCCACGGGCGGCTGCGCAGAGTCGGTTGCGAACTGTTCGTAGTCGATGCTGATAGGGAAGAACTGAACTTCTGTCCTGCGATTGCGGTAGGTCACCGTCCGCGAGTGACCATCGCCCTCAATCTCCGCCTCTTTTACAAAAGTTCGCAGGCAGGCGAGGAAGTTAAAGCGGTCGCGCCGCGTCTGGAAACCGAGGAGATCGTGTTCGAGAAGAGATTCCAGGATAGCTTGCCGCCACGGAAGTTTGGCGAAGATGTCCGGTGCAGGAAATGGAATATGCAGGAAGAACGCCAGCTTCGTCTGCGGCAGCTTCGTCCGCAGCACCCGCGCGACATCCATCAACTGGTAATCCTGTATCCAGATAAGGTCTCCAGGTTTAACGGCTTTGTAGGTTGCCTGCGCGAATTTGCGATTCACCCGCTTGTACGCTTCCCAATACACGGGGGCGAATTTGCAACGTGTCTGCAAGTCGTGAAAGAGCGGCCAAACAACTTCGTTGGAAAATCCCTCATAGAAGTTGATCTGTTCTTCCCTGGTGAGGAAGACCGGCAAGTATCGGTATGGCAGGTCCCGGGCACTTTCGGCGAGCAGCTTGCGTACCCGTTCGTTCTCTTCTTCGCTGGAGGTGGTAAGACCGGGGTTGCCGATCCAGATGCCGCCCAACTGCGCAAGGATGGGCTCCAGGGCGCTCACAAGTCCCCCGCTAGACGGGGTGATCTGCATCTCGCTCTTGTCAATCTTGAGCGAAAGGGGCAGCCGGTTGGAAACGATGACAAGCTTATGGTCTTTCAGACTCATGGCTCCCCCAGGCGCGCTGCAGCAATCCAGCGATCCAGAAATGCAAGTAGTTCCAGCGGGGGGCGAATCCAGTATTCGGCTGCCGACTGGCGCCACTCGTCCCGGACCAGAACGGTAAGGCCGTGCTTGCGGAGGGCAAGGAAGGCATCTTCGTCCGTTGTATCGTCCCCGAGATAGGCAACTGTTCCAACCCGGTATCCCGCTCTGCTACCCTCGGGCCTGCTCACTCTTAAGATGCGTTCCACCGCGTGCCCTTTGTTTACCGCTTCGGAGCGAATTTCGAGGCCACCGTCAAAGCCAAGCAAATCAAGACCTGCATCCTTTGCCTTTTCCGAGTAGAGCCGGACCACAGACGCTTGGAGGGATTTCTGCGCTTCCGGAGCAAGAGCACGCCAGTGCACGGCCAGGCTGGCCGGCTTTCTTTCGAGGGCATCCGCACTGGTCTGCTTCCGCAACTCTGCGCAGATTGCGTCAAGCGCTTGCGCCTGTTCGGGAGCGAGCGCTTGCAGATGGTACTCGCCCCCTGCTGTGATCTGTTCACGCCCGTGTGAACCCCAGATCTCAAGCGGCGTGCTGGTCTTCACCAACTCCTGCAACTCGCGAGCAGGGCGCCCCGTCACCAGGACCACACGCACCTTGTGCAAGGAAGCGAGTTCCTCGAGTCTTGGCATGACACCCGGATAGGGAAGGGCGCGAAAGCGGTCGCGCGCAAATGGGGCCAGGGTTCCGTCGTAGTCCAGCATCAGGATAGAGGGCTCACGCGAAATCCGCGCGAAAGCGTCACCGTGAATGTTTGCCTCCGCCCAAGGTGTAGGTCTCTTGTTCACGCGGGGCTTTCTCCAGTGACGCGGAAGTTCCCGCTACCCAGGGCAAGATAGGGGAGAATGAAGGCGGGATCGATTCTGTCCGGAGGGAATCGACAAGAAATTGCTAAGATGGTGAAGTTACACTTGCCTCCCGCTTTGTAGCGGGAGAGCTTTGGGGAATACCGAGGGTTTGGCATGACACGTGATGAGATGATAGATGCGATCGACGCTGAAATCGAGCGGCTGCAAAAGGTCCAGGAGCTGCTACGGAACACAAAGAATTTGTCGCCTAAATATGAGCGCGCCCTGTCTACACAATCCAAAGAGCCGAAACAGGCGGGCACTCGTCGTAAGATGAGCCCGGAAGGGCGCAAGCGCATCATCGAGGCTCAAAAACGCCGCTGGGCTAACCAGAAGCAGAACGCCTCGAAGGGTAAGAAGTCGTAATCGCGCCCTATGATCCGGGTCAAGCTGCTGCATGCTGATGCAAAAGTTCCGACTGTGACCTATGCCGGAAGCGACCTCGGCTTCGACCTGTACTCCGTCGAGGCGGTGGTTCTGCTTCCCGGCGTTGTCACCAGGGTGCGCACCGGCATCGCAGTCGAAGGTCCAGTGGGCACCGGCTTTGTGCTCGGGGATCGCTCTTCGATGGCAGCTCGGGGCGTGACGTATGTCGGCGGCAGAATCGATGCCGGATATCGCGGCGAGATCATCGTGTGTCTGGTAAACGTGAATCAGCCGCGGCTATCCCTTGCATTGGAGCGCGATGCGTCCGGAACTGTCATGGACGCGCGCCTGGTCCAAACGGACGTAAGCGTTTCGATTGCGAAGGGAGACAAGATCGTGCAGATGTCGCCTTTTCGCGCGCAAACGGAGCTTGAGCTCGTCGTGGTTGACGACCTGACCGCGAGCGATCGCGCTGCGAAGGGCTTCGGATCGAGTGGACGTTAGAGGCGTGTCGCGGCTGTAAAATTGCAGGTATGGGGATAGATACCGCAGCAACGGCAGCCACGGAATTATGCGAAAAAATCGCAAAGCGCACAGCCAAAGTTGGCGTTGTCGGGCTTGGCTATGTGGGTCTCCCTTTGGCGCTTCTCTTCAGTGAGCAGCGTTTTCCGGTTACCGGCTTCGATATCGATGCGCACAAGATAGAAACGCTCAATGCGGGCGGCTCTTATATCATGCGCATTCCGCCCACCGAGATTGCACGCGCTAAAGGCCGCGGCTTTCGCGCTACGGCGAACTATGATCTGCTGCGCGAAATGGATGCGATCCTGATCTGTGTTCCCACCCCCCTTAACGAATATCACGAACCCGATCTGAGCTATATCCAGAAGACAGTGGAAGCCATTGCGCCGCGGCTTCGTGAAGGGCAGCTCATTGTGCTGGAAAGCACGACCTACCCTGGCACTACGGAAGAGGTCGTGATCCCGCTGCTCGAAGGCGGAAACGGCCGCGGGCTGAGCGTGGCGCGCGGAGAAAATGGAAATGGCACAGTGCTGGTGGCGTTTTCCCCTGAGCGGGAAGACCCCGGCAATGACACAGTCGCACGCCGAGATATTCCCAAAGTGGTGGGCGGCGTAAACACTGCCGCAACCGCTGCGGCGTGCGCGCTCTACGGCGCCATCTTTAACCGGACGGTTCCGGTTTCCAAGCCGGCCGTCGCCGAGATGACCAAGCTCCTTGAAAACATCTACCGCTGCGTCAACATCGCGCTGGTCAATGAACTCAAGCAACTGTGCCGTCGCATGGACCTCGACCTCTTCGAGGTCATCGAAGCGGCGAAAACCAAGCCTTTCGGCTTTCAGCCGTTCTATCCCGGTCCTGGGCTGGGCGGCCACTGCATCCCCATCGATCCGTTTTACCTTTCCTGGAAAGCCAAGCAGTATGACTTCCGCACTCGCTTCATCGAATTAGCGGGCGAGGTCAATCTGCAGATGCCCTATTACGTTGTTGAGGCCGCAATCACGGCTCTCAATGAGCATAGGAAGCCGATGAAGGGATCGAAAGTGCTGGTCTTGGGCCTTGCTTACAAGAAAGATATCGACGACCTGCGCGAGTCTCCATCGCTGACGATCATCGAACTACTGCAGGAACGTGGCGCTGTGGTTTCTTATAACGACCCTTACTTCCCCACGGTGGGTCGCGGGCGTCACTACGATCTGGGCATGACCAGTGTGCCATTGAACAATCTCGGCGAGTATGACTGTGTCATGATCGTCACCGACCACTCCTCGTATGACTACGCAGCGATCGTCAGAGAATCGAAGCTGGTTGTCGATACGCGGAATGCGACGAAGGGGCTTAGCTCCGCAAACATTGTGCGCTGCTAGGATTCGGTCAGCGTTTCCGCGCCGGCCTCGCTGCCTCCGCGATGGCGTCCATCGCCTCGCGCGTGAGCGACTGGCGCACATGCGGCAGCTCTTCCCATGGGTCGCTGGGCAACTGGGGTAGCCAGCTCTGGAACTCCGCAACACGGAGATGGGGCGCGGCCGACTTCTTCAGGTCGCTCCATGCCATCGGGATCGATACCGGCACGCCACTCCGGTTGCGCGGCGAATAAGGCGCCACCGCCGTCGCACCGCGCTCATTGCGCAGATAGTCGAGATAGATCTTATCCTTGCGCGCTGCCTTGCTCATCTTTGTCAGATACAGCTCGGGATTTTCCCGCTCCATGGCCTGGACGAAGTTATGGGCAAAGTCCTTCAGCGTGTTCCAGTCGTAGTCCGGTTCGATTGGCGCCACAATATGCAAGCCCTTGCCGCCGGTGCTTTTCAGAAAGGATGTGAGCCCGAGGGTTTGCAACACTTGCCGTACCTTTTCAGCGGTCTCCGCGAGCGCCTGCCATGGAATCGCTGCGTCCGGATCCAGATCGAAGATCAGGCGATCCGGATGCTCGTAATCGGCGTTCTTCGAGCCCCACGGGTGTAACTCCATCACGCTCATCTGCGCTATCTCGATCAGCGTTTCGGGCGTGGAGATCGTGATATACGGCTCCGGCGCGCCACCGCGCTTGTCTGCAATGTCGATTGAGCCTACATCCTTGGGCAGCCCGACCTTTACATGCTTCTGAAAAAAACACTTCGCGCTTGTACCGCCTGGGCAGCGCACGATCGAGAGCGGCCGGCCGGCGATGTGCGGCAGGATGCGGTTGGCTGTTGCCGCGTAGTACTCGACGAGTGTCCTCTTGGTGAGGCCGGACTCCACATCCAGCACCTTGTCCGGATGTGTGAGACGGAGGTTCGAAGGCAGCGCTACCGGCGTCTGCGCATGCTGGCTTGCCGCTGCTCCCGCTTTCGCTGATGCTCTTGCGGGAGCGGGCTTTCGGCGCGTTGTCTTGGCGGAAGGCGTTTTCTCCTCTCCGGAGGACATTCCTGCCGGCGTGTGCGCCGCTGTGCTCTCTTCCGCTACGGCCATTTCTGCGAGGTCGCCGGTTTGGGCCGGCTCCTCCCTGCGCACCTCAGTTGCGGGCTTGTCCTCGCGCAAGCCCTTGAATGACGCCTGGCGCACGATCGCGTCCTTGGTCCAGGTACGAAACGCAACCTCGGCAACCAGCTTCGGCTGCACCCACAAGGCTCCGCGTCGCGCCGCAGTATCGACCGCGGCAAACGGCATGTCGTCCGAGCGCAGGGATTCGAGTCGCTCACGTATCAGTCGCTGAGACTTATGTGTAAAGCCGGTGCCGGTGCGTCCCGCGTAGATCAATGCGCCGTCCCGGTAGTAGCCGAGCAAAAGTGCGCCCAGCCCATCACTCCCATCGGAGGGCAGCGTAAAGCCTCCGATTACAAACTCCTGCTGGCGGCTGCACTTGACCTTGAGCCAGCTTGCGCTGCGGCCGGAGACGTAGCGGCTCTCCGCCAACTTGGAAATCACGCCTTCTGCGCCAAGACGGCAGGCCTCCTGAAACATCTGCTCGCTCCCATCGCTGATGTGATCGGAGAAGCGGAGATTGCCTGCGCCGTCCACATTCGAGAGCAGTTGGGCGAGGACTTGTTTCCGAGCAAGCAGGGGCAATTCTCGCAACGAATGTCCATCCAGATGCAGCAGATCGAAGGCATAGTAGATCAGCTCACTGCGCGTGCTCTCCTGAAAGGAAGATTGCAACTCCGCAAAGCTGCTCAGCCCCGCTGCATCGAGCACCACGACTTCGCCGTCCAGCAGAGCCGTCTTTGCGGGCAGCTGCGCGAGCGAGGCCGCGAGCTTTGGCATGCGGTGCGTCCAGTCCAATGCCTTGCGCGTGAGCAGCGCGACCTTTCCGTGGTCGATGCGCGCCTGCATGCGGTAGCCATCGAGCTTCAGCTCATGTAGCCAGTCCCCGCCGGTTGGGGGCTGTTCCACCTGCGATGCGAGCTGGGGCGGCACAAAATCGGGCAGGCGTTCTTTCGGCGTGCTGGGTGGCGGCGTGACTTTCGACCCCTTCGCTGATCCGCGCGCGGCGGTGCTGGCCTTCGCCGGAGTTGCGGCCTTTTCCCGCTCATCGGCCGCAAGCCCGTGGTTGGAATTCCACACGTGGTCTTCATCGCGCGCAATCGCCGGCAGATCTCGGCCAGTCACCACACTATTGGGTTCGGCTTCGGTGACGGCTTCGGCCTCCGGGCTGCGCTCAAATTCATCGTGCTCCTTGATGAGCAGCCAATTGGGCTTCTTCTCCCCCGCGGCGCGCCCGCCCATGCGGATCAGTGTCCAGTGCCCCTTCAGTTTTTCGCCGTGCAGAATGAATTTCAGTCGCCCGGTCCGCAGTCCTTCATCGGCGTCCCCCACTGGCTCCCAGGTGCCGTGGTCCCACAGCATCACCGTCCCGCCACCGTACTGGCCTTTGGGAATGGTGCCTTCAAAGCCGCCGTATTCCATCGGATGATCTTCCACCTCGACAGCCAGCCGCTTGTCTTTGACGGTATAGCTCGGCCCCTTGGCCACCGCCCAGCTTTTGAGTACGCCTCGCCAGCCTAGACGGAAATCGTAGTGGAGGCGTGTTGCCGCATGCTTCTGGATGACAAAGGGCAATCCCCCCGGTGGTATAACTGCAGGCGCGAGGCCGTGGCCTCCCGCGGGCTCCGCTGTGGTGGAAAAGTCTCGCATCGACCGGTAGCGCGCCAGCTGCTCATCTACTGATGCCGCAGCGCTGCTCCTTGTCGCGGGTGCGCCTTTGATCGCCATGGTCTTTAGGCCACCTTATGCGGACGCGCACTTGCGGACTTCGGCTTGCGTCCCTTGGCCGGCTTTTCTTCTTGCGTGCTGGGCGCAGTTTCGATGGCCCCGCCGGATTCCCTCTGCCGCCTTGCCAGGCTGAGCTTCAGCGCGTCCATCAGGTTGATGACCTTGCCGGTCTGGCGTTCTGGTTCTTCCTTGGGCAGCGGCTTGTGCTCGAGCTTGGCCTCTACCAGCGCCCGTACGGCTGCCTCGTAATCATCTCTGAACTTTCCCGCCTCAAAGGGAGCGCGATAGTGCTGGATCAGTTCCTTGGCCATGGAGAGCTGTTTCTCGTCCACCGCGCCCACTGCTTTGACATTCTCGTAGTACTCCTCCGGTTTGCGCAGCTCCTCTTCGTATCGCATAAGGTAGAGCCGCAGGCCTTGTGCTTCTGGATCGGCGGGGGCGCTCAGCGCGGCCAGGTGCTCCCGTCCGCTGAACGTAATTTCGCCCAGGCCGACGGAGCCTGTATCGCGCATGGCCCGCCTGATAATTGCCATGGACTTTGCCTGCAGCTCGTCTTTGGGCACCACAAAATACGGCTTTTCGAAGAACGCTGGATCGATCTCCGCCGCACCCACGAATTGCACGATGTCGAATGACTTCTGTCCGGGGAGGCGCAGCTTCTTTAACTCGTCAGGCTCGATGATGACGTATTTGCCTTTTTCGTACTCGTAGCCCTTGGCGATGTCAGCGGCTTCCACCGGCTCTTCCGCCGCCTCAGAGTCGCTGCTCGCAGCAGAAGGATTGGCGGCCGGTGCGACGGCCCGGCGGTGGACGCGCTCGCCTGAAGCTCGGTCGATCTGATGGAAGGTGATGGCCCGCGCGGTATTGCTAGCCGGGAAGACGCTCACGCCCAGCGAGACGAGCGAGATCTGGATTTGGCCCTGCCAAAGAGGTCGTGCCATAGCTGTGACTGAGACGCAGCGTGTTCGCGATTGGCTGCCGGGCTCCGGGTCCTTTGGAATCAGCAAAGTACACGGCGTGGGCTGAGAAGATTAGGCGGGAATACCCGTCTCTTTGGCAGTCATTCGGGTTTTCCCAGGTTTCCCCGGCGAATAATTTTTCCTGCATCCCAGTCCTTATCGGCTTTGCACAGTGGCCCCGAATGACCTGGCAATGCCAAACCGGAGGGTTTTGTCATGAAAGCAGTTGTCTTCTACGACGTCGGCGACATTCGCCTCGAGGATGTACCGGAACCGAAGATTAAAACGCCGGATGACGCCATCGTGCGCATTACCGCGAGTGCTATCTGCGGCACCGATCTCCACTTCATCCGCGGCACAGTGCCGGGCATGAAAAAGGGGCGTATTCTCGGGCATGAGGCTCTGGGCATCGTGGAGGAAGTGGGCAAGAACGTCCGCAACTTCCGTCCCGGCGACCGCGTAGTTGTGCCCTCTACGGTCGGCTGTGGAAGCTGCAATTACTGCCGCGCCGGCTACTACTCGCAGTGCAACAAGGCCAACTCCATGGGCCCGCATGCCGGGACAGTTTTCTACGGCGGCCCGGAGATGAACGGCGGCCTCGACGGTCTGCAGGCCGAGTACGCGCGCATTCCTTTCGCCGCGGCCAACCTGCTCAAGCTCCCCGACGAAATCTCCGACGATGCCGGCATCCTGATGTCGGACATCCTGCCCACGTCTTACCAGGCGGCCGAGATGGCCGAGGTCGAAACTTCGGACAGTGTTGCCGTCTTCGGTTGCGGACCGGTCGGCATGCTCGCCATCGCCTGCGCCAAGCACCTCGGCGCCGGTCGCATCTTCGCCATCGATGAGAACGAGTCGCGCCTGGAGATGGCCCGCCAGCATGGCGCGGAACCCATCAACTTCGCGAAGGAGAGTCCGCTTGAAGTGCTCAAAGACTTGACCGACGGATCCGGGCCCGATCGCGTCATTGATGCGGTAGGGGTGGATGCCACGACGGCCGGCGCAGAGAAGCTGCAGAAAAAGAAATTCGAGCAGGAGATGAAAACCGTCGACCCCAAAGAGAGCAAAGCAGAAGGGAAGTGGTGGATCGGTGGCGCGCCCTCGCAGGCTCTCCAGTGGGCGGTAGAGTCTGTTGCGAAGGCCGGAACTGTCTCCATCATCGGCGTCTACCCACCGACGCTCACCAGCTTTCCTATCGGCATAGCCATGAACAAGAACCTCCGGCTTAACATGGGCAATTGTAACCATCGCAGATACATGCCGATGCTCATCGACCTGGTACGTTCCGGAGTTTTCCACCCGGAACAGTTCCTGACGGAAAAAGAGCCGATGACCTCGGCGATCGACGCGTATCACACCTTCGACCAAAAGCAGCCTGGCTGGCTCAAGGTAAAGCTCAACCCCGCTGTCTCCAAAGCCGCATAGCTCTGCATCCTGCTGCTCCACCCTTCGCGCCGCGATTGTCAGGCGCGAGGGGTGAGCCAATGCGCAAGCAACTCTTTAGCTGGTCGCAAGCTTGCCAAGATAAGCGGCGCTTTGCTTTATCGTGCGCCGCTGTGTGGTACGGTCAACTGCCACTAACCCAAACTTCTGCCCATAACCGCTGACCCATTCGAAATTGTCCAGCAGGGACCAGTAAAAATAACCCCGCACATCGATCTTGTCCGCGAGACATCGGCTCACGCCCTGCACGGCTCGCCGGATGTACTCAGCGCGCCGAGTATCGTCCTCCGTGGCTACGCCGTTCTCGGTGACAATGATCGGCACGCCCGTTTGCTTGCTGGCATACCGGATGGTATGTTCCAGTGCTTCCGGATAAAACTCGTAGTGACTCTGGGTCAGTTCGGCATCCTTGGGCGGAGGAAGATTTGTATCAGAATTGCCGACCCGCTGGCGGGTGTAGGTCTGCACGCCAAGGAAATCGTCCTTGCGAGCGAGTTCCAACCAGGGTACATAGACCTCACTCCGTTTCTGTTCGAGCCGGCTACCGTCGCCTGAAGACTGATCGTCCTCCATCGCCAGGGTCACGCCGACCGGCAATTTCGGCGATGCGGACTTGATGGCCGCTTTCCCTTTCTCATGGGCCCGAAGCAGGTTCTGCTGCACGGCGTGCACGTTGCCGCCCAGCAAGGTACTGAACTTTTCTGCTTTGAGTTGCTGACGCGCTTGCGCCTGAGCCTGTGCCATGGCATCCGTGAGCCGCTGACCATTGGGCAATTGCACCCAGCTTAAAAGCTGGGGGAGGTTCGGTTCATTGAATGTCGCCGCGTAGCCGATCAAGTCGCCTAAATGTTCGGTAGACCGTTCGCAGAAGCGAGTAAATTGATCGACCGATGCGGGGTTCTCCCATCCTCCACCGTAGGCGAACCACTGCGGCGTTGCAACATGGAGGTAGGTCACCATCGGCAGAACGCCATGATGGTGACAGGCTTCCAGCATTCGGCGGTAATGGTCTAACTCCGCGCGCGAGAACTCGCCCTCCGCGGGTTCGATGCGTGCCCAGTTGATTGAGAAGCGATACGCATTCAGGCCGAGGTCCGCCAGCATTGCGATATCGGCTCCGTAGAGATGGTACTCATCGCAGGCATCTCCCGACGACTCCTTGAACATCGAGTGGGGAAGGTGTTCAAGGAGCCAGATGTCGCTGTTCACATCGTTTCCTTCGACCTGATGAGCAGCAGTTGCAGAACCCCAAAGAAAGCGAGACGGGAACGGAGAGGCCGTTTGCCGGGTCTCACTGCCCGTGCGCTCAGATTGTGCCTGTATCGTGTGGTCAAACGCGCCGAGAGCTGCCGCCGTACCTGCCTTCAGAAAATTGCGCCTATCCATAGGGCCGTTAGTCTACTACAAAGGCACTTCAGATCCACGCGTCTGCAGATGCCATCAGCGAACAAGAGAACCTGACGTAGCGGAGTAACAAGCGCCGATATGGCTTATGAGCCGGCCGGAACATCGTCGATAGAGAACTTGCAGAACTTGCGCCTGCGAGATTGACTGATTTCAGAAGGTCCTGCAGATACACTAAAAAGAATCAGGTGGCCCTATGCAACAGGAAATGTATTTCGAAGACTTTCATCCCGGCCAGACATTCAACTCGGAACGAAGCTACCGCGTTACTGCCAAAGAGATCATCGCCTTCGGTGAGCAGTACGATCCGCAGCCCTTCCATATTGACGAAGCAGCGGGCAAGAACTCCTTTTTCAGCGGCCTGGCTGCATCTGGCTGGCTCACGGCGGCTATCGTCATGCGCTTGCGGGTGGAATCCATCAAGGTTGCGGGTGGCATGATCGGCGCGGGGGTCGAAGAGATACGCTGGACAAAGCCTGTGCGGCCCGAAGACAAGCTCCGCACGCAGGCCGAAGTGCTCAACGTCCGTCGCTCGGCTAGCCGCCCCGACTACGGCATCATCCGCTCCCGCACCACGGTCTTCAACCAGCGCGATGAGATCGTGATGCGCTCCGTCGTCAATTTCCTGGCACCGCTCAAGCAACAAAGCTCTTGAAGCGCCCAGAGAATCATTGTTCTGAGCCGCGAAGAACTTTCGCGTAGCCTGCTGACTCTCAACTCCGAGCTCCGCGAATCCGCTTTTGCTGAAATGCGCGTCAACGCGCCTTCAGCGGGTCCGTAGCCACCTTCCATCCCGGTGTCTCGCCCTTGTTCTGCTCCTTGAGCCAATCCAACAAGGGCTGGAAATACTCGACCATCGCGGATGCATCTGCGCGGTCCTCGCCGGTCATTGTCTTCAGCGCCTCCGGCCACGGCTTTGACTGGCCCAACTCCAGCATTGAGTTCAGCTTCTCGCCTGCTGCCTTCGACCCATAGAACGAGCACCGGTTCAGCGGCCCTGTGTACCCGGCTGCCCGGCACATCGCGCGGTAGAACTGGAACTGGTACACGCGCGCCAAGAAGTACCGCGCATATGGCGTGTTCCCCGGAATATGCGCCTTCGCCCCCGGATCGAAATCGGCCTCGGTGCGGTCCACCGGCGGGGCAACGCCCTGGTACTGCTCGCGTAACGCCCACCACGCCTTGTTGTAGTCCGCCGGCTTTACCTGCCCGGAGAAAACCTCCCAGCGCCACTTGTCGATCAGCAGCCCGAACGGCAGGAATGCGATCTTGTCCAGCGCCGTGCGCAGCAGCAGCGGAATGTCAGCGCTCGCTGGCGGCACCGTCTGGATCAGCCCCAGGGTCTTCAGATACTCCGGTGTGATCGAGAGTGCGATAGTGTCTCCAATCGCTTCGTGGAAGCCGTCGTTTGCGCCGTTTCGGAACATGACACGGCTGCTTCCGATACGCCAGGCTGTAGTATTCTGCCCGAGCTCGTGATGTACCGTCGTGAAATCGTCCGCCGTCGGATGAAGGCACACCTTCAGCCGGACATCCTTCTGCGTATCGATGTCCCATGCGCTGGCATGGCAGATCACATCGCGGTCCGCCGGCCGCGTCAACATCGAGCGCTCCCAAAAGGTATCCGGCAGCGGCTCAAAGCCGAGCGATTTGAAGAAACCCTCGCCGTAGCGCACCATCCCCTTCGCATCCGTATGGCGGTCCGCCAGAACCTGGCTCAGGTTGTAGGTCGGCGTCGCTGCAGCAGGAGCCACGATGTCGTAAACATTCCCCCACTCCTGAGCCCAAATATTTCCTAATAAATCCGCCGGAATCATCCCATCCGGCCGTTCGGCCGCTGTCCCATATTTCTGTACCAGCCGCTTGCGTACATAGGTGTGCAGTTCAAGATAGAGCGGCTCCACCTGCTTCCAAAGCCGCTCTTGCTCCGCGCTGAACTGCTCCGGCGTCATATCGTACTTTGACCGCCACAGCACGCCGGTATCGGCGTAACCCAGTTCACGCGCGCCCTGGTTGGATAGCTCGACCATCCGCGCATAGCGGTCCTTCATGGGCGCGCCGATGGCGTGCCAGCCCACCCAGGTATCTTCCAGCACCTTGGGGTCGCGGGTCTCGGCCATGCGGATTTCGACGCCATCCTGCCCCAGGCACTTCGTCTTGTCTCCGCCGGGGCAGTATTTGCCCTGACCGTAGCTGCCGTCGAGCGACGCCGCAACCTGCGTCAGCTCGCTGCGCAACTTCGGGTCCTCCGGCGCAGGCATGTCCAACTGCAGCCGGAGCAGCTCAAACTTGCGCGCCAGCTCCGGCGGTAATTTCAGGCCATCGAACTGTTTCGACTCCGCGATCAGCGCCGTCACCCGCCCAATCAGCCGCTCATTCTGCTTCGCCGAAAGCATCTCGGAGTCATAGGTGATGTAGGTCTCCTGGATCCATGCAGCCCGCGAACTATCGATGGATAGATCCAGCAACTCGGCTTCTACACGATCCATGAAAGCCTGTGCATCCGCCACGGTGGGCTTACGGGCCGGGGTCGCTGTGTCGGCAGACGTGGCATTGTTCTGGGGAAACTCGTAGGCAAATAGCGGGCTGGCGGCCGAGGGCAGGACAAGGGCCGCGCCCAGCAGCAGCGATGGGAAACGGGTGGCATTCATCACGAAAACTCTACAGCAGATTGTGAAAGCTGTGCGAATGCATGCCGAACGTTCGCGGCTCACGGGCGGCTGCGGCTAATTCGCCGGACCGTAATCTCCTCTTGATAGCTCCGTAACAACCCCCACTTACACCTGATAAGGGCCGGCAAACGCCGGTCCTCTTTGGAGGAGCAGGATGCAGCGTCTTATAGCAACGTCTTTGGCCGCCGTGCTCGCAGCGGGACAACTCGCCAGCCCCGTGGCCGCCAGCGCGCAAAGCGGGAGCGGCTCAACAGCCACCCCTATCAAACACCTCGTGGTGATCTTTCAGGAGAATGTCTCCTTCGATCACTATTTCGGCACTTATCCCAATGCGCTGAACCCCGCGCATGAGCCCTATTTCAAGGCAGCCCCGAACACGCCTAGCGTAAACGGCTACACAGACGCGCTGCTCTACAACAATCCCAATTTCCTCAATACAGCAGGCAACGGAGCTGCGGCCTCCAACCCCTTCCGCCTCGATCGTTCGCAGGCCGCCACGCCCGACCAGGACCACGACTACGGCCCGGAACAGCAGGCCTTCCACGCCGGCCTTATGGATGCCTTCCCGGAGTTCACGGGCAATGGCGGCGCAAATGGGACGAGCGCTCTCACAATGGGCTACTACGACGGCAACACCGTCACGGCTCTGTGGAATTACGCACAACGTTACGCGATGAGTGATAACTCCTACGGTACGACCTTTGGTCCATCGAGCCCCGGCGCCATTAACCTGGTCTCTGGTCAGACAAACGGTGTCACTCAACAGGTAAGTGCGAGCAGCGACGTGGTCGACGGCGGCAATGGGACCTACACTCTCATTGGAGACGCGGACCCGGTTGGTGATGTCTGCTCTTCCACCTCGCAAGTACAGCTCGGCGGTTCCAATATCGGCGACCTCCTGAACAGCCGCGGCGTGACCTGGGGCTTTTTCGAAGGCGGCTTCGATCTCAGTAAGACCAATGGCGACGGCTCTACCGGATGCAAACGCTCGCATACGTCAGCCATTACAAAGACGCAAAAGGCAGACTACATTCCGCATCACCAGCCATTCCAGTACTACACCTCAACGGCCAACCCAAAGCACCTGCGTCCCTCGTCGGTTCGCACCATCGGCGTGGACGGCGATCAGGCCAACCACCAGTACGATCTCGACGATTTCTATGCGGCCGTGCGCGCGGGTAATATGCCTGCCGTCAGCTATCTCAAAGCGGCCGGATACCAGGACGGCCACGCCGGTTACTCCGACCCGCTCGACGAGCAGAACTTTCTCGTCCACGTCATCAACTTTCTCAAGAGCCGCCCGGAGTGGGACAGCACCGCTGTGGTCGTTTCCTATGACGATTCCGATGGCTGGTACGACCACCAGCTCGGCCAGGTTGTGAACCAGTCCACCACGCCAGCAGATATGCTCACCGGCACAGGCCAGTGCGGGAACGGCATCTCCGCGCTCGCGGGTCCGCAGGTACTGCATGCACAAGGACGGTGCGGCTACGGTCCACGTCTGCCGTTGCTGGTCATCTCGCCATATGCCAAGCGCAATTTCGTCGACCACACCCTCACGGACCAGAGCTCAATCCTTCGCTTTGTCGAGGACAACTGGCTGGGCGGGCAGCGGATCGGCGAGGGATCCTTTGACGTCTTTGCTGGCCCGCTCGATAACATGTTCGACTTCCGCCATCGGGAAAATGACGATTCGTTCGTGTTTGACGAAGGAACCGGCCTGCCTGCGGTTCGGTAGCGTTACCGAGCTCTTGGTCTCGCGAACGAGGTACTGCGCAATTCGCGCGCCGTACCTCGTTTCCGTCCGCAACCTACTGCGGTCCATCGGGAGTGGAATGCGTTGCATCTAGTGCGGCGGCGCGAGAAAGCTCTGTCTTGGCTTTCTCCGCCAACCCTTCCTTGCGATACACCTGACCGAGCTGGAAGTGGAGCGGTGCGCTGTCCGGCGTGATGGCGACTGCTTGTTCCAATTCGCCTTGCGCAGCCGGCAACTCTCCCCGCCGCTGATACAGTCGGCCCAGCTCTCCATGGACCCTGTTGTCTTTGGGCGCGAGCGCCTCTGCCTGTTTCAGCAGAAGTAGCGCTTCGTCCAGCCGGTTGCGGTTGGTGAGCACAATACCCAGGTTCAGAAAAGGCTGCTCGCTCGGATGCGGCTGTTTCGCCTCCCAAGCGATGGCTTGGCGATACGCGGCAACGGCCTCGTCATTGCGGTTCAGCCCTTCATCGGCCACACCGATATTGTTTTCGATTTTGGCTGATTGTGGAGAAAGAGCGAGCGCTTTGCGGAAGCATTCGAGCGCATCTTCGAAGCGGTTTTCCGTCGACTTCACGCGCCCCAAACTGTACCAGGTTTCGCTATCTTCCGGATTGGCGGCGACCGCGCGCGTCAGCCAGGTGTCCGCATCGGCATAGTCGTTCAGCAGCACGTAATCCAGCGCTACATAGCGAAGGTCCGTCGCGGTTGGCTGCCGCAATGCGGCCGCGTGGGTGTACTCGGCCAGCGACTCTTTTGGCTTGTTTTCACGGAAGAGCGCGAAAGCCAGCAAGTATCGCGCTTCGGCCGAGGCCAGGTGCATGGAGAGGTAGCTGCGCAACGTTGCGTCCGCATCCGCGGGTTTGTTTTCGGCGAGTTGATGCTTGGCGGCGGTAATTTCAGGCGCTTCGAGCGAGAGCGCCTGGGCGTGCGCCAGTACAGGAACTGCTGCAAGTACAGGCAGGAGTATTCCTGCAATGAGGGTTCCCAGCCGGACTGCCAAGGCCGCATTCCGCGGACGGGTTTGAAAGCGCGTTACCATCTGTTTCCGCCATGGTACGTGATCTCGCCGGAGCGCTGCGCATTGCCCGGAGCGACTCTAAGGTCGAATGCCTGCCTGCGACCCGCATGCTCTCCGGTACGATAGAAGGTGATGGAAACGGTAGAAGCCAAAGCAATGTTGTTCGATATGGATGGAGTGCTGATCAACTCCATTCCCGCGGTGGAGCGCGTGTGGTCTCGCTGGGCAACGGAGCGTGGCTTCGATGCCTGCGAGGTGGTGCGGCGAGCGCATGGGCGGCCCAGCATCACGACGCTGCGCGAGCTTCTGCCTGATGCGGACCACCATGCCGAGAACCGGATCATCGAGCAGGCGGAGATGGACGATCTGGAAGACGTGGTGCCGCTTCCCGGAGCACGCGAGCTGTTGGCCGCATTGCCGAAAAATGCGTGGGCGATCGTGACTTCCTGCACTCGGCCGCTGGCTGAGGTTCGGCTCCGCGCTGCGGGGCTGCCTACCCCGGAGCTCTTCATTACTTCGAATGACATCACCCATGGCAAGCCGCATCCGGAGCCCTATTTGAAAGGCGCCAAAGGACTCGGCTTTGCCCCGGAAGATTGCATCGTGGTGGAGGACGCGCCCGCAGGAGTTGAATCAGGGAAGCGCGCCGGCTCGCGCGTGCTGGCATTCCAGACGACGGCCCCGGATGCGGAGTTATGGAATGCGGGAGCGACGTGGATCATCAAGAACTGCGCGGCCATCGCGCTGGGTATTGCGGGCCGCGAGTTGCTCAAGCTCACTCTCGCGACCGCACCGGTGATTACGTCCGCATAAGCACGCCAGCTGAGGTATATGTGCTTCCGTCGATCTCGGTTGTGACAGTTGGTAGCGTCGGAGTCGGGGTAAGCACTTCGATCTGGCCAGCCCTAAGCACCACGGTGTCTTCCACCTTGCCTCCCCGGATCGACGGATTCCAGGCGAAGGCCTGGGCTTCTGTAACTATTTCGGTTCCAGAAGGGGTGGCCACCCATTCGCGCTCCAGATAGCCGGTTGCCCCACCTTGATGATGGAGTGTCTCCTCGCCGGGGAAGCCGGTAGCGCGGTAGGCTGCCGCCGCTACCTCGAAAAGCTCTGCGGCGGAGCTGCCGGCGCGCGTGGCTTGCAGCAACTGCGCGTTGACGTAGGCTGCGGCTGCAAACGCTTCAGTCAGTTCCAGCGGCATGCTACCGAAATGGACAAAACGCGTGAGTGAAACAGCCAGCCCCCAACGCCGGGCGCAGAGGTTCACCATACCAAAGCGCTGCAGGACACCATTGTGCGCCAGCGCATGTTTGTACTTCAGAATCCGCTCATCGACGGCCATCAGGAGAACGGAAGGCTCAATGCCGTGGCGGCGAAGCTGGTAGGAGGCGCGGGCCTCCATCTCGTGCTCGGAGACACCCGGCGCAAGCCCTTCGAGTACGGTGGCCACGGCTTCCGCGGTATGGTGACCAAGCCAGCGAAAGCGTGTGATTTCGGAAGAGGTAAGCGGCACACGAAGGCTGGCGAGGTCTACGAAGTGGGCGCCCGGGCGTGAGGATGTCCGAGGCAATGCGGTCGGCGCCCGCGAGTTGCAAAAGGCTCTGCGGCATCGCTGGTTCAAACCAGGGCGTAATGACCGGCTGGTAGGGAAGCGCGGCGAGATCCTCGTCCATTAAACGGGCCGCTTCGTTGTTGGTGGCAAGCAGAAACCGTTCCCCATCGCGGCGGATGAGCAACGCCGAAATACCGGTTTCTGACGGCAGTAAAACTCGGCGCGAGATTGCGCCTGCGGTAATCCAGGCAAGGTTCTCATTGCGGCGCAGGAGGATGGCACCGAATCCGCGTTCGCGCAGAAATGCCTCAAGCCGCGCGTGCTTTTCCGCGCACTCTGATTGCAAAGCAGGAAACGAAAAGGCAGGACCTGCGGGATCGGGAGTGAGATGGGAAGAAGTGACGGTCATGCAAGCAGTCCCTGTGTGCTGGATGGGGATGGCTGAAGGAGCGCCTCAGCCGCAATCTTCTTCAAGTCGGGAAGGACATTGCCCAGCGCCGCCGGAGCAGCGTTGCGCGAGCCGAGTGCGAAGTAAAGATCACGGTAGTGGTGGTAAAGGCGTTCATACACGGCAACGGCCTCAGGTTGTGGCATGAATACCTTGTGCGGTAAGCACATCTGTTGCTGGGCCTCTTCTACCGTATGAAACACGCCAGCGGCGAGCAGCGCAAAGATTGCCGAACCAAGGCTCGTAGGGACGCCATCCGGGACCAGCACCGGCTTGTTCAGCACATTGGCGTACACCTGATTGAGCACGGCGTTATGCTGCGGGATGCCGCCGGCATTGATGACGCGCTCGACCGGGACGTCGTGCTCAGCCATGCGCTCAAGAATGATGCGGGTGTGAAAGGCAGTGCCTTCGATTGCGGCGAAAAGCTCGTCCTGCGCTGTGTGAATCAGATTCCAGCCCAGCGTTACGCCGCCCAGTTCGGCGTTAACGAGCACGGTGCGATCGCCATTATCCCAGCTCAGCCGGAGCAGGCCGGTCTGCCCGGGGCGGTAATGCTCCAGGCCGTTGGACAACTCGCGCACATGGGTGCCGGCGCGGCGCGCAATGGCTTCGAAGATGTCTCCCGTTGCGGACAGACCGGCCTCAACGCCGGTGTAGGCGGGATGCACGCTGCCCGGCACCACGCCGCAGACGCCCGGCACCAGTGTGGTTCCCGGTTCCATCGCGATGATGCAGGTCGAAGTGCCGACAACATTGACGACATCGCCTTCCTTGCAGCCGGCCCCGATTGCGTCCCAGTGCGCGTCAAAGGCGCCTACCGGAATGGGAATGCCGGCGCGCAGGCCCATGGCTTCGGCCCATGTGGGAGCAAGATGGCCAGCCAGGTGGTTGGACGTGAGATAGTCGCCTTGGAGTTTTTCGCGTACGCCTTCGAAGAGCGGATCGAGCTTGGAAAGAAACTCCTGCGAAGGAAAGCCACCCCACTTCGGGTTCCAAAGCCATTTATGCCCCATGGCGCAGACACTGCGCTTCGCCTCTTTGGGATTGGTGATACCGCATAACGTGGCGGCAACCATATCGCAGTGCTCAAACGCGCTCGCGAACTGTGCCCGCTGTTCAGCAGAAGCATGTCGCAGCCAGTGCAGCAGCTTCGCAAAGCCCCACTCGTGCGAGTACACGCCCCCGCACCACTCGATCGCTTCGAGCTTCTCCGCGTGCGCAAGGCGGGTGATCTCCTGCGCTTCAGACTTGGCGCGATGATCGCACCAGAGGTAATACTCATTGAGCGGCTGCATGGAGCCATCCACCGGAACGACGCTAGAGCCGGTCGTATCGAGTGCCATCGCGACAATCTCTTCCCCGGCGACACCGGTTTGCGCAAGAACGTCACGCGTCGCTTTCACCAGCGCATTCATCTGGTCAGTGTGCGACTGCGTGGCATAGTCGGGATCTTCGCGCTTTCGATGTAGCGGATATTCGGTAATTGCGGTGCCGAGCCGTCCGCGAGCTTTGCCGTTCTGACCTCCGGCGCTGTCCAGCAGCGTTACGCGCACGCTTAACGTGCCGAAGTCGACTCCTGCAACGATAGCCACTGTCTTTGTCTCCTGGTTCCGCGTATTTGGTGTCGCTTTGAATTCAGTGCTGCGCGTGAAAGCGACCCAGAAGCTTGCAGATGCGCGAAACGTTTGTAATCAATGTGTCTCCCATATGGGAGAGGCTGGCTAATGATTGAGTAGCTGCTTCCGTGTCGCCCGTACCGCACGCGTCTTCCACCAAGACTGGAATGAGACCGAGGTCGGCGGCATGTCTGCAGGTGGGATCGATCCCGATTTCAAGAGCGATGCCCACCAGAATCAGCCCGCGCAGCCCACAGTCGCGCAAAGCGAAGTTCAACGGAGTTCCCTCCAGGGCGGACATTGCGAGCTTGTCGAAGATAGCCTCACTGGGAAGCGGCTCCAGTTCTTTGACGATCTGGAACCCGGGGCTGTCGCGCAAGAACCAGGGCCGTACTTGCTCGGGATCCGTAACGCGTTGCCAAGCCATCGCCATCCTGTATTGGAATGAGCCCATAAGCTCTTTGGGCAGCGATAGATGCCGCGTAAAGAAGGTACGTACGCCGGCGGCGCGAGCAGCGTCGAGCACTTGCCGCACCTGCGCTGTGATAGCTGCTCCCCCAGCAATCTGGTTGACGATGCCGATCTGCATGTCATAGACAAGCAGCGCTACCTGATCGGGAGTCACCAGATCCTCGAGCGAGACCGGTATGTTGAGACCATTCGTGTTCAGCATCGGCAACCTGCTCGTCCGGTGTGATTCGCACACTTAGTCTTCCGGACGGTTGTGATAATACATGCTCCAGCCGAGATAGCGCGTCGCGGCCTCGTGGACGGCGCTGGCGACCTCGGAGAAGTTTGCGGCAACGTGATGCTCATACCCCTGCTCGCAGATGAGGTGAAGCAGCTTCTGCAGCCTGGGAATATAAGCCACACCTGCACCGCCAAAAGTCTCAACGGATCGTTTGTGAACTCGCCCTCGCCCACATACCCGCGGATACGTCCTTCGAGATCCTGCGTGGAAAAGCGGCAGTAGCTCATTTTACCGGGCTTCACTCGGCCCACGCAGGTGCCAAAGGTATTGTCCTTGCCGACCGTTCCGGCGATGATGGCCTGGAAATCCATGACGACATCCTGGAAGAAATGCTTGGGCAGGTTGGCGCAATGGAAGCAGACGCACTTGTTGGGATCGCTGCCATAGTTGTTGTTCCAGTCGAGCAGCGCGCTCGGTGTTTCGGAAGCCAGCGCGAGCGCATGCATCCCGAGCACCCCGCATACGTCCACCTCGCAGGCGCTGGCGAAAAGGTTCTCGCTCATCATGCTCATTACCGTGCAGGGCACCACGCCGAAGTTCTCTTCGAGCGAGGTCCAGCACTGGATGGCCGAGATGGTGCAATAGGTTTCGCGCATCCAGCCCTCGATGACAGTGCCGAGCTTGGACATCTTCATCAGCGCTGTTTCGGGGATGCCCTGGGTAGAAACGTACGCCTTGATGGCGGCAAGCTTAGCCTGGACGCCGTCGTCATTATCCGGGAGCTTGCTAATTCTCCCGAGGATTTCGGAGAGATCGATTGGCTCAACAGAGATGCCGCTGCGTTCCAAGAGCTTCTCGCTATAGCGGACAGTGTTGAAGGCCGCAGGCCGCGCGCCGATCGCGCCGACGCGAAGGCCAGCGAATCCTCGCACCACACGGCAAACTGCTTTAAACCAGGCGAGGTCCTTCGCGAAGGCATCAGAGCGCGGTGCTTCGGTGTGCAGTGTAGTGATCGAATAAGGCAGGCCGTATTGCATCAGGTTATTGCATGCTGACATCTTGCCGCAGAAGCTGTCGCGGCGGTCGGAGATGGTCATGTCGTCGGTGCGGTCGGGCGTGGCCTGCACCAGGATGGGAACGCGCAGCGTGGAGTAGCGGATAGCATCGACAATGCCGCGCTCTTCGCCGAAATTCGGCAGTGTCACGATGATGCCATCGATTTCGTCGCGATGCTTGCGGAAGAGATCGGCGCAGCGTCGCGCCTCGTCCGGTGTTTCCACAGCGCCGAATTTCGATTCTTCCGGCGTGAGCGCAATGACGCGCACATTCGCGGCTTGGAGTACGGCAAGCATCTCCTCGCGTCCCTTCTTCGCCAGGTGGTCGGGGAAGAAGCCGCGGTTGCCAACGATCATTCCAAAGGTCATCTGTTTTTGCATGAGTCTCTATTGTCCGGGTCTTGAGGTTGAAACTATTTGTCGATACTGGAACGATGTCCAGGATGTTTGGGCCAGTACTTGAGCGTGTAGACGAGCCCGGCGATGGCCAGCATACCGCCCCACCAGATAGAGGCGTGGAGGCGCGAAAGCACCGGCGGGTGCGCCAGCGGATGGCCTATCTCCCAAATACCGGCAAGGAAGATGACGATGCCATAAGCCAAGAGCATGACCCCTGCGAAGAACCAGATTGAAACATCTCGGCGCATACGATGTACCTACCAGAACACGATGTTGAGTGCGATAAACACCACTAGAACCACGCCGGCCCATACGATCGGCCGCTGGTACCAGTACTCGCTTTCGTCCTTCGGAATGGGCGATGCGCCATAGACCAGTCCGTGAAGCTCGCTGACCGGCCGCGGCCGCGTGAGCAGGCTGACAATGACGGTAACGGCGACACAGACGATCCAGGACCAGAGAGCGCGATAGATGTTTTCCGCCATGTCCTTCGCATCTGGCGAGAGCGCCACATAGCGAAGGGCTGCATGGTCCGCGCGTACCCACGCCCACAAACTGATAGAGGTGACCGTTCCGGCGAGCAGGCCCCAGAACCCGCCTGCCTTGGTGGCGCGCTTCCAGAGCATGCCCAGGATGACGGTGCCGAATAGCGGAGCAATAAAGAAGGAGAAGAGCGCCTGCACGTAATCCATGATGCTGGGCGCGTTCTGGACAAGGTAGGCGGTGCCGATGGAGATCAGCACGCCAACCAGCGTGCTCCAGCGGCCCATGGCGACATAATGACTATCCGAAGCTTTCTTGTTGATGAAGGCCCCGTAAAGGTCGTAGGTCCACACGGTAGAAAACGCGCTGACATTGCCGGCCATGCCGGACATGAAACCGGCAATGAGCGCTGTAACGCCGAGACCGAGCAGACCGGGTCCGCAGTAGCGCACCAGCATCAGCGGCAGCACTTCGTTGTAGCTGTGCAGGTGTCCCGCGACCGCCTGCGTTTCTCCCACCAGGTGAAAGGGCAGCACAGAGAGCGCCAGCAGGCCGGGGAGGATGACGATGAACGGTACTGCCATCTTAAAAGCTGCGCCGATGATCGGGGCCATCTTTGCCGAGCGAAGATTGTCTGCGGAAAGTACACGCTGGACTACCAGGAAATCGGTCGTCCAGTAGCCAAAGGCGACTACGAAGCCGAGCCCGAAGACGATGCCCGTCCAGTGCACGCCCATCGGGTTGGAATCGAAATGGCCGAGCGTGCTCCACATGTGGACATAGTCACTGCGGCCCAGGTTTACCGCGATCTGGCGGCGGAGGTTGGTCCAACCGCCGACCTCGATGAGTCCAAGGATGGGAACGATGGCCGCGCCGACCCAGATCAGGATGAACTGCAGCACCTCATTGAAGATCGCTGAACGCAAGCCGCCCAGCATGACGTAGACCGCAACGGTGATAGAGGAAACCCAGATGGAAAAGTTCAGGTTCCAGCCCAGCACCACCTTCATCACCAGTGCCATGGAGTACATGTTGATGCCGCTCATCAGCACGGTCATCGCAGCGAATGTGATCGCGGAAAGGGCACGCGTGTCTTCACCGTAGCGCAGTTGCAGATAGCCCGGAACCGAGTGCGTCTTCGAGATGTAGTAGAAGGGCATCATCACAATGCCGAGAAAGAGCATTGCCGGGATGGCGCCGATCCAGTACCAGTGTGTCGCCAAAATCCCGTATTGATAGGCCGCGGCAGCCCAGCCCATCAACTCGAGCGAGCCAAGATTGGCGGAGACGAAGCTGAGCCCGGCGATCCATGCCGTCATCTCGCGACCGGCCATGAAGAACTCTTCGCTGGTGTTGGACGCACCCTTCAAGTAAAAGCCGATGAAGAGCACGATGACGAAGTAGATCGCGATGACCAGGATGTCAACGGAATCCAGCCGGGCCAGGTGTTCGCTGGCAAACGCAGCAACGAGCAGACTCGCGGGTTTCAGTGGCATGAAGAACTCGATCTGGAATTTAGGTAACGCGGTGTTGCAAAGGCGAGCGAGGCCGTATCTGGCTTCCCGAGCAGTGAACACCTAACGCGGGGGTCTTGTCGAGTGCTTCTACTGCCCATAGGTCTTGTTCGCGCCGTGTTTGCGGAAGTAGTGGCGGTCGAGCAGGTCTTGCGAGACCCCCGAGCACTGCGAGTTCAGCGTCGCCGTCAGATAGGCCATGCGCGCTACGGATTCCAGTACCACGGCATGGTGGGCTGCATCTTCGGGTGTCTTACCCCAGCAGAAGGGAGCGTGGCCGGCAACGAGCACTGCAGGCGTGGCGAGCGGATCGATATTGCGAAAACGCCGGACGATCGCAACGCCGGTGTTGAGCACATAATTACCCCCAATCTCTTCGGAGGTGAGTTCCTCGGTTACCGGAACAGGACCATAGAAATAGTCCGCATGCGTGGTGCCATAAGGCGGGATCTCCTTGCCGGCCTGAGCCCAGGCTGTGGCGTACTCCGAATGGGTGTGGACCACGCCGCCAATGGCCGGGAACTCGCGGTACAGCAGCAGGTGGGTATGCAGGTCAGAGGAAGGGCGCAGGTTGCTTTCTACGATGGTTCCTTCCAGGTCGGTGATGACCATGTCAGCGGGTGTGAGTTTGTCGTATGGAACGCCGCTGGGCTTGATCGCGACCAGTCCCTGTTGGCGGTCGATGCCGCTGGCGTTCCCAAAGGTATAAAGAACAAGTCCACGCCGAACTAATTCGAGATTTGCGTCGAGTACTGCCGACCTTAGTTCTCCGAGAAGCATATGCAGGTCCAATCAGGATTGGAGGATCGGCATCGAGTATTGCACAAAGTGGCAAACGTTTTCTATGCCGCGCAAAAGAACACACTTTACTGCTGTATTCTGTCTCGCAGCGCTGGGATCTTTCCCACATGGTTTGGAGACCTGCTCAATGAAGCGTCAGGGTCCTGTATCTGGATCGAGATATCGCGGCGGCAGCAGGATCGATATCCGCGATGTCGCCGCGCGCGCTGGCGTTTCCATCTCCACCGTGTCACGCGTGATGAACCGTGTTTCTACCGTCAATCCGGCGATGGCAAAGCGGGTATGGCGGGCCATCGGAGAACTTAATTATTTCCCAAACACGCAAGCCAGGGCGTTGGTCTCAGGCAGGAGCAAGATCCTTGGACTGATCGTTTCGGAGATCACCAACCCGTTCTTCCCCGAACTGATCCAGCGCTTCGAGGATGTGGCCATCGAGAACGGGTACGAGGTGCTGATCGCCTCTACGAACTACGACCCGGAACGCATGGCGCTCTGCGTGCGCCGCATGATTGAGCGCAACGTGGACGGTGTAGCGGTAATGACCTTCGGAATTGAAGGTCCCGTGATGCACGAGCTGGCAACGCGAAAGGTGCCGCTCGTCTTCATCGACGCGGGACCCGATCGTCCCAATGTGAGTACGCTGACTGTGGATTATGCGCGGGGCATTCGCCAGGGCGTGCAGCATCTGGCCGCGCTGGGGCATCGGCGCATCGCGTTTATCAGCGGCCCGCTTCAACTCCATTCCGCATCGGCCAGGCAAAAAGCTTTTCTCGCGGCCGCGCGTGAGATTGGAATTGCCGATGTAAAGCAGCTGCTGGTCGAAGGCGATCACACTCTTGAAGGCGGCATACGCGCGATGGAACGTCTTCTGGACAGCAGCCCGCCACCTACCGCGGTGATGTGTTCCAACGACATGACCGCGATTGGCGTCCTGCACTGCCTTTTCGAGAAGGGCGTGGACGTGCCGGATGGGCTCTCAGTCATCGGGTTCGATGACGTTCATATCGCACAATTTACCCTGCCTCCCCTCACAACCGTGCGCATGGCTTGCCTGGACATTGCGCGCGGCGCCGTCATGGCGCTTCGCTGCCACCTGGAACAGGTCCCGTCAACGGTGACCGTGCCCAAGCTGGTGCCGACAGAACTCGTCGTGCGCCAGACAACGGCGCATCCGCGAGGATCGATGGACGACCTGGAGCGCTCAAATATTGCGCCTCGGACGTTCGGAGGCTGCCGCCCGGCCACGATCGAGAAAATGAACCGCTATGGTATGAGAGTGCCCTGTGAACAGCAAAGTACGCAGCCGGTTTGAAGTCGAATTAGCACGTTCTCGCATCCGGGATCAGGTAGTGGGATCACGAGTGCTTGACAACAATAATCAATACTCCATATACCGATATAGATGGATAGCAGGGGAGCGCTTCCTCATCTGAGAAATCGTTTTCTGACGCAGGCGCACATGAGTTGATCGATTCCTGCAATCGTCATATCTTCGAGGGGTCCCCCAACTCCTACGGTCCAAATGCGTCACGCTTGTCTCCCGTGGCCCATTCTCTTGCCCTTCCGCCGTTCACGCTGCATATCGTGTACCGTGGAAGGCGCGATTCGCGAGCACGTTACCAGGCAGCAAAGGAAACCTATGCAACGACGAGATTTTCTGAAAACGACAGCCCTGGCGAGCGCTGGCCTTGCATTTACACGGCCGGCAGCATGGGCGCAGGGAGCCGAATCCCACATTGAAGTGCTGCTGGATGAGCCGATCGCTACCATCTCCCCCGAAATTTATGGACACTTCACCGAGCATCTCGGAGGGGTAATCTATGACGGGGTCTGGGTCGGCGAGGGGTCTGGGATTGCGAACGAGGGCGGCATCCGAAAGGCACTGGTAGACCGGCTCCGGCAGATCAAGGCGCCTGTCATCCGCTGGCCGGGCGGATGCTTCGCCGATAGCTACGATTGGCGCGACGGCATCGGCCCGCGCAGCAAAAGGCCGCATCGCACCAACTTCTGGGTGGACGATCGCAACTTCCGCGAACCTTTGCGCAACAACGTGCAGCATTTCGAAACGAATGCATTTGGCACCGACGAGTTCATGCGCTTCTGCAAGCTTTCGGGTGCCGAGCCTTACGTAGCAGCCAATGTGCGGAGCTTGCCGGCGCTCGAGTTTGACCACTGGGTGGAGTACTGCAACTCGCCCGCTGGAAGCACCAGCTACGCGGAAATGCGCGCGGCCGCCGGTTCCGCCCAGCCCTACAAAGTGAAGTATTGGGGTGTGGGCAACGAGAGCTGGGGCTGCGGCGGTTCCTTCACGCCCGAGGCGTATGCCTCCGAACTCCGGCGGTATTCCACCTGGGTGCCCGATTACGGCGTCGGCCTGAAGTTCGTGGCTTCCGGTCCCAACGCCGACGACACGGACTGGACGCAGCGCCTGTTTGCGCAGCTCTACGGAAATCATCCCTACCATAACGACCAGATCTGGGGCCTGTCTGTGCACTATTACGTGGACTCGGATGCGCCCGATGCTACGGCCTTCACCCCCGCGGAGTGGTACGACATTCTGGCCCGGACTGTTTACATGGAGAAGATTGTCGAGGACCACTGGTACGCCATGGGTCTTTACGACCATGAGCACCGCGTCAAGCTGGTCGTGGATGAGTATGGCCCTTGGTATCACGGGAGTAAGTGGATCGATCCTGCGTATATTTACAGCCAGCAGATCACGATGCGCGATGCCCTGGCGACCGCGCTGACGCTGGATATTTTCAATAACCATGCTGAAAAGGTCGGCATGGGGGCTTGTGCGCAACTGATCAACTGCATTGATTCGCTCTTTCTCGCGCACGAGAACAACTTCATCGTGACACCCAACTTCCACGTCTTCGATATGTACAGTGCGCACCAGGGGGCGGAGGCTGTTCGTGCCGTGTTTAGCGCGCCTGAGCTCCACATGCCTGCTCCCCCGAAGCCGCAGACCATTCCCTGGACAAAGGTGCCCACGCAAAGGCTCACCAGCCTGCGCGGTTCTGCTTCGCACCGAGGCAACGTGCTCACGCTAACTGTCGTGAACTCGAGCGTGGATCAGCCGCAAGAGACGGAAATCTTGGTGCGTGGCGGCATCCCCAAAAGCGTCCAGGCGTCCGTATTGACGGACCGCGACCCCCATGCGCACAACACCTTTGAGCAGCCGGATGCAGTGAAGGTCGCGACCGGCAAAGCTGACATTGCTGCCGGGGCAGTCCGCTTCACCTTTCCGCCAGCGTCGGTAACGAAATTGGAGATACAGCTCTGATGACCGCCAGTTTGAGGTGCGCCGCTCTCCTGCTCGCGTTCGGTCTCGCGGGCCCGCTCTCCAGCCAGAGCACTCCTCCAGCTGGCCGTTCCCAAGCTTTCGCGCTTACAGGCGACTTCTGGGGAACGCACGATCCGTCCATTGCGAAAGACGGGAATACCTATTATGTTTTCGCGACCGGTAAGACGCCGAACGGCGGGCAAATGGCCATCCGCTGCTCGAGCGATCTCAAGAGCTGGAAATTATGCGGGCAGGTCTTTGATCGCATCCCGGACTGGATCCACAAAGATAGTCCCGGCACGGAAGAGTTATGGGCGCCGGATATCTCCTACTATCATGGGAAATATCAGCTCTACTATGCTTATTCACTCTTCGGCAAGAACACGTCGGGCATCGCTCTGGCCACTAATAAGACGCTCGATCCCAAGAGCCCGGACTACCACTGGGAGGATCAGGGGCTGGTCCTGCGCTCGACCGAGAAGGACAACTACAATGCGATCGATCCTAACTTTATCGTCGATGCGCACGGGGGCACCTGGCTGGCCTTTGGCAGTTTCTGGGGCGGCATTGAGTTGACCAGGCTTGATCCAGAGACCGGGAAGCCGTCAACAGGCCAGAAACACCTGGACCTGATCGCTTCCCGCAAGAAGCCGGCCGATGCTGCACCCGCGAAGCCCGGCTTGCCTCCCGATTGGGAGGCCGTCGAAGCGCCCTTTGTCGTACACCACGGCCCCTATTACTATCTATTCGTTTCATGGGACTTATGCTGCCGCGGCACAAAAAGCACCTACCATACTGTGGTTGGTCGCGCGAAGGCAGTTACCGGCCCCTATCTCGACAGGAACGGCGTTGCCATGGCAAACGGCGGCGGCACAACGGTGCTCAGCGGGGATGCGCGCTGGCTGGGACCCGGGGGCGAATCGGCACTCATGCAGCCTGGTGGCGATCTGCTCGTCTTCCACGCCTACGACGCGAAGACCGGCAAACCGGCCCTGCAGATATCGACCATCGATTGGTCGAGTGGCTGGCCGGAGATCGCGTTGCAGCCGTGAGCCTCTCCGCCTGGCATGGACCGGCAGCGGCATCGCCGGTACCCGGTCCCGGGATGCGGTAGGGTAGAGGAGGCGGCGGAGCATCCAGCCAGCACCTCTCCGTATCGAGGTTCAGGATCATGAGGCTGTTAGGGATTGATGTCGGCACGGGCGGCACGCGCGCGCTCCTGCTGGATGAACAAGGCAAGGTGGTAGCCTCCGCTACGCATGCGCATGCTCCCTTCCGCGCACCCGAAAGCGGATGGGCAGAGCAGGATCCGCAGGACTGGTGGAGCGCTTGCCAGGGAGCGATCCGCGCTCTTCTGGCGCAACGGGGAGTGGAAGCCAGCGAGATTGCGTGCATCGGCTTGACCGGCCAGATGCATGGCGCTGTTCTGCTGGACGCGGCTGGCCATGTGCTCCGCCCCGCCCTGATCTGGTGCGACCAGCGAACCGCACAGGAAGCCGAAGAGCTCGAAGCGCGCATCGGACGGGAGCGGGTTGTGGCCTGGACCTCCAACCCTGCCCTCACCAACTTCACTCTCACCAAGCTGCTATGGGTACGCGCGCATGAGCCCGCAGTATGGGCGCGCTTTCGCCGCTTTCTGCTGCCCAAGGACTACATTCGCCTGCAGTTGACCGGCAAACACGCTATCGACGTAGCCGATGCTTCGGGCACCCTGCTGCTCGACGTGCAGAAGCGGCAGTGGTCCACGGAGATGCTGGAGGCTACTGGACTCGACCCAGCCTGCCTGCCGGAGCTGTTCGAGTCGCAGGAGATCGTGGGCGAAGTGACGGCGGCCGCGGCGGCCGCGACAGGGCTTCGTCCCGGTACGCCCGTGATCGCGGGAGCGGGCGATCAAGCGGCCGGCGCCATCGGCATGGGCATCGTACGCGCGGGTGATGTGAGCGCTACCATAGGCACCTCGGGCGTTGTTTTTGCGGCGACAGACAAGCCGTTTCTCGATCCGCAGGGCCGACTCCACACGTTCTGCCATGCCATTCCCGATCGCTGGCATGTGATGGGCGTTACCCAGGCTGCGGGCCTTTCCCTTCGCTGGTTCCGCGACAATTTCGGAGCCCATGCTGAGCACGGTGAGGATGCGTATGAGGCACTGGCCAGAGAGGCCGGCCTGGCGCCCCCGGGATCGGATGGCGTGCTATGGGCGCCCTACCTGCTTGGCGAGCGCACTCCGCATCTCGATCCGCACGCACGTGCGGCATTGCTTGGCCTGGCCGCGGAGCATACGCGAGCCCATGTGCTGCGCGCCATCTTTGAAGGCGTGGCTTTCAGTCTGAAAGACACGTTGACCATCTTCGCTGAGCTTGGAGTTCCCGTGCGCGAAATCCGCGTGGGCGGCGGCGGCGCGCGGTCCCCCTTCTGGCGTCAGGTCCAGGCGGATGTATATGGGCAAAGCGTCGAACGGGTCGAGGCGGAAGAAGGCGCCGCGTATGGAGCGGCGATCCTGGCAGGGGTTGCGGCTGGTGTGTGGCCGTCCGTAGAGGAGGCCTGCGACCGCATCGTGCAGATGAGGGAGCGGATCGCTCCCACGCCGGAAGCGTTGAAGGTGCTGGAGCGGCAGTACCGGCGGTATCGAGCGCTTTACCCGGCGCTGCGAAGTGTGTACGCGGCGGGATGATATCTTGCGGCCTTTGGGGCTGGCAGGAAAGGCGGATACGCGTTTCCGCGCATGACCCAACCTTCGCGCTCCTTGTTCGTGTGGGGATCTGGCTTCGGTGAGGCGCGAAGGATGGGGCACCCAGATTTGCGGCAGGGCGGAGGGGTTGGGGTGGTGCTCCGGGGCGGATGACGACCATGATCCGAATGCGTGAGGCTGGGCAGGACGGGTTCCGGGTGCTGGTGCGGCGAGTATGCCTGTCTTCGTGCACGCGGGTGTGCAGGCGGGGTACCCCCCTCCCCAGGAGGGAGGGGTATTTGTTGAGTAAGTACAAGCGGGCCAATAACTTAGGTCGGAGGTTTCGGGCTAAATTCTTCATGCGATTGGACTTACTCACAAGTTCCGTTGGCTCAACGATTTAGGGGCTGCTCCCGGCGGAAGCAGCCCCTTGTGGATGGCTCGATTTCTGATGTCCTAATACCAGTGTAGCGGGTTCGCGGAATTAGTACGCCATTCAGTGGAGAAATTATGTCACTCCAACTTCCCACAAGGCGACATCTCGGTAGTAATCCGAACTTAATGAGCGCATTGGCGATTTGGCGTGAAAACGCGAACTCTCACGGAGACGTGGGCATTTGGATGTAAGCTGTTACCGCTTTGAGGGACGGGATCGGCCGGATCGCTTAGGAATTGCGCTCTTCGGCAATCGCGGAACAGCCTGGACGCCGGCCCAAAGCGTTGCGATCGTTTGCTCGACCACGAGAGTCTGGTCAGGCAAGTCGGGCACAACCCCCTGGATGACCATGAGTGTGGCGAGGCCAAAGATCGTGTACCACCAGGTGTGGGCTACCACCATGTCATTCCTATTTGGCAATCCTTCTTCCTTGGCAACATCGAAAAAGAGCTGCACGAAACGCTCGAACAACGGCCTGCCAATGTCGTCGATGTACTGTCCAGCGCGGATGCCGTTGCGGTTCTCAGGCCCGAAAAAGACGTTTCGGAACTGTTGTGGATAGGCAGTGCAGAATTGAATCAGGCCGCGTGAAGTCGCAAAAAGACGCTCTTTCGGTGCAGGATATTGAGCGGCAATCGCGTCGAAGTTCTGAACCATCAGTCTGATGGTCTCTCTGCTCAACTCGGCGAAAATGTGCCATTTGTCGGGGAAATGCTGATAGATCACGGCGTGGGTATAGCCGATCTCTTTAGCGATTTCGCGAAGCGTCACGGCTTCGTAGCCACGATCGGCAAACATTTTGCTGGCCGCCGCAAGGATTTCGCCCCGCAATCTCTCCTTGCGCTCTAGGCGACGGCTTGGCGATGTGGATGTCACTTCAATAGCTTAGTCCGTTTTGGTGAGCGTTGCGACCGATTGTTTATTTTTGACCAATGGTTGGCGCACCGTTCTCTCGTGGCGCTACGGTCAATGTATCCCAAGATGAAACCAATGATTATTTTGCAACCATTGGTTACTGTTGACCTCTAATCGTCAGGCCGCGCATTTGGATGAGCGGCCAAATTCGAAACGAAGGAGAACACGAGCATGTATTTAGTCATGGGCATTACTGGAAGAGTTGGGGGCGCCACCGCCCGGCACCTTCTGAAGCAAGGCAAACAGGTGCGAGCACTTGTGCGCAGTCGCGAGAAAGCGGCGAAGTGGGCAGACCAAGGCGTGGAGCTGGTGGATGGAGACTGGAACGATGCTACAGCGATAGCGGCGGCGCTCAAAGGTGTTGAGGGCGCGTTCGTTATGTTGCCGGCTGTGTGGGCACCCTCGCCTGATTACAGAGAAGCAAAGGGCGTGATTGCGAACTATGTCGAGGCGCTGATCAAGGTAGTGCCCTCGCGGGTGGTAGCGCTCTCGTCGATGGGCGCGAATAAAACAAGCGGGATAGGGATGATCACGGCCTTATCACTCTTGGAGCAAGGTCTTCGCAGCTTGCCCTCTCCGGTCGCATTTGTGCGCGCAGGCGGCTTTTTCGAAAACTTTCTTTTCGGCTTACAGGCCGCCCAGGGCGGAACACTGCCGGTCTTCTACAATCCTACAAACCGGAAATCGGCAATGGTCGCGTCAGACGACATCGGCGCAGAGGTGGCAACGCTTCTGACCGGGCCCGCGTGGTCAGGGCACCGCGTCATCGAACTGGGTTCGATGGTAAGCGCGGATGAAGTGGCCGGACAATTGGGTGAAGTCCTGAAACTCGACGTAAAAGCCTTTGCAGTCCCGCGTGCAGGGTGGGCGGAAGCATTCGAACAGTTCGGCATCCCGAAGGGCCACACTGGGGCTGCCGAAGAAATGTATGAAGCGGTCAACGCGGGATGGATGGACCTCGGAGTCCCGGGCACGGAGCACGTCGCGGGTACGACGTCCGTACGCGATGTATTTGCGGCTGCACAGAACGCCGTCAAGGCGTAAGTCCGGGGCAAGCAGCTTCAGCACCCTTGGGGCGGGAACAGCCAGCCGTGGCCACCGCGGCTTCGTGTTCGACCGGCGGTTCCTGCCCTTTGCTGCTCAGCCATGGACGACTTATTGCAGAACGATTTGAACCGGCAAGAAGGGGATCAATTGAAATATGAAAACTAAACACACAATCAATAAACCTGCGCGGGCGGCTCGAGCAACTCAAATAGCCGCGACGGTAACAACCGGCATTGTCGCCTTTATGTGGATGTACTTCGGAAGGTTATATCTCATTCACGATCCGGGCGAATGGCGGATCGCCAATCAGCAGCTCGGATACCCGCTCTATATCATCCCTTTGATTGGCATAACCCACATCCTTGGTGGCCTTGGCCTTCTGATTCCCAATGTGCCTCGATTGACGGAGTGGATTTATGCGGGGTTGGCGTTCACTCTTATACTCGCGTTCTATTCACAACTGCATGGCGGTGGCAGTACCTGGGATAAATTCGATCCGATTCTCGTCATGGCGTTCGCCTTTGCTTCGTATGTATTGAGACGCTGTATGCGGGCAAACAGATGGTCGATATGAAGAAGGCGCCCGGCTCGCTAACTTCTGAGCAGCAAAGCTCAAATGGCGATAGCAGGCCAATGCACTCATCGAGCTCTGGCGATGGACGAAGAAATTTAGTCCTTGGAAACGCGGTTCTCGTCAGATGGCCCTGTTCGGCTTCAGGCGGGTGCAGCGGACCCGGATTAGTCAACACTGTGCGACATATCGGTACTAATCTGGCGTCGGTAAGCGCCTTGGCGATTATGCACTCTTCGAGCATCCCCGCTGGACGGCCAAACCAGTCGGTCGGGATGCCGAAGAGACAACAGCTGATCTACGCTATAGGGAGACGGCCAGCCCTTCCAATTGCGTAAGGCAAGTTCCCCATCCTTGATGGAAACCCATCGCCTCGTGCTTGGCGCGATCCTCGGGACTCTTGTGTCGGACCAGGGCACGATAGCGAGTACCGCCCTCCACGGGCTCCATTGTGATTTCTGCGGTCATGAAAGGTTCGGCGTTTGGCCTGAATTGTGGGCCGAGACCATCGGTAAAGACGAGGCGCTTCTCGGTGTCCACGATGAGGATGCATCCTTTCTTTTCGGGGAAGACCTGCCCTTCCGGTGACTGCATTACGACATTGAATACCCCGCCTGCCACCAAATCGAGTTCCGCCTTCGCGACGCCAAAGGGCTTGGGTGCGAACCACTGCTTGAGGAGTTCAGGTGTAGTCCACGCACGCCACAGCTGCGCCGGGGTGGCCTTCACGATACGTTCGAGCAGAAGATCAAGTTCTCTATCCAATTCCATCAGTCTTTTCCCTTTCGGCTAAAGTTTCGACGAAGGCATCGAGTTGGTTCAGGCGAGTACTCCACAGACGGCGCTCATTCTCGATCCAGGTTTGTGCTAACGCTAGAGCCCCAAAGCGTAGTTCGCACATTCGGACACGACCCTTCTTGCGCGACACCACGATCTTGCTGGCCTCAAGAACACGAATGTGTTTCATGAAGCTGGGCAATGCCATGCGGTGCCGCTGGGCCAGATCCCCGACACTGGCTGGACCACCAGCAAGCTGCGTGATTACCGCTCGGCGGGTGCCATCTGCGAGCGAATGGAAGACGCCATCAAGGTTAGCCATAGGGCTAACTATTGCACGTAGCTAATGTCCCGTCAAGACAATTATCCATTCGGCTAAGTTTAACTTTGCCGGGCCCGTATCTGGCTCCGAAGGCCGGCCGTTCCGGATGCTGCGAGAGTCAGTACTGCGAACTCGGACCATGCCCTGTGATCCGCGCTCCTCGGGATGTCAGCTGTTGCCCTCAGGCCGATGCGCTCTTCAAGCCTGGTCGAGACTAAGTGTTAGTCCTCATAAACGCCTTTCCCGGAAGCTGGTCCGGCGCAAGCAGACTCGAATCGATGTTAGTTTGCGCCTTGCATGCGAAGCGCGTGTCGAAGAGTCCGGGTTTGCTTAGGGGGCGGACAGCAGATCCCTCTGCTGCGCTTCTGTGCGGTGTGCTCGGTTCGGGGGTGACTGGCGATAACGGAGAAAGCAAAGCAAAAGGTGAGAGACGCTTTCTACGCCCACCCTCGCCTCGGCGAGGATGGGGCACCCGGTGAGGTGTATCGGTGTGGCTGGGCGCGTGGCCGTCGCCGCTGTTCTTCGATGCTACCGGGCCGCAGGGAAGAGGAACTTCAGAAAGGGTTCCACGCGCTGCGCCCACGCGGCTTCATCATGCGTGCCGCCAGGTACCTTGATATAGAGAAGGTCCTCATCTTCTTTCCACCCCCGGCGCAGCAGAGACTTGTTGAGCAGGTTGGTATCGCGCAGCGTATTGCCGCCTTCGCTCGTGCCCATATCCAGCCAGATGCGGGGACGCGGCTCCGGTGTCGCTTCGCTGACGAAATCGAGAATTGACTTCTGGTTCCACCAGACTGACGGCGAAAGGACGGCAAGCCTGCCGAAGATGTCCGGGTGCTTCAAGCCGAGATACAGGGTCGCTAAGCCGCCCAGCGAGGAGCCGCCCAGTCCGGTGTGCTCGGGCCCCTGCATGGTGCAGTATTCGCGGTCGATAAAAGGCTTGACCTCTTCGAGCAGCATGCGCCCGTACAGGTCGGCGTCGCCACCGCCCATCTTGGGGTCGCGCGTGGGCGTGTACTCGTTGATGCGATCGGGCCCGGCATTGTGGATGCCCACGATGATCAGCGGCTCGATCTCACCGTCGGCGATCAGACGATCCGCCGTCTCGTGCACGCCCCAGATACGCCCGGGGACATAGGCGGTATTGCGATCAAACAGGTTTTGCCCGTCATGCAGGTAGAGCACCGGGTAGCGGGGGCCATGGTGGGAGTCATAGCCTTCGGGCACGTAGACCACGATGTCCCGCTCCCCTGGAAGAGTGTTGGAGTGAAACTGCGCCTGAAGATGAAGACGCGGGTGCTCCAGAAGCATCCTGGTCTCGGCAGGTTCGCACGGCTGTGTCTCGGCCGCGGAGAGGGTGGGCACAGGAGGAGCAGATGAGTCGGGCAAAGCTTTTCCTTTCGGGCGTGTTGCGATTTTGATCTAAAGGGCGTCCAGGTCGGAGCGGCGGATTCTTTGTTACAGTTGGGGTTCAATCGGCGCTCTACGAAGAGCGCTGCCGCTGGGGCGAAAACGACTATGCATCGCGAATATCACAAATGGTTTTCCCCGCGGCTGGGCCGCGACATGGAACTGCTGGTCTATGGTCACGCTGGGGTGCCGGCATTCGTCTTTCCTTCTTCGCAGGGCCGATTCTATGAATTTGAAGATCGCGGCATGGTCGCCTGTGTTGCAGACAAGGTGGACCGCGGCGAGTTGCAGCTGTATTGCGTTGATTCGGTCGACGCCGAGAGCTGGTACAACCGCAATGTTCCTCCACGCTGGCGCATCGCCCGGCAAATGCAGTACCAGAGCTACCTGGTCGATGAAGTTGTGCCGCTCGCGCGTGTTAAAAACAGCGATCCGCACCTGATCACCATTGGATGCAGTTTTGGCGGATACCATGCAGTAAATCTTGCGCTGCGCCATCCGGACCTGTTCACCGGATTTCTGTCGATGTCCGGCGCCTTTGACGTTTCGCACTTCCTCCATGGCTATTACGACGAGGACTGTTATTTCAACATTCCCCCGCATTACCTGGCGAATATGAGCGATCCCTGGTTTCTCGACCGGTACCGCCGCAACACGTACCTGCTGGGTACCGGCTACGACGACCAATGCCTCGGACAAAATCAGTATCTCGCGCAGTTGCTGGGGGCCAAGGGCATCCCCCACCAGCTCGCCGTATGGGATACGTGGAACAGCCATGACTGGCCCACATGGCAGAGGATGATGCAGCTTTACCTATAGGCGTAGCTCGTCTTGGGCTACACTGTGGGGCAACTGGTGAGCGGTTGGGAAAGGTGGGAGCGGTGGCAAAGAAAATCGGCGTGCTGTTCGGCATGGAGAACACATTTCCGGGTGCGCTGGTCGAGCGCATCAACGCGCTCGGGCAGGCGGACATCACGGCGGAGTTTGTGCAGCTGGGTGGCGTGCGCGAGGCCGATCCGTCCCCCTATGCGGTCATCGTAGATCGCATCTCGCACGACATTCCGTTCTATCGCGGTTACTTGAAAAACGCCGTGCTTTGCGGTGCAAAGGTCATCAACAATCCGTTCTGGTGGTCAGCCGACGACAAGTTTTTCAACTACGCGCTGGCTCGCCGGCTGGGTGTGGCCGTGCCCAAGACCGTGCTGCTGCCGCACAAGCATTATCCGGAAGGGACCGGCGAGCGCTCCATGCGGAATCTTGAGTTTCCCCTGGATTGGCGCGGCATATTCGAGTACGTCGGGTTTCCGGCCTTTCTCAAGCCCTTCGATGGCGGCGGCTGGCGGGATGTCTACCATGTGCACAGCCCAGAGGAGTTCTTCTTCGCGTATGACCAAACCGGCGACCTCTGCATGACGCTGCAAAGCGCGGTCAACTTCAAGGAGTACTTTCGCTGTTACGTGGTTGGGCAGGAGAAGGTGCACATCATGCCCTATGATCCGCGCCGGCCCCATCATGAACGCTATCTCCAGGATCCGCCCGCCTACGATCCCAAACTGCTCCAACGGGTGGAAGCCGATGCGCTGACGCTGTGCCGCGCGCTGGGCTATGACCTGAACACGGTCGAGTTTGCCGTGGAAGATGGTGTGCCGTATGCCATCGATTTCATGAATCCGGCCCCGGACGCCGACCGCCACTCCGTTGGTGAAGCTAACTTCGAGTGGATTGTCAGCGCTGTCGCGGAACTGGCGATTAGCAAGGCCCAACAAGAGACGGCGCAGGCCTCCGGCATCGTCTGGTCCACCTTTCTGAGCGGGGGAGCGATCGGTTCCTCGCCGGAGCCGGCTTCCCCTAAGCAGGCCACATCCAGCGAAAAGCCCGCTAAAAAAGCGCCGGCGAAAAAGGCTGCCGCAAAAAAGACGGTGGCAAAAAGCAAGGGTTAGCGCGGAGCCGCGTTGAGTTAAGCAGCAGGAAGAGCACATTGGAGGTGTCCTGTGCGTCCATCGTTCACCATCGGCATAGAAGAGGAATACCAGACCGTCGATCCGGAAAGCCGCGATCTCCGCTCCCACATCAAGACGGAGATGCTGTCCGAGGGGAAGTTGCGCCTGGAAGAGCGTGTCAAGGCGGAGATGCATCAATCTGTCGTCGAGGTCGGCACCCGCGTTTGCCACACCATCGGCGAAGCGCGCGAGGACCTCTACGATCTACGCAGGCAGATGATCCACATCGCCCGCGAGAACGACTTGATGCTGGTCGCGGGCGCGACACATCCCTTCGCCGACTGGCGCGCGCAGGATATCTACCCCGACGAGCGCTATGAGCGCGTAGTCGAGGATTTACAAATGGTGGCCCGCGCCAATCTCATTTTCGGATTGCATGTGCATGTCGGCATTGAGGATCGCGAGGCAGCCATTCGGGTGATGAATTCCATGCGGTATTTCCTCCCGCATATTCTGGCGCTTTCCACCAACTCCCCATTCTGGCGCGGTCACAAGACGGGTCTCAAGAGTTACCGAGCCAAGGTCTTCGACAAGTTCCCGCGGACCAATCTTCCGGACAGCTTCGGCAGTTGGGGCGAGTTCGAGGGCTTCTGCAATCTGCTGATCAAGACCAACTGCATGGACAACGCCAAGAAGTTGTGGTGGGATATTCGCCCACATCCCTTCTTCAACACTGTCGAGGTGCGCATTTGCGACATTCCCCTACGCGCCGAGGAGACCATGGCGATCGCCGCGCTCATCCAGGCCACCGCCGCGAAGCTGTGGCAGTTACATAACAGGAATCAGGATTATCGTCAGTATTCTCGCGCTCTGCTGATGGAGAACAAATGGCGCGCCGTCCGCTACGGCTTAGACGGAAAGCTGATCGATTTCGGGAAGGAAGAAGAAGTGAATGAGCGCGAACTCATTCTGGAATATCTTGATTTCGTCGATGAATTTGTAGACGAGTTCGGCGGTCGCGATGCGATCCAGTACATCCATACCATCCTTGCCGAGGGTTCCGGCGCAGACCGCCAGTTGCGCAAATACGAGGAGACGGGTGACCTCACCAAGGTTGTCGATTACATGGCCGAGGAGACCAAGGCCGGGCTGTACGACCATGCGCATGCATAGTTCGATTCCATTTGAAGGCGCGGTCTCCATCTGCCTGCCTCCGGGCGCATCCAAGTTCCTGAATGAGCCTTGATTTGATGACCAGCACCCACGCACTACTCGAAACGCCCTTTCCCGCGGACTTCACGCCCGGCGCGCGCAATGCCGTGACCACCTGCCTTCGCATTCAGCCCAGTGAAAAAGTGACGGTGATTACGGACCAGAAAACGGCGCCCATTGCCGCCTCGCTCGTTCGCGAACTCGAAGCGCTCGGCTGCACCTGGAACGCCTTCGTTCTGGAAGACCTGGCGCCACGGCCGCTGACCAGCATGCCGCAAGCTGTGCTCGACGATATGGAGTCCAGCCAGGTCTCCATCTTTGCCGTGCAGGTGCAGCAGAACGAACTCCGCTCCCGCCGGCAGATGACCGATGTGGTCAACCGGCGGCGTATGCGCCATGCCCACATGGTGAACATCACCCCGGAGGTGATGCTGGAGGGTATGCGTGCCGACTTCAACTTGGTCGACCGGCTCAGCCAGAAGGTGATCGAGCGCGCGCGCGCGGCCACCCAGGTTCGGGCCACCACCGCAGCCGGAACCGATATCCGCGCCGACCTGAACCCGGATTACAAGTGGCTGAAGACCAGCGGCATCATCAGCCCCGACAAATGGGGGAATCTGCCTGGCGGCGAAATCTTCACCGCGCCCGGCGAGGTGAATGGGACCTTCGTAGTGGACGGCGTGGTTGGCGATTACCTTTGCGGCCACTACGGCTGCCTGAACGAATCGCCTCTGACCATTCGCATCGCGAAGAATCGCATCGTCTCCTGTGAATCCTCCAACCAGAAACTGCGGGACGAGTTCTGGGAGTACACCCATCGCGATGAGAACTCGGACCGCGTGGGTGAATTTGCCATCGGCACCAACATCGGCGTCCATCACGTTATTGGCAATATCCTGCAGGACGAGAAGTTTCCCGGCATCCACATCGCCTTTGGCGACCCGTATGGTGAGCACACGGGCGCCAAGTGGACCTCGACCACGCACATCGATGTGGTGGGCCTCGGCTTTAATATCTGGTTCACTGGCGCGGACGGACAGGAACAGCAGATCATGCGCGAAGGCAGGTTTCTGATCGAGCCATAAACGCCCCTGCGGCTGTTGCTAGACCGATTACGGAGCAGAGATCTGGGGGAAGGGAGGAAGGTCCGTTGGTTCCAGAGCTTCGTCAGGACTTCAACCGTCGTTATGACCCGGCACGCTACAAAGCGCTGGCCGCGCGCTTGTCCTCAACGGCCGGAACGCCCATCGGCTTTCGCATCGCGGAGACGCCCTGCTTCTTTCCCGAGTCGATGCTGAACAGCATCGCGGCTGCAGGCGCCGAGCTCACTCATCAACTGGTGGACAGCCCGGAGTACATGCGGATTTCCGCAGCTTCTGTCCCGGACCGTTTCCGTGTGCCGAACGAATCCAGCCACCCGCACTTCATGACGGCCGACTTCGGCCTGGTGCGTGAGGCCGATGGTACGCTCTCGCCGCGCCTGGTGGAGTTGCAGGCTTTTCCATCCATTTATGGCTTTCAGTCGGTACTGTCCCGTGAATATGTAACCGAGTTCGATCTGGATCGGAACCTGCGCTGGTTCCTCGGCGGACATGACGAGGCGAGCTACTGGAAGCTGCTGGGCCGCGTGATCCTGGGCGATCACGAACCCGAGAACGTGGTGCTGCTCGAGGTCGATCCCGAAAGCCAGAAGACGCTGCCGGATTTCCGGGTGCATGAGGAACGCCTCGGCATCCCTACTGTCGACATCACTAAGCTGGTGAAACAGGGCAAGAAGCTTTACTACCGTCGCGACGGCAAGCTCATTCCGATCCATCGCATTTACAACCGCGCCATCGTTGACGAGATCGTGCGCAAGGGCATCGAGCTGCCCTTCGATTTGCGGGACGACCTGGACGTGGAGTGGGCCGGTCATCCCAACTGGTACTTCCGTATCAGCAAGTTCTCCATTCCCTATCTCAACCATCCGACCGTTCCTCCAGCCGTCTTTCTAGACGACTGGTACGCGGGCAAGGGGCGGGATCGGCTGTCCACGGACCGTAACGAATGGATCTTCAAACCACTGTATTCCTTCGCCGGGAAGGGTATCCAGTTTGCGCCCACGGACGAAGACCTTGCCTCCATTCCCGCCGACGAGCGTCACAACTACCTCCTGCAGCAGAGGGTGCACTTTGCTCCGGTGATCGACACGCCCTTTGGCATGACGCAGGCGGAGATCCGCATCATGTATCTGTGGCCCGACGGCGAGGAACTGCAGCCGGTGCTGACGCTGCTGCGCATGGGACGCGGCCTGATGATGGGCGTGGACCATAACCGGGAAAAGGAGTGGGTCGGCGCTTCCGCCGGCCTTTTCCTGCCGGGCAGTTAACCGCCTGCATCAGGGCCGCTCGTAATCATGGGGATGCCGACCGCGTCCCGCATGGCGCCGTGGCGGATGTGAAGCACCTGTACATGGCATTTGCGGGGATGCACGGAGTAAATGATGCGGTATACGCGCGACTTACGGCCGTAAAGAAGCTGACGTAATCGGGAGTTCTCCCGAGTAATGGAACCACGCTCCGGATGATGCTCCAGGTTCAGGATCACTCGTTCTAACTCGTTGAACCAGCGGTGTGCGGCTTCAGCGGACCCGGCGTGGATGTAGGTATAGATTGCATCGAGGTCGCGCCGTGCGCGAGCGGTCATTTCAACGCGGTATGCCATGCTGCCGCCGGAGCTCTTCAAAGACGTCGCGGGCTGGCTGTGTGCGTCCCTGCCGGACATCGTCGAGCCCTTGGCGAATACCCTCGGCGGCGCTGGCGTGCGCGGCGATATCGAGAAGACGCTGGTAAGCCGCAGCATCCTGCACCACGGCTTCGGCCTTGCCATTCACTGTAAGCACGATGGGCCGCCGTGTCCTTTTCAACTGGCGAATCATCTCAACCGAATTGTTGCGGAAGGTCGTTAAGGGCTGGATGTCTTCCATTATATCTAGCACACCTTGCTCTCCTGTGAGGTACTTTAACATACCTCGCACGAGGCCTGAACGGAACTGAGTTCGGGCAGACTTACCGTATCGACGACTCCACCTCGCTGACCCAGTCCGGCGACTTGAGGATCTCGCGGGGTTTGGAGCCGTCGGCGGGGCCGACGAGGCCATCGCGTTCCATCATGTCGATGAGATGCGCGGCGCGGCCGTAGCCTACACGTAACCGACGCTGTATCAGAGACGTGGAAGCCTTGCCGAATTCGAAGACCAGGCGGACGGCGTCGTCAAAGAGCTCGTCGTTGTCGTCACCCTCGCCACCGTCAGCGGAAAGGTCGCGGCCCTTTTCGTCCTTGGGCGATTCGAGGAAGCCTTCTGCGTACTCGACCGCGCCCTGCGACTTCCAGAAATCGACCACCGCGGAGATCTCTTTTTCGGTGACGAACGGGGCGTGCACGCGCTGCAGGCGCGAGGTGCCGGGGGGCAGGAAGAGCATGTCGCCGCGGCCCAGCAGGGCTTCCGCGCCGTTGCTGTCGAGGATGGTGCGCGAGTCCACTTTGGTGGAAAGGCGGAAGGAGATGCGCGTGGGCACGTTGGCCTTGATGAGGCCGGTGATGACGTCCACCGAGGGGCGCTGCGTGGCGAGCACCAGGTGGATGCCGACGGCGCGGGCCATCTGCGCGAGGCGGGTGATGGCCTCCTCGACGTTGGCCTTGTCGAGCATCATCAGGTCGGCGAGCTCGTCGATGATGATGATGATGTAAGGGAGCGGCGCGGCTTCCGGGTCGTCGTCGAAGAGCGACGGCGTGTCAAAGAGCTTGTTGTACTGGTCGATGTTGCGGACGCTCTTCGAGGCCAGGAGCTTGAGGCGGCGCTCCATCTCGCGCACAGCGTTGCGGAGGGCGTTGGCGGCCAGCTTGGGCTCCGTGATGATGGGCGTGAAGAGGTGCGGGATGCCCTCGTACATGCCCAGTTCCACCCGCTTGGGATCGACAAGGATCAGGCGGACCTGCTCGGGCGTGGCCTTGAAGAGCACCGACATAATCATGGCGTTGATGGCGACCGACTTGCCGCTGCCGGTGGAGCCGGCGATGAGCACATGCGGCATGGTGGCGAGATCGGCGGTGACGATGCGGCCGTTGATGTCCTTGCCCATGGCAAGGGCGAGTTTGCTCTTGGTGTTGATGAAGCTTTCGCACTCCACCACGTCGCGGAGCCAAATGGTTTCGCGCTCGGAGTTCGGGACCTGGATGCCGACGGTGCTTTTGCCGGCCATGCGCTCGATCAGGATGCTTTCGGCGGCCATGGCCAGGCAGAGGTCGTCCGCCAAGCCGGTGACGCGGGAGTATTTGACGCCGGCCTCGGGGCGGAACTCGAAGGTGGTGACCACAGGGCCCGGGTTGATCTGGGTAACGGCGCCGCGAACGTCAAACTCACCGCACTTCTCAACCAGCACCTTCGCTTCTTCGCGCAATTCTTCTTCGCGGATGACGCGGTTTTCTTCGCTGCGGTGAAGGAGAGTGGAGGGCGGGAGGCGGAAGCCGCTGACGGACTTGGGCGTGACGGTGACGGGGCGGATGTCGGCATCGGCGCGCTCGCCGATGGAGATGTGTTCGGGGGCGGATGGTCTGGGGCGCGCAGGCGGCTCGGGCGGTTGGGGGGTGATCCGTGCGGCTGCAGGAACCCTGGCGGGCCTGGCCTCGTTCTCTTCCATCCAGGAGCGCTGGGCGGCGGTAAGCGGGCCGCGGGGCCGCTCGGGTGCGGGCACGTCTGCGGGTACGTCTGCGGGTTGGTCTTCAACTGCAGCCTCGAAGTCGGGCGAGGGTTGAGGGCTGGCGGCACGCGGCATCTGCTCCCATAGAGACGGGGCTCGGGCAGGTGAGGGGGCAGGGGTGGCGGTCTGCGCGGGAACGTCACCCATAAAGGAAGCGCGACGCGGGATGACGAGGGTCTCGTCATCCTCTCCGGCAACGTTGGTCTGTCCCGGCTTGTGGCTGAAGGTGCGTTTGCACCAGGCAAGGAGACCGGCTTCTGCGGCTTGGCGCCCGGGAGCAGAGGTTTCGGCCTCGGCCAGGGTGGCCTTGCGGCGGGCGGCGATCCTGTTGGCAGCGCGGTCGGCCTGTGCGCGGGCGCGGCGCTGCTTCCAGTTGCGCAGCCGGTCACGCCAGGCATAGAGGAAGGCAAAGCGGATGGCGATCCAGGTCCGCGCGTTGGCAAAGCTGAAGGCGGTTGTGAGCAGGGTGGCGACGAGGACGCCAGCCAGGATGACGACGGCGGCTCCGGGCAGGTTGAGATAGCGGGTGAGGAGGTCAACGGTAAGGCGGCCCACCACGCCTTCGACGGGTATGGCATGGAGCCAATGGAGGTGGCCGGGAAGGAGGCCGAAAGCCGCTGGCGCGAAGAGGATATAGAGGGCGAGGCCGATGGCTTTGGCCCGGAGCGAGCCGACGGCGCGGGAGCGCATCCAGTGGATGCCGGTGGCGCCGAGAAGCAGTGGCAGCGAGAATGCGGCGATACCGAGGAGCTGGAGGAGGAGATCGCCGATGTGGGCGCCAGCGGTGCCGGCCCAGTTGTGCGCGGGGGTGAGCGGGCCGGCGCTGCCGACGGTGTTCCAGGAGCGATCGGCCGGGTGGTAGGAGACGAGCGCGAGAAGAAGGAGGCCGGCGGCTGCGACCAGCACGAGGCCGAGCAGCTCATTGAGCCGGCGGTTGCGTGTGGGCGTAAGCGGTGTTGCGAGTGGCTTCATCGAGGCGTACCGCGGTCTTCGCCGCATACCGTCGAAACGGGATGCAGTCCAGAACAGTTCCGAACGCCAGAGCAAGACGATTGTTTCATAGCAGGGTGGGGGAAGCCAGGGAAAGCGGGCGGGAGGGGGCACGGGAGTAACGCCTGGAGCCGTGTTCTTAGTCAAATTTCAATGTATGTTCAAACCTGCTACAGTTGACATTTGTCAGGAGAATGTCATGAATCTAGGGGAGCGGAATAGGGAAGTACGTGTATTCGTGAATGAGAATGGCCGAGTTGTTCTTCCAGCATCCTTCCGAAAGGCATTGGAGATACAACCTGGGGACGAAGTTATCCTGCGCCTGGAGGAGGGCGAAGTAAGAGTCGCAACAGTGAAGAGTCGTCTGAAGAGAGCGCAAGAGCTTGTGCGTCCTTATCTCAAGCCGGAGGCATCGATGGCCGACGAATTGATCGCGGACCGGCGCGAAGCTGCAAGACGCGATGAGTAGAGTTGTGCTGGATTCCTCAGTGATTCTCGCCATTCTTGCAGGCGAACCGGGGGCGGAGAGAGCTTTTGATCACCTCGGAAAGTCGGTGGTCAGCGCGGTGAATCTGGCAGAGGTGCACGGCAAGCTCCTGAGCCGCGGCATTCTTGAAGAGCAAGCCTGGGAGGCGGCGCTGAGCGTAGCGCGTGAGGTCGTCGCATTCGGAAGTGAGCAGGCAAGGATTGCGGCCACGCTGGCGCCGCTAACGCGAGCTTTGGGGCTGTCCCTGGGAGACCGAGCATGTGTTGCCCTCGGCATGGCGCTCGGCGCTCCGATCTTCACCATGGATCGCGCCTGGGGGGGCTTGCGCCTGGGAGTTCCGATCGAGATCCTCCGCTGACTTGTTTGCGCCGCAATTGAAATCAGGGGTGGATCCAGTTGCCATGGGCGTGTTTGGCGGTGATGAAGTCGCTCCAATACTGGTAGAAGGGGAAGTCCTTGCCTTCATGCGCGAACATGCCGATGTTGGTCGCAAGATTGAGCGCGATGAGCAGACAGGCGGCGTGGCGGAAGGCGGGCGTAAGCAGGGGCGGCCTGGCGGAGGCGTGGGCTGTGCGATGGCAGTGTCGAAGGATGACGAGAAGGGCCAGCACGGCGTTGAACGCCATGAGCGCGGCCCAGCGATAAAGGTCATAGGCGATGACATTCATCGCGAGCGGGGCAAAAACGGCGATCAGGATACACAGGCGCAGGATGCGCTGGCGGCGAGCGCCATCCGGCAGGGCACGAAACGAGAGCAGAAGAAAGTAGAGGGTGGTGGGCAGGAAAGCTGCCATGGCAAGCGTCTGCAAAGCCAGCCAGGAGCCGGTAAAGATGTATTGGCCCATCATGCGGATATTGCCCAGGGCGGACATGCTGTAGATCTCAAAGACCTTCGGCTCGGCGGGGAAGTTTACGCGGGCCAGCATGGAGCTTTGCAGGGCAGCGATCTGAGCTGGGGTGAGAGCACGGTGGGCGGTAAGCGCGGCAACCGCGGCCCAGGGCAGGAGGAAAGCAGCAATGGCGTACGCGGGAGACCGCGGGCGGTGCTGCTCTGGCTGCTCCGGCGCGGGTGCCTCGGCCTGAAGCAGAAAGGGCAGCAGTGTGAGCGGGAGAAAGACGACGGCGTACATCTCGTGAACAACAACTGCGAAGCAGCCCACGAGCGCGATACCGGCGAGTTGGGCGGCAGAGTGGCGTATGGAAAGTACCGCGAGCGCCAGGATGGCGAGCAGGATGTCCAGGTAGCCGACCATGCAAACCAGGTAGGAGATGCAATAGCTGGCGGCGATGAGGGTGATAAGGGGGCCGTCGGCGAGCGTCGATAACCCGCTGCGCCGGGCGAAGCGGAGAAGTAGCAGCAGGAAAAAGGCGAGGATGGCCAGCGAGAGAATCGCGAAGATGCGGTAGTCGGCGATGTTGAGGTGGAGGCGGCGGCAGAGCTCACCGAAGAGCCCGCGCTTGAGGAAACCTTCGCGGTAGTCGGCCTGGGCCTGGCTGGCGGCCCAGATCACGGGGAAGCGAAGGCCCTTCAGAATCGCGATAGCAGCCGCAACGATGGCGAAAAGGCGCCAGAAGCGGCGGTCGTCGGCGAAGAGGGAGCCACCTATGTGTTCAGGCATGCTGGGCTCCGGACAAGAGGGAGAGACGATGGCACACAACTTTAATTCTGAGATCAGGGGCCTGCCCTACCTGTTCCCCTTGGCGTGAATTCTTCACTACGTTCAGAATGGCAACTTTTACGCTATCCGGCAGCCAGCTTCGCGCCAAATAGAAACAGCAGGATGGCGAGCACGATGCGGTACACGGCAAAGGCGACGAAGCCATGGCGGCGCACCCACATCAGGAACCACTCCACCACACCCAGGGCCACGATAAACGAGACCACCAGGCCGATCAGCAGGACGATCCAGCCGTGCGTGTTGACATGGAGCGGCGCGATGGCTTCCGCGGCGGCGGTGTGCTTGGGGTGGATGGTGCGGAAGGCCTCATAGCCGGTTGCAGCAATCATGGTGGGAATCGAGACCAGGAAGGAAAACTCGAGAGCCGCGGAGCGCGACATGCCCACGAGCTGGCCAGCTGCGATGGTGGACATGGACCGCGAGGTACCTGGGAAGACGGCCGAGGCGATTTGGCAGAAGCCGATCCATACGGCTTGCCCGAGAGACATCTGGTCCACGTTGCTGGTTCTGGTCTGCTGGCGCACGCTCCAGGCATCCACGGCCCACATGATAATGCCGCCGATCAGCAGCGACCAGGCGATGATATGGAGGCTTTCCAGGTGCTTGCCGATGACTTTTTCAAGCAGAAAGGCCGGGCCGGCGGTCACCACGAAGGCGACAGCCGTGAGCGTGAGCGGGTGATTCCACACAGTGCGGTCGCCGGTTTCGCCTTCCGGGAAAGTGCGAAAGAACTCGATGATGCGGCCGGAGAAGAGCAGCAGCAACGCCAGAATGGCCCCCAACTGGATCACCACCGTGTACATCTTCCAGTACGGATCGGTCAGGTTGATGTGCAGCAGCGCTTCCGCGATGCGGAGGTGGGCGGTGGAGCTGACGGGGAGAAATTCGGTAAGACCTTCGACAATACCAAGCAAGACAGAAACGACGTAATCGCTCAAGCATTCCTCGGGCAGGGATCGCGGTATCTACTCGCGGCCAGTGCCGTAGATTGGGATGGACTGCTGCACCTTGTATATCAGAGTGGCCCCGCGAGCGCTCCAGTCGCTAGTCGGGTACCTGCTCTGGAGTTTGGCCTCGATGGCTGCTGCGCGGGTGTGCGCCGCATCGGCCTTTTTGCTGTCATCGCTTCCGGCATAGATATCACCCGCCGCGGCCTGGCGGTAGGCGGCGTTGTAAAGCGCTTCGGGAGCTTTGGGCGAGTCGGGGTGCTCGTCGGCGTACTTTTCGAACATCTCGGCTTCCTTTTCAGGGCACTTGGTGGAGCCCTGCCAATCGCCGCAGACCTTGTTATCGAGCATGTCCCAGGCGGCGAGGTCGGCCCACTTACTGCGCGGATATTTCTTTTCAATTTTGCGCATCGCGGACTCATCGATCTGCTGGCGCAGGTAGTTCTCCTTCTCGTGGGCGGAGGGGCGGGAGAAGACGTCGGCTTTCTGGAGCTGCCAGCGAATATCAGCGGCACGCCAGGCGGCCTCGGGCGCCAGTTGCGAACTGGGGAAAATCTGACTGGCCCGGGTGTAGAGCAGGCTAGCGTCCTGCGCAGCCCGCTGCTGGCCGTGCGTTTCGCTGGCGTTCTGCTCCGCCAAGGTTGCTGCGCCAAAGAGAACGGCGTCGCCTTTGGGAGTGGCCGCGGAGACAACGCCCTTATCTTCGATCCAGCCAGAAATGGGTGGGGTTGCAGACTCTTCCGTGCCGAAGACAGGCGCGTCCTCTTCGCGATTCTGCTCGACGTCGGTATTGGCGAAGACGCGGAGCCATTTGCCATTGCGCTCGACGATCAGCATCTCGCGGCCGGGGGTGATGCGATCGAGGCGCTGCGAACTGGTATCTGCAGCGACATAGATGGGCGTGTCGATCACGACAGTCCCGAGATTGCCGGAAGGAGGCTTATCGGCGCTGCGAGCGGCTGACACGGCGCCGAGCATGAGAACAGCGAGAACGACGAAGCGGCGGACAGGATAGGCAAGGAGCATCACTGCTCAGGATACTGCCTTCGGAGATATAGCTGGGGGCACTCATAGAAAGAGCACAGGGTGAAAGCGGGTCCCTTCAGGATGCCATTTTGCTGGGAACGCGCGGGTCGGAGGCGGCTGGTACGCTTCCAGCGGGATCGATTTCTTCCATGCTGTACAGCATGGAAGCCGCGAGCTTTTCGATGCGCGTGCACCATTCCGTGCGTAAGGCAATGTAGGTCTCAGCCCCAGATTCCGGGTCGGCTGTAATGGCTATGCCCGCGTCCTCCATCTGCCGGAGAGCCGAACGGTACCGTGCGCGCCAGCGTTGCTTCGCGCGCTCGTCCGGAGGAGCGGGGTTCGGAACGCCGCCCTGCAGAAAGGCAGACTCCAGAATTTTGATCAGCATCAGCGACCCTTCCCAAAGCTGGGTTACCGCGGCCGAGCGCTGCAGCCATCCGAACTGCTTCTGATCCAGTGCGCTGCGGATCAGGCTTACGGCATCGAGCGTGACGATAGTGAACGCCGAGGCGGAGTAATACGGGCTGCTGAACCGGAAGTAGAACAGAACTGGATAAAAATGGTGCGCCTCCTTGGCCGCCACAACGTCTGAGGCGATGGCAGATAAATCGGTATAGCCGGAGTCGAAGTGTCCTGCCGGTCCCACAGCAGCGACCAGGTCGGCCGCATCCGCGGTGCAGCCCGTGAGGGTATGAATGCGCAACCCCAGCGTGTTCCGGCGTTGAAGCGCGTTGTAAATCTGCATGAGATAGGTGAGCGTAAGGGAAACCAGGGAAACGCCCACGATGGAGTTGAAGAGGAAAAAGAGGCGGAGCGGCGCCGTCTCCGGGTTGAAGCTGCTGGAGCCAATGATGGAGACGCTGTTGCCGCCTGCGTAAAGGGCTGAGACGAAATCGGTCGGGGTCGGTCCGCTGCTGGTGCGCACGGACGTGCCGAGGTACGGGTGCATCACCATGCCCGTGCCGAGCATGAGCAGAAACGTCCAGAGCACCACGAGCAAAACGAGGATCACTGGGCCGCAGAAAGACAGGATGGTACCGCGGTGGCGAACAAAGGGCCGGGCGGCGGCGCGAAATGATCGCCAGACGCTCTGGCCCAGCAGCCGGCTCAGGATGCCGGAGCCTATGCGGGCGTACAGCACCGTCATGAAGACATCGAGCAGGACGAGGCAGACAAGGAGCGAGCCGGCTATCTGCTCCAGGAGCGAACGCGGGTCAAAGGCCATTACGCCGGCTTTCCCTGACTGTCAGCGCGGTGCCGGGCCCGAAGGATGCGGTCGGCAAGAGTGCATGCAGGCCTGAACTGCGCCGGGCCCGGGGGATGGCCCAGCGCAGTGGAGGAGCCGCCGCGAGCTAGGCCGCTCGCGACTGGGTAAAGGGTTGGACGGCGTCTCCATGGGCGTGTTCCGCCCCGGTCTTGTCGTCGTAGTTGGTTAGAGCGGCAATGGTAGTTTCCGCCGCGCCCTGAACGTAGAAGTAGATGGCTTCGGGTTCGCTTGCAAAACCGCACATGGCTGGAATCGCGGCGCTGGCTGCAGCTACACCATAGTCCTGCATGCCGTGGACTTTGAAGCTGTAGAGCCGGAAGACGCCCAGAGGATAGTCGGTATTGAGCGAGTTGACGAGAACGCTTGCGCCAAGGGCAAAGGCAGCGTTTGAGGCGGCCTTGTTCTTGTTGCGAAGCAGAAACCCGACCAGGATATTCGTGGCGGCGTGGACGTAATCGATATACGCGTGAGTTTTGGCGGAGATGACGCCGGGGGCGGCGTCATCGAATCCTAATCCAGACATGGAAGTCTCCTTCTCTCAGGGTGAAGAGCTAGGCGGCCTTTGCACCGTCAGCCCAGGGGTTCAGCACGACTTTCGTGCAGTGGTCTTGTTTGTCGCGGAAGATCTTGTAGCCTTCCGGCGCCTGGTCGATCGGCAGGCGATGGCTGATAACGAAGCTGGGGTCGATTTCACCGCGCTCAATACGTTCCAGCAACGGTTGCATGTAGCGCATCATGTGAGTCTGGCCCGTGTTCAGGTGCAGGGCCTTGTTCATGAAAGCGCCCAGCGGGATAGTGTCGTCGAAGCCGGCGTAAACGCCGGGAACGGAGACGGTGCCACCCTTCTTGCAGGCGATGATGGCCTCACGGAAGGCGATGGGGCGACCTGTCTCCAGCATGACAGACTGCTTGATTTTGTCGATGTGCCAGAGCGCGCCGTGACCGGTAGCTTCCATGCCGACCGCATCGATGCAGGAATCCGGCCCCTGATTGGCCGTCATCTCGCGCAATGAATCAAGCACGCTGACCTCGGCATAGTTGAGTGTTTCCGCGCCGCCCTTGCGAGCCAGTTCAAGCCGCTCCGGTTCCTTGTCAATGGCAATCACGCGGCCCGCTCCCAGCATGAAGGCGCTGCGGATGGCGAACTGGCCGACCGGACCGCAGCCCCAGATGGCGACGGTGTCTCCCTGTTTGATATTGGCATTTTCCGCGCCCATGTAGCCGGTGGGGAAGATGTCCGAAAGGAAAAGCACCTGCTCATCGGTAAGGCTCTCGGGGACCTTGATCGGGCCCACGTCGGCGAAGGGAACACGCGCGTATTGCGCCTGGCCGCCGGCAAAACCACCCAGCATGTGCGTATAACCGAAGAGGCCGGAAGGCGAGTAGCCCACCATCTTTTCGGCGATCCAGGCATTCGGGTTGGAATTGTCGCACAGTGACCAGAGCTGCTCCTTGCATGGGAAGCAACCGCCGCAGGCAATCGTAAAAGGCACGACCACGCGATCGCCGACCTTGAGCTTGTCTTTGTCGACTGCGGGGCCGACTTCGACTACCTCGCCCATGAACTCATGGCCGACGATGTCGCCCTGCTCCATGGTCGGGATGTAGCCGTCATACAGGTGGAGATCGGAGCCGCAGATCGCGGTGCTCGTGATGCGCACGATGGCGTCGCGCGGGTTGAGGATTTTTGGATCAGGCACATCGAGTACCTGCATGTTCTGTTTACCCATCCAGCAGACTGCTTTCATGCGAAACTCCTTAGCGGCCGTTGCCGCTTATCTTTGTGGCCTATGCGGTACGGCGGAGTGCTTCCTGGGCTTGCGGCGCAGCGCCTTGCGGCGATGCGGGACCGGCTTGCGGCTCCGCCTGGTTTCCCTTTTCGCGGAAGAGCGCCTCTTCCGTTTTGCCGTGAACGCCCCGGGGCCCGTGCGATTGCCCGAGCGTGGTCGGCGCCTCGCCGGCTTCGAGGATGGCCTTGAACCGGCGCAGCGCTTCGCGGATGGTGAACTCCGGACTTTTACCGGTAAGGGTGGCGGCGGCGCGGCCCAGCGGGCCTGCAGGCGCCTCGTATTCCATCCGGGCGGTGACGATGGTGCCGCGTCCCGGACCGCCGGAGCGGAACTCGACAGAGCCGGTGCTGCTGAGCTGCGAGCCGGGGAGGGAGCGCCAGGCAATGCGCTGGTTTGGCTGATCTTCTGTGGTTTCGGCAGTCCACTCAATCGGGGTGTTCATGGGGCCGTTCGCAACCCACTCCGACTGATTGTTCCCGGTCATTTTGACCGACTTGAGATGACGCATGAAGCGGGGCAGGTTCTCGAAGTTGTGCCAGAACTGGTAAGCCTGTTCGGGGGAGCAATTGATGGCGAAGTTGGCCTCCGCTGGCGGCTTCTCCGCGGAAGACGAGCCGGTGGCGTTCTTGTAGGCAAGCAACCCGCCAGCCGCCGCGATGGCGACCCCGGTCTTCGACTTCCGGGTCAGTCCGAACAGGGCAAGGGCGCTGCCGCCAATAACGGCTGCCCAGCGCTGAGGTGTGAGGGAATTAGACTTGGCGCCAGAACTCTTCTGGGCCTGCGATTCAGACGTACTGTTCATACTGTGCCTCTCACCGCAAAACTTGTGGCCAGTCGATGACACACATAAGAGGGATGCGATTAAAGGTGCAGTGGGGTAGCCGAAGCGCTGCCAAATTCCGCCAATTCGGTGCAAGCACGCTTGCTGCCGCGGCGGGGTGGCTTATGCGGAGACTGCTTCAGGCCTGGAGCAGGATAGTGCGGAGGACGTCCGGCTCTATGTTGCCGCCGCTCAGCACGGCCACGGCCCGGCGGAAGGGCGGAAGTTCATGCTGGTGGAAGAGCAGGGCGGCGGGCGCAACCGCGCCACTCGGCTCCGCGACAAGGCGGGCGCCGAAGAGGAGATCGCGGACTGTTTGCTCCATCTCGGCCTCGGTCACGGTCACGATGCCGTCTACATAACGGGCGATGTGGGCGAAGTTCAGCGCGCCAATGCTCTGTGTGCGGAGGCCATCGGCCAGGGTGCGGCTGGTCTGGTCGGCGGTGTAGGTCACGATCCGGCCGGCGCGGAAGCTGTCCGCCGCGTCCGAGGCAAGCTCCGGCTCAACGCCGAAGACCTTGACCTCCGGCCGGCTGAGCTTGATGGCCGTGGCGATGCCGCTGAGCAGGCCGCCGCCGCCGACCGGCGCCAGCACCAGGTCCACATCTGGCAGGTCTTCGAGAATCTCCAGGCCGCAGGTACCCTGGCCGGCGATGATCGCGGGGTCATCATAGGGCGGAATGATGGCATACCCGTGTGCGGCGGCCAGCTCCTCTGCGCGGGCCTTGCGTTCCAGGCTGGCCGGTCCTACGGTAACGATCTCTGCGCCGAGCGCGGCGGTGGCGCGGCGCTTGATCTCTGGCGCATTCGACGGCATCACGATGACGGCCTTGATGCCGAGTGCGCGGGCGGCATAAGCGACGCCCTGCGCATGGTTGCCGCTGGAGTAGGTGATCACGCCGCGGCTGCGCTCCGCATCTGGCAAGCTGCGCGACCTTGTTGTAAGCCCCGCGCAGCTTGAACGAGCCGATCGGCTGCAGGCTCTCTGCCTTTATGTAACAGTCGCTGCTACTTCGATTCGGAAGTGCCACCAGCGGCGTTCGCGCGGCCACTGCGCGCAGGCACTCCTGTGCCTCGATCAAGTCCTGCAACTCGACAAACTCCACTGCCGGCGCTGCGTTTGCACTCATAGGAGCTGCTATATCTCCAGAACGACCGGCATGATGAGCGGGCGACTCGAAGTGTTCTTCTGGATATAGCGCTTCAGGTCGAGGCGGATTTTCTCCTTCATGAGGGTGGGGTCGGCTTTTTCCTCGGGGCTGGATTCGTTGAGGGTGCGGGTGACGATGTCCCGAGTGTGCGTGTTGAGCGCCATATCGCCGGCGACAAAGCCGCGGGTGACGACCTCGGGCAAGCCCTCGACCGTGCCGGTGAGCTTGTTGATGGTGATGATGGCGATGACCAGGCCGTCTTCGCTGAGATGGCGGCGGTCGCGGATGACGAGGTCTTCGACAACGTTGGCCGTGGTACCGGAGTCCAGCAGCACGCGACCCGCGTGGACTTTGCCGGCCTTTGTGGCGGAATCGCGGTCGAGCTCGAGGATCTGGCCGTCTTCAAGCAGGATGGCGGTGTCGGAGACGCCGACGTCCATGGCTAAACGGGCGTGGCGCTGCAGGTGGCGGTAGTCGCCGTGGACGGGGATGAAGAACTTGGGCCGGAGAAGATTGATCATCAGCCGCAGCTCTTCCTGGCTGCCGTGGCCGCTCACGTGGATCAGCCCCGAAGCGCCGTCGTCGTAGATGACGTGCGCTTCGCGGCGGCACAGGTGATCGATGACGCGGTAGATGCTCTTTTCGTTGCCTGGAATGACGCGCGAGCTGAGCACGACGGTGTCGCCGCGGTCGATGCGGGCGTGCTTGTGGTTGTCCACGGCCGCGCGGGAAAGGGCGGACATGGGCTCGCCCTGGGTGCCGCTGATGAGCACGCATACCTGCTCCGGCGGGAAGTCGCGGATCTGGCCGGGGTGGATGACCAGGCCGCCGGGGATGTCCAGATAACCGAGGTCCTGCGCGATCTCGGACGACTCCAGCATGGACCGGCCAACGATGGAGACCTTGCGGCCGTGCTTCTGCGCGAGTTCGAGCGCGATGCGGAGCCGGTAGATGGAAGAGGAAAAGCAACTGAAGAAGAGCTTCTTCTGGGTGCGGGAGAAGACCTCGTCCAGGCGCGGTTTCACTGCGAGTTCGCTGGGGGTGTAGCCGGCGCGGTCCACATTTGTGGAGTCCTGCAACAGGGCCAGCACGCCGCGCTTGCCGTACTCGGCGAAGGTCTGCAAATCGAAAGGCTTGCCATCGAGCGGAGACAAATCGATCTTGAAGTCACCAGTGTGGACGATCACGCCGACCGGCGTATCGATGGCCAGGGCCACGCAATCGACCAGGCTGTGCGTGACGCGGATCGGCTCGATGGTGAAGGGGCCGATGGTGAACTTGCGGTTGGGCGCGATCTCGATCAACTCGGCGCGGTCCAGCAGCTTGTGCTCTTCGAGCTTGCCTTCGACATAGGCCAGCGTGAACTCGGTGGCATAGACCGGGACGTTGATCTCGCGGAGGAGCCATGGCAGGCCGCCGATGTGGTCCTCGTGCCCATGCGTGAGCACGATGCCGCGGACGTGTTCGCGGTTCTCGAGGAGGTAGGTGATGTCGGGCACGACAATATCGACGCCCAGGAGATCGCTCTCCGGAAACATAAGGCCCGCGTCGATGACAAAGATGTCGTTGCCCCACCGGACAGCCATGCAGTTCATGCCGAACTCGCCAAGGCCGCCTAAGGGAATGAGCTGCAATTTACCTGAAGGCATCAGGATAGATGCTAGCAGGTGCGGGGCGGAGGGCAAAGTTGGCGGTCAAACTGGTAGTGGGTCAGTTTGAATCCACAGGCTAGCAGTATCTCCGGACGCCGCTCGGCGAACCGGGGTGCTTAAGCGAGGGTGAAGTCCTCAATGCGAACACGGCTCCGCGTCAAATCCCCAAGGAACGTGTTGACGGCGGCACGTGCCTGGTCGAGAACACGCAATCGGGTCGCCATGGCTTGCTGCGCTTTGATATCGAACATCCCGGTATCCGAATCGACGGGGATTGCGACCTCTACCTCAGCCCTAACATTCGTCAGGCTTGCGCGGAAGACACGGTCGAAGCCGTAACGTTCCCGAGTCGCCTTGAGGTACCAATAGACATAGTTCGGATCGACATCATCAACGATAATGCGCAGGCGGCCACAGTGATCCGTTGTCGCGAATGCCTTTCCGGCGGGGATGTAGTTGATATCGAAGTTGCCGTCGATTCCCCAGAGGATTGACGGTTTTGTGAAGTCGTCGATGTTAGACGTAGGCACGTGCCCGAAGGGAACCAGTGCATTCGCACTGTAGGCCGGAATTCCCGCTGTCACATGGCTAGCCACGAGAACCCGGTCGCCGATCGAGGTCGAGAACAGCGATTCGTCACCAAGACTGATCGCTTTCGTAGTGCCAATCGTCGTCGTGGCAATGGCCGCCCGCTCAAGCTGATCCGATGCGGTCACAACTGCAGCGCGCGCAGCCTCGACGCGGCGCAGTTTTTCGCCGATGATTGCCATTGCCGCGTAGTCAGGCGAGCCGTTGGCCAGCACCGGAATGGGAAACGTCACTTTGGCGGCGTCGTCAGGGTAGAGCTTCGTATAGTTGTTTCGCCGGCCATCAACGATCCGGCCCACAGCAGCAGCTATGAGCTGCGGCTCGACCGCCAGCCGAACGTAGGTCAGGTCGGGGATTTGCACCCCCTCCTTAGGGAGGAGAATGCCGCGGTCGCGCGTTGCCGAGAAGAACCCATCCACCTCCTGCATGCGCCCGCCATAGCCGTTCATTACCCATGTCAGAAGCGGCCCTTGGTGATCGTAGGTGGCAATGTGGCCAAAAGACTTAAGGAGGGAGGCCGAATAGACTGGGTATGGTCCTGGAGCTTTCTCTATGCGACTGAGTGTGTGGCGAGGTTTCCCCTGCACAAGGCGAAAGAAGTCCTCGAGCGCAAAGTCGGTGTAGGCAGTCATTTAAGGGCTGCCCGCAACGCGTCGAGGGCTGCGCCGACTTCGTCGATCATTCTTACCATGGTGTCGCCATCGACCTCGACAATCTCCTCGGCGATGCCGAGTTCGACCTTCTCCTCATGCGTCCAGAGTCGATCAACGAGCCAAGTCCTGAGGCCGTCGAACTTCGCCCACGGCAGGATCTTGCAGCGCGGATCGGCTGACAAAAACTGGTTGGGAGCAGCTTTAAAGTATCCGTAAGCCAACTCCATGGTCTGCAGGTGGTTCTCAGAGACGCGCACGCGCCGCGCGTCGCGCGACTCTCCAATCTCTGACACTAGATACGTAAAGACAGGCGTTGCCTGGGCGGCCTCGTCCGTCTGCTTCCGGCGAATCGCAAGGATGTAGGTCTTCTTAGGCGTCGAGTAAAAGGTCCGGCTCGGAAGTGCGACGACGGCCAAAACTCGGCAAGTCGATTTGATGTAATCGGTCATCACCGATTGGTTGAGGAGGCCGTCTGGGGCGACAATTAGTGCCTGCCCGCCCGGCTTCAGATGCTTGATGATCCACTGGGTGGCGAGTGCCTCAGTGCCGCGCCCGCCCACTGCGTAATCGCCTCCGAATCCCTGGCTCTCTATTGCGCTACGAAGGCTTGAGGTCCCGCTGGTGACGTATGGCGGGTTCGTAAGGATCAGGTCGTGACATTCGCCTGGATCGACTTGGCCGAAAGTGCCCAAGTTGGTGCGCAGGAGTCGGAAGACATTATTGAAGACGCTCGCGAACTCCCGCATGTGCGCATCGGAGGGGTACTGTGCGAGGAGATCAGACAGGTAGACCAGCATGTTGGCTTTTGCCAGAATGATGGTCCTCTCATCGTCCTTCTCGTCGGTTCCTTTGTCATAGCCCCGCAACGTAATCTTGGGGCGGACCTTACCGGCCTTTGGCTCGAATTCCTTCTGAAGATTCGAATTCTCGGCGATGGCCTCCAGGATGAACCCTCCTACCCCGCAGAACGGGTCGCACAGGCTGTCGCCTGCCTTCAGAGTAGAGGCGTCTGACATCCGTACCATACTTTGAACGACGTTGCGCGGCGTGAAGTATTGGCCGAGCGCCTTCACCCCAGCCGACTGTCGAAGAAAGCTCTCGTAGAGCCTGGTTTTGAAGCTACGGTCGATGTAGCGAAGGGATCCGTGCTCGTCGTCAAACGCCTGGAAGGCGCGGATAACCTCACTAAATAGGCCTGCCTGTGAGGGGTTTGGCTGGCCCGCCTCATTCACGAAGATAGTGCCGTTGATGATGGTGGTGTTGTCCGCCCCCTTAGGGAAGAGCATTCTTATGCGGTCGCGGATGACCTTGGCGTAGTGATCGAGGGCCTCCTCGTCGCGTTCCCTCCCTCCGGGCGCGATGATCTCGACGACACGCCTGAACGCGTAGTTACCGGCCAGTACTCCCAGGTCGCTCAGAAACTTAAAGACCAGTATCTCGACCACGTTGTAGAGGCACTTCTCGGGCTCCTTACCTGTATTGATCCAGATCTTCTGCCAAACACTGCGGGCGAGTGGGGTGGGGTCAATCACTTTCAGCGGCTTAAATCGGTCGTTGGTATCCGAAAGGCTGTGTTCCGCTTTCTCGATCAGATCGATGATCACGCGAGACGCCTCGGGGGTGAGCTTTGAGGCTTCGATCACCGTCGGATCGACGAGAGTTGTCACGGGATTGCCATCCTCATTGAGGATGAGGTTGCCCGTCAGCGCATTGACCCAGATCGAGCGCTTGCTGTCAGTGAGGATCAGGACTTTGCACGACGCCCCCAAGGCAATGGGGGCGTATGTCGTAATAAGGCTAGGCACGTGCTGAGGCTTCATCTCCACAGATGGCTTTATCTCTACCACCGCCTTGATACCCCCAAGGGGCAGGTAAATGATCGCATCCGGCTTACGTTGGCCGTGCTCGGGGGCAACCGGCTTCCGGAGGAGCCGCGCGCGCTTGAGTTGCAACAGCGTGGTTGCACCCAGGCGACGATATTCGTAGCGCCCGAGCAGCCGTGGTGCCCCCGAGACTAGATCTTCACTCAACGTTAATCTCTCCCATTGTCACGTGAGTTTGGCGCAACTTTGTCATGCACAAGCACCGTCGCCCCACCCCGGCTCCTCCTCGCCCTATCACATGTTCTCGTAAAACTACATATTGTCGCCATAGTAGAGGGTGTTCGGAGCCGGATTGGACACGCCCAGAGTTTATCCTGCCCGCGCTACGCCGTTTGCTTAAGCCCGTCCAGAATCGATTTTGACTCCATCAGCCCGACCATTTCTTCAATTGTCCAGACGTGGTTTGCGAGTCCCGCTTCCATTGCCGGGGTTACGCGGAGCGTCTGATGCACGCGGCAGAAGTTGTAATGCATGAAGTGGAGCGCAACTGCTGCCTCAAGATTCTCCAGCTTCTTCGAGAATGCGTTTGTGAGGCGCGTAAAGCGGCGCATACTCATCCGCATCGTTAGGTTCTGGCGCTCCACAAATGATGTGCTGATGTACTTCGGGTCAGGATTTCCGCTCAAAACGCCAGTGCGGATTCCGATGCACTGGCCGGGGCTGTAGCGCGTATCGAATGAATCATTGCCGTAGAGCTTTATAAGCATCGCGTAATCCACGTCCATGCCAAACGCGCCTTCGATAGCATCCGCATACACACGGTGCCCGTCAGTGGTGATCTGCACGCGAGTGGACAGCCGCGATGCAACATCCTCCATGAATGACATTGCCCAAGAAGCGCCACGCTGCCCGACAAGGTAGCTCAGACAGAGCTTGGAGTCGGCGTCGATTGCTGTCCATGTCCAGACATCACCGGCACCCTTCAACATCTGTTCTTCGCTCACATTCTTCTGCTTCGCGTAGCAGAAGCTCCAAACCTCATCGCACTGGATGCGGCGAGAGCGGACGTTCCGAACGCGCTCTGAGTGATACGCCTCGCAAGCCTTTCCCAGATCGCCCAACAGCTTGAGCACTGTACCCTTAGCCGCTCCGGTCATCCGGCAAGTCGCGCGAATGCTGTTGCCCTCCACCAGCGCTGCCACGATGCGGGTACGGTCGGACGTGCTCAATCTGTTCATAGGCTAACTATGAAGCATTTTGGCCAGATTGTCAAATAAAAACGCATTTGCCGTGTTGCAACGTCTACGGGCATAGCTATAATGGGAACACCCGACCGCGCACTGGGCTTTCGCTCAAATTGTCGGGTGTTTGTGAGGTCCTCAGACGATGCGGCTAGTGCTGAAGCTAATAACCGCTGGGCTATGAGGTAGCCCAATCCAAGGTCAGGGACATGTTGCAGCATGTCCCTACCCCTCCAATTTAGCACAATCAGGAGGAGACATGGCACTCAATTATGACGAGGCGATTGCGGAACTGCGCGCAGAAGAGAAGCGGCTTGAGCAAGAACTTGAACAGGTGCGCGCGGCTATTCCCGGCCTGGTCATTTTGCGCAACAGAATGAGATCAAGAGGAGATCAGGGGGCTGTTCCTCGGGGGCGCAAGGGAGGGATCCGGAATCAGGCAGTGTCTCAATTGGATGATCGCAGGAGGGCATAGTGGGCGCGTTAGGATTGCTGGACATATTTGGGGGATGTACAAGATATTTAATATAATAAATTGATATAAGTTTGTGGATTCAAACTGCACCACTACCGTCAAACTAGACATAGCTGCGAGCGAATCAGGCTGGGGTCGATTCAGTAATTTGCACGGGGGCGGCTGCTTCGGCTTGTCGCAGCAGCCGGATCTTACGGCCGTAGTACATGCCGTGAAGCGTGGCCCAGGGCATGATTAGGAGGTACACGGGACCCGCCATGTCCGGCCGCGAGCGGGAGGCCAGCGCCACGAGAATCGATGCGATGCCGATGGCTACGTAGCCGAGATTGTCGGTGAAGGTAGCGATTGTCTGCAGGCGCTCTGGGGCGTTGAGGTCGAGGGCATCCCGTTGTCTCCAAGCATTTGCAACCATGGCGGCCAGCAGACCGTAAATGGCGGTGAAGCCGAGCCCACAGAAGACCATGATCTCGCGGACCTGGCCGCTGCTGGTGATGCCGTCCTGCATGTCTTTGCCGAGCATGCTCGCGGTAAAGGCGGTGAACATGAACTTAAGCGGGTAGACGTAAAAGAGCACGACAAAAAGCAGGCAGGCGTTGAGGAGGATGGTGATGTTGTCGTGCAGTCCATAGCGGCGGAAGAACTGGTAGTGGCGGTACCAGATCGTCATGAGCAGCAGAAAACAGATGCCGAAGGGAAGGAAGCCGGCAAAGGCGGCGTGAAGTTCCGCGAAGGTTTTCGGTACTTCAAGTGACACGACCAGCAGCGTGATGGCGAAGCCAAAGATCACGTCACTGAAGGCATCGATACGCGACATCTCCTTGCCGCGAAGGCGGAATTGGCCCGGAGGGGTGCTGTGAGCTGTGCCGGAGGGCATGCGAAAGGTGTAGCGCACTCCTGCGCGCGAGGCAAGGGGGAACTCGGCTAACGCAGCAGATCTTCCAGCGCTGCGCTGAGGTCAGTCTTCTCGTCGCGATACTTCACAATCACGGGGGCGTAGAGACTGAGGCCCCACTCGGCTGCTTTGCCGCGGGTAATGGCGCGTGCGCCGGGGACGACGACGGCATTTTCCGGAATGATCAGCGGCTGTTCGGCGGTGGCTTTCAGCACTGTGCCGTGGACGACGTCATACACCGGCGTGCCGCGCGTGAGCACCGTTCCAGAGCCGAGCACCGCGCCCCGGCGCACCACCGTGCCCTCGTAGACGCCGCAGTTGCCGCCCACAAGCACGTCGTCTTCGATGATGACCGGGTTGGCGTTGACCGGCTCCAGCACGCCGCCGATCTGCGCCGCGGCACTGAGGTGGACGCGCTTGCCGATCTGCGCGCAACTGCCCACCAGCGCGTGCGAATCGACCAGGGTGCCCTCATCCACATAGGCGCCGGTGTTGATGTACATAGGCGGGGCGCAGATAACTCCGCGGCCGACGTATGCGCCGGCTCGTACCGCAGACCCGCCTGCAACGATGCGAATGCCGTCAGCCGGTGTGAAAGCGCGAGGAGGGAATGTGCCTTTGTCGACAAAAGAAAGATCGTGGCCGCCCATCGCTTGGAGATCGCCAATGCGGAAGCCCAGCAGGATGCCCCGTTTGACCCAGGCATTTACCCTCCAGCCGAGCGGTTTCTCCTCGTCAGGCGCGGCGGCCCGGATGACGCCGGCCTCAAGCGCATCACGAAGTTCGTGAAAGGCTGCCGCGGCGTCCGGATTTCCGGCTGCTGCGGAACCGGAAGCGAAATGGTGTTCAATGCGAGCCTCAAGGGAAGCGCTGGCGTCTTGCATGGTCCTGCCTGAAGTAGGGATCGAAGAGACAGTGTAGCCGTTAACCGGCGCGTTCCAGTCCGAGCTCGCGCATCAACCGATCCAGCTTCCCTTGCGTGGCGAGCGAGGGTGGAACCATGGGCAGCCGGTAGTTGGCCGCGAGCAGCCCCATGCGCGCCATCACGTGCTTGACCGGCCCCGGGCTCGACTCCCAAAAATTCGCGAGCAGCAACGGATAGTAGCGGCGGTGGAGCGCGCGCGCGGTCGCCCAGTCGCCCGCCAGCGCTGCATCCGTCATCTGCGCCATCTCTGCGGGAATCTCGTTCGACGCGACGGAGACGAGCCCCGCCGCGCCAACAGCAATGGCCGCAAGCGCGATGTTGTCGTCCCCCGCGAAGACGCTGACTCCCTCCGGCGCCATATGGATCAGCTCCGTGATCTGCTGGAGGTTGCCGCTCGATTCCTTGACGCCGCGGATGTTGGGGCACGCCTCTGCGAGACGCACGACGGTGGCGGGCTCCAGATTCGCCGCTGTGCGCCCGGGGATGTTGTAGAGCGAGATCGGCAGGCTCACACTCTCGGCAACAGCGCGGAAGTGCTGGAACTGCCCCTCCTGCGAGGGCTTGTTGTAGAAGGGATTTGCCGTCAGCAAGGCGGAAACCCCGCGCACGCTGGCCGCCTCCTGCGCGCGCGCGACCGCTCTGCGGGTGCTGTTGTCCGTGCATCCGGCAACCACCGGAATGCGATCACTCGCCACTTCAGCGACCAGGCGGATAACGTCCAGCCACTCGGGATCGGTCAGGGTCGGCGTTTCCGCCGTGGTGCCGCAGGCAACGAGAAAATGGATGCCGCTGGCGATCTGCCGCTCCACCAGCGAGGCGAGCGTATCCGTGTCGATGGTGCCGTCTTCCCGGAAAGGCGTGACGAGAGCCGTGCCGCAGCCGCGAAAATCCATAACGGGCGAGTCTACCACTGAAGCCGGAGAATGCGCCGAGTGCACCGCAGGGTGCCTATGAAAATGATTACCGTTGCTTTAGGGGCAAGAAGTAGCAATAATTGCCCAAGGTATGGGGGCAAAGATGGCAGATGTGCAAAAGGTGAGTATAGCCCTGACAGGGGAGCAGATAGCAGCGCTTCGGGCTGCCGTCGATACCGGCGAATACGCTACAACGAGCGAGATTGTGCGGGAAGCGATTCGGGATTGGCGGTTCAAGCGTGAACTACAGCAAGAAGAAGTAAAACAGCTTCGTAAGCTCTGGAAAGAGGGAAAAAATAGCGGCAAGGCTATTCCGTTTGATTTGGAACGCACGCTACGCAGATTGAAAGATCGTGCCGCCCAAAGCGGCGAAAGATGACACGCCTGCTCATATCGCCACGGGCTGAGATCGATCTTGAGGACATCTGGTTGGCAATTGCTGAGGATAGCCCCCAAGCGGCAACGCGGGTAATACGAAGCATAGGCACCAAAATCGAGCGATTAAGAAAGTACCCACGCCTGGGTGTTCGCCGTCCAGAAATCCAAAAGTCAGCACGTATTCTGGTCGAAAGTTCGTACCTCATCTTCTACGAAACCGATCCGGACACTGATGAGGGAGCAGTGAAGGCAGTGCAGATTATCCGCATCATCGACGGACACCGTAATTTCGCACGGCTGTTTTAAACGCTAGAACTCCGTGTACACGTCGCCGAAGTTGTAGCAGCCGGTACGGCCCGCCAGCCACTCCGCCGCGCGCACCGCGCCTTCCGCAAAGCCGCGCCGGGAAAACGCCTCATGTCGCAGCGTGAGCACATCGTCAGCGGAGCGCGCCTCAATTACATGAATGCCGGCGGCATCGCCTTCGCGATGCGAGGCGACCGGAACTTCCAGCGCAGGGTGGGCGGACTGGAGCGCCTGTTGCAGCGAGAGCGCGGTGCCGGATGGCGCGTCCTTCTTGCCGGTGTGATGTGTTTCCGAGATGCTGATCCGGTAGCCCTTCGCATCCCGCGCCAGTTCGCGCGCCAGCCGCAGCATCGTCTGCACGCCCGCCGAGAAGTTGGCGCCATAAAGCAGGCCGCCGCCGCGGCGCTCGCAGAGAGCGCGCATGTCCTCAAGCTTGCTGTACCAGCCGGTGGTGCCAACCACGATGCGCGCGCCGTTGGACAGGCAGGCGCGCATGTTCGGGATCACCGCTTCCGGCGTGGTGAAGTCGATCACCGCGTCCACCTGCGCGAGCAGCGGCGGCGTGAGCGCGGAGGCGTTGCGGTTTTCTTCTTCGCCGATCACGCGAACGCTGTGGCCGTGCTCGTGCGCGACATCCGCGACGATGCTGCCTGTTTTGCCGCGGCCAAGGATGAGAAAGATCATGCGAAGCTCCGGGTTTCTCTTTCCTGACGCGCGCGTTCCTGGAGCCGGCTTTCCACGTCGAAGACCTCCGGGTCGGGATCCGCAAAGAAGGCGTTATGCAGCGAGCGCACCGCCTCCTCCACATCGTCCTCATCGATCATAAAGCTCAGGTTGATCTCCGAAGCGCCCTGCGAGATCATGCGCACGTTGATGTGCTCAACCGCGGTGAACACGCGGCCGGAGATGCCGTTGCGGCCCCGAACGTTTTCGCCTACCAGGCACACCAGCGCTTTGCGTCCCTCGTATTTCACATCGGCCAGCTTGCGGAGATCGGCTGCGATCTCCGGCAGGCGTTCATTGGAATCGACCGTGAGCGAGATGCTGACCTCAGAAGTCGACACCATGTCCACGGGACATTTATGCCGGTCGAAGACTTCGAAGATCGCGTGGAGATAGCCGTGCGACATCAGCATGCGGTTGGCTACGATGTCGATGATGGTGAGCCGCTTCTTCGCCGCAATGGATTTGAACGGACTGCTGCACGGCGGCGCAAGCGCGGTGATACGTGTGCCTTCGTTCTTCGGGTCGCGCGAGTTGAGCACCAGCACGGGGATGTTCTTCTGCACGGCTGGAAGGATGGTAGCGGGATGCAGCACCTTTGCGCCGAAGTAGGCGAGCTCGGCTGCCTCTTCAAAGCTGATGGTGCGCACACGCAATGCATCCGGGCAGACGCGCGGGTCTGCTGTCATGATACCGTTCACGTCCGTCCAGATCTCGATGGCTTCCGCGTGGAGACCGCCGCCCACGAGCGCGGCGCTGAAGTCGGAACCGCCCCGGCCCAGCGTGGTAGTTGCTCCTTCGGGAGTGGAGCCGATGAAGCCGCCCATCACCACGGTGCGGCCTTCGCGCGCATGCGGCAATACGTACTCGCGCAGCCGGTTCGCGATCAACGCATCCTGTGGGATAGCGCGAGTGTGCTGCGCGTCCGTGATGATGCAGGTGCGCGCGTCCACATGCATGGCGTCGAGTGCGCGCTCGCGAAAGGCCGCGGCGACGATACGGCTGGAAAGCCGCTCGCCATAGGAAGCCACAAGATCGGTGGTGCGCGGCGTCAGCTCCCCTACCGCGGCCAGTCCGCGGAGCACCTCTTCGAGCGCTTCGAAATCGGCCTCCGTCGCTTGCGCAACAGCCGGCAGCGCTGCCGGCGAGATCAGTTGGGCAGCCGTTTCCAAATGCCGTCCGCGCAGGCGTGCGCTGATGGCGAGCGCGGCCTGCTTGTTCCCGCTGCCTGCGGCGGCCGCCGCGGCCAGTAGTTGGTCCGTAACCTTGGCCATTGCGCTGACCACGACAATGGGCTGCACACCTTCCGCGGCGCGGCTGCCAACAATGCGCGCGGTGCGCTCGATAGCGGCTGCATCCTCGACCGAGGTGCCGCCGAACTTCATGACGACCAGCCTCATGCGGGCACGGCCACCGGGTCGAGTTTGCCGAGCTTCTGCAGCAACTCGGCATTCAGCAGCGTGGCTCCTGCAGCGCCTCGGATGGTGTTGTGGGAGAGCACGGTGAATTTCCAGTCCAGCAGCGTGCACGGGCGCAGGCGGCCCACGGTGGCGGCCATGCCCGCGCCGCGCATGCGGTCCAGCCGGGGCTGGGGCCGGTCTTCGGCTTCGACGAACTCCACTGGGTGGGGGGGCGCGGTCGGCAACTCCCGGGCGGCAAGCGGGGTGAATTCACTCCAAGCCGCAAGCACCTGCTCGCGCGTGGCCGGGGTGCGGAGCTTTACGCTCACGCTTTCGGTGTGGCCGTCTTCCACCGGCACGCGGTTGCAGTGCGCGCTGATGCAGGCGGCCAGCGGTTTTACTTCCGTGCCGTTCCATGCACCAAGCAGTTTCAGCGTCTCGGCTTCGAGTTTTTCTTCCTCGTTCTTGATGTAGGGGACGACGTTTCCAAGGATGTCCAGCGAAGGCACACCCGGGTATCCCGCCCCGCTCACTGCTTGCATTGTAGAAACAAAGACGCTCTCGATCCCAAAGCGTTGCGCGAGCGGCTTGAGCGCAAGCACCAGCCCGATGGCGCAGCAGTTTGGATTGGTGGCGATGTAACCACCGGATGCACGCCGCCAGCTTTGCCGTTCAACAAGTTCGAAGTGGTCCGGATTGACCTCCGGAATGACCAGCGGCACATCGGGATGCATGCGGAAGGCGCTGGAGTTGGAGATGACGGCGCATCCGGCGGCAGCGAACTGCGGCTCGAGTTCGCGGGCGATGTCAGTGTCCAGAGCCGCGAAGATGATCGAGGGTGCGCCGTCCGGTGTGGCCGGCGAAATAGGCAGACGCGCCATGGCGTCCGGCAGTGGCGTATCCAGCTTCCAGCGCACCGCATCGCCGTAGCGCTGGCCCGCGGAGCGGTCGCTCGCGGCCAGCCACGCGATTTCAAACCACGGGTGGCGCTCCAGCAATTGGATAAAGCGCTGGCCAACGGCGCCGGTTGCGCCCAGAATGCCGATCTTGCGTTTCAAGTGCATGCGCTCCGGTTCGGAGATGTCTGAAAAGCAGCAAGGACTTGCTGTCGATTCTAGCGCGGAAAACCGGTCATCTCGCGGTTACGCACGCACGCGGAACCTGTTCTGCCAAGCCCGGCGGCTTATTTGCCGCCGTAGGTGAAGTCGGCATTCGCCGTCGCGTGCGCGTTGACGGTGACAGCCGTCTGCTGCTGCCCCATCTGCTCCTGGTCGGCGACCAGTGTGTAATTGCCGGGCGGCAGGCCGTTGATGATGAAGTGGCCGCTCGCGTCCGAGACCGCGAAAAACGGATTCGGGGCCACGTTGATGTACGCCAGCATCCAGGGGTGGTTGTTGCAGCGCACCGGGATCATCAACTCGGGCGCGGCAAAGGTGTGGCGCGTGGTACCGGCATTGGGTGGCTGCGAGATGTCGAAGGGTTGGTTGCCGCCGACCGTGGGCTCCGGGTGTACGTTATGCATGGTGGGGTCGCTGTTGCGGAACTCGACTGCCTGGCCTGCCATCACGCCGATGACGTGCGGCACATAGCGGCAGCCCTTCTGGTCGAGAACGGCGGGCGTGGTGGGCGCAGCGTAAATCCGGTTGCCCAGGCCGTCCTTCACGTACACGAAGACGTTGGCCAGCTTGCCATCGTTCACCACGTATTGTTCGGAGTAGTTGGCGCCCTCGCTGCTCATCGAGCAGGCCGGGTCCTGCGCCATGTCGATCTCGACGCGCGGGGGCGCTTTGTGCGCAAAGTGGACCGTGCCCTCGATAGCGCCGGCGGTAGCGGGGTCCACCTGTGTGTAGGCGGTTTGCGCGTTGTTGCTGCCGATATTGCCGTTGCTGCCGGGAGCGGAGGCGCGCTTGCATGCAGTGCCGAGCAGGAGCGCGGCCGAGGCGGCGAAGGCGGCGGCGGAGCGAAGGTGCGAGTGCGTCATTCGTAGAAGTCCTTTATGAGTTGCTGAACCACGCGCGGTGACTACAGGGCTGCGATCACGGCGTCGGCAAAAGCGGAGGTGCCTGCGGTGCCGCCCACGTCGCGGGTCAGTGTTTTCTTTTCGGTGTAGACCTTCTCGAGTGCGGCCTGCACGCGATCCGCGGCGGCGGTCTCGTCCAGGTGGCGCAGCATCAGGATCGCCGATTGGAGCAGCGCGGTAGGGTTGGCGATGTCCTTGCCGGCGATGTCGGGTGCGGAGCCATGGACGGCTTCAAAGATAGCGGAGTCGTGGCCCAGGTTAGCGCCCGGCACCAGGCCCAGGCCGCCGACGAAAGCCGCGCACAGATCGCTTACGATGTCGCCGTATAGATTGCCCAGCAGCAGCGTGTCGTACTGGTAAGGATTCATCACTAATTGCATGCAGGTGTTATCGATGATGTGCTCGGCGTAGCTGACGTCGGGGAATCCCTTGGAAACATCGCGGGCGCAGCGGATGAAGAGGCCGTCGGAAAGCTTCATGATGTTGGCCTTGTGGATGGCGTGGATCTTTTTGCGGCCATGCTTCTGCGCGTATTCAAAGGCGAACTTGGCAATGCGTGTGGAGCCCTTCTCGGTGATGACCTTGATGGACTCGACCACGCCGGGCACCACCTCGTGCTCTATGCCGACGTAAAGGTCCTCAGTATTTTCGCGCACGATGATGAGATCGACGCCGGGGTAGCGGGTGTCGAGGCCCGGCAGGTTCTTGATCGGCCGGAAGTTGGCGAAGAGATCGAAGCGCTTGCGCAGCGTGACGTTGATGGACGGGAAGCCACCGCCCACAGGCGTGGTGACCGGGCCCTTGAGCGCGACCTTGTTGCGCTCGATGGACTGGTAGAGCTCCTGCGGAATGTATTCCTTATAAATCTCGAAGGCCTCGGCGCCGGCGGCGAACTGTTCCCACGCGAACTGCACTCCGGTGGCTTTGAGGATGCGCATGACGGCGTTGGTCACTTCGGGGCCGATCCCGTCGCCGGGAATGAGGGTCACGGTGTGCGTCTTAGAGGCGGCTGAGGTGGATGTCGGCGTATCTGGCATGCGTGGGTCGGCTCCGATGATCAGGCTGTATGCAGATGGGTGCGGAAGGGCATCAGTGGCGGTCCCGGCGGGCGAGCTCGCGGCGTTTGGCGCCCGACTCCTTTGAAGAGAGCAACTGTTCCAGCTCTTCCTTGAACTTCTGAACGTCGGTGAAATCGCGGTAAACGCTAGCGAAGCGGATATATGCCACAGTGTCGATTACCTTTAAGCGATCCATGATCAGCTCGCCGAGTTCGCTGGTGGAGCGCTCGCGCTCGGGCGAGTCGATCAGAAAGGTTTCAACCTCATTCACGATCGACTCCAGCTTGGCCGCGGGCACGGGGCGCTTTTCGCAGGCGCGCAAGAGGCCGCTGAGCACCTTTTGGCGCTCGAACTTCTCACGACGTCCGTCCTTTTTGACCACCAGGTACGGTATCTCGTCGATGCGCTCATAGGTGGTGAAGCGCTTCTGGCAGCCTTCGCACTCGCGGCGGCGGCGGATGCTATCGGCTTCCTTGCTTTCACGCGAATCCACAACACGATCCTGCGCGAAGCCGCAGTAGGGACACTTCATGATGGCTGTTTCGATTCTACCAGTGAACGGTTTCCGCTCCGGTGAAAGCAGACCTGCTGGGTTATAGTGCGAGACTGGAAGCAGCAGGAGTTCGGTGGAGGACAGGCAGGTTGCAGGCAAGGCAGCAGTGGTCAAAGTGGGCGGTTCCAGTAGTGCTGGCCGTGGGCACGGTGGTGAGCCTGTTCGCCCGCTTCCGCGCGGGCAGCGCGTTTCTGGCCTTCTTCGACGATGACTTTTTCTACTACCTGCGCGTGGCGCAAAACATCGTCGCGGGACACGGCTCGACCTTCGATGGCACGCACCTGACCAACGGCTACCACCCGCTGTGGATGGCCGTGGTGGTGGTGCTGGTGAAGCTCTTTCCCGGCCGCGCGTTCTTTTATGCGCTGCTGGCGCTGATTGCCGGCTGCGTGCTGGTGACGTATTGGTTCACGGCGGAGTGTTTGCGGCGTTATGGCAGCGATGCGGCGGCGCGCTGTTGTGCGGCGTTGATTGCGGCGGATGCGTTATTGATCATGACCGGCGGCATGGAGATTGTGCTTACAGTGCCGCTGCTTGCGGTGCTGTGCTGGTACAGGGTGCGACGGTACCGGTGGGCACCGGTACAGGGGCTCATCTATGGGCTGCTGTGCTCCGCGGTGGTTCTTTCGCGGCTGGACGTGGCGCTGCTGATTGCGCTGTTGGGGGTGTTCGAGGTAGTGGGGGCAGGGGATATGCCCTGGCGCGCAAGGGTGCGCACCGCTGCCGGATTTGTGATCGGAATGCTGCCAATTGTGTTCTATTTTGTCGCTAATCGCGTCATTTTCGACACGTTTATGCCGGTTTCAGGGCAGGCGAAACAGTTGCGGCGGCACCACCTTCCGAGCTTGCTGCCTTTCAAGACAGCCCTGCTGACGACCTGGGCCCCGTTGCGGTTCTTCCTGGTGCTTCCGGTGCTCTTCTGCATGGTACTGGCGGTGGTGCTGTTGTGGAAGCGCGGCCGGGAGCGGCTACGCGCGGAAGACCGCGCGCTGGTGGCGGCGCTGCTCTGCTTTCCGCTGGTACACCTTACGGTCATTTCGGTGATGAGCGACTGGCCGATCTGGCCGTGGTACCTGTATCCGTTTGTGGCTGCGGCGATCGGGGTGTGCCTGGTGCTGTTCAGCCGGGCGGGAGCTCTGGAAGGCGCGATCGTGCGCTTTGCCACGCCGGTAACGCTGGTGGGGTTTGTGGCGCTGCTGGGGATCTTCTCGACTGTGCAATGGCGGAACAGCCGCCGGCCGGACAAGCTGATTTACTCCATGTACTTCGGTGCGGAGGATTTGAAGGCGTTTGCGGCGAATCATCCGGGCATTTACGCCATGGGCGACCGTGCGGGGACGCCGGGGCTGCTGGTGCGTGAGCCGATTGTGCAGTTAGAAGGGCTGGTGATGGACAAGCCGTTTCTCGAGAACTTCCGGCAAGAGCGCGATCTGCGGCAGGTGCTTGAGAATTACGGGGTGCGCTATTACGTGGCGACGAATCCGCAGCCGGTGGACGGATGCCTGCGGGCGACCGAACCGATGGCGGGTGGGCCGGATTCCTACGTGATGCGAGGGACGTTCTGCAGTGCGCCGGTGGACCGGTTCTTCCATAACGGATACCAGACGTATGTGTTCGATATGGACCGGGAGCGGGCGATGGGTAAATAGGATGGCGAACTTATTGGCTCAGGGGACCTCAGCCTGGATTCTTCGGCGCTTCGCTTCTTAAAAGGACGGCAGACGGAAGGACGGCAGGCGGTTAGGCTTCGCTCCCGACAGGTTCTTCGGCGAGGTGTTCGGACTCTTCGGAGACGGACTTCAGGGAGATGTGGCTGAAGCGGGCCCAGAGGAGTCCGATCGGGATGATGCTCATGAACGTGACGACGAGCAGCATGGTTCCGCAGCCAAGGGCCGGTTCGGGCCGCACGTTGAAGATCTGCTGCAGAGTCTGCTGAATGGCAAGGATCTGGGCAAACCAGCTCACCACCGGAATGGGCACGACGGAGCTGGCCATGCTGGCGGCCATGAGGACGACGGAGCGGGCGAGCGTCATGTGGGAGAGCACGGCCGAGCCAGTGAAGGCGCGCACGGTGCTGAGGTAAGCAGTGCAGATCATGGCCCACATGAGGAGCGAAAGCGCTACGCCCCGGAGAAAGGCAGCGGGCGTGGCGATGACATTGAGGCCTTCACGAAAGGCGCGAACTTTGGCAGCGACGGAGATGCCGATCTTGGGGGGCAGCTTGCGTTCAGCCCAGCGGGCGATGGCTTCTCCGGAGAGATGGATAAGGAAGGAGATGACCACCAAAGCGACAGTTGCGAGGAGGGCGCCCTTGGCGACGCGTTGGGCGATTTCCGGGTGGGGCAGGGTGGCGCGGTCGGGCGCGAAGAGGAGCGCAAGGGCGAAGATCAGCGCCATGGAACCCATGTCAAACATGCGTTCGACGCCGTACACCGCAATTTGCAGGCTCAGCGGGATCTTGGTCTTGCGAGAGACCAAATAGGGGCGCGTGAGGTCGGCGACACGGCCCAGGAGCGCGACTGCGGTGAAGCCAATGACCTGCGTATCGAGAAGTCCGAGCGCCGGGACTTTCTGGATGGGCCGGAGGAAGAGGGACCAGCGGAATGCACGGACCAGGTACGCGAGATAGATGAGCGCGATGCCGAAGACGATGTGAAACCAATTGACGTACTTGATCTGTTCGGCGAGCACGCTCCACTGGAAGTGGGTGCGGTGGCTAGCATAGATGAGCAGGCCGACAAGGACCAGGAGACCAAGGGCGTACAGGAGGGGACGAATCTTCTTCAAAGGGTGGAAACTCCGAGGTGGGGGCGCTTGGGCTACGGTGTAGCGTCTGCGTGCCGGACCAACGGGGCGGCCAGGGCGGCGCTTTGCCGGTTGTGGGCCGCAGATTTAGCCAGGTCCTTGCGCCGGTTGAATTCGTGGATCACGCGGGCAACATAGGCGCGCGTTTCACGGTAGGGCGGGATGCCGTGGTACTTGTCCACCGCGGCCGGTCCTGCGTTGTAAGCAGCCAGTGCGAGTGGGAGGTCGTCGTGGTAGCGGGCGAGCAGTGTGTTCAGGTAGGCGGTGCCGCCATTGATGTTCTGGTCTGCGGCAAAGCTGTCGCGTACGCCAAGCTGGGCGGCGGTGCCGGGCATAAGTTGCATGAGGCCCTGGGCGCCGGTTCTGCTCACGGCACGGATGTGGCCGCCGCTTTCCGCGCGGATGACGCTGGCCAACAGCTCTATATCAAGATTCTGTTCGGCGCCGGCCCTGGCCATCAACTCCCGCACTTCGGCAGGCGTGGGCGCCACGGCTTTGGGCGCAGGAGGCGTGGGTGCAATGGTGAGAGGCGCGGGGGCTGGAATGGGGTCGGGCGCGGCTTCCACTGAGGCGATCTCCGAGGCGTTGACCTCGACGAAGTTCCGGCTACCTGTTCCGGTATAGAGCCGCACGCGGGTTCCTGCCGGCTCACGGTGATCACAGATCAGGTCGAAGCCGTTGCGCAGCGTCACATGCTCCGCGGCCATGCAGCGGACCGCCGGGCAAAGGAAAGCCGCCACCGCGGTGAGCGCAAGCGATGCAGAGAGCGTGCCGAGCCGGAAGTGTGACGTTATACGCAGCATGGAAGAAAAGAAGCTACCTGCCGTCACTTTACCACGCTGGCACAGGGGTTTTCTCCTGCTCCATGGTCTCGGAGGTTACGCTTGGGGGTGTTACTTTCGGCTCAGACGCAGCGAGTGCGGCTTCGATGACGAGGGCCACTCCGTCCTGGTCGTTGGTGCGGGCAATCTGCCAGCCGCGGGCCTCGGCCATAGCCATCATGTCGGGGCTGCTATTGCCCATCAGCACAGGAAAGCCGGCGTAATCGAGCATTTCGACATCATTGAAGTTGTCGCCGATGGCCATGACTTCATGCGCGCCGAGGCCATAGCTCTGGGCCAGCAGGTCGAGGGCGACGCCCTTGGAGCAGCCAGGCGGAAGAAGGTCGAGAATGCCCAGATCGCGATCCGGGTACTCGGTGCGGTGCATGGCGACCGCCTGGCCGAGCGGGGTGGCCAGCAGGGCGGTTTCGGCGGCGCGGGCCACGGCAATGGGGCCGCACATCATGCCCTGGATCGGTTGGTCGCCGTTGTCGAAGGCGCGCTCGAGTGGGGTGATCTCGCGGATGTGGGTCCGGTTGGACTCCACCCACCTGGCGATCTGCTGATGGACCGCGGCGAGGTTTTCGACGACCAGACTTTCTTCCCCATCGCGGTCGAAGGTAAATACGACGGTCTCCCCATACGTGCGGAGCACGCCGCAGAGGGCGCGCGCGGTGGCGGTGGATAGCAAGGTGCGATCGAGGAGGTCTCCGGCGAAGCTGCGTACTACGGTGCCATTCGAGGAAAGCATGATGCTGTCCGAGGGCAGGCCGGCTTGCTCGACGATGGGCAGCGCGTAAGCATGCCTGCGGCCGGTAGCGATGACGACGTGGATGCCGGCAGCGTGCGCGGCGCGGAGTGCCTGGCAGTTGCGTTCGCTGATGGTCGTTCCGGAGGAGGGAAGGAGCGTGCCGTCAATGTCGATGGCGATCAGGCGGACGGAAGGGGGCATGTTTTCAGTGTACCGTGCCGCGTCCGGGCGGGCGGCGCGTAGCATGATGGTATGAAAGAGGAAAGGCCAGAAGTGTGTCCGCAGTGCGGGCAGGAGTTGGCAAGCGTTTTGCCGGAAGTGGGCGCAGCTCCGGGGAATGCCGAGCAGCGTGGGGGCGCGGCGGTCGAGCGGGACCGGCGTGGAGTGGCGCTGCCGCCGCGAAGCAGGGTGGGCGGTATCATCACGCCGCAGTAAGGCTCGTGCAAGGTACAGAGCGCTATGTTGTGTCCGTCAAGAGGCACCGTCCGAGCGCAGAGGCGACGTCTGGGCGCTTAGACGGGCGATACGGCAGTATTGGCGACGGTGCTGATTAGAGGGGTAGCGGCGGCTGGGGTCCGCTGCCATTCATCGATCTGCGCCACGGCTTCGTGGAGGTGCACCACCACGCAGTCCGGGCCGTGGAAGCCGAAGCGCTCGCGGGTGACGGCGGGGTCCTGTTGCGAAAGCCAGAGGCCGACGAGGATGCGGTTGCCGTGCAGATGTTCACGAACACGCTGGCACAGGGTGCGCGTCTGCGTAAAAGCGAAAGGCGGGAGGGCGGAGATGCAGACGATAGTGGAAGCATCCTGCGCGAGCCGCTCCAGGATTTCCGGGATGACGGAGGCAGTGGGGAGCAGCAGTGTGTCATGTCCGGTCTGCTCCAGCAGTTGCGCGAGCATGGTGGCTGCGAGTTCGTCGGCGGGATCGCCGACGGGGATGCAGACGATGGGGACGCGCGAGGGCGAGCCAGGGGCGGTTACGGCCGGGTGTGCTGTTGAAGGCACGCCCTCCTGCTTGTACTCACTCAGTTCAGCAATGAGCTCGCCGGTGCTGAGAAAGAGGTACTCGCCTCGGGCTTCGTCGAGGCCACCCTTGTGCCGGTCGCTTTCCGCGAGGCTGAGTGCGGGAAGCAGGACGTTGTCATAGAAGTCCACGAGGGTGCGGCCTTTGAGGGCGCGATCGGCGATGGCGTAGGCCTCGGCCTGGTCCATGGCGAGCAGGCGTTCGTAGTAGTGAGCTTCGGGGGCGAGCTCGGCTTCATCGCCCAGCAGCACGTGGAGAAAGCCCATTTGTGGCACGTACCGGCCCATCACGATGAGGCAGACGGTGAGCGGGGTGGCGAGCACCAGGCCGGCGCCGCCCCAGAGCATACTCCAGAAGATGGCGGAGGCCAGCAGCGCCAGCGCGGAGATGCCGGTGCGGGAGCCGTAAAGCCAGGGCTCGAAGAAATTGCCGGTGAGGAACTCCAATACGGCATAGAGCGCCACGATGGCGAAGGTGGTGCCCCAGTGGGGAAAGATGATGATGGAAAAGACGACGGGCAGGAGTCCGGCAAAGGCCGTTCCCACATAGGGCACATAGCGCAGGATGGCGGAGAGCGCGCCCCAGAGGGTGGCGTCCGGTACGCCGAGGGCATACAGGCCGATGCCCAGGACTGCGCCGAAGCCGACGTTGACGACGAACTGCCAAACCAGATATCGGCTGATGCGGCTGGCGGCGTCGTGCAGCGCCTGCGACATGAGGTTGAGGCGGCCCATACCGGCGAGAAGCAACAGGCGGTTGCGGAGGTCTTCACGATTCATCAGCATGTAAATGGTGAAGATCATGACCACGCCGGCGATAGCGAAGGGTTTGGCGATGGGCGTAAGCAGGGCGCGCAGATAGCCGCTGGCGGAAAGCGAGGGTTCGACGACCTGAACGCGCATCGGTTCGGCGTTGGCTGCCTGAGTGGGCGTAGCGGAAGCGGCGGCGCGTTCGCGGCGGCGCTGGCGGGCGTTCCCCAGCATGGGCGGCATCTGGGAAAGGACTGGATTGGGTTGGGTGGAAAGCTCTTCGCTCATCTCCTGGAGGCTGGAGAAGGCATGCCCGGCGGCGCCGCCGATAGGGGTATGGAAGTGGTTGAGCTTGGTCTGGATATTGTCGTGGTAGGCGGGCAGGAGCTCGGCGACATGCACGAGCTGGCGCGCGACGACCCAGCCGGTTACACCGAGTCCGGAAAAGAAAATCAGGATTACCGCGATAACGGCTGGTGCACGGCCAATGCGGAGCCGCTCCAAGGCCACCACGGCCGGGGTGAGCAGGAAGTTGAGCACCAGCGCAAAGGCGAGAGGGACCAGCAGGGTGCGGGCGAAATACAGCGTAAGGATGAGCAGCCCGATGAGCAGGAGAGGTTCGCTGGCGAGAAAGCCGCCGCCACGGAGCCGGGAGGAGGGTGGGGTATTGGGTGTCTGCACGTCGGGAGCCGGATCTGAGATCAGCCTAGGGTAACCCGGACAGAGGAGGTATGAACAGGCAGTTGCAGAACGCCGTGGATCGTGAAACAGAGTTGCACCTGCAGCCAGTCGTCTGCAGCCGCAGGTACCACTTCAGTTATGACGCCCGCCCCGATTTCTCTTTGCAGTAAGCAGTGCGACCGGCATGGTGGATTTGCGCTTGTGGTTGCTGGCGAAGTGAGCTGAAGGGCGCAGTGTAGAGGCCGAAGGAGTTGCCCTGAAAAAGCAACAGCCCCCGGCAGCTCGAACTGCCGGGGGCTCCACTTCAACCGTAAGGAGACTGAGCGTGAGAATACGACTCAATCTTACAATCCACCTCTCTACGCGATGGATTGTCGCACTGGCACTCTGGCTCGCTAGGTAGGTAGCCAGAGCACAACCCCCGGTGGCCGTCAGCTACCGGGTTCGACATAGATACTAGCACGCATTTGTCAGCCGGATTGTGGGGAAGCAAAGGTACTTTGGTCATAAGAACTATCGGATCTCCGTTCTCGAAACAGGCTGGCCTACTCATAGCGGAGGGCCTTCATGGGTTCTAGAGTAGCGGCGCGGCGTGCCGGGATAGAGGCCGCGCAGGCCGACACAAGAGTGACCAGCGCGACGACGGCGAGCAGCGTGAGCGGGTCCGCGCTGCCGACGCCGAAGAGCAGGCTCTTGGCCGCACGGCCGAAACCGTAGGCGACCGGCAGTGCGATCAGGATGCTGACGCCAGCCAGCTTGAGGACTTCATAGATGACAAGGCGGGCCACGGCGAAACGGCTGGCGCCCAAGGCCATGCGAACGCCAATTTCGCGTGTGCGCTGGGCGGTGGCATAGGCCAGCACTCCATAGAGTCCAATGGCGGACATGAGCACGGCGAGCACGCCGAAGCTGGTGGCGAGCAGGGCAATGGTGCGTTCCTGATAGAGGCTCTGCTCGAATTGCATATCCATGGTCTCGAGCTGGTCGAGCGCGAGTTTGGGATCGAGGCGCTGCATGGCGGAGCGCACAGTGTTCAGGGCGGCATCGGGCGATTGCGAGGTGCCGACCAGGAAGGTCATCTCAGCGGGCGGGCGCTGCAGGTAGGAAGTAAAGATTCGGCGGGCGAAAGGCTGACGCACATCGCGGTGTTTCGTATCGCCCACCACGCCGACGATGGTGAAGGGCTGTTCTTTTGAGGTCGAGATCCTGCCTAAAGTGACTGCGCGTCCCAAGGCATTGCCGGTGCTGCCGAAGAAGTGTTGCGCGAAGTTTTGGCTGACCACGATCACGGGCTGACGGCCGGCGGTGTCGCTGTCCACGATTTCGCGGCCGGCCAGCAGGGGAATGCCCATGGCGCGGAAGTAGCCGGAGCTGACTTCGGATGTTTCTGTTTGCATTTCCGTGGGGTCCTGCGGTTTGTAGCCAGGGATCTCAATGCCATTCTGTTCGTCGTTGCCGACGAGTTCCGGATTGTTGGTGGCGCCGACGATGCGAACTCCGGGAAGGGCGTCGAGGGTGTCGAGAATCTTGCGGTCAAGGGCGTATGTCTGGTCGGACGCGTACCCGGCCAAGCGGGGATCGACGCCAAACATGATGAGATGGCCGGGGGTGAAGCCTAAGGAAGTGTTCTTGAGATTCGCGAGCGTGCGGATAAAGAGGCCTGCAGCCGCAAGCAACAGCACGCTGAGCCCGATCTGTACCCCGACCGAGCTGCGCCGCAGCAGCAAGGGACTGCCGGCAGCGGTGACTGTTTGCTGCTTGAGCGCAGGTCCCAGGTTGGGACGCCAGAACTGCAAGGCGGGAGCAAAGCTGAACAGGAGGCTGATGAGAACGGTCACGGCGAAACTGATGGCGAGCAGACGAAGGTCGGGGTGGGAGGAGTAGGGCATCTCTCCGGGTGTCTGCCCTTGCATACGGCGGATCAGGAAGGCAGCGATCGGCTGCGCGAGAGCGATACCGAGGGCGCCGCCAGCAATGCCCAGCATCAAGCCTTCAGCCAGGAGTTGCCGCAGGACGCGTGCGCGCCGGGCGCCCAGGGCGTAGCGGATAGACATTTCACGGGCGCGTCCGGCGGCGCGCACCAACAGCAGGCTGGCCACATTGGCACAGGCCATCAAGAGCACTAGCCCTGCCAGGCCCATCAGCACCTTGAGCGGAGTGGCGATGTTGTCGCGCATGGGCGAAAAGCCGGTAGAGCCGTCGACGAGCGAGAAGTGGCTTTGGCTGACAAAGCGCTCGCGAAAGTTGCCGGCTTGTTCGTCCTGGTCCTTTGCTTCATCGACCCGCAAGGCGTGCCAGACAGGCTCCATGGCGGCCTGGGCCTGCTGCCGCGTAATTCCTGGTTTGAGGCGGCCGACAATGTTTAGCCAGCGGGATTTGTGGTTCTCCAGATCGTCCCAGTCCGGGGTGAGCACGGGCTTCATCATCATGGGGAAGAAGAGGTCGGGCGCGTTGCCGGCGACCACGCTTCTGAAGCCGGGCGGGGTGACGCCCACGACCGTGAAGAGATGGCCGTTCACCAGCAGAGACTGGCCAAGGACGTTCTGGGCAGCGCCGAAGTGGCGTTGCCAATAGCCATAGCTGAGAACCGCGACCGGGCTGCCGTTTTTGGCGGCATCGTCGGAGGGTTGAAGCAGGCGGCCGAGCACGGGCCGGACGCCGAGGACTTCAAAGTAGTTGCCGGAGACCAGCTCCGGCTGCAGCAGGTTGGTTTGCCCATGCCAACCTACGCCCACCTGTAGCCCGCCATAGGTGGCCAGGACGCCGTTGAAGACGCGGTTGTTATCGCGAAGGTACTGATAGGCGGGATAGGAAAAGTATTCATCGGTGTCGCCGCCCTGCGTACTCATGCGTCCCCGGAAGGGCCCGTCGGCCCTGAAGCGCACCAGTTCCTGCGGGCTTTGTACCGGCAGGGCACGCAGCAGCACCTGGTCGAAGAGGGTGAAGATGGCGGTCGTGGCTCCTACGCCAAGCGCCAGCAGGACGAGCACGGTAAGGCTGAAGACCGGCGCCTTTCGGAATTGGCGCAGGGCATATCGCAAGTCTGCCAGTAAAGATCGCATGGTGTGCTCACTCTCCGCCGTTGTGTGTGCATCCGGGTGACCAAAGGTGGCCAAGGGGTACATCGCTGAAAGCAAAGCCCTTTTCATCGAGTCGCGAAGGACGGGATAAGGGCAGACTGTCCACAGAGATACGAAGCGTGTCCATTTCCGGACGGGATGCGGCAGCTGGCGAGCGGGCGTATGCTCATTTCGTTTACAGTCAGTGCTTGCTACGGAGAGCGATTTGAGCGGTGCGATGAACGGCAGCAGGCGGAGGTTCCTTGGGAGTGCGGCGGCCGTGACCGCCATGGGTTTCGCGCAGCGCGCATTTGGGCGATTGGCCGACGCGGGTGAGCAAGGAAAGCTGGCGAGCGATCCGCTGCGGCCGCAGTTCCACCTGCTTCCGGCCAAGAACTGGATGAACGATCCGAACGGCCCCATCTTCTGGAAGGGGCAGTACCACATGTTCTTTCAGTACAACCCGGGCGCGGCGGTGTGGGGCGATATGCACTGGGCGCATGCAGTGAGCCCGGACATGGTGCATTGGCGGCACCTGCCGGTCGCGCTCAGTCCCACGCCGGGCGGTCCGGACGCGGACGGGTGCTTTTCCGGCAGCACGGTCAATGTAACCGGCACAGCGACGGTGCTCTATACCGGGGTGGCGACGGTTCCGGCGAAGGATGCGACGCTGCGGGATGGCACGCACAATTTCCGCGAAACGCAGTGCATTGCCACGGCCGATGGACCGGATCTGTTGCACTGGACCAAGCAGGCAACGCCGGTGATTCCTGCTCCGCCGCCGGGGCTCGCGGTGACCGGCTTTCGAGACCCCGCGCCATGGAAGCAAGGGGATGTGTGGTATGCGGTGATCGGGTCGGGCGTGCGCGGGCAGGGGGGCATGGCGTTGCTGTATCGATCCCGCGATTTCCGGCATTGGGAGTACATGCATACGCTGGCGCAGGGCAAGGGAAATGGGTCGGGCAAGCCGGACCCGGTGGACTCCGGAGAGATGTGGGAGTGCCCGGATTTCTTTCCGCTGGGCGGCGGCAGGCACGTACTGATCTATTCGACCGAGCGCAAGGTCTTCTGGCAGAGCGGCACGCTCGATGCGGGCATGCGCTTCCATGCGGAGCGGAACGGGGTGCTGGACTATGGCGCCTTCTATGCCCCGAAGACGCAGTTGGACAAGTTCGGCAACCGCATCCTGTGGGGATGGATTCAGGAGAAGCGTCCGGAAGCGGCGTACAGCGCCGCAGGATGGGCGGGGATGTTCTCCCTGCCGCGCGTGCTGGATGTGGATGGGGACGGCGCGCTGCGCATGCGTTTCGCGCCGGCGCTGACGAAGCTGCGCGGGACGGAGCTGAGGGCCAGCGGCGGGCAGAGTGTCACGGTTCCGCAGTGCACAGGAGAGGTGATGTGCGATGTGCGCCGCGGCGATCGGGGCTTCAGCCTGGTTCTGAGTCTTGCAGGCGAGGGTGACGCGCCGGTGCTCGCCCTGGACTACGATCCGCGGAATCGCGCCCATGTGGTGATCGACGGGATCCCTGTTGAAGTGTCCGGGCATGACCCGCTGTCCGTGCACGGCTTCGTGGATGGCTCGGTGATGGAGTTGATTTTGAACAGCAGGCAGGCGGTGACGAAACGGTTCTATTACGCCGGACAGACGGCGCCGTCGCTCAAGGTGGCCTATGCCGGGGATAAGCAGGACCTGGTACAGCTTTCGGCGTGGCAGATACAGCCGATCTCGAAAGACCGGCTGACGACGTAAGGGGTTTGCGGCTGCGGGGAAGGGTGCCTTGCGGAGACACCTGCTGGATCGCGCTAGATGTCTTTCGCCCGGATGATGTGGATGCCTATGGGCGCAAGTTTTGCTTCGGTCAGCATGCGCGTGGCCAGCGTTTTCACTTCTGTGATGAGGCTTTTGCTGGTGCGCGTCGGCATCAGGCGCGAGAGCGGGACGAGCGTCCTGGCCGCGATCCTGTCCGTCATATACGGCTCACGGCGCGGGCCAACCAGGAGTGCGGGCCTGAAGATGAGCAGCGAGCGCATTCTGAGAGCTGCTATATCGTCTTCCGTGCGGCCTTTGATCTGGCTGTAGAAGAACATCGAGCGTGCGTTCGCGCCCATGGCGGAGACCAGCGTGAAGGACTTCGCATTGTGGGCTTTCGCGATGCTGGCGAAAGCGAGGACAGCGTCGTGATCGATCCTGGCGTAGTTCTCTTTATTGCCGGCGGCTTTGCGCGTTGTGCCGAGGCAGCAGAAGTACAGATCGCCGCGGATTTGTGACTCGATACGCGGCAGGTCTGTGAGGTCGGAGATCCAGACCTCCGTCAGCTTTGCATGCTGGATTTCCAGCGGTCTGCGGGCGATGGAGATGATTTGAGTTATCGATGGGTCGGCTAGGAGTTGCTGAAGCAGAAGGGAGCCGGTGAGGCCGGTGCCGCCGATGAGGGTAGCGATCATGTGGTTCAGTTTCTCAGGATTGGCGTGGATCATCCCATAAAGAAAGCAGGGATTGGTTGTAGGCTGGAGCTTCTATTGCTTGTAGCGCTCCAGCATATGTGATGGTCTTCTTGCTAGCCTGGTTTACAGACATCGCAACGGGATACATGGAAGTTGTAGATCCGACTGTGCGGACTCGAATTTATTAGAAGCGTCGATTCTGCCTTTAATCGATCCGTAGTGAAGACTGTGAACTCTGTCTTCCTCCCGCATTGCTTTGGTAAGCGCACTAAATAGTTCTTGTTCCGCCCTGCATTCCTTGGAGGGAGTGTTGCTGTCAGGCATGCGTAACAGTTTACAGCTTTGTCTTTTGCATGCGGATTATAACGACCCATATGTTTCTTCGCTTCACTTGTAGCTTTCGTCTTCAATATTTCGAGCAGAGCCGTTCCAATCTGTGGCCCAACCCTTGCTGCGGCTGTCCGTAATCGACTGGCAGCTAGCGGTGTAGCAGGCGTGTTACTCGTAATTTCTTTGAAGCTGTCGTTCAATAACACCTTTTCATCCGGGGAAAATGCTCCACTTTCTTCGGTTAAGGCGCGGGCGGCTGCCAAACCAGTTTCTGTCCATGGATGCGGCTGGCCACAACCTCCACAGTATTTCGCTTGATAAACAATCGGAGTGGAGCAACGTTCGCACTGCTGCAACGTCTTTGAGCCGCATTCAAAACAAAAATCTGGTGAATGCTGTAAAGGACTACCTGTTTTCGCTCGCGCCCAATATGGTTGGCCCCTACCCATTCGAAGCCTTGTCTGCACCGATGCGACTAGATGCCCTCTGCGACAGTAAGCATATCGACCCATCATGCAAATCGTACACCCGCAAGTTCGCCGCTGCTCGCTTCTCTTGAAACTAGAAATCCATACTTGTCGCCTCTGAAACGTCCATTTCTCAGGATGGCATTGAAAGAGGAATGTCGCGAAGGCGCGTTCGCCAGTGCGGCCAGCACCTACTCGACGTGGTAGTTGGGGGCTTCGCGGGTGATGATGACGTCGTGGACGTGGCTTTCGCGGAGGCCGGCGCCGGAGATGCGGATGAAGCGGGCGTTCTGCTGCAGTTCTTCGATGGTGTTGCAGCCGAGGTAGCCCATGCCGGAGCGCAGGCCGCCGACGAGCTGATAGACCATCGACTCCAGCGGGCCGCGGTGGGGCACGCGGCCTTCGATGCCCTCGGGGACGAACTTGGCGAGGCGGTTGCTCACGTTGTTGCGCTCGCGGGTGACGACGCCTTCCGGCCGGCCGGTTTCTTCAAAGTCGCGCGAGCTCTGGAAGTAGCGTTCGCCGGAGCCCTGAGCCATGGCGGAGAGCGAGCCCATGCCGCGGTAGGCCTTGAAAGAGCGGCCCTGGTAGAGGATGGTTTCGCCGGGGCTCTCGTCCACGCCGGCGAAGAGCGAGCCGATCATCACGACGTTGGCGCCTGCGGCGATGGCCTTGGTGACGTCGCCGGAGTACTTGATGCCGCCGTCCGCGATGACGGGAATGCCGCGTTCGCGCGCGGCTTTGTAACATTCACTGATCGCTGTGATCTGAGGCATGCCCGCGCCGGTGACCATGCGGGTGGTGCAGATGGAACCGGGGCCGATGCCGACCTTGACCGCGTCCGCGCCGGCGTCAATGAGGGCGAGCGCTCCTTCGTAGGTAGCGACGTTGCCGGCGAGCAGGTCGACTTCGGGGAAGCGGGCTTTGACGGCGCGCACGGCTTCGAGCACGCGGGAGGAGTGGCCATGGGCGGAGTCGATGGAGAGTACGTCGGCGCGGCTGCGCACGAGCTCGGCGGAACGTTCAAGAAAGTCGCCGGTTGCGCCGATGGCCGCGCCCACGCGCAGGCGGCCTTGCTCGTCTTTGGCGGCGTTGGGGTACTTGAGCTTTTTCTGGATGTCCTTGACGGTGATGAGGCCCTTGAGCTCGTAGCCGCCGTTGACGACCAGGAGCTTCTCGACACGGTGCTGGTGCAGGATATGTTCGGCTTCTTCTAGCGTAGTGCCGACGGGGACGGTGATGAGGTTGTCCTTGGTCATCACGTCGCCGACCGGGATATCGGTGCGGGTTTCAAAGCGGAGGTCGCGGTTGGTGAGGATGCCGACGAGGCGCTTGCCGCGCGTGACGGGGACGCCGGAGATCTTGTAGCGGCGCATGACTTCGAGGGCGTCGGCGATCAGTTGCTCGGGCTCCACGGTGACGGGGTCGACGATCATGCCGCTTTCCGAACGCTTGACCTTATCGACTTCGCTGGCCTGCTGCTCCACGGTGAGGTTGCGATGGATGACGCCAAGGCCGCCCTGCTGCGCCATGGCGATGGCGAGACGCGACTCGGTGACGGTATCCATGGCGGCAGAAACCAACGGCGTGTTCAGGGTAATGCGCCGGGTGAGCGCAGTTTGCGTGCTTACCTGCGCGGGCACGACTTCGCTATAGGCAGGAACGAGGAGAACGTCGTCAAAGGTCAGCGCTTCCGGTACGGGGCTCTGGATCATGTCGGTCTTAAAAAGATGCGGGGAGCGGAGCGGAGGATTCGCCGAGCGCCGGTACCGGCCCTTTTGTTGATTGTAGGTGCGCGGCGGGGTGAGGGCAACCGGAGGTGTGCAGAGGGAAGGCGTTTGTTCCGGCGGAGCATGCCCACCCTTCGCGCCCGAGTGCTTCGAGGTACCAGCTTGAAAGAGGCGCGAAGATAGAGGCACCCGGGTCTGCTGTACGGCTTGGCAGAAGGCGCATTGCGGGAACATGGGCCGAGCGGGCCGCGTACTGGGAGCTGAGGAGTGTGCTTGATGGGATCAAAGGTGCGTAGGCGAGGAGTGTGGTTGCTCGTGATGTTAATGTCTTTGCTCGGTGGCGGGCACGCGTGGGCAGAGGGGAACGAGTGCGGGCAACCGGCAAAGCAGAGCCACTATGTAGCGCAGGCGGGCGATACGGCAGATGCGACCCATCTATCTGCAAGCCGGGCGTTTGCGGGGGTCGGCAGACTGGAGGTAAATATGTGCGGGGGAGAGTTACAAATACGGCGGTCAAAGGACGGCCGGTTGCACCTTTCCGTTGAGACCCAAAAGGCGCCGGATGCCAAGATGCAGGCGTATGTGAAGGACCTGCAGGTGACGCCTGGTGATGCTCTGATCAACTTGCAGTTTGCCAAGCAGCTGCATCCAGTGGTGGTGCTTGCGTTGCCTGCAGAAGCGCAGATGCACAGCACGATCAATCTGGGAGCCGGCCATTTCCAGCTTCATGCAGACGATCTGAAGGGAGACTGGGAGATCAATGTGGGGGCGGGAAATGCGACCCTGTACCTGGCGGGGGATCGCGATTATTCCCGCCTGCAGGCCAATGTGGGCATGGGAAGTTTTCACGATAACCGTCCCGGGGGCGGCAGCGCGCATTTTGTGATTAGCCGCAATCTGGCCGGTAAGGGAACAGCGCCGATCAAGGTCAATGTGGGCGCAGGGTCGATCGATCTCGATCCGGCAGAGGATTGAACATGGGCGCGGTGGAGATGGGAAAGACCGGATTACTGCTGGGCAGTTTGCGAGGCGGAGCAGGCTACGCTGAAGCCAAAGCGGGACACGCTAAGGCCTCAGCAGCCGGCCAACACCTCCGCGAAGTGGTGGGCGCGGCGGGGGGTATTCTGGTGGATCTGTTCGCGGCAACTGAAGCCATCTGTAACAATGATGGTGTCGTGAGACGATTTGCGAACGGCGGGGAGGAGGACGCGGTTGCCGAGCGTCTGCGACACCTCGAACTTGTCTTTCTCGAAGCCGAAAGGGCCGGCCATGCCGCAGCAACCGGAGTCGAGCATATTGACCTTGGCGCCCGTGGCTTCGAGCAGTGACTTCTCAGCGTTCATGTTGAAGACGGACTTGTGATGGCAGTGGCCATGGAGGACGATCTCGCGGCCGGGGAGTTGCGGAGGCTGGTAGTCGGGCGCGTGCTGCTGGAGGAAATCGCTGAGCAGGAAGGTTTGCTTCGCGAGGCGCTGGGCGCGCGGGTCTTTCGGGTAGAAGTTGCGGAGTTCTTCGAGAAAGACGCTGGCGCAGCTTGGTTCAAGGACGATGAATGGCAGGCCGGCGTCGATCTGCGGTCCGAGGCGGTCGAGGATAGCGGCGAGGTAGCGGCGGGCTTCGGTGAGAAAGCCGAAATCGTAGAGCGGGCGGCCGCAGCAGATGTGTTTGCGGGGGAAGACGACGCGGAAGCCGGCGGAGTTGAGCACGCGGGCTGCGGCATCGAGCACCTGCGGGTGGAAGTAGTTGTTCCAGGTGTCGGGCCAGAGCAGGACGGTCTTCTCCGTGCTGTGGTTACGAGCGCGGGTGCGTTGTGCTCTGGTAAAGCTGCGGGGCGCGAACTTGGGCATGGTGCGTTGGGGCGCGACGCCGGCCACGGCTTTGAGCGCGCTGCTGAGGCCGGGCGCTTGCATGGGGAAGTTGGCGAGCCGGGGCGCGAAGGAGGCAAGGCGCGACCACTGGTCCATGTAGCCGAAGAGGTAGTGCTGGAGCGGGTGGAGGCGGCCTTCGTAGTGGTGGGCGAGGAACTCGGCCTTGTAGGTGGCAACGTCCACCTTGACGGGGCACTCGCCTTTGCAGGCTTTGCAGGAGAGGCAGAGGTCGAGCGCTTCGTGGACCTGCTCGTTGCGCCACGCGTCGGGGAGCACGTCGCCCTGCATGAGCTCCCAGAGCAGATGGGCGCGGCCGCGGGTGGAGTGCTGCTCTTCGTGGGTGGCCATGAAGCTGGGGCACATGGTGCCGTGGTCGTGTTTGCGGCAGGCGCCAACGCCGACGCAGCGGAGGGCGGCGTTGGAGAAGGAGCCGTCATCGTCGGGGAACTGGAACCAGGTCCTGGGGCGAGCCGGAGTGTAGCCAGCGCCGAGGCGGAGGTTGTCGGTCATGCCGTAAATGGGCTCGGGGCCGATCATCTTGCCGGGGTTCATTTTGTTGGTCGGGATCCCAGAGGGCCTTGAACTCGCGGAAAGCGTTCATCAGCTCAGGCCCGAACATCTTGGGTAGCAGTGCGCCGCGGGACTGGCCATCGCCATGTTCGCCGGAGAAGGAGCCGCCGTATTTGAGCACGATGTCGGCGGCCTGCTCGATGAAGTCGCGGTACTTGGCGAATGCCGTCGGCGGTGGTGAGGTTGTAGTTGATGCGAATGTGCATGCAGCCCTGGCCGAAGTGGCCGTAGATGGGGGCGACGTAGCCGAAGCGATCGATGAGCGCAAAGAGGTCGCGGAGGTAGGCGCCGAGTGCATCCGGGGGCACGGCGGAGTCTTCCCAACCTTCCCAGCAGGTCGGGTTCGCCGGGGACGAAGGTGACCGCGCCGAGGGCGGACTCGCGGACCTTCCAGACGCGCTCGGCTTCGTGGCCGTCAAAGCGTCGGGCGTCGGGCCTGGCGTCGAACTGTTTCGCATCGGCGATAAAGGCTTCAGCCTGGTGGAGGGCGTCGTCGCTGGAATCTGCGCCGAACTCGACGAGCAGGAAGCCGCCGCCCTTGGGCATGAGCGGGATGTCTTCGCAGGCGAGATCCTTGCGCTTCATGAACTCGATCAGCAGGCCGTCAAAGCCTTCGAGGCCGATGGGCTTGTACTTCAGGATTGCGGGAACGTGGTCGGCGGCGATGAAGGCGTCTGCGAAGCCGAGCACCACGAGTTGACGGTGCTGCGGGCTGTGCATGAGCTGGAGATTGGCTTCGAGCACGGTGACGCAGGTGGACTCGGTGCCGACGAGGGCGCGGGCGACGTTGAAGCCGTTTTCGGGAAGGAGCTGGTCGAGGTTGTAGCCGGAGACGCGGCGGGGGATGTCGGGGAAGCGCTGGCGGATGAGCGGAGCGTAGCTGTCGCGGATACGTTTCAGGCCGGCGTAGATTTCACCCTTGCGGCCGCCGGCGAGCGATGATGGTTTGCAGTTCGTCTTCCGTGGTGGGCCCGACGGTCATGCGGGTGCCGTCGTAGAGGAGGATGTCGAGGGATTCGATGTTGTCGACGGTCTTGCCGCCCATGAGGGCGTGGATGCCACAGGAGTTGTTGCCGATCATGCCGCCGAGGGTGCAGCGGTTGTGGGTGGCGGGATCGGGGGCGAAGGTAAGATCGCGTTTTTCGGCGGCGTCGCGGACCGCGTCGAGGATGATGCCGGGTTCTACGCGGGCGCGTTTCCCGTCGAAGTCGATCGAGACAATGCGGTTCATGTATTTGGAGAAGTCCATGACGACGGCGACGTTGCAGCACTGGCCGGGGATGCTGGTGCCTCCGCCGCGGGAAAGCAGCGGGGCATCGAACTCGCGGCAGGCGGCGACCGTGGCTTCGACGTCGGCGATGTCGCGCGGGATTACGACGCCGATGGGGACCTGGCGGTAATTGGAGGCGTCGGTGGCGTAGAGGGCGCGGGAGGCGGGGTCGAAGCGGACCTCACCGCGGACTGTGGCGCGGAGGCGGGCTTCGAGAGGCTGGGAGGCAGAAAAGTGTTCGTGGGTGTGTGGGGTGGTGCTGGGGAGGATGGCGAATGGGGAGGCAGTGATGGCCATGACAGGTAAGGATACTGCCAAGGAGTATCGGGTGCGAAAGGGCTACTAGGCGGACTGGAGTGCAGATAGCGGCTTTACCTTGGAGCGCTTCTTCTGCGATGCAATCCAGAGGTCCCGCTGTATCTGCAAGCGCATCCAGAAATCCGCGTCGGTGTTGAAGGCTTCTGAGATGCGCAGCGCCATCTCAGCAGAAATACCGGCTTTGCCATTGAGCACGCGCGAGAGGGCGACGCGGGTAACGCCTAGATGATTGGCAACTTCGGTAATTGATCTTCCCTGGAGATAGTTCGCCAGGATGCGTCCAGGGTGGGGAGGATTATGCATGCGCATCGTTGTCTCCTTGCTGCGCTCCAGTAATGGAGCTCTCAATGATAGTCGAGGCAGTCCACCAGAACGGCATTCTCGCCTTATACAGCTGTCAACGGGAGTATTCGGCGAGCGGAGATGCGGTGGCATCCGGCGTGGGAGCGTGGCCGGAGGCGCGGAGAGCCAATGAGATGACAGCGGCGACGACGAAGTTGACGCAAACGGCGGGAAGGGCGGCGTAGACGCCGTAGGTGTGGCCGAAGAGGTGGAGGGGGTAGACGGAGCTATTAAGGTCGAGGGCGGCGACCATGGCGGTGCCGCTGGCCATGCCGGCGATCCACCCGGCCAGCAGGGCGCTGCCGTGGAACCAGCGGGTGAAGAGTCCGCAGAGGACGGCGGGAAGGAGCTGCATGATCCACACGCCGCCAAGAAGCTGGAGTTCGATGGCGAACTGGGTGCGAACGAGGAGAATGAAGGCGAGGGCGCCAAATTTGATGAGGAGTGAGACGAGCTTGGCGTTGGTAGCTTCCTGCTGCGGGGTGAGTCGGGTGCGGGCGAACTCGCCGTAGAGGTTGCGGGTGAAGAGGTTGGCGGAGGCGATGGACATGATGGCCGCCGGCACCAGCGCGCCGATGCCGATAGCGGCGAGGCAGAAGCCGGCGAACCAGTCGGGAAACATTTGGACAAAGAGCAGCGGGACGGCGCTCGAAGTATTCGGCGTGCGAATGCCGGCGGCCAACGCCATGAAGCCGAGCAGCGCGATGAGCCCAAGCAGGATGTTGTAGGCGGGGAGCAGGGCGGCGTTGCGGCGGATGACCCGCGCGGACGAGGAAGCCATAGCGCCGGTAAAGGTGTGGGGGTAGAACATCAGCGCGAGGGCTGAACCGATGGCGAGCGTGATGTAGCTGGAGTATTGCGCCGGCTTCAGCAGGATGGAGCCGGACGGCGTGTGCTGGGCAAGCGCGGCGCCGGCCGCGGAGAAGATGTGTCCATAGCCGCCGAGGTGAGCGGGGATGACCACCACCGCGGCGATGACCATGATGTAGAGCATGACGTCTTTAACGATGGCGATGACGGCGGGCGCGCGCAGGCCGCTCGAATAGGTGTAAGCCGCGAGAATGATGAAGGCGGCGACCAGCGGCCACTCGCCGTGGATGCCGAGGGCAGCGATGACCTCGCGCATGCCGACGAGCTGGAGCGCGATATAGGGCATCGTCGCCAGAATGCCGGTGAGGGCGAAGGCGACGGCCAGCCAGCGGTTCGCGTACCGCGCGCGGATGTAGTCGGCGAGAGTAATGTAACCGTTGTCGTTGCATACTGTCCAGAGCCGGGGCAGCACCAGCATCATGAACGGGTACGCGAGGATGCAGTAGGGAACGGCGAAGAAGCCGATGGCGCCAGCGCCGTAGAGCGCTCCGGGAACGGCGATGATGGTGTAGGCAGTATAAAAATCGCCGCCGATGAGGAACCAGGTGATGAGGGTGCCGAAGCTGCGGCCGGCAAGACCCCACTCTTCGAGACTGCCGAGGTCGGCCCGTCGCCAGCGAATGGCGAGAAAGCCGGCGACGGTGACGCCTAGAAAGCAGAACGCGAAGACAGCCAGGGCCGTGGTGTGGAGGGGCATTGGTGGGGATTGTATCGTGGGCTGTCGGGAACTCCCGGGTGCCTGCGACTTCTATGGGGCCTTCGCGGTGCTCGGGATGATGGCGACGGGCTCAGTCGTGGTGCGGGGGAAAGCAGATCCCTCGGCTACGCTCGGGATGACAAGGTGCTCGGGAGGACACGGGTACCAAGCCAACTGCTCAGCGGGACGGATCACTGCTGCTGGGGTTGGTCCACTCGTCCACGACGATACCGAGGTCGTTGAGGACCTGGATGGTGGTTTCGACATTGCGGCGAATTTGGGGGCGCTGCTCTTTCGGGGCGGTGGGGGATTCCTCGACGGCGACGACGCGGCCATAGGGCCAGGCGAAGTCGGGGACGGCGGCAAGGGCATCAGGGAGGTCGGCAAAGCGGACTTCAAGCTCCTGGCGGCGCGCGCCAACGGGGTGGAGCATGGTGCCGCCGTCGATGGGGCTGCTGGTGGTTTGCGGAAAGATCACGCGGAGGGTCACCGAGTCGCGGTGGACGCTGAGAAAAGGGTTCACCCAACCGTCGCTGCTGCGGACGTTGGTGTAGCGGCGTTTGGAGGGTGGCGGGATAGCGTCGAGGGTGTCCCGGGCTGCTGCTTCTTTTTTGGCAAGGTCGCGGGCTTGTTGCTGCTGGATTTGGCGGGGCGTGGGGGTGGCCGGCTTTTCCGAGGTGGTGGTGCTGGCGGGCTGCTCGCAGCCGGGTAGGAGAAGAAGCAGAGAAGCAGCGCAGAGGATGAGATGGAGTAGGTGGCGGGGCACGTGTTTAGGATAGCAACCGCGCAGCGCCTTCTACTTACCTGTCCAGACAGGAGGTCGCTTTTCGAGAAAGGCGCGAGTGCCTTCGGCTTTGTCCTCGGTAGAGCAGGCCAGGCCGAAAAGGGAGGCTTCGAGCGCAAGGCCGGTGGCGAGGGGCTGGTCGTAGCCTTCATTCACGGCGTCGATGCAGGCGCGGACGGCGAGTGGCGCGTTGGCGGCGATGGAGCGGGCCAGGGCCTCGGCGCGAGGCAGGAGGGCTTCGGCCGGTACAACCTCATCGATTAGGCCGATACGGAAGGCTTCGGCTGCGTTGAGCATGTCGCCGGTAAGCAGCAGTTTGAGGGCGACGCCTTTACCTACTAACCGCGGGAGACGCTGTGTGCCGCCATAGCCGGGCAGGAGGCCGAGCTTGACCTCGGGTTGGCCGAGGCGGGCGGTCTCGCTGGCGAGGCGGAGGGTGCAGGCCATGGCGAGTTCGCAGCCGCCACCCAGGGCGAAGCCGTTGATGGCGGCGATGACCGGTTTGCCGCAGTTCTCGATCAGATCGAAGACCGCCTGACCGCGGGCAGACACGCGCTGGCCCTCGAGGCCGGAAAGGCTCGCCAGTTCGGAGATGTCAGCGCCGGCCGCAAAGGCTTTTTCACCTGCTCCGGTGAGGATAACGACGCGGATGGCGGCGTATTTGCTGATCTCCAGAAACGCGGCTTCGAGGTCGTCAAAGGTGGCGGCGTTAAGGGCGTTGAGGACCTTGGGGCGGTTCAGCGTGACGGTGGCGACGGCGTCGCGGGTATCGAGGAGGATATTGGCGTAGGGCATGGCTCCGGCTGAGTGTAACAGGGTCAGTGGTCAGGGATTTGGGGCAGAGCGAAAAGTGCCGGGGGGGATCAGGGCGTCTCAGACGGTGATGGAGGAGCCTGGGGGTAGGGCGACGGCTTATCCATCGGTTGAGGCGGCATCGCGGGCTGGGGAGGCGGGGTCTCGAAGTGATCTCCTGAGAATTTGGGGATGCCGAAGTGGCCGCGCAGGTGGAGCAGGTCGAGCGGGCTGAGATCGCCGTTAAGAGCAATCAGGTTCAGATTCTTGCCGTCAGCCAGCAGTACGACCATCCCAGTCACGTCCATGTGCTGGAAGTTGATCCACAGGTCGGTGCGCCCGGTGTTGTTGTAAACGCCGTGGGACTCGGCGCTGACCAGGTGCTTCCAGCCAGCGGCTTCGTATTGTGCGCGTACGGATTGCAGGCGGCGGGGATCGTACATTCCGGGTGCCGCAAACCGGTAGGAATGCACCGAGATGCCGTTCAGCTTGGCCACGGCATGCTGCACGTCTTGGTCGCCGCCGTACATGATGCCGCTGGCCATCTGGAGCATCGTCTTGTCGAAGGTGAAGTCGGTGTGGAAGGCGGCGGTGCGGCCGATCTCCTCCATGCCGCGCGGGATCCAGTCCATGGACTCCTGAGCCCTGGCCGGCAAGACGGAGGCTGCGAAACAGGAAGAAGCGAGAAGAAGTGAAGCGACAAAGTTTTTCACGGCTAAGGATGTAGACCGCAACAGCTACACAGAAGTTGCGGAGCTTTTTCGCCTGCCGGTCTTCTGACTGCGGGTACCTGAACCGAGGAGCGCGAGCCTGATAGATTCAAAAGAGGATGATCAAAGGAATTTTAAGCATGCGCCCGCTGGGCGAGAGCGCGGAATATGAGCGGCTCGGAAGCTTTTTCGCGGCGCTGGGTTTTGAGCCGGGGCGCGCCTGGGAGCGGGAAGGCAGCCGGGGTGCGCAGTTTCTGGCTCCGGTGGGGGGCCTGGAGCTGCTGCATGGGCCGGTTGAACTTCCGGCGGAGACGCTGGTGGAAGTAACGGAAATCGACGATCTGCACCTTGTGGCGAAGCGCTGGATTGCCGAGCAGGGGGGCGACCGTGCGATCAGTGAAGTGAGCGCGACGGAGTGGAGATCGCGGCTGTTTACCGTAGAGCCGTCGCCGGGGGTACGTATGGCGTTCTGGGAGCGCGAAGACCCGCTCCAGGGCAAGCCAGTCGCGCTGGAAGGCGATCTTTCCGCGGCGGGCATGCGCTTCGGCATCGTGGTGGCGCGGTGGAATGCAGTGATTACGGATCGGCTGTTGCAGGGCTCACTGGACGCGCTGCTGCGGAGTGGAGCGAAGCGGGACGACGTCGAGATAATGCGTGTGCCGGGCGCGTGGGAAGTTCCGTCCGCGGCGCGAAAGATGGCGGAAAGCGGGCGCTTCGACGGAGTGATCACGCTGGGGTGCCTGCTGCGCGGGGAGACGGCGCATTATGAGGCGATCTACAACGAGGTGGCGCGCGGCATTGGGCAAAGCCAGCAGGAAACCGGCGTGCCGCACGGCTTCGGCGTGCTGACGTGCGAAACGCTGGAGCAGGCACTGAACCGCGCGGGCATCAAGGCGGGGAACAAGGGATTTGAAGCAGCGGCTGCGACAATTGAGATGGTGTCGATCCATCGGAAGCTGGCCGCCGCGCCCAAAGGGGACGGGGCATGAGCCAGGCAGTCGGGAAAAGACGCAAGTCGCGCGAACTGGCGATGCAGATGCTATTTCAGGCGGACGTGGGCAAGCAGACGCCGGACCAGGTGCGGCAAAGCTTCTGGAAGGCGCGCGAAGAAGATGACGTCGACACGCGCGGCTTCACGGAGGACCTGTTTCGCGTGGCGACGGTGCGCGAAGAAGAGATCGACGGGCTGATCGAGAAGCACTCGGCCAATTGGCGCATCGCGCGCATGCCGGCAGTGGACCGGAATGTGCTGCGGATCGCGGTGGCGGAGCTGCTGGGGTTCCCGGGAACGCCGGTGCCGATCGTGATCAACGAGGCGCTGGAGGTGGCGAAGCGGTATTCGTCACCGGAATCGTTACAATTCCTGAATGGGGTGCTGGACGCGATCTCGCGCTCGCGGAAATAGGTGCTGGCGGACGGAGGCGCCTTTGGCGCTTCAGCGCTGTCGCGCAGATACCTACTCTTTGCGCTTGAAATAGCGGCTCAGGCGATTCGATGCGGCGCATAAGATGGGGCACCCGGGTCGGTGCGGGCCATGATATGAAGCAGATCCCTCGGGATGACGGTTGAAGGGCCCGGAGTGGCGCACAAATCAGATGGCGGTGCGCTGGTCGCGATGGCGGGCGACGTACCAGCAGGGCGAGCCTTGCGTTTGCGGGAAGAGGGCATGTGCGCAGGGCACGTTCTCTGTGCCGGTGTAATCGAATTGCTCCCGCCCATTCTTCAATGGCACAGCGAGATACTCATTCACCTGTACGCTGCCGATCCCGTTTCCGCGGCTCAACCGGTAGCGAAAGACGGCGTAATCGCCGAGCCAGAGAAGGAGCGCTGCGGCGAGCAGCGCAATTGCGGCAGGCTCCAGAAAGCGCGCTATGGTCCGGGTGAGTAACGCGCTGGCAGGGGAGGGCATTGCTGGCTCGCCTCCTAGTTGAAACTGCAGAAGACATTAAGCTTGCCGCCGGATTGCGGTGAGTGGTGGATGGCCACAGTGCCCCCGCCTGCTTCAGCGAATAGGCCGGTCAGCGCGGCGCCCTGCGCGTTCGCGGCGAATGCGGCGCAGTGCGCATGGGCTGTGATGCCGGGAACGGGGAGCGCGTCGCTTGCGGATGCACTTGTGGTCACCTCCCCAACGAACTCGCCGATCGATGGTGCGGAGGCATACACGGCTGGGGAGACAGTGATCGCTTTTCCGCCGCGACAAGCCACACTGCGCGCTTCCACATGGTTCTTGCCGAGATACGTCCCGGTTTCCTCTCCCAGGTCAACGAAGCAGGGCGCGGGATTGCTGGGCGGCCCGTATTGCGAGTTGTCTTCGATCATGGTGTCTTCCGCGTGGATGAGGTTCACGCTGATGGGCTGGTTGGCGTCGGAGGTAAAGTAGTTGCCGCGCACCGACACGCCGACCGCGGGTATTTGCCGTATGTCCCCGATGTAGATGTAGTGGGGCGAGGCTTCGAAGTAGTTGCTGATCACCTGCGTAGCGCGGGAAAACGCGAGCCACATAGCGCCGCCATTGGGCTCGTGGCCATTGTGCTCCAGGTTGTTGCCCAGATAGAGATTGTCGAGCGAGGGGGTGACGCCGGAAGACCAGTCCTCCCATACGCCCCAGTGCAGGTTATCGACGATCATGTTTCCGATCACATGAATGGCATTGGGCGCGAAGCCGGGGCCGGGATTGTTATGCGCGCACTGGAGATCACCTTGCGCGTTCCGGGCGTTCGAGCAGCGGTTGCCGGTTAGGTGGACGCCCACGCCGTTATAGGTGATGTCGTTATCGAAGATGAGGACGCTGTTGGTGCCATCGATGTGAATGGCGTCTCCATTCGAAAAGCCGAGGATGGTCATGTTGCGGATCGTGACCTTGTTGGCGGGGGTGAGCGTGTGAATGCCGGCTTGCGCTTTGGGATTGCCGATGAGCTGGCCGCCGGTGATGAGGAGTTCGGCGCGCCCGGCGCCAGTGGAAGGCGCCAGAATGGCGTCGCCTGTACCTTTGTAAGAGAGCATGGCGCCGGGGTCGATATCGAGCATGTAAGCGCCATTGCCAGTAAGCGGGAGGCGGATCGTGGTCGAAAAGCTGTAATCGCCGGCGGGGACGCGCACGGTGCAGCGCTGATGGCAATCGGCGAGGGCTGCGTTGATGCGTTCGCCGATGTCGCCGCCGCCGAAGAGCATGGCATTGCGGGTGGTGTCAGGGTTGGCAGCGGTGGCGCTGGTGCGAATGGCGGGGACTGGCGGCTGCTGCGCACAGGCAGTAAGAGAAAGGGCGAGAGCGGCCGCGGCGACGAAACGCATCATGCCGTCTGGGATGCGAAGGGCTGGCCGGGGAGATGGAGTCGCCTTTGGCGCGTCTGCGCTCTGTGCAGATACCCACCCTACGCGCTTGAGATCACCGGTGAGGCTAACAAGTAGTAACGCGTAGGATGTGGCACCCGATATGTGGCTAGGTGGTAGGCCGCGGCTTTACGGCGAGAAAGCGTACAGGGGTAGGATTGCCGTTGGCGTCCGTGAGCTTGGGAAAGAGCTGCTTGGTGTCGGTGAGGGTCTTGGTGGCGATGAGATGTACGCCATTGTCGCCGGAGGTGCCCACGAAAAACGTCTGGTAGTCCGGGCTGAAGATGCCGGCCAGCGGTGCCGTAGCGGGAGCGGCCAGGACGACATTGGCCAGGGTGCCGGCTGCCCCTGCCTGTGCCGGGATCTGGTAGGCGGGCAGGAGTGCGCCGCCGGCCGGAGGCGCGGTGGCAGCGGAGGTGTACGTCACAAAAGCGACAGATGAGTCCGGCGCGGCGACCACCTGATCGACGGACTGGATGCCATAGGGCGCGAGCGAAAGGGGTGCGTTCCCGCTGTTGGCGATAGTGAGCCCGACCGTCTTATTGACCGTGGTGCCATTGCTTTGCTGGACGGGAACCGTCGGGCAGCTGCCGTTAGGCGCCGCCGGGTTAGCCGTGGGCAGGGTGATGCTGGAGTCGGTCAGCACCGCCGGGTTGGCTGTGGCACCGATGATGTGTTTGCCGTCGTTGGTGGCTGCGAGGTGGTCGTTGGTGACCGGGATGACAGCAGCCTGGGGGTAGTTGATCGCGGGCACGGGACGCGTGTCCGGGCAAAAGCCGTAGGCCGAAGTGGCGGTGCCGGAGACAAAGGCAGCTACGGAGGGAACCGTCAGTGCGAGGTCCGGTGAGCAGAAGCTGTTGTATTTGGTGTTGTCGGGAGTGACTGGGCAGGTCGCGGCCGGGTTGGCGGTACTGCCTGCGAGCTGCTCTACCGTCCATCCGGTAAAGATGTTGTGCACGTATAGCGTGCTCTCGCCGACGATGTAGACGGTGGTGTTGTCAGGCGAGAAGATGGCCCTCTGCCCGATTCCGCCGAACGATGAGCTCGCGGACTGGGTGGCCTGGGAGTAGAGATAGAACACCTGGCGGTCTTGATCGTTGATGAGCACAGTCTGGCCGTCGGGTGAGACCGCCAGGACGACGCCGGGGACAGCAGTGTTTTCTCGCGCGAGCGAGTTGCTGGTTGCGCTGAAGACCATCAGCTCACGGTAGCTGCCAAAGTAGAGGTTCGTGCCGGCCTGGTCCAGCACCATCGAGTTGGGAACGTAGGGCAAGCGCACAGCGGTGCCAGTAGTGCCGGTAGTGAGGTCAACCGGAACGAAGTATTGCGAGAGCGGACTGGCCAGCCATAAATAGGTGCTGCTGTTTCCCGGCGAATTCACCGCGACGGTATTGCTTACGATCGGGGTCCCGTTGCCGTTCACGCCGATCTGGTTGATAGGCGAGGTATTGCAGGACGGGGGCTGGCAGACCGCGTACACCGCGGCGGAGCTGGGGAAGGTCGAGGTGACGCCGGTAGAGCTGGCCGTGATGGCCTGGGGAGTGGTGGTGGTATAGGCAAGCGGCAGGCCGGTGATGGGATTGCCGTTCAGGTCCGTGACGGCGGCGACCAGGGCCTGCGGGGTGTTTGGCGTGATGTTGACGCTGGTGCCGCCGTTGGAGGTAAGCGCGATGCTCTTGGGCGGGCAGGTATAGAAGTAGCCGGCATTGGAGCTGGTGCCCGCAATGGTGGCGCTGATCACGGTGGAACCGGGAAGCTGCGCCGTTGCCACGCCGTTCTGGTCGATAGTAACGAGCCCTGCTGTGACCGGGCTGTAGGTGAGGTGGCCGAGGTTCGCGGTGCAATCGGGGATGGCGGGATTGCCGCTGTTGGGCGCGCAGAAGGGTGTGGCGCTGTTGCCTTCCACAAAGGCGGTGGCGTTCAGCTGCGCGGTCTGCCCCTGGGAATAGCAGCCATTGGCCGCGGTCGTCGGCTGCGTTGTCTGCCCGGTCTGGTTGTTGGTCACGTCCAGAGTGATATTTGTAATTGTCGGATGAACGAATACTGCAACCGTGTTGCTGGTAACGCCGCCGGCCTGCGCGGTGACGAGCGCGACGCCGGTTTTATTGGTGGGCAGGCAGGTGGTGAAGGGCGCGATACCGCCGCCAGTGGTGCGGTTCCAGGTGCCGGCGCACACCGCCCCGGTCGGCGAGATGTCGGCTAGCGTCATGTCCGAAGTGCCATAGTTGTAGCTGCCGACCGCGACCGTGCCACCTTTGCAGTTGGTGGCGGTGGGGGTGTTGACCTGTCCGATCTGCGAGTAGGAGATGGAGATGCCGTTGATCTTGGGATCAAGGTTGATCGCGGCGACGGCGTCGGACCGGAGACCGTAACCGAGACCGTTGCAGAAGTTGGCGCTGGGATTGCGTGCACAGCCGACGACCGAGATGCCAAAGGGCAGAGTGAGGACGAACAGGATGACCAGGATGAAGTACCGCCGCATGAAACCTCCCCGCCGGGAAAGCCATCCAGGCGGTTCTTGACTGCAGAAATAGGGCTTGTCTCTGGGTATTGAGTGTAAAGCAGAGGAGGGGGTTCGGGCGAACCCGGCAGGCCGGGCCCACTGAGGGACCCGGCTCTGATTGGCAAGCGATTACTGTGTCGCGAGGTACTTGTCGAACCAGCCGAGGGCGCGCTCAAGGACGTCGCGGCGGTGTTCGGGCGAGCGGAAGGCATGGCCTTCATCGGGGTACACAACCAGTTCGGTGGGAACGCCTTCGGCTTTGAGGGCATGCCAGAACTCGAAGGACTGCGGCGCCGGGCATTCCCCATCGCGGTCGCCGACGACCACCAGGGTAGGCGTCTTGACCTGCTTGATGAAGTCGATGGCGGAGCTCTTGGCGTAGACGGCGGGGTCGTCATAGACGGACTTGCCGAAGAAGGGCGTCATCCACTGGTCGATGGAGTTTTCGCCGTAGTAGCTTTGCCAGTCGCTGATGCCGGCGCCGGCCACAGCGGCGTGGAAGCGTTGGGTCTGGGTGACGCCGAACATGGTCATAAATCCGCCGTAGCTCCAGCCAGTCAGGCCGAGACGGGCATCGTCGACGGGGTATTTCTTCTCGACGGCATCGACGCCGGCGAGGATGTCCTGCAGGTCACCGTAGCCGAAATCCTTGACGTTGGCCTGCGTGAACTTTTCCCCTTCGCCATAACTGCCCCGCGGATTGGGAAAGAGAACGAAGTAGCCGAGGGAGGAGAAGGGGACGCCGCCGTAGCCGACTGCCGGGCCAGCGGGGCAGGACTGCAGAAGACGGACCGCCGTGCACCATCACGATCATGGGGTACTTCTTCGCCGGATCGTAGTTGGCGGGTTGGAGGAGCCAGCCCTGCACGTGAAAACCGCCGTTCTCCCAGGTGACGGACTCGGCTTTGCCCCAGTCGGGCTTGAGCGTGTCGTTCAGGTGAGTGATCTGCTGCGGTGTAGAGCCGGAGGCGAGCTGCGCAGTGTAGACCTCGGGCGCACTGTCGAAAGAGCTGGAGAGAAAGGCGGCTTTCTGGCCGTCTTTGGTAAGCGAAAGGCTCATCTCCATGCGGCCGTCGCCGATGGAGGCGGGGAGCTCGAAGAGCCCCGTGCTGGCCGCGCCCGCGCTGGCTGTAGCAGGGATCGCGAGCTTCGTGAAGGTGCTATGGCCATCGGCAATGGCACTGGCTCCGAGTACTTTCTCGCCAGACCCATTGGAAGCAGGCGCAAGCCACGTTATCCACGTGTAGGAAAGGTGGCTTTCTGACGTGATGTCGACCGGAGCAGCACCGCCCTGGGTGGAGACGGTGTAGATATCGCCGCCCGTGGCGCCCTGATCGCTCATCAGGCCGCCAATGAAGGCGATTTCCGAGCCGTCAGGCGACCAGCGGGGAACGGCAATCTGCAGGCCGTGCAGCGGGCCGGAAACGGTGCCGGGATCGAGAAGGACACCGGGGTCGAAAGCAGCGCGGCCGCCAAGCTTCGAAGGTGAGGCTCCGCCGCTAAGGGAAACGCCCTGGGTATACAGCTTGGCGACCCACCAGTTGTTTTCGCCCGGCGGGGGCGCGGCCACATAGGCGAGCTTCTGCCCATCCGGCGACCAGTCGAATTCATACACGTGGAGGCTAGCGGGGGTGATCATCGCCACGTCGCCCGTGGCCGGATCGGCGGCGGCGACCTGCTGCACTTCCAGACCCTCCACGCCGATCACGCCGGAAGGCGGCTTCATCGCAGCCAGCGCGCCTGCTGGACGCGTCGCGCCGGGAACATACAGGAAGCTGAGGTGCTTCCCGTCGGGCGACCAGGCGAGGCCTTCCACGCTGCCGTGGAGATGCGTGAGCTGGCGGGGCGCGGCGGCGGATTGCTTGGCATCAAGGAGAAAAATCTCGGTCTGCTTGCCGTCTGCGCAATCGGAAAAGAAGGCTAAACGCTTGCTATCCGGCGACCAGGCGAGGCTTCCTTCTCCACACCCAGCAGACTTCGCGCCAGGACGCGGCAGGAGGCGAGGATGCGCGCCGCTCGCATCAGCCAGATACACACCCGCGCCGGCTTTGGATCCGCCAACACTCCAGGCGAGCTCTGCGCCGTCAGGCGAGATGGCGGTCGAATGGAGCGGAGTCACGCGTTCGAGCTGTGTCAGAAGCTGCTGGATTTTGGGATTGGCGGGAGCTTTGCTTTGGCTCTGTGGTGCGGCTTGCTGCTGATTGGACGCGGCTGAGGAGGAGGGTGGAGTGAGAGTGGGGTCCTGGGCCCGGAGCGAGCAGGTAGCGAGAAGAAAGAGAGCGGAGAGGGAAAAGGCGCGGGCGGCGTGCATAAGCGGGATGCTATCGCGTTTTGTGCTCCTGGTGCACGGGATAGGTGCACGGGATAGAACTGTCCAGAGTGAGTGGATTGTGCAGGCTAAGGGACGCGAAAATATCCGTTGCAAGCGCCGGATCGGACATGGAATATGTGTCCGGAGCGTAAATTCCTTGCTCCGCGCGCAAAAACATCCCGCCCAACGTTGACCTCCTCCCCCATGCTTGATATTGTTAGAAGGTTGCCAGCGCTCCCTGTGCTTTCAGAGACAGCAGGGCAGGCCACACGCAGGTGGCAGCGGCTGGGCAGCATGGCCGCGGAGCAAGAAAGAAGCCACCGCGTTCCGATCGCATCGGTGCCTGCGACACCCGTCACCTAGAGGGGCTATGCGGGCCGGAACTCCGAAACGGAGCTGACTTTTTCGTTATCCCGGTGAGGGGATGCGATTTACGTGCGGCCACCGTCGCGGTTCTTCGCTGGGACGAGAGGTAAAGTTCAGACGCAAAACGGGCTGGGTGATGCCGTTTCGCGTGTATGCCGTAAGGCTTGCGGCCGAGGTCGCCCTTTGGCGTTGGCGGTTGTTCAGCAAGTAGTAAGGAGCATAGGTTTGCCGACATTTAATCAGCTGGTGAAGCAAGGTCGCACGGCGCCCCGTTACAAGACGGCGAGCCCGGCCCTTCAAGGGTCGCCACAGCGCCGCGGCGTGTGCACGCGTGTGTATACGCAGACGCCCAAGAAGCCGAACTCGGCGCTGCGCAAAGTCGCGCGCGTTCGCCTGACCAATGGCATTGAAGTGACGACGTACATTCCGGGCATCGGGCACAACCTCCAGGAGCACTCGATCGTGTTGATTCGCGGCGGCCGTGTGAAGGATCTCCCCGGAGTGCGGTATCACGTGGTGCGCGGAACGCTGGATTCGGTGGGCGTGGCCAACCGGAAACAGAGCCGTTCCAAGTACGGGGCCAAGCGTCCCAAGACGGCTGCGAAGTAGACGGCCGTCAAGTAAGCCCTAGAGCCAAGAAACGAGTTAAGGAACTATGCCGAGAAAAGGACACATTGCAAAGCGCGAAGTAGCGGCCGACCCGGTCTACGACTCGACCCTGGTGACGAAGTTTGTCAACTCCATGATGTGGGGCGGAAAGAAATCGACGGCGCAGAACATCTTCTACACCGCGATGACCAACCTGGAGCAGAAGGGCGGCGGTGACGATGCGTTGAAGCTCTTCAAGAAGGCGGTGGAGAATTGCAAGCCGCTGCTTGAAGTGAAGACCCGGCGCGTGGGCGGCGCGAACTATCAGGTACCGATCGAGGTCAATCCGGAGCGGCGTACGTCGCTCGCCATTCGCTGGCTGGTGACCTTTGGTCGCGCTCGGGGTGAGAAGGGCATGATCGACAAGCTGTCGAACGAGTTGCTGGACGCGGCCAACGGCCGCGGCGCCGCGATGAAGAAGAAGGAAGACGTGCACCGCATGGCCGAGGCCAACAAGGCCTTCGCGCACTACCGCTGGTAGCCCGTTTGCCGAGTCAAGAATAAGCATTTAGAAACGCTGGCCTGGAAAGGCCCGGCGAGAAGTTTGAGAGAGAAAAGACTGTGCCTCGTCAAGTACCGCTAAATCGTTGCCGGAATATCGGAATCATGGCGCACATCGACGCCGGAAAGACGACGACGACCGAGCGCATCCTGTTTTATACCGGCATCACCCATCGCATCGGCGAAGTGCATGAAGGCACTGCGACGATGGACTGGATGGAGCAGGAGCAGGAGCGCGGCATCACTATCACCTCGGCCGCCACCACCTGCACCTGGCACGACATCCGCATCAACATCATCGACACCCCCGGCCACGTGGACTTCACTGCCGAGGTGGAGCGTTCGCTCCGCGTGCTGGACGGCGCGGTGGCGCTGTTTGACTCCGTCTCCGGCGTGCAGCCGCAGTCGGAAACGGTGTGGCGTCAGGCCGACAAGTACGGCGTACCCCGCATTTGCTTTATCAACAAGATGGACAAGATGGGCGCGGATTTTGAGCATGCGGTGGATACTATCCGCAAGCGGCTCAACGCGCGTCCAGTGGCCATCCAGATTCCCATCGGGCAGGAAGCCAATTTCAAGGGCGTCGTCGATCTGGTCGAGATGCGCGCCATTGTCTGGAACGACGAGACGATGGGTGCAAAATATACGGTGGAAGAGATCCCGGCCGCGATGGTGAAGAAGGCTGAGGCCTTCCGCATGCAGCTGGTCGAGTCGGTTGCCGAGTCGGACGACGAGATGCTGCACAAGTTCCTCGAGGGCGAAACGCCGACCCCGGCTGAGCTCAAGAAGGCGCTGCGCAAGGCTACCATCGATATGAAGATTTTCCCGGTATTGTGCGGGACGGCCTTCAAAAACAAGGGCGTACAGACGCTGCTCGATGCGGTCATCGATTACTTGCCCAGCCCGCTCGATATTCCGCCGATCAAGGGCTTGAATCCGGACCATCCGGACCAGGAAATCATCCGCCATGCGGACGACAGTGAACCGCTGGCAGCGCTCGGCTTCAAGATCATGACCGACCCGTTTGTGGGCCAGTTGATCTTTATCCGCCTGTACTCGGGTGCCCTCAAGACCGGAGACACGGTGTTGAACCCCCGCACGGGCAAGTCGGAGCGCATCGGCCGCCTGCTCAAGATGCACGCCAACAAGCGTGAAGAGATCTCGGAAATCTATGCCGGCGACATCTGCGCCTGCGTGGGGCTCAAACAGATTGTCACCGGCGATACTATCTGCTCGGACCGTTCGCCGATCGTGCTTGAGTCCATCGACTTCCCCGCGCCGGTGATCGCGGTGGCAGTGGAGCCGAAGACCAAAGCCGACCAGGAAAAGATGGGCATGGCGCTGGCCAAGCTGGCGCAGGAAGATCCGACCTTCAAGGTGCACACGGATATCGACTCCGGCCAGACCATTATTAGCGGCATGGGCGAGTTGCACCTCGAGATCATCGTCGACCGCATGATGCGTGAGTACAAGGTCGAGGCGAATGTCGGCAAGCCGCAAGTGGCTTATCGCGAAACCATTCGCAAGCAGGCAGAGGCGGAAGGCAAGTACATCCGGCAGACGGGCGGCTCGGGTAACTACGGGCACGTCAAGATCCGGCTCGAACCGAATGAGGCGGGCAAGGGCTTCGAGTTCATCAATGACATCAAGGGCGGCGTGGTCCCGAAGGAGTACGTCAAGCCGACCGAGCAGGGCATTCGCGAGGCGCTCCATGGTGGCGTGCTGGCCGGCTATGAGGTTGTCGATGTAAAGGCGACACTCTATGACGGTAGCTACCACGACGTCGACTCGAACGAAATGGCCTTCAAGATCGCCGGTTCGATGGCCTTCAAGGAAGCGGCGCGCAAGGCCAGCCCGGTACTGCTGGAGCCGGTGATGTCGGTCGAGGTGGTGGTGCCCGAGGAGTACATGGGCACGATCATCGGCGATCTGAACTCGCGGCGGGGCCGGATCGAAGGCATGGAGCACCGGGCGGGTTCGCAGGTGATCAAGGCCAACGTGCCGTTGAGCGAGATGTTCGGGTACGCGACGCACATGCGCTCTTCGACCCAGGGCCGGGCCAATTACTCGATGCACTTCCATCGGTATGAGGAAGCGCCACGGTCGGTGTCCGACGAGATCATCGGACGGAACCAGGGCAAGTAGCCAGGGACGTATGGATGGCCGCGTTCGAAGGCCGTCCGAGACAGATTTGCAGTAGCAGCACAGGGGAACGAGGAGAGAGTTATGGCGAAGGAAAAGTTCAACCGGTCCAAGCCGCACGTGAACGTGGGGACGATTGGGCACATTGATCACGGCAAGACGACGTTGACCGCGGCGATCACCAAGGTATTGAGCAAGCACAATCCGAACAACAAGTTTCGTTCGTTTGACACTATTGACAACGCGCCGGAAGAGCGGGAGCGGGGCATCACCATTGCCACCGCGCATGTGGAATACGAGACCAAGAACCGGCACTACGCGCACGTGGACTGCCCGGGCCACGCCGACTACATCAAGAACATGATCACGGGCGCGGCGCAGATGGACGGGGCGATCTTAGTGGTAGCTGCCACGGATGGCCCTATGCCGCAGACCAAGGAGCACGTGCTCCTGGCGCGGCAGGTCGGGGTGCCCTACATCGTGGTGTTTCTGAACAAGTGCGATGCGGTGGACGACCCGGAGCTGATCGACCTGGTGGAGATGGAAGTGCGCGAGCTGTTGAGCAAGTACAACTTCCCGGGCGACGATGTGCCGGTGGTACGCGGCTCGGCGCTGGGCGGGTTGAACGGCGAAGCAGAGTGGGAAGCGAAGATCGATGAGCTGATGGATGCGGTGGACCAGAACGTGCCGCTGCCGGAGCGGGCCATCGACCAGCCGTTTCTGATGCCGATTGAAGACATCTTCTCGATTTCGGGCCGGGGCACGGTAGTCACGGGCAGGATCGAGCGGGGCAAGGTGAAGGTGGGCGAGGAAGCCGAGATTGTCGGGTTCCGCGACACGCGCAAGACGGTGGTAACCGGCGTTGAGATGTTCAAGAAGCAGCTGGACGAAGGGCAGGCGGGCGACAATGCCGGGCTCTTGCTGCGGGGCATCGCCAAGGAAGACGTGGAGCGCGGCATGGTGCTGGCCAAGCCCGGCTCGATCACGCCGCACACCAAGTTCAAGGGCGAGATCTATGTGTTGAGCAAGGAAGAAGGCGGGCGGCACACGCCGTTCTTCAACGGCTACCGGCCGCAGTTCTACTTCCGCACCACGGACGTGACCGGGACGGCAAAGCTGCCGGAAGGCACCGAGATGGTGATGCCGGGGGACAACATTGCGCTGGAGATCGAGCTGCATACGCCGGTGGCCATGGAAAAGGGGCTCAGGTTCGCTATCCGCGAAGGCGGCAGGACCGTAGGCGCCGGGACCATTACCGAGATCCTGAAGTAAAAGGGACGAGCTTCTAGCTGTTAGCTATGAGCTTCTAGCCGCTTCACCGAGAGGACCGGGATGGTTCTCTCAGTGAAGCAAGCAGGCAGAAAGACACGACCATGGTTGGACAAAGAATTCGCATACGGCTGAAGGCCTATGACTACCGCGTGCTGGACGTATCGACCGGGGAGATCGTCGATACCGCCAAGCGCACTGGCGCACAGGTGGCGGGCCCGATTCCGTTGCCTACAGTGAAGAACAAGTATTGCGTGCTCCGCTCGCCGCACGTCGACAAGAAGTCGCGTGAAGCTTTCGAGATCCGCACGCACAAGCGACTGATCGACATCCTGGAACCGACGCAGCAGACGGTGGACGCGCTGATGAAGCTCGATCTGCCGGCCGGCGTGGACGTCGAAATTAAGGTACGCGAAGAAAAAGGCAAGTAGGCCGCTTCGCAGAACGAAACACTAACGCCTGCAGTGCCCATGAGCAGTCTGGGCATGATGGGGAGAGACAACATGGCAGTGAACGGAATTCTGGGTAAAAAGATCGGTATGACGCAGGTCTTCGATGAGCGCGGCGAGGTGCATCCGATTACGGTGCTTCAGGCGGGCCCCTGCGTGATTACGCAACTGAAGACGATGGCCAGGGACGGCTATGAAGCGGCGCAGATCGGGCTGGTGGAGTTCGTGAAGAGCTCCAAGGTGAATAAGCCCATGGCCGGCCACTTCGGCAAGAACAACACGCCGCCAGTGAAGCTGATGCGCGAGGTCGGCGTGGAAACGCCCAAAGCGCAGAACCGGACAGATGGCGCGCCCGAGGTGGAACCGGGACAAGTAGCCTCAACCGATAGCGTCAAGGCGGGCGACCGCGTGCTGGTCGACATCTTTTCCGACGAGAAGTATGTAGATGTGGTGGGGACGAGCAAGGGCCGCGGTTTTGCGGGCGTTGTCCGGCGGCACGGGTTTGGCGGCGGTCCCAAGTCGCACGGCCACATGTTTCAGGTGCAGGGCTCGATCGGCGCTTCGTCGTTTCCGTCCCGCGTCTTTCCGGGGCAGCGGATGCCGGGGCACTTCGGCACGGACCGCGTCACGGTGCGCAACCTCCGCATTCGTGGCATCGACCTCGAAGAGAACCTGCTGATGGTGGAAGGCGCGATTCCGGGCGCTCGCGACGGCTACGTGCTGATCTCGAAGGCCAAGGCGCCACCGAGAGAACGTCGCGGCTTTGCCGGCGCTTCCACGGTCGATCCGCTGAAGGCTTCCAAGAAGGCTTCGGGCAGCAAGAAGAAATAGGACTGGCCGTCCAGGCAAACGCGCCTGCGGCGCAAAACCGCCAAGCGGGCGGAGTTATAGGCCGAATGAGTTCGCGCCTGAAAGAGAAGACAATGGCAAATGTAGATGTATTCGATCTCGGGGGACAGAAGGTGGGCTCGCTTGAGCTCCTCGACGAAGTCTTCGCGCCGGATCAGGTGAACGAAGGGCTGCTCTGGGAAGCTGTCAAGCATTACCGCGCGGCCATGCGCCAGGGCACCGCTGCGACCAAGAACCGCAAGCTGGTTTCGGGCGCAGGCAAGAAGCTGTGGAAGCAGAAGGGAACAGGACGCGCGCGTGTCGGCTCTATTCGTTCGCCCCTGTGGCGCCACGGCGGCACGGTGCATGGACCCCAGCCCCGCAGCTACGATTATGCCTTTCCCAAAAAGAAGTTGCTGGGCGCACTGCGTTCGGCCATCGCAGCCAAGCTCAAGGACGGCAAGCTGACAGTCGTCGAAAGCCTGGAGATGGCCGAGCCCAAGACCAAGCTGTATCGCCAGGCGCTTGATCGCTTTGAAGCGAAGCGGACGGCGCTCCTGGTCGAGCACGGGAACGCGTTGAGCCGGTCACTCATTTTAGGCGCGCGCAATCTCGAAGGTGTTGAACTTCTGCTGAACAACGAAGTGCACCCCTATGACCTTCTGCGCTATGAGCGCGCGATCTTTTCCCGAGCCGCGCTGGAGCAATTGCAGGAGACGCTGAAGAATTCTGTGTCCAAGCGCAAGCTGCGGGCACACCAGGCGGAGGTGGCCTGATGCCGACAACATATACAGTGATCCGCCGCGCCCTGATTACCGAAAAGGGTCTGGGCGTCAAGGAAACCGAAGGCACGCTGGTCTTCGAAGTGGCCCACAACGCGACTAAGACCGAGGTCAAGCAGGCGGTCGAGGCGTTGTTCAAGGTGAAGGTCAATGCCGTGCGTACCGCAAACTTTGTGGGTAAGGAGCGCCGGCGGGGCAAGTTCTCCGGCTACCGGCCGGACTGGAAAAAGGCGTATGTGCGTCTCCGGGCTGGCGAGAAGATGCCGGAATACGTCAACAATCTGTAAGGTGAGCTTCTAGCTATGAGCCTGTAGCTAGACAGGGACCGTGTATAGAACGAGCTGCAGGATCAGGCTAGCAGCTAGAAGCCAAGAGCTATAAAGATGCCGATAAAAACATTCAGACCGATCACGCCGACGCTGCGTTTCCAGACGACGCTGGTCAATGACGACCTTACGACGGACCGTCCGCACAAGCCGTTGCTGGTGACCAAGCAGCGCACCGGCGGCCGCCGCAACTCCGGCGACATGACTATCCGTCACCAGGGCGGCGGGCACAAGAAGAAGCTCCGCTTGATCGATTTCAAGCGCGACAAGTTCGGCGTACCGGGCAAGGTCGCGACCATCGAGTATGATCCCAACCGGTCTTCACGGATCGCGCTGATCAACTATGCCGATGGCGAAAAGCGCTACATCATTCAGCCAGTAGGGCTGAAGGTGGGCCAGACGGTGATGAGCGGCCCGGAAGCTGATATCCTTATAGGAAACGCGCTGCCGCTCAAGAATATTCCTGCCGGTACCACGGTGCACAACGTGGAGTTGCGGCCGGGCAAGGGCGCGCAGATGGTGCGGTCCGCGGGTGGGCAAGCGCAGTTGGTGGCCAAAGAAGGCGAGTATGCCTTGTTGAAGCTGCCCTCCGGCGAAACCCGCCGGGTGCTGGTCGAGTGCATGGCGACCGTGGGCCAGGTGGGCAACACGGACCACGAAAATGTTTCGATCGGCAAAGCAGGCCGGAATCGCTGGAAGGGTATCCGTCCGGCGAACCGTGGTGTTTCGATGAACCCGGTCGATCACCCGCACGGCGGCGGCGAGGGCAAGACCTCGGGCGGCCGTCATCCGGTAACCCCCTGGGGCCAGCCGACGCGGGGTTACAAGACGCGTAACAACAAGCGCACGGACGCCTTCATTGTGGGCCGGCGAAGCAAGTAGGAGCTAGGATTTCATGGCACGTTCGACGAAAAAGGGTCCGTTCATCGATGCGCACCTGATGGTGAAAATCGACACGATGAACCAGGCAAACGACAAGAAGGTCATCCGCACCTGGTCGCGCCGCTCGACGATTCATCCGGACATGGTGGGGCATACCATCGCCGTCCACAACGGGCGGAAGTTCGTGCCCGTGTACTTGACGGAGAACATGGTGGGGCACAAGCTGGGCGAGTTCGCGGCGACGCGCACCTTCAAAGGGCACTCGGCGAGAGCAGCGGAATCATCCTCCAAGCCGCGCTAGCGGCAAGGAAGAAAGCACGTCGGCGCAGGCCGCACGGGTGAGAGAGATATGGCGAGCGAAGTAGACAAGAAAGAGTTTCGGGCCGAAGCGCGATTCCAGCGCGTGTCGCCGCAGAAGGCGAGGCTGGTGCTCGAACTGATCAAAGGGCGGCGGGTCGAGCAGGCCCTGCAAACGGTCGCGTTCACCAAGAAGGGTGTCGCGCCGCTGGTCGAAAAGGTGTTGCGTTCCGCAGTACAGAATGCCAACTATCTGAGCCAGGAGCAGGGGCTGGATATCGATCTGGACAATCTGTACGTGAGCCAGGCGATCGCCAACGACGGCCCGCGCATGAAGCGGATCCGGCCGGCGCCGATGGGCCGCGCTTTCCGGTATCAGCGCCGCTTGTCGCACATTGTGATCTCGGTGGCAGAGCGGCATCGGGGCGGTCTCGCTACCACGGTGGGCGCGGATGGCGTCGGCGCAACCGGTACGGCTGGCAGGAAACCGGCGAAAAAGGCTTTGGCCAAACGGGCAGCCACCACCCATGCCCGCAACAGCAAGACCAAACGGACCGCGAAAGCGGCGAGGTAAGGAACGGTATGGGACAGAAGGTCCACCCCTATGGATTTCGGCTGGGCGTCAACAAGCCCTGGCGTTCGCGCTGGTTTGTGGAGCGCGATTATGACAAGCTGCTCATCGAAGATGTGCACCTGAAGCGGGAGCTGAAGGAAAAGCTCAAGGCGGCCGGCGTGAGCTCGGTCGAGATCGAGCGTCCGGGCAACAAGCTGCGCTTGATCATCCGTACCGCCCGTCCGGGCATTGTGATCGGCCGCAAGGGCGCCGAAATCGACAAGCTCAAGGCGGAGATCCAGAAGCGCACCAACCGCGATGTGTTTATCGACATTCTCGAGGTAAACAAGCCAGAGCTCGACGCGCAACTGGTGGCCGAGAACATTGCGCTGCAACTGGAAAAGCGTGTTGGCTTCCGTCGCGCCATGCGCAAGGCCGTCGATTCGGCGCTCCGCTTTGGCTGCAAAGGTATCAAGGTGCGCGTGTCGGGGCGGTTGAACGGCAACGAGATCGCCCGCTCGGAGTGGTATCTGCAGGGCCGGTTGCCGCTGCATACACTGCGCGCGGATATCGATTACGGCTTTGCCGAAGCGCGGACCACGTATGGCGTTATCGGCGTGAAGACCTGGGTTTATCGTGGCGATATCTACGAGACCAAGCGCAGGCAGCCACAGCCGATCGGCACCACAGTATTTTAGTAGCAGATCGCAGCTGTTGGTTACTAGCTTGCCGCTGCGAAAGAAGAGTTATTGAATTGCCGTTGAGCTCGAAGCTGGCGGCTAGAAGCTAGAGGCTGATTTCTTATGTTGATGCCGAAGAAAGTGAAGTATCGCAAGCAGCAGCGCGGCCGCATGAAGGGCAAGGCGTGGCGCGGCTCTGAGCTGGCGTTTGGCGATTTCGGATTGAAGGTCCTGGAATGCGGCTATATCACCGACCGCCAGATCGAAGCGAGCCGCGTGGCGATGACGCGCTTTATCAAGCGTGGCGGCAAGATCTGGCTGCGGCTGTTTCCGGACAAGCCAGTAACCAAGAAGCCGGCCGAAACCCGTATGGGCAAAGGCAAGGGCGCGCCGGACCACTGGGTCGCGGTGGTGCGGCCGGGCAAGCTGCTCTTTGAAATGGAAGGCGTGACCCCGGAGATGGCGCAGGAAGCCATGCGGCTGGCCGCACACAAGTTGCCGCTCAAAACGCGGTTCGTCATGCGTCACGATGTGACCACGACGGCAGTGGCGGCGAAGTAACGAGATTCAATGGCGCGGTTCCGGCGGTACAAGAGGAGCGCGCACGGAAGAGACGACGATGGAACTGGACAAGATACGCAATCTGGGCGAAGGCGAACTGAAGCATGAAGAGCAGCAGGCAGCCGAGCAGCTTTTCCGCCTGCGCTTCCAGATGAAGCTGGGGCAGACCGAAGGTGTCAAGAAGGTGCGCGGACTGAGGAAAGACATTGCCCGCATTAAGACGATTGCGCGGGAACGGGAGCTTGGCTTGCGCGCTGCGGCGCATACGAGCGCTGCTTCAGCGGCAGCAGGTAAGCCGGCCAAGGCCAGCAAAGCGGCCAAAGGGACCAAGACGGCCAAGAAGGAGGCCCGCTAACCATGAGCGAAGCAGTGATGACGCCAGAGCAGCTCCAGCAAACCGAACGACGCAATGAGAAGGTCGGTCACGTGGTCTCGACCAAAATGCAGAAGACCATCGTGGTGGAAGTGGAAATGCGCAAAGCGCACCCGAAATACAAACGGGTAGTCCGGCAGACCAAGAAGTTCTACGCGCATGATGAGGAAAACACGGCGCGCGTGGGCGATATGGTGCGCATCCGCGAAACACGGCCGATGAGCAAGCTCAAGCGGTGGCAGCTTCAGGAAATTCTCCGCCGGTCCGCGTTGGCCCAGGTGCAGGCAGCCGAAGCGGCTGCAGAACCCACAGCCGTCGCTTAAGAGCAGGCTAGACACCAGAACGGAGAGCAGAGCTATGGCAGTGCAGATGAGATCGATGCTCGAGGTGGCCGATAACTCCGGCGCGCGCAGACTGCAGATGATCCTGCCGCTGGGCGGCGCGAGTGGCAAGAAAGCAGGCCTCGGCGACGTGATTACGGCAGCGGTGAAGGAAGCCTCGCCGGATGGTCAGGTGAAGAAGGGCAAAGTGGTCAAGGCGGTGGTGGTGCGCACGCGCAAGGAATATCGCCGGCGCGACGGCACCTATATCCGCTTCGACCAGAATGCGGCTGTGCTGATCAATGACGCGGGCGAACCGGTGGGGACTCGTGTCTTCGGCCCGGTGGCGCGCGAATTGCGCGAAAAGAAGTTTCTGAAAATTGTATCGCTGGCGCCGGAAGTTCTGTAGTCCGCAGCGTCAGGGCAGTAAACAGGGGAGTTAGGACGATGGCAGGTTTAAATATTCAACGCAATGACACCGTGGAAGTGATCACGGGCAGCGACAAGGGCAAGCGCGGCCGGGTGCTGCGCGTGATACCCGATGCCGGCAAGGTGCTGGTCGAGCATGTGCATGTCATCAAGAAGAACATGCGGCCCAATCCGCAGAAAAACATCAAAGGCGGGATTGCCGAGCAGGAGGCGCCCATCCAGGTCTCAAACGTGATGCTGGTATGCGGCGAATGCGGCCCGGTGCGCGTGGGCCACAAGTTCGAAGGCGATACCAAGGTGCGGGTCTGCAAGAAGTGCGGGCAAACACTGAACCCGAAGAAGAAGTAGCCGAGCCACCCGGCAAGTAGTTGGGTGAAGCATTTCAGGATCACGCAACGGTATACGGGCAAGGGTGCCCACTCCGGGAACCGTGAAGAAAGATGAGTAGAGCGATGGCAGCAGCAAGAATGAGAGAAAAGTACCAGAATGAGATCAAGGCGGCGCTCCAGAAGGAGCTCGGTCTTGAAAATACCATGGCGGTGCCGCGCCTGGAAAAGATCGTCTTGAACATGGGTCTCGGCGAGGCGACGCAGAACGTGAAGCTGCTGGATCCGCTGGTGGCGGACCTGGCGGCGATCGCGGGGCAGAAACCGGTGACGACGCGGGCGAAGAAGTCGATTGCGGCGTTCAAGGTGCGTGAAGGCATGCCAATCGGAGCCATGGTGACTTTGCGCGGAAACACCATGTACGAGTTTCTGGATCGTCTGATCTCGATCGGGCTGGCGCGTGTACGCGATTTCCGTGGCGTTTCGACCAAGAGCTTTGACGGGCGCGGCAATTACACCCTCGGCATCCGCGACCAGTTGATCTTTCCGGAGATCGATTACGCGCGCGTGGAAAAGCTGAAAGGGATGAACATCACCATCGTGACCACGGCCAAGGACGACAACCAGGCGCGCGCGCTGCTTCGGCAGTTCGGGATGCCCTTCCGCTTGGTCGCGTAACCGATCCGGCAGAAAGAGAATCGACAAGCTATGTCAACCACAGCAAAACGAGTCAAAGATGCGCGCAAGCCGAAGTTCTCCTCGCGCAAACACAACCGCTGCAAGCTGTGCGGACGCCCGCGCGCCTTTCTGCGCAAGTTCGGCGTATGCCGCCTCTGCTTCCGCAGTCTCGCGCTGCGCGGCGAAATTCCAGGCGTCGTGAAGTCGTCCTGGTAAGCATGTATCTCGCCAGCCGTACGTAGCCTGGCATTCGATTGAACCGAGCAGGCGCACAGAGCGCCGCTTCGCACCATTCCCGCTGGTTCTCCGCAGGCCGCTCACATCGGGCGTTGCTGAGCGAACGGGGGATGAAGGAGAAACGATGAGTCTTACCGATCCAGTTGCTGATTTCGTCACCCGCATCCGCAATTCCATCCGCGCCCGCCACCAGAAGCTGGACGTGCCGGCCTCCAAGCTGAAGACGGAGATCGCCCGCATTCTTAAGGAAGAGGGCTACATCGCCAACTACAAGGCGACCGAGGAAAACGGCCGCAACGTGCTACGGGTGTACCTGAAGTACACCGCGAACAATGAGGCTGTCATTCGGGACCTGGCTCGCGTTTCGCGTCCCGGCTGCCGGGTGTATGTGGGCCGCAACGAGATTCGGCGCGTGCAGGGCGGCTTGGGGATCAACATCCTCACCACCCCCCGCGGTGTGATGACCGGACGGCAGGCACGGCGCGAAGGCGTTGGGGGCGAGATCCTCTGCGAAGTCTGGTAAGAAAAGACTTCTTTTAGCTCTTATCTAGCTCGCAGCTAAGAGTCTAGCTAGCAGTTGAAAGCTAAAAGAAAGGCAGCTGGTAACTGGTGTTTTCAGGCTGCAGTGGAACGTGGGCCGAAGTGAGGCCGCGGGACTCGCAAGCCGTTAAGGATTGAACTATGTCGCGTATAGGAAGACAGCCGATTCCGCTCCCTGTGGGCGTGAAGTACACGGTCAATGGTACTGCTGTGCAGGTCGAAGGTCCAAAAGGCAAACTGCAGACGATTCTGCCGCAGGGCATCAAGCTCGAACAGCAGGATGAGCATGTGGTGGCTACGCGCGAAAACGATTCGCAGGCGGCAATCCATGGGTTGACACGCGCGCTCTTGTCGAACGCGGTCGTAGGTGTGACCAAGGGCTGGACGAAGGACCTGGACATCGTCGGCATTGGCTATCGCGCCGAGTTGAAAGGCAAGAACACGGTGGTCTTCACCCTTGGCTACTCGCATGTGATCGAATTTCCGCTGCCGACTGGCGTCGAAGCAACCATCGATCCCAAGCAAACCCGCGTCACTGTAACCGGCATTGACCGGCAAAAGGTAGGCCAGGTTGCGGCGGATATGCGCTCGCTGCGCAAGCCCGACCCGTACAAGAATAAGGGCGTGCGGTATGCGGATGAGCGGCTCAAGAAGAAGGTCGGCAAGACTGGCGCGAAGTAGGCCGGTAGGCTCGCACTGTAGACTGAAATGAAGTACAGCCGAACGGGGCCGCGGGGCGGCTCCGCTTCTAGGAACGAGAGACCATGATTCCGCAGAGACAGAGAAACGTGATCCGGCAACGCGTGCATGCGCGCATCCGGCAAAAGATGGAAGGAACGGCCGCGCGGCCGCGCCTCAATGTGTACCGGTCGCTGAACCACATCTATGCGCAGGTGATCGACGACGCTGCGGGGGTGACCGTGGTCTCCGCTTCCTCGCTCGCTGAAAAAGCGAAGACCGGCGGCAATGTGGCGGCGGCCCGGGAGATTGGCCGGCTGGTGGCGGAGCGGGCGCGCGAGAGGGGCATCACCAAGGTGGTCTTCGATCGCGGCGGCTACCTTTATCACGGACGCATCAAGGCGTTGGCCGATGCGGCGCGTGAGGCGGGTCTGGAGTTCTAGTTCTGGAGTTTTAGTTCGAGAGTTTTAGTTCAGGCGCCGTCGCCAGGACAGTTGGTTCAGGGTGCGCCGGGTAACCGCCGCACGGAAAGACACTAGGGGAAGCATGGCAATACTCAAGAGAAAGCTGGATGCCGGGCAGTTCAACCTGAAGGACCAGGTAGTCGCGATCAACCGTGTGACCAAGGTCGTCAAGGGCGGCAAGAACATGTCGTTCGCGGCGCTGGTGGTGGTGGGCGATCCGGGCGCAGGCGTTGTCGGTTACGGCTCGGGCAAGGCGAAGGAAGTGCCTCAGGCGATCCGCAAGGGCATCGAAAGCGCGAAAAAGAACCTGGTCCGCATTCATCTGTCAGAAACCACCATTCCGCACCAGGTGTTGGGCCGCTTCGGCTCCGGGCAGGTGCTGTTGAAACCGGCGCCGGAAGGCACGGGCGTGATTGCCGGCGGTGCGGTGCGCGCGGTCATGACCTCGGCTGGCGTGCAAAACGTATTGACCAAGAGCCTGGGCACGGCCAACCCGCACAATGTTATCAAGGCGACCTTTGACGCGCTGGTACAGTTGCGCGACCGCAAGGAAGTTGCAGCGATGCGCGGCAAACAGGTAGAGGAGCTATAGCCATGACAGAGATCGCGAAGAAAGAAATGATGCGTCTGCAATATTTCCGGTCCAAAATCTGTACGCCGGTAAAGCACAAGAAGGTGATCAAGGGTCTGGGCTTTACCCGTCTGAACCAGATCGTGGAGCGCGAAGACACCCCGTCCATTCGGGGCATGGTGGCAGCGGTGCCGCACCTGGTGCGCGTCGTCAAGTAAACTGGTCAGAGGCATACATGCCTCTGACGCAAGAAGAACCGGCTTCACTGAAGCCGAACAAAAGCGAGTCGGCCAGACCCACTGGCCGGCGTTGAGCGAGGAATTATGGCAACCAATCTCTCCAATCTACGTGCGCCTAAGAAGGCGAACAGTCCCCGCAAGCGTGTGGGCCGCGGTATGGGCTCCGGCATGGGCAAGACCTCAACCCGCGGCCACAAAGGCCAGGGATCGCGCTCCGGCTCCAGCCTGATGCGCGGATTCGAGGGCGGCCAGATGCCGTTGCATCGCCGTCTGCCGAAGCGCGGATTTACCAATATCTTCCGGACCGAATACACCATTCTCAACCTGGACCGCATTGCCGAGCTGGGCGAGACGGAGTTGACGCTCGAGAAGTGGATCGACCGCGGGCTGCTGAAAAAGCGCAACGGCCTGATAAAGGTGCTTGGCAATGGCGAGCTGACTGCTGCGGTAACCGTGCATGCGCACAAGTTCTCGAAGTCGGCGCAGGAGAAGATTGAGCGCGCCGGCGGCAAAGCGGTTGTTCTGGGCGGGGCTGCTCAGCTAAGCTAGCTGGAACAGCCCAACTTTGTTCCCCACGCATCACCTGTCCGGATCGAGCGGCGATCCATACCCCTATGCTTGAGAAGTTCTTAAACATCTTTCGTATTCCCGACCTCCGTAAACGCGTCCTGTTTACGATGTTGATCCTTGCCGTGTACCGTCTGGGAGCGCATATCCCCACGCCTGGCGTGAACACGACGCTGCTGTCGCAGTTCTTCGACCAGCAGAGCGGCTCGGCCCTTGGGCTGGTGGACCTGTTCAGCGGCGGCAACCTGCGCCGGCTCACAGTGTTCGCCCTGGGCATCATGCCGTACATCACTGCATCGATCATCTTTCAATTGCTGACCGTGGTCTATGAGCCGTTGGCCAAGCTGCAAAAGGAAGGCGAGATCGGTCGCCGCAAGATTACGCAGTGGACGCGGTACGTGACCGTGGCGCTGGGGCTGGTGCAGTCCTTTGCCATCGCGCTCACGCTGTCCCATGGATCGAGCGGCGTCTCCTACGTACTCAATCCCGGGCCCGGCTTTGTCCTGATGACGGTGCTCACATTGACCACGGGCACCACCTTCATCATGTGGCTGGGCGAGCAGATTACGGACCGCGGCATTGGCAACGGCATGAGTCTGCTGATCTTCGCCGGTATCGTGGTAGGGCTGCCGCGCGGAATCCAGGACCTGATCGACAAAGCCCGCACCCAGGCATGGGGGGCGTTTACCATTCCGGCGCTGATCCTGCTGGTCGCCGCCATGATCGCGATCGTTGCCTTTATCTGCTGGGTCGAGCGCAGCGAACGACGCATCCCGGTGCAATATGCCAAGCGCATTGTCGGCCGCCGGCTGATGGGCGGGCAATCGACGCACCTGCCGTTGCGGGTCAACTCGGGTGGCGTGATGCCGGTCATCTTTGCTAGTTCCATCCTTTCGGCGCCGCTGTTGTTCGCAAACGTAAACTTTGTGCGTAGCAGCCCGTTCCTGAGCCGGATTTTCGACGCACTGCGCGTCGGCGAGCCCTGGTATGAGCTGCTTTATATTGCCGCCATCGTCTTTTTCGCGTACTTCTACATCTCCATTATTTTCCGCCCGGATGACATTGCCGACAACATGCGCAAGTACGGCGGGTTTATTCCCGGCATTCGTCCCGGGCGGCGCACCTCCGACTACGTGAATGACATCCTGACCCGGATCACGCTGGTGGGCGCGATCTACCTGATCCTGATCTCGTTGATTCCGCAGATCCTGATCAGCGGCATTCACTTGAACGACCTTTGGCTGGTGGGCCCGTTCTTTGAGCGCATGCCCACCTGGGTGACTCACGGCCTGAACGTGAACTTCTACTTCGGCGGCACTTCGCTGCTGATCGTTGTCGGCGTGGCTATGGACACTATCAACCAGGTGGAATCGCAGTTGATCATGCGGCATTACGAAGGCTTCTCGCCGCGCAGCGGTCGCACCCGCGGCCGGCGCGCATGGTGACGAGCAGCGTGCCGAAACGCGCCATGTCCGGCCAGGGAGTCGGGCAGCAAGGCGCGCAGCACGCCGGGACGGAAAACGGGTTCGGGGTGGATTTCCTTCCCGGCCCTATTCTTCTGCTGGGCGCTCCCGGGGTGGGCAAGGGCACCCAGGCCAAGGCCCTGATGGCGCACTGGAGCATTCCCCAGATCTCCACCGGTGACATCCTGCGCGAGAACGTGACCCGTGGAACAGCGCTCGGGCGCGCGGCCAAGCAGGTGATGGACAGCGGCGAGCTGGTCTCGGACGAAATCGTAAACGCCATGGTGGCGGACCGTCTAGTGCAGCCGGACGTGGAACGCGGCTACATCCTTGACGGCTACCCCCGAACCCTCAACCAGGCGGATTGGCTGGATATCCAACTAAATGCCGCCGGCTTATCGGCTCGCGCCGGCCTTCCGAGTACAGGCCTGGGCGTCCGCACGGCGCTCCCGGTGATTGCTGTCAGCATTCAGGTGGGATATACTCTTCTTCTGCGTCGTATCACTGGGCGGCGTACCTGCCCGGTTTGCAAGCATATCTACAACATCTACTTCCAGCCGCCTGCGTACGACATGGTGTGCGATGTGGATGGCACTCCTCTCCTGCAACGTGCGGATGACGTTGAAGATGTTTTCGAGGAGCGTATGCGTGCCTACACGGAGTTGACTGCTCCGGTGGTCGAGCATTATCGCGGTCTCGGGCATTTCGCCGAAGTGGATGGAGACCAGCCGGTAGAACAGGTCAGTTCCGACATTCTGACCACAGTGAAGCGCCTGCGAGGATAATGCCACCCATGGCCATCGTGATCAAAACGCCACGCGAAGTGGAAAAGATGCGGCAAAGCGGCCGCATTGTGCGCGAGGTGCTTGAACTGGTGCGCGGCATGGTCAAGCCGGGGGCGACGACACTCGACCTGGAGCAGGCGGCTGCGGCTCGGATCAAGCAGTTGGGCGCCACGCCAGCCTTCAAGGGATATCACGGCTATCCATGCGTCCTGTGCACCTCAGTCAACGAAGAGGTCGTGCACGGTATCCCATCGGCCGCACGGGTCTTGGGCGAGGGGGACATCGTTTCCGTCGACTGCGGCGTCGTGATCGACGGCTTCTACGGAGACGCAGCCATTACGGTGCCGGTAGGCGCGATTGCGCCGAAGACTCAGCGGCTGCTCGATGTCACGGAAGCCTCGCTGGCCCGGGCGATCGAGACAGTCCGGGTGGGCGCGACGCTCGGGGATGTAGGAGCGGCTGTGCAGGAAGCAGTCGAAGAAGAAGGCTTCAGCGTGGTGCGCGAGTTTGTGGGTCACGGAATTGGAACGCGGATGCATGAAGACCCGCAGGTGCCGAACTTCGGCCGGCGGGGCCGGGGCATGAAGCTGCGCGAAGGCATGGTGATCGCGATTGAACCGATGGTGAATGCGGGCAAGGCCGACGTGCAGGTGTTGCGCGATGGCTGGACGGCGGTGACCCAGGATGGAAGCCTGAGTGCGCATTTCGAGCACACGGTGGCGGTGACGGCAGAGGGAGCGGTCGTGCTAACCGCCTAGAGTGCCGGGTTGCTCTGGAGTGCCGGTTGGCTTGGAGTGTCAGGTCTGGTCGTTAGACGTTGTAGACTAAGAATGTGGCTCGCGTAGGCGCGGGCGGAACCGGGAAGGTTGATTGTCGAAGGAAGACGCAATTGAGGTCATGGCGACGGTGCTTGAAACCCTGCCGAACGCCATGTTCAAAGTAGAGCTCGAGAACAAGCACCAGGTGCTGGCCCACGTGTCCGGCAGGATGCGCAAAAACTTCATCCGCATCCTGCCCGGGGACCGAGTGGCCATCGAGTTGAGCCCGTACGATCTGAGTCGCGGGCGTATCGTGTATCGCTATAAGTGAGTTGCCAGCTACTAGCTTCCGAGCTAGAAGCTCGCGGCTAAAAGCCAGGAGCTGAGTTTATGAAGGTTCGTGCATCTGTGAAGAAGATTTGTGACAAGTGCAAGGTCATCCACCGCCGCGGGGTGGTGCGGGTGATTTGTGAAAACGCGAAACACAAGCAGCGCCAGGGCTGAAGCCTGACGCTTTTTCCCGCGGAAGTGGGGCGAGTTAGCCGGAAACAAGGCTTGCGATGAACCCCGCCTTCCGTTCACCTGAGTCCGTCATTGACTGATCGATTGATCGATTGTTAGATACGGCATAACGGCGGTCCGGCGGCGAAGCTGCACGGAGCGCAACACGAAGGAACAGGCATGGCACGTATTGCTGGCGTCGATCTGCCGCGCAACAAGCAGGCACGCATCGCGCTTACTTACATTTTTGGAATCGGCGATCCTCGGGCTCTCCGCATCCTTACCGCGGCCCATGTGGAGCCGTCAAAGAAGGTGCAGGAGTTGGGCGAGGATGAGGTCAACCGCATCCGCCAGGTGATCGAGGGCGAAGGCGGCGTAGAAGGCGACCTCCGCAAAGACATCTCGATGCACATCAAGCGCCTCATCGATATCCAGTCCTACCGTGGCACGCGCCATCGCCGCAACCTGCCGGTGCGCGGTCAACGGAGCCACACCAACGCGCGCACGCGCAAGGGCCCACGCAAGGGCACGGTAGCCGGCAAGAAGAAAGCGACGAAAACCTAATGGCGAAGGCACAGGCGAAAGCACAAGGTAGCGCCGGGAAAGCCGGCAAAAACAAGAAGTTCAAGAAGCGCGAGCGCAAGAATGTTCCCTATGGATTGGTCTACATTCAGGCGACCTTCAACAACACGATCGTGACCATCACCGATGGGCAGGGGAACACGCTTTCCTGGAAGAGTTCGGGTTCGCTCGGCTTTCGCGGATCGCGTAAAGGCACTCCGTTCGCTGCCCAGCAGGCGGCCATGAACGCGGCCAACCAGGCGCGCGACCACGGTCTGCGCTCGGTGGACGTGCGGGTCAGCGGTCCCGGCTCGGGTCGCGAATCTGCTGTACGCGCACTGGCGGCGGCCGGCGTTGAAGTCCGCTCCATCCGCGACGTCACGCCGATTCCGCACAACGGCTGCCGTCCGCCGAAGCGTCGCAGAGTCTGAGGGATCTGCACTGATGGCTCTCGAGATGCGGGCGCGCTGCGAACGGTGCGGCGCGTCCCTTTCGGACGCGGGGGAAGCGTACATTTGCAGTTACGAATGCACTTTCTGCGCGGAGTGTTTGCAGGGGTTTCGGGGTGCATGTCCGAACTGCGGCAATGAGCTTGTCAGGCGGCCTCGCCGCATCGAGCGCGCTGCGCCGGGCGGCCCGGAACTGCCGGATGCGGTGGTTTCTCTGGTAAGTGAAGTAGAATAGAAGAGTCAAGCATGTGGGGACCGGGACGAAGAGCCTTGCTCGTAAACCGGTCGGCCTCTGAAGTCAGGAGAAAGAATTGGCACGTTATACCGGACCAGTCTGCCGCCTTTGCCGTCGCGAAGGCATGAAGCTTTTTTTGAAAGGCACCAAGTGCCACACGGACAAGTGTCCGATTGAAAAGCGCAACTTTGCCCCCGGCCAGCATGGCCGCGACCGCAAGGCGAAGATCGTGGGCTATGGCCTGCAACTGCGGGAAAAGCAGAAGGCCAAGCGCATCTACTTTACCCTTGAAGGGCAATTTCGCGACTACTACGAGAAGGCGAACCGTTCGCAGGGCGTCACGGGCGAGATCCTGCTCCAGCAGCTCGAACGGCGGCTGGACAACGTCGCTTACCGTCTGGGCTTTGCCTCTTCACGCCGCCAGGCGCGCCAGATTGTGCGCCACGGGCACGTGGACGTGAATGGCCGCAAGGTGAACATTCCGTCCTATCAGGTGCAAGTGGGCGACACTATTCGCATTCGCGAAAACAGCAAGAAGATGACCGTGCTCGAGGCTTCGACCGAGTTCGCGAGCCATCAGATCACGCCGCAGTGGCTGCAGGCCGATCACGCGAACCTCACAGGCAAGGTGGTTGCCCTGCCCAAGCGCGATGACGTGAACCTGCCGGTCAACGAGCAGTTGATCGTCGAACTGTATAGCAAGTAAACCACTGGGGGCTCGATAGCAAGTACGTCGTTGAGAGCTCCAGCAGGCAAAAGTTTAGCCCGGCGGCACCATTGCGCCGGGTGCAGTCCCCGCAATCCGATTGCGGGTTACATCCACGAACGGGAGAAACAGGCACAGCCGTTGCAGAATGCTTCGCGACGCTAGCTGTGCATGGAGAACACGCATGCTTTGGAGAGGATTTCAAAAGCCGAAGCGTCTTGCGGTAGAAACCGAGACGCTCACAGACAAATACGGGAAGTTCAGCGCTCAGCCATTCGAGCGGGGCTTCGGCACCACCATCGGGAACGCCCTGCGACGTGTGCTGCTCTCATCTATCGAGGGCGCAGCAGTGACCGCGGTCAAGATCGAAGGAGTGCTCCATGAGTTCCAATCGATCACCGGTGTTGTTGAAGACGCAACCGACATCATCCTGAACCTCAAGCAGGTCCCCTTCAAGCTGAACGGCGAAGGACCGAAGGCGCTTTACCTGCGCGCGGATGAGCCCGGTGTGGTCACCTCCGGCATGATCGAAGCCGACGGGGACGTAGAGATCCTCGACAAGAACGTATATATCGCCACTGTAAGCGAAGGCGGCAAGCTGGATATGGAAATGCGTCTCAAGCGTGGGCGCGGCTATATCTCGGCCGACAAGAACTTCGACGGCGACCTGGGAATCGGGTTTATTCCGGTTGATTCGGTGCACTCGCCCGTGCGCAAGGTGAACTATGCCGTGGACGCAGCGCGTCTGGGACAGATCACCGATTACGACAAGCTGACGCTCGAAGTGTGGACCAACGGTTCGGTGTTGCCGGCAGACTCGATCGGCCTGGCGGCGAAGTTGATCAAGGATCACATGAGCATCTTTATCAACTTCGAAGAAGAGATCGAAGCCGACCACCATGCGGATGAAGGCCGGATGCAGTTGCGCAACGAGAACCTGAACCGCTCTGTCGAAGAGCTGGAACTCTCGGTCCGCAGCTATAACTGCCTGAAGAACGCAAATATCCAGACGATCGGTGAGCTTGTTCAGAAGACCGAGCCCGAGATGCTGAAGACCAAGAACTTCGGCCGGAAATCCCTGAATGAAATCAAGGAAATCCTGGCACAGATGGGCTTGTCGCTCGGCATGAAGATCGATGAAAACGGCAACGCGGTTCCGGGGCCCACCAGCATCCTGCCAGCGCAGGCACTGGCCCAGAGCTATAGCCGTTATGACGATGACGATACCGATGATGACGATCTGGACAGCATAGACGCGCCGCTCCAGACGGAACCGGAAAACTTTTAGAACTGCGGGATCAGGGGTCAGGGTCAGGGGTCAGCAATGGCCTCTGATTCCTGAGAACTGATCCCTGATCCCTGATTTGAAGAGAGATTCGCCATGCGCCACCGCAATGCAGGATTCAAACTCGGACGGAACACCAGCCACCGCCGCGCTCTTTTGCGCAACCTGGTCACGTCCATTCTTCTCGAAGATCGCGTCGAGACCACCATCACCAAGGCGAAGGCTGCACGTCCGCACGTCGAAAAGATGATCACGCTGGGCAAACGGGGAGACCTTCACTCCCGCCGCCAGGCTTTGGCCTATCTGATGACCGACGAAGCCGTCTCTCGCCTGTTCACCACCGTGGCGCCGCGCTATGGCGAGCGGCAAGGCGGGTATCTCCGCATCGTCCGCACCGGCTTCCAGAAGGGCGATGGGGCGGAGAAGGCCTTCATCGAACTGCTGGGTGCCGAGCAGGTCTTGGACGAAAAGCGCCAGAAGCGCACCGAAGCACGCCAGAAGCGTCGCGAAGAGATGGACAAGGCGATGGCCGAGCAAAGCGCCGGTACGGACGGCGGCGAAGCCCAGGCATAGCTTTTCCACGAAAAAAACGGGCGCACCCTTGTGGTGCGCCTTTTAGTGGCTGAACGCTCATCCTAGCCATCATTCCTGGCTATCGGGTGACTCGCGTTCGTGCAGAAGCTCGTTCACACGAGCATCTGCACGAGACCACAACTCTCAATGACCCATTGTTCTGTTGATCGCGCTGGGCGAATTGACAACTCTCCACGCAACCTCCTAAGGTTCAGTGGGTTCGTATTAACCGTGGAGGATGTATCACTATGAAGAAGCAACTGGGAACTTTGGCGTTGAGCTGTTTACTCACCGCAGGCATGACGTGCGGCGTGGCTTTCGCGCAGACGCAAGGCAGCGGCACGATGAACAGCAATGGGCAGGGCACGGCGGGAGCCAACAACCAGAGCACGATGGGTTCAGGGCAGCAGAACTCTATGGGCCAGGGCTCGATGAATCAGGGCTCAATGCAGTCTGGAACCGGCGCCATGCAGGGGCAGGACTCGATGGGTACCATGGGCGGCAAACATCATGGTGGCATGATGAACGCGGACCAGCGACTGGCCCACATGACTAAGAAGTACAACCTCACAGCCGACCAGCAGAGCCAGATCAAGCCGATGCTGGAAGACGAGCAGCAGCAGATGATGACGATGCACTCGGATTCGTCAATGTCGCGCCAGGACAAAATGACCAAGATGCAGAGCATGCATCAGGATGAAAACCAGAAGATCGAAGCGGTTCTAAACGATAACCAGAAGAAGATGTTTGAAGCTGACCAGCAGAAGATGGAACAGAAGCACATGAACAAGATGAAGAATGGCGGCATGAACGGGAACATGAGCGGAAACGGAGCTATGGCGAACTGCCACCCGCAGTAAAGGCGGGTTTTTTAGTGTCCGCAACAGGAAGGCCGCTCAATGAGCGGCCTTGCCTGTTGGCCGAGAAACGCAAGGCCGGCGCCTCAGAGTTGCTTCACCGAATCCAGACGATATCCGCTCAATGAGAAGCCAGCCGAGCATTCGGTATTTCGCGCCATGGTAGTACCGTGATCCGGAACGAGCCGGGAGAAGGGGCCTGGTGCTAGGATATTTCGCAGAGGTTAGGGCTATGGCGCTCCTGCTCCCATGCGGGACCGCAAACAAGAAGCGGGCCAGGCGCGGTCGGTGGTGCAGTCACCGCGCGGCGTTTGGCTGTGCCTGGCCGTGTTGCTGTCCGGCGCACTGCACCCGCTGCGCGCACATTCGCAGGAAGACGAACTCAACAAGATTCACGTAAACCCGCCGCCTCCCAAGCCGGCCCCCCCGCCCGCGCAACCAGCACCGCTGGAAGGCAATGCGGCGATGAAGGCCCGGGCTAATGAACGCATTCGCGTGGACGTGAATCTGGTGCTGATCCCGCTTACCGTGACCGATCCGCTGAATCGGCTGGTGACGGGGCTCGACAAGAACGAATTTTTCCTCTACGAGAACAATGCCTTGCAGGTGATCAAAAGTTTTTCGTCGGAGGATGCGCCGGTCTCGATCGGCATCATCTTCGATTTGAGCGGCAGCATGACGAACAAGATCAACCGCGCGCGGGATTCGATCAACGAGTTTCTGCGCACCTCCAATCCGCAGGACGAGTTCTTCGTGATCGGCTTCAACGATCGGCCGGAGTTGATCTCCGACTTCACCTCCTCGCCGGACGAGATTGAAGCGCGGCTGATGACCGTGCGGCCGGGCAAGCGGACGGCGCTGCTGGACGCGATCTACTTCGGCGTGAACAAGATGAAGCAGGGGCGCAATGAACGCAAGGCGCTCCTGGTGGTATCAGACGGCGGGGATAACCGCAGCCGCTACACCGAGAACGAAGTCAAGACTATGGTGCGGGAGTCGGATGTGGAGATTTACTCCATCGGGATTTTCGACCAGTATGCGGCGACGCCCGAAGAGAGAACTGGACCGCTCCTGTTGGCCGATGTGAGCGAGGAGACCGGAGGGCAGCTCTTTCGCGTAGATGATGTCGCGGATATGGGCGACATCGCCACCAAGATCAGCGCGGAACTGCGCAACCAGTACGTGCTGGGATATAAGCCAACCGACGCCAAGAGAGACGGCAAGTGGCGTAAAGTGAAGGTAAAGCTGGTGCCGCCGCCCGGGCTGCCACCGCTTACCGTTCACGCACGCACTGGATACTATGCCCCCTTGCAGTAGCCGCTTTCTGGTTTGGACTACAGCTTTCCTGCTTTGCTTTCTGCCCGGCTTCCACGCGCGCAGAGCGCATGCGCAGACGCCTTTGGCTTCCGCCGCGGCTCAGGGCCCGAACGCGCCCGAGCAGCAGCCGTCGTTGACAGTAGATCGCGACCCAGTGCCCTCTCCGGACAAGGAGCCCGCGCCGGGGCAGGCCTTGCCCGGCGGGCAAGGCGCTGCGCCGGGAAACCCCTTGGCGCGCGGCAAAGCGGGGCAGTTCACGTTGACGCGGAATGTGGATGAGGTGGTGCTAAACGCCACCGTGTTGGACGAGCACCAGCGGCTGGTCATGGACCTGCAGAAGGACAACTTCCGGGTCTTTGAAGATGGCGTGCCGCAGGCGATCGCTGCCTTTCAGCATCAGGACATTCCGGTGTCACTCGGCATTCTGGTGGATAACTCGGGGTCGATGCGGACCAAGCGGCAGGCGGTGAACCAGTCGGCTGTGGACTTGGTGCGAGCTTCGAATCCGCAGGATGAAACTTTTGTGGTGAACTTCGCGGACGAAGCGTATATCGATCAGGACTTCACGTCGGACTTGAACAAGCTGCGGGAAGGGCTGGGGCATATCGACAGCAAGGGCGGTACGGCGCTGTACGATGCAGTGATTGCTTCGGCTGACTACATGGCGAAGAATGCCAAGCGGGCCAAGGAAGCAATCCTGATCATTACGGACGGCGAGGATAACGCCTCCGGGACCACGCTGGAAGAGACAGTGCGGCGCATTCAGGACCTGCAGGGGCCGGTGGTGTACTCGATCGGGCTGCTGTTTGATGACGCTGGCGGAGGCGGGCGGGAAGCGCACCGGGCCAAGCGCGCGCTGCAGTTGCTTTCGGACGAGACCGGCGGGCTGGCGTTCTTTCCCAAGAACCTCAACCAGGTGGACGAGATCGCGGCGGAGGTGGCGCGCGATATTCGAAATCAGTACACTATCGGGTACCACTCGACCAAACCGGCGAGCGAGGGCGGCTATCGTACGGTACACGTGGACGCGAAAGCGAAGGGCTATGGCAGGCTCACCGTGCGTACCCGGCCGGGGTATTTCCCCAAGGTGCCGGGAACGGGGCAGGCTGGCAAGGCTAAAAGCAAGTAAGAAACTGGTCACCGTTAGAGCTGCCGGCAATCGTACATCCTGCTGAAGTAATTCAGACCACTATGCGGGATTACCCGGATGTGAAGGACTGCACACCCCCTGTTGCTTCCATCGGGCCTCGGCCACATCTAAAGGGATGTGAATTCGAGGTGGATGTGTTGAAGCCGTTGAAGCTTTCTGTTTTGGATCAATCGCCGGTGCCGGAGGGCTCGACGCCAGCAGAGGCGTTGCAAAACTCTATCGAGCTGGCGCGGTTGGTGGACCGGCTGGGGTACACCCGGTTCTGGATGTCGGAGCACCATGCGATGGATACGCTGGCGTGCACAGCGCCGGAGGTGATGCTGGCGCGCATTGGAGCGGAGACGCGGCGCATTCGCATCGGATCGGGTGGCATCATGCTGCCGCACTATAGCCCATTGAAGGTGGCGGAAAGCTTCCGCATGCTTCATGCGCTTTATCCGGGGCGGGTGGATTTGGGCGTCGGCCGTGCGCCGGGGGGCGGCCCGGTGGAAGCCCACGCGCTGCGGCGGGACCGCACAGGGCGCATGGTGGATGATTTTCCGGAGCAGCTTGCTGAGTTGCTGGCGTTTTTGGACCACGGGTTCCCAGCGGAGCATCCGTTCAGTCGCATCAGAGTGTCGCCAGAGATGCCGGGAGCGCCCGACGTCTGGCTGTTGGGATCGAGCATGTGGAGCGGCGCGGCTGCGGCGGAGTTTGGATTGCCGTATGCGTTTGCGCATTTCTTCAGCCCGGAGCCGACGCGGGCAGCCATTGAGCAGTACCGCCGCGCTTTCCTCCCCAGCGCGCGTCGTGCGCAGCCGGAGGCCATGGCAGCCGTGGGCGTGATCTGCGCAGAGACGGAGGAAGAGGCGGAGTATCTGGCTAGCAGTGTGCGGTTGCTGGTACGGCGCATCCGGCAGGGTGACAGGCGGCCGATCCCGAGGCCAGAGCAGGCGTTGCGCGAGCTGGGCGGCCTGGGAGCGGGGGCGGACTGGGCGGCGATGGACCGGAGCGAATGGCCGCGTTACTTTGTGGGGACTCCGGAGAAGGTGCAGAGGCAGTTGACCGGCATGGCCGAGGCGCTGGGAATAGAGGAACTGGTCACGGTCACGATTGTGCACGATCAGGCAGCGCGGTTGCGTTCCTATGAATTGCTGGCAGAGGCCTTTGCGCTAGAGGGCGTGGAGGAAGCGGTGGCGGCCTGATCGAGATGGAGTCCTGTGCCGTGAGGGTGGTTATAGTCTCCCACCCTTCTCGATACAGCCGCTCAGGATGGGCACCCGGCGATGCAATTCTGTCTGCTGTGGCGACTGGCGCGATTCCGGATGTGCTGCGAATCATGGCTCCCGGTGCATCAAGCTTCCTGCGGCGTTGCGAATGCCGGGTCCGGCACGGCGGACTTGAGGCTTGGGTAGGGAAGAAAGATGGAGAAGGCGGTCCCGCTGGCGCCGGGGCGCGTCGAGCTGAGGACGCGCATGGTGCCGCTGTGCTTGCGCACAATGCCGTCGGCAATCCAGAGTCCCAGTCCGGTGCCGGTGGCGGACTTGGTGGTAAAGAACGCTTCAAAGATGCGGTGCTTGAGATCCGGGGACATGCCGGGCCCGTTGTCAGCCAGGGTGAGGCGGATGCCTCGGAGAAGCGGGTTAGTGGGACATGAGGCTTCTCGCAGGCGAATCTTGAGGTCGCCTCCGGCCGGCATGGCGTCCAGAGCGTTCGCCAGCAGGTTGGCCATGAGCTGCCGCAGTTCCCCAACATGGCACAGGAAGCCGCGATTACGGTACTCACGGTGAATGCGCACGCTGGTTGCGCGGATGCGCATGGCGTGAAGCGATAGGACCGCATCCATGATCTCGCCGAGATCGGCCAGCGCGGGGCCGCTGGGCTCGCGATAAAAGCGGAGTGTTTCGGTCGCGATGTGGGTGGCGCGGTTGAGTTCGATCTCAGCCAGCTCCAGGAACTGGCGTCCCTGCTGGCTGAGGTTCGGCTCATCGCGGAGCAGATAAAGAAGATTGGTGACGCTGGAAAGAGGGTTATTGATCTCGTGCGCAATGGACGAGGCCAGGCGTCCGACGACGGCCAGTTTTTCGGTGCGGCGGAGCGCTTCTTCTGCCTGAAGCTGGTCGGAGATGTCGGTGCTGGTGCCGAACCAGTAGAGCGGTTTGCCGTGTTCGTCGGGCACTGGAACGGAACGCGTGAGGAAGGTGCGATAGGTCCCGTCCGCTCCGCGGATGGGCATGATCATTTCAAAAGATTGTCCGTTCTGGAGGGCGGCGCGGCTTCGACGGTCGGCTTCCGGCAGGATGGCCGGATGGAGAAACGACTGCCAGCCAAGGCCGACGGACTCGTCTGTGGTGGCGCCAGTGTAGTCGTACCAGCGCCGGTTGAACCAGAAGGAATTGCATTGCTGGTCCGCCATCCAGGCAAGTTGCGGAATGGAATCGACCATGAGATGGAACTGCCGTTCGCTGGCCTGGAGCTGGGCGTGAAGGGTTTGCAGATCCGTCCACTGGGTGCAGCGCTCGACCGCGAGGTCCATGTGAGTGGCGACCGTGCGTGCCACTTCGAGGTCCCTCCGGGTGAAAGCAAGGGCGCGTCGGCTGCCCGCGAGCAGTACGCCAAAGGGACTGGCTGGAGCGCCTTTGCCGGGAACGGCGAGAGAAAGGGCGAGACCGCTCCGAAGCCGGTTGCGCTCCAGCCACAGGGAAGCGGGGCTCCCGGACGCCTGGTCGTACTCGAGAATCAGGAGGGGCTCACGTGTGGCCAGCAGCAGGCCGGCAATGCTGCCCTGGTTGAGAACGAAACTGTTCCGAGTCGGAGAAGCATCGGCGAGCGGTTCATGCAAGATACTGCAGGAATGAGAGACGCCGTCCTCGCAGAAGAGAGCGAGTTCCAGGCGGTCGAACTGGATGACGTCGCGAAAGCGACGGGCGACTTCGGGCCAAAGCTGCTGGAGGTCGCTGGTGCGGGCAAGGGCCGTCAGCAACTCGACAATAGAGGAGCTGCGGCCCGAATCGACACCAAGAAAGAGTGGGGGTGCGTCACGCCGGGAAGGCTTGGGACGCAACTCGCTTGGCAGGTTCATGATGCTTGCCTCGACAGAGTGTGTGGGAGCACGCGAGGTCTCGTCTCGTTCCCAGGTTGCGTTGAGGCGGAGAAATGAAGCAGTGCATCAGCGATCGCAGAGCACCGTCACGGTGCCTGTAAATCGGCACAGTGGCGGATGCGTTATTTAAATCTTGAGTTGCTGAAGTCAATGTTGGGGCAAGTACAAAGAATTGCAACTGGATTCTGGACGTGGCGCGATATGACGCACCACGCCGGGCGGCAGGCGAGAAGCGAAGCGGATGAAGACACGAAGCAGCACCGCCAGGCCAGCTCTCGAAACGGCATACAAGGCGGTACACTAGGAGAGAAGCCCTTCCCTTGAGTCTTTGATTGAAGCATCTCCTCGACAAAATGAATCCGCAGCAGCGGGCGGCCGTTGAGGCCGTGGACGGTCCGGTATTGATCCTGGCGGGCGCCGGGTCGGGGAAGACGCGCGTGATTACGCACCGGATCGCGTACCTGATCCAGGAGCGCGGGGTGCAGCCCGACTCGATATTGGCGGTGACCTTCACCAACAAGGCTTCCGCAGAGATGGCCGAGCGGGTGGACAAGCTGCTGGCCGGGTCCACGGTTGCCAAGCCGCTGCTCTCGACCTTTCACTCCTTCTGCGTGCGGCTGCTGCGGCGGGATATCGAAGCGCTGCGGATCGGCAACGAGGGGTTGACGCGGTCCTTCGCGATCTACGACGAAAGCGACCAACAGGCGATCGTGAAGCAGGCGATGCGGCGCATGGGCCTGGATGACAAGCAGTTGACCCCACGGACGGTGCTGTCAAAGATCTCCTGGGCGAAGAACCACATGCTTGATCCGCAGGAATATTACCTGGGCACGGCGGACCCGCAATCGGAGCGAGTGGCGCACCTGTACGAGGCGTACCGCAAGGAACTGCGCAAGAACAATGCGCTGGATTTCGATGACCTGCTGCTGGAAGCAGTGCGGCTGCTGAAGTCCTCCGCCGAGGTGCGCGAACGCTACAACCGGCGTTTCCGCTACATCATGATCGATGAATACCAGGACACCAACCGTCCTCAGTACGAGCTGATGAAGCTGCTCGCCGGGACGGAGCACAACATCTGCGTGGTAGGCGACGAGGACCAGAGCATTTACTCATGGCGGGGTGCCGATATTCGCAACATTCTGGACTTCGAGAAGGATTTTCCTGCCGCGAAGACCATCCGCCTGGAGCAGAACTACCGCTCGACGCAGGTAATCCTCGAAGGTGCGTCGGCGGTGGTGGCGCGCAATGCGCAGCGCAAGGGCAAGAATCTGTGGACGGAACGGGAAGGCGGCTCGCACATTGGCTACTACGAGGCGCCGGATGGGGAAAACGAGGCGCTGTTTGTGGCCGACTACATCCAGAAGTACCTGCGCAAAGCGGGGGAAACGGAGGAGCAGCCGCGCGTAGCCGTGCTGTACCGGACGAATTCACAGTCGCGGCTGGTGGAAGAGGCGCTGCGGCGGTACGGCATCCAGTACACGATGGTGGGCGGCTTCTCGTTTTATGATCGCGCCGAGATCAAGGACCTGCTGAGCTATCTGAAGCTGGTGGGGAACCCGAATGACTCGATCGCGCTGCAGCGGGTGATCAACACACCGGCGCGGGGCATTGGGCGCGCGACCCTGGACACGCTGGAACGGCTGGCGCTCGAGACCGGCACGAGTACGTGGTACGCGATCGGCAAGGCGATCGAGCAGCGGCTGATACCGCAGCGGACGCTCAATGCGCTTGAAGGTTTTCGGCGGATGATCGAGGATGCGCGGGCGCTGCTGAAGCCGAATTTCGCGGAAAAGCTGGCTGCTGATCTGGAGTCGCCAGAGGTGCTGCCGGAGGGCGGCTATGACCAGAGCGAGGATGCGCAGGATGCCTTCGGGGCGGCAGACGATGCCGGCGTGGGTGACGGGGCGGCGGGGTTCGATAGCGCTGCGGCGCCTGAGTTGGATACAGACACCAGCTTCCTGTTTGGCGAAGCGGAGCAGGGGACCTTGGCGCTAGGGGACGATGTTTCGTTCGCGCCGGAGGCGTGGGAAGGTGCGGCTGTGCCGTTAGACAACGCCAGTTTCGATGTGGTCAGCTTTGATCCGTTTGCAGCAGCAGCGCCCGCGAAAAAGAATGGACGGCCTGTTAAGGAAGTAGTGATAGCAAGCGGCGCACCTCCTGCGGAAGAGCAGGCTGCCGAGCGCGAGCCGTTCCGCAGGCCGGATGGCCCGGCGACGTTGCCGGAGCTGATCCGGTTTGTGATCGACCGCAGCGGCTATATTCGCGCGCTTGAAGAAGAAGGAACGCCGGAGGCCTTCTCGCGTATTGAGAATCTGAAGGAACTGGCGAACGCGGCACAGGATGCGGAGGAGCGGGGCGAAACTCTGTCCGAGTTCCTGGATCATGCGGCGCTGGTGAGCGATACGGACCATTACAAGCCGGATGCCCGGGTGACACTGATGACGCTCCACGCGGCCAAGGGGCTGGAGTTTCCGCTGGTCCTGCTTTCGGGGATGGAGGAAGGGTTGTTCCCGCATTCGCGGACATTGACCGACCCCACCGGACTCGAAGAGGAGCGGCGGCTCTGTTATGTAGGCATGACGCGGGCCATGGATACCTTGATCGTGACGCGGGCGCGGTACCGGCGGCGGTATGGAAACGACATGCCGGATGCAGCCTTGCCGTCGCGCTTTCTCGAAGAGATCCCGCAGCATCTGCTGGAAGACCTGAGCGGTGGCCGGGAGCGCGCAACGACCTGGGGCGGCTATGCGTCGGGTTCGTCCGGCCGGAGTGGCGGGCGCTTTGGCGGCGACGGGTACGAGTCGCGGCACTACAGCTATGAAGATGAAGACCAGAGCGCCAAAGCGGCCTCATATCAGGGGAGCCGCGGCAACGGACGCTCCAATGGAAGCGGGGCACGGGCGATGACAAGTGGGAAGAATCCAGACTCGCTGGACAATATCGCGAGCTTCTTTTCCGCTCGCGGTGGTGCGACAGCGTCGCGCCCCAAGCTGCCGGTTGCGGAGGCACACGGGGCCACCGGATTCAAGAGTGGGCAGCGCGTAAAGCACCCCAAATATGGCGATGGCGTGGTCTTCCGGCGCGAGGGCGAGGGCGACGATGCGAAGATTACAGTACAATTTGCAAAGTTCGGAGTAAAAAAGCTGGTCGAAAAATTTGCCCAGCTAGAGCGGGTCTAGTGCCCAGCAACGATTGACTCCAACACAGATTTCGAAAGTGAGAGTTTCCATGGCAAATACCACGAAGATTGAAGATAAGCAGGAGCGGAAAGCGGTGAAGCGGGCTGCCCGTAAGAAGGCCGCTCCCAAGGCAAAACGGACAACGCCGCGCGGCTCCAATAAACAAAAGCTGAAGAAGCTGACACGCGGCCAGAGCAAGCGGTAAGGTAGTCTTGCCTCACCCGCCAACCTATGCTGGGCTGGCGGGTGGGAAGTTCGCGAATCCGTCGCCCCCCCATCCAAGGATTGCGAGCCAAGGGAGCCACCGAACCTGTCGCAACTCTTTGCACGAAAATCTATTGACAAGCTGATCAGCGACTCCGAACGCCCGGAGCACGCGCTTAAGAAGACGCTGGGGCCCGTCTCGCTTACAGCGCTGGGCATTGGCGCGGTAATCGGCTCGGGTATCTTCACCGTGATCGGCACTGCGATCGCGGGGCAGCACTTCAATACCGCTTCGATCGAGAACACGCCGCTGCTGGACTACCTGGTCCGGCATACAGCGATGCTGGGACGACCGGGCGCGGGCCCGGCTTTGGCCTTGTCGCTGGTGCTGGTGGCGATCGTCTGCGCGTTCACTGGTTTGTGCTATGCCGAGCTGGCTTCGATGATCCCCATCGCCGGCTCGGCCTACACGTACACCTACGCAACGATGGGCGAGCTGGTCGCCTGGATCATCGGCTGGGACCTGATTCTCGAATACGCGTTTTCGAATATGTCGGTGAGCGTGGGGTTCGCTGCGCATATTGTCGACCTGCTCGACTGGTTCAATATCCACCCGGCGCTTCGATGGATTTCGCCCGCGTACCTGCCCACTGGAATGCAGGACCTGGCGGGCAATGATCTATATAAGCCGGGGTGGCACTTCGGCTTTAACATTCCCGCGTTCATTATCGTAATGCTGCTCACGATGGTGCTGGTGCGCGGGGTGCGGGAGTCTGCGGAGACAAATAACACCCTCGTGTTGGTAAAGATTGCGGCCATCCTGGTCTTCATCGGCGCTGGCCTGCATTTTGTGCAGCCGCGCTACTATCACCCGTTCTCGCCGAATGGCTGGTCGGGCGTGCTCACTGGCGGCTCGATCATCTTCTTTACGTACATCGGCTTCGACTCGGTCTCGACGGCGGCCGAGGAGTGCAAGGACGCGCAGCGCAACGTTCCGATCGGGATCATCGGAACACTCATCGTCTGCACCGTGCTGTACATCGGCGTGGCCGTGGTGCTGACCGGGCTGGTTCCGTGGCGGAGCATGATGGGCGATGCGGCACCGGTGGTGAATGCGCTCAAGCGACTGTCGATTTCCACCGGAGCCCACAGCCTGGTCTGGATACGGCTGTTTGTACTGCTGGGCGCGTTGATGGGCATGATCTCATCCATCCTGGTCTTTCAACTGGGCCAGGCGCGGGTCTGGTTTGCGATGTCCCGCGACGGACTGCTGCCTTCGGTCTTCAGCCGCATTCACCCTCGCTTTCGCACACCCTCGGTGGCCACCTGGGTAGCCGGGTTTGTGGTGGGGCTGCCGGGCGGCCTGCTTGACATCGGCACGGTTTCCAACCTGTCGAACATTGGTACACTGTTCGCGTTTGTGTTGGTTTCGATTGGTGTGTTGATCCTGCGCTTTCGTGAGCCCAATCGTTACCGCGGCTTTCGGGTTCCGCTCGGGCCGCTCTTTCCCGTGCTCAGCATTGTGTTCTGCGTGGTGCTGATGATGGGACTCGAGGTGATGACCTGGATACGGTTCTTCGCGTGGTTGGCGATCGGGCTGGTGGTGTATTTCGTCTACTCGCGGCATAGAAGTGAGTTCGCGCCAGGTGCAAGATAGGCCCATGCTGGGCTGGTGGTGTGGCATTACTCCTGAAGCAGCGTTACTCTAGCCCGAGAGGAGACCGATGACATTGCAACTCAGCCCGGAACTGGAGTCCCGTCTGATCCGAGAAGCAGAGGCACGTGGCACAACGCCTGAAGTGTATGCGCAGGAGTTGCTGAATCAGGCTCTACCCAGTGGCGGAAGTGGAACGGGAATCTTAACAAGAGAAGATTTGGCGGAGATGCTGCGGGAGATGGCCATCGGCTCCGAAGTGCTACCACATCTGCCAACTTCGGCCTTCTCCCGCGAGAGCTTTTATGAGGAGAAGGAGTAGGTGCAGCCATGGCTGCTGGACAGCAATATTCTGATTCGCTGGGTTCAACCCGATAGCGTAGACTTTCCAGTTGTGAAGCGCGCTCTTAACGCCCTGGAGCTCGGTATAAGGTTTTGTTACACATCACAGAACCTGGCAGAATTCTGGAATGCCTGTACACGGCCGATCAGCCGGAATGGTTTCGGGCTGAAGCCACTGGAAGCAGACAGCCGAGTACGCATTATCGAAGCACGATGCCAGCTCCTGGTGGACGGCTTAGCGGTTCATCAGCAATGGCGCCGCCTACTGATCGCCAATGAAATTTCGGGTGTGCAGGTGCACGATGCGCGCTTGGCAGCTTCGATGCTGGTCCACGGCGTGGGAAAGATCCTGACCTTCAATACGAGAGATTTTCAGCGCTACGCCGGAATCGAAGCGGTGCATCCCCAAGATGTGACCACGGCATGAACGACAAAGTGCGCCGCTTTATTCGCCGGCTGCCCAAGGCGGAGTTGCACCTCCATTTGGAAGGCACGGTTACCCCGGAGACACTGGTCGAGCTGAGCGAACGGCACCCTGCCGGGCGGCTCTCTCTGGAGCAGGCGAGGGCGCTGTACCGTTATGTCGACTTTTCGGGTTTCCTGATGGCCTTTAAGGCGATCACGGAACGTTTGCAGACGCCAGACGATTACGAGCTGATCACGTACCGAATGATTGAAGCGCTGGCGCGGCAAGGCGTGGTGCACGCCGAAGTCTATGTCTCAGTAGGCGTGGTCTACTATTGGCGCCGTGTCGAGTTCGAGCCGCTATTCGCCGGAATGGAACAGGGACGGCTCCGCGGGGAGCAGGATTTTGGCGTCACGGTGCTTTGGATCTTCGATGCGGTGCGCCACTTTGGCCCGGAGGAGGCGGGGCGCGTCTTTCGCAAGGCGGCGGAGCTGCGGCCGCAACACCCCTCGATCGTCGGAATCGGGATTGGTGGCGACGAACGGCGTACAGGCACCGAGCCCTTTCGGGATCTCTACGCTGAAGCGCGCGATGCGGGTCTGCACCTGACGGCGCATGCCGGCGAAACGGTGGGTCCGGAGGGCATCTGGGGTGCGCTGAACATTGGGGCAGAGCGCATTGGGCATGGGCTCTCCGCCGAGCATGATCCGGAGCTGATGGCCATCCTGGCCGAGCGGCAGGTGCCAGTGGAGGTGTGCGTGAGTTCGAATGTGCGTACTGGCTCCTGCATTTCGTATGCGAACCATCCGGTGCGGCGCTTCCTGGATGCGGGGCTCATGATTACGCTGAACTCAGATGACCCGGCGCTGTTTGGCAGCGATCTGGAAGGAGAATATCTGCTGGCGCATAGCAGCTTCCAGTTCACGGAAGAACACCTGCGGGAGATGGCCGCGAACTCAGTTGAGGCAAGTTTTTTACCTTCGGAGCGAAAGCTCGCTTTGCTGCGCCGCATCGATGCGATGACCTGAAAGTTCGGCCGGATCCCACCCCGGTAACGGTGACGGAGAGGGTGCCTGCTGCGCTATGATTGCCGCAGATGTTGGCGCCGGAACCTCGAGTTGACGGCAGCCGGCGAGGAATCGATGATGCGTCCATTGTTGCATTTTGAACAGACGGAAAGCTCGGTAGCCCGCACTCTCAGTTGGGCGGGAGTCGCGGTGAGCGTCGCTGCCCTTGGCCTGGTAGTCGGTCGCGAACTGCGGCTGCGCTACAAGTTCAGCCATCGTACCCCGTACGATTACTACACCCATGCGGGTGACCGCAGCCCAGTGGCGGATTACGCCATGGGCGTGTGAAGCCGTTCAGTTCGCACTCCGCTCCTCGACCTTGCGTCCATTCCGGGGAGTGTCAAACGGATTTACGACCGAAACGTCCAGTAACGCGAAATCAGCGAGATTGCGAGTGGCTACCGTTAAACGGTGAATCCGGGCGGTAGCTGCGATCATGGCGTCCTCAAGCAGGTCTTCGGACTTTCCTTCGAGGAGCCTGGCCCACTCCCGGCATATCAAGCCGTCGAGTGGCAGAATACTGTATCTCTCCAGCAGCCCATCGATCCAGGTTTCAAGTTCCAGAGCCTTCCGCGTATCTTGCTTTCGGGTCCGCTCAATCCCTCGTTGCAATTCTCCGATTGTCATCGCTGATATGGCAATTTGAGGGCTGGCGACAGTCTGGAACCAGGTAAGCAGGCCGCCATGAGGGCGAGGTTTGCGCAGTTCAGAGATGATGTTGGTGTCGAGTAGGTACATCTACTCGAACTCGATCGGAGGGCGCAATTTAAAATGCCCTCGCTCGGGGATATCGAAATCAAAGCGCGGGCCCTCTCCAAGCAGGTATTCCTTCAGTGTCGGTTTCGCGGCTGTCTTCAGGCGCTCCCATTCCTCAATCGGAATAAGGACGGCAGTTTCCACGCCACGCCGGGTCACGATTTGCGGTCCCTCCGTAAGGGTTTGATCAAGAAACTCGCTGAAGCGGGCCTTTGCTTCCTGTACCTGCCAACGCATGCGCGCCTCCAGAAAGATGAAGGATACCAGATAGTCAGCATTCTGGTCAGATGGTGCATTGAAGAAAAGAAAAGCCCCGGATTCCGGAGCTTTTCCCGACTGGAGTGCTGATTACTTTGAGGCGAGCTGGCGAAGCACATATTGCAGGATTCCGCCATTCTCGTAATAGAGGATTTCCTGCGGAGTATCGATGCGAACGACCGCGTTGAACTCGCGGCGGTTCCCCTGAGAATCGGTGACCTGGACGCGAAGCAGGCGGCCATTCGCAAAGCGGCTATCTAGCATGGACTTCAGGCCGACGATGTCGAACGTCTCCTCACCTGTGAGACCGAGGAACTCTGCGGAGTCGCCGGTCTCGAACTGTAAAGGCAGGATACCCATGCCGACCAGGTTGGAGCGGTGGATGCGCTCGTAGCTCTCGGCAATCACTGCGCGTACGCCAAGCAGCCGGGGACCCTTGGCTGCCCAATCGCGCGAGGAGCCGGAGCCGTACTCCTTACCGGCAAGAATCACGAGAGGAACCCCGCGTTCCGCGTACTTGACCGACGCATCGAAGATGCTCATCGGATCGCCCTCAGGAAGCAGGCGGGTGACGCCGCCCTCGGTACCCGGGGCAAGCCGGTTCCGCAGGCGAACGTTAGCAAAGGTGCCGCGTACCATGACCTCGTGATTGCCGCGCCGAGAGCCATAGGAGTTGAAGTCAAAGGGCTTGACACCGTGCTCACTCAAATACTTGCCGGCCGGCCCGTTCGCCTTGATGGAGCCCGCAGGCGAGATGTGGTCGGTTGTAACGCTGTCGCCCAGCACGGCGAGGACGCGCGCGCCCCTAATGTCTTCAACGGGCGCGGGCATCTTGGGCATGCCATCGAAATACGGCGCCTGGCGAATATAGGTGGAGTCTGGCTCCCACTGGTACGTGTCGCCGGTGGGGAACTTGAGATGCTGCCAGTTCTCGTCGCCGTCAGTCACAGTGCTGTATTCCTTGCGAAAGCTTTCGGAACTCAGAGCGTGGGAGATGGTCTCGGAAACTTCCTGCTGGGTCGGCCAGATGTCTTTGAGGTAAACCTGCTGTCCGTCTTGGCCGCGGCCGATCGGATCCTGATCGAAGTTATGGTTGATGCAGCCGGCCAGCGCATAAGCGACGACCAGCGGGGGCGACATCAGGTAATTCGCGCGCACGTCCGAATTGATGCGGCCTTCGAAGTTGCGATTCCCGCTGAGGACCGAGACGGCAACCAGGCCATGATCTTCGATGGACTGGGACACGTCCGCGGGCAGCGGGCCGGAGTTGCCGATGCAGGTGGTGCAACCGTACCCAACCACGTTGAAGCGCAGCTTATCGAGGTACGGCATCAGGCCCGACTTCTGGTAGTAGTCTGTGACGACGCGCGAACCGGGGGCGAGCGAGGTCTTCACCCACGGCGGGACGGCGAGACCCTTTTCCACGGCCTTCTTGGCCAGCAGGCCGGCAGCCACCATGACCGATGGGTTGGAAGTGTTGGTGCATGAAGTGATGGCGGCGATGACGATCGAGCCGTGATCCAGGTATTGGTCGACATTCACGCCGAAGCGCTCCTTCACAGTCGGGGCCGGGCCGGGTTCTTCGCGGCCTTCTGAAGAGGCGAGGGTGGCGGCGGGGTGACCGCCTTCACCTTCCCATCGGTTGACCTGGCGAGCAGCGGACTTGTTGCCGTTCGGACCGAGAAGTGTCGGCAACTGCTTGGTGAAGTTCTCACCGGTCTGCCCCAGGGGCACACGATCCTGCGGACGTTTGGGGCCGGCGACACTGGGCTCCACGGTGGCAAGATCGAGTGCAAGGTTGGCGGTGTACTCGGCCTCAGGCGAGTCTGCGGTGTGGAAGAGGCCCTGCTCCTTGTAGTAGGCCTCGACGAGCGCGATCTGCTCCTCGCTCCGGCCGGTCAGCCGCAGGTAGCGCAGGGTTTCGGCATCCACGGGGAAGATGCCGCAGGTCGCGCCGTATTCCGGCGCCATGTTGCCGATGGTGGCGCGGTCCGCCAGGGGCAGCTCGGAAATGCCGGCGCCATAGAACTCGACGAATTTGCTGACCACGCCGAACTTGCGCAGCATCTCGGTGACGGTAAGGACGAGATCGGTCGCGGTGGCGCCTTCGCGGAGCTTACCGGTCAGCTTCACCCCGACGACGTGCGGGACCAGCATGGAGACGGGCTGGCCAAGCATCGCGGCCTCCGCCTCGATGCCGCCGACGCCCCAGCCCAGGACGCCCAAGCCGTTGATCATGGTCGTGTGGGAGTCGGTGCCGACCAGCGTGTCGGGGTAAGCGCGGAGCTTGCCATCGATCTCCGTTGTAAAGACCACACGGGCCAGGTACTCCAGGTTGACCTGGTGGCAGATGCCCATGCCGGGCGGCACCGCGGAGAAGTTGCGAAAGGCGGACTGGCCCCATTTCAGGAATGCGTAACGCTCGCGGTTACGATCAAACTCCAATAGAGCGTTTACCTGGTAGGCATTGGTCGTGCCGAATTCGTCTACCTGGACGGAATGGTCGATGACCAGTTCGGCCGGCTGGAGCGGGTTGATCTTTTCCGGGTCGCCACCCAGAAGCTTCATGGCATCGCGCATCGCGGCGAGATCGACAATCGCGGGGACGCCGGTGAAGTCCTGCATGAGCACACGCGCCGGCATGAAGGCGATCTCGCGGTCAGGCTCGGCCTTGGGGTGCCAATTCGCAAGAAAGGTGATGTCGTCCGCGGTCACGCTGACGCCGTCTTCGCGGCGTAGAAGGTTCTCAAGCAGGATACGGAGGGAGTAGGGCAGGCGGTCGAGGTTCACGCCTTTGGATTCGAGGGCTTTGAGGCGGAAGATTTCGTAGGTTTTGCCGCCGGAATGAAGTTCTGATTTGCTGCTAAAGCTGTTCATCGGTGTCCTTCCTATGGGTGTGCAGGCGCGTTTCGAGACGCATCCGTGCATACGCGGAGCGAAGCTCACGCAAGATTGTCAATCGACTGAAAAGGATACATCCGCGCTGACAGGACTGTCAGCGTCCCCGGTCCGGGCGACCGTGGCGGAAGCGCTTGAGCAGGGTTGGACGCTTGGCAGGGTTGGAAACGCTGCTCTTCATCTTTCCCTATTTTATCGCGGAGCAGACGGCCAGGAAACGAACAAACGTATGTAAACGTGGACTCCGGTATACCTTGCCTAACGGAGCTTCCAGGTCGTTCGGCTTGCGGCTCTTCTGACTGGTGCACTCGTGTTGCTTCCTGAGATTCACTGCTAGAACTTCCCCCATACACAGTCTTGTCCCACGCTGCTGGGGATTGCTGCCGAGAAGGCACGTTCAGTCCGGCATACCTGAAAGAAGCAGGAAACTCGCTGACCGTAAATCAAATCCAGCAGCACTAGAATTTCAGGGAAGCGGATACAGGAAGAGACCCGGCATCGGGAAGTGCTTCCGATTGTCGGTCAGCAGCGGCAGGCCGTGGTGCAGGGCCACGGCCGCAATCGTGGTATCCGGCAGCATGAGGGTGAGGCCCTTGTCTCGCCACTCCCGTTTCAGATTGCCTGCCAGGCGCGCGATTTCCCAAGTGACGGGGTAGTAATCCAGGGAACGCAGGAGTGCTTCAGTGCGCAACTTCTCGTGGTCGCGCATGCCGGCATAGATTTCCGTGATTTGAATAGAGGTGCAAGCGAGGGAGTTCCCGGCAGTGATCTCGCGCGTGAGCAACTCGCTTCGACCACGCCTTCCGGTGAGGGCATCAATGATGACGTTAGAGTCCACGAGCAGGGCCGCCAAAGCTTATGCGCTCCGGCGGTCTTCGGTCTGCTGGAAATGTGTTTCCGATTCTTCCCGCATATTGCGCACCCAGGCTTCCGAGCCCTGCGCCAGCTCGGGATGATCCTCGTCGTGCCAACTGCCAGTTGCGGCTTTTAGAGCGGCGATCTGCGTGCGGCGGCGTACCTCATGCTGCGCGGCTTCAACCAGGAACGCACTGCGGCCACGCTGACCAACCAGGGCATCGATGTTCGCGACCAGTTCTTCAGGTAAGAGAATGTGTGCTCGATGTGTGCCTAATGTGGATCTCATGTAGATCATAGTATCACATATGGGGTGTGCTATGTGTTCCCACGGTAGGCTTGCCATAACAGCACACCGTTGAGGCCCAGAATGACGATTGCAGTGACCCAGCCAAGAGATCGGGTGAGCGGCTTATTCGTGAAGCGATCCATGACATTGCGGCGATTAGTGAGCAAAAGCAGTGGGATAAGCGCAAAAGGCAAGGTGAAGCTGAGGACAACTTGCGAGAGCAGGATGATCCTAAGCGGTTCCAGGCCGATACCAATGACCACCAGTGCCGGGATAAGGGTGAGTAAACGGCGCAGAAAGACCGAAAAGCGCACCTGCATGAAGCCTTCCAGGATCATCTGGCCGGCCATGGTACCGACGGTCGACGAGGACAGACCAGAGCAGAGCAGTGCGACGGCAAAGATGGTGGCGGAAAGGTGGCTAAGGATGGGGCCGAGGGTGGCGTGGGCTTCCTCAATGCCGATCTCGCCGTGAACCTTTCCGTAAAATGCCGCGGAGGCGACGATGACCATGGCTGAGTTGACCAGCCAGGCCCCGTTCATGGCGGCGAAGACGTCCAGGGTTTCAAGGCGCAGGTGGTGGCGGCGGGATTGGTATTGCTCTTCCGGGGTGCCGGTGCGTTCGGCGCGGAGACGCGGCTGCACCAGGCCGGAGTGAAGATAGACCACATGCGGCATGACGGTCGCGCCCAGCATGCTGACCGCCAGGTAGACGCTTTTGCCGTCGAGCAAGGGGACAGCAGTGTGGTAGGCGACGGCCTGCCAATCGGGATGGACGAAGAACATCTCGGCCGCGTAACAGACGCCAATGGCGCAGACGAAGACCATAATGCCGACTTCCAGCCGGCGAAATCCCCAGAGCTCGAGCGCGAGGATGAGGAAGACACAGACAGCGGAGGCAAGCGCTGCAAGCAGCAGGACGTGGGTGCGGGTGAAGCCGACGGCGAGCAATTTGTGGCCGAAGAGGAGGTAAAAGCCGAGAGCGGCCCCCAGAAATTCGGCCAGATCGGTCGCGATCGCCGAGATTTCAGCGGCCAGCCATAGAAAGACCGAGGTGGTGCGGGAAAAGTGGGTACGGCAGTTCTGCGGGAGCGTTTGCCCGGTGGCGATGCCGAGCTTGGCCGAAAGGTACTGGATGAGGATGGCCATGGCATTCGACCAGAGCAGCACCCAGAGAAGTTTGTAGCCGAACTGAGCACCGCCATCGAAATTTGTCGCGAAATTGCCGGGGTCGATGTAGGCGATGCTGGCGACAAAGGCGGGGCCAAAGTAGGACAGGTCCTTCCACCGGAAGCGCTTGAGCGCATCGGCTGTAGTCGCAAGAGTCGCGGCTGGGGAACTGCTCATAGGGTCAGTATAGGGTGCCCGGTAAAGCCAAGATCGCTGCAGTGCGAAAGAAAAGCAGGTCCTCGACCGCGCAGACCGGTATACCCGGTCTGCTCCGCTCAGGATGACAGGCGGTGGTTAAGAGGAAGGGCTGAGAGCGCGGTGGCCGATGTCGCGGCGGTAGTACATGCCGTCGAAGTGGATTTTGCTCAGCGCCTCGTAAGCGCGGTCAACGGCTTGCTGCAGGGTGGGGGCGGCGGCGGTCACACCGAGGACGCGGCCGCCGTTGGTGAGCAAACGCCCGTCGGAGAGGGTGGTGCCGGAGTGAAAGACCTCCACCCCGGGGAGGCGGGCGGCCTCCTCTAGGCCGGTGATGGAGCGGCCGGTGGTGTAGGAACCGGGGTAGCCTTCGGAGCTGGCAATGATGCAGGCGGAGGCGCCGGGTTTCCAGCGAAGCTCGGTGTCGCTCAGGCGGCCAGCGACGGCGGCTTCCATTGCCTCGAGGAGGTCGGAGTCGAGGCGCACGAGGATGGCCTGGGTTTCCGGATCGCCAAAGCGGGCGTTGTACTCGAGCACCATGGGGCCGCGGGGGGTCATCATGAGGCCGCAGTATAGGACGCCGACAAAGGGGGCGTCTTCGGCGGCCATGCCGTCCAGGGTCGGCTGAACGATGTGGTGGAGAATCCAGTCACGCATCTCGGTGGAGGCATCGACGGAGAGAAGGGAGTCGGTGGTATAGACGCCCATGCCGCCGGTGTTGGGGCCGGTGTCGCCATCACCGATGCGTTTATGGTCCTGGGCCGGGACGAGCGGGGCAGCGTGCTTGCTGTCAGTGAGGACGAGGAAGGAGAGTTCTTCGCCTTCCAGGAACTCCTCGATCAGGATGGCTGCTTCGGCCGGGGCGCCGAGGAGTTTGCCGGAGAAGAGGCCGGCGATGGCGACTGTGGCTTCCTGCTCGGTCGCACAGATGAGGACGCCCTTGCCGGCAGCCAAGCCGTCGGCCTTGACGACGACCGGGTAATGGAAGAGGTCAAGGGCTTCCAGCGCTTCGGTCTCATTCTCGACGATGGCGTAGGCCGCGGTCGGAATGTTGTGGCGCTGCATGAAGCGCTTGGCAAAACTTTTGCTGGTTTCCAGCATGGCGGCTTTCCGCGAGGGTCCGAAGGCCGGGATGCCGAGGCGGGCGAGTTCGTCGGCGAGGCCGAGGGAGAGAGGCAGCTCGGGGCCGATGACGACCAGGTCCGGCTGCTCGGCCGCGGCCACAGCGAGCATGGAATCCAGCAATTTGAGATCGCAGGGAACGCAGCGGGCGATATCCGCGATGCCGGCATTCCCGGGAGCGCAGACGAGTTCGGGTGTGCGGGGAGACTTGGCGAGGGTCCAGGCCAGGGCATGTTCGCGGCCCCCGGAACCGAAGATAAGAACTTTGCCGGCCATAGATTTCCGCTTGTCCTCTGCTGCCATTGTAGGGTATCTGATCGGGGGCGCCCGGCTCAGGCTCAGGCACCCCCACCCCCCTAGGACTTTTGAGCTAAAGTCCTGCAAAGGAAAGACTTAGCCTGGGGGTGTCCGGCTAAAATCCTGCAAGCAAAGGAGTTACACGCAAAGTCCTCTTAGGAAAGAACTTAGCTGGTATTTGCGGAGCCTGGAATCTATTTCTCTTATTCCAGTGTGACAGATTCAGCGAATTAGTACGCCACGACGAGAGTTAGGACGTGGATTCACCACTGAGGTCACGGAGAGTACAAGGAGAGGCGGCTAAGACAAGAGCAGCGGGGCAGCAGGTCAGTGCAGAAGCGAGTCGGCAGCGAGGACTGAGAATTTTAAATCAGCAAATATGATTAAAACACGCTCATATTACTTGCAACCAATGGGCACATTGATGTATCTATTTAAGTGCAGGCCGGGAATGGCAGATTCCCAGCCCATCTCTTAACCAAAGCAGTGGAGGAAGCAGTCATGGCAATCGTTACCCGTTGGGATCCGTTTCGCGAAGCAGTGACGTTGCAGAACCGTTTGAATTCGATTTTCTCCAACTACAACCAAGGGGAGTCGGAAGCCCTGAGCGCGGCGAACTTTGCCCCGCCGGTGGACATTTATGAAGACGAGAACAAGCTGGTGCTGAAGCTCGAAGTGCCGGGTATCAACCAGAATGATCTTGATATCCAGGTGGAGAACCGGACGCTCACAGTGCGCGGGGAGCGTAAGTTCGACAAGGAAGAGAAGCAGGAAAATTTTCACCGCGTGGAGCATCGGTACGGAACCTTTGCGCGGACGTTCACGCTACCCAGTACGGTCGACCCAGAGTCGATCGCGGCCAGCTACGACGCCGGCGTGCTGCGGTTAGAGCTGCAGAAGAAGGCGCAGGCTAAGCCGCGGCAGATCAAGGTGAATGTGAACAGTCCGAGCGCTCCGAAACAGGTGGAAGGCGGGCAGCAGGCCGAGAGCGGTAAGGCGGCAGCGTAAGGGGCTAAGTAATAGCTGGCTGAAAGCGGCTGGCCAAAGCAACGGCTGGCAGAGAGCGATGCGAAACAGAAGGCCCGCTGCGAGGTGGGCCTTTTGTTTGGGCGGTTGTTCCCAGGCAAGAGACCGCGACATCTAACCAGTGTTGGGCAAAGGGAGCGTTTCCATGTATGCAGTGATCGGAGCGACAGGACAGGTGGGAGGCGCAACGGCGCGCCATCTGCTGGCAAAAGGGCAGGCGGTGCGGGTGGTACTGCGGAGCGAGAGCAAGGCGGCGGAGTGGGAAGCGCAGGGGGCCGATGTGAAGTTGGCCGATCTTACGGTTCCGACAGAGTTGGCCGACGTGTTTGCCGGGACCCAAGGCGCGTTTGTGATGACGCCACCTTACTTTGACGTAGCCGATCCATTGAGTGAGAACCGCAGGGCGGTGACCAGCCTGGTGGAAGCGGTGCATGAGAGCGGCCTGGAGAAGCTGGTCTTTCTTTCTTCGATCGGCGCGGAAAGGGACCGGGGCACAGGCGCGATCTTGAAGAACCACTTCATGGAACAGCAATTTATGAAGCTCGGCGTCCCGGTAGCGGCGATCCGGGCGGCCTGGTTTATGGAGAACTTTGCCGGGCGTGATTGCGCCGTCCAGGGCGACGGGGAAGATGCCGAGCTTTCTCCATCCGCTGGACCGGGAGGTGCCGATGATTGCCACTGCGGATATCGGCGCGTTGGCGGCGGAACTGCTGACGACGAACTGGCCGGGCAAACGAGTCGTGGAGCTGGAAGGCCCGCGGCGGTATTCGGCCAATGATGTGGCAGCGGAGCTGGGTGCGGTGCTGGGGCGACCGGTCGAGGCGGAGGCGATTCCTGGAACGCACTGGACGAGCCTGTATGAGAGCTGGGGCGCTACACCGACGTCGGCAAACATGCCATGGCGGAGATGATGCGGGGGTTTAACTCCGGCTGGATTGCATTTGCAGGGAACGGGACGGAGCACGTGACGGGGAAGACGGAGTTACGGGATGTGCTGGAGGGATTGCGGGGGAGTTGAGCTGGAAGGCGCCCACCGCTTTCGCGCCGAGCCCACCCTATGCGCTGGAGTGTCTTGGTGTTGCGAATGTGGATGTGGCGCATAGGATGGGGCACCCGGATTCGTGGTGGTGCGGGCGAAATGCAGGTCCTTCGACTGCGCAGGCGATACAGCCGCCTGCTCCGCTCAGGATGACAGGTTAATAATTAGGACAAGGAAGAAAATTATGGCGATACGTTGGGATAAGTTTACGGTGAAGTCGCAGGAGGCGGTGCAGGCGGCAACGAATCTGGCACTGGAGAATGGGAATCCGGAGGTGCTGCCGCTGCACATGCTGGCGGCGCTGCTGGAGGACCGCGAAGGCATCATTGTGCCGCTGCTGCAGAAGGTCGGTGTTCCGACTGATCAACTGCTGGCGAAGGCGAAGGACGCGTTAGGCAAGCTGCCTAAGGTCTCTGGTGCAAGCGCGCAGCCGGGGATGTCCAATGCCCTGCAGAAGGTCTTTGACCAGGCTTTCAAGGAAGCGGCGAATTTCAAAGATGAGTATGTGTCCACAGAGCACATTCTGCTGGCGCTGGCGCAACAGAAGAACGATGGGGCGCAGTTGCTGCTGGCCAGTTTTGGCGCGACCTATGACGCGATCCTGAAGGGGCTGAGCGCGGTGCGCGGGAACCAGCGGGTAACGGACCAGAATCCGGAAGGCAAGTTCCAGGCACTGGAGCGTTACGCCAAGGACCTGACGGAGCTGGCGCGGCGCGGCAAGCTGGATCCGGTAATTGGGCGCGATGAAGAGATCCGGCGCGTGGTCCAGGTGCTGTCCCGCAGGACCAAGAACAATCCGGTGCTGATTGGCGAACCGGGCGTGGGCAAGACGGCGATCGTGGAAGGCCTGGCGCGGCGGATCATCTCGGGCGATGTGCCGGAGATTCTGCGCGACAAGCGGGTGATCTCGCTCGACCTGGGCTCGATGCTCGCGGGCGCGAAGTATCGCGGGGAATTCGAAGACCGGCTCAAGGCGGTGCTGAAAGAGATTGAAGATTCGAATGGGCAGATCATCCTGTTCATCGACGAGCTCCATACGCTGGTAGGCGCGGGCGCTGCCGAGGGCGCGATCGATGCGAGCAACATGCTCAAACCCGCTCTCGCAAGAGGAGAATTGCGGGCCATTGGCGCGACCACGCTGAACGAGTACCGCAAGTACATCGAGAAAGACGCGGCGCTGGAGCGGCGTTTCCAGATTGTGTTTGTAGGCGAGCCGAACGTGGAAGACACGGTGGCGATCCTGCGCGGGCTGAAGGAGCGGTACGAGGCGCACCACAATGTGCGCATCAAGGATGCGGCGATTGTGGCCGCGGCGACGCTGTCGCACCGCTACATTTCGGACCGCTTCCTGCCGGACAAGGCGATCGATCTGGTGGACGAAGCGGCGGCGGCACTGGCCATCCAGATCGGATCGGTGCCGACGGAGATCGATCAACTGGAGCGGCAGGCGACCTCGCTTGAGATCGAACGGACGGCGCTGAAGCGCGAGACCGATCCGAACTCGAAGGAGCGGCTGGAGGCGGTGGAGCGCGAGTTGGCGGCATTGAAAGAGCAGAGCACGGGTTTGCGGGCGCGCTGGCAGACAGAGCGCGGGGCGATCACGCGGCTGGCCGAGCTGAAGAAGCAGGTGGAAGCGCTGCGCTTCGAGATGGACGAGCAGACGCGGCGCGGGAACCTGGAGCGGTCGGCCGCGATCCAGTACGGCGAGCTGCCCAAGCTGGAAGCCGAACTGCAGAGGTTGAATGCGGACCAGGACGCGGCGCAGAAGGGCGCGAAGAGCGGCGGCGGCAAGCGGATGCTGAAGGAAGAAGTGGACGAGGAGGACATTGCGTCGATTGTGAGCAAGTGGACGGGCATTCCCATCTCCAAGATGCTGGAAGGCGAGGTGCACAAGCTCGTCAACATGGAAGCGCGATTGAAGGAGCGGGTGATCGGCCAGGACGAGGCGCTGACCGCGGTGGCAAATGCGATCCGGCGTTCGCGCGCCGGGCTAAGCGACCCGAAGCGGCCGATCGGGAGTTTTATCTTCCTCGGGCCCACAGGGGTGGGCAAGACGGAAACGGCTCGGGCGTTGGCGGAGTTCCTGTTCGACGATGAGCAGGCGATGATCCGCATCGACATGAGCGAGTACATGGAGAAGCACGCGGTGGCGCGGCTGATTGGCGCGCCTCCGGGATACGTGGGCTATGACGAAGGCGGGCAGTTGACCGAGGCAGTGCGGCGGCGGCCTTACTCGGTGGTGCTGTTTGACGAGATCGAGAAGGCGCATCCGGATGTGTTCAACGTGCTGCTGCAGGTGCTGGATGACGGGCGGCTGACGGATTCCAAGGGCAGGACGGTGGACTTCAAGAACACGGTGCTGATCATGACGTCAAACCTGGGAGCGCACGTGCTGAACTCGGAAGCGTTGCTGACCGAGGCTGGCTTTGACCGGGCGCGCGACGAGGTGATGGACGTGTTGAAGGCGCACTTCCGGCCGGAGTTCCTGAACCGCGTGGATGACATCGTGATCTTCCGTCCGCTGGGTGAGGAGCAACTCACGCACATCATCGACCTGCGGCTGGAAGACCTGAAGAAGCTGCTGGCCGATCGCAAGATCACGCTGGAACTGACGGACGGGGCGCGGCACCAGTTAATGCTGACGGGCTACGACCGGGCATATGGTGCGCGGCCGTTGAAGCGGGCACTGCAGCGGCTGATTCAGGATCCGCTGGCGATCAAGATCCTGGATGGCGAGGTACTGCACGGAGACCACGTGCGGGTGGATGCCGATCCGCTGAACAGCCGGCTGAGCTTCGAGGTCACCGGGCGTGTGCCGGTGAGTGAACTGGCTGGGCGTGAGGAGGTCTTGAAGGCGTAACGGATCTGGCCTAGAAAAGCGGGGCTTTTGATGCGCAAGGGCGAAACGGCTCTTGCGCATTTTTGTGCCTGGGAGACGGGTAGGCGCGCGCGGGGGAGGAGGGCGCTACAGGAGGGGCGCTTCGCTGCGGGCGGAGATCTCGACGAGGACCTTGTTAATGGTGGCCTCGGTGGAGCCGGAAGGGATGTGCAGTTTGCGGGTGGCTTGCGAGGTGGCCTGGCAGAGTTCGAAGCGGTTCGGAATTTTGATGCTGGCGGCGTACACAAGATGGGATCGCAGAAAAGCCTCCTGGAAGGGGAACGCGTGAGTCGGTCGAGAAAATAGGCAGGCCGCGGAGGGGGATGCGCGAACTGTGAAAGCAGGCCTCGGGGAAGCGGCCCTGTGTGGAAGGTGGTGCTCAGTCCCTAGTCTACCTGAGAGAACGGCTGGCGATGGCGACGCGGGGAATTGTCTGCAGGTCGTCGATGAAGCGGATGTGTTCGAAGCGGGATTCGGCGAGCAGGGCTTCGATGGCATGGCGCTGGCCGTGGCCGATTTCCAGTAGCAGGTGGCCGCCGGGGACGAGGGCGCGCGCGGCCTGCGGGATGAGGCGGCGGTAGATTGAGAGGCCGTCGGGGCCGGCGAAGAGGGCAGTGTGGGGCTCGTAGGCGGCGACCTGCGGTTCGAGTGTTTCGGCATCGGGGACGTAGGGCGGGTTGGAGACGATGAGCTCGTAGCTGGCGGCCGGAGGGTCGCCGAGCAGGTCGGCTTCGAGGAAGCGGATGCGATCGAGGACGCCATGGGTGGCGGCGTTTTCGTGGGCAACGGCCAGGGCGGCGGGGGAGACATCTATCGCAGTCACGGTGGCATGAGCGAGATGGAGCGCGAGGGTAATCGCGAGGATGCCGGAGCCGGTGCCGACGTCGGCAATGCGCATCGGCGTGTGCGGGGGCGCGAGGGCGAGCGCGGCTTCGACGAGGTGTTCGGTTTCAGGACGAGGAATGAGGACGGCGGGGGTGACGTGGAAGGGGCGCCCGAAGAACTCCTGCGTACCGGTGATGTACTGGATGGGCTCGGCGCGTTCGCGGCGCGCAAGGGCGGCGTCATAGGCGGCGCACTGTTCCGGGTTGAGCGAGCGGTCGGGATACGTGAGCAGGGCGGCGCGGGTGATGCCGGTGATGTGGAGAAGCAGGAGTTCGGCGTCGCGGCGGGCGGTAAGGGAATCGGCGGAGCGGCTGAGGCGTGCCGCGGCATCGCGTAGCGCGGAGGCATACGTAGCTGTCATGAGTACGTAAACAACAGGTACTTAAGTTTTGTAGAACGGAATTGTGCTCCAGTGTGCATCACAAACGATGCTATACTGAGATCACGCTTCGTTAGGGCCGCGAGAAACCTCGCCCTGAATGAGCCAGCAACTGGCTCGCTGTCTTTCCCGAACCTGAAGCGTTTCGCTGATGTTCCCGTAATGCAGAGCATGCGTGGACAGAGCGGAGGTCCAACGGCATTGGCCGTGACCAGGCATCGTGCGGCAGAGCGGAATCGACAGACGCGCAAGCGAGTCGAATTGTTGATAGCAGTACCCGTTTTCCCCTACGTACATTTTCCAAAGCTCTCCCCCGTGTTCGACAACGGGCGAGAAGAGCAGGACAGGCCGCCATGGCAGGCGCACGCGCGCCCAGTGGCAAGGCCAAGGACATACGTGAATCAATTTTCTGATTTTTCTCTTTCGCCGGCGCTCAAGAAGCGGCTGGCAGCAGCAAACTTCGTAACACCCACGCCGGTACAGGCGGGGGCAATTCCTCCGGCGCTGGAAGGCCGGGACGTGCTGGCCACCGCGCAAACCGGGACCGGCAAAACACTCAGCTTTATCGTGCCTCTGATCGAGCGGCTCGAAAAAGCGGCGCAGGACAAGACAAAGAGCAGGACCATCACCGCGCTGATCCTGCTGCCCACACGCGAGCTGGCGATGCAGGTCATCGACGTGTACCGCAAGCTGATGCCGGGCAATACCATGCCGGCGGCGCTGGTGGTTGGCGGCCTTTCTGAAGGCCCGCAGCTGGACGCAATCCGTCGCGGAGCGCGCGTCGTGGTAGCGACGCCGGGGCGGCTGGAAGATTACCTCGAGCGCAAGCTGGTGAAGCTTGAGAACGTCGAGGTACTGGTGCTCGATGAAGTGGACCGCATGCTGGACATGGGTTTCCAGCCGGCGATCCGCCGTATCGCGGCCAAGCTGCCGAAGACGCGCCAGACGCTGTGCTATTCGGCGACGCTGGAAGGGCAGGTGGGCAAGGTGGTACGCGATTACCTGACCAACCCGGTGCGCGTGGATGTAGGCTCGCCTTCACTGAAACCGGCGGAAAACGTGTCGCTGCAGATGTTTGAAGTGGCGACGGACAAGAAGCAGGAACTCCTGGAGCACCTGCTGGGTTCGAGCGAAGGCAGCTTCCTGGTCTTTGTGCGCACCAAGCATGGCGCGGAAAAGGTGGCCAAGCGCCTGGGCCGCTCCGGATGGTCGGCAACGAGCATTCATGGCGACCGTTCACAATCCCAGCGGAGCGCGGCCTTGAAGTCGTTCTCCCAGGGTGGGCACCGCGTGCTGGTGGCTACAGATGTGGCAGCCCGCGGCATCGACGTGGCGCACATCGCGCATGTGGTGAACTACGATATACCGCGCGCAGCGGAAGATTTCGTTCACCGCGTAGGCCGTACCGGCCGTGCTTCGAAGACGGGCATCGCGTCCACCTTCGCGGCGCCGGATGAACGGGGCGACCTCCGCAAAATTGAGCGGACCCTTGCGATCTCCATGAAGCGGTTCAAGGTAAGCCCTGTCACCGGGGCTGCCATGGCAGCCTCCGTCTAAACCTGCCGAAGCGGAACGGCAACCCAATCACACAGGATGAGCAGCATAGGCTGTGCTCATCCTGTGTGCCGTTTGTGAGCCGCCATTGCCCGGGTTGATGCGGGTCCGGCAGCTTCTTCGCAAGCGATTTGTCCGCTCTTGGTACTCTAATAATCAAGACCACCCATGCCCGCTGCCCATAAGACTGCAAAACCTGCGTTTGAATCCTGGGGTCGCTACCCCAAGCTCCAGGCCGACGTCGCTCCACTGTACTGGACCACAGATTTCCCGATGCCCCAGCCGCCGCGCACGCGCATGCTGCCCGTCGGCATGGGCCGGTCCTATGGCGACTCCTGCTTGCTGGACCACGGCACGCTGCTGGCTGCCCGCGGTCTCGACCGATTTATCGCGTTCGATACGGAGACGGGGCTGTTGCGCTGCGAAGGCGGCGTAACCCTGGCCGAAATCCTCGAATTCAGCGTGCCTCGCGGCTGGTTTCTGCCCGTGACGCCGGGGACGAAATACGTAACAGTAGGCGGAGCGATCGCCAATGACATTCACGGCAAGAACCATCACGTTGCCGGCACGTTCGGCTGCCATGTACCTCGCTTCGAGCTTGTGCGCTCGAACGGGGACCGGTATGAATGTTCCCCCACGCAGAGCCCTTCACTTTACTCCGCGACCATTGGCGGCCTGGGGTTGACGGGCCTCATCACCTGGGCCGACATCCAGTTGCGGCCGATTGTGTCTCGCAAAATTCGCCAGGACGCGATCAAGTTCGTCGGCCTGAACGAGTTCGTAGCGCTTTCCCGCGCCGCGCAGCACCTGGAATATACGGTTGCCTGGATCGACTGCGTTGCCACGGGCAAGAATTTTGCGCGCGGCATCTTTATGCAGGGCGACCACTCGGAGATTCCAGGTGCGCTCAAACCCTCCGGCAAGCCCAAGCTCACGATGCCTGTGGACCTGCCCGAGTTCCTGATGAACAAGACCACCATCGGGGCCTTCAACACGGCCTACTACGGCAAGCAATTCAGCAAACGCAAGACTGGCCTGGTGGATTATGAGCCATTCTTCTATCCACTGGATTTCGTCCAGCACTGGAACCGGGCGTACGGCAGGCAGGGCCTGCTGCAATTCCAAAACGTGATGCCATGGGAACCGGGCGAATACCAGGAAGGCTTTACGGAACTACTCAAGGCCATCACCGCTTCGGGCCTGGGCTCCTTCCTCGCGGTCATCAAGGTCTTCGGCGATGTGCCGTCCCCCGGCATGATGAGCTTTCCCGCTCCCGGCCCGATGATTGCTCTGGACTTCCCAGTGCGCGGGGATCGCGCCTTCGCATTGTGCGAACGCCTGGCCGACATCACCGCCGACTTTGGCGGCAAGATGTACCCGGCCAAGGACGCCTGCATGACGCCCCGCCACTTCCAGCAGTTCTACCCGCAGTGGCAGGACTTTTCCCGATACATCGACCCAGCCTTTTCTTCCGCCTTCTGGCAGCGGGTTACGGCGTAATGGCGCGACGACGGCAAGCAACACCGTATCCGCCGCGTCGCATCCTGGTGCTGGGGGCTACCTCGGCTATTGCGCTTGCGGTGCAGCGCCGGTTGGCGGGGCCGGAGACCCATTTCTTTCTGGTGGCGCGCTCCCGCACCAAGCTTCAATCGGTGGCGCAGGACCTGCTGGTGCGCGGCGCCGGCCAGGTGGACATGGTGGTCATGGATCTCGACGACACGGCGTCGCATCCGCGCATGCTCGCCTCCGCGGCGGAGCGGCTGGGCCGCATCGATATGGCGCTGCTGGCGCATGGCGTGCTTGGCGACCAGCTTGCGGCCGAGCAGAGCTATGACGTGGCCGAGCGGGTGTTGCAGACGAACTTCCTGTCACCGGTTTCGCTGATCACGTGGCTGGCAAACTATTTTGAGCGCGAAGGCGCAGGCACGCTAGCCGTGATCTCCTCTGTTGCCGGCGACCGAGGGCGCAAGTCGAATTACGTGTATGGCGCTTCCAAGGGCGCGCTCAACACCTTCCTCGATGGTGTGCGCAACCGCGCGGACCGCCATGGGGTGCAGGTGCTGACGATCAAGCCGGGTTTTGTTGCCACTCCCATGACGGCGCACATCCCGAAAAATGCGCTGTTTGCGACGCCGGACCAGGTGGCCGCAGGCATTCTGAATGCAGTGCGCGCGCGCAAGGACGTGGTGTACGTTCCGTTCTTCTGGCGGCCGATCATGACCATCATCAAGGCCGTGCCGGAACGGATCTTCAAGACCAAGAACTTATGAATGGAACGCGCGTGGCCCAAAGCCTGCCCGCAAATGCGGATAGGCTTTGGGCCAGTCTTGTTGGGAGCATGCGGCCGCGTAGTCGTTAACGGACGATCTCTGCCGGGCGCCTGCGGACGATGACGCGATAGAGCACCAGCAGAAGAATGGCGCCGAGTACGGACATGATGAAGCCGGCGGAGGCTCCGTCCCTGTAAAAGCCAAGCGCCCTGCCGATAAAGGTGCCGACGAACGATCCGGCGATGCCGAGCAGGATGGTGATGATGATGCCGCCCGGGTCCTTGCCGGGCATCAATAGCTTGGCAACAGCGCCGATGATTAATCCGATGATGAGTGTCCAGAGCAGGTGCATCAGGGTTCCCCTTGGGTCGCGAGATTGCGTGCGGAACGCACGTACGGATGGCCCGGTACTGACTGCGACAGCGCTCCCGGAAGCGGAGTTCGGGGGCGCGCAGCCATTATGAAGCAATCGGGTGCGGAAGGCTAGATGGCGCGTACAGGCGGCGCCACCAATGAGCCGCTGGAATGACGAGCCGCTAGAATACCGAGTCACTGGAATGACGAGCCGCTGGAATAACGAGCCGCTAGAATGCAGTGTGTGAGGACACCCATGCGATCCATCCGCCTTTCCCTGCTCGTATTCCTGCTAAGCTGCAGTACGGTTCCCATGCTGCGCGCGCAAACGGAGCGCCCACAGACTGCCTCCGCGGCCATCCGGCGGGTGCTGACGGACCAGGTTGCGGCGTGGAACCGCGGCGATATCGGCACGTTTATGCAGGGATACAAGGATGCAGCCGATACGACCTTTGTGGGCAAGAATGCAGAGCACGGCTATCGCATGATCCTCGAGCGGTACCAGCGGCAGTTCCCGAACAAGGCTGCCATGGGCACGCTTGCTTTTACAGACCTGGAGATTCGTCCACTGGACGCGCACTATGCGGTCGCAACAGGTCATTTCCACCTGGACCGGGCAGCGGGCGCGGGTGGGCCGGCAGGTGGTGTGTTTTCGCTGGTGTTCGAAGATACGGGCGCGGGCTGGAAGATCATTCTGGACCACACCAGCTAGGCGGATTCTCCGGCGCTGCTTCTTGGTTGCGGGCGAGTTTGAGTCAGGGCTGCGCCCTTCACCGCGCCGCAGGAATCCAACAGAGCAGGAGGATGTATGGATCTGCATCTCGGAGGCAAGACGGCCCTTGTTACCGGCTCGACTACCGGCATTGGGTTTGCCATTGCGGAGGGCCTGGCGCGCGAAGGCGCTCATGTCTTTGTGAATGGTCGCACGCAGAAATCAGTGGACGCGGCGCTTGCGCGGCTGAAGGAGCAAGTTCCACAGGCCCAGGTGGAGGGCATTGCGGCGGATGTGTCCAGCGCTGAGGGCTGCCAGGCCCTGACAAGCAAGGCGCCGGCCGTCGATGTCCTGGTCAACAACGCCGGTATCTTCGAGCCCAAGCCGTTTGAGGAGATTCCGGATGCGGATTGGCTGCGGTTTTTCGAGACGAATGTGATGAGCGGCGTCCGGCTTTCGCGGCATTACCTTCCGGCGATGCGCAAGAAGAATTGGGGGCGCATCCTCTTCATCTCCAGCGAGTCCGGGATCAATATTCCGGTCGAGATGATCCAATACGGCATGACCAAGGCGGCGGATATCGCGGTGGCGCGAGGCTTGGCGGAGTCAGTCGCCGGTACGGGCGTGACGGTGAACTCAATTTTACCGGGGCCGACGCGCTCGGCTGGCGTGGAGACCATGCTGGAAACGCAAGCCAAGCAGCGAGGCGTTAGCAAGGAGGAGGTGGAGCGCGACTTTTTCAAGCATGCGCGGCCGTCGTCTTTGCTTGAGCGCTTTGCTAGTCCAGAGGAGGTCGCGCATCTGGCCGTCTACATTGCCAGTGAATTGTCCTCGGCTACGAACGGGGCGCCGTTGCGGGTGGACGGCGGCGTGGTGCGCAGTGCTTTCTGAGTCCGCAGATGGAGCAAGGGCCGGCGACGTGAGCGGCCCTTTGCTTCATGGGAGGCCTACTTCCGTGCGCCGCGGTACAGGTCCAAGAGGATGGGCGGCAGGAGGCGTTTAGCAAACTGGCGCACACGGTGACCCAGCGGCTCCCTGGTCCCGGGACGCCGTACAAAGGCGACAGGATGAGCGGAGGTCTGGTCCTCCTCGGGGCGTCCGTTGCTGAAGTAGTAGGTGGCGATGGACTTGCGGGTGCGATCCGGCGGGCAGGCCAGCGGCGTGGGATGGCCGTGATAGGAGTGGCTGGTGGTGCTGAAGATAGCGCAGCGGTTGAAGACCGGGAGGATTTTGGCTTCCGCCTGCGTGAGGTCGCGGTTCCACAACTCGAAGTGGCCGCCGTACTCTTCTTTCCAATCCTTGTTCAGGTAGATCAGCACGTTAATGCGGCGATCGACTTTCAGCTTGGGGTGAAAGCTGTAGTCCGCATGAACTTCCAGGCTGCCGCCCGGCTTGGTCTGGTGCAGGCCGCCGCCGTTGAAGTAGGGGTCGCCAAAGATCGCGTCGATGCCGGTGAGCGATTCCAGGAACTGCAACATTGGCCGGCTGTTCAGGAAGAAGAGGATGTCGCGCAACGGGTCGGGCAGGTTCTCCGCATGGTCGAAGGCAAGCTTGCCGTGTTGGTCGATGCCCCGGTGCTTCAGCCAGTCGATCTGTTTGGGGTCGGGGAATTCTTCAAGAGCGGCCTCGGCGACTTCGACCGGAAGGAAGTTGTCGAAGAAGATATGCGGGTATGGTTTGGCGCTCCCGTAGGCTGCTTTGCTTTCGTGGCCCAGGCGCTCCAGCTTCTCGGTGAATTCGGGGCTGAAGAGGGAGGACAGCACGCTTGCGCGCGACGGAGATCCAGTCTGCATGGTCTCTGGCATGTTCTATATCTTACTGCTTGCGACATTCAGGGATGCCAGGTGTCCCCGCCGGTGACGCCCGGGAACCATCCCGTTTACGGGTGCGTACTGGCTGGAGGGAGACCTGATGCACCGGCTCGCCGGCTGCACGCTCCCGACTTCCAGGCGGAGTTCAGGTGTGATCAAGTTTCTGCTGTGGTGCGTGCTGCTGATTCTTTGCTGGCCGCTGGCGCTTTTCGCGGTCGTCCTTTACCCATTTGTATGGCTGCTTCTGCTGCCCTTCCGGATTGTCGGCATCGCCGTGGGTGGCGTGCTGGAGCTTATTGCGGGAATCATCTTTCTCCCCGGCCGCCTGCTCCGCGCTCTATAGACGGGAACGCCCTCTCGCGGCTGTTTTTCCGGCAAGAGGGCGCTTACTCCGCAACTTCGCGATGATCTGATGATCTACGGTCCAACCTTTACGCAGCTCCGGGTGTGGTTGTCGTATTCCCGCTGGAGCAGGTAATAGCGGCCATTCCACATCTGGTTCGCCTTGCCGCCATCCCAGTCATAGGTGCCGTAGGTGTAAGCGCAAAGGTCGCCGATCTCATTGCCTTGCGCAGTAAACCACGCATTCAGCAGTGGGTCCGTTGTGGCCTCGGTCAGCTCATGACTTGCGGTGCTTACAGCTGTATCCGCCACCACGTCATTGTTCGGCGAAGGGGCTCCTTGTATCTGGCATACGTTGGGGTTGCCATACGGTTGATTGGAGTAGATGACCGGGGTCGATCCGACCTTGAAGTAACCGTGATATGCGCAGTACTGAACATAGGCACATGAGCTAGAGCCGGGGTCGAAGCAGGATCCCTCGCCGCTCGATGTGAAGAGCATAAATATCTTGTTCAACCCGCCGGTCAAGTGCATCGCGCTCATCACGCGCTTGATTTCCGTTTGCACCTGCGCATCCGTAATGCAATTACCGGGCGTGGCGCTGTCCGTGCATCCAGACGAGGGGTATGGGTTAGTGTCGAGGATCGATTTCGTCAGGCCACCGGCGTTCTGGATGTAGGTCGTCGCGCCGCCGGAGATCTGGTAATACTGGGTGTTGTTGCTGCCAAGGCTATGGCCCGCGTAATCGGTCAACATGCTTCTCTGCACCGTCTGGTAGTGGGCGGACATGGTCGTCGATCCTCCGCTCTGCAGCTTCGACGGAAGCCAAAAGATGGAATAGGCCTGTACGGACGGGTTCATCACCGAGCCGCCGGTGTGGTAGATCATCGGTCCGGTATCTGCATTCGCTTGGGCAAAGGTTCGGGCATCGTTTACGGTTGGCAGGATGTGGACTGCGTGTTCGCTGTTTCCCAAGGTAAGCGGGGATTGTGGAAGCTCCTGCGCGCGCGCGCCAGCTTGCAGTAGAAACCCCGCCGTGCTCACGACGGCGAAGCGAGTTAGAAACTTAGACAACCTGTTCATAGAACACATGCCTCCGAAGTGGAAGCATAGTTTCACGTAACTGTGCATAGGAGCAATAGAGTAATCGTAACGTGGAGAGTCGAATAGTAGTCACAGGAGTAGCAGACCGAAACTGTTACAGCTGGCGGTGTAACCACAAGATATTTCTTACCGGGTCCGCCTTCACCATAGCTACAGCGACTTAGTCCTCCGCAGTAACTTCCGGCCATCCGATTTCGAAACGGGCCATCGTCCAACGCGCCCGCGGCCACCTGCGGTACACTCGTCTGTTTTGCGAAACTGCGCGGCGGGAGTGATTGGGCGATGGCGGAGATGGAGCGGATCGGTGTGGTGGGCGCGGGAACGATGGGCAACGGAATCGCCCATGTCTTTGCCCGGAGCGGTTTTCCAGTGGTGCTCTGCGAGATCGAGCAGAGATTTCTTGACCGGGGGCTCGAGACCATCCGCAAGAACCTGGACCGCGAAGCAGCCAAAGGCAAGCTGACCTCCGAACAGGCCGGGGCAGCGCTCGGACGCATTGAAGGCGTGCTCGATCGCGGGCAGTTGGCCGGCTGCAGCCTGGTGATCGAGGCGGCAACAGAGCGCTTCGAGATCAAGCGCGCCTTGTTCCAGGAACTCGACCGCATGCTCGGCCCCGAAGCCATCCTGGCCTCCAACACCTCGTCGATCTCGATCACCAAACTTGCCGCGCAAACCCAGCGGCCGGACCGCGTGATCGGCATGCACTTCTTCAATCCGGTGCCGGTGATGCAGCTTGTGGAAGTGATCCGCGGATTGGCGACTTCGCAGGCGACCTACGACGCGGTGAAGTCCCTGGCGGAGCGGTTGGGCAAGACACCGGTGGAGGTGAACGACGCTGCCGGCTTTGTTTCGAACCGCGTGCTGATGCCGCTGCTCAACGAGGCGATGTATGCAGTTATGGAAGGCGTGGCGACGCCTGAGGCGGTCGATCAGGTCTTCAAGCTGGGCATGGCGCACCCCATGGGCCCGCTCACGCTGGCGGACTTCATCGGCCTCGATGTGTGTCTCGACATCATGCGGGTGCTGCAGGAAGGCCTGGGGGATCCGAAGTACCGGCCTTGTCCGCTGCTGATCCGGATGGTGGATGCGGGCTGGCTGGGGCGCAAATCGGGCCGCGGCTTCTATACCTACTAGCTATCGACCGGAGCCGGTTCCACCCTCCATCAGAAAAGCGATTGAAACCGGCCGAAAGTGTGCTCAAATGCAGCAAAATACCACCAAGATAGCTGCTTTTTGCGCACCTTTTGACGATACATAGACAGCGCCACGCGAGGATCGAACCATGGACAGCCTAAGCATTGGCGCACTGAACGCCGCAAAGAACGTAGCGGAGCGGCACGGCATCCCGGTACGCGATGTCGAGGTGATTTCCGATGGGAGCAACCTGCTGGTGCATTTGAAGCCGGCAAGCGTGCTGGCGAGGGTGGCCACCACGATCGGCCTGGTGCGGCGGCCCGCGGGCGCGTGGCTGGCGCGGGACCTGGCAGTGGCGCGCTATCTGCATGGACAGGGTGCGCCGGTGGTGCCGCCCAGCGAAGAACTGCCGGCGGGGCCATATTTTGAGGACGGCTATGCCTTGACCTTCTGGAAATATGTGGACGCGGACCGGGCGGCGGCGCCCTCGGCCGAAGAAGCTGCGCCGCGTTTGCGCGAACTGCACCAGGTGCTTCGCGGCTACACGGCCGCTACTCCGGATGGGGAGCTGCCGTATATGGGCGTGGTGCTGGATGAGATTCCGCGCTGGCTGAAATTTCTGGAAAGCCGGCATGCGCTGTCCGGTGGCGACCTAATCGCTTTGCGCGAAGCGCAATGGCGGCTGGGCGAAACCCTGCAGCAGCGCCGGGGCGAGACGCAGGCGCTCCACGGCGATGCGCACCGCAGCAACCTGCTACGGACGCCTGATGGGTTTCTGTGGACGGACTTTGAAGATGCGTGTATGGGGCCTCCGGCATGGGACGTGGCGTGCCTGTTCCGCACGGCGCCAGCGGGTGGAGTGGAAGCTGCGCTGCGCGGCTACCCGGAAGCGTTCGGGTGGGAGGATCTGGTCTTTTATCGCAAGGCGCGCAATCTGGAAGGCGTGGTCTACCGCCTGGTGCAGGCGGTGCGCTTTCCCGAGCGCAAGGTCCGGGCGCTCGACGGGCTGGAGGCGTGGCGCAAGGGCAGCACGGTGCGTATGGATTAGAGCGATTCCCTTTGCGGCGCGTGCAGCGTTATTGGTGCACACTTCCCCGCAAATCCACGTCGGGATGGCGTATGGTGGAGTTTATGATGCGCATGACGGTGCTGAGCAGTGGGTCCAAGGGAAACAGCACTGTTGTGGCGACCGGACGCACACGCATCCTGGTGGATGCGGGACTTTCCTGCCGGGAGTTGCTGAAGCGCATGTGCATGGCCGGGGAAGACCCCGAGCGGCTGGATGCAATCCTGATCACGCATGAGCATCAGGACCACGTGCAGGGTGTGGCGGTGCTGGCCCGGAAGCTTGGCATCCCGGTCTATTTCACCGAGATGACCCACCGCGCGTGGATGCGCTCGGTGGCGCCGCAAAAGCGGATGACCTATGCCGACTGGCTGGAGCGGCGGAAGACCGAAGCGGCAGCACGGGAGATGCTTTCCAAAGCGGCGCCGCAGCCCGTGGACGACATCCAGGAGCGTGCAGGCCGGCTGGAACCGTCGCCCTGCGAAGGAGAGGTCGAGCGTCTGGACGCGGTTGCAGAGGCCGGGAAAGACCCGTGCGCGCTTCCGGGCGTGGAGTACTTCGAAGCAGGGACACAGTTCTCGGTTGGCGATATCGATGTGTTTCCCTTCACCATTCCGCACGATGCGGCGGACCCGGTGGGCTTTGTGTTTAGCGCGGAGGGCGTCCGGATCGGGATCGCGACGGATCTTGGCTATATGCCGCAGAATGCCAAGCAGGCGCTTCGCCGCTGCGACGTGCTGATGCTGGAATCGAACCACGACACTGAGATGCTGCGGGACGGGCCGTACCCATGGTCGGTGAAGCAGCGGGTGATGTCGCGGGTGGGTCATTTATCCAATGAGGCCGCGGCAGAGTTTCTGGAACGGAACTATGACGGGCAGGCTGCGTATGTGGTGTTGGCGCACCTGTCTGAGAGCAACAATATGCCGGAGCTGGCCCGGGTGTGCGCGGAACGTGCATTGCGCGACCGGATGAGCCTGCTGGCGAACAAGCTCCTGATTGCGCAACAGGCAGAACCGATTGAAGCGATCTGCTTGTAGCAGCATCTCTTACAGTGGCGCGAAACAGGCGTGGCCGGAAACCCCGATGAAACCGGGAGGAAACCCAAACGACACTCCCGTACTGGCTTTCATGAGCATCCGACCGTTACTATAGGGTTACACTATGGGCTTCCAACCGAGGCTCCAGGCGACCATTATGAGATCTTGCACCGATCAGGTTGTAGGCGACATTCTATCCAGCTGGAGGTATGACATCTCCGGCATCACGCCCGCGATGCGTGTGGATTTCGAAGAGCACCTGGAAGAGTGCGGGCATTGCCGGTCGCGGCAGCGGCTGCATCGGACGGTGGACGTGGCGCTGATCGGCTTGAGCACCGTATCGATTGCGGTCTTTCTATTCGCGCTGGCCATCATCCACCACATCCAGCCTTTGCAGCACTGGGCGGTGGTCACCCTGCACCTGTGGCAGGTGCCGATTGTGCTGAGCCTCCAGGCGGCGGCGGTTCTGGGTTTGCTGATCTCGCTGATGAGCTGGCTGCTGGTGGCAGTGGCGACGCCAGCGCCGGTCTTCCTGACGGACATTGCGCTGCGCGAAGCGCGGCACTTCAGCGGACGTCTGCCCGGAGACGTGCGGGATCGCGGCTCGCGAGTCGCCTGATCGATCCGCAGTTCAGAGTTCAAAAGCCCTCACGTGCGTGGGGGCTTTTCGCTGTGCGCGTGAGACGGAGAGCGTATGGCTCGCAGGTCCAATCTCGTTTCTCCAGAACCGGTCAGGACAGCTTCATGCCGCCAGTGAGTTCGCTCACGCGGGAGATGTGGTGGTGGGCGCACCAGCTTTCGAGGGCTTTGGCGATGCGTTCGGCGGCGCGGGGGTCAGCATAGGAAGCCGTGCCGATCTGGACCGCGGTTGCGCCGGCGAGCAGGAATTCCACTGCGTCTTCGGCGGAGACGATGCCGCCCAGACCGAGGATCGGGATTTTGACAGCGCGGGAGGCTTCCCAGACCATGCGCACGGCGATCGGCTTGATGGCTGGCCCGGATAATCCGCCGGTGATGTTGGCAATGCGCGGGCGACGGGTATTGACGTCGATGGCGAGGGAGACAAAGGTGTTGACGAGCGAAAGCGCGTCAGCCCCGGCGGCCTCGGCGGTGCGGGCCATCTGCGCAATGGAGGTGACGTTGGGCGAAAGCTTGACGATCAGCGGACGGCGGCTGACCTCTTTGGCGGCGACAACGAGTTCGGCCAGCTGCTCGGGGTCTGCGCCAAAGGTGAGGCCGCCGTGCCGGGTGTTGGGGCAGGAGGCATTCAGCTCATACGCGGCGATGCCTTCGGCTCCGTTCAGCACCTCGATGACGGCGAGGTAGTCGGGGATAGCAAAGCCGAAGACATTCGCGATGCAGGCGGTGTTGCGGTAGCGCCGGAGCGGCGGAAGCTTTTCCGCGATGAAGCCGCGAACGCCCATGTTCTGGAGCCCGATGGCGTTGATCATGCCCGACGGGGTTTCGATGATGCGGGGGGCCGCGTTGCCGGCCATGGGCTCGCGGGAAAGGCCCTTGGTGATGAAACCGCCGATGCGGTCGAGCGAGACGACCTCTTCAAACTCGATGCCATAGCCGAAGGTGCCGGAGGCGGCGATGATCGGATTACGGAGCTCGAGGCCACAGAACGAGACGCGCATGTCGGGCTTCATTGGGGGGCTGCGCCTCCGTTGTTGGCCCCGGGTGGTGTCGTGGACGGCGGCGGCGCAGGCACAGGGCTGGCGGGGGCTGGTGTGGCCGGAGCTGGCGCGGCCTCAGACGGCGCCGGTGCTGTGGCCGGAGGCGCTGCTGCTCCCGCAGGCGCTGTGGCCGGCGCTGCCGAGGGCGGCTGTGCCGAGAGCGGGGCTGGAACAGCGGGGCTGCCCGGCTCTTCCGTAGCGGAAGTGGATTTCTTGCGTGTCTCCCGCGATTTCTTTGCCGCTGCTGCGAGATCTGCGGGGGTACGAAGCGCCTGGGTCAGGATGTGGCCGGTTGAGGCGGAGGGCTGGTTGACACCGAGCAGAGAGGCAAAGGTGGCCGCGAGGTCTACCGGCCCGACGCGTCCGCGGTAGATGCCGGGCGCAAAGGGCATGCCGTAAAAGGCCAGCGGCACATGGCGGTCGTAGGACCAGGGCGAAAAATGCGTGGTGCCGCTGCCACTCGCCGCGCCGCCCATCTGGAAGGCTTCAGGAATGACCATGACATACCAGCCGCCGTTGGGGCTGTAGCTGTGTGCGATAAGCTCGCCGAACTCGCTGGGAGGCAGGGAGCCGGAGGCGAGCAGTTGGCGGGTGAAGATTTGTACCGCCAACGGGTGGGGCGGCAGCTTGCTCGAGGCGGGCTGGAGTGGTTGCGGGGCGGCCAGGGTGACAGGCAACGCGGGTGGGTGCGCGGCGGCAGATGCTGACGCGCCCCGGCGTGTCTTCTGGCTGGAACTTTCGCGCCTCGTCCGGGCCGGCTGCGTCCGGCTTGCGCGGGTTTGGGAGGCGTGGCGGCCCGTGCGGCTATTAGGGGCGGGAGTGGCAATAACCGGCGGCGGGGGGGCCATGAGTGGCTGGATGATGGGCTGGGCCGGCAGGGAGGCGATGGCAGCGGGAAGGGCGCTAGCGACGGCGTCCTCGGCCTCCTGCTCATTGATGCCGGCGCGCTCGAAGGAGGGACGGTTCAGGGCAAGATAGGGAAGTTCCTGATGGGGCAGGAGGTATTCGACCTTCTCTCCGGGCGAGAACTTGCCGTTCATGGCGTCGTTCAGCGCTGCGGTAAGCGTCGTCATGTTCAGGGTCGCGGCGGGCAGGCCCAGGGCAGCGGCTTCCATGGGAGAGGGCGCGACACCGTGGTCGGCGGAAAGCGCGATCCAGACATTCCCAAGACCGCCATCGATGTGGGCGTCCAGCCAGGAGAAGAAGCCGTCGAGTTCCGTATCCAGGGCGCCCACCATCTGGCGCTCCTGCGGAGCGTCCGGGCCGACGCGGTGGCCCAGCAGGTCGTTCGCGGAAAGACTTACGGTGAGCAGGTCGGTGGTGCTGTGGCGGCCAAGCTGCTCGCCAGTGACGAGGGCGCGGGCGAAGTCGAGCTCATAGGTATTGGCGGCGGGGGTGGGGCCGACCTGGTCGTAAAATTTGCCCGGAGCGCTAGCGTTTGCCTCTTCCAGGGCTCTTTGGGCACGGTTGCTGGCGTTGAAGGCAGTGGCCCAGGCGGGGAGTGCGTTCATGTAGAAGGTCGAGGTGACGAAGGTACCGCTGTCGGGGTCGATCCAGAAAGCACCGTTGGCGGTTGCGCCCGCGGGGAGAATCGCGGCGCGGTCCTTGAGGGAGACGCCATAGACACGGGACTGGCCGCCCGTTGCCAGGCGAAGTTCGTCGCCGACGGTGGAGGCGCGCTCGTTACTTGGGGAGGCACCGACGCTGCCCTCGTTCGCCTTGAGCAAGCCCACCGTCCGATAGCGCTCGTCTTCGACCGAGCTGATCGGGTGGGTCTTGCTCCGGTCCAGGTCCCACCATTCGTTGGAGCTGATGCCATGGCCATCGGTGTAGGCACCGGTGCCGAGCGTGGCATGGCCGGGCGCGGTCTTGGTGTTGGCGTAGTCGTAATAACAGTCGGGAAAGTAGGCGCCATGGTCAAGAAAAAGGCGGAAGCCGCGGGGCGCCTTGAGGTCGGCGCGATAGCGTTCGAGGTAGTCTTCGCGGAACTGGTCGATGACCACGATGACGATGAGCTTGGGATGGCCGTCATAGGCGCTGGCGGGAGCTTGCGGGGTGGACGCGAGAGCGAGCAGGCCGGCGAGCGAGAGGGAAAGGAGACGCTGGAAGGCGGGACGCATGGCGGTTCCAGTATCGCAGAGGCACAGTGAACTGGTTTAGAATAGGCGCACGATGATCACGGGTTGGCAATTCTGGGCAGGCATTTCGATTCCTGCACTCTTGGCGCTGGTTGGCATTTTGCAGAATCAGTGTGGAGTGGACAATCTAGGGCGTCGAATCGACCGACTCGAAGATCGAGTGGATAAGCTCGCCGACACTCTGCATCAGGATGTGCAGGGTCTGCTGGGCATGATCGGCGATCACGCACAAAGAATTGTGCGTATCGAAGAACGCATCAAGTAGCTGAGCTTCCAGGTGACGCACTCGCGCGCCTGTCTTGGGCGTTTCTCCGCTGTCCTTTACAGTAAAGAGCATGCTTGATTTGCAATTTGTGCGGGCGAACCTGCCGTTTGTGGAGGAGAGGCTGCGTGCGCGGGGGCCGGGTGCGGCGGCGTTGTTGGCGGATTTCGGGCCGCTGGATCGGCGACGGCGCGAGCGCATAGCCGAAGCCGAAGAGGTCAAAGCGCGGCGCAACCAGCTAAGCGAGGAAGTTGCCCTCAGACGGCGGGCGAAAGAGGATGCTTCCGAACTGGTGGAGGAGACGCGCTCGCTCAAGGAGAAGATTGAAGCTGCGGAACGGGCCGCCTCGGAAGCGGATGAAGTCCTCCGCTCGATGCTCCAGCAGATCCCCAACCTGCCGCAAGACAGCGTTCCCGAAGGCACCTCTGAAGCTGGCAACGTCGAGATCAAAACCTGGGGTGAGAAGCCGCACTTCGATTTCGCGCCCAAGCCGCATTGGGAGATTGGGGCGGAGTTGGGAATCCTTGACCTCGCGCGGGCGGCTAAGCTCTCCGGCGCGCGCTTTGCGGTGTATTGGGATGCAGGAGCGCGGCTGGAGCGGGCGCTGGCTAACTTCATGCTCGATCTCCATACCGGAGAGCACGGCTACCGCGAGGTGCTGCCGCCGGTAATGGTCAACAGCAAGTCGCTCTACGGGACAGGGCAACTGCCCAAGTTTGCGGACGACCTGTTCCGCTGTGAGGACGGCGAGCCGTTCACGCCGGGCACCTATCGCGATAACGACCACTGGCTGATCCCGACAGCGGAGGTGCCGCTGACCAATCTCTTCCGGGACGAGGTGCTGGATGACGCCGAGTTGCCGGTTTCGCTTACAGCATGGACGCCTTGCTTTCGCTCCGAGGCTGGTTCCTACGGCAAGGATGTGCGCGGGATCATCCGGCAGCATCAATTCCAGAAAGTGGAGCTGGTGAAATTCGTGCGGCCGGAGGAATCGGAAGCGGAGCACGAACGGCTGACGCGCGATGCCGAGGCGGTGCTGGAACGGCTCGGGTTGCCGTACCGCCGGATGCTGCTGTGCACCGGGGATATGGGATTTTCTGCGGCGAAGACGTATGACCTGGAGGTTTGGCTGCCGGGGCAGGGACTGTACCGGGAAATATCGTCGTGTTCAAATTTCGAGGCTTTTCAGGCGCGGCGCGCAAACCTCCGCTACCGTCCGGCAGGCAAAAGCAAGACAGAGTTTCTGCATACGCTGAACGGCAGCGCGCTGGCTGTCGGTCGCACGTGGCTGGCGATTCTGGAGAATTATCAGCAGGCAGACGGGTCGGTAAGGGTACCGGAAGCGCTGGAGCGGTACATGGGCGGCGAGACGGTGATCCGGGCGCGAGAAACGGGTACCCGCGAAAAGAAGGAGGGGCGATGAAGTTGCTGAAGAGTTATCTGTTCTGGACTTACGAGCGGGGCAGCTTTCACTACGACGTGATGGTAACGCTGGTGCTGCTTTTTCTGTTTATCGCGCCGCACGTAATCAACTTCCATGACCGTCCGGAGGACCACCCAGTCGTGGGGCGCGAGGTGCTGGTGCATGTGGGCAAAGGGAGAGCTTTTACCTTCCAGGTGGCTGCTGACCAGGTGCCAGATACGAAGGACGCAGCCAGGCTGCGGGCGGAGTTGATCGCGAGTATCGCGCCGGTTGCCGGCCAGGTGGACGTGGAGCGTTGGCAGGCGCTCAAGGACGCAAGCGGCAAGGTGACCGCCTACAAAGTGTGGGCCAGCCGGTGAGCCGGTCTTTTCTGAGCCGAAGCGCACGCCGAGACATCTAAATCTCACATCGGCTATAGATACGCCGCGAGGAGTAAACCGGGCAATGCGCAGAGGTTGGCATTTGGGAGTGTTGGCGGCGCTGGCCGTGACCGTGGCTGGACAGATAGCCGCCGCGCAAGCGTGCGATAGCAACAAGGTATTGCGGCAAATGGATGCCGGGGCTGCGAAATTCGAAAGCGCCCAGGCGGATTTCGCTTGGGACCAGGTGCAGGCGGTACTTCCTGGCGAGCACGACATCCAGAGCGGCACGATCTATTTCGACCGGCACGGCGACACGACGGCGATGGCCGCGTACATCAAGCAGCAAAATGGGCAAAATAGTCCGAAGACGGTGACCTATACAGGCGGCGAACTGGACTTTTATCAGCCGGAGATCAACCAGGAGACCATCTTCCGCGCTGGTAATAACCGCGCGCAGTATGAGAGCTTTTTGACGCTTGGCTTTGGTGGTAGCGGCAAGAGCCTCGAAGCAAACTGGCAAGTAAGCTGCACCGCCATGGAAACGGTGGGCGGCGTCCAAACCGCGAAGCTGGACCTGAAGCCGAAAGAAAAGAGTGTGGCAGACATATTCAGCCAGGTGACGATCTGGGTAGACCCGGCGCGGGCCATCAGCATGAAGCAGCTCTTCCTGGAACCCGGTGGGGACAGCCGTACGGCGACCTACTCGAACATCCGCTATAACGCCAAGGTGGACCCGGAAGTTTTCAAGATCAAAACCAAGCCGGGTGTGCAGATGGTCCGGAAATAATCTGTTAGAGCAAAGTAGCCTTCCTGATCTGGTAGCCGATCATTCATTTGCGCGGATTGAGCTAGCGGACGGTCTGCAGAAGGCGAGCGCTCCGAGAATGAAAAAGATCGGGAAAGCCTCGACCGTGTAGCGGGCTTCGGGTGCTTCTATGGTGGCCAGCAGCAGGCTGCGCAGGACCAGGTACCCGAGCATGGCAGCCACAAGCAGCGCGCCTTCCCGCCTCCAGCGCACCATTCCCACTAGCGCAAGCACGATGTAGAAGAGATTCAGTGCGGCGTATGCGGCGGATTGCTCGGTCTCCTGGTGATGCTTCGAATATTGCCACCAGCGCAACTCGATGTTGAGGGTTTCGGTGCGGGGGCGGAGCCACATGTCCGCTATTCGTAACAATGGAAGTTTCAAATAGGTGCGCAGTGGATGCGCCCTCTTACGAGCTTCGGCCAGCGCTGCGAAACGGGCATCCAGCGCCGGCGTGAGCGTGGTCGTGGCGTTGTAATCGGAGATCAGATCGCGCGTTTCCCGGTATTGCTGGGGTGAATCGAAGGCGCGCGCGGGCAGGAGCGAAGGGTCGAGCTGATCCGAGTTGACGCTCCAGTAGATCTCGTAGGTAGATGCAAACTCCGCCGCCCAGGTCTTCATCCACGCCTGAAAGCCGGGAGCAGTGAACTCTCCAGGATCGGTGGCGTAACGCGGGGCGAGTGGCTCGAAGACATGGAAGACTTGCCAATTGCGGAGTGTCCAGGGAACGAAGGGGAGCAGCGACAAAAGCCCGGCAGTCACGGCATAGCCTAGAGCGCGTTTCAGGCCGAGCGGCGCGCGGCCACTGTAAGGACGGCGGCTGAAGAGCACCATGGCCAGAAAACAGGAGACGGCGAGCAGGGCGCCATCGGGGCGCAGCAGCGTGGCATAACTCCAGGAGAATGCCAGCACGCCTACCCACAGCCATCCGGGATGGAGCAGCAACCGGCTGAGCGCGAAATACGCCAGTGCCACACAGAAGACCGACAATGTTTCCGTCAGTGGAGCGGCCACATAGTTGGCCGTAAAGGGGCAGAGCGCCGCCAGCCAGAGCGCCACCATGGCCATTTTTGCGGAGCAGAGGTCGCGCACGGTGGCATAGACCAGCAGGCAGGAGAGCAGATCGATAGCCGTCTGAAGATAGACAACCGCACCGTAGTGCTCCAGGCCGAAGATGCGGAAGCAGAGCGCAAGGAATAGCGGATAGCCGGGAAGCCGGATGAGGGTCGGGACGATATCGCTGCCCTCGGAGCGTCCATAGGTGCCGTGCAGAAGCCAGTTCTTGGCAATGTCTCCGTAGATCAGGCCGTCGCCATTGATGAGGTTGAAGCGGTGGATGAACCAGAAGCGCAGGGCGGCTCCCAAAAGCAGAGCAAGTGCTGTCCAAAACAGGGATCGTCGGCGCATTGTTCTGGATGATAGCGACCGCCGCTCGAAGTACGCCAGTGCTGTAAGCTTTGGGGATACGATGAACCGTCAGATTTTCTATGATCCGCAGCGCAAACGGTGGAAACGCCTCCGCCGCGTACTGGATGTTGTCGCGGTGGTCTCCACCCTGCTGCTGATCGCTTTTTTCCTGAACGTGATTCACCGTGAACAGTTGCCGGAGCTGCTGTTGCCGCAGCAGAAGCGCAACTACCGCGCACTGAAAGAGCGGCAGGTGTTGGACCTAAAGGGCCGGACCGCGGCCAAGCCGGCGCGCCGGAAGACGGGGCGCAAGCCGTCCGAGATTCCGCTGAATACTGGGGAAAGCCTGCGCGCGGCTTACTACGTAGACGATGACGCGGCCAGCTACTCGTCTCTCAAGGCGCACATCCATCAACTCGACATGCTCTTCCCGGTCTGGCTCCATGTAACGGATGCGAGCGGCACGCTTTTGGGAGCAGTTTCGAATGAGGCTCCGGCGCACACGTATCGCATTGTGGATGCGAATGGCGCTGTGCATGGCGTGGATCCAGAGGACAAGGTGCGGCATCTGATTGCCGCAACGCACGAAGATACCGAGATCTTTCCCTTGCTGAACAACTACAACCCGATCACCGGGGAGTGGGACACGGTGATCGGCCCGATGCTGAACAGCGCAGCGGCGCGGGCGAATCTGACGAATCAGATCAGCCGGTTCCTTGCTGCCAATCCGAATTACAGCGGCATCTCCCTGGATTTTGAAGAGATCCCGGATAACGCGAGCGGAGGCTACGAAGCCCTCATCGCCGAGCTTTACACGTGCGCTTCATCCGAAGAACCTGCGTTTGTATGTGAATACCGCATCGGGAGCAACGGACGAGCACTTCCGGTTCCTTGGCCGCGCACACCGACGGCATCGTGCTGATGAATTATGACGAGCACGAGAACACCTCAGCGCCCGGCCCCATCGCTTCGCAGGACTGGTTTGAAAACAACCTTCGGCGCGTGCTGAAGCTGGTTCCAAAAGACAAGCTGATCTGCGCCATCGGCAACTACGCCTATGACTGGACGGTGCCGCTGCCGGGCAAGCACGGCAAGCAATCGCAAAAGGTGCTGGATGTGCAGGCCGAGTCCGTGCAGGATGCCTGGCAGACGGCGAACGATGCGGAGGCCGACCTGCGGCTGGCAGGCGATGAGTTGAATCCGCATTTCGCCTATGACGATGAGGACGCGCATGTACGGCACCAGGTCTGGATGCTGGACGCCGTGACCTCGTTCAATGAATTGCGCGCCGCGCGTGGGATGGGGCTGCAGACGTTTGCGCTCTGGGTATTGGGCTCGGAAGACCCCACACTCTGGAACATCTGGGACCGTCCGAATACGCCGAACGCACAGACAATGCTTGAGAAGGTATCTTCCGGCGCAGACGTAAATACGGAAGGCGAAGGCGACATTCTGCGCATCACGGGAGTGCCGCATCCGGGCTCGCGGACGATCAGCATGGATGCGGAGAACGAGACCATCACCGATGAGCACATGGTGACGTATCCGCAGCCGTATACGCTGGAGTTCTACGGCTATCATCCAGACAAGGTGGCGTTGAGCTTTGACGATGGACCCGACCCCAAGTGGACGCCGAAGATCCTGGACATTCTGAAAGCCAAGAACGTGCAGGCGACCTTCATGGTGATTGGCGAGCAGGCGCAGGACAATGTCGGGCTGCTGAAGCGGTATGTGCGCGAAGGCCATGAGATCGGCAATCACACCTTCACGCATCCGGACATCAGCGAGATCTCGCCGCGACAGTTAATGTTGCAATTGAACCTGACAGAGCGGCTCTTCGCGAGCAAGCTAGGGGTAAAGCCGCTCTACTTCCGTCCGCCGTATTCCATCGATCAGGAGCCGGATACCAACGACCAGGCGGCGCCAGCGTATCGCATTCAGCAGATGGGCTACACCATCGTCGGGGACAAGATCGACACGTCGGATTGGGACGAGCACCCGCGCAAGACGCCGCAGCAGATCACCGACAGCGCCATGGCGCAGCTCGACGCGATGAAGACGAAGCCGCAACTGCGGGGTTCGGTGATCCTGCTGCATGACGGTGGCGGCGACCGCGGACCGACGGTTGCGGCGCTCCCGTTGTTGATAGACACGCTGCGTGCGCGGGGATACCAGATTGTGCCGGTCTCTGCCCTGATGGGCAAGACGCGAGCGGAGGTGATGCCGGCGCTCACGCCAGACCAGCGATGGCAGGCTCGCGTGGACTCGGTCGCGTTCTTTTTCTTCGCGTTTTTCAGCCGGTTCGTCGTCACGGTATTTTTTGTCGGGGACGTTCTGATGAGCGCGCGGTTGATCGTCGTCGGAATGTTCGCGCTGATCGATCGCTTGCGCCGGCGCAAGGTGCCGGAAGTGGCTGGCGGGTTTTGTCCGCGTGTTGCTGTGCTGATCCCGGCATACAACGAGGAGAAGGTGATCGTGCGAACGATCCGCTCCGTGCTTGTGTCGGACTACCCGAACCTGCGTGCCATCGTGATCGACGATGGGTCGAAGGACCGCACGTTTGAAGTGGCGCGGAATGCGTATGCGGAAGAGATTGCATCCGGCAGGTTGCAGGTCCTGACCAAGCCGAATGCGGGCAAGGCAGAGGCGCTGAACTTTGCTGTGGCGCAGATCGAAGAGGCATACTATGTCGGCATCGATGCAGACACGGTGATTGCTTCCGATGCGATTTCGAAACTGATGTGCCACTTTGCGGACCCGAAGGTGGGCGCGGTGGCGGGGAACGCGAAGGTGGGAAACCGCGTGAACCTGTGGACGCGTTGGCAGGCGCTGGAATACATCACCAGCCAGAACTTCGAACGGCGCGCGCTGGATCTGTTCGACGTAGTTACGGTGGTGCCCGGCGCCATCGGCGCATGGCTCACGGAGGCGGTGCGCACGGGCGGAGGCTACCCCGCGAACACCGTCGCGGAGGATGCCGACCTCACGATGAACCTGCTGGAGCAGGGATACAAGGTGATTTACGAGGATCGTTCGCTGGCTTTCACCGAGGCGCCTATCAATGCGCGAGGGTTGATGCGCCAGCGATTCCGCTGGTCGTTCGGCACGCTGCAGGCGGTGTCAAAGCATAAGCGGGCGTTTCTGAAGCATCGGGCGATGGGTTTGTTCGCGCTTCCGAACATCGTCATCTTCCAGATATTGCTGCCGCTGGTTTCGCCGTTCATCGACCTGATGTTTGTGGCGGGGACGATCCACTACCTGGTGGACCGGCACTTCCATCCAGAAGCGGCAAGCGCGGCGAATTTTCACAAGTTACTGGTGTACTTTCTGGCGTTTCTCGTGATTGACTTCATCACGTCGGCGCTGGCTTTTTCGCTCGAGCGTCCGCACCCGGCGAGCAAGGGCGACAAGTGGCTGCTCTTCCATATCTGGCTGCAGCGTTTCGCCTACCGCCAGGTGTTTTCGATCGTGCTCTTCCGGACTGTGAAGCGCGCCATCGATGGGCGTCCTTTCAACTGGGATAAGCTGGAGCGCACGGCGCAGATGTCGCGGCAGACGGAGCGGATTACGGCGGGGTAGCGGTACGCGGGCGCCTAAATTTGCGGGGGGTCGCACTACGTAACAAACATGGATACATAAACCATGCTGAGAAAAAGACAAAGCTTCCAGTTTGCTTGGCCTGGTCGCCACTGCCGTTGTTTCCTTTTCCTGGCGGGGGCGGCGCTCGGCAGCAGCGCAGCCACGCAGGCCCAGACTTGGAACCTACAGTGGAGTGACGAGTTCAACGCCCCGGCGGGTACCGCGCCCAGTTCCTCAAGTTGGACTTTCGATACTGGTGGCGGCGGGTGGGGCAATCGCGAACTGGAGGTCTACTGCGCGCCCTCGTCCAACGCTTCGCCGTGCAACTCCACTCAATCCAACCTCTACCAGGACGGCAAGGGGAATTTGGTGATCCACGCTGTCAAGAACAATGGAACTTGGACCTCGGGCCGCATGAAAACCGCCGGGAAGAAAGCCTTTCAGTATGGACGTATCGAGGCCCGCATGAAACTGCAAGCAGCCGATGGGTTCTGGCCGGCGTTCTGGATGCTGGGCAACACCATCGACAGCGTAGGCTGGCCGAAGGCAGGGGAACAGGACATTATGGAGTGGGTGCAGAGCTATGGGCCGGGCACCACTTCTTCCACCGTGCATGGTCCGGGCTACTCCGGGGGCCACGGAATTGGCAGCAAGTTTCGATTCCCGAATGGGAAGCGTATCGACGACAGCAGCTACCACACTTATGGCGTGATCTGGTCGCAGGACAAAATGCAGTTCTACCGTGACAACCCGGCGAAGCCGTACTTCACAGTGACACCCGCGAATCTCCCCAGCGGAACCCAGTGGGTATACAACCAGCCGTTTTTCATTCTGCTGAACTTCGCGATCGGCGGTGGCGGATTTCCGGGAGTGACGGATTCCACCACGCCCAACTCCGGCATAGTGCTGGTGGATTACGTGCGCGTCTACTACCAGATGTCAACAGCAATCAACGCCAGTAGGTGGTACAGCGTCGCCAACACGAAAAGCGGCCGCTGTGTGGACGCGGCGGCTCCGGGGATCCACAAATGGTACTACGCTGCAGCAGCGTGCCTGCGCGAGCGGCCAGTCCGACCAGGGGTGGCAATTCACGCTGACGGACAGTGACTATTACAAGATCACCAATCGAAATGCGCCGCTGGTTTGGAAGGCGGCCGCGAGCGGCGCGAACATCCAGCTAGGGAGATATAGCGGCGGGGCCAACCAGCAATGGAAGCCGGTTTCGAGGAGCGATGGGACGTACCAGTTCGTCGCTCGTAACGGTGGTCTGTGCCTGGAGACGCCGTCCGCCTCAACAGCAAACGGCGTGCAGCTACAGCAGGGTGCCTGCAACGGCATGGCCGCCCAGTCCTTTGTGCTGACGCAGCAGCCGTAACTAGCGCCGAAAATTCGCGGCAACTCACCCCAGCAGGGTAGAGCGACCCAGTTAGGAGGCAGGGAACGATGGGAACCGGTATCAGGCTGGCGGGCATCTGCCTGCTGTTGACTGCGAGCTTTGCCGCTGCGCAGAGCACGGCGGCTCCGGTGACGATCACGGTCGATGCAAACCAGATCCAGGGGGCGTACCGGCCTATCTGGAACTACTTCGGGGCCGATGAGCCCAACTATGTCTACGCGCCGAATGGCAAGAAGCTGCTGCGCGAACTCAGCGCGCTCAGCCCGGCGCCAGTGTACTTCCGCACGCATAACCTGCTGACCACAGGCAATGGCTCTGCGTCGCTGAAGTGGGGATCGACCAACGCCTATACGGAGCGGCCGGATGGATCGCCTGTGTACGACTGGACGATCACGGATCGCATCTTCGACGCGTTTCGAGATGCGCATGTGCGGCCTCTGGTGGAGGTGGGTTTCATGCCGGAGGCGCTCTCCACGCATCCGGAACCGTATCGCCACAGCTTTCCTAATGGCGAGATATTCACGGGCTGGTCCTACCCGCCGCGCGATTACGCGAAGTGGAGCGCGCTGGTGTCGGCGTGGGTGCGGCATCTGCATCAGCGGTACGGGACAGCAGTGGATAGCTGGCTGTGGGAGGTTTGGAACGAGCCGGACATCGCGTACTGGCATGGGACGCCGGAGGAATATGACCGGCTCTATGACGTGACGACGGCGGCAATCCGCGCGGAGCTGCCCGGCGCGAAGGTCGGTGGGCCGGAGAGCACCGGGCCGGCGAACGACAAGGCGGCTGCGTTCCTGAAGCAGTTTCTGGAGCATTGCGCGCGCGGCACAAACGCGGCCACGGGAAAGCGGGGTGCGCCGCTTGATTTCATCAGCTTTCACCCGAAGGGGAGTCCTAAGTTCGAAGACGGCCACGTGCAGATGAATGTGGGCGCGCAGCTGCGGGCGGTGCAGCGCGGCATGGAGATCGTGGCTTCGTTCCCTGAATGGAAGGCGACGCCGATCATCCTTGGCGAGAGCGACCCGGAGGGTTGCGCAGCCTGCCGTGGTCCGCAGAATGGGTACCGCAATGGCGCGCTGTATGGTGTGAGCGTGGCTGAGGCGATGGCACGTACTTATGAGCTGGCGCGCAGGGAAGGCGTGGACATCAAAGGTAGTGTGACCTGGGCTTTTGAGTTCGAAGACCAGCCGCCCTTCGCCGGCTTCCGCGAACTGGCGAGCAATGGGATCGACAAGCCGGTGCTGAATGTCTTCCGCATGCTTGGGATGTTGAATGGGCAGTGGGTGGCTGTTGAGAGCACGGGGGCGCAGTCGCTGGCGACGTGCTGAGCCATAGCGTGCCGGGAGCCCCGGACGTGAATGCGGTGGCCACACGAGGCCCGCACGGGGTGGATGTGCTGGTGTGGAACTACCATGATGAGGATGTAGCCGCGCCGCCTGCGGAGGTGCATCTTCGCGTGAAGGGGCTGGCCGGCACAGCAGTGCAGGTGCAGCAGTTTCGCATGGATGGGGAACACAGCAATTCGTATACAGCCTGGCAGCGGATGGGCAGCCCGCAGAGGCTATCACATACGCAACAGATGCGTTTACAGAAAAGCGGAATGCTGCAGGGAAGTGCACCGCGCCGGGTGGTGGTGCAGGGCGGAGCTCCGACGCTGGAGTTGAGCTTGCCGAGGCAAGGTGTGTGGCTGGTGCGAATGAACTTCTAGTCGAGATGCTATTGGAATGGGCGGCTGTTACTTATTCGTTTTCGCATGGATCTTGTCACTCGCGAGCTTTTCTGCAGTCGTAAGAGCATCGTCCGCCGGCACTTTCACATCGGGTTCCACGCCGGTCCCCTCCCAGTTCGTCTTCGTTACCGGATCGAGCGACTTGGCGAAGGGCACGCCGACCATGAAGTAATCCGCAACCGGGTGCCCGGCCACGGGATGCGCACCGCCGCCAGTGGTTTCGCCTACGACCGTGGCGCGCTTTTGATTCTTCAGGTCAAACGCGAACTCCTCGGCCCCCGAGAACGTCCGCTTGGAGGTCAGCACAAAGACCGGCTGCTTTGTGAGCCTTGTTCCAGGCAGATATGACAGCGTCCAATTCTGTACCGTCGAGTTCTCCTTGCGGTTGTAAATGTCGATCAGGTGTGTCGGCTGGTCAAAAAGGTAGCTCGCAATCAGCGTGACCATTGCCGGTTGGCCGCCTCCGTTCTGCCGCAGATCAAAGATGATGGCATCGGTATGCGCGACAAAACCCATCGCTGCCACCGCCGTAGGCCCGCAGAACGATGCGTCCATGAACGAATTGAACTTCACGTACCCTATGTTGTTCGGCAGGATTTCAACCTTTTCGAATCCGCAATTATCGTGTTCCATCTGCTGGTGAAAGCGCGCGTCGTCTTCCGGGTTGGGCTCAGCCTGGTGCGGCATTTTGAAGGAGTTGAAGTTTACGCGCAGATGCCGGTCATGGCTCACCTCCTGCAGGTCTTTGGTCAGTTGCGCGGCAAACGCATCTCCATCCGAGATGGCGTTGTAATCGCCATTGGCCTGGTGCGCTTTCAAAGCACTGACCATGTGTTGCGCTACGGCAGGGTCAACGTAGTATTCGTCAATCGCGCTGTCCACGCCGTCAATCACCTTCTTTCGCTCCGCGGCATCGATGGTGACATTCTCTAGGACCGCCCCTGGAGGCAGTGCACGCAGGCCAAAGATTGCGACCGTCGGTGGCCGGCCGTCCTTCACTAGAAGGTTCCCGAGCGCGGTGGTGGTTCCCCCTTTTTCTTTCACCCGGAAGCGAACATGCAGCGGTCCGCTGTTCTCGATGGATAGTAGCTCAAATCCGCCTGTTTGATTACGGAACCCGATCATTCCATCGACGGACTCTGCCGGATCCACGGTCTTTACATATGTCTCAACCTTGCTGCGGTCTCCGCTGTTGAAAGCGTCCAGCCAAGCCTGGAGAGTATGTCCGGCAGGCGTATCGGGGACGGTTGCCTGCGCGAATCCATACCCGAAGGCCAGGAGCAGCAGCGTGCAGAGCATGCAGAGCGTTTTGGGAATCATGTGACTTAGACGTCCTTACTTATGGAACCGCTTGGGCATGACCCGCATGGCAGGTGCGAAGCTTCTAGCGGTAGGACCGCATCCCGCAAGCATTCTGGGAACGCAATGGATGACACCAGGATCGATCCGATCCACCAAATCGGCGGCAGAATCATGGGATCGGGTTCTGAGCTACACTAGCCGGTTATGGCTACCGCAGATATCTCCACAGTGATCCTGCCGGTCGCGCCTCAGGGCGAGTTCCGGAACGAGCCGTTTACTGACTTCTCCAACCGGCAAAACGAGCACGCGATGCAGCAGGCCCTGCAGCACGTTGGCGAGATGCTGGGGCACGAGTACGAGCTGGTGATCGGCGGCGAACGAGTCCGCACCGCGGGTAAGATCCGGTCGATTAATCCAGCGCGCCCGGCCGAGGTGGTGGGCGTGCACCAGAAGGCTGGCGCAGAGCATGCGGAGCAGGCGATGGCTGCGGCGCTCAAGGCATTCGAGACCTGGCAATACGTGTCGCCGGAGGAGCGGGCGTCGCTGCTGCTGAAGGCGGCGGAAATCATCCGGGACCGCAAATTCGAGTTCTGCGCGTGGCTGACCTATGAGGTAGGGAAGAACTGGGTTGAAGCCGATGCGGATGTGGCCGAGACTATCGACTTCCTCGAGTTCTATGCGCGCGAGGCGCTCCGGCTGGCACGCAGCACGACGCCGATCCAGTATCCGGGCGAGCGCGATGAACTGCACTACATTCCGCTGGGCGTGGGCGCGGTGATTCCGCCGTGGAACTTTCCGTTTGCAATCATGGCGGGCATGACTTCGGCGGCCATCGTCTGCGGGAACACCGTCATCCTGAAGCCTTCGAGCGATGCGCCGACGATCGCGGCGCGGTTTGTAGATGTGCTGGAAGAAGCGGGGATGCCGCCTGGGGTGGTGAACTTCTGCCCAGGATCGGGCGCGACCTTTGGCAATGCCATCGTGCAGCATCCGAAGACGCGGTTCATTGCCTTCACCGGCTCGAAGGAAGTCGGCCTGGATATCCACGAGCAGGCGGCGCGCAACCTGCCGGGGCAGATCTGGATCAAGCGCACGGTTCTGGAGATGGGCGGCAAGGATTCGATCGTGGTGAGCGCGGACGCCGACATTGACGCCGCCGTTGAGGGCGTGGTGGCTTCGGCCTTCGGCTTCAACGGGCAGAAGTGCTCGGCCTGTTCGCGCGCGATTGTGGAAGAGCCGGTCTATCAGTCGTTCCTGGAGCAGTTAGAGGAGCGGGTATCGCGCATCAAGGTGGGTGATCCGCTGAAGAATGTGTATATGGGGCCGGTGGTGAACCAGGGCGCCATGGAGTCGATCCTCGGATACATCGAGATCGGCAAGGGTGAGGGGCGGCTGCTTGCGGGCGGCAACCGGGTAGAGACGCCGGAGGGCGGCTACTACATCGAGCCGACGGTCTTTGCGGATGTGGCGCCTCGCGCGCGGATCGCGCAGGAAGAGATCTTCGGGCCGGTGCTGGCGGTGATCCCGGTGCGCGATTATGACGAGGCGCTCCAGGTGGCGAACAACACGGAGTACGGGCTGACCGGCTCGGTCTATTCCGAATCGCGGGAAAAGCTGGACCGCGCGCGGCAGCAGTTCCACGTAGGCAATCTTTATTTCAACCGCAAGAGCACGGGCGCCATGGTGGGCGCGCATCCCTTTGGCGGATTCAACATGTCGGGAACGGACTCAAAAGCCGGCGGCCCGGATTACCTTTACCTGTTCACGCAGGCGAAGTCGGTAGCGGAGAAGCTGATGGATGCCAAGCGGGCCGGCGGGCAGACGCCCCGGGGAATTTGAACTAGCCGTCGCGGGCCTGCGCGTGCGGTGGAGCAGAGTGCGGTGACGAAGTAAGGACTACGCAAACAAGGGCCTCCTGAGATGGAGGCCCTTGTTTGCGCTGAGGATACTCGGAAACCGGTTATGCGGTGCGCATGGCCTGCAGGCTGCTGGCGGGCTGGAGGCCGTTGCCGGCTTCGGCGGCGGCGGCGGCCAGGATGCGGTGGTGAATGGTGAACAGGGCAAGTTCCAGCCGGTCGGAAACACCTGTCTTGTCGTAAACACTGCGGAGATAATTCTTGATGACCTGCTCGGTGGTGCCCAGGCGCTGGGCAATCTCCTTGTTCTTGCAGCCCTGAACGATCAGCGCGACGATCTTCATCTCTTTCGGCGTGAGGCGGTCGCGCACGCGCGCTCCCACAAAATCCTCTTCTTCGTTCTGCGCGGCATCGATCGGCCGCTGCACGCACGTCAAGCCGTGGATCACCTTGTGTACACAGTCCACAAGCGCTGCGCCCGTTGTATTGCGATAGACCACGCCGCGGACGCCGAGCTGGGTGTAGGTGGTGGCCGATTCGTTGTTCTCGGCGATAACGATGGCGCGACTGCCGGCAGACCTGACACGCATCATCAGATCGTCCACTTCGGGCTTCAACGCAGAAGCAAAGACCACGATGGAAGCCCGGTAGGTTTCGACAGCAAGCAGCATACGGGCGAGATCGCCACACTGCGCCGCTACACGGAAGTCCTCTTCACTCGCCAGCACCTTGGCAATACCTGCCCGGAAGATCGCTTGATTGTCGCCCAGAATGATCTTATTCATTGCGTCTCGCCTATTTTCCTCTGGTCCGATCGGATCGCCTGAGCGCACGTTGTAGTCGTAACTTTGACGGAACCCGTAGTCCCGGTTAAAGTTCCGCATCATTATCACGACAACGAGACAGTTGCGTTCACCAAGACTATCGGCCAAATGCTTAAAAACTTCTGTAGACAGAAAATTGGAACAGTTACGGTATGGATTCTATGGTCCCATTCCCGCTTTGCAATAGTGCTGCAGTCCAAAGATCAGCCATAACCCTTTTTGGAACAACTCCACGAAGGTGGTACCAAAGTGCGGGATTTGCAAAGTATCTGTGTTTTCAGCAACTTGTGCTCCGGTACGCGCTCGCTCGCCAGACAAGGCACTACACTAAACGGGCATGAGCAAGCCTGTGATTCTCGCCATCGATGATGACCCCAGCGTATTGGAGACGGTTGTTCAGGATTTGCGGCGGAGGTATGGAGCGAACTACCGGGTGCTTCGCGCGGCGTCGGGACAAGCGGCGCTGGAGACGAGCGACCAGTTGAAGAAGCGCGGCGATCCGGTGGCACTCTTCCTGTCCGACCAGCGGATGCCAGGGATGTCGGGAACAGAACTGCTGGAGCGCACCATTTCGCTATATCCGGATGCCAAGCGCGCGCTGCTTACCGCGTATGCGGATACCGAAGCAGCGATCCGGGCCATCAACGCAGCAAAAATCCACTATTACCTGACCAAGCCGTGGGACCCGCCCGAGGAAAAGCTCTATCCGGTGGTGGACGAACTCCTGGAGGCCTGGAACGCCAGTTACCGTGCGCCGCTTGACGGGCTTAGGGTGATCGGATTGCGCTATGCGGCGCGGGATGCGCAGGTTCGCAATTTCTTGACGCGTAATTCGGTCCCTTATGTGTGGCTGGACCCGGAGCATTCCGCCGAAGCACGCGACCTGCTGGCCCGCCACGCAGTGGATGGCAGCAAGATGCCGGTTGTGCTCTTCCCGGATGGCACGTTTCTTGCGCAGCCCACGCAGACAGAGCTCGCGGCGCGCATCGGGCTGCGTACGGAGGCAACGCGCGATTTTTACGATCTGATCGTGCTTGGGGCGGGCATGGCGGGGCTGGCCGCCGGGGTCTATGGATCTTCCGAGGGATTGCGCACACTGGTGGTGGAGGTGGAAGCTCCTGGTGGGCAGGCAGGATCCAGTTCCAGAATCGAGAACTACCTGGGCTTTCCGACCGGGCTGAGCGGGGCCGATCTGGCGCGGCGGGCCTACCAGCAGGCGGTGCGGCTGGGGGCGGAGTTTTTGGCCCAGCAGGCGACATCAATCCGGACGGAGAACAACTATCACTTTGTCCGGCTGGCGGATGAAAGAGAAATTTCAGCACAGTGCTGCCTGCTGGCCACTGGGGTGGACTACCGCAAACTGCGGGTCCCCGGGCTGGAGCAGTTGACGGGAGCAGGCGTGTATTACGGTGCGGCCTTGTCGGAAGCGAAGACGTGCGCCAACGAGGAGGTGTTTATTGTCGGTGGGGCCAACTCCGCGGGACAGGCCGCGATGCATTTTGCGCGGTATGCACGGCGCGTGGTGATGATGGTACGGGCGCCATCGCTGGAAAAGAGCATGTCGAAATATTTGATCGATCAGATTGCTGGCGAATCGAATATAGAGGTTTGGACCGGCTCCGAGGTGCTGGAAGCGATGGGGGACGGACGCCTTGAACGGCTTCGGGTCCTGCGTCCGGATGGCGAAAGCACGGTGGAGGCGACCGGGCTGTTCATTTTCATCGGGGCGGCGCCGTTGACGGATTGGCTGCCGCCAACGATCTTTCGCGATGGGAATGGGTTCGTGTTGAGCGGTCGCGACGTAAAGGCCAACCCGCGCTTTCCGCAGGTGTGGAAGCGGGAGCGGGATCCGTATCTGCTGGAAACCAGCACGCCGGGAATTTTTGTCGCGGGGGATGTGCGGCACGGATCGGTGAAGCGCGCGGCCTCCGCTGTAGGCGAGGGCTCGATCGCGGTGCAGTTTGTGCATGAATACCTTGCACAGTTTTAAGCCGGCATGGTCCGGGGCGCGTCGGAGTGACGAGACGGCAGCAAGGGGAGGCGGAGCGGGCGTGAGCGAGACCAGCAGTACAAGCGAAACGGGGAAGGGCTTGAGGACGGAGATTGTGCCGCCCGAGCAGCTCCTTGCGGAACTGCGGCAAATCCCCGTCTTTGCCGATCTCGACGAGCAAAACCTGAGCTGCCTGAAGCCGCTGGAAGTGGTCCACGCGGAGGCGGGGGCCGAACTCGTGGCCGAGTCGCAGACATGGCGTTCCTTCTGGGTGCTGCTCAACGGAGAAGTTCGTATCTCAAAGCGAGAAGGCGCGGGCGCGTCGATGTTGGTGGCGACGATGAACGCCGGGGAGGCCTTTGGCGAGCTGCCGATTCTGGCTGGAACAGGCCCGGGCGCGTCGGTGGTGATGTCCAGGACGGGCACGCTCGTGCGCTTCGATGAAGAGGCGTTCTGGCAGTTGATGTTTTCCTGCCCACGGGTGCGCGGGGCGGTGCTGGGCAACATGGCGCGGCGGCTCCAGGCGTACCAGTCGCAAACGGTGCACCGGGAAAAATTGGCGCTGCTGGGCACCATGGCTGCCGGGCTGATGCACGAGCTGAATAACCCAGGCGCAGCGGCAAGGAGGGCAGCCTCGCAAATGCGAGAGAACCTGCGGCGGCTGCAGCAGATCAGTCTACGGATGACGCGCTCGCAGGCCACTTCCGAACAGGTCGAATGCATGGCCGAGTTGCAGGAGCAGGCCCTTTCCACCCACTGCTGCGTGGCCATGAGCTCGCTTGAAGAGTCGGACGCCGCGGATGCGCTCACCGAATGGCTGGACGATGCCGGGGTAGAGAATGCGTGGCGACTGTCGCCCGTCCTGATCGCGACGGGACTGGATGAAACCAAGCTTGCGTGTGCGCGCGCGGTCTTCAGCGGCGCCGGGTTCTCCGACATGCTGAACTGGCTGGAGGCGCTGGTTTCGAGCGCGCAACTGGTGGGCACGATGGAAGAAAGCCTCGCCCGTGTCACTGATCTGGTGATGGCGGTCAAGCGCTATTCCTATGAGGGAAAGAACGGCCCCGGAACACTGGATGTTCATAGCAGCATCCAGAGCACGCTGGTGATCCTGGCGCACAAGTTCAAGGAAAAGCAGCTTACGGTGGTCAAGGAGTTTGCCCCGGACCTTCCGCTGCTGCAGATGCCGGTTCCCGGGCTGAACCAGGTATGGACCAATCTCCTGGACAACGCCATTGATGCATCGCCGGCGGGCGGGACTATACATGTGCGCACATGGAGCGAGGACGGCCGTCTTTTTGTGAGCGTGCTCGACCATGGGCAGGGCATCGCTCCGGAAGACCAGCAGCGGATCTTTGAACCGTTCTTCACGACAAAAGCGGTCGGGCAAGGAACGGGACTTGGGCTCGAGATCGTGCGCCGGATAGCGGTGCACCAGATGGGCGGCGATGTCCGCGTCATTTCCCGGCCGGGAGAAACGCAGTTCACGGTGGAGCTGCCACTGCATAGCGAGTCAAGCCCGGCGCCAACTTCCGAACAGCTTTCCTAGCGCTGGTAGCGCAGGCCTGCTTCCTGGTCGCGTATACAAAGCGTGCTCAAAACCCGGCTTTCTGAGAAAAGATGCGGGCAACTGCCGTCACCCTTCCGCGTTTGAACGGAGCAGCGGGAAGCTGGTGCCGGACGCGCGTCAGCTTGCCCCGTACTGAGGCATCGCCGCGGTAGGGATTACGGTGCTAAAGCGGAGTCGAGCTCAACGAGCAAGGAGGAAGGGCGATGGCGCATGGAACTGGTGGAATACAAGGGTTGCGGAACCGCGTATGGCGTCGTATGGCGTTAGGCTTTCTGGGGCTCTGGCTGGGCGGCACAGGGCTCGCATTGGCACAATATGCGCGGCCATACGACCTGCCGCCGGCTGATCCAGGCTACAACACCTACTACCACGATGGGGAACAAACGGCGGACCGGGCGAGACACTGGGGATACCACGATGGATTTGTGGATGGGCGCAAGGACCAGGAACATGGCCATAGCTTCCGCCCGACGCAGGACGATCACTTCAAGGATGCCCCGGACCATGGCGACCATCACGGGATGAGCCGTGACCAGTACAAGAACCTGTACCGGGATGCGTACATGCACGGTTACGAAAACGGCTACCGGAGAGAGGGCGGCGAGGGTAGAGACGACGGCTACCGCAGATAAGCTGGCTGATGCCGGAGGTGGGGACAAAAGAGCAGGGCGATGGCCCTGCTCTTTTTTTGCTCATCAGAGAGCACGAACGGAAGGTTTGCTGAAAGACGGGGCTCAACCTCTAGCGAATTGAGCCGATAAGGAGAATCAAGAGCGGCGTACGATCTATCTTTTTCGGCGGAGCAAGGCGCAGCATGTTCGCGATCATCGGCATTGTCATTGTTTTCGGCGCGGTGCTGGGCGGGTACCTGATGGAGAAAGGCAACCTGCTGGTACTGATGCAGCCGGCCGAGCTGGTCATCATCGGCGGAGCAGCGCTCGGCACGCTGCTGATTGCAAACCCGATGCACATTCTCAAGGCCCTTGCGGGCGGGATGGCCAGTGTCTTCGGTTCGTCCAGATTCGATAAGGCACGTTATCTGGATGTGTTGCGCATGATGTTCGGCGTGCTCAACAAGGCACGAAGGGAAGGCAATCTGGCGATCGAGCCGGATATTGAAAACCCTACGGAAAGCAAGCTGTTTACGGAGTTTCCCGCGTTTATAAAAGACCATCACGTGCGGGATTTCGTCTGCGACACGCTGCGTATGACGGTGACCGGCGGCGTGGAAGCCTTCGACGTTGACCAGATGATGGAGCTGGATATGGAAGTGCAACACCATGATGCCAGCGAGCCGATCTCTGCGTTGACTACCGTGGCGGATGCTCTGCCGGGATTGGGCATTGTGGCCGCGGTTCTGGGTGTGGTGATTACGATGAGTGCCCTGGGCGGCCCGCCGGAAGAGATCGGCCATAAAGTGGCGTCGGCGCTCGTCGGCACATTTCTCGGCATTCTGATGTGCTATGGGCTGATAGGGCCGGTCGGATCGAAGATGACCAAGAGCGCAGAAGAAGAGCGATGCCTTTTGCATGTGCTCCGCGTTTTAATCATCGCCTACATGAAGGGGAGCCCGCCATCGATTGCGATCGAGATCGCGCGGCGCGCAGTGCCGCTGCATGTGCGCCCTAGCTTTGCGGAGACGGAACAGGCCTGTCGTGGCGCCGGCGGTGCGATGCCAGCAGAGCCTGCCATGACCTAGCGGGAGCGTCGTCAGCATGGCGCAAACATCCCGCCCTGCGATTGGAAGTTGATCGATGACCGAAACGTTACACCGGAGAGGTTTTCATGGAAAGCACGCAGCCGGTACGCCCCATCATCGTGATTAAGAAGAAGGCGGCGCATGCGGCATACCATGGTGGAGCATGGAAAGTGGCCTACGCTGATTTTGTAACAGCCATGATGGCGTTATTCATCGTGCTCTGGCTGATGAGTGCGAACGAGAAGGTAAAGCAGGCGGTGGCCGGTTATTTCAGCGATCCCCATGGGCGCTCCACCCAGATCGGTACGGACCGGGCGGGCGCGGCTGAAGCCCTGCCGATCACAAAGGAAAACCTGCAGGACCTGAAACGCCAAATCGAAAAGCAGATCGCACAAAGGCCGGACCTCAACGCGCTGAATAAGCAGATTGAGATCACGATTACGCCAGAGGGCCTTCGCATCGAGCTGCTGGAGGCCAAAGACGGCACATTTTTCAATAGCGGCAGCGCCAAACTGAACGGGCGAGGCGATGAGATGCTGATGTTACTGGCCCGAGAGCTGGGCGGTGTGCCGAACCGTATTTCTATCGAGGGACATACCGATGCGCAGCGCTACGCCGACGAGTCGTCGTATGGAAACTGGGAGCTGTCCTCGGACCGGGCCAATGCGGCCCGCCGTCTGATGCAACGGACGGGGTTGCACTCCGCGCAGATCTCACAGGTGCGCGGTTTCGCCGACCAACAGCTCCGCATCCCGGCCAATCCGCTCGATCCATCAAACCGGCGCATTTCTGTTATCGTCCACTTCACTGATCCAGTGCTTCCGACGGGGCCGGTCAGGGTAATGAACCCTGCTACCCGCAAGGCAGAGCTAAATGGGCTAGCGGCCAGATTGCCAGTCAAGCCGGGCGTTGACGGCTCCTGAGCTTGGTACGCATTGAGTGGCCTCATCCCTATTACCGCTCAAGCCCCGATTCGCTTAGAAGCCTCCTAGACGCGACGGATCGAAACCGATTCCACGACTGCCGGCTGATCCGAGGTGTTCTGCAGAACGAAACGGACTTGACCTGGTGCGGCAAGATCGATGCATCCGGAACAGGCTGCGGGCGGGGCTGGCGCGATATCGCCAATCTTCACTCCGGCGGCCCCGCTTCCTTGTACCTGCATTCTCCATCTTCCTGCCGGTATGGGAATGCGTTCGAAAGCAGCCGAGCCATGCGGTGGCAGCACAAGCTGCGCTTTGCCGTCCACCAGTTTGACCGAGTTCGCAGCGTTCATGGTCGCCAGATAGGCCGGCACCAGGGTTTCCCCGGGCGAGCTTTGAATGGCAAGCGGACCGTCGAGCCTGCGCACATAGAGAATAGTGCGGATGGCGTCGGGCGGGTCCGTGTCGAACCTGACCGGCTGGTAATACGTTGCGAAGCGCGGATCGTGAGCGATCTCCTGGTCGGAAGGGAAGAAGATGTCGCTTTGGAAGTCGCTGAACAGGAGCAGATCGGGGTTGTGGTCGAGGACATACTTGCCGTCGGCGAGCTCGTGTCCCAGCCAGCCGCGACCGCGCTCGCTGCTCTTATGGCGGGCAATGTGGTAGTCGTTGAGGCCGAGAGGATCGAGCGCCGGCAACTCTGAGTAAAAGGGCACCACGCCGGCGGCGTCGGAGACCAGCAGAGGATGTTGCGCCCCGAAAGCATGCTTCAAGAAGAGCCCGATCGACTTGCCCTGCGCTTCCCATGTTTCCGGCTCGCAGAAGCGATCCGAGAGGGAAACAAGCGCCAGCAGAACCAGCAGCGCAGCGACGCGAGGGCGCGAAAAGCGGAAGGGAGCGCTCAGGGTGAGCAGTCCGCAACCGGTCACGAGGAAGGCCGCGATGGCAAGGGCGGGAACGAAATGGCGAACGGACGGGAAGATGTCGCCGCCAATCACCATGATGTAAACAAGCCAGATAACAACGACGGTTACTATTAGCTTGACCTGGCGCTGCTTGCCGCTGATCCAGAGCGCAACCGTGCCGATGAGCGCCAGCAGAAAGAACGCCAGGTCGGTCTCAACCCCGACCAGGTCGTACTTAAGCCCGGTGCGCAGCCGGTGAAGCGTGAAAGCCACTTTGACGAACGCAGTATTGGGCAGCCATTCGTGGTAGTAGACCCGGCGAAAGAAGAGCTGGCCAAGCGAGAAGAGGACCGGAATAGGCAGTAGTCGTGCGCGGGAAACGATGCTGGGCACGCGGATGCCATCGGCGAGCACGCTGCCGAGAAAGAATGCGGCCGTGAAGAGCGCAGCGTCGGCGCGGGTGAGGCAGGCAAAGCCAAGCAGCAGGCCCATGGCGAGGGTATCGCGTCCTGCCGGGCGTGTCGTTGCCACCCAGCGGAGGCCGAAGTATGCCGTCCAGGCGAGCAGGGCGGCGAGTAGCGGCTGTTCGAGCCCGCCCTGCGCCCACACGTCAATCGGGCCGCTGAGCACCAGCGCTCCGGCGCCGGCAAGCGCCGCAAGAAAGCGAATTTTTGCCGGGTAGTCTCGGAACGCCTGGGCGATGACTGCGACGAGCACGGCCACGACAGAGACGACGCCGAGCATTTGCGCAGCGAAAGGCAGGCTCATGCCGAGCGCACCCAGGCCGGCGCACGCCAACACCCAGAGAAGGTTGGTGTAGCCCTCCACCGGCCGCAGGTCATTCCAGGTAAGGCCCTTGCCCTCGAGCAGTCGATGGCTGTAACGGAGGGAGATAAACGTATCGTCCGTGATGAAAGGCGCGAAGTGCCGGAGCTGGAGGAAGAAGATGACGCCAAGGATGGCCGCGAGCGCGAGTAGCGAAAGCGCGACCCCCGACCGGTTTACCGGACGCATGGGGGCAGCAGCGGTGCGAGAGGGGGAAGGAGCCTGGCTCCGGGAGATCGGCATGGTGATAGAAAGGCCTTGGAGGGGTAAGTTGCAGTTTACCAAAGGGCGGCGGCGAAGCCCTCTTCGAGCAAGTTGGGCGGGTCGGGCGAGCGTGGGAGGCATCCCGTGCGTTGATAGAATCGGCAGAGAGTCCCTGTAGCCCGTTTATCAATGCTTTCCTATCCCATACTTGCGGTTGCGCTGCATGCATTGCTGTTGCCGGCGATATTGCAGGCGCCTGGGGCGGATACCGGGCCTGCGCCGCAGCTCGAGCATGCAAGGGAGCTGATGCAAACGGGGCAGTTCGAGCAGGCGCGCGATGCCTATGAAGCCGCGCTTGGGGCCGATCCGTCGAACCTCGCGGCAAAAGACGGGGAGGTCAGCGCTTCGGAAAAGCTGGCTCTGGCGGCTCGGGCGCAGCATGACAATGACACCGCGCTCAAGGACTTGTTGCGGGCACAGCAGCTTGTGCCGGATAGTCCGCGGCTGCTCTTTGACCTGGGCGTGTTAGAAGACGAGATGCACCTGTATCGCGACGCCGATACGGTGCTGGCGCGCTTGCAGGCAATGCAACCGAGTGATCCGAATACGATCTACGCAGTGGCGCGGGTGAAGACGGATCTGGGCCAGCTTGGGCCGGCAGAAGAGGCGATGCGCGCATACCTGAAGCAGAAGCCTGACGACCCCACCGCGCATTATGGGCTGGGGCGCATTTTCCAATTGGGGCAGCATCCCGACGAGGCGAGGGCGGAGTTTGAACATTCGGTGGCGTTGCGTCCGGAGCAGACTGAGTCCTACTACCAGCTTGGCGACATCGCGCTTGGCCGCGGGCAATACGAGGAGGCCATCGCGGAGTTCGCGAAGACGCTTCATCGGAAACCCGCACCACGGCGGAGCGCTGGCCGGAACCGGCACGGCGTACTTTCGTGAGAAGAAGTACGAACAGGCAGCGGCGTTCCTGAAGCGTGCTGTTGCAGATGCGCCGGACTACCAGCCGGGGCATTATTACCTGGGATTGACGCTGGCGCGGCTGGGGCAAAAGGACGAGTCCGCGCGGGAGCTGGCGGAGGCGGCAAAGATGGCCGATGCGGAGAACACGCAAGCGGCCCAGCGGTTGAGGTTGCAAACGCCGCAGTGAGCCGTGCGGCTCCACATGGATTCTTTGCTTTGCTCAGAATGACAAGTGTAGGGCTGGGACGCACTAGGTAGGCGTGCGCAGCAGAAGGTAGCCGCCAGCCAGGGCGAAAAGCAGGTCTGGCGACCAGGCGGCCAGGAAGGCGGGCAGCATGTTGACATTACCCATGGCCTCAAACATGCCGGCGAAGACCCAATACGCAATGGCGAGTCCGATAGCGACGGCGATGCCGGTAAGGGACCCGCGCCGTCCCATCGAGAGCGCGAAAGGGATGCCGAGCACCGCCATGATGAGCGTGATCAGCGGGTAAGCGAGCTTGCGGTTGAGCTGCACGCGAAGGCGCATAGTATCGAAGCCGCTTTGCCGCAGATCGTGGATATAGCGCCGCAGTTCGCCGAAGCTCATCTCAGAGGACTGCCGGTTTTCTTTCTTGAAATACACCGGAGTTTCATGCAGTTCCGGCAGTGTGTCGACAGAGAACGTGCGGTAGTTGCTGACCGCCTCACCATTGAAGTCTCGTTCCCAGCCGTCCTCGAAAATCCACTGATGGAGGTGCGGCTCCCAATGGGCGCTGGCCGCGAAGATGCGGCGGGATAGCGCGAAGTTCTCCGGGTCGAACTCGAACACGGAGATATTGGCGAAGCGATCGTGGTCGGCGTCGAAGAACTGGTAATAGAAGATGTGTCCCGGCATACCCGGCTCCTGTTTGCCGAATATCCATTTGCGGTCCGGACGTAGAAACGTCTGCGCCGGCTTGCCCTTGATCACGCTGCGTAGCGCTTCCTGCCGGCGATTCGCGGCTGGCAGGTAGCTGTCGTCAAAGGCGAAAAGGGAAACAGCGAGCAGGCAGGCGATGGCCAACACGGGCAGGATAACCCGATAGATGCTGATGCCGGTCGCCTTCATGGCGGTAAGCTCGCTGGTGCGGTTGAGAACGCCAAATGTAACAAGAACGGATACGAGAACGGCAAGTGGAGCGATGTTATAAACCATGCTGGGCGTCAGATTGAAGAGGTAATCGCCCACAGTGACCAGCGCCGTCCGGTTGCGGATAATATCGCCCAGCAGCTCAAAGAAGGTGAAGATCAACATCAGCATGACAAAGCCGACGAGGACCATGAGGAAGGTGGAAAGGAACTGGCGGAGAACGTAATCGTCGAGGATGAGAGGGAAGCTGCGCCGGCCGGAGCGCTCACGCGTCCGGTTGCCGGTGGCATAGCTGAGGAGCTTGGCCTTGCCTGTCCGGTCGCCGCGACGCCGCATAAAGCTGAACATGAAAGCCGCAGCGCCGCGCACCGCGAGCTGGCGTAGCAGGAGCAGGCCGAAGAAGCCAAACAGCGCATTTGCCGCCCAGACGCCGAGAAAGGGCGAGACCTTGTTCTGGCGGGCAAGGGCTATGCCTGTAGAAGATAGAAAGTAGTAGAGGAAGACCAGCGTGATGGTGAGCACAAAGCCGGCGCTCTTGCCGCCGCGCCGCGAAGAAAGGCCGAGCGGCACCCCCACCAGCATGAGCACGATGCAGGAGGTAGGGAAGGCGAAGCGCTTGTAGAGCTCGATGCGGAACCATTGGCCATCCGGCGCCAGTGACCGGCGGTAGAGTTCGCCGAGCGGCATGGCCAGGATTGGAGTGTCGCTGCGGCCGATGTGCGCCTCTTCTTCGTGCCCGATTTCGAGCGGAAGATCGGACTCGGCGAAGGTGGAGACGGAATACTGGTTGGCATTGTTCGGAACGAATTCATGCTGCGTGCCGTTCCGCAGGCGCATGCGGAGGGCTTGCGGGCCGTCGTTGATGACAGTGGCCGCAGCGGCGGTCGTGACCTTGGGTGAGGCCGGGTTGGTCAGGTCGGCCAGGAAGACGCGCCGCCACTGCGCTGCCCCGGCCCCGGCGCGCACATCCTGCACATAAAGCACGTAGTTCTTGAAGTCTTCGTAGAAAACACGCGGCTGGATTTCGAACGAAACCTGCGAGGTCTTGAGTGACGCTTCCAGTTGCAGCAGGGCTTCAGTAGCTTTGGGCGCGAGATACAGCGCATTCAGCAGGGAGAGCCCCCAGCCAAAAAGGGCGACGATGGCGACCGTGCGTACAAACGACCAGACGCCAATGCCCGCAGCGCGCATGGCCGTGATCTCACTGTCCGCCGCGAGGCGGCTGAGGCCGAGCAGAACGCCCACCAGCACGGCCATTGGAATGGTGACGGTGAAGGTATTGGGGAGAGTGAAAAGGAATATCTCGGCCACGTTGGCCAGTGACGCGCTTTCGCGAACCACCAGCTCAAGAATGCGCCCCAGATCGCGCATGAAAAGGACGAACGTGAACAGCGCGCCGCCAATCAGCGCGTGGGAGATGACTTCTCCGAGAATATAGCGAGTAAAAATGCGCAAGGCGGCGGTCTCTTTGGACTAGTTTAGCGTGGTGACATAGCGCGAGCAGCGTGGGCAGTACTCAGGTGCCGGGAAGGAAGCGGTAGCCGACGCCGCGCACGGTTTCCAGGTAGACGGGCCGGGACGGGTCCTCTTCAAGATAGCGGCGCAGGCGCACGATGAAGTTATCGATGGCACGGGTGTCAGTATCTTCGTGCATGCGCCACACCTGCTCAAGCAATTCTTTGCGCGAGATAATGCGCCCCTGGTGCCGGACCAGGTAACGCAACAGATCGGCTTCCATAACGGTCAATCGTGTGGTTTTTTCTGGCGTACGAAGCTCGAGGGCGGCAAAGTCCACCGTGCGGTCAGCAAAGAGAAAAGCATCCGGCATCACCTGCGCTGCAGGCACGGCTGCGGGCTGGCCGCGCTGGGCTTCGAGCCAGGTTTTGCGGCGCAGGAGCCCGTGGAGACGCGCAAGCAGAATGGTGAGGTCGAAGGGCTTGGGAAGATAATCGTCCGCGCCAGCGGTAAGGCCGCGCAACACGTCCTCCGAACGTCCACGGGCGGTAAGCATCAGTACCGGGGTGTAGTTGCCGTCGTCGCGGAGCGCTTGAACGACCGCGAAACCGTCGCAGCCCGGCAGCATGACGTCGAGCAGGACGGCGTCAATGCCGGGCTGTCCACCCTGTAAAAGCGCAAGGGCAGATTCGCCGTCGCCGGCGACGATTGCGCGGTAGCCTTCCGCTTCCAGATTGAATTTCAGCCCCTGCGCCAGGTGCTCTTCGTCTTCCACGATCAGAATGTGCGCTAAGGCGGTCATCCCGCCACCGCACTCTCTGAAGAGTTCTTTCGCGACGGTTCAAGGGGAGCGGGGGCGATCGACAGTACGCGTGGAAGCTGAAGGTGAATGGTGGCCCCGCGGCCTTCGCCGTCGCTTTCAGCGAAAGCATCGCCCCCATGCTGGCGTGCGATGGCGCGGACCAGGAAAAGCCCCAGCCCGGTGCCGCCCATGCGCAGCGTGGCGCGGTTAGGTACGCGATAGAAGCGCTTGAAGATGCGCTTTAGTTGTGCCGGCGGTATGCCCAGGCCCTGGTCGGCGATGCTGAGCATGACCCACGCATCGCTCTCGACGGAGAGGAGGGCGTGAATGTGTACGCCGTCTGGAGAGTACTTCACGGCGTTGTCGAAGATGTTGAGAATCACGGTGCGCAGGTCTTCCGGGCTACCCATGACTGTGTAGGAGGTTTGCACCAAGGCGCGGACCTCGAGCGTGATGGCGTCCTCCTGCAAGTGGTGGCGGAGCCTGGTGGTCTCAATGGCCTCATTGAGTAACGCGCGCACATCAACGGGCGTGCGCAGTTGGTCGCTGGTGCGGTGGCCCACCTCGCCGGCCTTGAGCACCTGTTCCACCGTGGCGAGCAGGCGGTCCGTATCGGCCTGCATGATGGAGTAGAAATGCTGCTGCTGTTCGCGAGAAAGGTCGCGACGTTTGAGCGTATCGAGATAGAGCCGGATGGAGGCGATGGGCGTCTTCAACTCGTGGGTTACAGCATTGAGAAAGCTGTCGTGGCGCTCGTTGCGGCGGACCTCGCGCACCAGAAAGATCGTATTCAGAATAAGCCCGGCAATCAGCAGCCCGAAGAAGGGAATGCCGAGCAGCAGGGGAACCAGCTTGCGCCAGTTCAGGATGATCCAGCCGACGTTAAGCGTGACGGCGACCCCGACCAGGCAAACGCCTAAAGCGATAAAGAAGAAGATCGCCCGGCCGCGTGGTGTGATGCGCATGGTGGTGAAAGAAGTATAAATCTCCTCTGGTGTGCAAAGGGACTGCGGGCAGTTATCTCTGGCCCTGTCGCGGAGAACACACAAGCTGGAATAGCCCGGAAGTTGTATTTCGGCCCCGGCTATTTTGTGCTCTCGGCCGGCTTGAAGTCGGGCTCAAAAAAAATAACTGTCTTTCTTCGAGTCTTCGCTTGACGAACCATGGCTGCGTCTTATTTAGTGATAGCCACCGTTGATCGACGGTTTCTGGATCCACCCAAGGAGTGAATCATCACGATGAAGCTAACTTTTAGACGTATGTGGCAGCTGAGCGCAGCTGCTGTGCTCGCGACCTGTTGTCTCGGCAGCGCCATGGCGCAAAGCAGGAGCGAGACACAACCCCAGCAGCAGCCGAACGGCAGATATACGGTCCTCCCGCCCCGGCTGTTTTCCGAGCAGATCATGCCGCGCACGTCGTCGCAGTCACTCCAGACATGGAATGGCTCGTTCACTTACAACGGAACAAGTTATCCCTATAACATGGTGGGCGCAAACCCTTCCAGCAACGTGTCCGCAACGGTTCCGGTCTATATTATTCCCATCAAGTTGATTGTTTCTTCAAGCTCGGGTACGAAATACACATACGACCCCGCGCATGTGCTTTCAAATGGAAACAGCGTGGTGCAGAATACGGCGACGTCGCCGCTGTTCCAATACAGCACGAACTACACACTGGGCGGTGTGAACGTGGGCACGACGCAGTATATCGATGCCTACCAGCGTGCAAATTTCTGGGGCACGGTAAAGAGCCACACGAACTCCCACCTGCTGCTGGGCAGCCCTTCTATCGAAGCAGAACAAACGCTGACTGTGCCAAGCAATTACGGCACGATTGGCTCGCCTTTCCGGTTTACTGCCGGCCTGGTGGATATCAACTGGTTTGACGCGCAATTGCCGAATATCATCGCCAAGCTTGGTATTCAGCCGAATGCATTTCCTATCTTCCTGACCTATGACGTGTATCTGACCCAGAACGGCGGAAGCTGCTGCATCGGCGGATACCATAGCTCAGAGGGAAGCGCGAGCAACCCCCAGTCTTACGCGCACGCAACATACATCGATCACTCCGGCACGTTTGCGCAGGATGTTTCGGCGTTGTCGCACGAAATCGGAGAGTGGGCGGACGACCCGCTCGTTGCTAACCCGAACGGAAACCAGACACCGTGTGGCATCCTGGAGAACGGCGATCCCCTCGAGGGCACGACGAACTACGGAGATTATTCCTACGCTCTTCACGGCTTCACCTACCACTTGCAGGATCTGGCCATGCTGCCCTACTTCGGAGCACCGGCAAGCACAAGCGTGAATGGCTGGTTCAGCTTCCATAATGCATCGCTGGGCGTCTGTTCCAACGGTTCCTAAGCGCGTCGCTGTGGCAATAGAAAAGCCGGGATTGGCGGGTTTTATCACCCTGCCAATCCCGGCTTTTTCATGTTAGACAGCTGTTGTGAAACGGTCTAGGCGACTCCGGCCGGACGTGGATCGTGCTTGTCGAAGTGGGCGATATTGACCTGCTTCGCCAGACCCAGCTTTTCGAGCAGCCAGATACCGTAATAGTTCGGGTCGAACTCATACCAGGCCAGGCCATGGCGCGCGGAGACGGGGTGCGCGTGGTGGTTGTTGTGCCAGCCCTCGCCGCCGGTGAGGAGGGCGACCCACCACAGGTTGCGCGATTCGTCCTTGGTAGCAAACCGTCGCGAGCCCCACATATGGGTTGCGGAGTTGACCAACCATGTGGCGTGGAGTCCCAGGGTAACGCGGAGGAAGATGCCCCACATCACAGCAGACCATCCGCCCCAGGCGAGCAGCCCGAAGCCAACCAGCGTGAGCGGTACCCAGTGGTAGCGGCTCAGCCAGCGGTGGACAGGGTCCTTCGCGAGGTCGGGGGCGTAGCGGGCCAGCAGGGCAGTCTCATGGTGGAGCGCGTCGCCCTTGAGGATCCAGTTCATGTGCGCCCACCAGCCGCCATCGTGCGGAGTGTGCGGGTCGCCGGGCTTGTCCGTTACCTGATGGTGCAGCCGGTGCGTGGCTACCCAGAAGATCGGGCCGCCTTCGAGCGTAAGCGTGCCGCAGAGCGCCAGGAAGTGTTCCACCCACTTGGGCGTCCGATAGCCGCGATGAGTAAGCAGCCGGTGGTAGCCCATGCCGATGCCCATGTTGATTGACAGGAACCAGAGCACCACGGCGGCGCCGAGTCCCTTCCAGGAGAACATGAACAGAGCGGCAACCGCACCGATATGGAAGACCAGCATGAACAGTGTCGTGACCCAGTTGCGCTTGTGGTCCTGCGTGGCGCGACCCAGCATCGGGACGTCATCGGGACGGGCTCGCTTGCTGGGGGCAGTGGCCACAGGCGCGATGGCGGAATGGGCTTCAGAGTGAACCGGGGTATCAACGACAGGAACTTCAGATAAGATTTCGACCGGCATGGGGAGGGAGGATCCTTGACCTCTGGATTGCGTTCTATTTCGAAGCTACCAGTGCGCGGAGACCCGGGCGGTAACAGTTTTGTAATCCCGCCAGGGCATGTTGTGTGAGACAAAGGTGTTGCTATGTGCTCCCACTTTCGTAACCGATTCCTTACACATCTCGCGCTCGCCGGAGCCCTGGGCGGCGTACCATGTGCCGCGCGCGCGCAGGCCTCTCCGGCTGCTGGTACGCCACACTCCGCAGCGGCCCTGGATCTGCCGACAGGCAAACAGCTTGGGGAAACTGTACCGGGCAGGCCGGTGAAGACGAACAGCCTGCCGATGGCGATCGCGGTTTCTCCGGACGGACATTCTGTGGCGATGCTCAACGCTGGATATGGGACCTTCGAATCGGACTATCAGCAATCGATCGCAATCTATGACACGAAGACGGGCAAGCTGACGGATTTTCCCGAAGCGCGCACCGCCCAGAAAGCGCCGCAGACCCTGTTCCAGGGCCTGACATTCAGCAGTGACGGGCGACGCCTGTATGCCAGCTTCGAATCGCTTACGGAGCCTAATGGCGGAAAAGAAAATACGACAGGAAACGCGATTGGCGTGTACGCCCTGGCCGATGGTGTTCTGACGGCGGAGCGCACAATCCCGGTGCCGCTGCAGCAGCTTGCCCCAGGGAAGGAGCAGAACCCGATTGGCCCGAAGCTGCCGCGAGATGTGGCCATTCCCGCACCGGCCGGGCTGGCTGTCGTCAAAGGGCAGAGCGGGGCGGATGCGCTTTTGGTGGCGGACAACTTTTCCGACGACGTTCTCGAGATCGATGCAGCGTCCGGCAAAGTGCTGCGGCGCTTTGACCTGTCTTCCGGGCCGGTGGTGCCATCGAGCTATCCCATCGTTGTGACGGCGAACCGGGACGGCAGCCGCGCGTTCGTGGCTCTATGGAATGGCTCGGCGGTTGCGGAGCTGGATCTTCGTCGCGGCACCGTGATGCAGACGCTGTCGTTGTTGCCGCCAACAGAAGCGACATCGCCCGGCTCGCATCCGACAGCATTCGCGTGGGCGCCGGATGGCAAGACCTTATACGTGGCGCTGGCGAATCGCGATGCCGTTGCGGCGCTTCGTGTGGGCTCAGCGCCGATGACGGTGGCCGGGTACTTCGATACGCGCCTGCCCGGGCAGAGCTACTTCGGGGCGGAGCCGAATGCAATGGCGGTCTCGGCTGATGGCACTCGCTTGTATGCAGCAAACGCCGGCACCGATTCAGTCGCGGTCTTTCGCACGGGCGATCTGGGCAGGCGAAAAGCAGCCGCGCCGGGCGTGCCAGCACTGGGCTTCGTGCCCACCGAATGGCTTCCGACAGGACTGCTGGCAACCGGAGGCAGGCTCTACATTGCGACTGGAAAGGGACGGGGCACAGGGCCGAACGCCGCGCCGCAGCCGGCTGTTCCGGGTTCCGGCAAGCGTCCAGGCGCGCACACCTATATCGCCACGCTGCTGTATGGTTCGCTTGCATCCGTCGACCTCGGGACGCTGGAGCCGCAGCTTCCCGCGCTCACCCGCGCAGTCGTAGCGAGCAACATGCAGCAGGCAGCGCGGCAGCAGATTGCCTTCCGCGGCGGCGCCCACCCCATACGCCACGTGATCTACATCATCAAGGAGAACCGCACCTACGACCAGGTCTTTGGCGACCTGCCGGCGGGCAACGGCGACCGCAGCCTGACGATGTATGGCGAACAGACGACGCCCAACCTGCACAAGCTGGCTTTGCAGTTCGGCATACTGGACAACTTCTACGACTCAGGCGAGGTTTCTGGCGATGGGCACGTGTGGTCAACGGCTGCGATCAGCAGCGACTACACCGAGCGGAACTGGCAGCAGGGCTATCGCGGACGCGAGCGCATGTACGACTTCGAAGGCGTGGTTGAGAATGGCTTTCCGCTCCAGGAAAAGATTTCGGATGTGAACGAGCCGGCGAGCAGCTATCTCTGGACCAATCTCGCCCGGCACGGGAAGACGTATTACCACTTCGGCGAGTTTGTAGCGACGCGCTTCTGCGGGGAAGACCCCATCGGAATACGGCAGCCTCCACAGCAGGGCACACCGGAGCCGGCCGCCGCCGCGTGCGCGCACCCTGCCATCCTGCACGGTGAGGCGATTCCGGCGAACTACGGTGGAGGCGCGAGCCCCTATCCGTGGCCCATTCCGCTGATCGCAGAAGATATTCCGACCAAGCCGGAGCTGGTGGGGCACTACGACCCGCAATACGCTGACTTCAAACTGGACTTCCCGGACCAGTTGCGGGTGGAGGAGTTCCTGACACATTTCCGCCACTGGGTGGATGTGCGCAAGAACGGGCAGGACCCGATGCCGCAGTTTGTGATGCTGCGGCTGCCCAACGACCACACGGCCGGGACGACGCCGGGCATGCCGCGTCCCGAGGCTTCCGTGGCCGACAACGATCTGGCGGTAGGGCGCGCTGTGGAGGCGGTCTCGCACAGCCCCTATTGGGACGACACTGCGTTCTTCATTCTGGAGGACGATGCGCAAGCAGGCGCGGACCATGTGGATGCGCACCGGAGCCTTGCGCTAGTGGTGAGCAAGTATGCGCCTCGCGCCGCCGCGCCCGTGGTGGACCACCACTTCTACACCACTGTGAGCACCATTCGCACCATGGAGGATCTGCTTGGGCTGCCGCCGATGAACAATAACGACGCCTTTGCGCCGGCGATGGCGCCTTTGTTCACGGGCGCGGGGGATCAAGCCGCGTTCACTGCGGACTACCGCAATCGCGAAAACGGGCTGATCTATCAGGCCAACGGGCCCAAAGCGCCGGGAGCTAAGGAGTCCAGTCGCATGGATTTCCGCCATGAAGATCGAGCCGATCCGCAGAAGCTGAACGTGATTCTGTGGCGGGATGCGAAGGGCACCAAGCCAGTCCCGTCGATACTGCGGACTCCGGTCCCGCACCGCAAGGATGACGACGACTGAGCATGATCGGCGGCGGCCAGCCGTCCTGCGAAAGAAAAGGGACGGGACTTCAGTCCCGCCCCTTGCTTATCGCAACATGTCAATCTATAGCACCAGCAAAGAGTCTCGTTGTTTGGAGCGGCGATTCGTTCAATTTTGAACGTGGCAGCCTACGCCTGCCGGGGTCTGTCCTTCTAACTCGGCAATCACGCAGTAGGCTTCCGCCGCGAGGTGCCGTGCCTGCGTATTCCCAAGCTGGCTGGTGTGCGCTTGGATACTCTGAAGAAACTGCTCCGTCAGGTGTGTTGGAGTGGTTGCTGAATATGACCCTTCGACGCCGGGGGCGAGCAACGGTGTAGCGCGTTCGATGAGTTTGGCGGCTTCGGTCAGCGGGGAGGTCAGCGTAACTTCCAGATCCTGGTTCGGCGATGCAACTTCCGCATCTTCCTTGAGCACCTGGAGTTCTCGAAGGAGGCCAGGTGCTTCGCCTCCTGTGATACGCCGACCATTTTGTTGTGCAATGTTGAGCCGTTGCGACAGCGTCTGATTTCCACTCTGGATTCCGGTGGTGGAGCCATTCCCGTTGCATCCGTCACTCTTTTGCCCGTTGTACCCATACACAAGGTTGCTATAGGAAAGATGAGGGTCTGCGGTCGTCTGTGGAGGGAAACTATTGATATATCCGTACTGCGGCAGGTCCCAGCCAAGATCGCTCCCCAGCAACATCATGTACCAAATGGCATTCAGATTGCCGGATCCATTCACGAACGGTCCTGTCACCTGGCCGAGAAGAGGCCAATTCACCGAATAGAAGGCGCCGGCATAGATATAGGCCTCCGAAGTATAGCCGTTGTACCTAGGATTGACGTACACACAGTCATATTTGTCAGGCGTGCGATTCGACCCGCAGTCGGGTGAGTAACCTATGGTATTGCGGCACCAGTATACATACCATTTGTAGGGAAGCAGGGTGCGGTAAAAGCTGAGCAACATGCCATGGGCAGCCCCATTTTTCGCGGCTGAAATATCGTCGAGAGTAGCATGCGCCCAGTCATAACCCCCGGTGAGGTGGTCTTGTCCGATCTGCTGCAACTTTGAGTAATTCGTCAGATACCCTGTCTGAACAGTTCCATTCGTGTTGTTCAGGTCAGTCTTTTGATTGTTCAGATCGGTATAAATCTGCGTGATTGCTTCGTTAATATTCCCTCCTGAGCCGGAGGCGACGTTGTAGGTATCGGCGAAAATCGTGATAACCAGGCTAACCCCTGCACCGCCTTCCGGCAGAAACCCTGCTATGCCTGAGGCTATATCTCCTCCGAAGGAGAGCCATTTGGCAGCAACGGTCTTGCTGGTTGCGAAATCCACCTGACCTACGGCCTGGTTCAGTAAATTGCCAGAGCGGTTATAACTGTCGTTCAAAACGGTGTAATCGTTGTCAAACCAGCCCCGAACTGTGGAGACATCGCCCAGCTCCTGCTGCATCTCGTTCTGCACTACCACCCAGATCGCCTGGTTGTTCACACCGATCGGGTTCGCCATATGTCTGACAATATTCCGGTATGTATTCCAGTCCGCCTGGTGGTACCCGGCCTGCGTGTACATGGAACGGATGTCCGGATGTCCCGCGAAGATCGCCGTACTGATCGCCTTATAGGCGAGACATTGCGGACTCGAGTCGGTAATGAAGTTGGTGCAGTGCTGGGGAAAGCTCGATTCACCGGCGGCCGACCAACGAGCTCCGAATTTGTAAACCTCCAACCCCTTCGCGCCACGCCCAAGCACAACACTCCGTAGACGAGTGTCGCCGTTCTCCGCGATTCTCGCCTTTGCCGTTTGCAGAGTGCCGTACTGTTCGGTCAGGTTCCAGCCCTGGGCATCGGTAAACGAGGTCAACTGCATGGGGAGTGTACGGCCGTCCAGTCTGATGGTGTGCAGCCCGTGAGGTCCGCGCACCACAAACTCCGGTTGGCCATCGCCCCGAAGGTCGGCCGCTATCAGGGTGGCGAACTGGCTTTCCCGATTCCACCCGGAGCCCGGCAGAGAAAGGGTTCGGACAAACCGCCAGCGACCTTCGTTCCAGCGATGGACCTGGATCTGGCCCGAGCCCGCACCGGCACTTCCCACTGCCAGACCATAAAGCCACGCCTGCCCTGCGGCATCGGTCGATGCCCGCACCGATTTGTATCGCTTGCCGGCAAGAAAATCGTCATCTCCAAACGGTCCAGTGCCGCCGATCTTCGACCATCCGGTGCCGGTCCATCGATAGGTCACTACGCCCTCCGGGCTTCGGGCAATCAGTTCCGCGCCGCCATCCCGGTCCACGTCCAACAATTGGAGCGAAGAGTAATAAGGTTCCGCGCCATAGCCCTGGCTGTCCGATAACTCACCGCCCTCGCTGAGCTCGCTCCAATGATTGCCCTCGGCATCCCACCGCCAGACCTCCAGGCCGTTGTGCCCGCGTCCGACCAGTTCCGCGACACCATCGCCGGTCAGATCGGAAAGCCGAATCGTCGTGTAGTGCTGCGGCTTCGTCCAGTCCGTTCCGTCCGTATCCTTGTCGGCAAATGGGCGAATCGAAGTCTGTGCGCCGATCTCCCGCCAGACCTTCTTCTGGCGGTCATAGCGGAACACGTGCATGCCGTCGGACTCGCGTGCCACCACATCGGCCTGGCCCAGCTTGCGGTCGAGCACGCCACTACGGATCGTGGAGTACCAGGACGGGCGATAGAACCCCGCGTTATCGCTTAGCGCGGGAATGTGGGAGTGCCTCAGCAGCGTTCCGTTTTCAAAACGATAAATGTCCAGACCGTCGATCCAGCGTGCCAGGATTTCGCTCTGTCCATCCCCATCGATATCGCCGGTCTGGAGCGTGGAGGAGTACATCGGCTGCTTCCACCCCATGCTGTCGCTGAGCTGTGGAAGCGCAACCTGCCTCGCCCCGGGGTCAATGCGCGCGGGAGCAGATATGTGTGCGGTGTGGCTCAAAGCAATCGTGCGGCTGGCCGGGGAAGCATTCGCCGACCCCGCTGGGATGCTCTGCGCCGAAGTCCCAACCGCACAGAGGAGAGACGCACACAAGGCGACGACCGCCGAAGGGCGTGGAAGGGTCTGCATGTGACCGATTCTTTCTGGGGGAAAGATTTCTAGGGGGGCCGTGGAGTGCTGCCCGCGATCTTAGGACAATGCAGATGGAGTTGCAACTCCAATCGGAATGTCTCTGACGGGCCATGCGGCAGCGAGAATGACAGATCCTGATAACTCGATCTCGGCGCTACGTACCGACACTTCTCTGGACTCTCAAATGCAAAAGAAAAAGGGCGTCCGTTGCAGGCGCCCTTAGTCATCATTCATTTTTTGCAAGTTACTCGATAAAATCCACCTTCACCGGATGCGGGATAATGCCGCGCTCATGGCCCATGGCCAGCAACTTACGGATGGCCTCTTTACCATCTTCGCCGTAGCTCAGCGTGCGCTCGTTTACATACATGCTGACAAAACGGCTGGCGAGCTGGGTATCCAGATCGCGGGCGAACTGCATGGCATAAGCCAGCGCTTCATCGCGATGGTCGAGCCCATGCTGGATACTTTCGCGCAGGGCCTGGGTGACGGTGTGCATGGTCTCGTCACCAAGACTGCGACGTATAGCATTGCCCCCGAGCGGCAGCGGCAAGCCGGTCTGTTCGCGCCACCACTGGCCCAGGTCGAGAACCTTCGACAGGCCCTGCGTGGAATAAGTGAGCTGCCCCTCGTGAATGATCAGACCGGCATCGTACTTGCCGGCGAGCACCTCGGGGATGATCTGGTCAAATGGAACCGTCGCGGTTTCGATCTCCGGCGCGAAGAGCTTTAGCGTGAGATAGGCCGTGGTCAGCGTTCCCGGAACGGCGATGCGGAGCTTGCGAACTTCGTCGAGTGAAACGCGGCGGCTGGCCACGATCATGGGTCCGTAGCCTTCGCCCACGCTGCCGCCGCAGGCCATCAGCGCGTAGTTTTCCTGCATATAGGGGTAGGCGTGGAAGGAGACGGCGGTGACGTCGTAAAAGGCTTCGTTGATGGCCTTGTGGTTCAGTGTCTCAATGTCGGTGAGCGTGTGCGTGAATTTGAAGCCGGGGACGCGGACCTTGTTGGTGGCCAGGCCGTAGAACATGAAGGCATCGTCGGAGTCCGGGCTGTGGGCGATGGAGATCTCGCGGGTGTGCCGGGGCGCGGTTTCGACCGGTTGCGCTGTGGATGGACTGCTCACGCGGGTATGTCCTTTCGGTGCTGGCGAGCGGCAAAGTCGCCGCGTGGATTAGGCGTCGTGCTCAGTGGCGTCATGGCGCGTGCGGAGCGAGAGGTAAACCTGCGCGCAAAGTGCGGCGGCAACCACCTTCAGGGCGTCACTGCCCAAGAAGGGCGATACAGCTTCGTGGAAAAGAGTCGAGACGGAAACATGCTTCAGCACGCCCAGCCAGAGCGCTCCGGTAAGCAGCAGGATCAGGTCGCCGGCAGCAGCGCCCAGCAGGGCGGAGAAAGCGCTCGATCTGCCTTTCTGGTAAATCGCGCCAGCAGCCGCAGCAGCGAAGGGAGCCGCCAGGAGATAGCCGCCCGTAGGCCCAAGAAGCTGAGCGATGCCGCCAAATCCGTGCGGGCTGAACACCGGCAGGCCGCTGGCGCCCTCCAGGAGATAAAGCGTGAGTGCGGCAAATGCGGTACGCGGGGCAAGAAGAAGGCCGAGGAGCAGCACCGCGAAGGGCTGCAGCGTGATGGGCACGGGAGTGAAGCCGAGCGGGATCGAGATGTGGGCGCACAAGGCCACCAACGCAGTAGCGCCCACGATGATGGCGGCCTGTTGCCACACTGGCCGGGTGGCCATTGCGTCGACGTTACCCGCCAGGGCTGACCGATTCAGACTGATCTCTGCCATGCTCTTCTCCTCTGATTCCTTGTAGCCAGCCACCTTCAGGCCGCTGCGCTTTCGTGCTCTTTCAACGGCGATCTGCCGCTTTCATCGTTTCCGCCGGATCGCCTGGCGCCAATTGCTGACCGGAGCGCGCCTTTTCCTGCCGGCGGATGTGCCGTGCGATGGCAAGCGCAGCCCACAGGAGGGCAAAAAAGCTGGCGAGAAATACCGCAAACATCAGGCGCATACGCAAGCCGGCGTCAAGGGAACCACGGTTTAGGATAGCAAAGTCCGGCTTGCGGAGACGTGGCGGCATGGACGTCGCGCTGCCGCGCTCTTAACCGTCGAGGTTCTCAGCGATCCAGCGCAGATAGGCCTCGCTGCCGCCCTCGGGCGCGAACGCGAGAAACTCCGGCATCTCGTAGGAATGAAGATGTCTTAGGGCGGCCTCCACCGCGACCATGTGCTCGGCGTCTGTCTTGATGAGCAGCAGGTACTCCTGTGCCTCTTCGACTGCGCCCTTCCAGCAGTAGATCGAGTGCACGCCGTTGACGATATTGACGCAGGCAGCGAGGCGGCGCTCCACGAGATAACGGGCAATGCGCTGAGCCTCTTCGAAGCTGCCAGTAGTGGTAAGGGCGATGCGAACAGCTGTCATGCTCTCCAAAGATGCGGCGGGCCATATGTGCGCGGTGCCCGTTTGACATACAATCGGCGCTTGGCGGTGGCGCGGTCCTGAGGGCAGCTTGCAATTCGCCTGACCAGGCCAGGGCCACGCACGAACAACCGACCAAAACACAAGGAGACCTCTATGCCGACCGAGATCAAATTCGGTACTTCTGGCTGGCGAGCCATCGTCGCCGATGAGTTTACCGTCGCTAACATTCGCCGCGCGGTGACCGGCATCGCCAAATATGTGGCCAAGGGGGGTGCGAACCCCAAGGTGCTGGTAGGGCGCGATCCGCGTTTTCTAGGCGAAAGCTTTGTGGAGGAGGCCGCGCGTATCCTGGCCGAGCACGGGGTGCAGCCGGTCATCATTCCCGAGGCTGCCCCGACCCCCGCCATTGCTTACGCGGTGCGCGAGCGCAAGGCGCAGGGGGCCATCAATTTCACCGCATCGCACAATCCGCCACAATACAACGGCATCAAGTTCTCCACGCCAGATGGCGCCCCAGCGCTGCCTGAGGTCACCGGGCAGATCGAAGCCGATATCCGCGCCCTCGGGGACGAGGTGGTGCCGCAAGGCAAGCCGCTCGGAAAGACTGAAGAGATCGACGTCAAACCGGATTACCTGAAGCGGCTGAGCGAGCTCGTCCAGCTCGATGTGATCAAAAAAGCCAATCTCAAAATCGTCTTCGACCCGTTTTGGGGCGCGGCGCGCGGATACACCTCCGACTTGCTACGCGAGAACGGCATCGAGGTTGCGACCGTGCATGACTACCGCGATGTGCTCTTTGGCGGGCATGCGCCGGAGCCGGATGGCGAACTGTTGGATACGTGCAGGGCGAAGATGCGCGAAACGGGCGCGCAGCTCGGGTTGGCCACCGACGGCGACGCGGACCGGTTCGGCATCGTAGATGCGGACGGCCGGTACATTCAGCCCAACTACATCATCGCGCTGCTTTTTGACTACCTGATCGAAACGCGTGGCTGGCGCAATGGCGTGGCCAAGTCTGTCGCGACCACAAACTTGATCAATGCCATCGCGGATAAGCAGGGAATTCAGCTTTACGAAACGCCGGTGGGCTTCAAATATATCGGCGAGCTGATCCTGAAGGATGCGATCGCCATCGGCGGCGAGGAAAGCGCTGGGCTCACCATCCGCGGGCATGTGCCGGAAAAGGATGGCATCCTTGCCGGCCTGCTCACGGCCGAGATGGTGGCCCGCCGCGGCCAGACCCTGGGGCAGCAACTGGAGACGCTGTTTACTAAGTATGGTGCGTTCTACCCGGTACGCGAAAACTTCCGCTTGACTGATGATGTAAAGCGGACGTTCATTGAGAAGATAAAGACAGATCCGACAGAGCTGGGCGGCAGAAAAGTGCAGCAGGTCGTCCGGACCGATGGCATGAAGCTGATATTCGAGGATGGTTCCTGGGTGCTGTATCGGCTTTCCGGGACCGAGCCGGTGGTCCGCGTGTATACGGAAGCGCGCAACGAAAAAGACAGCGCCGCGCTGACCGAAGACGCCAAGCACTGGGTGCTGCAGTAGAGATAAGGAGAACCGAAGCGTGACGGGACACAACGGAAACGGATGGCAACTGGGACGTGCGGGAAGTTCGCGGCAGTTGGCACGGCGGCTGCGCACGGCCACCGCTGGGTATGCAAAGCGCAGGAGGGTGGCTACGGTGTTCGCCGTGGGACTGGCCGGCATGCTGGGCTACCATGCGATGTTTGGCGCCAACGGTATCTTCTCCTACCAGGCCAAACGTTCGGAGCACCAGGTGCTAGCGCGCCAGATCGCGGAACTGCAAGGGCAGAACAGCCGCGTCAAAGAACACGTGGACAGACTGAAGTCGGACCCGAACGCAATTGAATACGAGGCGCACATGCGCCTGCGGTATACGCGTCCCGGGCAGGTGATTGTACTCAACAATGACAAGCCGGAGCCGGCGCAGCGCGGGAAGTAGTCTGTACGTTTACCGGAACGCGCAGGGATGTTTATTCTTCTTGCATCAGTTCCGCGGCGATGCGCTCCGACCCGCCGCCTTCGCCCACTGGCGCGACGAACTTGAGCGGTGAGCGCAGCACCTCTTTGGCCAGGAACTTTACCAGCTCCCATTGCTCGCTGCGCGGCACGTCGTACGCGCGCAGAGCCACATAGGCGGCAATGGAAAAACTGACAGTGAGATTGAGCACAAAGGTGACGCCGATGCCGGCGATGGCCCAGTAGAGCCAGCCGCGACCGAACCACTTGGTGCCGTAACGCGACGCGGCCAGCGCCAGCGTGCCGGTGGTAAGAGTGACGTGGCGTACATCGATCTTTACCCCGAAAAAGGACGAAATGACGGGCGTAAAGCCGAGAAGATAACCGAGAGCGATGCTGGTGCTCCAACCGGCGAGATCGCGTTCCAGCACATCGCCGACTTTTCGCATGCGGGCCTGTCCTACCCGGCGCCCGAAAGGATGCTGGCGGACGGCTTCCGTTAAATGGTGATACACGGCGAAGTTCTCGAACCATCCTCCGATCAGCGCGGCCAGCCATAGGATCACGCCAGTGACGATGGCAAAGAACGCCGTGCCGGAAGTGAACGGGTGGAGGGTTTGATAGACGCGCTGCGCGCTCGAGATTGGTAGATAGGAGCTGCGAAAAACGCGCCACCACAATCGCTCAAAGGCGATCGCTCCGATGACCACGGCGAGAATGTTTCCCAGGGCGGCAGCGAGCTGAGAACGGGTGATGGCGGCAACAAAGTCGGCTATTTTGGACCAGCGCGCATAGCCGCGGTTGCGCCGCACAATGCCAGCAAAGGTTGCGGCGGTCATGGACGGTTGCTTGGTGGCCAGCACGAGCCCAAAGACCTGAAGCAGAATAAAGCTGACGGCGTAATTTGTGCCGCTCAGCAGACCTTCTATAAAAGGCGGAAATCCGCTGGCCGCGATGCGCATCTTGATGGCCGCGGTAAAAACGGTGAGCAGACCGCCGCCCATCGCGGCGCGCCACATGAGCCAGTACTCGCTGCGCGAATGAGCGATGTAGTGCTCGCCGCCGTGACCGGTGCGCTCGACGGTCTTGCGCGCCAGCAGATTGAGGTTTTCCCGCAACAGGGAAGACAAGCGCGTGTCCCTGAGCTGGGCCACGGCCAGTCCGTTCAGGAGCTGCTGAATGGACTCGGCCTTCTCGGGCAAGATGCTGGAAGCCGGCGGGACCGCGTTGTGCATTTCCACGCCTGGCAGTGGGCCAGGAGCGGCAACCAGCGTAGCTGCCACCCTGCACATGCGCGTGAGCGCAAGATCGACTGTGCGGATGTCGAAGACTAGAGCGGAGCTGACTCCGGCGCCCTCCATATGCAGGTGTACCTGGTCGAGCTCTTCACGGCATTCGCGGACCACCGCATTCCAGCGTTTGTACTCCGCCACTGCGTCGTTCGTGGGGAGAGCGGCGATGAGAGCGTCGGTTGCGCGGATGATCTGGTAGAACGGCGATTGCTCGAGCGTGCCGCCGCTGCCGCGCTCGCGCATAGCAGACGAGATTCCGCGACTGCCGGTGCGTGTTGCCAGCAGGCGCAGCGCTTCCTCGGCTTCGCGGGTGAGCTTTTGGCCGGCCCGCGCGTCGGTTCCCGGCCAGAGCAGATGAAGCATCTGCGCGAACTGCGCTTCAGGGAGGTGCGTAAAACGGAACACGTCGCGCTGCGAAGGGAGCAACAGCAGAAGCAGCCGCATCGTGTCCGATTCTGCGCGCACTGATGGGAGCAGGCGCTGCAGCACGCGACGCATGCCCTCCTGCAGCAGGGCATGCTGGGTAGGCAGGCCAGTTTCGGAAAGCAGCGACACGGATTGCATGTGCGCCAGGGTGTCGGCAAACGCGGTCTGCATGGCGAGACGCAGCGCGGCATCCTCTTCCAGCAGTTGGGTCCAGCGCGCCAGATGCACGGCAAAAGTGCGGTCGCGACCCGCTCCCCATATCCATCGCCCAAGTGCGGCAAAGGCGGCAATCCGCAGCGGCAGCGTGCCTGCCTCGATGAATGCAACGGAGCGCGCACGGGCGGCTTCGCGGCTTCGTGCCGAGAGTCTGTCCTCAGGCGGTACGGGCGGCTTTCGCGGGGACGAAATAGTCGTGGTGTTCATAGGTGTCCTGCGAAGATGAAATGCGATAGGTCCCGCGCGAAATTGCCCCTGGCCGGCAATACGGTCCGTGTTCTCCGATTATCTCAGTCCTTGCGCCGCCCTGTTGTGAACATTGGAAAGCCGAGCGGCTCTTCGGGATCTTATGATGGCTCAGCTTCGAGTTGTACAAGCTTGTGATCAGCCAATAAGACCCTGTCGCGAAATGCTTCCGTGCCTCCTGGCCGCAGCGTGGAGACAGCGCCTGTGAGATTGCCTAGAGCCACTGCGCGGTGAACGCTTTCACCGCGAACCCAAGCGCTCAAGAAACCCGCGTTGAAGCTGTCACCCGCGCCCACGGTATCGATCGGCTGAACGGGAACCGAAGCCACGAACTCGCGATGGTTCCCCTCTTGAATGACTGCGCCCCGGGCCCCGCACTTGACCACGATCAACGGCACACGGGTCGCAAGCGTGTCGAGGGCCTCTTCCAGCGTAGGCTTGCGCGCAATACGCTTCACCTCACGCTCATTCGGCAGTAATACATCGATAGTTCCCAGCAGCTCATCGAGCACGCCGGACCAGCGGTCGTCAGGGTCGTCGTTGGTATCCAGCGACAGGGTCAGGCCCGCTTGTTTCAATTCACGAAACAACTGCGGCAGCCCGGGCTGCAGAGCTTTTTGCAAGAACAGCGAGGATAGGTGAAAGTGACGGGCTGACTGCAGGTAATTGAAGTCGAGATCCGGCACACGCATTTCGGCGATAGTTCCCGCAAACGTCAGAATGTGCCGGCGCGCGCCGTGGGGAAGCAGAACCGTCACCCCGGTCTGTTCCCCCTCGGCGTACTGGGTACGCGAAAGGTCAACTCCACTATCCGCAAGACGTTTCAGGGCCAGCGCGCCAAACTCATCTCGTCCAACCCGAGTAGTAAAGCCTACACGTGTCCCCAATACTGCCAGATTGTGGGCAAGAATGGCTGATGAGCTTCCCAGCGTCATGGTGAACCCATCCGCCAGAAGCTCGCGCTCCGTCGCCATCTGTTCGGGTAGTCCGTAAAGGATCAGGTCCAGATTGATCTCACCGGCTATGGTGATGTCAAAGCGGGGCGTCTCGTCTTTTGGCATAGACCTCCAGGGTGAAGCGATCCGTTCAAAATCGGTATGTCCAAAGCTTACCTTTTATTTGCTTTACTTTCCTTTTGCAGTCTAGTATCAACAGAAAACACGCGTGTGAGAAACCAAGAACCAATGGAGAAGGATGTACGAGTGATCACTCTTTCGAGTCTCGTCCACTTGCCGCAGCATGAACAGAAGGAACGCGGATTACTGTATACACCACGTGAAATTATGCAGCAGCCCGAGACTTGGCAGGGGACGTTGGAGCTCTTCCAGCAAGCGCAGGAGCGGATCTCGCGATTTCTGGAGGAGGCTGGACTCCGTAAGCCCGTGGAGCAACGCCCCGCGATCGTGTTGATCGGCGCGGGCACTTCCGATTATGCCGGTGGAACGCTCGCGCTGTTGCTGAAGCAGATGTGCGGTTGCGAGGTGACTACCTGCGCCAGCACAGAGCTGCTGCCCAATATTACCGACCATGTAGTGGCGGGCAAAAGGTATCTTTGGATTTCGTTTTCCCGATCGGGCGACTCGCCCGAAGGCGTCGCACTGTTGCAACAAGCGACGGCGAGTTATCCGGAAATTGCGCAGCTTGTGGTGACGTGCAATGCAGAGTCGCGCATGGCCGCAATTTGCAGAAAGCATGCGCATGCCGAAATCCTTGTGCTAAGCGATGCAGTGAACGACCGCAGCTTGGCCATGACCAGCTCCTTTACCAACATGGTGATCATGGGGCAGTGTCTGGCCCATACCTGGTCGCTCGACAGCTATTTGCCCGTGTTGCGGCAGTTGCGGGTAGCAGGAGAGTTCATGCTGGAGCAGGGATTTCCGCTTGCCGAGACACTGGCGTCGCGCCGTATGCCGCGCGTGTGCATGGTCGGCAGTGGTCCGCTTGCGGCGGTTGCGAAGGAATCCGCACTGAAGGTGCTGGAGATGTCAGCTGGCCAGGTGAAGACCATGGCGGAAACCACGCTGGGTTTGCGCCACGGCCCCATGGCCGCGCTCGATGATGAGACGCTGTTCATTTGTTTCGTTTCGGGGGATGTGCGCCGGCAAGGCTACGCAGCGGACCTGTTGCGCGAAGTTGGCACAAAGGGCATCACTGCGGCACGCATTGCCATTGGACCGGAAAGCGCAAAGGAGTTGATCTCCCCGGTATGCGAAAAGTATCTGACTCTGGGAGCAGAGGTGGCTGACAATTACCGTCCGGTCGTGGATGTTCTATTTGGGCAGATGCTCGGGCTGTGCACCTCCATCGAGCACGGGTTGCAGCCGGACGCGCCCAGTCCGGGAGGCGTGATTTCACGCGTGGTGCAGGATTTCGCGATCTACCGGTAAGACATACGGCATCGTTTACAGGACCCCCTCGCACCTACCGCGCTCTATTGACCAGCAGCTGCGTGCTGCGCCAGGAGGCCCGGAATCCAATGCACGGCGTTGTCATGGAAGAGCTTGCGTAGAACAGGCGCGGGAAGCTCAAGACCCTGCACGGTGCGGCCGTTATAATCGAACCGGTCTGCGGTGGAGAAGTAGCGCCAATCCAGTGCCAGCTGTTTTTGCCATTCGTCCAGTGTTGCGGCGACATCGCTTTGCTGCATCAGTTCAATGTCCGTCCCGTACAGAACGCGATCCTGATACTTGATAAGAAAGGCGCGCACCTTCCCAGACGACTGGAGAGTGAGATGGGGGACGCGCGCCGCCGTATCGATAGCGAAGTTGGGATAGCGATCAAGCCGCTGCGCAACCATGTCGACGTCTGCTTCCATGCTGCCCAGATGAGCGCCGACGACACGCAATCCCTGATGGAGCGCCAGCAAATGGTCCCGGGACGCAAGAATGGTTTGCTTTTTCGGCGCGCCGGGAATTTTCTGCATGTTCCACTCGGGATGCTCGGCGTAGTAGGAGTTGTCCAGGGCCTTGGGATCGGGTGGGCCCCAGGCCACATCAGGCTCGGCCTGATGCGCGATCAGCGTCTTGTTGTGCGCGGCGATGTCTTGAAAGATGGGCGCAAGCCGTGGATCGTCCGCCAATACGTAACGACCACTGCTACCTTTGAGCTCCATGCCGATATTCTTCCAGATCTTCACCGCTACTGCGCCCTGCGCGAAATCGCTATTCAGGCCAGCGATGGTGGTTTTCAGGAAATCGGGATCAGAAAAGCGAAATGGGTCGAAGGTGGTGCAAAAGGACGCGTGGCCGTGCGCAGACTGGATAAAGGCATGAGCCGCGGCACGCTGATGAGCAACGCTGCCCCACGAAGGATCTTTATCGTCGGGCACGAGAATATCCAGCACATGGAGGTTCCACCGTTCAAGCATGGCGGTGATCGCTCCGTCGCGCACAAAGATGTGAGCATGCGCATCCACCGGATGCAGAACCGCCAGTGCTCGCAACTGCGCGCTCTGCTGCGGATTTTCTGGCGTAGCTGCGTAGGCGTCGCGGTGTGTGCTGCCGGCCAGGGCAGCACACACGCAGCATGAGGCAATGACACATTTGAGTATTCGGAGCAGCGTCATAGTCAGGGTCTCTCAGCAGGAAAGCGCCGCTTTTGCTGCGGCAGGTAGTTGGTCACGACGGTGCCGGTAATTGTCACCGGGAAGCTCTGGTCCAGTGAGGCGCCATTCAGGCCGACGGAGCGGACCTGGACCTTGTACTCGCCCGGATGCGTATAGGCGTGCTCGGTGCTGAAGGTCCCTCCGCTCAGGCTTTCCGTGCTGACGCCGTCCCCGAAATTCCAGAGGACGCGCAGCACCGGTTCAGCTTCGCTGTGCGCGGCAAACGCAAGAGTTTCGCCCGCCTTACCCCGGGGTGGGACGGTCGCAGTGACGGAGGGCGGAGCGGGATGCTGCTCCGTATTGAGGATCTTCAGCATACGTACAGAGTGCGCTGGCTGTTCGATCTTGAAATCAGCCCCCAGGCTGTGCGCGCTCTCGTTCGGCGTAAGTATCTCAGCAAAGGTGTAGCCGGTTTGCGGCTGCAATCCCAGTTCAGCGCGAGTAAAGGTGTGGACTTGCGGCTTCTCCGTCCAGTTAAAGACTGTCAGCATGGATTGCCGCGCGTCCTCATGCAGCAGAAAGATGCTGGGCTGCAGGTCTGCAGGAGTGTAGCTCATCAGGTCCAGCGGCACGGAAGCTCGACCAAGGTGGGCCATGTCGCGCAGGTCGGGATTTTCGACCAGGGCTAAGCGATCCGGCGACTCGCCCAGAGTGGGCAGGTCGTCTCCGATCTCGAACAAACCGCCCGAGATCGCAGAGAGCGCGATGGAAACCTTGGCTTCGTCCAGCGTCAGCGGCTTCGACCCGCCATGCCAGCTCTGGTCATCGACCGTCTGCATAGAGACAGTGAAGGCGTCCGGGTCGCTCAGGAAGTAGTTACGGTTCATGTAATAGCGGGCCGCCATGCCCGGCGCAGTGTCTTTGCTGGAAGAAAAAGTATGGCCGGTGTCCTGGGAAATCCGGCCCATGTCCACAATGCCGACCGGGTTCAGCAGCTCGCTTCCATCCTTGTCCAGCAGCACGCCATCCCCCACGGCATCGCGAATGGTCTGGAGTCCGATGCGCTGCGCTTCGAGGGCTGTAGTGTGCGGCTGGTGATAGAAACCCTCGACCGCGCTGTCTTCCATAAAGTCCATCTTGATGTAACGTATGCCCCATTCGTTTACCAGCGTGGAGTAGGTGCTTCGTAGGTAGGCCTGGGCATCCGGATGTGTGGTGTCGAGCGCATACAGATGATCCTTGCCGTCCGTGACCAGCCCAAGATGAACAGGCCGGCCCTGCGCATTGTGGACCAGCCACTCCGGGTGATGCGCGAAAATCCAGGAGCGCTCTGAAACTTCGAAGGGCGCTGTCCAGATCCCCGGGGTCAGTCCCGCTTCCATCACCTTATGCTCCAGCGCGCCTACGCCGTGGGGGAAGAGCGCCGCATCAGGCGTGGCGTACTCGCCGCGCGCAAACTGATAACCCTCGTCCATGTGGAAGTAGGTATATCCAAGCGGCTTCAAATGTTGCGAAAGCCACTGCGCATTGGTCAGGGCTGTGCCTTGATTCAGTCCGAAGTAGTAAGCGGTCCAGCTCCACCAGCCGAGCGGTGTTGGTGCGGAGACGCGTGCATTATGCAGCTCGCGCACGAGCCGGCCATAAGTCTCAAGCTGTTGGTGATAATCGCTGCTTACACTGAACAGCATGCGCTCGGAGGAAAGCTCCGCGCCCGGCGCTAGAGGAAGGCTCAGCTGGACGCGGTCCTCAGCGGGGGAGTCCTGGAGAGAGTTTTCCTCCAGCAATTCGGTCGTGCCGGTGGACTCAACGTCATAGCTGGCCATTTGCGCTCCATCGGCCATATGCAGGCGCAGCACGCTTAAGAAGCGATCCGAGGTCAATGCACCGATAAACCAGCTCTCGCCGCTTTGACGGTTATACACAAGCTGGCTGCCTACGCCGCGGTGCGTCCCCTTTTCCGAGTCTGCAAGATCGCGAATCTGGATAGCCGGCCGATCCTCACTGAAGCTGTCAGAAAGTACGCGGTCTGCCTCGGCCGGCCCGCCTAGATTCAGCAGTGCGCTCTCGCTCCGCCGTTCTGTTTGCAGAACCCGCAGCGCCTGCACAGTCACGGGGGTCTGGAGGGTGCTATGCGCCGTAACCTGTACCTCCCCAAAAGGTGAGCTCGCGTAAGCGCGTAACTTGACGAGAAGCTCTGGCGCGTCCTTGCGGCCGGTGTAGCGGATCGTCCACTGTTGTGCGCCCCCCAACTCGCCGGCGACGTCTTCTTTGGTCACGGCGTGAACGGGATAATCGGAGGCCCGCAGCCAGTGCCCATTTACCTCGATGGCTGCAGCGGCATGGAGGACGGGATCGGCTAACCCGCGGGCGCCGATGGTGTAGCTGCCATCCTGCTTGTTGACCGCAAGCAGCAGTGCGCCTGAGTTCGACGCAGGCTCATCGGCCGCAAAGGCAAGTGCGGCGGCAAACAGCAGCGGGAGCGCATGGCTGAAGCGGAATGCGAACTTGTGTGGGCTCACGTAGAGGATTCCTAATAGGAAAGTTTGAGCGAAAACTGGATTTGACGAGGCGGCTGGGCTGCAGTCACAAAGCCGAAGCCGGGTGTATCGCGCACCGTAGCCCCTACAGTCGCGCTCGCGGCTGCAGGCGCAAAGAGCGGATTGTAGTGGTTCAGGATATTGAAGAACTCAGAACGGAACTCGAGATGGAAGCGTTCCGTGATGTCCAGACGCTTGAAGAGGGAGAAGTCCAGGTCTTCCGTTCCGGGTCCGCGAATGGTGTTGCGGTTCACCGTGCCGAAGGAGCCCAGAGGTGGGTCGGCAAAGGCACAGGTGTTGAAGTAAGTGCCGGGCACGCACGGCTTGCTGTTGGGGTTTCCCGCATAATCCGGCCGTTGTGAGCTGCCGACATTTCCGCCACCATCCGGCACATTCGAGAAGTTGAATGCGTCTGTCGCTGTATACCAATTCCCGGTGGACAGCGTGGCAATGGCGCCGAGTTGCCACTGTCCGGCTACGGTATCCACCAGCCTGCTTGTGTTGGAGAGAAAGCGCTCACCTCTGCCGATGGGCAGCGGATAAAGGGAGCTGAAAGTGAAGCGGTGCCGCAGATCGGTATCGGAGTTTCCATACTCCAGCTCAGGATGGCGGAAGTCCCGGAAATCTCCCCCGTTCTGTGAGCCGAGATTGGCCGCCGAAGCGTTATCCAGGCTATGCGCATAGGTATAAGACGCCAGCAGGGATAGCCCTGAACTCGCGGTTCTTTCCAAGCTCAATTCCAGTGCGTTGTAGTTCGACCGCCCCGAGGACCGGAACCATGGAATGGGTGCATCAATGGAAGGAATAGGACGCCGCGGGGCAACTGGAGCTGTGGGGTCGGCTGTCGGCGTCGCCTCGTTGCCGTTTAAAAACGTGTACAGCTTCAGCCCGTGCGAACCCGCGTAGGCCGCGGTGAACAAGAGGCTCGAAGGCAGCTGGTACTCGGCCGAAAGCTGGTATTGCTGCACGTAAGGAGTGACCAGGTGCGGATCGAGCGAGTAAAGCAAGGGCGTATTCGGATCAGAAAGCGCATCTGCCGGGAAGCCATTGGCGAGCACATTTAATCCGGGAATCGTGCAGTTATTCGGGTCGGCGGGGTTCGCGTACGCCAGCGAGCAATTGGGAGAGTAGGAGTTGGTCCGGTAGTACGGCGGGTTATACCCAGGGCTGGGGTTCGAATAAGGGCCGCTCTCGCTGCCGCCATAGAAGAAACCGTAGCCGGCCCGCAGCACAGCGCGATGCGTCAAGCTGTAAGCCGCTCCGAGGCGCGGTGCGAAATTGTTCAGGTCGGGGTGGATCAGTCCATCGCTGCCGGTTGCATTTACCGGTATAAGCGCAGCGAGTTGCGGCGTCAGCACGGCCGGCTGCCCCTTCGGCAAGATCAATGTCTGCGTTTGCAGGTCGTAGGTCGCTTCGTGGTTGTTGCGTTCTTTCACTGTCTGGTAAAGCTCGTAGCGCAGTCCGAGATTCAATGTGAGCCGCTGGCTGAGTTTCCAGTCATCCTGCGCGTAAAATGCCCAGCTTGGACGGAAGTAGTCGATATTGATCGCGTTGCTGATGCTCGCCGTATCGGGAATCCCGAGCAGAAAAGAAGCGAAGCCGGATCCGCCTGTGCCGATGGTTGTAGTGCCCGGATTATCGGTGAACTGGGTACCGAAATCCATAGTGCCGCGCGGCTCGGCAGGCTGATAGATGGCAAACTCGTTGCGGTCGATCTCGGCGCCAAATCGCAGGCTATGGTTGGCGATCACCCAGTTCAGGTTCTCAGCGAAGATATACGTGTTCTGTAACTCGCGCGTAGGCAAAAAAAGCGAGCTGCCGATAGTGGACACGTCGCTGAACGTCAGCTGCGGCAGTCCGCCATTGGAAGGCGCAACCGGAATGCCGGGAAAGCCGATCTGCTGCGCGATGTTGCTGTTGTAGCCTGGTTGCACTCGCTGCGAATAAATCCGGTTATAACCGAAGCGAAACTCGTTCACCAAGTGCGGCGTGAATATGTGGGTGTCCCCTATGGCCAGGCTGTGGTAATGCGTATTCGCGATGCCGGAGAAGAAATCGCCTCCATCGGCAATTGGGCCAAAGACCGCCGGAATGTTGCTGGGGACTGTCTCAAAACTGTAGCGGGCAAAGGCGCTGTCCTGCGCGGAGAACTGATGATCCAATCTCAGGTCGAAGTTGTTACGGTTGATGACCCGTTTAGGGCTGGAGACAAAATTGTAACCGGGATTGTTTGCATTCGGCGCCGGGTAGAGATCAGCCAGCCGCCTGGCGAGCGGATCGATTCCCATCTCCGGAATCACGTTAACAGGTTGGCCGCCGCTGTAGCCGAATGGCGTCCCGCAGTAGCCGGTTGTGTTGCCCCCGGCCGCCGTGACCTGCGCCAGACGCGAGTTGAAGATTTCTCCCTGGTATGTGGCGATGCCGTTGCAATCCAGCACCGGTGCGCCGGAAACAGGATCCAGAGTGGGTTGCGTGTAGTCGAGGTTGGCCGAGAAGTCGCCGCCTCGTTGCGCCAGAGTCGGCACAATCGCCGGGATCGGCTGGGCGTCGATGGAACGAAAGCCCTCGTAGTCAGTGAAGAAAAAGGTCTTATCGCGCCCGTTGTAGATATGGGGAAGCACCACGGGGCCACCTACGGTGCCGCCAAACTGATTCTGCTTGTAAGGCTGCTTTGTCGTATCGAAGTGGTTCTTCGCATCCAGTGCGTCATTGCGAAAGAATTCGTAAAGTGCGCCATGAAGCTCATTGGTTCCCGACTTGGTTACGGCGTTGATCACCGCTCCGTTGCCGCGGCCAAACTCCGCCGTATAAGAGCTCGTCTGCACCTTGAATTCCTGCAGAGACTCCACTGGTGGTTCGATTACATAGCTGGAGCCGTTCAGCAGGTCGGGAAGGTTGGAATTGTTGTCGATGCCGTCCAGCAGGAAGTTGTTCTGCAGGCTACGCGCCCCGTTTGCGCTGAAGCCATAGCTGCTCTGGTCGCGGGAGCCGGGTGCTGCGGGCGTAGTGCCAGGAGAAAGCAAAGCGAGCTGGGCGAAGTTCCGTCCGTTCAAAGGCAGATTCGTGATCTGTCGCGCGTCGAGCACCTGGCCCAGGTCCGAAGTCTCCGTTTGCAGCTGTGCCGTAGAATCCGTCACTGTCACGGACTCCCCAATAGAACCGACCTTCATGGTGATATCGAAAACCAGACGCTGCTGCACGGAAAGAGTGATCGGCGTGGATGCCACTTTGTCGAAGCCCGTCTTCGCCGCGGTCATGACATATTCACCGACTTTCAGCGGCTGAATAACATACTCGCCGCTGCTGTTTGTCGTGCCGTTCACCACCGTCCCGTGGTTCACATCTCTGGCCGTGATGTTCACGTTAGGAATCACTGCACCGGAGGAGTCATGGACAGTCCCGGCGATTGTCCCGGTGTCCTTTTGCGCCTGACAAACCTGCCCGCTGAGAACCACCGCGAGGGCGGCCGCGGAAAACAGGCCGGGGGTCGTGAAAATGAGTGCTCGCGACAGGCAAAGCAGGACACAGCAGCGCGCGGAAGGTAATCCCATCAGCTCTCCTCGATGCACCCTGGCGGGATCCGATGGAGGACGTTCCGCGTCTGTGCTTACGATTTGTTTCGAGATGTATCGTTTTACGTCGTCTCTCGACTAGTGTCAAGCAGATTCGCCACCAGCGCTCCTGTGGAGCTTGGCATGTGCAACGAGGGCGCAGAAAGCGGGGCAGACTGCGCAGTGCCGACACTGCGGATCTCTTGAAATCAAGAACCCGGGATGACCCTGCCGGACAGCGGAGATGCGACGCTCGGAAACAACATGCCGCAGCTACACGAGTGTGACTCGGATTCCGGCATTGCGCAGTGCCTCCGCATGGACGGCGGGGAGCTTTGTATCTGTGATCACGACGTGGACTTCTTTCGGAGCGACAATAAAAGCAAGACTCTTCCGCCCGAACTTGGACGAGTCGCATACGGCGACCACAGTTTTCGCGGCACGCACCATCGCTCGGTTCACTCGCGATTCCAGCACATTCGGTGTAGTAATGCCGACTTCCGGGTCAAAGCCATCCACACCTAAAAAGAAAATGTCGGCATGCATATCCCGCAGCACATCTTCGGCTAGCGGCCCTACCAGGGAGAATGAGTTTTTGCGAAGTGTGCCGCCGGTAAGGATGACCTCGAAATCAGTGCTGGTCAACTCGGCGGCGATGTTGACAGCGTTCGTGATCACGGTCAAGCGGGAAAACTGGCGCAGCGCCCGGGCAATAGCCGTGGTCGTCGTTCCAGAATCGAGAATGACGCATTGTCCCTCTTGCACCATCTTGCAGGCTGCCATGGCAATGCGCTGTTTTTCCTTCTGGTGAAGCTTTTCTTTTTCCAGCAGTGTAGGGTCGAAGAGCGCGCCTGACTGCAGGGTGAGGGCTCCTCCGTGGGTGCGCTGAATCAGCCCCTTCGTCTGAAGGTGCTCCAAATCCTTGCGAATCGTAATGCGCGAGATGCCTAGCTGTTCGGAAAGCTCTCCAACCAGCGCTCGGCCATCGCGCTGTATGCGCTCCAGTACATGCTGCCGCCGCTCCTCTATCAGCATTTCGCTTCCGCTCAGGACCTTTTTGTGCATGCGCTCTCCCGAATTCAGCTCTATCGTCTTCTTTCGTTTTTAAATATTCAACTGCCAACGAAACCCGCGAGCTTGCAGCGGTTCCCTGTGAGGCCCGAGAACTTGCAGAAGTCCGGGGCCGATCAGGCTGGGTGACTGGCTCCAAGCAGTAAGGATGAAGGAAGGAGCGATCTTCCAATGGGAACCGCGGGGGGGGGGCGGGAAGCTCTCAGGCGAGCAAGTCGGCGATGAAATGGGATCTGGCGCGTGCTGCCCGGATCGTCCAGCTCAATGGTCTAGATCGCAAATCCGCCTCGGCCGTTCCCCACTGCTGCACGCATTTCCATCATGGGGATCGTTACTCCACGCGCGAGCCGTCGTGCGGATCGCTGGGCCCGGGTTTGGGCCAGTAGCCAAGGGTATAGGCGCCTCCAACGACCGACAGGAGCACGCCTGCCCAGAAGGTGGCTTGCTTGCTGGCCAGCACAGTGGCAGGCGGATGCACCCATTGATAGACACCCGCGGCTGTGAGCATGAGGCCATAGAAGCCGAGCAGGGCGCCGATGTAGAACCAGACTTCAAACGTTCGTCGCATGCGCATTCCTCACTAACTAACGAAAGAGCCACTGCAGCCACAGAAAGACGAGCGCCGCCGCACCGGCCCAGAAGACCGGCTGCTGCACCAGCGGATAGCTTCCACGCGATGGCATTGCGGTGCAGCCGTAGACAAGCCCATTTAACGTGTCGTATGGCCGTGGTTTGGTAAACAGGCTGACTGCTACCGTTACCAGGACGCAGGCCAGCCACGACCAGAGCATGCGATAAAGCGACTCCGCCATGGGCTGCGCATACGGTGAAAGCGCCAGGATACGCAACGCACCGGGCTGGGCCTGCACCCAGGCCCACATGCCGATAGACGAAAGCGTTCCGGCCAGCAGGCCCCAGAAGGCGCCCGCATTGGTGGCGCGCTTCCAAAGCATCCCGAGGATGACGGTGCCGAAGAGAGGCGTAACGAAGAAGGAGAAGAGCGCCTGCACGTATTCCATGATGGAGGCGAAGTGCATGGCGAAGTAGGCGGTGCCGATGGAGACGAGCACGCCGATCACTGTGCTCCATCTGCCGACGCGGAGCATTTCGCTATCGGTCGCCTGGGGTCGCAGCAGAGGGCGGTAGATGTCGTAGCTCCACACGGCGGAGAAGGCGCTGACATTGCCGGCCATGCCGGACATGAAACCGGCGATGAGCGCGGTAATGCCGAGCCCCAGCAGCCCCGGTCCGGCGTAACGAATGAGCAGCAGCGGCAGCACCTCGTTATAGGTGTGCTGTCCGGCGTGCGCCACGCCCTCGCCTACGAGCGGGAGCCCGGCCCTGGGAAGGACAGCGAGGCCGATAAGGCCGGGAAGGATGACGATAAACGGTACCGCCATCTTGAACCACGCGCCGATGATGGGCGCCATCTGCGAGCTGCGCAGGTCTTTTGCGGCGAGGATGCGCTGGACGACAAGGAAATCGGTGGTCCAGTAGCCGAGCGCGCCCACAAAGCCAAGCCCAAAGACAATGCCCGTCCAGTGGATGCCCATGCTGTTGGCGCGGAAATCGCCCAGCGTGGTCCACAGGTGGAGATAGCCGGGCGATTGCGTGTTGGCGAGAATGCGCGCCTTCAGGCCGTTCCATCCGCCGGTCTCGATGAGGCCCAGGACGGGGATGACCAGCGCTCCGGCCCAGATGAGAAAAAACTGCAGCACCTCATTCAGGATGGCCGAGCGCAGGCCGCCGAGCGTGACGTAGGCGGCGACGGTGAGCGACGAGACGATGATGGAAAAGTGAAGGTTCCAACCGAGCACGACTTCCATCACCTTGGCCATGGCGAACATGTTGATGCCGCTCATCAGCACCGTCATGCCGGCAAACGAGAAGGCGCTGAGCGCGCGCGTGGACTCGCCGAAACGCAGCTTCAGATATCCGGGCACGGAATGGGTGCGCGAGATGTAGTAGAAGGGCATCATGACGAGGGAAAGGAAGAGCATCGCCGGCACCGCGCCGATCCAATACCAGTGCGCTGCCAGCATGCCGTACTGGTAAGCGGAAGCGGCCCAGCCCATTAACTCCAAAGCGCCCATGTTGGCGGCCAGAAAACTGACGCCGGCCACCCAGGCGCTCATATCGCGGCCGGCGAGAAAGAAGTCTTCGCTGGTATGGGTCTGGCGTTGCAGCAGAAATCCCAGCCCGAGCACGGAGACGAAGTAGACAACGATCACGACTGTGTCGAGCCAGTTGAGCCGGACCAGCCGGGTGGCGAGCAGGAGGGCAGGAATCAAGCGATCTCCGAAGCGGCGACCGGACCTGGCTTGCTGGAGTAGATAACCGGATTCAGCCGCGACGAGAGCACATCGCCAGCGTGGAGTCCGGGCATCCAGCGCTCCATGTCCATCAGGTGATTCTTGTTCTTCGGCGCGGTGAGGCGGATGTTCTCATCCATGTAGATCACCGTCATCACCTCGCGCGGCCGGTCAGTGGAGTTCGCTCCAGCGCGGTGAAAGGTCCAGCCCGCGTGGAAGCTGACGTCGCCCAGATCGAAGGCGCTGTCCTCCATCGGGAATTGGTTGAGCGCCTCCTTCAGCGTGATCTCGCTCTCATCGCTGATTTCAAGGTCGCGGCCGATCTGAAAGCGGTGGCTCTTCTCGCAGAAGGCAAGCGGCCCCATCTCCAGCGGCGTTGGCTGCAGCGGCACCCATGCCGTGATCGTCCTGTCGCTGTCCACAGGCCAGTAGTACTGGTCGGCATGCCAGGGCGTAATGCCGCCGCCGGGCTCTTTGTAAAGCGCCTGGTCGTGATAGATGCGCACTCCGGAGACGCCCATCAGCTCGGCAGCCATACGGGCGAGGCGTTTGCCAAAGACGAACTCTCTGACTTCCGGCGATTGGGTCCATAGGTTCATGATCTGCAGAAACGCCTTGCCGTAGGTGGAGCGCTGCTCGAGTGGCAGCGCGTCTGCCGAGAGCTCGGCAACCCGCGCGTTGATCATCCGGCGGTAGTGCTCGAGCAGCTCGGGAGAAAGCACGTGCTTGAGTTTGATGTAACCGTTCTCCGCGTAGAAGGCGATCTGCTCCGGGGTGATTTCGAAAGCCGCGTCGAGCTGCTGCTGCCATGCTGCGGCGGTTGGGTCAGTGATCGAGGACATGCTCTCTCCTCTAGGTAATGAAACGCTCAGCAAAGCCAGGCTCCGCTCGCTTCTTCGTCAGGCGGCTCGGGCTGGTTGGTAAAAGCGATAGCTGACAAGCAAACCATTTAGCAGAAGAGAAGGAAACACAACGTCAGGTATGAGATGAGGAATTAGAAATAAGCATTCGAATGGCCATGCTCCACTTACGAAACTCGCCCAAGGCGAACAATATCTTTGCTCCCTGATCTTTGCTCCCTGGATCATCTTGCTCCAGGATTTAACAATACAAGTGACGCAGGCCTCATGCTAGTGTCGATGTGTCGCCGCCCATCAGCAGGGCAGAACTCCCTCCGAACAACCTGTTGAGCCTCCACTTTTAAATGTTTTCCTCCAACAGGCCCGCATTGCGCAGAATGCGCCGAACCTTTTTCGGCGACACAGAAAGCTTCTCGGCGACGCGCGAGACCCGCTTGCCCTCGCGCGCCCACACCTTGGGAATCACGATCTCCGCAAATTCCTCGCTTACCTGCTGAAAGGTCTTATCGCCTACCATGCCCTCTGACCAAGCACGCAACATTTCGTCGGTTCCCGAGGAGTGCAGGATGCGCGCCTTCAAACTGAGCAGTTCTTCCCATAAATGGTCCCGGTCATCGGAACGCAGCAGGGCGGATGCGCGCGAGGCATACTGCCTTGCCTCCTCCCACTCCTGAAAGAAATCGTTTGCCGCGGTCGTGCCCCGGGCGATATAGGCCCCGGCCAGCAATCGCCGGTTTTGTGTCTGCTTTGCTAGCGCAACGGCTTGCTCCGCGCGCCGACGGGCAGCGTTTGCATGGACAGCCATGTCCACATCCTCTCCCAGTTGGTCATCGACCCGCACGTTTTCCGCAGAGGCTTCCAGGATCCGAGCCCGCGCCATCAGGATATGGTCGTGCTTGCTGCGCGCCAGGGCATAGGCCTTCTCTCCTTCCACAATGGCCTGATCGGCGTCTCCCATTTCCAAATGGAGGTGGCCAGCGTTGACCAGGACGGAACCAATGCCACCATGGTGCTCGTGTGTTTGATAGATGGAGCCGGCCCGATCCAAATCCTCCAGCGCCTCGCGGCAGATTTGTGTATAGCGAGCGTGCAGCCCTCGCGCTGCATCCTGGGTGACCTTGGCGCGCCCTGCAACCTTGGCCACCTGAGCGTCCATGCGCTTCCGCAGTTGAAGAGCGATCAAACGCTTCACATAGGCTGCGTTCACCAGAGCGCGCGCCAGGTTGCGATGATGGGGATCCCTCTGCCCGTAGATTGCAATCGCGCGACGGTAATGTTCGAGCGCTTCCGCGTACTCGCCAGCGCGGCGGACAATGCGGCCTCGCGCAGACTCGATGTTGCCCAATGAGATCGCATCGTCTGTTGGCTTTAATTCGTGTTCGGCATGGCGCAGAAGGCGGAGCGCTTCTTTCGGGTCTCCCTTCTGGAAGACGAGCCAGCCCTGCTGAATTTCGATCACCGCTACCAGTTTGTCCGCGCCGTTTGCCTCAGCTCGCGTCTTGGCCTCAGTGATGTGCCGCAGCGCTACTTCGTATTCGCCCTTCTTACGGTGCGCTCTTCCTTTCCAGAAATGCGCCAGCGCCATCAGCTTTTCGTCGCCCAGCTCATTTTCTGCCTTGAGCACAAAATCCAGTACATCGATCGCCGTCTCCGCGTCCTCGCTCGCTATGGCGCAAAAGGCTTCGGCCATGCGCAACAGGAGATATTCGCGCACTGTCATCCCGGCGCGCTCCGGGACCGGAAAACAGTCCATCAGACGTTTCAGGGTGCGGTGATCGCGATAGCCCACATCGACCCACTGCGCCACCCCAAGAACTACAGCCGCCGCACCCGTTTCGGTCCAGCTAGGGTGATCCCAGGCGGCGGTATTGCCGTCCAGCACACGGATGCCATCCGCGATGCGGCGCTCGGCGAGCGCCTGGCTTAACTGGTCGAGCAGCGGCAGGAACGGTGTCATCCGAGCATTCTAGGCTGCTCATCCGAAACGGTCGACAGGAAAGAAAATGCCTGCCCACGCGTTTTCCTGGATTGCCTTAATCGCGTCCAGCTCGCCCCATATACACAGGACGCCCGCTGCTGAGGGTAGTCCGTTTCGGACGAGTGGACCTAGCGCACCTTGCTCGTTGCCTGAGCGGTCGGTGTCGCCCTCTAATGGTGCAAGCTCCCAACCGGGGCACGCCAGCTTACCGTGCGCCTGCCCCATATTTTTCAAAACAGGAGAACCAGGATGCAATCAAGGGAACAATCCTTTCAGCACATTTACCGCTTCGGTGGAGGGCAGGCCGAAGGCGACGGCGGCATGCGCGAAGAACTGGGCGGCAAAGGCGCCGGTCTGGCGGAGATGACACGGCTGGGCATCCCGGTGCCTCCTGGATTCACGATCTCTACTCAGGTCTGCCGCTTCGTCCTGCAGCACGGCCGCACGCCGGACGGCTTTGCCGGGGAGTTGGAAGCAGCGCTCGCCTGGCTGGAAGCGCAACAGGGCCAGAACTTTGGTGACGCGGAGAATCCGCTGCTCGTGAGTGTCCGTTCCGGAGCCGCTGTTTCCATGCCGGGCATGATGGACACCATCCTGAATGTCGGTCTGAACGACGCAAGCGTTTGCGGCCTTGCCGCGCGCCACGGCAATGAGCGCTTCGCGCTAGATTCGTATCGAAGGTTGCTACAAATGTTCGGCGCTGTCGTCCTTCAGACGCCCAAGGCGCATTTTGACGCGGCGCTCGCAGCGGTGAAGCAGGGCCGCAATCTCCAGTCCGATGCCGAGCTCGATGCGTCCGCCCTGCGCGAGTGCATCACTCGCTACAAAGAGGTTATCGAGCAGGACGCCGGCGTGCCCTTTCCCATGGACACCCGCGGCCAGCTACGCATGGCCATTGAAGCCGTCTTCCATTCCTGGCGCAACGAACGCGCGCAATACTATCGCCGCATTCACAGCATCGCGGAAGACTCCGGGACAGCGGTCACCGTGCAAGCCATGGTCTTCGGCAATTACGGCCAGGACAGCGGCACCGGCGTCGGTTTCACGCGCAATCCCTCAACCGGAAAGAAAGAGCTTTTTGGCGAGTTTCTCGCGGACGCTCAAGGGGAGGACATCGTTGCCGGCACACGGACGCCCGTCCCTGTGGTTCAACTGCACCGCACCATGCCTCGCGTTTACGACCAGCTACACACAGTCACCACACGTCTGGAGAAGCACTATGGCAATGTGCAGGACTTTGAATTCACCGTACAGCATGGCGAGCTCTTTCTTCTGCAGACTCGCTCTGCCAAGCGCAGCGCGCTGGCGACCGTCCGCACTGCTGTTGACATGATGGAGGAGGGCCTGATCTCGCGGGAAGAAGCTCTGCAGCGCGTGAGCCCGAAGGCCATCGATGAGATGCTGTCCCCGCAACTGGATCTGACCGGACTCGCCCTCCAACCGATCGCCAAGGGCCTTGCCGCGTCACCCGGCTCCGCTGTGGGACAGCTCACTTTATCCGCCGACCGCGCCATCGCCCTGGCCGGCAGCCGCCGCGAGAACCCAATCATCCTGGTGCGCCATGAGACCACTGCTGACGACATCCACGGCATGGATGCTTCGGTCGGCTTCCTGACGGCGCACGGGGGCGCTACCAGCCATGCCGCCGTGGTAGCTCGCGGCATGGGTAAGTGCTGCATCACCGGCGCAAGCGGCATAGAGGTAGATGAGCGCGCCGGCGTGGTCGAGATTGGCGGCTCCATCTTTCGCGAGGGCGACTGGCTCTCCCTCGACGGCTCCACCGGCCGTGTGTTTGCCGGCAAGCTCCCCTTGCGGACTGCCGATGTGCTCGACCCTTCGCTCGCGAAAGTTCTGGGCTGGACACGCAAGCTGGCCGGCTCCAGCGTGCGCGCGAACGCGGACACGCCGCACGATGCTGTCCGCGCGCGCAGCCACGGTGCTTGCGGCATCGGCCTTTGCCGTACGGAACACATGTTCTTTGCACCGGAGCGGCTGCCCCATGTTCGATCCATGATCCTCGCCTCTACGCGCGAAGAGCGCCAGCAGGCACTCGATGCGCTGCTGCCCATGCAGGAGGCAGACTTCCGCGAACTCTTCCGCGCCATGTCCGGCCTCCCTGTCACCATCCGCCTGATCGATCCGCCGCTGCATGAGTTTCTGCCCTCCGTCGCGGATGTAGAGGCCGAGCTTGCCCAGCTCCGGCGCACGGACGAGAGTGGGGAAGCGGTGAGCAGGCTCCAGGCTGTGCGCAACCGTATCCAGCAGCTTGCGGAGACAAATCCCATGCTCGGCCATCGTGGCTGCCGCCTGGGCATCACTTACCCGGAGATCATTGCCATGCAGGTGAAAGCCATCCTCAGCGCTGCCCTCGACGCCCGCACGGAAGGGAACGAACCCGTTCCGGAGATCATGGTTCCGCTGGTGGCCTGCCTGGAGGAAATGCGCTTTCTCCGCAAAGTGATTGATAGCGCCGCGGCAGAACTTTTCAGCGAACGGGGAACAACGGTCCATTACCGTGTAGGCGTCATGATCGAGCTGCCCCGCGCCGCCGTCTGCGCCGGCAGCATCGCAGAAGAGGTCGACTTTCTCTCGTTCGGCACCAACGATCTCACGCAGATGACTTTTGGCTTCTCGCGCGATGATGCCCGCAAGTACCTGGACACCTATCTTGAGCTCGGCATTCTGAAGGACGATCCGTTCCTGACTCTGGACCAGGAAGGTGTGGGCGCGCTTATCCGTTCAGCTGTGCGGGATGCGCGTCTGGCCAAGCCCGGCATCAAGATCGGCGTCTGCGGAGAACACGGAGGCGATCCCGCTTCGATTGCCTTCTTCCATTCGCTGGGCATGGATTACGTATCCTGCTCGCCCGCCCGGCTACCCGCGGCCCTGCTCGCCATGGCACAGCTGCAAAGCTCCTCTCCGGCCGAGGAGTTGCAGGAGTTGATGACCATGGCGGCCGCGTAAAGGAAATACCCGGAGGTAGAAGTGGCATATCGCGTGAGCGGTATGCCACTTCTGACGAGATGTTTGGCCCCGAAATTGATGGTTACGAATGCGAAAGGTGATAGCTGATCAGTCGCAGAGTTTAGAATCGGGAGCCATGAAGAATCGTCGTCTACGCGTGGTTGTGTTTATCGCCGGAGTAGCAGCTGCCGTCTCCCTGACTCTTTCGCTGCACGCCGCAACATCGGAAGAGCAGGCAGTCCTTGCTCCCGTAAAGGCGATGTTCGCAGGAATGTCAAAGCGCGACGCGGCGGCGATCAAAGAACCACTGCTGCCCGGCGGTACGATGGTGCTGATGCGGGACGGCAAGCCGACTCAGATGACGTTCGAGGCCTTTGCGGACCGCGTGGGAAGACCGGGGACGACACACATCGAGGAGCGAATTCACGATCCGCTGGTGCGGGTCGATAACGACCTGGCGATGGTGTGGGCTCCGTTCGAGTTTTTGGTAGACGGCAAAGTGGACCACTGCGGGACGGATCTGTTTAATCTCGTCCGCAAGGATCGGAAGTGGTTGATTGCGAGTATTGCCGATACTGGGCGGAAAGAGTGTTTGTCGAAGTAGCCGTTCAGAGTGAGCTGCCGCCTTCCGCTTCCCAATTGTCTTCTCCCCTCGCCCGTGGTCTTGGGACTCCTACATGCGAGTCGCTTTCCGGGTGTGGTGGAATTCCTTTCCTGAAGGAGGCCTGCTGTTGCCCGTGCGGGCAAACTCTAGCTCGGAGCCGATGATCCCATGAGTTCCATAGGTCCAGCGTTACCGGCCGGGGACGGTGAAGTCTATGCCGGCTTCCTGGTTCTTCTGCACGGTCTTCGGGATGTCCAACTCCGATAAGGGAATCTGCCGACGCTTTTCGCCATCCAGAATGAACAGGGTGGTGCGCGTCAGCGCATAGCTCTTCACCTGCTCGGTCGGGCGGCCATTGTTGAAGATCAGCGTGACCTCAGGATGGTCGAGTCCGTCCGTGATGGGGCCGTTGCTGACGGTAGCCGGCTCCTGGTACGGTCCGCGCTGATACGGGCCGGCAGAATAGGGCCCTGGGAGCGCCGCAGGCTGCCCATTCGCAGGGTAGTAGGGCGGCCGCCCAGCAGGGCCATCTTCGGCGGCATAGGGGCCACCCTGCCCTGCATCCGCATATCCGCCGTTCGAGTCATAACCCTGCTGCCCCGGCCCCTGCTGCCCAGCATCGCTGCCAGCGTAGCCGCTAATGTACCCCGGGTCGATGAACCCGGGAAAGCCCCCATAAGCGTAGGGCAGGCCGCCGTAGCCATAGTTCTGCACATAGTTCGTGTTGCCCTGGAAATAAGGCTGCACGCCGCTGTACCGGGGCACCTCGAAGGTGGGGTGTGGGTCGCGAGGTAGCTCGTAGCTGGTGCGCGGCGGTGCAATGTAGTCTCCCGGCGGTGGGATAATGCTGGGCCCGGAGAGGGTGCCTGAGGCAGACAGGTCGCTTGGCCCGTTGCCGTATCCGGCCCCGTTGCTGGAACTAGACGGGCGTGTCTGGCCGCTGCGTGCCGGGCCAATACGGGCCGCGGCGCCATGATTGGACGGCGCGGCGGTACGCCCGGCCGGGGCTGCCGCGTGGGGGGCGATGCCGGTGCCAGCCACCGGACCGGTACCGTGTGTGGCTTGCGCTGCGAGCGAAAGCTGTAGGCAAGCTGTAACCAATACGAAGGACGCAAGTCGTATGGGAAGTGCAGCCTCGAAAATCTGCCGGTAACTCATATTGGGCCCACCTATTGAGATGCCATTTCGATGCGTGAATTTCATTTGACTTCTGTAAGACGCAAGCGGAGCGTGAATATGCGTAAGGGGGACGGCGGTCATGCGTGAGAACGAAGGTGAGCTCCATCCCGAAGGCGTTGCTGCTTCGCCACCGCTTCGACTTTGGAAGAAGCACCTATTGGCAATCCGCTGGATGCATTGGTTGAATTTCCCTCTGCTGGCCGTGATGATCTGGAGCGGCATTCTGATCTACTGGGCGGATTCGGCGGCCAATGGCCAACATCAAAGCCAGGTGTACCGGATCGGTCTTGGTCATTGGACGTTGTTCCGCTTCTTTCCGCTCCCTTTTTATCAACACCTGCACCTGACCTTCAGTCTCGCGCTCGGTATGGGTTACCACTACTTTTTCATGTGGCTGTTTGGAATCAACGGAATTGTGTATGTGCTGTACACGATCGTTTCCGGCGAGTGGCGGTCTTTGGTGCCGGGGCGGGGCGCGCTCAGGGGTGCCTGGCAGGAGCTGCTGCACGACCTGCACCTGAGCCGGTCGAAGCCACCGCAGGGCAAATACAACGGCGCGCAGCAGATCGCGTACACCGCGGTGGTGCTGATGGGCCTGGGCTCGCTGTTGACGGGGCTGGCTATCTACAAGCCGGCGCAACTGCACCTGTTGACCACGCTGCTGGGCGGCTATGAAATGGCCCGCTGGTTACACTTTCTGCTGACGGTGGGTTACGTGGCTTTCTTTCTGATCCATGTGGCGCAGGTGGTGCGCGCCGGCTGGAACAATTTCCGCTCCATGGTGACGGGTTATGATCTGGCGCCGGTGACGCCGGATGAGGAGGTAGGGGTATGAGCGAGATTCCGGAGGACCTGAAGACCGCGCCCGGACCGGAGTCTGCGACGGAACCAGAGACTGCGGAAGCCCACGCGGAGGCTAGCTCCGAGCACAATGCAGAGGTGCTCGGGGAGCTGCACCGGCGTACCCGGCGCAGCTTCCTGGTGGCCGGCGCGGCGGCAGCAGCGGGATACGGCTTCTGGCGCTGGGTGGGTCATGGCGATGCAGATGGGTTGCCGCACCCGCTGCGCAAGGCAGAGCAGTTCAACGAGGCGGTTTCCCGGCAGGTGCTCGGAGACCGGCGGCTGGCGCCAACGTATGCGAGGGCGAGCGCGGTGCAGGAAATGCGCGTCAACGGCGACATTGGCCTGGACACGGATCTGGTGCTTGCCTCCTGGCGGTTGGGGGTGACGGGGATGGCGCAGCCGGGCGCGTATCCGCAATCTGTGCGGGACGTGAATGCGTGGGAATACCAGTCGAACGCCGACGACGATAGTGATGCCGCTCCAGACAACTCGACCAACGGGAGCGGCGGGATTCCGCAGTCTCCGCCAGAAGAGAAGGCTCCGCAGCAAACGCAAGGTGCAAAGGCTGGCACCAAGCAACAGGGCGGCGGCAATGGCGCCCCGATCAACATCGGAACGACCACCGTTACTGTTGACGAGCACGCCAACGCGGATGTGGCGAAAGGTGCACAGCCCGGCGTGCTGCTAACGATGGCCGATCTGCGCACGCTGCCACACGTGGAGCAAACCACGGAATTCAAGTGTATCGAGGGCTGGAGCGAGGTGGTGCACTGGGGCGGCGTGCGCTTTGCCGACCTGATCGCGCAGTACCCGCCACGGCGGAACGCGAGCGGCAGACTGCCGCGCTATGTGAGCCTGATGACGCCCAACGCCGATTATTTCGTAGGGCTCTATATGGAAGACGCGCTGCATCCGCAGACGCTGTTGTGCTACGAGATCAACGGGCAGCCGCTTTCCATGGAGCACGGCGCGCCGCTGCGGTTGGTGATTCCGCTGAAATACGGGATCAAGCACCTGAAGCAGATCGGGAAGATCACGTACACGGACCAGCGTCCGCGGGATTACTGGGCGGAGCAGGGGTATGACTGGTACGCGGGGCACTGAGCTGCATGCATCCTATATGAGCTATGGAGCGGGAGCCGATCTCCGTCCTGCGCTGGCTGTTCTCCTCAGATGACGGCCTCCGCGCGCGGCTAATGCCGCGCTGGATATTTCTGCGGGCGCTGGGGCTGATCTACTTTTCGGCATTTTTCGCGCTGATCTTTCAGATTAAAGGACTGATCGGGCCGGAAGGCATTCTGCCGGCCGGCGAGTACCTGACCGCTGTCGACCGCGCGCTGCACGCGGAGCGGCTGTGGTTTGCGCCCACGCTGTTGTGGCTTTCCGCGAGCTCGCACATGCTCATCGCGCTGTGCTGGGTGGGCATGCTGGCGTCGGTGCTGCTGGTCGTGAATGTGTGGCCGCGCGGCATGCTGGCGGTCTGCTTCGTCTGCTATCTGTCCTTTGTAAGCGCGGCACAGGAGTTCTCCGGCTATCAGTCGGACGGGATGCTGCTGGAGGCGGGCTTTCTGTCGCTTTTCCTGGCGCCCCGCGGATGGTGGCCGGGATTGGGCGCGGGGACGCCGCCCTCGCGCGCCAGCTACTTCCTGCTGCAGTGGGAATGGTTCCGGATCTATTTCGAGTCCGGGCTGGTGAAATTGCTGAGCGGCGACCCGGAGTGGCGGCACCTGACCGCGATGGTGGACTACTACCAGAACGGGCCGCTGCCGACGTGGGTGGGCTGGTATGCCGCGCATTTACCGCACTGGTTCCACTGGTGGACGGCGCTGCTCACATTGGTCATGGAACTCGGGCTGGTGTGGCTGGCAGTGCTGCCGCGGCCCCTTCGCTTGCTGTGCTTCTGGATTGTGACGCCGTGGGAGGCCGCGGTAATCGTAACAGCGAACTATACATTTCTGAATTATCTGGTGCTGGCGCTGGGATTTCTGCTGCTGGACGATAGCGCGGTGGCGCGCTGGGTGCCAGCTCGATGGCGAAGCCGCGCAGCGCCCGCGCTGACCGAGGGTCAGGTTACGGAGAGTCCTGCGTGGCGGCGGCAGGCGGGGGCTGCGGGGCTGGCCCTCTCTGCCGTGGCGTTGACGTGGGTTGCTTATGTAACAGCCGCGGAACTTATCTGGATGGGATGGCGTACGGCGCCGCTCCCACGCGCTCCGGTGGCGGCGCTTGAGCCGTTGCGCATCGCCAACCAGTATGGCTTGTTCGCGGTGATGACACGGGGGCGGTATGAGATAGAGTTCCAGGGCTCGGATGATGGGGAGCACTGGACGGCGTACCCCTTCCGCTATAAGCCGCAGGCTCTGGACAAGGCGCCGCGGATTTATGCGCCGTACCAGCCGCGGTTCGATTGGAACCTGTGGTTTGCGTCCCTGAGCACGTGGGCACAGCAGCCCATCGTGCCGAGGACGGAGGAACTGCTGCTGCGGAATGATCGGGACGTGCTGGGGTTGTTTGCGGGCAATCCGTTCGCGGGCAAGCCGCCGCAAATGGTGCGGGCGGTGCTGTGGCAGTACTGGTTCACGACACCGGCGGAAAAGCGGGCGACGGGCAACTGGTGGCGGCGGGTGCTGCTGGGGACCTATGCACCGACCATCGAACGCGGCGCGGATGGGCGCATCGGCATTACGCAGGAGCCGACGTTGTTTGGGCCAGCGGAATGAGGCGAACGATGGAGCGCGTGGGCGGCGGCAGGGCGGCGGTGGTGGGCGCGGGGCCGAATGGGCTGGCAGCGGCAATCGCGCTGGCCGAGGCGGGCATGCGGGTGGACGTATTCGAGGCCGAAGCTGTGCCGGGCGGCGGCGCGCGAACGCTGGATCTGACGCTGCCTGGGTTCCATCATGACTTTGGCTCGGCCGTGCACCCGATGGCGGTGGGGTCGCCGTTCTTTTCACGGCTGCCGCTCGAGCGCTATGGGTTGGAATGGATATACTCGCCCGCGGCGCTGGCGCATCCGTTGGACGATGGCTCGGCGGTGCTGATGGTGCAGGACCTGCGGGAGCAGGAGCGATTGCTGGGACGGGATGGAGCGGCGTGGGGGAAGTTGTTCGGACCCCTGGCGCGGGGATGGAGCGATCTGGCGGAGGACGTACTTAAGCCACTGTCGCTGTTGCCAAGGCATCCGTTGCTGATGGCGCGGTTTGGAGCGCGGGCGTTTCTGCCGGCGACGGTGGTGGCGCAGAGTCTTTTTCGCGAAAAACGGACGCGGGCGCTGTTTGCGGGGATGGCGGCGCATTCGTTTCTGCGGCTCGACCGGCCGCTCAGCGCGGCGTTTGGGATCATGCTGGGCGCGGCGGGGCATGCGGTGGGGTGGCCGATCCCGCGCGGCGGCTCGCAGGCGATCACGGCGGCGCTGATCGGGCACCTGGAGGCGCTTGGCGGCAGCGTGCGCACGGGTTATCGCGTGGAGTCCATGAAAGCACTTGACGGTTACGATCTCGTGATGTGTGATATGTCGCCGTTGCAGTTGCTTGAAATTGCGGACGAACGCCTGTCGTCGGTGTACCGGCACAAGTTCGCGGAATACCGGTACGGGCCGGGGGCTTTCAAAGTGGATTACGCGCTGAGCGACCCGATCCCATGGCGCGCGCCGGAGTGCAAGGAGGCGATCACAGTACATCTTGGCGGGACGATGGCGGAGATCGCGGTATCCGAGGCGGCGATGGCCGAGGGGCGGCATGCAGAGCGGCCGTTTGTGCTGGTGGTCCAGCCGACGTTGTACGATCCGTCGCGCGCGCCCGAGGGGCGGCATATTGCTTGGGTCTACTGCCATGTGCCGAACGGGTCAACTTTTGACATGCTGCCGCGCATCGAGGCACAGATCGAGCGGTTTGCGCCGGGCTTCCTCGAATGCGTACTGGCGCGCAGCGTGTTGACGCCCGCGGGGTTGGAGCAGATGGACGGGAACCTGATTGGTGGCGACATCAACGGCGGGGCAGCAGACCTGATGCAGTTTGCCTTTCGGCCGACATGGCGCTATTACTCAACTTCTGATCCGACACTCTATATCTGCTCGTCTTCAACGCCGCCGGGCGGCGGGGTGCATGGCATGTGCGGGCACAATGCAGCGACTACGGCGCTGCGACGGTTGCGGGGCTAAGGGATGGAAAGGAAAGCATGGCGCCAGTAGGGGAGTTCTGGCCCTGGCGCCCTTGCGGATTACATGAACATTGCGTTGGTCAGGTTGAGGGCTTCGCGGAGCTGATAGGCCCGGTTGTATGCATTTCCAGTCAACTCAGCATGGTTGTAAAAGAACTGGGGATTCTCGTCCGTTTCCTGGTTGTACAGGCACTCGGTAGAAAATCCATAGCCTTTGAGCACTTTGAAGACACGATCGACTTCGGATTGCAGCATCACAAACTGCGCGCCGACCACCGTGTTGTTTCCACTCGAGTCGTTGCCGAGAGGCTCAAAGGCGAACTCATTCAGGATGCCGAGATCAGATTGCACGGAGACGCCGCCGAGAGTCACCTTCTCCTTGCGCGGGACATCGACCGAGACGACGCCTTGGCTACCGACCATGGCGGTGCCGCCGAGGATCTCCCCGAGGCGCTTGGCATCGAGCGGAGTCTTCGGGTTGGAGGGCATTGTCTGCGGCAGGGGAGCGGAGGTCGCCTTGATGACGTAGTGAACTTTCTCGGCCAAGCTGCGGGGATCGCCCACACCGCGGAAGTGAATGAACCAGATATTCGGGTTAAGTGTGATGTAGTGCTGGTGATAACCCTGCAGCACCAGGCCAGAAGAAAGAATGCGATTGATGACAGGACTAGTTTCGCCCGCGACCACGGCCAGGTTGCCATTGAAGATGGCCCGGTTGCTGCCGATGCTTTGGAAATAGAGTTCGTCGTTGATTTCCCAAGCTCCCTTGAAAGGGATGCCCTGGGCGTTGACGACGTGGAGGTCGTCACGATCCAGTTGGATGTTGAGCACGCCGTTGGAAACCGTGCCCTGGCCTTGAATGATGTCTTCGATTTCACTGACGGGCAGGGCGGAACTGCCATTGTCTGCTGCTCCTGCTTGCAGCGGTTGACCCGAAAATGCGGAGCCTTTGATGGCGGCATGCAATGGTGTAGCGCCCATGGCAATGAGGCCGCCAGCGAATCCGCTTCCAAGCGCGAGGGCCCGGCGGCGGCTGATGAATGTACTTACATCTGACATGTGAATCTCCTGGTGGTATCCACGGGCGTGCATGTTCCGGTTGCGAGAACCCTAGGTACAGCCCACGAGAGCAGGCAAGCGCCAATCTGCGCCGTTCATAGAACTATGAGATAAAAACAACAGCTATTAACTAAGTTCTTTGTTTGCTTGCGAAGATACAGATACGGGCACGCATTTCGAGAGGTTTTGTTCATGATAGTAAAAGACGACATCGTTGCAGATATCCCGACACCGGCAGGACCGATGCGGACTTATCTATTTCGCCCCGCTGCGGAGGGGCTCTATCCGGGTGTGCTCTTCTTTTCGGAGATCTTTCAGATGACCGGTCCCATCCGGCGGTTTGCGGCTTTCTTTGCGGGGCATGGTTATTTGGTCGCAGTGCCGGAGATCTATCACGAGCTGGAGCCTGCGGGCACTGTGCTGGCTTATCACCAGGCCGGCTCCGACAAGGGCAATGCCGATAAGTATGGGAAGGAACTGCGCTCCTATGACGACGATGCGCGGGCGTTGATTGCTTATCTGCGGTCGCGGGAAGATTGCACCGGGCGGCTGGGCGCGCTGGGTATCTGCCTGGGCGGCCACCTGGCCTTTCGCGCGGCGATGAACCCGGAGATCGCGGCGGCGGCGTGCTTTTACGCCACGGACATACATAGCGGAAGCCTGGGCCGGGGTAAGCAGGATGACTCGCTGGGGCGGGCCGGCGAGATCAAGGGCGAGCTGCTGCACATCTGGGGGAGGCAGGATCCGCACGTGCCGCTCGAGGGTCGAGTGAAGATCAAGGCTCGGCTGGACGAGGTGGGCGCGAACTACCAATGGCTTGAGCTCAATGGCGCTCATGCATTCCTGCGCGATGAAGGATACCGCTATGATCCGGCGCTCGCGTTTCAGTCGCAGGCCATGGCGCTGGAGCTCTTTCACCGGAGACTGGCGATCGGCGCTTAAGCGCCGGCTCTGCTGGAGAACTCCCCGAGCGCATCTAAGTCATCGAGATAAACCGAGCCAAAGGTGCGCATCATGAACGAAGAACGCCTGCACATTCCCGAGTATGAAGTCGTTCCGCTGGACAACATCGCCCCGGACATACGCGGCCTGCGTATCCTGTTCGTGAATGTCTACGGCGTGTCGCACCCGGATGGCTCGTGGACGCTAATCGACGCCGGGCTGCCGCTCTCTGCGGCTCGCATCCGGCACTGGGCGGAGCGTACCTATGGGCGCCCACCCCGCGCTATCGTGCTCACCCATGGCCATTTCGACCATGTCGGCTCGGCGAAGGATCTGGCCGACGGCTGGAACGTGCCGGTATTCGCGCATGCGTTGGAGCACCCATTCCTGAATGGTTCAGAAAAATATCCTCCTCCGGATCCGGCAGTAGGCGGCGGCATGATGGCGCGGCTCTCGCCGCTCTACCCGCGCGACCCGATTGACATCAGCCATCGTCTGGGCGTGCTGGCGCCGGACGGAACCGTGCCCGATCTGCCCGGCTGGAAGGCGGTACACACGCCAGGACACACGGTGGGGCATGTCTCCTTCTTCCGCGATGCGGACCGCGCGTTGCTGGTAGGGGATGCGTTCTGCACAGTGCAGGCGGAGTCGCTGTTCGCCATTGCGACGCAGCGGCCGGAGCTCCATGGACCGCCGGCGTACTACACGCCGAACTGGGACCAGGCAAAAGCGTCTGTCGAACGACTCGCGCAGCTGCAGCCCACGTTGCTGATCCCGGGACACGGAACCCCGGTCAGCGGCGCGGACGTGCCGCAGCGGCTCGATACACTGGCCCGGGACTTTGACCGGATTGCCCGGCCGGCGCCGGAGCATAGCCAGCGCGCGGCTGGCGCCTAGCCAGTCAAGGCGCCGGATGTGAGCAGTTGCCGCATGCGGACATTCGCGCGCCAGAGTCGAGCTATCCAGAGTCGAGACATAAGGGCGGGAACGGGATCGGATACGACACCTTGCGTTCCCGCGTTCCCTCGAATGGTCTGCCCCCTTAACTGAATGTATCGACCACCCCGGCCTCCGTTCCAGCCGGCTTCGACCTTCATAGAAGACCTCCTGCCGGTTATCAGGAAGGTACGAAGGCATTTTCCGGAATCTGTACGGCCACGACCCTGCTAGGCTACGCAGTGCTGTTGAAAGCGCGTATGGCGTAGCGCTGTTCATCGCTGGCCCTCGCTCTCGGATTTCCCCTCGGGAAGCTAGGCTCACTCAAGAAAGGTCCTTATGAGATTCAACCCGCTTTTCCGTGCTGCAGGGATAGGGGCAGCGATGGCGCTGCTTTCCTCTTCCGCTGTTCTGGCCCAGACGGTCACTGGTTCGGTCACTGGCACAGTTTTCGATCCCGGTGGCGCTGTGATCCCGAATGCAACTGTTGTTGCGGTGAACACCGCCACCGGGGTGCGCACGTCCGCCACCAGCAACGCTGTGGGCGTGTACTCGATCCGCTTTCTGCCCATCGGCGTCTATCAGATCGAGGTGGCGGCGCAAGGATTCCAGAAGCTCACAGTCCAGCCGTTCTCGCTGGAGATCGACCAGACGGCGAAGATCGATGCCCACGTGACCGTAGGTGCAAACACGAATGTGGAGGTGCAAGGAAATCTGGCGCCGATCCTTGACACAACCAACGGAACCATCGGCCTTTCGTTGACGGCAAACCAGATCGCGACGATTCCGCTGAATGGCCGCAATTTCTCCTCCGTGACGCTCTTTCAGCCAGGCGCGGTCAATACCGATCCGCAGGGCCTCGTAGGTGGAAATGCGTTGGAGCGCGATACATATAACAGCGGCATCGTGGCAGTGAACGGGAACCGCGCGCAGGCCAACAATTACACGCTTGATGGCGTAGACATGAACGAGGGGCAAAACAACCTCATTGCCTACAATCCTGCGCCCGATGCGATTGCGGAAATCCGGGTGATCTCTGCGGATGCGCCTGCCACATATGGGAACGTGAATGGCGGCGATGTAGTGACGGTGCTCAAGAGCGGCACGAACGAGCTGCATGGGTCGGCATACGAGTACCTCGAAAACCAGAACCTGAACGCAAACACTTGGTCCAACAAGCACACCACACCTATCCAGCCCATCAATCCGTTCACGCAGTCGGTCTTTGGCGGCACGCTCGGCGGACCCATCAAAAAAGATAAGCTCTTCTTCTTTGTGGATTACGAAGGCGTACGCGAGCATTCGGGCGGCACCGGGTCGGCCAGCGTCTTCACCGCGGCCATGCGGCAGGGAGACTTCTCGGCGGTGCAGGCGGTCGCAAGTAAGCAACTACTGGACACCCAGAACAACTTCGCCCCGTATGCGAACAACCAGGTACCGGTACTGAACCCTGTGGCGGTATACCTGTTCGCTCATCCGGAGCTGTATCCGCTCCCCAATGCTACCCCGCAAGATGGCCTGGTGAAGAACAACTACATCGGGGCGACGCGGTCGTTCCGCGTCAACAACCAGGGCGACGTGAAGATCGAGTGGGATCCGCGAAATGCGGATAAGATTACTGGCTTCTATGGGCAATCAAACGCCTTTGACGGAAACGTCGCAGTGCTGCCCGTCTCTTTTCCGTCGCAGAACGTCTTCCCGTCGAAGATCTTCGGGAGCACCTGGGTGCACACCTTTTCCCCGGAGGTCGTGAACGAGGCGCGCATCGGCTTCACACGTGTGCGCTGGGACCAAGGTATACCGACGGACCCCAGCGGGCTGTTTGGCCTGACCGGAAACCAGAAGGTCGGCATTCCTTTTGGAACCCAGACGTATGTGGGCTTTTCGAACCAGTCGCTGGGAGATAATTTCAGTTCTTTCGGCACGCCGGGAGCGCCGCAGATCCTCCGTGATAACACCTTCTACTACGGCGATAATCTGACCATCCAGAAAGGCAAGCACCTGCTGAGCATCGGTGTGCAGGCGGTCCGCTATCAGCAGAACTATGCGCTCACCGGCGCGCAAGGATCGCTGGGGCAGTTCAACTATGACGGCACCTTTACCGGCAATGGAACAGATACCGGCTATAGCGGCGCCGACTTTTTGCTGGATCGCGCGAAGTCGGATAGCATCGCGCTTCCCGGCAGTGGCCTGGTAGGCAACCGGCAGTGGCGCACTGCTGAGTTCTTCGAGGACGACTGGAAGGCGACAGACCGGCTTACCCTGACCCTTGGCTTGCGCTATGAATATGACCAGCGCTGGAACGAGGTTCATAATAAGACTGCCAATGTATTCCTGACCGGCCCGGAGATGGGAACCGTCGAGTATGCGGGAGCTGTGCCGGTGGGCGCGCCAGCAGGCTCAGTGGTATGCGACAACATCTCGTGCTACCAGCCGACAAAAAATCAGGTACAGCCACGATTCGGCTTTGCTTTCCAGGCGACGCCCCGCTTTGTGCTGCGCGGCGGCTATGGGACGACGAGCTTCTTCGAAGGTGACGCGAACAACCAGCGGCTTACGTACCAGAGTCCGTTCCTTGCCTTCTCGCAGCCCACGGCGGCTGCCCCGGTCATGGCTTCCGGAACAACGCCCTACAGCCCGGGCGCGCCGCTTCAGGTGGTGAATGGCTTTTCAGTAAGCTCGATCAGCAACCAGGGCGCGGGGTTCGGCGCGTGGCCGCAGCACATTCAGCCGGCGTATATTCACGAGTTCAATCTGACGACGGAGTATGAGATTTCCAATGCCGTGTCCCTGTCGCTGAGCTACGTGGGAGAGACCGGGCAGCATCTGGCGGATTACCGCAACGGCAATCAGCTAACGCTCGCCCAGGCCGCGTCGATTGCGGCCCTGCCTTCTGGAGCGGCGATTCCGGCGGAAGACGCTGCGCCTTTTGCGGGCTTGGTAGGCCAGGGCGGCCGGCTGCTCATCACAGAGTCGGAGGCGGGCATGAACTTCAATGCCGCTGAAGTCACGGCGCGGGGCCGGCAAAGCAAAGGGTTCGAGTGGACTGTGAATTACACGTATGCCCGGGCCATGACCAACAGCGCCGGCAACTATACCTCTTCCAACATCGCGGGGCAGAATGGCGCCTTTCAGGACGGCTACAACGGCCATGCTGACTACGGTCCACAAGGCCAGGATGTACGCAACAACCTGTCGGCGACCGGGGTCTATGCCGTGCCTTATGGGCGTGGGCAGTTATATGGCGCAAGCGCGAATCGCGTGCTTGACCTTCTTCTCGGCGGCTGGTCGATCTCGAGCTCCGCGATTGCGTATTCAGGCTTTCCAGTTACCATCAACAGTCCCGACAACAGCAATACCGGCAGCTATGGTCAGGCGCGGGCGAATCAGTACCGCAAGCTGCGCGTCGTGAACCGTGGCGTGGACCACTGGTTTGGTACGGACCCCTCTGCTACCGGTTGCGCGGGCGCTGACAACGGCATCTGCGCGTACGGGCCGGAAAGCAGCTTGTCGTTCGGTACGGCCTCGGTCGGATCGCAACGCGCGCCGGGCTACGAGCAAATCGATGCATCGGCGTTCAAGGACTTCCATATTACCGAGCGCCAGGCGGTCGGCTTCCGCGCAGATGCCTTTAACGCGTTCAACATCGCCAGTTACGGAAATCCCGATAACACCATCACGGATACGAATTTCGGGCAGATCACGAACACTCGCAGTCTGCCGCGCATCCTGCAACTGTCACTGCATTACACGTTCTAAGTCTTAGTGAGCAGCTCGGGGCTAATGAGCGCCGCGGAAGTTCAGATAGCCCCAGCGCTCCGGCACATGCATATTGATGACGCCCTGTGGCGTCCAGACCCAGTTGTCTTCTTTCGGCTGGCCAGGCTTCCACTCCACCCGACTGAAGTTGATGCGCCACTGCGTGCCGGCGTGCGGCTGCGGAACGGATTGGCGGGAGTTAAAGGCATTGAGCGGGTAGGCGATCTCAAGCGTCCATCCAGTATCTCTGTCCCTTTGCTCATTCAGCGTTCCCTGGATCGCGACAGCGGTTTTCAAGCCTGCAATGTCCCAGCTGTTATCGGCCTGACCGCCTTTGTTATATGGCTTGTTTAGAAAGAGATCCCAGCCAGTGTTGTACGCATTCATCTCGAATTCGTAGTAACTGTCCGTGTTGGGGAGCGGCTTGATAAAGACTTCGAAATCATTGTCGTGAAAGATGACGGAGTCATGTTTTAGCAGCGTGGCTGTTACATTTGGATCCTCCAGCTCAGCGCCGATGTAAAGATACGTGTCATCCCACAACATCTTCACCCGCGTTCGATAGCGCGGCTTTGGCCTTGCTGTTCCTTCGATGTCTACGAAGTCAGTGGTCCAGCTCGCCTTGCTCCATGCCGGGTCATCCAGCTTCCCATCGATGCGGATTGGCATCGTGGTGTGGTAACAATCGTAGGACAACGGCTCTGCCTGGCTTGTCTTGCGCGGCCAGAACCAGCGTTGAAGATGCCAGGAGAATCCTGCTGAAAAGCCGGAACATCGGATGCCTCTTTTGCGCGCAAGTGAACGACGTTCTTGCCGATCGATGCTTCAGTGTTTGCCGCCGAGCAGTTGATTCACAATGCTGCCGACTCGATTGTTGTTGCCGAGGACCCTTTGCGGTGACCCCACCGAGGAGCGGCCCAGGCCTCCGAGGTTGGGCGTGAAGGTGGGGTTGGACGTGGTGCCCCGGATGTCTACCGGGATGCCATTTTTCACGGCGCTGCTGATGGCGCCTCCGGCCATACCAGGGAGCAGACCGACAAGCTGAGTTGCGGTCCCGGCGACGCTGCCCGCACCCTGCGCCAACTTGATAATCAGCCGATAATTGAGGCCTCCGCCGGGGCTGATCGTGCCGTTACCGGCGGCATTGCCCAGACCCACGACAGCGAGCTGAAGATTGTCGGTGCGGATGCCAGCCGGGGATTGGGTAAGGTCGGTGGTAAGACTGCGAATGACAGTAGCGGAGCCCGTTTTGGCCCCGGTCAACGCACTGATGCTGGCCAGCTTGGAGCCGAGATCAAAACCGGCAAGCTGGGTGTTATCGATGCGGAGTGGGCCGTGAATGGTGGGATTCTGGGCCGGGCCGGTGATGTCGAGCGAGGTGGTCAGGGTGCCGCCTTCCAGGCGCGACCCCGACGGCAGATGGACGCCGACGGAGGGGAGAAAGGCCTCGAGTTCATTGATGGGCACGCCCTGCCCGGTCACGCGAAGGTTCAGGTCAGTGTTTGGCCCGGCCGTGCGGTAAGTACCGGCGATTTGCGCAACCGCCTGGCCGATGGTCAAAGTCGCGTGCTGGATGGTGCCGGAAAGCGCCGCCAAGTCTTGAGCGACGGCGAACTGCAGATGCACCGGCGTGCTGGAAGGCGAGCCGGATTTTGAGAGCTGCAGGTGCTCGGCATCGAGCGTGCCGTTTGCGTTCAGAATGCGGCCATTGGAGACGGTCTTGGCCTGCAGGTTAATGATTCCGGCGATGCCCTGGCCTGGATCGATGAAGCCGGCAGCAACCGGATCGACGTTTTTGAGCGTGAGCTGCGCATTCACCGGGGTAAGCGATGCGTCCTTCTGATCGACTGGCCCGGCAGTGCCGGTCACGAGCAGCGAGCCACTCGTGGGCACATGCGCCGAGACGCTGAAGGGAAACCAGTTGGTCAGTGAAAAGCGCTGGATGGTGGCGTTGAGATCGGTAAAGACGCGCGGCTTGCCCACCTGCGGCAGGTTGCCGATGGTGACCGATCCGTTCTTCACCTGGATCTGGCCGATGTTGAGATTGGGCAGCGTGCTCTGGGTTTGTGCCGTGGTGGTGCGCTTGTCGCTATTGCCGAGGCTGGAATAATTCCACACGCCATTGGCCGCGCGCAGCAGATTCACCTTGGGGTTGTCCACCTCAAAGCCGGTAATGTGAAGCTGGCGATTAAAGATAAGCGGCTTCACCTCGACGCCGATCTTGACAGTGGAGGCTTGCAGGAAGGGGTCCTTGCTGTAGCGGGGATCGTCCGCGATGGAGGCATTTTCCGCCACGAGGCTGCCGGTGAAGAGCGAAAACTGCAAATGACCCAGAGTGACGGGGCGGCCGAGCGATTGCGATAGAGTCGCCTCGATACGGCCGCGGTAAGTATCGGCATTGAGCAGATGCGGGATTACCAGCGCCGCGATGACGATCAGGACGACAACCACTCCGAGAACAATCCAGCCACGACGCGCCTTCATCCGGCCTCCCTGTTACGACACCATGAGTACGGATGTCCATAACAGGTCGATTGGATGCGCAGGGAGGCCGGTTCGGTTCGGCCGGACGCCTGGACGATACCGGACTGCCTGGAAGCGCGCGGCCGTCCGGCATCGGGTCAATGCAGGTGAGAGAGCAGCACGCCGAGATTGGCTACCAGACGATTGCTGGCGATACCGTTGGGCCCGAGCACGAGCATGTAGGCGAGGGCTGCCGGGAAAGCTGCCGTTGCCGTCCAGGCGGTGAGCCCGTTCCGTACGGGAGAGCCTTCCGGCTCAATACGGTAGAGATAGAGCAGGTAAAGGGAAACGTTGATGGCTGAGGCCGAGATCCACCGCATCGCGTCGTGCCCCAAAAAGCAGAGCAGCAAAGGCGAGCCGGCGAGCACGAGCAGGAGCAGACGCGTGCGGAAGACGGAGCTGCCGTTGCGGTGCAGCGCCTTTTGCAATAGGGAAACAAGGATTGCGAAGTAGGGAATGGAGACGAGCACGGTCAGAGCCACACCGGCGACAAGGCGGGGCGTGTAGAGGTGGCTGACAAAGGTGAGCTGCTCCCGTAGTGTGCTGCCGAGCACAAGAAAGACCGTCGGCTCCAGCGGCATATCCGTTCGCTGCTGGGCTGCGGCCATCGCTGCGGGAGCGTGGGCCCCGAGTTTGCCGAAGTGGAGGATTGCCAGGAAGGCGGAGAGGACGATGGCGAAGTGCGCCGCCAGCACCCGGCGTGCCATGCGCTGTCTGCGATGGAGGTCGACCGCGACGGCAAGGATCAGAGGATAGAACATGAGCGCGAAGGCCTCATGAATGAGCAATCCGGCCACAGAAGCGGAGGTGGCCAGGAGCACTCCAGGGACGCCGCGAACAGAGAACAGGGCGCCCAGCGCGAGAACGGTCACGATAAAGAGATAGGTGTCGAGCTCGCCGCTCATATAGGCGAAATGGGGCAGCAGGGCGGGCCCGGCAAGCACAAAGACGCCGAAGCAGCGCTCCTGGACAGTACCCAGCAGGATGCGCCGGAAAAGCCAGCAGGTCGTTCCAGCGAGCGTGATAAAAGCAGCGATCTGGATGTGGAGCAAAGTGCCGGTGGAAAGGAAGCCAAGCGGCGCGAACAGGGTGCCCATGAGAGCGCGCTTGAGAAAACCGTGGCTATACGTGAGCAGGAGATGGGATGGACCGTAAGTGTTGGCCGCGGTCGCGCAAAGGTAGGCAAGCGAGAACAGCACGGGCAGAACAGTGATGGTAAGGTTCGTCCAGTAGAGGCGTATCTGCGCGGCTGTCCGGGATGTGACGGCGGTACGGGATGAGGTAAAAGTGGGAGAGCCGGCAAGCGCGTCGGAGTAGAAGGCGTTCTCGGCGTTGGCAAAGGTGGGAAGCGGCACGGGGGCTCCTGGGCTTAAGTGTAGTAAGCCGGTGTAACAAGCAATTGCTTGATCAACTATCGCCGCGAAGAGCTGCGCAGGCAAGACTGTGCCAGTGTCTCTGCCGTCACCAATTTGCGAGGAGGTGGTTACGGCCGGTCGCAAATGCGCTTAAGGCAGCCGCAGGACGAGGCCGGTGCTGATGGTTTTCGGGTGCAGGCTTCCATTCAGGCCGGAAAGGCCGCCATAGGAAAACTCGACTGTGCGCCAGTCGATGCGCGGCAGGATGGTCGTATCCACGCCGCCGAGGAATTGGTATTCGAACTGGGTGGTGCTGGCGCCGCCCGAATCATCGATATGGCCGGCGCCGACCACTGCTTCGATGTACGGCTTGATCGGTAGGACGTGAGGACGGAAGGCGAGACGGGGGCCGAGCATTCCGCTATAAAGCTGGGTGGAGCTGCCGCTGCCAAGAAAGGAGCCGCGCACATCCAGACCAGTGCTGAGGAAGAGCAGGTGGCCGTGGTCGAAGTAGACGCCTGCGGTGGGGCCGTAGACCCAGCCGGTATCTGGCGCATTCAGCTTGGCGGCGCTGAAATCGACGTACACGCCGGTCTGGGCGTGGGCCGCTGGGCTGCGGAAGAGCAGGGCGGAAAGGGCGAGCAAAACGAAGAGTCGCACATGAAAGCGTTCCATGGGGGAAGGGTCCTTTTCTTCTCGGATGCTTCCGCGAAAGCTAGTGTGCGCCGGCCGGAGCTTTTCCTGGCTTGACTTTCTTGAACAGCCAGACAAGGGCGACGCATAAAAAGGCCAGCAACGCCGTCCAGCGGAAAATGTCCACAAAGGACCAGAGAAGCGCCTGCTGACCGAGCTCGCGGTAGAGCTGCCCTTGCGCCGCCCCGCGGGCGTTCGCCGGGTTGGTCCGGGTGCCCAGGAAGCCGCTCAGGGTGCGCATCCGCTGCTCAAACCAGTAGCCGGCCATAGGCACGTAATTGAGGATCTGGTTCTGGTGATAGTCGGTCGCGACGGGTGAGCTCGGTCTGGGCGAGCGAGATGCCGATCGAGCCGCCCACATTGCGGATCAAGTTGAAGATGCCGCTCGCATTGCCGATCTGCTCGTTGGAAAGCGTCCCGTAGGCCGAAGTGGTGATCGGGACAAAGACGAACGAGAGCGCAAAGCCGGTAATGACGATAGGCCAGATCAGCGTCCAGGGGCTGATGTCGAGGGTGACATTGCCGAAGAACAACGAGCAGACGCCGAAGACGATGAAACCGAAGGAGAGCAGGTATCGCGGATCGATCTTGTTGCCGAGGTAGCCGATCACGGGCATGCCGATGATGGAGCCGATGCCGCGCGGGCCCACCACCAGGCCGGCCGTGAAAGCGGTGTAGCCGAGCAGTTCCTGATAGAAGAGAGGCAGCACGGTAATGGTGGAATAGAGCGCCAGCCCGAGCATGAAGATGAGCCCGCAGCCCACCGCGAAGTTGCGGTCCTTGAGGACCTTGAGCTGGACCAGCGGGTTCTTGCTGCGCCAGGAGTGGACGATGAACCAGGTGAAGCCGATGACGAAGAAGAGGACGGCCCAGCGGATCCAGACAGCACCGAACCAGTCGTCCTCCTGCCCCTTGTCAAGCGTGATCTGCAGACAGCCCGTCCAAACCGCGAGCAGGATAAAGCCGAGACCGTCGAATGGGCTGGCTTTGGTGTTCTTGATGTACGGCGGGTCTTCGACAAAACGGCTGATGAGGAAAATGGCGAGTATGCCGATGGGGATATTGATATAGAAGGCATAGCGCCAGCTATAGGTGTCGGTCAGCCAGCCGCCCAGGGTGGGCCCGATGACCGGGGCGACAACGATGCCAAAGGCGAAGAAAGCCATGGCGGCGCCGCGTTTGGCGGGCGGGAAGCTTTCGAGCAGGATGGCTTGTGAAAGCGGCTGAAGGGCTCCGCCGCCGGCTCCCTGCACGACACGGGCGATCAGGATGAAGCCCAACGTGGGTGCCGCGCCGCAGAAAAAAGAGGAGATGGTAAAGATGATGACGCAGGAGATCAGGAAGCGCTTCCGGCCGAAGCGGATAGCGAACCAGTTTGAAGCGGGAAGAAAGACGGCATTCGCAACCAGGTAACTGGTCAGCACCCAGGTGGCTTCGTCGTTCGACGCGGAAAGGCTGCCGGCTATGTAGGGCAGGGCGACGGAGGCAATGGCGGTGTCCAGCACCTCCATAAACGTCGCGAGCATGACCGAAACGGCCACGATCCAGGGGTTGACACCGGGTTTGAGCCCTGCCGGTTTCTGATCTGCCATGTGCTTTCTGTTCTCTGATGCGAGTGAGAGCAGAAAGCACCAAGCAAGGCTCCTGAGCCGGGGTGAGACTTACTGTTTGGTCAACACACCGGTCCCGCTGTCGCCATCGCAGGCACCGCCTTGAATCGAGGACGAAGTGATGGTCAGGGTAGTGGCATCGGTGTTGAAGGTTCCGGAGGCAGTGACGGTGGTGGTGACCCCGCCGTTGGTCTGGCTGTAAGAGGCGGAGAGACTGTTGCCGGTTACCAGGCTGTCAGTCACTGCCGGGCTGGTAAAGCACGGATTCTCGGCGAAGTTGGCGGTCCCGGAAAGGTGGAATTGTCCGTTGGCGTCCGGAGCGGAGGTCTGCGTCAAGGTCGTCGAGACCGGAGTGGAACCGCCACTTCCGTCCGTAAAGGTACCGGCATAGACGCCAGAGATGGGCGTATATTGCGTGCCTCCGGCCGATCCGCCGGTCTCTGGGCAGGCGCCGCCCTTGACGCTGTAGGTGGCGTTGGTGATGGATCGGCCGCCGGGCGCAATCTGTCCTTGGAGGCTCCAGGTGGCGCCGGCAATCGGCGCAGACGCCAGCGTGAGTTTGCCGGTGCTGCTCATCTCACCCGAGAGAACGAGATTCGTGGCCGGGGCAAAGCAGCCCGAAGGTCCGTTCAGGCGAAAGATTCCGGACACGGCGTTGCCCTGGCTGGTCAGCGAGCCACTGGCTGCCGGAAGCTGAGCTTCCCCGGGCGCCGCCTGGGGAGCGATGGTCCAATTGCCGGAAAGGTCGGCAAAGGCGCTGGTGGAAAGTTGGCTCGGGAGTGAATGGCTGGAGCCACAACCGGCGAGTCCGAGACTGCACAGGCTGAGGATCAAGGGAAGAATGGAACGACGGCTTTGCAGCATGTAGATCGGGGCCTTTAAAGTGGAGGTGTTTCGAGGCTAGGGAGGGCAGTTCTGGCGAGCAATCCCCCATTTAGGGGAGGGGCCATTCGGGAAAGAAAGTTGGCCAGTGTGGTGAAACTTTAGGTGGCAATCGGCATCATATATATTGACAATAGTTCACTCAAGTGCGAAGCTGAAACCCATAGCAGCCGAGCTTTTAAGGGTAGGACGAGTCGGGGAGAGATATGGCAAAGATAATTGGAATTGACTTAGGGACAACAAACTCGGTCGTCGCCGTCATGGAAGGCGGTGAACCGAAGGTGATCCCCAACGAGGAGGGCGGCCGGACGACCCCTTCCATCGTGGCGTTCACCAAGAGCGGCGAGCGGCTCGTCGGGCAGACCGCTAAGCGCCAGGCAATTACTAATCCGCAGAACACCGTGTACTCGATCAAGCGCTTCATGGGCCGCCGCGCCAATGAAGTCTCGGACGAGATGAAGATGGTGCCGTACAAGGTGGTTCCGCAGGGTGAGCACGTCGCAGTCGAGGCACAGGGCAAGCTGTACACGCCGGCTGAGATTTCCGCGATGATCCTGCAGAAATTGAAAAAGGCCGCAGAAGATTACCTGGGCACCAGTGTGACCGAGGCGGTCATTACCGTGCCGGCGTACTTCAATGACGCCCAGCGCCAGGCGACGAAAGACGCGGGTCGCATCGCAGGCCTGGATGTAAAGCGCATCGTAAACGAGCCCACGGCTGCGGCACTGGCCTATGGCCTGGACAAGAAAAAGGACGAGACCATTGCGGTCTATGACTTCGGCGGCGGCACGTTCGATATTTCGATCCTCGAGGTTGGCGAAGGCGTAGTCGAAGTGAAGTCCACCAATGGCGACACCCACCTGGGCGGCGACAACATCGACCAGCGGATCGTGGACTGGCTTATCGATCAGTTCAAGCAGGATGAGGGTCTGGACCTGCGGGCGAAGGGCAATGAAATGGCCCTGCAACGCCTCAAGGATGCAGCGGAAAAAGCCAAGATCGAGCTTTCGACCACGATGGAAACAGAGATCAACCTGCCATTCATCACGGCGGATGCGACCGGTCCGAAGCACCTGGTCGTGAAGCTGACGCGCGCCAAGCTGGAGCAGCTGGTGGGTGACATCATCCAGCGTTCGGTGGAGCCGTGCAAGAAAGCGATGGCGGATGCGGGTGTGACGGCCAAGGACATTGATGAGGTGGTACTCGTCGGCGGCCAGACACGTATGCCGGCGATCCAGCAGCTGGTGAAGGAGCTCTTCGGCAAGGAGCCGCACAAGGGTGTGAACCCGGATGAGGTTGTGGCGATCGGCGCTGCAGTACAGGCGGGCGTGCTTGCTGGTGAAGTCAAGGACCTGCTGCTGCTCGACGTAACGCCGCTGACGCTGGCGATCGAAACGCTGGGCGGTGTAGCCACGCCGATGATTCCGCGCAACACGACCATCCCGACCAAGAAGACGGAGACGTTTTCGACAGCCGCGGACACGCAGACGGAAGTCGAGGTGCACGTACTGCAGGGCGAGCGGCCCATGGCAGCGCAGAACCGGACCCTGGGCAAGTTCAAGCTGAGCGGGATTCCGCCGGCGCCGCGCGGAGTGCCGCAAATCGAGGTCACTTTCGACATCGACGCGAACGGCATTCTGAACGTGACGGCTAAGGACAATGCCACCAACAAGGACCAGAAGATCACTATTACGTCCTCGTCGGGTCTAAGCAAGGAAGAGGTCGATCGCATGGCGAAGGAAGCCGATGCGCACGCCTCGGAAGACAAGGCCAAGCGGGATGAGATCGAAGCCCGCAACGGCCTGGACAGCATGGTCTACAACGTCGAAAAGATGCTGCGGGACAACGGCGACAAGGTGTCCGGCAGCGAAAAGGGCGACGTGGAGTCCGCGCTGGCCGATGCCAAGAAGACGCTGGAAGGCAGCCCAAGCGCGGCGGAGTTGAACACTGCTCGTGAAAAGCTGACCGCATCTTCGCACAAACTGGCCGAGGCGATGTACAAGGCCGGCGCAAACAGCGCGGGCGTGCCACCGACCGATGGTGCTGAGGCCTCTGCCGGAACCACGGCAGACGGTCACAAGCAGGACGAAGGCGTGATCGATGCCGAGTACGTGGACGTGGACAACAGCAAGTAACCGGGTGGGGTGGTAACCAGCAAGGTTCCACCCCGACGCCGAAGTAAGAGGCGCTCACCGGTAAGGTGAGCGCCTTTCTGTCTCTTCATGGAAGAGTAGTAGGCGACAGGCAAGGAGCAGGCGGCACACAGCAGTGCAGCGCAGAGGAGAAGCAATGAGCAATACCGTTTGGAAATGCGAGCAGTGGAGAGCAGGACAGGTTCTGAGCAAGATGATGTTTTATAGCAAGGAAGAGGCCGAAAACTTCTGTGCGGAGATGCGCAGAAGGGAGCCGGATATCTTCTGGCGCATGGAGCCGGTGGAAGCCAAGCTGGTTTGGAATTAAGACAGCAAGGGCGCGAGTCAGGGGACTCGCGCCCTTGCATCACGTAGTACGGGACGCGTGATACGCTAAGCGGGTGATCCGGAGCTTTGGCGATCGTGAAACGGAACGCATTTATGGACGCTTGCCAAACCGGAAATATGCAGCTTTTGAACGCATTGTCTTTCGCAAGCTGCGGCAGATCGACAATGTGAGCCGTTTAGAAGAGCTGAATGCGCCACCCGGCAACCGGCTCGAAAGCCTTAAAGGTGACAGGCGCGGGCAACACAGCATTCGCATCAACGAACAATGGCGTATTTGCTTTGAGTGGAGAGATGGAGATGCTTACCAAGTCGAAATCGTCGATTATCACTAGGGAATTGCATTCGCCGAAGACTAAGGGTCTGCGGCGGCCTCCGCTCCATCCAGGGGAAATGCTGCGTGAAGAGTTCATGACTCCTTTGGGGCTGAGCAGCCAAAAGCTTGCGCTTGATCTCCATGTGCCCGCGACACGGATTACCGAAATAGTGAACGAGCGGCGCGGAATCAGCGCCGACACGGCGCTCAGGCTTGCGCGCTACTTCAATATGTCGGCAGAGTTCTGGATGCGGATACAGGCGCAATATGATCTGGAGATTGCGCACGATCAGCTGTCGTCGCGTATCGAGCGCGAAGTACGTCCAGCTCAAGCCCCCTCAGACGCGAGAGCGGCTTTGGACGCGGCTGGCGTTTAGCCGTATGCCTGAGGGTAATGAAGTCCACCGCTTTCGCGACCGGCAGGCGGCGCTTTTCGAAGGCAAGATGGTGCATGCGGATTCGCCAAACGGGCGCTTTCCCGATGCTGCGGCGCTTGATGGCCAAAAGCTTCGCGCCATCCGGGCGCATGGCAAGCACCTAGGCTATGACTTCGGCAAGGACCTGATCCTGCACGTGCACCTGGGACGCTACGGCGATTTTACCGAGGGTGTCATGCCGCTGGCCGAACCCAGGGGCGCGCTGCGATTACGGCTGTGGACGAAGACAGACTGGCTGGAGCTGCGCGGACCGACAGATTGCTCGTTGTACGACCAGGCGAAGTGGGAAGCCTTGCTGGGGCGGTTAGGGCCGGACCCGCTCGATCCGAATGCGGACCCAGAGCCGGCGTTTGCGGCGATCCGCCAGCGCAAGACGCCCATTGGAGTGCTGCTGATGGATCAATCGGTCATTGCCGGCGTGGGCAACATCTATCGGGCTGAGCTGCTCTTCAGGGCTGGCATGAACCCGTACCGTCCGGGAAACGAGGTGACGAACGCCGAACTGCGCGCTCTCTGGCGCGATATGGTCAAGCTCATGCCGGACGGCATGGTGGACCGGCGCATCGTCACTACGCGGCCCCGGCATCGCCCGCATCCCAAGGGCATAGCCGAAAAGGACGAGGTGCACTACGTATACCGCCGCTCAGGCAAGCCGTGTTTCGTATGCGGCGCCAAGGCGGAAAGCAAAGAGATGGCGGGACGCACCCTGTACTGGTGCCCTGGCTGCCAGAAGGTTAATTCAAGTAACCCAGATTCGGGACGAAAAGCAGAGTAACTATGGCTTCAACTCAGACGAAAGATTATTACGGCCTGCTGGGCGTGAAAAAGACGGCCACAGCGGACGAGATCCGCAAGGCCTTCCGGAAGCTTGCGCGAAAGTACCACCCTGACGTGAACCCGGGAGACAAGAAGTCGGAAGAAAAGTTCAAGGAAATCTCCGAAGCTAACGACATCCTGAGCGATGAAAAGAAGCGCAAGGTGTATGACCAGCTCGGCTTCTATTCCGACCAGATCGATCCGGACGCCGCTGCGGCGGCAGCTCGTGGAGGGTACGGCCGCGCCGGTGGAAGCGGGGGTGGCGGCCAGGGAGTGCCCATTGACTTTGGCGGCTTCGATTTTTCCGGCTTTGAAGGGCAGGCGGGCGGGGCCGGTCCGGGGCAGGGCGCTGGCCAGTCCGGCTGGGGCGGCTTCCGCGATATCTTTTCCGGCATCTTCAACCAGGGCGGCGGAGCGCGGGAGCAAGGACCTGAGCCGGGCACCGACCTGGAATACCAGGTCAACGTGGACTTCTGGACCGCCATCCGCGGCGGCACCGCACGGTTGCAGATCACGCACCAGGAGGTCTGCCCCACCTGCAAGGGCAAGGCCACGACGGGCGGGTCGGCCCAGTGTCCGGAGTGTCACGGTACCGGGCAGGTAACCCAGATGGGCGGTCGCATGAAGTTCAACATCCAGTGCCCGCGCTGCGGCGGCACGGGGCGTGTGCAGAATGCCTGCCCGACCTGCCACGGCGAAGGCACGGTGCCGCGGCAGGAGACGGTGGAATTCCGCATCAAGGCGGGCACGAGGGACGGCCAACGGATCCGGCTGGGCGGCAAGGGGAACGCCGGCCTTAACGGCGGCCCTGCCGGCGACCTCTACCTGATCATCAAGACTGGCAGCAACCCGGTCTTTACGCGCGTCGGCGACGACATCCAGATCACCGTCCCGGTGGGCGTAACGGAAGCTGCCCTGGGCGCCAAGATCGAGGTGCCGACCATTGATGGGCGCGCGCATCTGCGCATTCCGCCGGGAACGCAGAGCGGCCAGAAGTTGCGCATGCGGGACAAGGGCGTGCCTTCCGCCGCGAACGAAGCGAAACGCGGCGACGAGATCGTGACAGTCGAGATCGTGGTGCCGCAGGTGAAGGATGAGCGCTCCAAGGAAATCCTGCGCGAATTTGCCAAGCTCAATGCCGACGACCCGCGTGAAGGCATGTGGGAAAAGGTCGGCGGGTAAATGGCCCCATGGAGGTGCGCGAGGCGGGAAATCAGGAAACCCAGCAACTGATGAATCTGCTCATGAACTTCGCCCAGCAGCAGTTACGCGATCAGGGTGCTTTTGCCCCGTTTGCGGGATGGCTCGACCGGGATGGGGCCGCGATGCTGGACAGTTCGCAGGGCGGCAACACGGAGTTATCGGCGCGCGACCTGGTGACACAGCTTACGGAAAGTATGCGGACGCGGGTGGCTGCCGGGAGCGCGCGCGCCGCTGCGGTTGCGGCGAGCGTGCAGTTCAGCAAGCGCGGTGCGGACGAGTTCAGGAACGCTGTGGAACTGCATATCGAGCACGAGAGCGGGTATTGTGTGGACATCTTCGTGCCCTACAGGGTAAGAAGAGGCTGGAGAAGAAACGCCGGGTGGCGCGTGCGGTTCAGCCATCCTGTAGGGCAGGAGAGCACGCAGCGACTGTTTAGCAATTGACATACCTATGCCAACCAAACGAAAGACCAAAGGCGCGTACATGATCTCGGCGGTGGCCGAGATGTACGAAATTCACCCGCAAACGCTCCGGCTTTACGAGCGAGAGGGCCTGTTGCGCCCATCGCGTTCAGAGGGTAATACACGCCTCTACACTGACGAGGACCTGGAGCGACTGGAGTTCATTCTGAACCTGGCGCGTGAACTCGGCGTCAACATATCCGGCATCGCCATCATTCTCCAGATGCGCGAGCGTATGGAGGAGATGAACCGGCAAATGCAGAGCTTTGTCGATTATGTGCGGACGGAGATGCTGGCGCGCATGCAGGCGGGCTTTGCCGGGAGCGAGGCCGCTATCGTGCCGCTTCGCAAAACAGCCGTTCCGCCACCAGTGCCTGCTCGCGCTGAGCGGAAGCGCTCACAAAGCAGCTGATGTCCGAAAGCGCGCATGCTTTCACCTCACCATACCCCGACCGCAACTTTCCCGGGGGATAGTAGTCTACACTCGGAGGCTTGGCCCCACAGGTGACCGGTATCGCAATCTTGCACATTCTTCTGGCTTTCGGGCTTTTCGGGCTGTTCACAGCCACCGTGTACACGGTGCTTGTGCTGTGCGGGGTGCGCCGCTTTCTTGCCCATCGAGATCCCGGTCCCGTCGCCCGGCCTGCCCTGCCGATGCTTCCCCCGGTCACTCTGCTGAAGCCGCTGCACGGCGCAGAGGCCGGCCTGGAAGCAAACCTAGAGCGCTTCTTCAGGCAAGACTACCCGGAATACGAGATCCTCTTCTGTGCGCGAACCGCCACCGATGCTGGCCTGGAAATCGCGCGCCGGGTTGCGGCGCGCTATCCAGCCGTCCCCGCCCGCTTTCTGACCACGGGGGAGCCGCCCTTTGCCAATGCCAAGGTCGCCTCTCTCGACCGTATGGGCCGGATGGCGCACCACGACATCTTTGTCATCAGCGATAGCGACGTCTGCGTCGAACCGGGCTATCTCCAGGCAGTCGTGAGGCCTTTTGCCGATTCCGGGGTAGGGCTGGTCACCTGCCTGTACCGTGGGGTGGCCGCGCCGCCTGCGGCCAATGACCCAGCCGCGCCATCGCCACTCTGGTCGCAACTGGAAGGCGTCGGCATGTCCATCGAAATGACCGCCGGGGTGCTGGTGGCCGAAATGATGGAAGGCATGCAGTTCGCCCTGGGGCCAACGATGGCCGTGCGCCGTTCCTGCGTGGAGGAGATCGGCGGCTTTGTCTCGCTCGGGCAGTATTGTTCTGACGACTTCCTGCTGGGTAACCGGATCGCCGCGCGGGGGCACCGCGTCGTCCTTTCAGACCATGTGATCGATCACATCATCCTGAACGAACGGTTTGTGGACTCCTTGAAACACCAGGTGCGCTGGATGAAGAGCACGCGTTTCTCACGGCCCAAGGGGCACTTCGGCACGGCACTTACCTTTAGCGTGCCCTTCGGGCTATTAGCATTGCTTGCAGCCGCTGGCCTGGGTCATCCGGGGTGGGGCCTGCTGGCCTTCAGCTGGAGCGTGCTCAACCGTGTGCTGCTTGCGGCGGTGGTCGGCGGCGCGGTGGTAAAGGAGCGCGGCCTGTGGCGCACGGTGCTGCTTTATCCCCTGCGCGACCTGATGGGTTTCTGTTTCTGGGCGGCCAGCTACGGCACCAATACCATCCTGTGGCGGGGCGAAGTCTATGAACTGCTGCCGGGTGGCGCGATGCGCAGCGCAGCCGGCGTGGAGGGGGCGGGTTTGGGCCCGGATTCAGGATCCACAGCGAAAGAGCGCGAATCCGCCCTGGTCTGAGCTGGGGCATTCGGCGCGATGCCGTTCGGCAAGAGTAGATCCTCTGTGCCGCGTCCGGACAATGCGGCCGAACGAAAGTAAGCACTGCTTGCGCACGCTTCGTAGAACCCATGGGGAAAAACAAGTAGGATAGGGAGCGGTTTATTGCCCGGCTATGGGCCATCCCTATGTCTTCAATCAAGTTGGCTTTTCGCTCGCCGGCGGCCCGGCCCGGCTCTTTTCTTCCTGAGAGCCAATTGCATCCCGACCGCCCAGCTCAGGAACGCGTGCCCCACGAACTCCTCTCGCAGAAGCACCGGCTCCATGGTTGGCTGTGTGAGGCCGCTGGCCTCACTGATCGTGGCCGGGTGCGGCGGGGCAACGAGGATGCCTTCGATTTCCATGCGGATAAAGGCGCATTCGTGGTGTGCGACGGCATGGGCGGTGCGGCTGGCGGGGCAACGGCAAGCCGGGTGGCAGCCGAAAACGCTATGGCTGCCCTTACCACCGGCGAGCCGGGAGCTCCGGCCTTACGGGAAGCCGTCCGCCGGGCCAATCGCCAAGTGTATGCGGACGCACGAAAGGATCGGCGCTTGGAGGGCATGGGCACTACCATGGTGGCGCTCTCGATCGGCGAAACTAACGTGTGTGTGGGGCATGTTGGAGACAGTCGCTGTTACCTTTTACGCGGCGGTGTGCTCCGGCCGCTCACCCGCGATCATTCCTTTGTGGAAGAACAGATGCGGATCGGCCGGATGACGCGCGAACAGGCGCGCCGCTCCTCCATGCAGAACGTCATCACGCGGGCGGTAGGGACCCGGCCGGAAGTCACCGCGGAGATCACAGAAGTGGAGCTCCAGACGGGAGACCTGTTTCTGCTCGCCTCGGACGGCCTGACGCGCGAAGTGGAAGAGGCGGCGATCCGGCAGGCGCTGGATTGTCCGGCTGACCTCGGCGACATCTGCCTCCGGCTGGTCGCCATGGCGAACAAGGCGGGGGGCCGGGACAACATCACCTGCGTGCTGGTACGGGTGGTCCGAGCGGCCCAGGCTGCAGAATGAGGCTTATTCGCTTCATGCGGATGGGCTGGAGCGCGGCGGCAGCGTGCCTGCTGGCCCTGGGCGCGGCGGCGGCTACTTCGCCTGCTCAGCTTCCCGGCTGGGCGATCGGTCCGTTTGTGCGCCCGGTGAATACTCCCGTCATTGTGCCTGACCTAAAGGCGATCTTTGAGGACCCCATCCGCAAATCGCCGGTGCATTGGGAAGCGCTCCATACCTTCAATCCGGCAGCTATTGTGCGCAACGGCAAGGTCGAGGTGCTCTATCGCGCCGAGGACGATACCGGCGCAATGCAGATCGGGATGCATACCTCGCGGCTGGGCCTGGCGGAGAGCGCGGACGGCATCCATTTCGTGCGTCGCCCGGAGCCGGTCTTCTATCCCGCTGACGATGCGCAGAAGGGGCGCGAATGGCCCGGAGGCGTGGAGGATCCGCGACTCGTCGAGGGTGAGGATGGCACCTACGTGCTCACCTATACGCAGTGGAACCGCGTGACCTATTCCGTGGGCATTGCAACGTCCAAAGATCTCGAACACTGGACCAAGTACGGACCGGCCTTCGGCAGTGCGTCGGGCGGGAAGTATTCCGGGCTGAAATACAAATCCGCGGGGATCGTGACGCGAGTCGCCGGCGATCGCCTAATAGCGGCCAGGATCAAAGGTAAGTACTGGATGTACTGGGGCGAAGGCGAGATCCATCTCGCGACCTCTCCGGACCTGATCCACTGGACGCCAGTCGAGGATGCGCATGGGGCACCGCTGGTCCTTCTTGGCAAACGGCCAGGACACTTCGACAGCAGCTTTCCCGAGGTGGGACCGCCGCCGGTGCTGACGGATCGCGGGATCGTCGTCATCTATAACGGCAAGAATGCCCCAGGCGGTAACGGCAAGAATGCTTCGGCGGGCGGTGATCCGGCTCTTGGGCCAAATGCGTATGCGGCAGGGCAGGCGCTCTTCGCATCCGACGACCCCTCCAGGCTGCTCGCAAGGCTGGACGAGCCCTTCTTCAAGCCGGAGATGCCGTTTGAAAAGACCGGGCAGTATGCGGCCGGAACGACGTTTGTGGAGGGGCTGGTGCGCTTCGGGCAGAAGTGGTTCCTCTACTACGGCTGCGCGGACTCGAGTGTGGGCGTAGCGGTAGCGGACAGGTAGAGATGCCTGGGTCCGACTCAGGTCTGTCTGAAGCATCCCAATCGGTTGGGTTCGATGCTAAAGCCACTCGTGCCAACGATTCTGAGGCTTAGCTTCCGGCTCCGGCTTCGGTGGTACGTCCGCTCATGTGTAGACCTTACCGCACAGTTACGACAGCAAGGCCGCTGGCCGGTACATCGAGATCCAGCACACCATTCGGTAACGCGACCTGCTGCGGTGCCGGGAGCTTCGCTGCTGAGCGCAGTTCTTCGATCTGCGCCTGTGTGGGATAGCGCGGCGAGCCTATGCGCTTCCATGCCGCCAGGGTATCGCCATGCTGGGCGTCCACGCGAGCGATGGACGCCGTGCCTCCCTGCGTGCCTTCCAACTGAATCCGGAAGTGCTTCGCCGGGCTTGCCGGATCCACCCCGCCCTCGACCGGCTCTGCCAGGTTCCATAAAGCCAGCACCAGCGCGCCATCCGGACGCTTGGTCACCAGCACGCCCGGCGCGCTGTTCGGCAGGCGCACCGTCCCCAATTGATGCAGCAGGGCAAAGGCGTTAAAGGCAGGTTTGGGAATGCTGTTCTCAGCCATCAGACCATAGCCGCCATAGAACGGCGTCTTGACCACGCCTTGTTCTTCAAAGACGTCGGAGAAGTCCCAGTACGACATCATCCGGGTCAGTCCGTCGCATTGGGCGATAGTCTCGGCCATCCACGGACCCATGTAGATGGAGTCGGTGATCTCCTGCTGGTTCATGTAGGTGGCGTTGTACTCGCTCCAGATGAGCGGGATATCGGGCCGGGCCGAATGCTGGATCTGCTCATGCACATGCCGAACCGCGGCCCACACCATGCCATGCGGGGGGATCGGCTGCGGCGGCGCTTCCATCCCAAAGACGTCTTTGGCGGTGTCGTTTCCGTAAACGTGTGTGGAAACAAAGTCGAGCGGCACATTGTCTTTGACCGCGTGTGCGATCATGGCATCGACCCATGCGGCCTGCGCGGTTGCCGGACCGCCGACGCGAAGACGCGGACTTACCGCCTTAACTCCGCGCGCGGCCGCGTCATAAAGCTGGAAGTAAGTCGATTGCGCCGGGCGCCCGGTCCAGAAGTCGATATTCGGTTCGTTCCAGACTTCGAAATACCACTGCGCAACTTCATCGATGCCGTAGCGCTCCACCAGGTGCTGCGTGAAGGCCTGCACGAGCGCGCCCCACTCAGGATAGCTCCTGGGCGGCGCAACGATCTGCTTGTACCAGAAGGCGTGGTAGTCGGGTCGGCTAGCCAGCTTCTTCGGCATAAAGCTGAGTTCCACAAATGGGCGCACGCCGTTGGCAAGTAGCCCGTCGTAGATCTGGTCCACGTACGACCAGTTGTAGACCGGCTTGCCCTGCGCATCTTCGTCATAGACGCCGATATCGTCATCGAGAATGGCATGAAAGCGGATGTACTTGAAATCCGTTGCTGCCTTTACGGCACGGAGGTCGCGCCGGTAGCTTTCGCGCAGGGAGAGCACGGCACGCCCGGAGCCGAACATCTGCTCCCAGAAGTGGGGTAGCGGCGTACCGGCTGCAGTGGAACTGATCTTTACTGCTTCTGTCACAGGATCAGATACTTGAGCGGGCACAGTGTAAGCCGCTGATGATGCAAAAGTGACCAGAGCTACACTCAGCAGGGCAGCGCGCATAAACACCTCGCCGGTTTAAGATGCGAACCGCAACTGGAAAAGACGGCCAGCGACGCACCTCCCGCTGGCCGTCTGTCCTTGTGGTCGTTAGATCTGCTTGACGTAGACCTTCTTCGCCAGGCCGAGTTTTTCGAGCAGCCAGATGGCGTAGTAGTTGGGATCGAACTCGTACCAGGCAAGGCCGTGACGGGCGCTTACCGGGTGGGCGTGATGGTTATTGTGCCAACCCTCGCCGCCGGTCAACAGCGCCACCCACCAGTTGTTGGTGCTGTCGTCCTTGGTCTGGTAGCGGCGCTGGCCCCACAAGTGCGTCGCGGAGTTCACTAGCCAAGTCACGTGGAGGCCGAGCGTGGCGCGCAGAAAGACGCCCCACAGCACCCACGATGTTCCCAGAGCCCAGCCGGCGGCGCTCCAGTGGCCCGTGGCCGCGCCGGCAAAGAGCAGCGCCACGCCGACAGTCGTGACCGGCACCCAGTGCCAGCGGTTGAGCCAGCGATAGAACGGGCTCCGCATCAGGTCCGGCGCATAGCGTGCGAGCGCATCGCTCTGGTTGTGCAGCGACCCGTTCAGAATCCAGCCCATGTGCGACCACCACTTGCCGTCGCGCGGCGAATGCGGGTCGCCCGGCCGGTCGGTGTGCTGGTGGTGCACGCGGTGCACGGCGACCCAGTAGATGGGGCCCCCTTGCAGCGCCATGGTGCCGCAGGTGGCGATGGCGTATTCCAGCCACTTCGGCACCTGGTAGCCGCGATGCGTGAGCAGCCGGTGGTAGCCGATGGCGATGCCCACGTTCTGGTCCAGCACCCAGAGCACCGCGAAGACGGCCAGCGCGGACCAGCGGAACATGAAAAGCGCGGCCAGCGCACCAAGGTGGAAGGCCAACAGTGTGACGGTGAACAGGATGCTGAGCCCGGTCCGGCGATTGATAAGGTCATGCACAACCGGCGCCTGCTCAGTTCCAGCGGATGACAGCGGGGCAGGCAACAGAACGGCATCGGGAGAAGAAGCGACAGGCGTCATACCTCTTCAGCGTATCGCCTCCCCATAGCGCCGCTTGTAAGACTTGCGTAATCGGAGCCCTCGACGTGCTGTCGCTTCAGGCCCCGTCCTTCTCCGCGGGCGAGCCATCAGGCTTTGCGTACAGGCGGGCACACTCCGCGGCCAGCACCTCGCCGACGATGGTGATGTCCTCGCGATAAGCGTCGGCGATCAGATCGATGGCGTTCAGGTGCCGGGCGTCAAAATAGTCCGCATTCACATCTCCCCGTCCCGCGCCATAGACGACCCGCTGGATGCCCGCCCATACACAGGCGGCCGCGCACATCGAGCAGGGCTGGAGAGTGGAATACAGCGTGCATCCGGAGAAGTCCATCGTCTGCAGCTTCTCGCCTAACTTGCGCAAGCACACGATCTCGGCATGCGCCGTGGGGTCGTGCCTGAGCTCGGCTTCGTTGTGTCCGCGTACCAGCAACTCGCTTCCGCGCACAATGCAGCAGCCCACTTCACCAGCGCCGGGCGTGCGATCGCCCGCGTAGGCTTCTTCGATGGCGATGCGCATCCACCGCTCGTCTTCCGGCATGGCCTGGTCCTGCACTCCGGCGCTCCCGGCAGTCTTTTCTTCTTCCATGACTGATTGGATGGGGAAACTCGCTCAGCCAGTTTTTTGTCCGGGGCCATTCGATTTCATGGAGCGCTATGTGCGATGGCTGCCACTCTCGGCTAAGAGCTTGAGGTGCGACCAGTCATGTAGCCTTGCTGTATGAACCCTCAAGACCGCCAAGCCCTCGCCGCCGCCATTGCCCGACTGGAACAGCACAGCTACGCTATGTCGCTGGCGACCCGGGTAGGCATGCCCATGGACGCGCTGCTGCGCAGGCTGCCGGCGGGCGCGCAGGCCCATGTCGCCAAGGCGGTGAATAAGGCGCTTGAGCAATGTCTGCGCGTCGCGCTGACCGGATTCGGATCCCGACCTATGGCCGCGCCACACAATCGAACGCACAAGCTTATGACCGCGGCCACCGGCGCAGTGGGCGGGTTCTTCGGCATCGCCGGACTTGTGACCGAGTTGCCACTCACCACCACGCTCATGCTGCATTCCATCGCGGAAATCGCGCGCAGCGAGGGCGAAGACCTCAGCCGGCCCGAGGGTGCGCTGGCCTGCCTGGAGGTGCTGGCCTTTGGCCCCGATCGCCGCAACGCCGATGCGGTGGAAAGCGCCTACTACGCCACGCGAGCCGCGCTGGCCCAGGCCACGCGGGAGGCGACCGCCTACCTGGCCGAGAAGGGGATGATGAAGAAGGGCGCTCCCGCGCTCCTGCAGTTCCTGTCGAAGATCGCGGCACGCTTCGGCATCGAGGTAACGGAAAAGGCCGCGGCGCAACTGGTGCCGATCGCGGGCGCCGTCGGTGGCATGAGCCTGAACGTCCTGTTCACCTCGCACTTTCAGAGACTGGCGGAAGGCCATTTCGCGGTGCGCCGGCTGGAGCGCACCTACGGCGCGGAAGCGGTGCGGCAGGAGTATATGCGGCTCCGCTCCTCCGCGCCTCGCAGGTAGCGGAGCTTGAGCGGAAGTGGGTATCGGCGGCGAATGCAGGTAGTTTGCCTCCCCCCATCCCTAGGCATATACTGAATATGCGACCAGTGGAGTCGGATTTCCACCACTGGCGCACAGCGGACCCATGCTCAGGCTCACCAAAAAAGCGGATTACGGACTTATGGCCCTCAAGTATCTGGCCGAGCACCCGGAAGCGCCTTCGCAGAGCGCGAAGGACATCGCCGACGCCTATGGCATTCCCGCGCAGTTGCTGGCCAAGATTCTGCAGCGGCTGACCAAAGTAGGCTTGCTCCGTTCGCACGCCGGCATCAATGGCGGCTATTCGCTGTCGCGTAGCGCGCGCGAGATCACGGCCTTTGAAGTCATTCACGCGATTGACGGTCCGCTGTTCATCACATCGTGCGGCACGGAAACCGGCAGCCATCGCACCTGCGACCTCCATGAGGATTGCACCATCAAAGAACCCATGCGCAAGGTCAATGACAGCATCGTCGAGGTGCTGCGCGCCATCCGCATCGGCGACCTGGTAGACGCGCGGCCCTATGATCGCCGCCTCCACCGCAACGTAAGCACGCCCGCAGAGGCGGCGCAGGTGCTGGTTACGCTCAGTTGATGAACAGGTTTGAAGTCGCGCCAAGCGCGCGGCCCGCATGAGATACGAAGCAGCAAGAGTTGCAGCAGGGAAGAGGAAGACACAGAAGATGAACACCTTCGACGATGATGTAACAGCAACCCCGATGATCGAGCCTGTCCACCGCGCCGCGAGCGACGTGCAGTTGCCCATCTACATGGACAACCACGCCACCTCGCCGCTGGACCCGCGCGTGCTTGAAGCCATGATGCCCTTTTTCACCGGCAAGTTCGGCAACGCGGCCAGCCGCAACCACGCCTTCGGTTGGGAAGCCGAGCAGGCCGTCGAACATGCACGCGAGCAGATTGCCAAGCTCATCGGCGCCACCGCCAAGGAGATCATCTTCACCTCCGGCGCGACCGAGTCAAACAACCTCGCCCTCAAAGGAATCGCGGAGATGTACCGCGAACGCGGCAACCACATCATCACCGAGGTTACGGAACACAAGGCCATCCTCGACACTTGCAAGCGTCTGGAAAAGGCCGGCTACCGGGTCACGTATCTGCCGGTGAAGGCGGATGGGCTGATCGATCTCGACGACCTCAAGCGCGCCATCGACGACAAGACGATCCTGGTCTCGATCATGTTTGCGAACAATGAGATCGGCGTCATTCAGCCGGTGGCTGAGATCGGCAAAATCTGCCGCGAGCGCAACGTGATCTTCCACACGGACGCGGTGCAGGCCGTAGGCAAAATTCCGATTGACGTCAACAAGATGAACATCGACGTGCTGTCGCTTTCCGGTCACAAGATTTATGGCCCCAAGGGCGTAGGCGCTCTCTATGTACGCCGCCGTAACCCGCGCGTGCAGATCTCCGAACAGATCAACGGCGGTGGCCACGAGCGCGGCATGCGTTCCGGCACGCTCAACGTGCCCGGCATCGTTGGGCTGGGCAAGGCTTGCGCGATCGCGCAGGAGGAGATGGCGTCCGAAGGGGCACGGCTTGCGAAGTTACGCGATAAGCTCAAGCAGCGGCTCGAAAGCTCGCTCGACTATGTGCACGTCAACGGTTCCATGGAGCACCGCCTGCCCAACAACCTCAACATGAGCTTTGTTTACGTGGAAGGCGAGTCGCTGCTGATGGGCATCAACGATATTGCGGTCTCGAGCGGATCGGCCTGCACCTCAGCGACGCTTGAGCCATCGTATGTATTGAAGGCGCTTGGGCTGGGCGATGATGTCGCCCATAGCTCGATCCGCTTCGGCCTCGGCCGCTTCAACACCGAGGGCGAAGTCGATTACGTCGCTGACAAGATCATCGACGTGGTGCAAAAGCTTCGCGAACTGTCGCCGCTCTACGAGATGGTCAAGGAAGGCATCGACATCTCCAAGATTGAGTGGCAGGCGCACTAAGGGATTTACAACATAGAAATACCAGGTTTTCGGGAGGAAGAAATGGCATACAGCGATAAGGTCATCGATCACTACAACAACCCACGGAACGTGGGCCAGATGGATAAGAGCAGCACTGATGTGGGCACGGGGCTGGTCGGCGCGCCGGAATGTGGCGACGTCATGCGTCTTCAGATCAAGGTAAATCCCGAAACGCAGGTCATCGAAGAAGCCAAGTTCAAGACCTTCGGCTGCGGCTCGGCGATCGCTTCCTCTTCGCTCGCGACCGAGTGGGTCAAGGGTAAGACCGTCTCCGAAGCGATGCAGATCCAGAATACCGACATCGTCAAGGAGCTCGCTCTTCCCCCGGTCAAGATTCACTGCTCGGTGCTGGCGGAAGACGCCATCCGCGCGGCGATCGGCGACTGGAAGAAGAAGAACGGCGTCAGCGAGAACGCACCCGCTCCGGCCACCGCAGCGGTAGCGTAACAGAGGTTCCATGGTCTCGATTACGGCACCCAACACGAACGCGGCAGCTTCGGCGGAAACGCCGGAAGTTGCTGCGTCGCGGCCCTCCGCAGCGGCCTCGCCCAAGCAGGGCGTTACGGTGACGCCACGCGCTGTCACGCGTATTCGCGCGGCAATGGCAAAGGAAGGCATTTCGCCTGAAGCCGGCGGCCTGCGCCTTGGCGTGATGGGTGGCGGCTGCTCCGGCCTTTCCTACAGCATCCGCTTTGACACGCAGCCCCGGGAACGCGACCGCGTCTTCACCTATGACGACGTGCGCGTCTTTGTCGACCCCAAGTCCTTCATCTACCTGAATGGCATGATCCTCGATTATGAAGAGACGCTGATGCGCCAGGGCTTCAACTTCATCAACCCCAACTCCAAGAAGTCCTGTGGCTGCGGGTCGTCGTTTTCGGGCTGAATGACCATGCGCGACTGGCTCGATTGCGGGATTTTAGTTGCCTTTGCCACCTTCAGTATCGTTCTAAGGCACCGCCGCCTCCTCGCCTTCGAAGCGCATCTGCACTCACGCTTCAATCAATTGGAAAGACAATTAGACCGGCTTTCGGGATAGCGCATGTATTTGGAATAAGCATCGCGGCAGTCGTCGGCCTCGTGGTCCTTATCAACTGCAAGCTCCATGCTCGCTTCCCCGTCAAGCGTGGTTCCGACTGCCGTCCTGGCTTGCAATGCGGGGCACTATTAACCAGTTTAAGATACATGCGAAAGCGTTGGGGTGCTGTTGAGGTACGAATTAACTGGAGCTGGCTTACTGACTCAGCGCAATCGCCGTGGGTATTGTTGACCTCTTTCTCGCCGACCGATAGCGTCCAGAAATGTATTGCCCATTCGCTCTTGACCTGGTGAAATGACCCAAGTGACCGTATCCACCCCGACCGACTACTTCGCCGCCTTCTCGCTCCCCCGCAAGCTCGGCATCGACACTGCCGCCCTCGAGCGCGAATTTTATGCGCGCAGCCGCAAACTGCACCCGGACCTCTTTGCCCGCAAGAGCGCGGAAGAGCAGGCCTGGAGTCTTGCACAGAGCTCGTTGCTCAACGACGCTTACCGCACGCTGAAAGATCCTGTCCGCCGCACCGAATACCTCCTACGCCTGGAAGGGGTGCGCACCCTCGACGAGAACGCGGCCGACCGCAAGAAGCAACCGCCCCCCGCTGACCTGCTCGAAGAGGCGTTCGAGCTCAACATGCAGCTTGAAGAAATGCGGGCGAATCGGCAGATGGGCGAGGAGGATCCGCAACTTCGCGCGGAACTTCAAAGGCCCAGACGGAGTTCACACGCCTGTTAAGTAACATGGACAGTGACATTGAATCCGCCTGGACGGAGTGGGACCTGGCTACCGATGCCGGCGAGGACGGGATGCAGCACGCAGCGCTGGACCGCATGTCCGCCCTGCTGGATCGCCGCTCCTATCTCCGCAATCTTGTACGTGACGTCAGCGAGGCTCTCGGGGTCTGAGACGAGCGCTACTACGCGCTGGGAAAGGGCAGCATATTCAAGCGCGCCACGTACTCGGTGAGCCGGGTTGCCATCACGCCGGACTACCACGGACACAACACCTTCAACGCGTCCGAATTGCTCCACGCGGCATTGCTCAGGGCATTTCGACCACATACTACCCCGGCCAGGACCGCACCGCCAGAGAGCTTGCGACGAAGTGGAGTTACGCGATCATGCGCGACGCATTGACGAATGCTTTCCGGGAGTTCTGGCCCGATATCGCCGTGCATGCCCTGCATCGCCATCGCTAAGAGTTGTGCCGTGTTCCGGGGTAATTCACAACCGCAGCAGGTGATTCACCGGAAATTCATTCCGTCGTTATGGCCTTGTCATTACCTCTTTGGTACTTAAGCTACCCAGGAGGATTTATGAACAAGGCAACACTGCTTCTGGCTACAGGAGCCTTATCGGTCTTCACGGCAACGGCACAGAACGCTGACAGTAACTGGAGTCGCAGCCGCATCGAACACGTGCTGCTGCTGAGCGTCGACGGCATGCACGCCGTCGATTACGTCAACTGCGCCAACGGCATCGGGACGGTAAATGGCGGCCGGTCCTACTGCCCCAATCTCGCTTCGCTGGGCAAAACGGGCGCGAACTATGTCGCAGCCAGCACCTCCAAGCCATCCGATTCATTTCCCGGGCTGACGGCGATTGTCACCGGGGGCACGCCACGTACCACTGGGGTCTACTACGACGTTGCCTATGACCGCTCGCTCGATGCGCCGGCGAAGACCACGGGCAATGGCGTCGCTGCCGGCCCCTGCACCCCGGGCGCCGCATCCACCGGCACGCGCACAGAATATGAAGAAGGCATCGACCGCGACCAATCCAAACTGAACGGCGGAGCGCCGGGCGCCAGCCTTACTGACGGCGGCATCGCCTCCATCGATCCCGCGCGTCTTATCCGCGATCCGCATCGCGGCTGCGCGCCGGTTTATCCCTGGGACTTCGTGCGCACCAACAGCATCTTCAGCGTGATCCACAATGCTGGCGGCTACACCGCGTGGTCGGACAAGCATCCGGCCTATGTGTCCGTCGCCGGCCACAACACCAACGGCGCAACGCTCGACGACTTCTATGCACCCGAAATCAATTCGCTCGTCGTTGACCTTCCGGGTCTCAGCACGCCGACTGGCCTTTCCTGTTCCTCGGTTCCGGATCCTTCGCAGACCGGATCATGGACGGATAGCTTCAAAAATATCCAGTGTTATGACACGCTCAAGGTGCACGCCATCCTCAACCAGATCGATGGTCGGACCCACAACGCGCGGCCAGCCAAGGTGCCGACCATCTTCGGCATGAACTTCCAGGCTGTCAGTGTCGGCCAGAAGCTGATTGAGAAAACCGTCGGCAGCGGCGGTTATCTGGATGCGACCGGCACACCCAGCGCTAACCTGCTCAGCGAGATTGAGTTTGTGGACGCCTCTGTCGGCGAGATGATCTCCGAACTCAAGGAGAACGGCACCTACGACTCCACGCTCATCATCATCACGGCGAAGCATGGGCAGTCGCCGATCGATCCGAAGCGCTACTTCCCCATACCGGGACCGAACGGCAACAATGGGACCACGCCAGCCACATTGCTGGCGAACCTGCTGCCGTACTCTGAATCGCCCAACAACCCCACAGGCATTGGCCCGACTGAAGACGATGTTTCGCTGCTGTGGCTTGCCGACTCCAAGAACACGGACGCAGCCGTTGCGACGCTCGAAGACAATGGCGACAAGATCGGCCTGGGGCAGATCTTCTATGGCTCCTCGCTCGCCCTCAACTACAACCGGCCCGGCCTGCCTCCGTATGGCGACCCGCGTACTCCGGACATCATCGTGACTCCCAATCACGGAGTCGTCTATACCGGAAGCTCGAAGAAGCAAGAAGAGCATGGCGGGTTCGGACATGACGATACCAATGTCGTCCTGCTCGTCTCCAATCCCAACATCGTGCCCCACGTCGTCTCTTCCGCGGTGGAAGCCGGGCAGATCGCGCCGACAATTCTGAAGGCGCTCGGGCTCAATCCGCGGAGTCTGGATGCTGTACGGGTGGAAGGAACCCCGGTCCTGCCGGACCTGAACCTGCGGTAGCTCGGGGAATTTACGTGCCTGCTATGGCCGTGTTATGCGAGATGTAAGGAAATGGCGGCGGACTCTCCAGAGTTCCGCCGCTGTTCCATTTCACTTGCTCCAAACCGTATCCAGAAAGAGGTACCGCTCGCGGTGCGCGTCCGGGCGCGCCTCTGAGGTGACGTCCAGGTGCATCGCCGGCCAGTTGCCCGCGGCGCCATAGACCGGCCACTGCGGCGCACCCGCGCCGTTTGGGTCGCCCGTCTTCGCGAAGTTGGTCCAGTAGGTCTGCATCAGCTCGGAAAGCTTGTAGTCCTCCGGCTTCCACGCCGCACCGCGCCGAGAGTCAAGGTTGCCGAAGACGTACTCGATGTCGTCGGAGTGGAACGCCCCGCCGGAGGCCGGATGGTTTGGGTCACCCGGCGACGGCCGATCGAACTCATACCGGTAAACAGGTGCGCCGCCGGTCTTCACCTGCGCCTCCAGCCACGCCCACGTGGAGTAGGCGATAAACCGGTCGCCGGCCAGGTCCTCCGCCGTGCGCAACGCCTCCTCGTCGGTCGTAGCCGCGTACACGCGGTCAAAGTCCGACGCCCTCGCCCCGAATTCTTTCTCGCCGGCCGCCTGCAGGCTTGCCATCGTCGGCTTCTCCGGCGCGTTCACCACCCCACCCGTGCCCTCGTCCTTGTTCCACCCGGCCAGCAGCGGCACGTGTGCCTGTTTGCCCTGCGCATAGATGTCCGCAACGCGCTCCGGAAGAAAGTAACCGTCAATGTTCGGCCAGAAGCGCGGCGCCGGAGCATCGCCCTCTTTCGCGGTTGCGGCCTTTAACAGTTCTTCGGCCGGCACCGCCCGCAGCGCGTCCAGGCTGGTCTTTCCCAGCACCTTCTGTGCGAAGGCCTCGCCTGCAAGCTCGCTGGCGGCAAGTGCCGGCATGCGCGCGCCGATATTCCCCAAAGCCCCGCCGCTCTCCCCGATGGCATGCGCAAACAGCCCCTGCGCTCGCGGCGCGGCCATTTGCGCGCTCACCGAAATCGAGCCTGCAGACTCGCCAAAGATGGTGACGTTCTTCGTGTCTCCGCCAAACTTCCCGATGTTCCGCCGCACCCACTCCATCGCGGCCGTCTGGTCCATCAGCCCGTAGTTGCCCGCGGCGTGATGCGGAGATTCGGCCTCCAGCGCCGGGTGCGCGAAGAAGCCGAAGACGCCCAGCCGGTAGTTCATGGAGACGACGATCACGCCCTTGTGCGCCAGGCGTTCGCCATCCTGCCGCGCTTCCGACGTGGTGCCGGTGACGAAGCCGCCGCCGTAAATCCACACCATGACCGGCAGCCCGGCATGCCTGTCGTGCTTGCTCGCCACCGGCGCCCAGACGTTCAGCGTCAGGCAATCTTCGCTCTGTCCCGGATCGCGAAAGATCATGTCCGCATAGAGCGTGGGCTGCATGCAGCGCATGCCAAAGCTGGTGGCCTGCCGCGTCCCGTGCCACTTTGCGGCCTCCTGCGGCGGCTGCCAACGCAGCGTTCCCACTGGCGGCGCTGCATATGGAATGCCCAGAAACGTCCGCACCTGCCCATCGGCGCTCAACTTGCCCTGCACCTTGCCCCGATCCGTCTTTACGCTCAGCGCATCGCCCGCCCACGCCGAACACGTTAGCAGCATCGCTGCCGCGCCCACTGCTGCCATTCCATATCGAGAAAACACCACCCACGCTTGTTGCCTCCTGCTGCTGCGTCTGTGCCAGCCGCACTCCCCGTATCAGATGCCATCGCACCCGCTCGCCAGCGTGACCGTTTTTAGGAAACAGTGTTTGTTACTGAAAGTGGTAAAGCACGGCCTTCTCGGTCTTGATTTGCCGCTGGTCAAATCGCCAGTACTGCCCCTGGTCATTCTCATCGCCGTTCAGCCGGCGTCCCGGCGTCCACCGGCCGTCGTTGTACGTGCCTTCGTCTACGGACGCGATCCCGACGTGCGGCGCAGCGGTGGAGCGAGGTGTGAAACGCACGCGGAAGCCTTTGCCTACGCCGGTGAATTCGTCCGGCCCCGTTGCCATCACCAGCCCAAAGCCCTTTTCCGTGTGGAAGCCGAAGATCTCATCCAGGCTCACATCTACCGCGTATCCATTCATCACGAACTGCACTGCGGGGTGATCCTTGTCCAGCACAAACCCATGCACATCGCCCTTGCTCTGCGCTTCGAGCAGCAGGGGCGCAATCTCGCCAATAGCCCGGTAGCTCGCGCCCAGGTCGCTGGTGTCTTCTCGTCCCCACTCGCCCAGGCCGGCATCGATGCCGAAGGGAGAAAAGCCAAGCGCCGCCTCCTCGCCAAATGCATAGAAGACATTTGCCGCGCCCGCGGCTCCGCCATTCGTCTCCGGGATGAACAGCGGGTTCTCCGCGCGGTGGTATCTCCTGCACCACGACTCAAAGCCCGCTGCATACAGGTCTGGAGAGTAGATGTCGATGGCCGAACCCGCGGCCTTCCAGATGTCGATCACGCGCGGCTGCGGGCCGCCGCTGGGGTAGGTGCCCGGCGTCGTGTCCTCGCCACCCAGCCACGTGTTCACATACATGGGCAGCGGGTAAGCAGCCTTGCCGCGCGCCGTCACTGCCTGCACGTACTGCGCGTAATGCCAGGCCATGAAGATTTCATCGGCCCGCGCCGTATCGCCAAAGATCTCCGCCCAGGTGCCCGTCGTCTTCTCCCCGTTCTCCTGCCAAAGGCTGCGCAGCTCCGGGTAGAGCGAATCTTCATGCGCCTTCAGATAGCGCGTCAGCTCCTGCGGCACAGCGGACGCAAAAGCGCGGTTGGCTGCCGGGGAATGGTCGCGGGTATTGCCCAGAATGCCGACTTCATTCTCCACCTGCATCATCAGCACGGTGTGGTCGCGTCCATCCACTTCGCGCAGGTGCTGCATCACTGCGGCAAAGGCGCGGGCGTCCGCATCGAGCGTATTCCGGGCATCTATCGTGCTCAGGATTTCGACCTGGTTCCCATTCTCCACCACGCGCGGAAAGCGGCGCGTATCCTGCTTCACCCAGACCGGCGGGTAACTTGACATGCCGTTTTTCCACGCAGCCAGCCACAGGAAGACGATGCGCACGTGCTGCTCGCGCGCCTGTGCCAGCAGCCCATCCACCAGCGTGAAATCGAACTTGCCTTCAGTCGGTTCGATCAGCTCCCAACCCAGTGGCGTAAGCACGGTATTGAGCGGGATCGCCGCCAGTTTCGGCCACTCCGGCTTCATGTAATCGAGGCTGGAGGAGCTGGAGTTGTGCAGCTCGCCAGCCAGCATCAGAAACGGCTTGCCGTCCACCATGAGCTGCGTCGCGACGCCGCGCTTTTGGAGGTGCGGCACGTTTGCGTCCTGCGCGCGAAGACGCGGTTGACTGAAAGCGGAACACAGCAGAGCGGTTGAGAGGACCACGAATTGAAATCGCATGTCGGCTGCCACTGTATCAAATGCGTTGGTGACGAACCTGAGCGCACGCACCCCGGAGCCGCCTGACCCGATACACCGGCTCACATGAACGACCGTCAATTCGGGATAGCGGAGCATTCCGAGCTCGCCTTTCCTTTCATGCCAAACCGTGCGTTACAGTAAGCCCATGCTCTTGTTCTCGCTTTCAGACCGTTCGGCGCGGCTTTCTGCCGCGGCATGTACCGCAGCCCTTTTTCTCTCGGGGTCCTTCTCCGCAGCCACTGCGCAGCAAGGGAAAGGTGAAGCGCCGGCCGCGCCACCGCCTCCTGCAGCACCGGCAGCCGCCGCCACTCCGGCCGAAGCCTCCAAGCCCGCGCTTCCGCCACTGCCGCCTGATGCCCACGTACAACAGAGCACCCGCGTGGACGGCAAGGCGCTGCCCTATACCGTGACAGTGGGCACGCTGCCCACGCGCGACAAGGAGGGCAAGGTCGCCGGCGAAGTCGTCTACACCTCCTACATCGTGGAAGGGAGCGATCGTCCCGTCACCTTCGCCCTGAATGGCGGCCCCGGCGCGGCCTCGGTCTATCTCAACCTCGGCGCCATCGGGCCAAAGCACGTTTCATTTGCGGCAGAAGGGGACAGCCCGTCCGACCCGCTCCACCCGACAGACAACCCCAACACCTGGCTCGATTTCACCGATCTCGTCTTTATCGATCCGGTGGGCACCGGCTTCAGCCGCTCGCTCGTGCCAGAGGCTGAAACCAAGAAGCTCTTCTACGGTCCCAACCAGGACATCGCCTACCTTTCGCGCGTCATCTACGACTGGCTGGTAAAGAACGGACGGCTCGGCTCCCGCAAATACCTGGTCGGCGAAAGTTATGGCGGCTACCGCGGCCCGCGCCTCACCCACTATCTCCAGACTGAGCTCGGCGTTGCCATGAACGGCGTCGTGCTCGTCTCCCCGGCTATGACGCCGCAGGGTGGCAGCGGCGACCTTTCGCCGATTCCCTGGATGCTGACGCTTCCCTCGATCACCGCCGCCAACTACGAGCGCAAGGGAACGCTGAGCGCCGCCACCATGGCGCCGGTCATCGACTACACGCGCGGCGAGTACGCCGTCGACATCTTCAAAGGCCATTCGGACCCGCAGGCCACGCCGCGCATCGTCAAGCGCGTGACCGAACTCACCGGGCTCGACCCTACGTTTGTAAAGCAGTCCGGCGGACGTCTGGAAACGCAGGCCTTTCTCCGCGAAGAATTCCGCGAGACCGGCAAGCTGGGCAGCCGCTACGACCCAAATGTAACCGCGTATGATCCTTTTCCCTACGACCCCGAGCAGCGCGGCAACGATCCCATTCTCGAAAGCATCATCGCTCCCACCACGACCGCGATGGTGGACTTCGTCACCCGCGTCGTCGGCTGGAAGACGGACGCCCGCTACTACGCGCTTAGCGAAGACGTAAACCGCATGTGGGAGCGCGAAGGCCGCGACCCCTTCGGCGCCTCCGCCAGCGACCTCCGCGAGTCCGTCGCCACCGACCCCAAGCTGCGCGTCCTCGTCGCCCACGGCTGGAGCGACCTATCCTGCCCCTTCATGGGCTCCGTCCTCACCGTGGACCAGATCCCTATCATGGGCGACCCCACCCGCATTCAGGTCCACGAATATCCCGGCGGCCACATGTTCTACAGCCGCCCCGAAAGCCAAGGCGCGCTGAAGAAAGACGTCACCGAAATGTACGCGAAGCACTGATTGCCCTGCAGTGCTCTCAGTGACGAGCACTGTATTCTCTTACGGCAGCATCTTAATAGTGATGACGGTTGCGTCGTCATGCAATCCATACCCATCCGCAAACGCCCGCACATCGGCGATCAGGCTCTCCGGGGAAGCATCACATGCGGCGAGGTGCGCCTGCAGCCGCGCAGCGCCGTACTGCTCCTCATCAGGGTTCTCGGCTTCGGTGATGCCGTCGGTGTAGAAGACCACGCGCGATCCCGGAGCCAACGTGATTTCCACTTCGGAAAACTCTCCCGCTCTCACACCCAGCGGCAGTCCCGCTTCGGTGCTCAGGAAGCGAGATTCGTCTTCATGTATCAGCAGTGGTTGCATATGTCCTGCATTGGCGAAGCGCAAAATACGCTTGGCTGGATCAAGCACCGCATAGACCATCGTCACGAATCGCGCCGGCGGAAAATCCTGCAGCAGCAATCGGTTGAGCCGGTCCAGGGTTTCGCTTGGCGAACACGCCTGCGCCAGGGACCGTAGGATGCCTCGCGTTGCCGCCATCAGCAGTGCCGCTGCTGTACCCTTGCCGGACACATCCGCCAGCACCAGCGCCCACAGGCCATCTTCCATCGGGATGAAGTCGTACCAGTCGCCTCCGACCGCTCCCGCGGGAACGCAAAATCCCGTGACCGCAAACCCCGGGATGTAAGGAGAGCTCTTCGGCAGCAATGCTTGCTGGATCCCGCGTGCCTCGTGTGCATCACGCGACATCCGCTCGCGTTCCTGCCGTTCCTGCTGAAAGGTTCGTGCGTTGTGCACCGCTACGGCGATGTGGCTGCAAAGGGACTGCAGTAGTTTCAACTGAGTGCGGGGGAATGCGTTCAGCTCCGGATGCGATGCAGTGAACACTCCCACCAGCCGTCCCTCCACATGCAGCGGAATGGCCACTTCCGACAGAGTGGCTGCATTGCAGGCGATATAGTAGGCGTCCTTGCGCACATCGGGCGCATAACGCATCTGACCGGTGGCCGCCACATAGCCCACCATGCCTTCCTTCCCCAGCTTCAGACGCTCTCCCTTGCCGTGCATCGAGCAGCCATGCACGGCCGCGAGCGTCAACTCACCGCGCTCGTGCTCGTGCAGATATACGTTGGCTTCGACCAGGCCGAAGGAAGCGGCAGTCTCGTTCACGATCCGGTCAATCAATTCGTCAAGGTCAAGCACCGAACTGATACGGCGCGCCGCGCGCTCCAGCTTCTGCAGATCTTCGAGTACATGCTGCACCTGCTGCTCCGCTATTGCCGTCCCCGTGACCTCCATCTCATCGGTACCCCTCTCCAGATACGCCGTCATTGGCTTTATCTCCTGAGACTTCAGCATTCCGCATTGGTGCTTCTTCTCGATGTACCCGAGCAGGCAGCTGATTCTTTTTGTCGGCCATCCCTGATTGCTCGTTTTGACAAGCGATCTTCTTTCTCCCGCCTAGGGCGGCAAGGCGTCTCGCAACGTGCGGACGGCTTGCCGCCCCGATGTCGGCAGACACATGCCAAAAGCCTTTCATGCACCAGATGCCGGTGATGTGTCCACTCCAAAGCGCCTTCCAGCCCAAGGGCAATCAGGATTCCAATCGTCACGATGCCAAGATGGACAGACACTTCCTTCCACGTGGTCACGGGCTGTGGGTTGCATGAATTTCCATACGGATAATCTACAACGCCTGCACAGTATCTGGCGCCGCCATACTGACCGCGTTTGCGCGAGCAAGCTGGGCTCACCGACCCGGAAACGGATTCCGGATCACAAGGGAATTCACCTTCTGCCCATCCTGCATGTCTTCGGAATAGAGCCTCATGCACCCCGCCTCCAGTGCCGCTGCGATAATGAGAGAGTCGTAAATGTGAAAGCGGTACCGCTGGGCAATCTTCACCGCAGCCTCGTGTATCTCCACCGTGAGAGAAACCGGTGCTCCACAGAGCGCGCGAATTGCGGCAAGCGCCTCCTCAATTTCCTTCCAGTCCATGCCCAGCTTTTTGCGGCCGACCGCGACGAACTCATTTAGCACCTGCACGCTTACTCGTCCGCCGCCCGCAAGCAGTTTCTCTGCGACCTCAGCCCGGGGATCGTCCTGAGCCAATGCATAGATCAGGATGGTCGTGTCAAAGAAGACCTCAGCGGCCATGCGCTTCGTCCCGGTCAAAGACGAAGCCGGGCGGGAGCGGCCGCCGGAGCTTCCGGAGCTTTGCTATCGCGTCCTGCTGGCTGCGGTCGCGCCTTATCGCAAATTCGCGCAGCCCCGCAACATGGACCTCGATCTCATCCCCCTCTTTGAGCTCCAGAGCCTGAACCACGGCAGCAGGAAGACGCACTGCCAAACTATTTCCCCATTTCGAGACCTGCATCAAGGGCACCTCGCGGATATACATCTAGAATTAGTATATCCACTGCCATCACAGACCCATCGCAGCCCTACACGCTCGATGGCCATACACCATTGAGCCCGGAAACGTTGAATCCGCAAGTCGGCGGGCAAGTGCAGCACCCCTATACACTAGAGAGTTAGGACACCCATGCCAGACACACCTTCCAACCAGCCCGACACCCGCGTTGTCGGCATCGATCTCGGCACCACCAACTCCCTCGTCGCCTTTATGCAGGGCGACCAGCCGGTCGTTATCCCCGGCGAGGACGGCTCCCGGCTCGTTCCCTCCGTCGTAGCCATCGTTCCTGAGAAGGATCCGTCCTCGCCCAAGTCGCGCATCGCCATCGGCAACGCGGCGCGTCCGCACCTGCTCGCCACGCCTGACCGCGCCATCTACTCCGTCAAGCGGCTGATGGGCCGCGGCCTGGAAGACGTTCAGGACGAAATCAAGCTCTTCCCCTTCCACCTCGCGCCCGACATCGGCCCTGGCGAAGTCCTGCGCATCGATCTCGGCGGCCAGCAGTACACGCCCCCCGAGCTTTCCGCCTACATCCTCCGCCAGCTCAAGCGCAATGCAGAGCGCTACTTCGGCCAGCCCGTCACGCAGGCTGTCATCACCGTGCCCGCGTACTTCAACGACGCGCAGCGCCAGGCCACCAAGGACGCGGGCCGCATGGCCGGCCTCGAAGTGCTTCGCCTGGTCAACGAGCCCACCGCCGCCGCGCTTGCCTACGGGCTCGACCGCGCGAAGGCGGGCATCGTCGCCGTCTACGACCTCGGCGGCGGTACCTTCGATATCTCGATTCTCAAGCTCCACGAAGGCATCTTCGAAGTCATCGCGACCAACGGTGATACCCATCTCGGCGGCGATGATATCGACAATCTCCTCATCGCCATCGCGCTCGACGACATCGAAGGCGACCACGGCGTTCCCGCTCGCCCCGCCCTGGTAAGCCAGAATCCGGAACTGGTGCAAGCCGTGCGTCAGGCTGTCATCGACGCCAAGATCGCTCTCTCCGCCGCCGAGACCGCGCGCCTGGACGTGCCGCTCCCGAATGGGCAAAACTACCGGCGCGAGATCACCCGCGAACAGTTCAACCAGCTCATCGAACCCATTCTGCAGCGGACCGTGGAGCCATGCCGCCAAGCCCTGCGCGATGCCAATCTCACCCCTGCGGAGATCGCCGAGGTGGTCATGGTCGGCGGCTCCACGCGCATTCCCCGCGTGCAGCAGCTCGTCGCGGAACTCTTCGACCTGCCGGCGCGCGGCAAGCAGCCGCACACCGAGCTCAATCCCGATGAAGTGGTGGCCCTCGGCGCGGCCGTGCAGGCCAACATTCTTGCTGGTGGCAACTCCGATGGCAGCGCGAGCGCCACCGAAGGCATGCTGCTGCTGGACGTCACCCCGCTTTCCCTTGGCATCGAGGCACTCGGCGGCGTGGTCGCGAAGATCATCCAGCGCAACTCCACCATCCCCGCTTCTGCAACGGAGCACTTCACCACCGGCGTCGATGGCCAGACCAATGTCGCCATCCACGTTGTGCAGGGTGAGCGCGAACTCGCCAAAGACTGCCGCTCGCTTGCCCGCTTCGATCTCCGCGGCATTCCGCCGATGACCGCCGGCCTGCCGCGCATTGAGGTCAAGTTCCTCATCGACGCCAACGGCCTCCTGCAGGTATCCGCCACCGAGCAGCGCTCCGGCAAGCAGGCCGAAATCGCCGTCAAGCCCACTTATGGCCTCACCGACGAGCAGGTCGAGACCATGATCCTCGACTCCTTCGACAACGCGGAAGCCGACTTCCACGAGCGCCAGCTCATCGAGGCCAGGACGGAAGCCGCCACCATCCTTGCCGCTGTCGAGAAGGCCCCTGCGCACCCTGCATGGCAGCAGCTCACGGATGACGAGCGCGCCGAAATCGAAGACCTCCGGAACGAGCTCGGCGTGCTTCACGAAGGCAGCGACCTTGACTCTCTCCGCCGCGGCACGGAAGCCCTCGACCGCGCGACCCGCCGCTTCGCCGAGCTCATGATGGATGCCGCCGTCACCACCGCCATTGGCGGCCAGACCATGTCCTCGGCCAGCGACGCGCTCGGCGCCGGCCCCTCAGCACCACACCCCATCGCCCCGGCAGACTTCAAGTAGGAGCTGCCGCACCCTGCTCTCCCGAGCGGCTGCTCGAATATGTATCAGTAAATGATCTTGAGCGAAAACTGGATCTGGCGCGAGTTCCCGGCTGTTCGGCTGATCTCTCCAAAGCCCGATCCACGGATCGTGTTCGCAGGCAGGCCGAAGTTCACGATGTTGAAGATGTTGAAGAACTCCGAGCGAAACTGCACATCCACCATCTCCGTTCCGGAGGCGCGGCGTCCCAGCGGCGTGTCCTTGATCACCGAAATATCGAAGTCATGGAACGACGGTCCGCGAAAGGTGTTGCGACCCAGCGTGCCGAAGCGTCCGCTGTTAGGGCCCGTCCCGCCCGGCAGGTTGATCGGTATCGAGAAGAATGAAGCGTTGTTCTCGCCCAACCCGAAGTAGTCTTCCCGTACCTTGCGGCTGGTGGAAAGATGCGGCGTGCCGGTCTGGTCCGGACGGTCCGCGCCCCCGGCGCCCTCGCCCGTCTGCTGCACGCCAGAGTAGATGGTGAACGGCGAACCGCTGCTCAGGCTGGAGATGCTGAGCACCTCCCACCCAGCCGTGATCTTCCGGCTCACCGGCTGCAGGAATGCAATCTGGTCGGCTCGCAGCTCCTGTGCCGCGCTCAGCGTGAAAGAGTGTGTCGTGTCGAAAGTCGACGGCCCTTTCTCCGCGCGAATGTCGCGAGGATTTTGCGGCGATCCGGAGGCGACCGCGCCGGTGCTCCCCGTGCCGCCGATTACAGCGCTGGTATCGTCCAAGGACTTGGACCAGGTATAACTCGCCTGGATACCCGGGCCGCGGTGCCCCACCATGCCTTGCAGCGACGTCTGCAGCGCGTGGTAGCTCGAGTGGGAGCGGTCGTTGATGAGGTTCTCCGTCCCAAAGCCGCCGATCACGTTGCCGGCCGCGTCGAACCGCGTATACGGAGCGAACGGAGGCGTCGCGCCCGTATAGCCGTTGGGGTAGTCGATCGCCGGCAGCCGGACCGCGGCCGTTCCCACATACGCGGCATTCGCCGCGAGCCCCGCAAAGTGGCGCTCCATCCCCAGCGTCCAGGTGTTCAGCGTCCCGTTGCCGAACTTCGGGCTGATCCCGCTCAGGTTCAGCGGCGTGATCTGGTGGTTGGGTAGGAGGGCTGCGATGTCGTGCTCGTAGCGATCCACGTCCATCACTGTATTGGCGGGCACGGATTTGGGATTGCCGCTGGCGAAGATATCGACGCCTGCCGGCGTGTATACGCGAGGCAGCTCCGCGGGTGTGATCTGGAAGCCATAATGGAACGGCGCGCCGGGCGCCGCCGTCAGTCGCGGATAGACCACAAACGGCGTCGAGCCGGTAAGGAAGTTATCCTGCCAGATATTCGGCGGAATGGTCGTGATCGCGCCCCCAATGTTGAAGCGCAGATCCTTGCTTGCCGCCCAGGAGACTTGCACCCGCGGTCCCCATCCGTTCAGGTTGAATCGGTATCCCGGCTGCGGGTTGATTACGTAATCCTGCACCGGACTTTGGAGACCATCCGGATACCCGAAGCCGGAGGTGCGCTTCGCCCGTTCGGTAATGGGCGTGTACAACTCATAGCGTAACCCCGCGTCCAGGGTCAGCGAATCTGTAACCTTCCATGTATCTTGAAAATAGAACGCCGCGGCATTGCGCGAGATCGCCGCCGGGCCGATATGCGCGCCATTCGAAAAGTAGGATGGCGCCACGCCAACCGTATACGCAAAAGGACTGCCGGTCAGCAGCCCGCTAAGCGTATCGGGCAATGGATCGCCGGGATGGATGGTGTGTGCGCCGCTCGCGGACACAATCTCCACGGGCGAGTAGGCGGTGCCGCCGCCGAAATCGTATTCGCCATTAGGACTGGTGCCGAAGTAGGTGGTATCGCGGTTGACGCGGAACTCCGCTCCCGCCTTGAAAGCGTGCCGTCCCGCGACGTAGGCGAAACTCTGTTGTGCCTGGAAGAGATTGCCGAAGGCGGACATGACGGATCCGGCGGCAGAGTTGAACGGCTCGTATAGACCATCGTTGAACTTGACTGCCGGGTCTGTGTGGTTGGGGGTAGGAAACGAGGGCGTAGAGCGCGTGATGCTCAGCGAAGTTATAAAGCTGAATCGCGGCGATACGGTACGCGTATAACTCACCAATCCATTGCGCTGCCGGTCCACGTACCGTACCTCGAAGGAAGGATCGAGCACCGTCTGGTCGGGGTTGGTCGTCGGCCCGTTCAGGTTGTTGTAGTTGAAACGAAACAACAACTGATCCTTATCCGTGAGCTTGTGGTCGATGCGGATCGAGAACTGATCGGCATTGGTGATCACCTTGGAAGAGGTCGCGTAGGTGTGGGCGCCGTAGGAGCCCGTCGGCGCGTTCGGCAGCGGATAGCGGCTCAGGACCTGCGCAATGGCCGGGTCCACGGGAATCCGCAGCGTGTCGCCCGGGAAGGCAGTCGAATCAAGACCGGCGCGCTCCTCGGCCGTGGGCACCGGAATGACCTGCGTGGTGCCCAGCACCTGGCGAAAGCCCTGATATTGACCGAAGTAGAAGGTGCGGTTGCGGCCCCTGTCCTTGCCTCCGTACAGCCCCGGCAGCACCACCGGGCCGCCATTGGTAAAACCGAACTCGTTGCGCCGGAAGGGCGGGATCCTGCCAGGGTTGGCGATCGAAGGATGATCGAAGTAATTCCGCGCGTCGAGCGACGAATTGCGCAGGAACTCGAAAACGGATCCATGGAAACCGCTCGCTCCCGAACGCGTCCTTATATTAGTGAACCCGGCAGCGCCGCGGCCGATCTCCGCCGGCATCCATCCGGAACTGGATTGGATCTCCTCCACCGCGTCCACGTTGAAGTTCGAGAAAGTCGCGCCGCCCATCTCCGGATCGCTGATGTCCGCGCCGTCCATCGCGAAGACCGCCTCCACCCCGCGCTGCCCGTTAATGGCGAACTGCTGCGTGAAGTTCGTCGCTCCATTCGTATCCGTCATTGTGCCCGCAGCCAGCAGGAGAAGTTGGCTGAAGTCGCGCTTATTCAGTGGCAGCGCCGCCACCGCGGTGCTGGAAAGCTCTTCGCCGCCCGTGCCCACGTTTCCAGCCGCTGCAGCCTGTAGCGCAAGGGCGAACTGTTTCGATAGCACCAGGACAGCGCTGCCGGAAGTCGAGGGCAGGTCGAGAAAGCCGGGCAGCGCAGCGCTATGGTTGCCCGCCTGCACCGACACGGCGTAGTGGCCGACCGGCACGTCCACAAACTCGAAGCTCCCGTCCTTGGCTGTCGTCCTCGTCAGCTTGCTCGCAGCGGAGGTAAGCCGGACCGTTGCCCCGGCAATAACTCCCCCTTCCTGGTTCCGCAGTACGCCGCCCCACCGTTGGGGAGCCTGCGTCTGCGACCACGCCAGCGGCATGAACACGCAAAGCAGGATGGCGAGCAGCCGAAACCAGCTCACAAAGCGGCGGTCAGCAAAAGAAGGAAAGGGGGATCCAGAACCGTGCTTCAGCAAACGTGAACTCCTCTCGAGTAATCACATCGAGTCTACGCATGCAAGGCCGGTCTCGCGAAACGCACGCCGGCAATAGGTCCGGCCGTGCAACTGAACTGGCCAGAACGCGACATAATAGAAGTGTAGGGCGCTTTGGCGCCGGAAAGATACGCATGTCAGAACAGCACAACAATACACATCCTGAAATCGACCTCAGCCAGCCACCTGCGCCGAATATGGTGCGGGTCACCTTTTTGCCGGAAGGCCGCACCGTCGAGTTTGAATACGGCTCCATGCCCTACGACCACCACGGCCAGCCGATGTCCTTCCTCGACGTCGCGGAGAACTACGGCATCTTCCTGGACCATGCCTGCGGCGGCGTCTGCGCCTGCACCACCTGCCACCTCTGGATTAAGGAGGGCAGCCCGAAGATCTCTGAAGCGGATGACGACGAGCTCGATCGTCTGGATCTGGCCGCCGACGTCCAGCTCAATTCGCGCCTCGGCTGCCAGGCTGTCATCACCGGGCCGGGCACGTACGTTGTGGAGATCCCGAAATGGAACCGAAACTACGTCTCGGAAGGCAAGCCGCTGACCCTGGCCGAGGCCAAGTAGGTAACCAGACCCTTGACTCCGCATACACTACAAGAACGCGCCGAAATGCGCCCTAAATGACACAAGAAGGCACCGGAATGGCTCGCGAAATCACCTGGAATGACGCTGAAGAAATAGGTATTCAACTGCAGGAAAAGTACCCGGATCAAGACCCGCTGACCGTCCGGTTCACCGATCTCCACCGCTATGTGGCTGCGCTGGAAGGCTTCGCCGACGATCCGGCAAAGAGCAATGAAGGCAAGCTCGAAGCCATCCAGATGGCCTGGTATGAAGAATACAAAGACGCCCAGAACTGACCCGTTTGCGAGTGCAGCTTAGGCAGGCCTGACTCGCGCAGGGGAGAGCCGCCGTTTACTATGGGCCCATGTCGCTTCCGCTCTCCATCTCTCCCGACGTACTCGAACGCGCGCGCCGCATCAAGCTGTTCCTCATGGATGTGGATGGCACGTTGACAGATGGCGGCATCTGTCTTATCTCCACGACTGCGGCAAGTCCTGATCAAGCGCCTCCTATCAGTGAGATGAAGGTATTCAATGCGCAGGACGGACAAGGGCTTTCGCTGGCGCACACCATGGGCATTCAGACCGGCTTCATCACCGGCCGGCGATCGCCTGCGGTTGCCAAGCGCGCGGAAGAGCTGAAGGTCACGTTTGTGTGCCTGGGCCAGGCGACGAAGATGCAGGCGTTCGAGGACTGCATGAACACGGCCGGCGTAACGGAAGTGGAAGTGGCCTACATGGGCGACGATCTTCCGGACATCCCGCTTGCTAAGCGTGCGGGCCTATCCGTGTGCGTAGCAGATGGCGCTCCCGAACTCAAGACAGTATGTCACTACACTACAGAGCGAGCGGGTGGTCGCGGAGCAGCCCGCGAAGTGATTGAGCTGATCCTGAAGGCACAAGGCCGGTGGGAAACTGCGGTGCCGCTCGCCTTGGCGTAGGCACTCTTCCGCGGCTGGAATTGCACTCCACTAGTAACACCCCAGAAGTAAGTAGCACGCCAGAAGTGTCCGGAAGTGGACACCCGCGATGCGCTTTCGGACATACGTCCCCAGGGCCGCACTGTGGCTGGCTTTCTAAACTTTTGATTCTCAGGAGGTTGCAGCCAGCTCGCTTTGGCGGGGTGCGTGCACTGAGAACCGGCGATGGATATCGCGCGTCCTGATTTAAAAGCGAAGAAGACCCGCCGCCGCCTCCTGCTGGGGGTGGTCGCCGTTGTTGTACTGGCCGCCGTGACATTTGCGGTGCTCCGGTTGAAGCCTGCTGCTCCAACAGTCGAGCGCTCGACCGTGTGGACTGACACGGTAAAACGCGGGCCCATGGTGCGTCAGGTGCGCGGGCTGGGCACATTGGTGCCGCGCGAAGACATGATCCGGCAGATTCCCGCTGAAACCGAGGCGACGGTGACGCGCATCCTGATGCTTCCGGGTTCGCGCGTTAAGGCCGATTCAGTACTGGTGGAGCTGAGCGACCCGCAGCTGACGCAGGAAGCGCTGGATGCGCGCCTGCAGTTGAAGGCGGCCGAAGCCGATCTCAAGAACGCGCAGGTCAGGCTGCAGAGCGACCTCATGGGGCAGAAGTCGACGGCTGCCAGCGTGGGTGCGGACTACCACACGGCGGAGCGGCAGGCGTCCACGGATAAATCGCTCTACCAACTGGGCGTGATCTCCGGGCTGGCTTATAAGGCTTCGCAGGGAAAAGCGGATTCGCTCACGACGCAGAACGAAATGCAGCAGGATGTCGTATCCATCAACGAGAAAGCGATGGTGACCCAGATTGCCGTGCAGCAGGCCAAGGTGGATCAGGCGCGCGCGCTTGCCGGGCTCAAGCAGCAGCAGCTGGATGCGCTCCGTGTGCGGGCGGGCATCAACGGCGTGTTGACGGATCTGCCGCTGGCAGTGGGGCAGCATGTGACGCCGGGCACGATGCTGGCCAAGGTAGTAGAGCCGGACCAGTTGAAGGCTGAGTTGAAGATTGCCGAGACGCAGGCGCGCGATGTCGAGATGGGCCAGCCGGCGACGGTGGACACGCACAACGGCGTGCTCGACGGCACGGTGACGCGCATCGATCCGGCAGTGCAGAACGGAACGGTAACGGTGGACGTGCGGCTGAACAACCATGTGGAGGGCGAGCGCCCGGACCTGAGCGTAGATGGCACGATTGACCTCCAGCGATTAAAGGACGTGCTGTATGTCGGGCGCCCGGCATTTGGAAACGAGGACTCCACGATCAGCCTTTTCAAGCTGTCCCCGGACGGCAAGACGGCGGTTCGCGTGCCGGTCAAGGTAGGGCGCGCTTCGGTGAATGCAATCCAGATTGTGAGTGGGCTGAACGAGGGCGACACCGTCATTCTTTCCGACATGTCGCGCTGGGACAACACGGACCGGATACGGCTGGACTGAGTGGGTAACAACGGCAACGCCAGATCGAAACGAAAGGGAATGAGCCGATGACGGAGAAAACACAGTCGTTGATACAGATTGAGGCGCTTACCAAAGTCTTCTACACCGACGAGATTGAAACGCACGCGCTTTCGGGAGTGCACTTGTCGATCGCGCGTGGCGAGTATGTGGCCATGTCCGGACCTTCAGGATGCGGAAAATCGACGCTCTTGTCGATTATCGGGCTGCTGGATACGCCTACAGGCGGTGGTTACCAGCTCAACGGAAAGCCGGTCGAGAACCTGAACTTCGGCGAGCGGTCGCGCATTCGCAACCAGGAGATCGGCTTTATCTTTCAAAGCTTCAACCTGATCGGCGATCTCACGGTGGCGGAAAATGTGGAGCTGCCGCTGACCTATCGCTCCGGCATGCCGGCCAATGAAAGAAAGCGGCGCGTGCAGGAGTCGCTCGAGCGCGTGGGCATGGCGCACCGGATGCGGCATTACCCTTCGCAGCTTTCCGGTGGTCAGCAGCAGCGCGTAGCTGTGGCGCGCGCACTGGCCGGGTCGCCATCCATCCTGCTGGCCGACGAGCCGACGGGAAACCTTGATTCCAAAAATGGCGAGGCAGTGATGGAGTTGCTCGGCAATCTGCACCAGGAGGGCGCGACCATCTGCATGGTGACGCACGATCCTCGCTTTGCCCGGCACGCGGACCGCAACGTTCATCTCTTTGACGGCAAGGTGGTGGCGGAAGGCGAACTGCCGGAAGCCATTCTGCAGACGATCGAATAGCCGCTCCCTGCTGCTTCACAGGTTTGTCGCCCGGAGGCGTTCGATGAGTGTTTCTGTTCGGGGTGTGGGCCAAAGTCTGACGCGTGACGTGCGCTATGCCCTGCGCCAGTTGCGCAAGAGCCCCGCGTTTGCAGTCACGGCAGTGCTGCTGCTGGCGCTGGGGATCAGCGCGGTGGCGGCCGTCTTTACCGTTTTCGACCAGGTGATGCTGCGGGCGATGCCGGTGGAGCATCCGGAACAGTTAGTGGGGTTGCGAGCGGGGGGCGAGTGGAATGGCCACTCGAGCACGCATGGCGGTGGGGAGGACGCCTACTTTTCCTACCCGATGTACCGCGACTTGAGCAAGCGCACGGATGTCTTCGCGGGACTGCTCTGTTCTTCACCCGGGCAGGTGGGCGTGAGCGGGTTCGGCGATCCGTCAGCGGCCTATGTGGAACTGCTCTCCGGAAATGCCTTCCAGGTATTGGGGCTGGAGCCGGCACTGGGACGGCTGCTTTTGCCTTCGGATACAGCGGTGAATGGCGCAGGAGCGGTAGCGGTGTTGAGCTTCCCCTACTGGCGCGACCACTTTGGGGCTGATCCCCGCGTGTTGGGCAAGACGGTTCGGATCAATGGCAGCCCATTTGTCATTGTGGGCGTCACGCCCCCGCAGTTTCAGGGTGTGGTGCTGGGCGACACGCCGCAGTTGTATTTACCGGTGACCATGTATCCAACCGTGCGGCCGGGGCGCAATGATCTCGAACGGCACGACTCGCGCTGGCTCACGGTAAGTGGGCGGCTGGCGCCGGGCATGGCGACCGGACGGGCACAAGCGGCGCTCCAGCCGATGTGGCACGCGCTCCGGCAGGAGGAATTCCAGCGCGGCGGCAACCACTCGGAGCGCTTCCGCAAGAATTTTGTGGAGATCCCGCTGCGGCTGGAATCGCAAGCGAAGGGCTTTTCTCCCCAGCGGGAGGATCTAAGGAAACCGTTGTTGTTGCTAATTTCTCTGGCCGCAATGGTGTTGTTGATGACCTGCGCCAACGTGGCGACACTGCTGCTGGTGCGCGCCGCGGCACGGGGCCGCGAAATGGCGGTGCGGTATGCGCTGGGCGCGGGGAAGCGACGGATTTTTGGGCAACTGCTGGTGGAAGGCTTGCTGCTGGGGGCTTCGGGGTGCGTGCTGGGGATGGCTGCCGCGCCCGCGTTGACGGCGAGCTTGCTGAATATGTTGTTTCCAGGCGGGGATGGAACGGCGGCTTTTGCTCCGGGGCTGAACGGGCATGTGCTGCTGATGGCTGTGCTGATAGCCGGAGCAGTGACGCTCCTTTTCAGCATCACGCCGATGCTGGAGTTTTGGCGTCCCGATGTGATGCGCGCGCTGAAGCAGCAGGCTGCAACCCAGAGCGGCGGCTCGGCACGGCTGCGCAGCGGGCTTGTCATCGCGCAGATTGGGATAAGTGTGGTGCTGCTGGTGGCGGCTGGATTGTTTGTGCGGACGCTGAGCAACTTGCAGGAAGCCAGTCTTGGCTTTACTACAGCCCATGTATTGACGTTCAGTGTGGATCCGAAGCTGTCGGGGTATTCGCTGGAACGGGGCAGGAGTCTGTATCAGGAGCTGTTGCTAAACCTCCAGAGCTTGCCCGGTGTGCAGGCCGTAGGGGCTACGAATGCGCCGCTGCTGGCCGGAGACAGCCAGGGCGGAAACATTACGGTTGCCGGCTACAAGAACGCTTCCGACGAGGACATGGACATCGAGCAGGATGCCATCACGCCGGGGTACTTCGCCGCATTGCATATTCCGCTGGTGGCTGGGCGCATGCTCACCGAGGGGGACACAGCGACGAGCCAGCATGTGGCAGTGGTAAACGAGCGGTTCGCCAAGCATTTCTTCGGCAGCGCAGCGGCGGCGCTGGGTCGGCAGTATGGTGAAGGCGCCGGGCAACACGCAATCGTAGACACTACGATCGTGGGCGTGGTGGCAGATACCAAGCACGAGAACGTACGCGACGATGTTCTGCTCACGGCTTTTCAGCCCGCCACGCAGGTGAAAGACCCGGGCCGTATGCAGTTCTACCTCCGTACCTGGCAGGCGCCGGAGGCGGCGACCGCAGAGGTGCGCGCTGCTGTGAACAAGGTCGATCCGGCGCTGGTGCTTTCGCATTTCGGAACTCTTGATGCGCAGCGGGCGAATTCCGTCAACTATGAGCGCATGATGGCGATCCTGGCGACGCTCTTCGGGGCGGCCGCGGCTGGTATTTCGGCCATTGGGCTTTATGGTGTGACGGCCTTTACGGTGGGGCAACGCACGCGCGAGTTCGGGGTGCGCGTAGCAGTAGGGGCTAGCCGGCAACAGATCGTGCGCCTGGTGCTGCGAGGGGTGATGCGACTGGTGGGGATCGGCATTGTCCTCGCCCTGCCCTTTGCCTTGCTTGCAGCGCGGGCTTTGCACGGGACGCTTTATGGAGTCGGGCCGGTGGATCCCTGGACGCTCGCCGCCGTGCCGCTTGCGATGGCATCCGTCGCGGTGCTTGCGGCAGGCATGCCGGCGCGCCGTGCCGCTCGGGTTGACCCCATGCAGGCCCTGCGAGAGGAATGAGGAGCGCGATGGACCTTTTGAGCGATGTCCGGTATGCATGGCGCCAGCTGCGCAAGAGCCCAGCCTTTACCATGACAGCGGTATTGACTTTAGCGCTGGGGATTGCGGCGACAACGGCGGTCTTCAGTGTGACCGAGCGAGTACTGATTGCGCCGCTGCCGTACCGCGAGGCGGGGCGCATCGTGTCGCTGCAGAAGGTGTATGGGAAGGAGAGCGTGGGCAGCCGGAACGTTTCCGGGCCGGATTTTCTCGATCTGCAGGCACAGACCCCGAGCTTTGCGCGTGCCGCCTACTACCACGGCGGAGGGATGGGGGTGCAGCTACCCGGGCATGCCGTGTTCACCGGCGTCCAGGAGGTGAGCCAGGAGTTTCCGGCTATCTTTGGCGTGACGCCGTTGGCAGGCGCGCTCTTCGGCAAGGAGGGAGCGGCGCAGCAGGCGCTGGTGAGCGCGGCCTTCGCGCGCGACAACTTCGGCAGCGTCGAGGCGGCTGTGGGCAAGCAGCTCAGCGTCGAGGCACGCGCCTTTACCATCACCGGCGTGCTGCCAGCAGAGTTCGATTTCCCGGCGCGGACCAGTGTGTGGGTAGGCGGGCCGGCCACGCCGGAGTCGATGGAGCGCACCGCCAACAACTACCATGCTGTGGCGCTGTTGCAAGCAGGCGTGCAGCCAGCGGAGGCCACTGCGCAGTTGGGGGCGCTGTCTGCCCGGCTGGCTCATGCATACGGCGCTAGCCTGGGGACAGTGCATTTTACCGCCGTACCGCTTAAGGAAACGCTCACCGGCAAGGTGCGCGCCTCGCTGCTGTTGTTGCTGGCGGCGGTAGGGCTGGTGCTGTTAATTGTGTGCGTGAACATCGCGCACTTGCAGCTGGCGCGCGGCGCGGGACGCATCCGGGAGACGGCGGTGCGCGCGGCGCTGGGCGCACCGTGGGGCCGCATCCTGCGCGAGCATGCGGCTGAAGCATTGCTGCTGGCAATGGCGGGCGGTGGACTGGGGCTGCTGCTGGCCGCTCCGCTGCTCCATGTGCTCCTGAGCATGGCGCCGGAGGACCTGCCGCGCATGGAGGATATCCATCTTGACCTGGTGGTTGCAGGCTTCTGCTTTGCGGCCAGCGTGCTGACCATGCTGCTGACTGCGCTTGCGCCCGCCTGGCAGGCCATGCACACCGATCCCGCTGCGGCGCTGAAGCTGGATAGCTTGCGCACCGGGGGCGCCCAGCGCGCGGGCAGCATGCGTGCTGCCATGATGGCGACCGAGGTGGCGCTCACCTTCACGCTGGCCATTGCAGCGGGGCTGGTGCTGCGCACGCTTCAGCGCATCGCGGAAACGGATCCGGGCTACCAGACTGCGAACCGGCTGGTGATGACCACCGACGCGCCGGCCGGTACGGAAGCGCAGCAGATTCACCAGATGCAGCAGATTGATCGCTTGATCGATCAACTGACTCAGATCCCCGGCGTAGAGCAAGCAGCCGGCATCATGGGTTTGCCCAGCGGAAACTACGGCTCGAATGGATTCTATGCCATCCCGGACAAGGGCCAGGTCTTCGGCGGCGCAGGGCTGAAGCAGGCAGATTTCAACGCAGCAACGCCGGCGTACTTCTCCACCATGGGTATTCCTTTGCTGCGTGGCCGCAGCTTCGACCACAATGACACCCTTAGCAATGAACCCGTAGCGATCATCAGTAAAAGTCTTGCACGGGCGAGCTTTGGGGCAGAGAACCCGATCGGGCACACCATTCAGTGCGGCTTGGATGAGCTGTCCCTCAAGCATCCCGCACGCATCATCGGCGTGGTTGGCGACGTGCGGCAGAATTCGCCCGCCGAGCAGCCCGGGCCGGCCCTCTACATGCCGCTGGACCAGCATCCATACCGCGCTAACGAGATCGAGATTGTCATGCAGACCCGCGTTCCCGCCGCGAGCTTGATCGATACGATACAGCAGAAGACCAACTCCTTTGACCCCGAGATCGCGACCAGGTTTACGTCCATGGACGAGACCGTGGCTGCTTCCACTGCGGTGCAGCGCTTCCGCACGCTGCTCTTGGGCAGCTTTGCCGCATTAGGGCTGCTGCTGGCCATCGCCGGCGTCTTCAGCGTGATGAGTTACACGGTGGCGCAGCGGCGGCTGGAGTTCGGCATTCGCATGGCGCTGGGGGCAGCGCGGACCGCGCTGCTCCGGCTGGTGCTGCGGCAGGCGCTCGGCGCCGCTGCGGTGGGCGTGGCCGCCGGGCTGATCTCCAGCTCGCTGCTGGGCCGGGTGATGGAAAGCATGCTCTACGGTGTTTCGGACTTCGATCCGCTGACATATGGGGTAGCCGTGGCGCTGCTGTTTGCTGCGGTGGGTGCAGCGGCATATTGGCCAGCGCGACGGGCCGCCTCCATCGAGCCGATGGAAGCATTGCGAACGGAGTAGGGAGACAGCGATGGGAACGATAGCAAACGACCTTCGGTACGCGTTACGCCAGTTGCGCAAGAGCCCTGCCTTCACGCTGATGGCAGTGCTGACGCTGGCGCTGGGCATCGGGGCAAACGCGGCTATGTTTTCGGTGATCAACCAGGTGCTGCTGCGCCGGCTGCCGTACGCGGATCCCGCGCGGCTGGTCGCCATCGGTGCAGTCAGCGACCAGGGCCGCGAGAACGGCAGCGTCTCCTTGCCCGATGCGGAGGACTGGCAGACCCGCAGCCACACGCTGAGCGAGGTGGGCTATTACGCCTACCAGCAGCCCACCTTGCGCGGCATCGACAACCCGCAGTTAATGCCGGAGATGATCACCAGCGTTAACTTTTTCCGCATGCTGGGCGTGATGCCGGCGATGGGACGCGGCTTTCTGCCAGAGGAGAACAAGGGCGACCGCACGCATGTGCTCGTTATCCCCGATGCGGTCTGGCGTAAGCAGTTCCACAGCGATCCGCACATAGTGGGGCGCGCCGTTGAGCTGAACGAGACGCCATACACGATCATCGGCGTGCTGCCGCCCAGCTTCATGTTTCAGGGAGGGGACAACATTCTGTTCACGCCGCTTGACGTGGACGTGAAGGATTTGCAATCACGGGACGGCAGCTTTTTGAGTGTGCTGGGGCGGCTGGCTCCCGGCGCGACGGTGGAGGGCGCTAGCCGCGAGCTGAACGGCATCAAGCAGCAGGCCGTTCAGCAATACGAAAAGGAGCGCCAGGAGCGTGTCTACGTGAAGTCGTACGAGCGCTCGCTGACAGAGAATGTGCGGCCGGCGCTGCTGGCGCTCAACGGCGCGGTGCTGGTGGTGTGGTTGATCGCCTGCGCCAACGTCGCTGGACTGCTGCTGACGCGCAGCAGCGGGCGGCGGCGGGAAATTGCGGTGCGCGCGGCGCTGGGCGCGGGCAACGCGCGGCTGCTGCGGCAGTTCCTGACCGAAAGCCTGCTGCTGGCGTTGGCCGGGGGCGCGGTCGGCCTGGGGCTGGCGGCTGTAGCGCTGCGCGTGCTGCGCCGTTATCTCGGCGATCTGCTGATGGAGGGCGAAAAGATTCATATCAACGCGACGGTCTGCGCGTATCTGCTGCTGGCCTCTTGTGTGTCGGCGGTGCTCTTCGGCATCGTGCCCGCATGGCAGGCAGCGCGCGTCCCGCCGCAGGAGGGTCTGCGTGAGGGCTCGGCGGCTGCGGGCACCAGCCAGCGGCAGCGGTGGCTACGCGATGCGCTGGTCATCGGCGAGATCACCATGTCTGTCGTGCTGCTGGTGGCTGCCGGTCTGATGCTGCGCAGCCTGTATGCGCTGCGCCATGCGGAGCTGGGATTTGCGCCGGAGAACGTGGTGACCGCCGGCCTGATCCTGCCGCAGAAGAACTTCTGGATTGTGAGCTCAACGGCAACGAATGGGCCAAATGCTGTGCAGTCCTTCTACCAACCCATGCTGGAGCGGGTGCGCCACCTTCCGGGCGTAGAGGCCGCCGGGGTAACCACCGTGCGGCCGCTCCAGGCAAACTGGTCGTTCACGCTCTCAATTGAGATTGCGGGCCGGCCCAAACCGTCGCAAAAGGACGAGCGAACTGCTGCCTGCCGCGCAGCCACCGGGGAGTACTTTCCCGCCATGGGCATCCGCCTGTTGCGCGGGCGGCTTTTCAATACGACCGATGCCCCGGGCGCACCCATGGCCGCGGTGGTGAACGAGACCTTTGCGCGAACCTTTTTCCCCAACCAGAACCCGCTGGGGCAGGGCATCCGTATCGCCGACAAGGGCCCACACCAGTTCGCGACCATTGTGGGCGTAGTAGACGACGCCAAACAGGTGGCCGCAGCCGAAGCGGCATTGCCGGAAATCTCCTTCAACCTGTTGCAGTTCACGCCGGAATACGACCTCTATCCGATTCTTGTCGGCTTTCGCGTCAGTCTGGCGATACGCGCGCGCACTGCGCCGGAAAGTTTGATTCCCGCGATCGAGCGTACTGTGCACAGCGTGAATGCCGCTGTTGCCGTCGATCACCCGCAGACGATGCAGCAGGTGGTCGATGACTCACTGGGCTCGGAGGTGCTGGCGGGGCGGCTTTTGACGCTCTTTGGGATCACGGCGCTGTTGATCGCGACTGCGGGCATCTACGGCCTGCTGGCCTACCAGGTGAGCCAGCGCACGCGGGAGATCGGCGTGCGCATCGCGCTGGGGGCACAGCGGGGGAACGTGCTTTGGCTGGTGCTGCGGCATGCATTGATATTGCTGGCCGCGGGCATTGCAGCGGGGCTCGCGGTGGCCATGTCCGCGGGTCGGGTGATCGCCAGTTTTCTCTACCGCGTGGATGCCCATGATTTCGTAACAGCTATCGTTGTCGCGCTGGTGCTGGGCGTGGTGGGGATGGTGGCCAGCTACCTTCCCGCGCGGCGGGCTTCGCGGATCGATCCAGTGGAAGCGCTCAGAGCGGAGTAGGTGGGGAGCAGGAAAAAAGGGATTAGCGGTCAGGGTCAGCGTAAGGAGGATGAGATGAGTATCGGGCAGGATTTGCAATTCGCGCTGAGGCAGTTACGCAAAAGTCCGGGCTTCGCGATCACGGCGGTGTTGACGCTGGCCCTCGGCGTAGGCGCGGCGGCGGCAGTCTTCAGCGTGCTCGATGCGGTGATGCTGAAACCTCTCCCGTTTCATGAGCCAGAGCGCATTATCGTGCCAGAGACTATCTCGAAAGAGGGGTACACGCAGCCTTTTGCTTATCCGAGCTACAAAGACGCACGAGCCTGGAACCATACACTGAGCGCTCTGGCAGGGTACTTTCCGTATGGCGGCATCAACCTGGAATCGCCGAGCGGGCCGGTGGCGCTGCATTCAGTGGAGACCACGGACAACTTCTTTGACGTGTTTGGGGTGAAGCCGTTGATTGGCCGCACCTTCTTGCCGGACGAAAACCCGTCCGGGAAAACCGATGTCGCGGTCCTGAGCGATGAAGTGTGGCGGGCCAACTTCAACGGGGACCGAAGTCTGATCGGCAAAGCGATCCGGCTGGATGGACGACCGTACACCGTCATCGGGGTCATGCCGTCCGACTTCCGCTTTCCCCTGGGGATGCGAAACGCTGTCTACACGCCGTTGCACAGCCAGCCAAAGTGGTTGACCTCGCGTGGTACGCACTGGCTAAGGACCGTCGGCAGGCTGAAGCCGGGGGTGACGCGAGAGCAGGCGCAGGCGGATATGGATCGCGTCTTCGCAGACCTGGGGCGCGCCTATCCAGACACCGATGCGGGACGCAAGGCGCATGTCCACAGCCTCGCGGCAAGCCTGACGGCGGAGGTGCGCTCGCCGTTATGGACGCTTTCCTTCGCGGTGCTGGCAGTGCTGGGCATCGCCTGCGTGAACGTATCCAGCCTGCTGCTGGCGCGCGGGGTGAAGCGGGAACGCGAAATGGCGATGCGCGCCGCGGTGGGCGCGAGTCGCGGACGCTTGATGGGCCAGGTGCTGACGGAGAGCCTGACGTTGGCGGCCTTCGGCGCCGTAAGCGGGATCCTGTTTGCGTTTCTGCTGCTGCAGGCCCTGCGCACGTACCTGGTACATGGGCTGGACCGCGGAGGCGAGATCCAGATGAACTTGCCGGTCCTGCTGGTGGCTATTGTGCTGGCCACCGGCGCGAGCGTGCTGGCGGCGCTGCTGCCTGCTGCCCGGCTGGCGGCCACGGATCCGAACCGCGCGCTGAAAGCAGGTGGCAGCGCGGGTACGGGTAGAGGACAGCACCGGCTGCGCTCGGCCTTTATCGTCACGCAGGTGGCGCTGGCGCTGGTGCTGCTCTTCACGTCGGGGCTGCTGCTCCAATCGATCTCACGGACACGGCACGAGGAGCTTGGGTTTGACCCCAGCCACATTGCCGCGGCGGAGATCGATCTATCGCCCGGGCGGTATGCGGGTAAGGATGTGGTTGCGGACTTTTATGAGCCGTTTCTTCAGAAAGTTGAACATCTGCCCGGCGTAGCGGCCGCGGGGTGGATCAGCATCACGCCCATCCAGAGTTATGGCAGCAACTCCGATGTGCATATCAAGGGGCAACCGCCGTCTCCGCCGAACCAGGAGACCCTAGCGGAGTATCGCGTGGTGTCTCCGAAGTATTTTGAGACAATGGGCACCCATCTGGTGCGCGGGCGACTATTAGACACATCCATAGATACAAATCCAGAGGCCCCGTCGATTGTGGTGAACGAAGCCTTCGTAAAAAAGCTCATCCCCGCCGGGCTCAACCCAATCGGCCAGCATATTGACGACGGAAATGCTGAGATTGTGGGCGTGGTGAGCGATGTTCGGCAGGCGCTGGAACGTAAGCCCATGGCCGAGATGGATTACCTGTACTCCCAAATCCCGGTAAAAGACAGGCAGCAGATGTTAACCGGGATGAATTTGATAATCCGCGCGCAACTCAATCCGCAGACTGTCTACGGCGAGGTGCGTGAAGCCCTGCGGCAGATCGACCCAACGGTGCCCTTCCGCGCGCCCGAGACCATGAACGAAATCATCATCGGCCAGCTTTCTTTCCAGAGCATGGAGGCGTGGCTCTTCGGCATCTTTGCCGGCCTCGCGCTGCTGCTCTCGGCCATCGGCCTGTACGGCCTCGTCAGCCATGAGGTGGAACTGTCCACGCGCGACATCGGCGTGCGGATGGCGCTGGGCGCTAGCCGTGGCCGCGTGCTGGGCGCGGTGCTGTCCCGCACGGCGCTCATGGTGGCGGCGGGCATCGGCGCCGGCGCGCTGCTTACGCTTATTGCGCAGCGCGGCATTGCGGCGGTGGTCCCGGTAGTGTCCGGGCGCGATGTCCTGAGCTTTGTAGTCTTTGCTGCAGCGCTCTTCGCAATCGGCATTGCGTCCGTTATCCTCCCCGCCTACCGCGTCGCGCAACTGGAGCCGATGCAGGCGCTCCGCAACGAATAACAACTCTGCACAGAAAGATCGGAAACGCAGGCATGATCTCATTGAGGAATCTCGAACGCAGTTACAAAACGGGGGCAGGGCAGACCTGGGTGCTCCGCCGCGTTCACCTGGACATCAAGCCGGGAGAATTTGTAACACTGATGGGGCCGTCAGGAGCAGGGAAGTCTTCGCTGCTGAACGCCATTGCGCTGCTCGACGACCAATGGGCCGGCGAGTACTTCTTCAACGGGGAAGCCGTGCACGCGATGAACCGCAAGCAGCGCGCAGAATTGGCGAAGCGCAACGTCGGCATGGTCTTTCAGAGCTATCACCTGCTCGATGACTTGACCGTCGAAGAAAATATCGAGCTGCCGCTTTCCTACAAGGACATGCCACGCTCCGAGCGCCAGGCGATGGTGGCAGACACACTCGACCGCTTCAACATTGTCGGCAAGAAGGCGCTCTTTCCTAGCCAGCTTTCCGGCGGCCAGCAGCAACTGGTCGGCATAGCGCGCGCAGTGATTCATAACCCATTGCTGCTGCTGGCGGACGAGCCAACGGGCAATCTTCACTCCTCCCAGGCCAAGGAGATCATGGAGCTGTTTCGTGCGTTGAATGAAGCCGGAACCACCATTATTCAAGTCACACATTCGGAGGCGAATGCCGCATATGGCAGCCGCACGCTGCAATTGCGCGATGGTTGGCTGGTGAGCGACACAGGCAACCCAGCGCTGGCGCACCCGGCAGAGGTGAGCGCACGATGAAGCTCTTTCGGGCCACAGCAATAGGGCGAGCCATCATGCGCCTGCTCCCCTGGAGCACTTGCACTCTCGCCATCCACCTCGTTGCACAAACGGCGACGATATCGACGGCTACCCCAACCACCCAACCTACGGCGGCAGCAGCCGTTCAGCAACCTTTTGAAGTACCGCTGCCGCATTCGCACAACCCGTTCGCTACATACATGCCGAGTGCCGTGCCGGAGCCGAACCTGGCGAACTCGCCGCGTCTCGATACATTGATCCACGACGGGAAATTGGATCTGTCACTCGAAGATGCGATTGCCCTGGCGCTGGAAAACAACCTGGATCTCGCAATCGCGCGCTATAACATCCCGATCGCGGAGGCAGACATCCTGCGCACGAGGGCGGGCGCGCCGTTTCTTGGCGTCAACACGGGCGTCGTACAGAATACGCCGGGGGGCGGCGTGGGCGGTTTGGGCTCGGGCGCTCCGGGCGCGGGGGCCGGAGGCACCACGGGCGGCGCCGGTGGCGCAGGAGCAGGCGCCGGCGGACTGGTGCAATCCACCTACGGCGCGGGCACAGCGGTCAGCTCGTTTGACCCGCGCATTACCGGCATTGCGAGCCTGGAGCACCTGACGGAACCGCTTTACAACCTGACCCAGTATGGCGTGCCGTTCCTGAAAGTGAATACCGGGCTTGTGAACGCGAGTTACGTTCAGGCGTTTCCGACCGGCACGTCGCTCCAGTTCGACTTCGACAACACCCGGCAGACCATCAACAGCCCCTATGCGGGCCTGACCCCGGCCCTCAACTCCACCTGGCGCTTCGTTCTGTCACAGCAACTGCTCGCCGGCTTCGGCTTCGGGCCGAACCTGCGCTATCTGCGCATTGCAAAGAATGACAAGAAGATTTCCGACAGCGCCTTCCGCGATCAAGTCGTCGCCACGGTTACACAAATCACGAACATCTACTGGGACCTGGTGAGCGCCTATCAGGACGAGCAGGTGAAGGAGCGTTCGCTCGCGTTTGCGCAGAAATCTCTCGAAGATGAGCGCAAGCAGCTCGAGCTTGAAGCTGTTCCGGCGATGGACGTGATGAAAGCGGAAGCCGAAGTGGCAACGCGCGACGGCGAGTTGACTATCGCGAAGACCTCGCTGGAATTGCAACAGTCGCTGATCAAGAACGCGATTACCCGGCAGCTCGATGCCGCGCTCGAAGAGATGCCGGTAACTCCGACGGCGGCCATGGCCAACGCTGCTCCCGGAGTGGCGTCCCCCGTGCAGGACCTGATCGCCAAAGCGCTGCGCGACCGGCCTGAGCTTTACGAATCGCAAATCGATCTGCAGAACCGGCAGATCACACGCCGTTCCCTGAAGAACGCGCTTCTGCCAACGGTGACGGCCACAGCCTACTACTCCGGATCGGGGCTTGCCGGCGCGCCCAACCCCTTCTACTCGCTCGGCCAGAACACGATCAACGTGCCGCTGAACTACAACGGCGCGGTTTCGAATGCATTCAACAACTCGTCCCCGGATTATCTTGCGCAGGTGCAGTTGAACATCCCATTGCGCAACCGCCAGGCCAAGGCGGACCAGTTCCGGTCGGAGCTCGAATACCGCCAGGCGGAGTTGCGCATCGAGCAGCAGAAAAAGCAAATCCGCATCGAGGTGCGCAATGCGGCGTATGCGCTCGAACAGAACGCGGCACGCATGGCCGCGGCGCGGAAGGCCCGGGACCTGGCGCAGAAGACCTTCGACATCATGAAGCAGGAGCAGCAATTGGGCGCCGGATCGAGCTTTCAAACGCTCACGGCGGAGCACGATCTGGCGCTGGCCGATTCCGCCCTCGTGGCTGCCGAGACGACCTATGAAAAATCGCGCGTCGAAGTGGACCGTGCGACCGGGGCCACGCTGGACCGCATGGGCATCTCGATAGCCGAAGCGAAATCGGGAGTCGTCAGCAGCGGAGGTACGCCGTAGACTGTTGAGGCAATCCGATCCTCAGGGCGTCTCGGATATCCAGCATGGGAACCGTTTTCCAAGGCGTTCAGCAAGACCCGAAGCCGGCGCGGCTGCACGCCGAGCCGCCCCCGCGTATCCTCCTGGTCGATGACCAGTCGCCGATTCTGGACGCGCTCGAGTTCCTGTTGCGGCCGGAAGGTTATCGCGTGGATCGCGCTTCCTCGCCGCGCGCCGCCATCGAGTGCATTGCGAGCGAGACTTACGATGCCGCGCTGGTGGACCTGAACTACACGCGGGATACCACCTCCGGACAGGAGGGCCTGGCGCTGTTGGCCGAGATACAGGGCTACAACAGCCGCCTGCCCATTATTGTCATGACCGCATGGGCCAACGTGGATCTCGCCGTGGAAGCGATGCGTCGCGGGGCATGCGACTTTATTCAGAAGCCGTGGGACAATGCCCGCCTGCTAACCGTGGTGCGCATCCAAATCGAGCTGCGGAGGGCTGTGCGGAAGTCGGAAATGCTGGAAGCGGAGAACCGCTTTCTACGCGCAGAGGGGAGGCCGGTGCTGATTGCGGAATCCGCAGCCATGCAGCCGGTTCTGGAGTTGATGGCGCGCATCGGTCCTTCGGAAGCCAATGTGCTCATCACAGGCGAGCATGGCACGGGGAAGGAAGTGGTGGCGCAGACTATCCATGCGCTGTCTTCGCGAGCAGGACGCACGCTGGTGGCCGTGAACACCGGCGCGTTGCCTGAGGGGACTTTTGAAAGCGAGATTTTCGGTCACGTGAAGGGCGCGTTCACTGATGCCCGCACCGACCGTATTGGCCGTTTCGAGCTCGCGGACCACGGCACGCTGTTTCTGGATGAAATCGCCAACGTGCCGATGCGGCAACAGGCCAAGCTGCTGCGCGTGCTCGAGACCGGAGAGTTGGAGCGCGTTGGCTCCTCCAAGACACGCAAAGTGGACGTGCGTCTGCTTTCAGCAACCAATGCCGACCTGCAAACGGAAGCGGCCGAGGGGCGCTTCCGCCCGGACCTTCTGTTTCGTCTGAACACGGTGGAGATTCACCTGCCCACCCTGCGCGAGCGAAGGGAAGATATACCAGCGCTGGCTGGGCACTTCCTGAGCCGGTATGCGACGCGGTATCGCAAGGCGCTCGACGGCTTCGAACCAAAGGCGCTCGAAGCGATGCTTCACTATCCGTGGCCCGGCAACGTGCGCGAGCTCGACCATGCGGTGGAGCGTGGCGTGTTGATGACGCGGGGCGCGCAGGTGGACCTTGCAGGGCTGGGCCTGACGCAGGCACGCTCGCAGCCGGCATCCGCTACTGCCGGAGGGCTGGATGCAATGAGCCTGGAGCAGGTCGAGAGTGTATTGATCCGTAAGGCGCTGGCGCGCAGCTCCGGTAATGTGAGCCAGGCAGCGGAGGCCTTGGGTCTGAGCCGTGGCGCGCTTTACCGCCGCATGGAGAAGCATGGCATCTAGGCCCGCGGGCCGGAGCGGCAAATCTTTTTCCGCGGGGCGTACCCGCCTCTCGTTTGAAACGCGATTCAAGCTGTTTTGCGTTGCGCTGCTGCTGCCCGGCTTGGCCGTGTGCATTGGGCTGTTGTGGCGCCAGCATGCTTCCCTCGGGCTTGCGTGCGCGCTCGTCGGGCTTGTCCTGCTCTGTGGATTGGTGGTGGCGGGACTGCTGCTGGAACAGACAGTTCGCCCCTTACAGACGCTTGCAAACGTTATTGGCGCGCTACGGGAGGAAGACTACGCCTTCCGCGCGCGAGGCGAGACGCAGGGCGATGCCCTGGGCGAGCTGGCGCATGAAATCAACTCTCTGGCTGACCTGCTCCAGGAACAGCGGGTGGGCGGCATGGAAGCAGCGGCGCTGCTGCGGCGCGTGGTGGAGGCGATGGATGCGCCGGTGCTCGCCTTTGATCCCGAGGAAGTGTTGCGGCTGCTGAACCCGGCGGCGGAGCGTGTGTTTGCCCTGTCGCGAGCCACCAGCCTGCAGCGCACCGCGGCAGAGCTCGACTTGTCCAAGGTGCTCAGCGAGCCGGACGAAGGCATTGTGGTGCTGGAACGAGACGGGCGCCCGGTGCGCTGGATGGTGCACCGCACCACCTTCCGGCAGCGGGGCGTGCCACATGTGCTGATCCTGTTGTCCGACGTGAGCGCGGCCCTGCGGGAACAAGAGCGCCAAGCCTGGCAGCGGCTCATCCGCGTGCTGGGGCACGAAATCAACAATTCGCTCGCGCCTATCAAATCCATCGCTGGAAGCTTGCGTGCGCAGGTGGGTACTGTCGAGAGTTCGGCAAATGTAACGGTGACGAGTGCTGATCTGGAGCGCGGGCTGCGCATTATCGAAGGCCGGGCGGAGTCGCTCCAGCGTTTTGTGCAGGCATACCGGCAGCTTGCGCAACTGCCGCCGCCGCAATTGCGGGAGATAGAGATTGGGCCGTTGATCGAGCGCACGGTGGCAATGGAGACACGGCTGGATGTTGCTCTCGAGCCCGGGCCGGAGGTGGCCTTGCGTGTCGATCCCGATCAGATCGAGCAGATGCTGATCAACCTGGTTCGCAATGCGGTGGAGGCGGCCCACATGACCGCGGAGCAACGGGGATTGCCTGCTAGGCCCGGCTCGCCTCCTGAGGAGCGCGCGCGGCCGCAGGTGAGTGTGCGGTGGCAGCAATCATCTTCCGCCGTGGAGGTGTACATCGATGACAACGGTCCGGGTCTGAGTAACCCGTCGAATCTGTTTGTGCCCTTTTACACGACCAAGCCTGGGGGCACAGGCGTCGGGCTGGCGCTTGCCCGGCAGATCGCAGAAGCACATGGCGGGGCGCTCTCGCTGCAGAATCGCGACGGAAATGGATGCCGAGCGACGGTCATCCTACCGTTCGCGTCCAGCAGTTCCGTGCCGCCGCCCGCAGCCCTTCTCTAAGCCCGGCTTGTATCTCCAGTTACCCGGGGAGCAACCCTCCAAGGAAAATGCTTGTCTGTGCCGTGTCCATCGCCGATGCTAGAGATGCATGTCTTCTTCGCATCTTGGACCTTTTCGGTTGGCGCCGTTCTTCAGCCCGCGCGTGTGGGGCACAACGGACCTTTCTCCGTGGTACGCCGTCGATCTTTCGGAGCCGGTTGGGGAAGCCTGGCTGACGGGCGATGCCTGCATTGTGGAAACGGGGCCGCTGACCGGAAAGACATTGCGCGATGTAGCTGCGTTGCATGGGGCTGAGCTGCTGGGGAACGCGAACGCCACAGACTATCCGTTGTTGATCAAAATCCTGTTTCCGCACGAGAAGCTGTCGGTTCAGGTGCATCCGGACGATGTGCTCGCTGCAGCCGCGGGAGAACCGCGTGGCAAGACGGAGTGCTGGTATGTCTTGGACGCGAAGCCGGGTGCAAGCGTGTCCTTGGGACTGAAACCGGGTACAACTGCCGACACGGTACGGGCTGCCGTGCAGGACCAGACGCTTGAATCTTTACTGGAGCAGGTGCCCGTCGAGCGGAACGACATGATCTATGTCGACGCGGGAACCGTGCATGCCATTGGACCCGGAGTCACGCTGCTCGAAACGCAGCAGAACAGCGACCTGACCTACCGCCTGTATGACTATGGTCGTCCTCGCGAGCTGCACGTTGAGCAGGCGTTGCAAGCCACCCGCTTTGAAACGCGAGCCGGCAAGGTGCCGCAGGCCGAGCCCCACCAAGGGCAGGCAAGAGTGCAGCGGTTGATCGAGCAACAGTACTTCGCGGTGGACCGGCTGGAGCTCGAGGGAGGCGCAGTATGGGATGCGCGACCTGCAACAGGAACCCCGCACGCGCTGGTAGCTGTGGAAGGCTCTGCCACTTTAGTTGCAGATGGGCATGAGCCGGTCGCGCTGCATCTGGGGCAAGCCGTGGTGGTCCCTGCATGCACACGCAAATACCGTCTGCATGCGGCTGTGAAATGCGCTGTGGTCCGTTCGATGCCGCCGTCGCCGTCCGCCTGACTCTCGTTTTAACCTTCTTTCCGCGGTTGCAACAAGAAGAGGACTCCCCGTCTGTAATGCCTTAGTTGCATATTCCCGATCTGATACCTGTGCTTAGATAAGGCTCTCAACCTTGAGTTGGCAGTGTGCGGCAAGTGCCGGTTTAGGTCATCCGGCAGCCTCGGTCATGCTGCTTTACCAACTCAGGCAGGTCCCTTGCGATGTCTTGGCGTTGCGGAGTTTGGAACGGCGCCGTTGCTGTTCCGGAACCCGCGCGAGGCCAGAGTGCAGCGGACCAGGAATGCGGAGCAGAGAATGACGAACGTAAAGCGCACATGGGAGAAGCAGGCGAGTGCACTGGCGCGGGGCGCGTTTGCGGCCGGGCTGATCGCGCTTGGCGTGTGTGGAGCGCATGCGCAATCCCTGCGCCTTGTTCCCAGCGCGACGCGTTTCGCCGGCAGCCCCGGAACCGGTTCCAGCGCCGACTTTGGCATAGCCAGCAGCCTTGTTCTTAACCAGCCAGCCTCCTCAGCCGTGGACCACTCCGGCAACGTCTACATCGCGGATACACATAACAACTGCGTGCGCCGTGTCGATCCCAGCGGCAACATGAATACGGTCGCAGGTGTGGCGCAGGCCAGAGCGAGCGATACCTGCTATTCGGCTATCACGACGCCCACTGCCGCTCAGGGTCTTCTGAAGCCGTCCGGCGTTGCGGTCGATGCCGCAGGCGACCTGTTCATCGCCGATACCGGCCATAACTGCATTCGCAAGCTGCCGGCCGGTTCGCTCAACACTGGCTCCCTCGTAGCAGTGATGGATACTTGTAGTAACAGCTCCTCCGTTTCGGTAGTGCCATCCCCGACCGGTCTGGCAATCGATGCAGCCGGAACGCTTTACATCTCCATCAACGATACTGCCGATGGCATCTTTCAGGTGCTTGCGGCGCCGCCCGGCAAACTGACGCAGCCGTGCGTTGTCGAAGGGACAACAACCGCCCGGGTCTCGACGCCATGCCCCGGCCTCGGCCCTGTCAGCCTGAATACTCCGCAGGGACTCGCCGTGGACCCGATCGGCAATCTATACATCGCAGATTCGGGAAATGCCTGCGTGCGCGAGGTAGCTTTCAACGGCGTGCAATCCACAGCCGCCGGGCTTTGCGGGAACGACGGCACGGGCTCGTCCAGCACGGCCATGCAGCGACCCACTGGTGTGGCGGCGGACGGAGCGGGCAATCTTTATATTTCCGATTTCGCTAGCTCGCAGATCTTCGAACTCCTGCACGGCAGCCTGGTACTGATCGCGGGGCTTTCGACTGGACAATCCGGCGCTTACGCCACTACACAGGATGGCAAAGCCGCCGTGGTCGTCCCGCTGTTCGGGCCGGAAGGACTCTCGGTAAACAGTTACGGTGACGTGTTGGTCGCTGACACGCGCAACAACATCATTCGGGACCTTTCGAATGGATTGCATTTCAGCGAGATTTCCGTAGGCGGAAGGAGCTTGCCGCAGACTTTGCAGTTCCTGATCAATGCGCCCGTCAAGCTTTCCGGGGGCATCGGTACCGACTATCAGATCCTGAGCAACCTCTGTAACGGAACCATCACGCCATCTGGAAGCGGATTGAAGACTTGCGAAGTGAACGTTCGCTTTACGCCGACCCTCCCTGGTCTGCGCCGGGCGCCGCTCACGCTTACCGACTCGCTGGCCAGTCCCAATGTGCAATACCGCTTCGGGCTGAACGGCATTGGCCAGAGCGCGGAAGCGAACTTCCTCCCGGGCATCATCAACACCCTGGCTTCAAAACTGGCCTCTCCCAGTGCAGTCGCGGTCAGCACGGCAGGTGACATCTACTACGCCGAAAGTGGCAGCGGCGCCGCCAACGGCGACATCGCGGTGCTGCGCGCCGGCAGCAGCACGCCAACGCAACTCGTGGCTCCGGGCGTCGGCGTAAGCAAGCCGACCGCGCTTGCGCTGGACGACGCCGGAAATTTATACATCGCCGATACGGGCGCGAATGCGGTTTTCAAGCTCGACGTGAACGGCAGCTTCACCACTGCGGTTAGTAGGCTGAACGGCCCGAAGGCGCTGGTGGTCGATTCGCTGGGCAACATCTACATCGCTCAGGATGGACCGGGAGCTGTGGGCATTCTCGAGGTCTTCGCGGGTGGGCAGCAGCACATCATCGCCGGCCAGGGAAGCAATCCCGCAGCCGACAACGTGCTCGCGACCACGGCCCAATTCGTCCAGCCCTCGGCGCTATACCTGGATGCTAACGGTGTGCTCTATGTAGCGGACCGTGGTGCATATCGCGTCTACCAGATCGATACTGCCGGATTCATTCACTTGTTTGCGGGCAATGGCACTCAGACGGACAGCCAGCCCGGGACACGACTGGGCACCAGCTTTCCCGGCGCTGCAGGCTTGAGCGGCGACGCTGCCGGCGACATCTACATTGCGGATGCAGTAAGCAACCGCGTGTTCGTGGCCTTCAGCGGTCTGGCGCAGAATCCTGCGATCACGGCGCTTGTCGGTGACGGCAGCACGGGCGCGGGCGGCGATGGTGGCCCGGCAACGCGTGCCCAATTGAATGCTCCGGCAGCGGTCGCGCTCGATGGCGCCGCGAACATCTATGTCATAGACGGCGCAAACGCATCGTTGCGACAGGTAAGCTACGTCGATCCACTGTTGGATTTCGGCGTCGTCAAGCTCGGACAAATGGGCGGCCCCCTTACCACTACTGTGTGGAATGCAGGCAACGACGTGCTGCAGCCGATCCAGTCTCTCTATCTCGACGACACGGTGAACTTTGCTGAGGACGTGAACACAAGTGGTTGCGGCAATGACATCAACGCCGGCGCCACCTGCGATCTCGCCTTTGACTTCACGCCGCAGTCGCCAGGGACCTTCCACGCCACGGCTACCTTGACCGACAGCTCCGTCAACCCTACGCAGGGCATCATGCTGCAGGGAGAGGCGCCGCCCCCGCCGCAGGTAATCATCAATGCGCCCGCGGTGACCACAATCTACGGCACGGCATATCTGCTAAGCGCAACCGCTGCTGGCAATCAGCAGACTGCGCCCACGGGGACGATCACGTTCTCCATCGGAAACACGGCCCTCTGTACTGCGGCTCCGCTCCCCGGCAATGGGGTGGTCACCTGCGCTCCATCGCCAACCTTAGAAAACGTAGGTGGCTACAGCGTCACCGTCTCCTACTCCGGAGACAGCAACTTTGCCGCAGCAACCTCGACCATCGCACTGACTGTGTTGCCTGCACCAGTCACAGCCGCAGCGGCGAATGTGACGCGACCGATCAATACGCCCAATCCGGCATTGAGCGGAACGGTCACTGGCGTAGTGCCGGGACAGTCGATCCTGGCCGCATACACAACCACGGCGGTCGTGGCTAGCCCAGCCGGAACATACGCGATCTTGCCTTCCGTGAGCGCCGGGCCGTCAACTACAGGCGGCAACCCGCTGACCCTGCTCACGAACTACGCGATCACCCTCGTGAATGGAACATTGACGGTCACAGATTCCGGATCGGGCGGCGGTTCAGGTGGCCCAGGAGGTCCCGGTGGCCCGGGAGGTCCCGGAGGCCCTGGGGGTCCCGGAGGTCCTGGTAGCGTCACGGGGAACTTCAGCATCAGTGCAAACCCGCCCGAGCAGGAGATCGACTCGTCTGGTTCCGTGCAATACCAGGTTTCGCTCACGTCCGTTTCTGGATTCGCTGGTACGGTTTCGCTGTCGTGCTCAGGCCTGCCCGACGGTGGCGCCTGCAACTTCTCGCCATCCGGCGTTGCCCTAGCCGCTGGCGGAACCGGAAGCGCCACGATGACCGTCGCAGCTACGGCGAACGCCACAAACGTGCCCTTGATCTTTGGCCGAATCACCGGGGCGCCGCTCGCCACCGCTGGCCCATCGCCGCTGCTGGCCTGGACCATGCTGCCTTTCGGATTAAGCGGTACGGCAGCCACGGTCTTCGCGGGGTTGTTCCGCCGCAGAATAAGCAAACGCAGCAGACAGGCAGCTTTGTGGATACTGCCACTCACTCTGATACTGGCGGCGGGGATCTCAGGTTGCTGTAAGCCCAATGCCTACAAGCTGTACACAATCACGGTTACCGGCAGCAGCACAAGTGGGGGCAATCCCATTACGCAGTCCACAACCGTCGCATTGACGCTGGTGAAGTGATACGTACGAGGAGCAGCCCGGGGCGCATTACGGCCATGCACGTGGGTGACCCTGCAACCACTCTCTCCATCTTTTGTTGAGCTTTTGAGGAAACAAGTATGCACGCACTTCCGAGGGGAATAGCCGAAACGCTTGTCTGGGCCACCCTGGCAACAGGCCTGGCGGTTGCCAATGCAGCCGCGCAGACTTCGGCTGTTCTCCCGGATAGCAGCGCAAAAGCGATAACGGCAACCGCTTCTGTACTCTCCTCTTCTCGTTCTGCTGGAAACACACTGGCGGCCAACGTTGACGCGGATGGAGCAAATCCGAGTGCTCCCGAGCCACAGGTAAATGCGCCAGCTCCATCACCAGCTTCCCGAGTGGACCTATACGGCGGATATGCCTACCTCAAGCCGAGTGGCAACATCGGAGGCCACACCTACAGTGATATCGACCTGGGCTCCGTGGTCAGTGCGACGGCTTACCTTTCCAAGCATGTTGGCTTGCAGGTCGAGGGAGGTCTACATCCCAACGGCCCCGATGATTGTTTCTTCAGCGCACAGGCAGGCGCAGTGTACCGCTTCTTCTCGGGCGAACACCTTGTGCCGTTCGTTCACGCAACAGGAGGGGGCGCCAAGGTAGGAGGGCCGAGGTTCCAGCCATGCACATGGGGCTATGGCGCCACAGCCGGAGGCGGACTGGATTACATTCTTTCAAAATCGAATGACCGCCTGGCAGTTCGTCTGGCGCAGGCGGACTACCAGTACATGCATGTGGACTACGGGCCGCTCCAAACCTTTGCTTTGGATGGTGGAGTTGCCAGTATCAGCGCGGTCCGGTTGAGTGCGGGCCTGGTGCTCCGCCTGGGCGATATCAATCCGCGTCTGGAAAAGAACCTGTCGTGCGATGCCAATCCGGCGGAGGTCTATTCCGGTGAGAAAGTGACCGTAGCTGCGAACGCGAAGAACTATGACCCGAATACGAAGTATCTGTATCGCTGGGAACTGAGCGGCGGCAAGGTCGAGGGTTACGGTCCGGTCGTGTTTGTGAACACAACAGGGCTTTCTGCCGGCACGTATACAGCGACGGCGCATGTGGGCAAGGGAGCAAAGGCCAGACAGATTGCGCAATGTTCAGCGAGTTACACAATCAAGGATTCACCTGCGCCGATGATCAAGTGTTCGGCGAACCCGTCCACGATTAACCCCGGCGACCCCTCGACCATTACTTCTTACGTGACGAGTATTCCGCAACGCAAACTGACCTACACCTACGGTGCAACGGCGGGACAGATCGCCGGGACAGCAAGCACGGCACCCCTGAACAGCGCAGGAGTGCCCCCTGGCACCATCACGGTGACTTGTCGCGTTCAGGATGATCTTGGGCAAACAGCGCAGGCTACCACGGAGGTCACTGTGTCGTCGCCGCCGGTACCGCCCGTGCCGACAGCGCAGCGCCTCTGCACCGTACTCTTCAACCGTGATGCAAGGCGCCCGGCGCGCGTGGACAACGAAGGACGGGCCTGCCTGGACGATATCGCGTTGACCCTCGAACATCAGCCTGACGCACGCCTGGTCCTGGTGGGCGAACATGGGGCCGCAGAGATGGATGGCCAGATCGTCGCGGCCGAGCGCGCCGTAAATACCAGGGCGTATCTCTCGAAGGAGAAGGGCATCGATCCAACGCGAGTCGATCTGCGCACCAGCAGCACACCGGGTCAGCAGGTGGAAACCTACCTGCTCGCTCCGGGGGCGGTCCTGGATCAGCCGACAGAAGGCCGCATCGATGAGTCCAAGGTGAAGATCCACGGACAGCAGTATGCGACCGAGCGCAAGGCTCGCCGCAGACCGTCGGAGGGCCCGGTGGGGGAAGGTGTTTCGCGGCCTCCGCGCTAGGTGAGGCCGGGCAGCTAGGGTGGTGCTTAGGCGCCACCCTAGCTGTTTTTATGGTCTATTTGTTGATGATTGTGAGGAACGCCGGTGGTAGAGCCCCGGAATTAGTAATAGTTACGGATACTATAGCAAGATCGCGCTCACTTGCCGTGGTCACCAAGAGAGTAAACTTTCGTGATATTGAGCCTCAGGCCGTTGCGGGGTACCTTCGAGTGAACGCCGAATAGCTACCCACGTACCGAGGTGCCGGCGAACGGATACGCATGAACGGATTGCTTGATCTTCTTATCCTTGGCTCGTTGGTCCTGCTCTTTGCTTCGATTTATCGGAAGCGACCAACCGCGCGTGTTCGTTACTGGCTAATTGGTTGGACCTTCATTCTGCTGCATTTCGGAGCGCTTGCCTATCATCCAGCTTCCGCTGCAGCACAGGCCCTGGTACAGGCCATCACGCTTGCCTCCCTGGCACTTTGTGGCATTTGTTTCGTGCTTTCCGTCTGCGTCGCCCGAGCGGGCTATTCCGGATGGACTGGTGTGGGGCTGGCGCTCGGGCTGCCATGGCTTGGTTTCCTCGTGTTACTCGCGTGCTCGACGGGCGGCTCTTTCTGGCAACCGTTCCTGGCGATGTGTGGCGAATTGGGCGTATTGCTGGTGGCAGTACGGTACTACTGGCGTGACAAGCACATTCTCTTGCCGGTTTTCATATCAGTGCTTAGCTGCGGTAGCTGGCTGGTGTGGGGCGTTCTCCACGGCCGTCCAGATGTGCTGCTGCTGACAGTTCTAACGCAATGCTTTCTGCTCAACGCTGTGCTGTACGGTTTTGAAATCCGGCGGGTTTCCGCCGGCGCCAGCACGGTGGCCCTGAGCCTGTACGCCTGGGCTCTGGTATGGCCTGTCAGTGCGCTGCTGGACGCTTTTGCTCCGCACTTGGCCGTCAACCCCGAAATTTGGAATCTGCCCAAGTATTTCGTCGCTTTCGGGATGATTCTGACACTCCTGGAAGAAGAGATCCTGGCCGCCGGCCATGCGAGCCAACATTACCGCATGCTGTTTGAGTCAAACCCACATCCGATGTGGATCTATGACCGGGACACACTTGCGTTTTTGCAGGTCAACGACGCGGCGCTCGCCCACTATGGTTATTCCCGTGACGAGTTCCTGAAGATGACTCTGCTCGATATTCGGCCTGCAGAGGACTTTGAGAGGCTCATCGAGAGCCTCCGTGTGACAAAGCCTACTCAACTCTCTGGTCCGTGGCGCCACCAGCGCAAGGACGGAACGTTCATGCAGGTAGATATCGCCAGTCACCTGCTCAAGCATGAGGGAAGAAATGTCACGTTTGCGCTGATGCAGGATGTTACGGAGCGGCGCCGCCTCCATGAGCAGCTGGTTCATCAGGCGAACCACGATATTCTTACGGGGCTTCCAAACCGCGCTCTGCTGGAAGACCGTATGCAGCAGGCGCTCTCTCACGCCAGCCGGTATGGACACAAAGCAGCTCTGCTCTGCCTCGATGTCGATCGCTTCAAGCAGATCAACGATACGTATGGTCACACTGCCGGAGACACTTGTCTAAAGGAGATCGCCACGAGACTGAGTTCACGTGTACGGGCAATCGACACGGTAGCGCGGACCGGTGGAGAAGAGTTTACGATTCTGCTTCAGGAAATCGCGGATGGCGCAGATGCAGAGCGCGTCGCCGCAGAGCTTCTGGCAGCCTTGAAGGCACCGATTTCTATAGATAATTTCGAAATCGAAGCCGCAGCAAGCATCGGAGTAGCTATTTACCCGGATCACGGTACGGATGCGGCTGTGTTATGGCGGGATGCGGACACGGCTATGTACCGTGCCAAGAAGTCGGGAGGCAACCAGTTACTTTCGGTGTCTCACGAGATCAGCGTATCGGCTACGGAAGCAAACGAACTGGAAATGCACCTTCGGCGTGCGCTCAAGGATGGCGGCCTGGAGCTCTACTACCAGCCGCAGTTCACGGTCGACGGGGATCTTTGCGGGATGGAAGCGCTCGTGCGTTTGCACCATCCCATGTTCGGCATAGTTTACCCGGACAGGTTTATCTCCATCGCCGAGGAAAGCGGCCTGATTATCCCACTCGGCAACTGGGTACTGGCAGAGGTCTGCCGCCAATGCAAAATCTGGAATCAGGAGGGCTTCTATCCAGGCCGCGTTGCCTTCAACGTGTCGCCGCTACAGCTCACGCGTTTCGACTTTTCCAGGCAGGTGATCGACGTTTTAGCGCAGTGTGGAATCAGCCCGGCTCTCCTGGAGATGGAGGTTACCGAATCGACCGTGATGAGAAATATCGACCAGGTGGCCCGCCAAATAGAGACATTGGCGCGCATGGGCATACATTTCTCGGTCGATGATTTCGGGACCGGCTATTCATCGCTCGGACATCTGGATCGATTGCCGGTCCAGACGCTGAAAATAGATCGCTCTTTCATCGAGCGCATCTGTGAACCCAACGGCACGTACTCAATTGTTCAGGCCATCATTTCCCTCGCACATAGCCTTGGAATGCGAGTGGTTGCGGAAGGCGTAGAGTATGAAGACCAGCTTGCCCGGCTGCGCGAGTTAGACTGCGATCGCGTACAGGGATTCCTGTTCGCCGCTCCTATGCAGGCGGCAAGCATTGCGGCGCGCTTCCGAGACGGTGCGCGTGCGCCACTGACGTTCGCTAGTATGGGGTAGGCTGACTCGTGTAAATAGCCGGCGTACACGGTGCAGCTCTTAGCGGAGATCCAGAACTACGATACGTCCGTCGGATTCGAAGGTCCCTCCCGTAGCTGTACGGGCAGTGCGGAGCGGATTGGCCGGAGTGACATAGGCCGCCGCGGCAAGATCACCAGCGGCCGCGAAACTCTGCTCGATAAAGTCGCGCTCCTTGTCAATCTGCGGGTCTATGTGATGGGTCACGCCGCCATTGCGCTGGTCCTTCTCGAAGCCATTGTCGTGTGTGGAGGAGCCAACCCACAGCGGCCGTCCTCCAACTGTTTCCGTGCTCTTCCACAGACGCAGGTGATGACGCACCGCCGCTACCGATATCGGGTCCGCACGCGCATACGACATGTCCTGTGAGCGCCCAAAAAGAAAAAGTGTGCTCATCGGCATCTCTGTGTAGGACTCATGTGCCAAGGTGGCCAGCAAACCGTGAACGATCGCATCCTGGGTGGTCTTGTCCACTTTGGTCCAGCCTGCATTCGTGAATGCCTTGGTGACCTGCTCTTCTGTTCCGATAATGGCGAAGTTGACCATGTCCCCGGGATCGCCAGCCTCGTCCTGAACACGACGCGGAATATTGGCGAAGAGCGCAGGCGAAAGGGTTCCGGTCAAATCCGGCAAGGCGGCAGCTGCGGCCTCGGTCTGCTTGCCGAGCTTAAGGCTGACTGCAAACGAGCCGTCCATGGGAGCTAAATCGGTGCTGGCATTGATCCGAAGGTACAGTTCCCCAGTCGTGTTCACATCCAGAGCTTTGCTGTCGCCGATAAGAAAGGGAAGCGCGGCAGGATCGTTTCCAATGCGTCCGATCAGCGCCCCGGCAGGGGCATCGTTCGCGGGAAATTTGCGGATCAGATCCTTCCAGCCTCGCGCAGCGCCTCCTGCATCCACCTTGCGGCCATCTGCCAGTGTGACCGTTCCCGTGGCAGTGAATTGTGCACGGTCTGGCGGGGCAAGCACGAGCTTTGCATCCACCCAGTCGTCGCCCGACACCTTGAGGGTATAGGCGTCCTTACGCGCGGCAAGCTTGACGGTATTGGGTGCTGATAGCTGAATCGCCTGTACCGGACCGTGACTTCCGCCCTGAATGACGGGTGTTTGCGAAGGCACTGCCTGCGCGCCAGTCTGCGTAGTTGTGGGCGTAGTGGGATCATTGAAGACGCGTACCGCGGGTGCACTTTGCGCAGAATCCGGGCTGGCTTGCGCTGCGCCATTCTGTGGAGACAATTGCAAGCCTGCTGCCGCCGTAGCAAGGAGCAGGGTCAAAAGCCTGTGCCTGCTGTAACCCATGCGAATGAGTAGGCCACCCTTGCAGCGAAAATCGAACCCCATATGTACCCCGTGGGCCGGCAGCAAAGCCAGCCTTTGTATAGACGCAGAATTCACTCGCGTGTCGTCGCAACTCCATTGTCGCGCTGCAAAGGAAAGACCCCAGCACTGTGCTGGGGTCTTTCCCGTACATCGCTTTGGGTCGCAGCCGGGCCTAGGTGCCTTCCGACCAGCTTGCCAGGTATTCTTCCTGTTCCGGGGTGAGTTTGTCCAGGTTGACGCCCATCGCTTCGAGCTTCAACTTGGCTACGCGGCGATCCAGGTCCTCAGGAACGGAGTAGACCTTCTTCTCCAGGCTCTTGTGATTCTTGAGCAGGTACTCGACGGAAAGCGCCTGGTTGGCAAAGCTCATATCCATCACCGAGGCTGGATGACCTTCGGCGGCGGCCAAATTGATCAACCGTCCTTCGCCCAGGATGTGGACCTTGTGCCCATTGCCCAACACATATTCTTCCACGAACTCCCGAACCTGACGCTTCTGCGACGAGAGCTGTTCGAGCGCGGGAATGTCAATTTCCACGTTGAAGTGCCCGGAGTTGGCGACAATGGCGCCGTCTTTCATGACTTCGAAGTGTTCCTTGCGGAGCACGCTCTTGTTGCCGGTCACGGTCACGAAGATATCGCCAATTTTGGCGGCTTCGCTCATCGGCATCACGCGGTATCCGTCCATCACGGCTTCAAGCGCCTTGGTCGGATCGATTTCGGTCACGATGACATCCGCGCCCATGCCCCGCGCGCGCGAGGCCAGGCCGCGGCCGCACCAGCCATAGCCGGCCACCACAAACTTCGAGCCAGCGAGCAGGATGTTGGTTGCGCGCACCACACCGTCAATCGTGGATTGACCGGTGCCGTAGCGATTGTCGAACATGTGCTTGGTCAGCGCGTCATTGATGGCAATAACCGGATATTGCAGCGTTCCGTCCTTCTGCATTGCATGCAGGCGGATCACGCCGGTTGTTGTCTCTTCGGTGCCGCATAGAACGCCGTCCAGCGCATCGCGCCGCTTGGTGTGCAGCAGGCTCACCAGGTCGCAGCCATCGTCCATCGTTACCTGCGGACGGTGATCGATCGCGGCCAGAATGTGCGAATAGTAGCTGTCGTTGTCCTCGCCCTTGATGGCGTAGGTGGCAATGTTGTAATGCGCTGCGAGCGCCGCCGCAACATCATCTTGCGTGGACAGCGGGTTGGAAGCGCATAGCGCGATATCGGCCCCGCCGTCGCGCAATGTGATCATCAGGTTCGCAGTCTCAGTGGTGACGTGGAGGCAAGCTGCCACGCGGATGCCCTTGAGCGGCTGCGTCTTGAGGAACTCTTTACGGATGCTCTCCAGCACCGGCATGGACTCTCTTGCCCACTCGATGCGCTTGCGGCCCTGATCGGCCAGCGCCAGATTCTTTACGTCATGCGAAATCGCTGTTGTCGTCGCCATAGATCCTTTTCGTGTGCACACGCAGCGTTCTCCCGGGAGAAATGCTTCTGGTCGCTGCCGGACACTGTAGATGTCCTTCAAGGATACCATTGTAGGCGGGAGCGCTGGCCCAATAGACAGAGAGCACCACAATCGAAGGTAAGGCGCTCACATATTTTAGGTAGAACGGCCGAATTTTCTTGCCGCCTGGATACAGCAGGAGTTTGCTTTTCAGGCTATTCAAGCGGCAGGAGATGCGATTTCTCGTGTGGTTTACGGTTGCGGTTGCGAATCTGCCGCAATGCCTGGTGCCGGTATTCCTTGGGATTGCTCGAAAGGCTGCGTTGATTTGTCCTTTTCAGAATCGATCTGTTGTTTGAGCTTGGCGAATTGTTGGATAGCATGATTGGCATCCGCGGTGCGGCCAATGGTGCGGTAGATGTGGCCCAGCTGGTACCAGGAGCGCTCGGCGTACTCCCCGGTTGGGTTCGCATGAACCACGTGCTCAAGAGACGAGACCGCGGCCTGCGTCTGTCCCAGGTCCGCCTGCCCTTTGCCAAGATAGTAGAAAGCCGGCGTGACGCCGGGCGAATCGGCGACGACTTTTTCCAGCAACAGCACGCCGTTCCTGGCATCGCCATGTTCCACCTCCACCATACCCAGGTCGTACATGGCCACAGCGTTCGCTGGATTCAGAGCCAGCTCTTTCTTGAAGGCGTCTTCGGCTAATTCCAGACGATTCAGCTTCTGGTACTGACGCCCGAGCGACTCGTACAAGTCGGCCTGCCCGGGAGCGAGTGCAATGGCCTTTTGAAATTCTTTAGCTGCGTCGTTGTATTGAAAGGCATCGGCGAAGATTTCCCCCTGCAGGCGGTGCACGCGCCAGGAGTTCGGATCGAGTTGATAGAGCGCACGATAGCTTTCCTTGGAAACCTGCAGATGCGCACGGCCACGATAATCGAGAATGTTCGCGTCTTTCGGCGCGAGCTGGGCTGCGCGATCGAGGGGAGCTATCGCCTGCTCCGGATCGTCCTTGGCCAGGTAGAGAATGCCCTTCCACAGCAGGGCATCGGCGCTGTCGGGATTGAGGGCCAGTTCGCGGTCTATGGCCGTAAGCGCCGGATCGATCCGGTTCATCTGGTGATACGTAACGGCTAGAAACAGATTCGCGTTGGGCAGGCGCGGATTCAGCTGCACTGCCCTTTCGATCGATTGCACCGCCGCGTCCAGCCTGCCCGTGCGCACCTCAGCCATGCCCAGCTCCAGATGAGCCTCGGCCAGGTTGGGAGCAAGTTCGGTGACAGTACGGAAATCCTGCTCCGCTTGCTCCGGCTTTCCCGCACGCATGGCTTCGATACCAGCCTGAAATTTCTCCTGCAGTTCCGGTTGTGGCGCTCTCTCAGTTTGACCAAACGCATGCATAGCGCACCAACACACGCATGCAAGCAGGACTCGTCTGTAGAGCCGATTGGGGGAACCAAGAGACCAGAGCTTCAGCATATTGCCCAAACTAGTAACGGCGACCTCTCGTTGTCAACGTCGACGGACAGATGAGGGCTCAGTGGCCGAATGCATATGCCAGCTCGAACCCCTTCCCGTTGGGTGTGTTGACAGCTGAGAAAGACAAGCCGGCATTCTCATTTCCGCGATGATGCGCGACGACGCCCCCGACGAGAAAGCCAAAGGTGCTGCCTACCACTACGTCGGACGGGAAATGGTCGCGGGAAAGGATGCGGGAAGCCGAGACAGTGGAGGCGAGGGAGTAAACCGTCAGCTTGGTGGCCCACCCCGAATAGCGCGATGCAACCACGTGCGCAAAAGCCCAGGCATTCATGCAATGCTCCGAGGGCATGGACTGCCCGTCCGGCCAGGTACGCGTGCCATGCGGCCAAAAGCGCCCGGTGCCGTCCCCCTGCTTGGGATCCTGACGGTTGATCGCGTACTTCAGACCCTCGTTCAGAATGGTCGCGTCCACCATGGCTTCGCCGGTGAGCACTGCGGTTTGACGCAGGTAATCGTTGTGTGTGGCGACCCCGGCCAGATAGCCGACACCTGTCGCGGCAACCGGACCATAGATGCCGCCATAATCTCCGACGCGGCCAAAGGTGCGCTCCCGGCTCGCGTCCACGCCGAGCCTGTTCATGACCGGCGTGTCTTCATGAAACGCAATTCCGGTGGCCACGCCGAACGGTAGGATCCACAGCAGGTCGCTTTTCCCGATGCGCAAAGGGCTGGTAAGGATCGCAGCCTCGTCCTGCGCCACGTGGCGGGCACACACCTGGAGCGAAGTGATGTCGCACTCCCGTTCCGCGTTCACCTGAGCTTGTGCAATCACAGATGAGGAGAAAGCGAGCGCGGCAGCAAGCAAACGAAGGATCATCGGGTCATTGTATGTGACCAATGATGCACCGCTTTCGATCGCCATCCCTATGGGCTCCGAGCTTTACTCCCGAAATTGAAGATGGCTGGCATTATCGCGGAGGCCCATCGCGACATTCCACCTCAAGCAGTTTGCGCTTGCGTTCCGTGCCCCAACGGTAGCCGGTCAGGGCTCCATTGCGGCCTACGACGCGATGGCAGGGAACCACCACCGCGACTGGATTCCGTGCGCATGCTTGCGCCACAGCACGGACTGCGCGCGGCTGCCCGAGCGCGGCCGCCACTTCGGAATAGCTGCGGGTGCTGCCGCGAGGGATGGCGCGCAAGGCCTGCCAGACCCGAAGCTGAAAGGCGGTGGCCCGCAGATCGAGCGGCAGGTCAAGCGCAGCGGGATGTTCCGTCATGGAGCTTGCGATGGCGAAAACCGCTGCTGTGAGCCGGAGCGCCTGGCCGGCATCGGCTGTATGGAGGGCGGCGCGCGAAAAGCGGGCGCGGAGGTCGGCTTCGAGCAAGGCAGCGTCGTCTCCCAGCGCTACGTGGCATAATCCGCGTTCGGTCATCGCAACCAGCAACGTGCCCAATGGGGAGTCTGCTGTGGTGTAGAGAATAGTTTCGCCCAGTCCGCCTTTGCGGAACCTGCCGGGACGCATGCCCAGGGTGCTGTCTGTCCGCTCATACATGCGACTGGATGAGCCGTAGCCGGCTTCGTATACCGCGTCTGTCACTGTGGACGAAGGAGCCAGACCTTCCCCCAGACCTTTCCGAAGATGCTGCGCGCGCAGCTCAATTTGATACTGGCGGGGGCTGATGCCGAGCACGCGTTCAAACATCCGTTGAACGGTGAAGGGGCTCTGGCCAGTGTGGTCCCCAAGTTCGGCCAGTGTAACCATGCGGTCCAGGTGGCTCTCGATGTATCTGCAAAGCGAACTGACCATCTCCGCTTCGGCATGCATGCCCGCGGGATGGCAACGGCGGCATGCGCGGTAGCCTGCTGCAATAGCGTCATCGGCGTTCGGGAAATAGCGTACATTGCGCTGCGCTGGCCGATGGCTGGGGCAGGAGGGCCGGCAGAAAATGCCCGTCGTCTCCACCGCATAAACGAAGTGACCATCGGCTTGCGCATCGCGGGCGAGGACTTGCTGCCACGCGAGATTGGTATCCAGGTCGGCGAAGGCTTGGTTGTGCATGCAGCCATGATGCTATCCCAGCCGCTGCGGGACTATCCGGATCTTGCCGCGGAGGTTGAGAAAAACTGTCTCGGTAAGCTTGCGCAAACGAAAAGCCCACTTGGGAAAGTGGGCTTTCGCTCGCAGAATGGTATTGCCAGCCTGCTAGTAGATGAAAACTACCTGGCGACTGCGCCGGCTTCCGTGCGCGCCCCGGCTTGTTGCCGAAGAACGTCGGCCTTGTCGGTCGCTTCCCAGCGGAAGTCCTTATCGCTCCGCCCAAAGTGGCCGTAAGCAGCGGTCTTGCGGTAGATGGGACGACGCAGGTCGAGGCTCTCGATAATGCCCTTGGGCGTAAGCTGGAAGTTTTTCCGCACAAGTTGCTGCAGCTCATCGTGGGTGAGCTTTCCGGTGCCGAAGGTCTCCACCAGTACGCTGACCGGCTCTGCCACGCCGATAGCATAGGCAAGCTGGACTTCGCAGCGCTCGGCCAGGCCGGCAGCGACGATGTTTTTCGCGATGTAGCGCGCCATATAAGCAGCGGAGCGATCCACCTTCGTCGGGTCCTTGCCGCTAAACGCGCCGCCACCGTGACGGCCCATGCCGCCGTAGGTGTCAACGATGATCTTGCGGCCGGTCAGGCCGGTATCGCCCATCGGGCCGCCGATAACGAAACGCCCTGTGGGGTTGATGTGGAACTTGGTGTCCTGATCGAGCAGGTGGGCGGGAATGACGGCCTGAATGACGTGCTTGAGGATGTCGCCGCGAAGCTGTTCATTGGTGGCTGTCTCGGCGTGCTGGGTCGAGATCACGACTGCATCGACGCGGACGGGCCGGTTGTTCTCGTCGTACTCGACGGTGACCTGGCTCTTGCCGTCTGGCCGGAGGTAGGAGAGCTGCCCATTCTTGCGAACTTCGCTGAGCCGGTGCGCCAGCTTGTGCGCCAACGCCACCGGCGTAGGCATCAGCTCTTCGGTCTCATTGGTGGCATAGCCGAACATCATGCCCTGATCGCCAGCGCCGCCCGTGTCCACGCCCATGGCGATGTCGCCGGACTGTTTGTTGATGGTCGAGATCACGGCGCAGGTGTTGGAATCGAACCCATACAGGGCGTTGTCATAGCCAATCGATGCGACCACGCCGCGTACCAGCGACTGGAAGTCGACATAAGCTTTGGTGGTGATCTCTCCCGCGATGACGACCAGGCCGGTGGCCGTCAGTGTCTCGCAGGCGACGCGGCTGTAGGCATCCTGCTCCAGGCATGCGTCGAGAATGCTGTCTGAGATCTGATCGGCGATTTTGTCGGGATGACCTTCTGTCACCGACTCTGAAGTGAACAAAAACTTATCACGCGTGGGCAAATTAGCTTCCTCCTATATCAACTCTCGACCCGGTTGTGGTTGGCCACAGGGCTTTCAGGCGAACGGAACAGGGTCAGGCGTGCTCCAACAAGAAGCGTCTAGAGCCGCATCCTCACGGTAACAGAGCTAGCCGGGTGGGGCAAAGCCTATGGTGAGCGAACGGTGGCTGAGCTTGGCCGAAATGGGAATATGAGCGAATGAGCAGCACCTCAGCGTCCGGCGATCTCGTAGAAGACTGAGCGAAGCGCGAGAGCACCTGGCTTCCACATACCATGGGAACGATGCTCAGGCGCCAACTCTCTCAACCGCTCCCTCTAGTCCTGCTTGTCACTGCCCTTTTCACTTTTCTGATCCAGTCTGGCGAGCTCGGCACGGCGGACACCACGCATCGCTTGCAGGTCACGCATTCCCTGTGGACCGGCCAGTCTCAGGTCTTTCCGGAGGAATACCCGGAGTTTGGCGTCCATGGCCGCGGTGGCGCTCTCTATGCCTGGTACGGCATCGGGCAATCGTTGCTCATGCTTCCGGCCGACCTGGTTGGCTCTGCAGCAAGTCACCTGCCGCTTTGGCGCGACTATGTGCAAAGTGAGGCCGATCCTGCGATCCGCAGCATTGTCGTCAGCTTCAGTACCAACATTTTGATCAATGTCCTTACAGCTCTCGCCGCTTTTCGATTTCTCGGACTACTCGAGTTTTCAATAGCCGAATCTGTCGCTGGCACGCTTGGCCTGCTTTGCGCAACCACACACCTGCATTACGCACAGAATCTGATGGAGAACAACTTCATCCTGCTGCTGACACTCACAGGTTTTGGGCTGCAGTACCGCTGGCTGCGGACCGGCAACGGCCGCGCGCTGTTCTGGGGAGCAGCCGCTTTAGGATTCAACTTGCTCACGCGTCTCACCACGATGATGGACGTCGTTGCGGCCGCCTGTTTTCTTTTCCTTATCGCGTTCTTCAGCAGGCGTGCGCGTGCAGCAACGGAGATTGAGACCGGGCCAGTTTTTTCCGTTGCGGCCAGTGCATGGCCAAAGCAGGTAACTATCCGCACCTACTTTCAGACGGCTCTTCCTACCTATGCCGTATTTTTCTTGATAGATCGCATCTACCAGTATCTTCGCTTTGGATCGTGGACCAACACGTATGTAAGCATCTTTGCGCGCGAACAACGGCAAGCGAATCCGGCGCTTCCCGCGAACTTTCCGTTTAGCGGCTCCTGGTTTCATGGAGGCGTACACTCCGGCATTCTCGGCCCCCTTTTCTCTCCGGAGAAGTCCATCTTCCTGTTCGACCCGATGCTTCCACTTATGCTGCTTTTGACCGCCCTGTTGTGGAAGCGGCTAGGGTCTGCGGTGCGGGCTTACAGTGTCGCCACCCTGTTTTTGCTCCTGGTCTACATCATTTTCTATGCGCGCTATCTTTGGTGGGCCGGTGACTTCGCTTGGGGCGATCGCTATGTTTCAAGCGCGGTAGAACTGGCCACGCTGCTCACGCTCCCACTTTTGCTTCGTTATCGGCAGGCTCTTGGGCGCGCCCTGTGGCTCTCCGGGCTCGTCGTGACTGCCGCGAGCGTGATCGTCCAGTGCGCCTCTCTCGCCTTCTGGCTCCCGCTCGAGATCTACCAGACGCAGGACATCGGGCGCACCGTATGGGTCATACCTTTGCGTTTCAAGAACATCGCAGCCTTCGCGCTGGGCAAGCGCGCTCGATGGGGACTCAACACCCCGGCAATGTTTCAAGACTCCTGGGACGCGGCGCACATCACTGCCTGGAATTTTCTTCCATCGCTGTTACATCATATCGGCGCCGCTCCGCTCTGGGCTGTGCACGTGTTGTACGGCGTCTGGCTCGGCGCGGCCGTTGCCCTGGCGTTCACCTGGGCGAGGCTCTTCCAGGTCGTCTACCATTCGGGCGAGCAAGAGTTGCCGCATGGTGGCAAAGCGGGAATGGTCCTGTAAGCCCTTCCGGCACATCCGAAGTAACGTCTACTGCGTCACGGTCGCGTCACCGATCTCACGCGCCAGAGTCTGGCGTCTTGGGCGCATCGCTATAATAAAAGAAGCGCGCTGGCCCAGAAGTTGACAGAGCTAAAGCGGTGACCTCAGAAGAACTGAACTCATCAGTTTCGGTCCGATGCCCTGCGGCAACTGGCGGAATAGCCAAAGCGAAAGACGATGATCAAGCTATGACAAAAGCCTACCAACACCCGCTTGCAGATATTCTCGAGAACCGGATCGCCATCATCGACGGAGCCATGGGCACCACTATCCGCACGTACGGGATGACGGAAGCGGATATCCGGGGCGAGCGATTCAAGGACGCGACCAAGGACCTGCTGAACAATGGTGACCTCTTTTCCCTTACGCAGCCAGGGATGATCTGTGACATCCATCGCCGGTTTCTGGACGCCGGGGCCGACATCATCGAGACAAATACCTTCGGCGCCACCAGCATCACCCAGAGCGAATTCTTTGTAACCGATCCGCGCGAGCACGGCGGCCGCAAGGATCCTGATTTCTATCAAAAGGTCATCGACGATTCGTTCCTCAGCAGCCTGGCCTGGGAAATCAATGAGCAGTCGGCGCGGCAGTGCCGTGAATGGGCTGATCGCGTGGGCAACGCAACCTCGCGTCAACGGTTCGTGGCCGGAGCGATCGGGCCGCTGACGGTGTCTCTTTCGAACTCGCCCGATGCCGACGACCCGGGCTTTCGCGTGGTCACGTTCGACCAGGTGAAGACCGCCTACAAGGAGCAGGTGCGCGCGCTTATCGCCGGTGGCTCCGACCTCCTGCTGGTCGAGACAATCTTCGATTCGCTGAACGCTAAGGCGGCCCTCGTCGCCGTCCGCGAGGTGTTCGATCAGGATGGCAAGGAAGTGCCTGTCATGATCTCGGCGGCGGTAGGGCGCGGCGGCGAGACGCTGATCTCCGCGCAAACGACCGAGGCATTCTGGAACGCTGTACAGCACGTGAAGCCGCTCTCGGTGGGGCTTAACTGCTCTCTCGGCCCCGATCTCATGTATCCGTTTTTGTCAGAGCTTTCGGAGAAGGCCAACGTTGCGATCTCGTGCTACCCGAATGCCGGCTTGCCGAATCCCCTGTCGGAGACCGGGTTCGATCTAGGGCCGCAGGACATGGCCCGTTATCTGGGCGACTTCGCGCGCGGTGGGCTGATCAATATCGCGGGTGGTTGTTGCGGCAATACACCCGAGCACATCGCGGCGATCGCCAAAGCGCTCGAGGGCCAGGCTCCACGCAAATGGGAGGCGTCGCACATCGCGGGATCCTACGCCCGGGAAAGCGAGGTGCACGCATGAGCGTGCCCGAGAGCGCAGGCGTGACCACGGAAAGCAAGCCGCTCCGTTTGTCCGGATCACAGCCGTTCACCCAACAGCCTGGCGTCTACATCATGATCGGTGAGCGGACCAATGTGGCCGGTTCGCCCAAATTCGCCAAGCTGATCAAGGCGGGCAAGTACGAAGAAGCGGTCAGCGTCGCCCGGCAGCAGGTTGAGAACGGCGCCAATGTTATCGACATCTGCATGGATGAAGGGATGATTGACGGCGTGGCGGCCATGACACGCTTTCTGCAGTTGCTGGGGAGCGAGCCGGAAGTCGCCAAGGTGCCGTTCATGGTGGACTCCTCGAAATGGGAGGTCATCGAAGCAGGACTTAAATGCCTGCAGGGCAAGGGAATTGTCAACTCCATTTCGCTGAAAGAGGGAGAAGAGAAATTCCGCCAGAACGCGGCTGCTGTACTCAAGTATGGCGCCGCGGTGGTGGTCATGGCGTTTGACGAACAGGGCCAGGCCGCGACCTACGAAGAGAAGATTCGCATCTGCGAGCGCGCCTACCGGATCCTGGTAGACGAGGTGGGTTTTCCGCCCGAAGACATCATCTTCGATCCAAATATCCTCACCGTTGCCACGGGCATGGAGGAGCACAACAACTACGCCGTTGATTTCATCAACGCCACGCGCTGGATCAAGGCTAACCTGCCGCACGCGAAGGTCAGCGGTGGTGTCTCGAACATCTCGTTCAGCTTTCGGGGCAACAACAAAGTGCGCGAAGCCATGCACTCCGCGTTCCTGTATCGCGCCATCGCGGCGGGCATGGATATGGGCATCGTGAATGCCGGAATGCTCGAAGTGTATGAAGAGATCGAGCCTGAGCTGAAGGTACTGGTCGAAGACGTGCTGCTTAACCGCCGTCCCGACGCGACCGAGCGCCTGGTAGAGCACGGCGAAAAGCTGAAAGATGCCGGCACGGTTGTAAGCGAAAAGAAAGCCGAAGAATGGCGCAGCGGCACGGTGGAAGAACGTCTTTCTCATGCCTTGGTCAAGGGAATCGACACCTACATCGAGCTTGACGCAGAAGAAGCTCGCGTAAAGCTGGGCCGCCCCTTGCTGGTGATTGAAGGTCCACTGATGGACGGCATGAGCGTCGTGGGTGATCTGTTCGGAGCGGGAAAGATGTTTCTACCCCAGGTAGTAAAATCTGCCCGCGTCATGAAAAAGGCGGTGGCGCACCTGACGCCGTTCATGGAAGCTGAAAAGGCGGCCATGGCCGCGGCTGGCGAGGTGGTCAAGGCTCAGGGAAAGATCGTGCTCGCCACCGTTAAGGGGGACGTCCACGATATTGGGAAGAACATCGTTGGGGTCGTCCTTGCCTGCAACAACTACGAAGTGATCGATCTGGGCGTGATGGTGCCAGCCGAGAAGATACTTGAACGGGCTAGGACAGAGAAGGCGGACCTGATCGGCCTCAGTGGCCTGATCACGCCGTCTCTCGACGAGATGGTGCATGTGGCCAAGGAGATGGAGCGCCAGGGCTTCAAATTGCCGCTGCTCATCGGGGGGGCCACTACCAGCCGCGCGCACACGGCCGTCAAGATTGCGCCGCATTACAGCGAGCCGGTGGTCCACATACTGGATGCCAGCAGGGCGGTGCCGGTGACCACGAGCCTGCTCAGTGATGAGGGCAAGGCGGATTTCATCTCGGAACACCGGGCCACTTACGCCGCCCTGCGCAAGGCCCACTCTGCGCCGCGCCAGAGTGTGGTCCCCCTCGAAGTTGCTCGCGAGAGACGGACTCCGATCGAGTGGCGCGCCGAAGACCTGCCCACGCCTGCATTCACTGGCGTGCGTGTACTGGACGACTTTCCCCTGGAAACCCTGCGCGAGTACATCGATTGGTCGCCGTTTTTCCACACCTGGGGGCTGAAGGGCATTTACCCCCGCATTCTCGATCACCCGGACCACGGCCCACAAGCGCGCCAGATCTTCACGGAAGGCAATGCGCTGCTCGACTTAATCATCGAGAAAAAGCTGATCACGGCGCGCGGCGTCTACGGCCTCTTTCCAGCAAGCGCGGTGGGCGACGATATCGAGCTCTATACCGACAGCAGACGCGAGGAGGTTCTCGAACGGTTCCACTTCCTCCGTCAGCAGGCGAACAGGGAAGGCAGTGAGCCCTGCCGATCGCTCGCCGATTTCATCGCGCCGCAGCAAACCGGGCTGCCCGATCACATCGGCGCTTTTGCGGTGACCACCGGGATCGGCCTGAAGGAGTTGTGCGACCGGTTCAGGGCCGAGAACGACGACTACAACGCGATCATGGCGGAGGCTCTCGCCGATCGTCTGGCAGAAGCCTTTGCCGAATGCCTGCACAAGCGGGTGCGGGATGAGTGGGGTTACGGTCTTGAAGAGGGCCTGAGCCCGGCGGACCTGATCCAGGAGAAGTATCGGGGAATCCGGCCGGCTCCTGGCTACCCGGCGTGCCCGGATCATACTGAGAAAGGCCCACTGTGGCGTTTGCTCGACGTGGAGGCGAACACCGGAATCCTAATTACCGAGTCCTTTGCGATGTGGCCCGGCTCGAGCGTGAGCGGGCTCTACTTCGCCCATCCGCAATCGCGGTATTTCAGTCTGGGCAAGATCGACCGCGATCAGGTCGCCGACTATCACCAACGCAAAGGAATGAGTGTAGAAGAGGTCGAGCGATGGCTTGGGCAGAACCTGAATTACGAGCCTGCGGAATCGCCAGCTAAAACTTTGGCCGCGAGTGTTGCCTAACCGCTTCACTCGCTCCGAGGTCTTCCGCCATCGATAGTCGCCTTGCATGCGCGATGATCGGCCTATATCAACCGAGCAGACTGCAGTGCGCGTCGACCGATACGTCGTTATGATCTGGGCTGGGCGACGTTAACCTGCTGAACCATGCCAATTTTGCAGCGCCTTTGAACAGTAGAAATGTTGTCACGCTGTGGGGCACAGGTTGCGAGTGCCGGCGTGACCACATCCACGCAGGCGCCGCGCGGTAGATACAGCTTGCAAGGAAGGTGATCTGGCGAAGTGACAGCCAGCCACATACTTCGCTTTCACGACAGTTCACAGTTATGCTAATCACGCCTACTCTGTCCGGAGCGCCAGCAGGGGTTCTATGCTGGCAGCACGGTGCGCAGGGACGAGCGCGGCGAGCGCGGCCACGCTGATAAGTGCGGCCAACGACCATGCAAGACTCACTGGGTCGGCAGGATTCACCTGATATAGCTGGCCGGCGATAACATGCGCGCCCATCCAGGCCACCGGGACCCCAATCGCAAGCCCAATGCCGACCTGCAGGAACGCGCCGCGCATGATCATCCTGAGCACCGATCCGCGCGTCGCGCCGAGAGCCATGCGGACCCCGATCTCGCTCGTCCTCCGCATCACCTGATACGAGGTGACACCGTAGAGCCCGACACCGGCGAGCACTAAAGCAAGCACACCGAAGAGGGCGGCAAGTCGAGCCAGCAGACGGTCCTGGGTAAAGTTTGCGCCGACCTGGAATGACAGCGGCTGCAACTTCACGATGGTGAGATTCGGATTGATGCTTGTCAGCGTCCGGCGCACGAGGCTGTCTACATTGGACGGAGGCGCCTGGAATCGAGAATGACTGAGTTTATGTAAAGAGACAAGGTCTCCATCTGGGACTCTTTGCCCTGACTGTCTATGGCGATCTGGGTCAGTGGCCGAAAAAACATAGCATCGGTTTTTTTCGCAGGATCGACAAACTTCGCATCAGCCACAACTCCCATAATTTGAAACTGTTTGGGTTGAGTGCTGCTGCCGAAGGATCATCCGATAGGATCTTCGCCGGGGAAGAATCTTCTTGCGAAGGACTCATTCACGACGGCCACTCCCTGAGACTGGCCGGTATCCGCATTCGTAAACGCGCGCCCCCGTACCAGCGGCTCTCCCACAGATGCGAAGAAGTCCGGACTCACGCGGTCCGAGGTAGCTACATCCAACGAGCCTGCGTCCGGACCGCCCGGCTCGCCTGCTTTTCGACCTGTCACCGAAATGGAAGTTGCCCAGCTGGTGCCTTCCAAAGGAGAGTAGAGCGCCATGCCGACATGCGCGACACCGGTGTCGCCTGGAAGCGCTGCTCGAGCGACTGGTAAAGCGCCGGCAGCGTCGCTTCGGTATAGCCGGCAGACTTCGGGTCAAGGTGCACGACAAAACGGTTCGTCTCCTCCAGGCCAAGATCCTGGTTCTGCAAGTTGGCGAGGCTTCGCGTCAGCAGCGATGTGCCCACAAGCAGCACAAGGGAGAGAGCAGCCTGCAAAATAACGAGCAGCTGTTGCGGCCGCGACGCACAGTCGCGAATGGAGCGGTTTGCTCCACGAAGCGCATCGGCAGGCTCTGCATGGGAAGAGAGCCAGGCCGGCCCCACGCCAAAAATGATACCGGTGCCTAACGACAACAAGAAAGCAAAGCCCAGCACCGGAAGAGAGGGGGTGGGGTGAATATGAAGTTGAGGCGCATCGGGAAAGGCCAGCGAAAGGATCATGCGGGTGCCCGCATACGCGAGTCCCAGGCCGGCCACCCCTCCCAGGCAGGCAAGCGCGACGCTTTCTGTCAGCAGTTGCCTAATAATGCGCTGCCGTGAAGCCCCCAAGGCAATGCGCAAAGAGGTGTCGGCGCGGCTTGTTGATGCCCTCACCAGCAGCAGGTTGGCTACGTTCGCACAGGCTATCAGAAGCACCAGTGCGGAGATTGCCATCAACAGATACAGACCCTTGCTGTTCTGCTGCTGCAATTGCTGAATGCCGGCGCCCCCAGGCACAAGCACAACATGCTGACGAGAGATTTGCGATAAGCCATCGTTCTTCAAATACGAGGGCTGCGTCTGAAGCCAGTTCCTCACAATGGCTGATAGCTGTGCTTCGAGAGCCTTCACAGAGACGTCCGGCTTGATACGACCGAGCAGATAAAGCCAGCTGTAGTCCGGAGATTTCAGATAGAAGATGTACCTTCCAGAATGGGCTCGGTGGAGAGCGGCAACCAGAAGCTGGGGGGCGATGCTGTCGTCCGGTCGCCGAAGAAGCCGGATGGCCCAATACCTACGACGGTCACCGGATGCCCCTGAAGAGGAAAGCTGCGGCCTACCACGCTGGGATCACTGGCGTAGTCCGCCTGCCAGGTGGCGTAGCTCATCACCGCGACAGGTTGTGCGCCTTCTCTGTCGTCTTTCGTGTTCAGCAGGCGGCCTGTTAATGGCGATACACCAAGTGTGTCGAAATAATTGCCGGAGACATATTCCGTCGTTTGGCTTTTTGCATCCTGTCCCGTCCCACGCACCACCATCTGCTCCGGACCCGACTGAAAGGCCGCGAGCTGCGCAAATTGCGGCGTGTTCTGTTGCAGAATCCGATAGAGCTCATGGGAGAACAACGAAACTTCACCATTCCGCTGGAGACCACTCATCACCCCTGAGTCTGCGCCGTTCCCACGCGGTACAGCATCTTTGGATCGCTCACCGGCAGGGATCGAAGGAGCACTGCGTGCACCAGGGTAAAGATCGCGGTGTTCGCGCCGATTCCCAGCGCGATAGTCAGCGCAACGATCAGGGTGAAGGGCCACGACTTCCGAAGGCGTCCTATCTGTTGGAACAACATTTGCAAAAGCGTGACCTCGATTGAATGTGTGGTTGCAAGTCGATCTCCACCTTGCCGCTTTCTCTAAACTCAACATCCTTAAGCTGCTGTACCTTCACATCAAACTAAACATCTGTCCATTTGCGGATTCGGTGTCCGGAAATGGGCACCGAGCGGTTTCGTGGCTGGCCTTGGCAGTTCGCACCAGTGCTTCCAAAGCGGCGTTCTCAGAGTCTGAGCACTATGAATCACGAGGCCTCACCGTTAGAGGCGAAGGCCGCTGACAATCGCGAAGCAGGAGAAGGATGCGAGCTCTTCTGGTCGCCGCTCGGTCGTTTCGGCTTTCGTCTCGCCACCAGCTACTTGTTACTCTCGTTCCTCACAGTTTATGGGGTGCTGACGGTCATACCCGTCGTCGGCTACAGATTCGAGTCCTGGATCAATCTGGCGTGGCAATGGCCAGTGGTGTGGCTCGGGCAGCACCTCTTTCATCTGGCAGGCGTAGCTGCGCAACCTCATGCTTCCGATTCGCGCGATACCGCTCTCGACTGGATTGCGGCTGGGATTGTTATTCCAACCGCTCTCGTGTGCGCTGGCGCCTGGACGCTGTTGGATCGCCGGCGTCTTGAGTATCGCCGCGCAAGCGAGTGGCTCCGTTACGCACTTCGCCTGGCCCTCATCTTTCTCATGCTGCGATACGGGCTGATGAAAGTCTTTCCCTTGCAAATGCCGCCGCCCTCGCTTGCGGTTCTCAATGAGCCGGTCGGGAACAGCTCACCCATGACGCTGTTGTGGACTCTGATTGGATTGCATCCCGTATACGAAATGATCGCTGGGGCCATCGAAACCACTGCAGCGATTCTGCTTGTGTTTCGCAGGACCGCGCTGCTGGGCGCGTTCCTCACGGTCGTGGTGATGACCAATGTGCTACTGTACAACGTCTTCTTCGACGTTCCGGTGAAACTTGGAGCAGCCAACGTACTGGTGCTTGCGATTGCGTTGGTCGCACCAGACTTGCATTCTATGTACCGCTTTTTCGTGCTGCGCAGATCCGTCGCGCTCACGAGCAACTGGGCGCCTGCGATGACCAAACGCGTACTGAGTGTCGGTGTTAGAGGTTTGGAGATCGTCTTTGTGGCATTTGCTTTGATCCAGTTTGTGCCGATCTTCTGGACAGGCTACGCACAGCAGCGCGCTCACCTCAAACATCCCTCACCGCTTACCGGGGAATGGCGTGTGGATCCCATTGTGCGCGCAGGAGGTGGCAAGGTGGTGAGTGCTCCGGTGCTTACTGGAGAAGGGCAGCCGATAACCGCCATTTTCCTGGAGCCGAACGGCAGTGTTATGGTGCGTTCGGCAGACGCAAAGCTGTGGCGCGCTCAGGCCCGGATCGATCCGCTCAAGCATACGTTCGATCTGGATTCCGGGTATTTCGAAGGCGAGCGCTTTGCTGCGGAGTACCGCATGGCAGAGCCCGATCCAAACCATCTGGTTTTGCAACCAGTCGGGCAGTCGGCGGCAACGAACGGCACGATGACACTGGTTCGTGTGCCGCTGCCGGACCATTATCCTCTGATGGATCGCGGTTTCTACTGGGTCAATGAATGGGCACTTGAACGCTGACGCTCGTGCGGCTGCCATTCACCAATACGAGCACGCTGCTGGCGAAGGGCAGGGAGAAGCGAGTAGCGCGAATCCAAGCGCCTCTGCTCGACATCAAGATATCGAGATGTCGAGGAGGATGCATGGAGATCGGGTGCGACAGCTTTGTCGCAAAGGGGACGAATCCCGCTACCGGGCAGACGGTAACAGCATTGGAGCGAATGACAGGTATCGTTGAAGAAATTGTGCTAGCAGATCAAGTCGGGTTAGACAGCTTCGGTATCGGCGAGCACCATCGCAGCGGGTACCTGGATTCCGCTCCAACGATGATCCTCGCGGCTGCGGCATCGCGCACACAGACCATCCGACTGACTAGCGCAGTGACAGTGTTGAGCGCGGCTGATCCGGTGCGGGTCTTCCAGGAGTTCGCGACGCTGGATCTGTTGAGCAAAGGCAGAGCGGAAATTGTAGTGGGGCGCGGTTCGTTCATCGAATCTTTTCCGCTGTTCGGCTTCGACTTGCAGGACTACGACTCCCTTTTTGCCGAGAAGCTGGAGTTGCTGCTGAAGATACGAGAGAACACCGAGGTCCACTGGTCGGGCAAGCATCGCGCGGCGCTGACCGGCCAAGGGGTGTATCCACGTCCGGTGCAGCAGGAGCTTCCAATCTGGTTGGGAGTGGGTGGAACTCCGGAGTCGTTCATACGCGCGGGAGCGCTCGGCTTGCCGTTGATGCTGGCGATCATCGGCGGAGAGCCGCATCGTTTTCGCCCTTTGGTGGACTTATATCGTGAAGCGGGAAAACGGGCTGGGCATGCGCCGGCGAAGCTGAAGGTCGGAGTGCATGCGCTCGGGTACGTGGCGGAAACAGATCAACACGCGGCCGATGATTTCTTCCCAGGGTATGCGGAGGCATTTACCAGCATTGGCAGGGAACGGGGATGGCCGGCCGTGACGCGACGACAATTCGATGCGCTGCTCGGTCCCACAGGAGCCCTGATCGTGGGCGGGCCGGAAGCGGTGATCGACAAAGTAAAGCATTATGACGAGGTGCTGGGCGGGATCGCCCGGCTTGATTTCCAGATGAGTGTCGCGAGCCTGGCGCATGAAAAATTGATGTCGGCAATACGGCTGCTCGGAACCAGAGTGGCTCCGACAATGCGGGCGGCGTCAGCCTAAGCAAGCAGCGCGGTAGTTTTCGGCAAATTTGGAGATGTGCCGGAACCTGGTCTGCCGGTCCAGCTACGATCTCGGCGAGCGATTACGTGTGGTTCTGCTTTTGACTACCGAGGGAAGACAAGCCGCTCGAATCTCCGGTGATTTTCAACGCCGTCGATCGCGCGCTGATCACGAAATCTCCGAACGGCGAACGCGGCCCCATATGGAAACCTCGGCTCTCCGCAGAGGCTGTTGTCTGAGCTAAATCGAGATTTCGAGTGGGATAAACTGGGGCGGCACTTTCATTGGCTGTGTAGTTGCCCGCCGGCGCGGGGGCGAGCGGTTTATACTTGATCCATGAGCACCACGAGCAACGCACCACGTGACCGATATCTGTTTGGCTCGCTTGAAAGCAGCGCCAAAAATCAGGAAAAGGTTGCCGAATCCAACTATGGCGAGGAGCAACCCGAGGGCATCATTCTCACCTCTCTTGACTTCGCCGTGAACTGGATTCGCAAGAACTCTGTCTGGCCCATGACCTTTGGCCTGGCCTGCTGTGCGATCGAAATGATGTCCATGGGCGCATCGCGATTCGATGTGGCGCGTTTTGGCGCGGAGGTCTTTCGTCCTTCGCCACGACAATCGGACCTGATGGTGATCGCGGGTCGCGTTTCGCAGAAAATGGCCCCGGTGATCCGCCGTTTGTGGGAACAAATGCCGGAACCGAAATGGGTGATTTCAATGGGCGCCTGCGCGACTTCCGGCGGTGTCTTCAACAATTACGCGCTGGTGCAGGGCGTGAATCAGATCGTTCCAGTGGATATTTACGTTCCAGGATGCCCGCCGCGCCCAGAGCAATTGCTGTATGCGATCACCCTGCTCCAGGAAAAAATTCAGGCCGAGCGAGGCAGCATGAAGCGCGCTCTAAATCTCGCTTGATCAGCCATGCGGAGTGTGAAAGCAACAGCGAAAGACATGTTGCGCCAGCACCAATCGATGCGTTTTGCGCGATTCGAACAGGAAACGATGTTACTTTTCTGGTGCTTGGGTTAAGCTATTGCAATTGTTAGGCAACTTCTCAAACGGATTTTGCACTAACGTAGTGAACGTATGGTAGCGTGCCTTGTGCTGCCTGTTGTCGGTTGTGTGCTGAGCTGTATCTGAGGACTGCTCCCGCTAGATCCGGCGCATCCCAGTGCCGCTCAAAAATCATTTGTATGACTTTCAGTACGGTTGCGGAGGATAGACGCATGCATTTACGTCCGTTGCATTCTCTGAGCCGGATTCTGCTAGTGACGTGCGCCGTAGGGCTGGGAACATCAAGCCTTCTGGCGCAGGATACGACGAATACGCCATCCAGCGCTTCGCCGTCTCAGGACACGACGCAGACTCCAGCTCAGACCACGCCCAATCCGGGTTCTCAGAGTTCTCCTTCCCAGGACTCCGGGTCGCAGAATCCCACCACCATGAACCCTAACTCGACAGGCGTCGGTACCACGCCGGCAAGCGCATCGAGTTCGAATGGGCCCCAGAGCACCGGAACGGGCACACCCACCGCAGGAACGATGGCTCCCCAGGCGCCATTTGCTTCCAAGGTCGATATTTTCCTCGGCTATTCCTACCTGGCGCCCCACGGCTCGGTCACCATCCCTGGCGGTCCGCTTATCGGGGTGGAAGCGCCGGTAAGGTACTCCTCGATCGACTACGGCGCGATCGGGAGCATTAATTACTTCTTCAATCGCTACATCGGCGCACAGGTTGAGTTCAGCGCTCACCCAGATGGCAACAACGATGGCGCCTACATTCCATCCGCCGGTCTGGTGGCGCGCTATCCCACCCAGGACATCACCCCCTTCATTCACGCTGAAGCGGGCGCGATCAAGCTGGGTGGTCCTTACCACGAGCCTTACACCTGGGGTCCTTCGCTCACAGTCGGTGGCGGTTTGGACTACGGTATCGGACACCACTTCGGTATCCGCCTGTTCCAGGCGGACTATCAGTATTTCCACGCAGATTTCGGTCCCCAGAATCCCTACCCGACGGGTGGCCGCGCCAATCTGAATGCGGTTCGCCTCAGCGCCGGTTTGTTGTACCGGATGGGCAACATCACGCCCCCGCCGCCGGTTATGTACCAGTGCGCAGCCAGCCCTGCGTCGGTGTACCCAGGCGACCCGGTCACGATCACGGGAACCGCAACCAACCTGAACCCGAAGAAAAATCCGAGCTATACCTGGACGGGCAACAACGGCGTGAAGGTGACGGGTGACTCCGCCACCGGCAACGTGGACACGGCAAGCCTGAATCCGGGCAGCTACACCGTTACCGGACACGTAACGCAAGGGCAAAAGGCCGGGCAGTTTGCCGATTGCACTGCGAACTTCGAGGTCAAGCAGTTTGAGCCGCCGACCATCAGTTGCTCCGCCAATCCCTCCACCGTCAAGCCTGGTGACACGGCAACCATCACCTCGCAAGGCGTAAGCCCGCAGAACCGTCCGCTGACCTACACCTACAGCGCCTCCGCCGGCCAGATCAATGGCACCGGCAACACTGCAAACCTGACCACGGCTGGAGCCCCTGTTGGGCCGATCACCGTGACCTGCAACGTGGCTGACGACAAGGGCCAGACCGCCTCGTCCACAACCACCGTAACCATTGAAGCTCCGCCGCCGCCGCCGCCGGCGCCCAAGACGTCCACTCTTTGCTCGATCAACTTCGATCGTGACAAGAAGCGTCCGGCCCGTGTGGACAACGAAGCCAAGGCCTGCCTGGACGATGTGGCACTCAATGCACAGCGCACCACGGATGCCACGGTTGTCGTAGTGGGCAGCTCCGATGCGACCGAGAAGCAGGGCGCCAAACTGGCTGCTCAGCGCGCGGTCAACGCCAAGGACTACCTGGTCAAGGAGAAGGGTCTGGACGCTTCCCGCATCCAGGTACGCACCGATGGTCAGACTGGCAAACAGGTACAGAACTACCTGGTACCCGCCGGCGCTACCTTCGATAACGACGTGCAGGGCACAACGGCAGTGAACGAGAGCAGCATGCAGGCGCAGAGCCGCACTGCTCCCGCAAGAGGCCGTCACCACGCACACCACAAGAAGGCCGCTAGCAACCAGTAAGCGTTCCTCCGTACAAAGGGCTGACCGGAATACCGGTCAGCCCTTTCTTTCTGCAACGAAAGTTATGCCGATCTTGGTTCAATCCTGGCGCAATCTATTGTTCAGCTTGTGCGCGCACGATATCCTTGGCTTACCTCTCTGTTGCGAAGGAAGTCTCTGTAGATGAACCGCTCCGTGCTTTCCTGCCTGCTTTTCCTCGCTTTTCCCATCGCTCAGCAAGCTTTTGCCGCGCCAGCTTCTGTGAATGCTTCCAGTCCTACCGGCATGGCGGCAGCCTGGATCCCGATCGGTCCGGATGGCGGCGATGCGCGGAGCTTTGCTCCGGATCCGGCAAACTCGCGTCACCTGTTCCTGGGCACAACCAACAGCTGGCTTTACCAGTCGGAAGACGGCGGCGGCACCTGGCAGCGGCTCGCAAAACTCTCCAAGCAGGACGATCTGATCCTCGACAACATCGTTGTCGACAGCGCCGACTCGAAGACGCTCTACGTAGCCGCGTGGGTGGTGGACCATCCCGATGGCGGCCTCTTTATCAGTCACGATGCTGGCCAAACCTGGACCAAGGTCGACGCCATGAACGGCCAATCGATCCGCGCTCTGACGCAGGCACCTTCAAACCCAAAGGTTCTGGTCGCAGGAACGCTGAAGGGCGTATTCCGCAGCGAAGACGGCGGCCAGGCATGGACGCGGATCAGCCCGGCGGACAGCAATGAGCTGCACGAAGTGGAATCCATCGCCATCGATCCCAAGGACCCGAACACCATTTATGCCGGGACATGGCACCTGCCCTGGAAGACCACCGATGGCGGCGCAAACTGGCACAACATCAAGGAAGGGCTGATCGACGACTCGGATGTCTTCTCGATCATCATCGACCCGTCCACGCCACAAACCGTCTATACCAGCGCGTGCTCGGGCATTTACAAGAGCGACAACGGCGGTGAGCAGTACCACAAGATTCAGGGCATACCTTCCACCGCGCGCCGCACGCGCGTGCTCATGCAGGATCCGGTCGATCACAACATCGTGTATGCAGGCACAACCGAAGGGCTCTACCGTACCGTTTCCGGTGGTACCAACTGGACGCGGCTGACCGGTCCGGACGTGATCATCAACGATGTCTTCGTCGATCCCAAAGACGACAAGCACGTGATGCTGGCCACGGATCGCAGCGGCGTGCTGGACAGCCACGATCAGGGTGCGAGCTTCAGCCCGTCGAACGCCGGCTTCTCGCAGCGGCAGGTCACATCGCTGCTGGTGGACGGCAAAAATCCCCAAACCTTCTATGCCGGCGTGGTGAATGACAAGATGTATGGCGGCGTCTTTGCTTCCGAAGATAGCGGCAAAACCTGGCAGCAGCGGAGCACGGGCCTGGATGGACGCGACGTCTTCAGCCTGGCGCAATCACCTGAAGGAAAGCTCCTGGCCGGCACTAGCCATGGCATCTTCGAATGGACCGGCTCGAAATGGGAGCAGGACGGCAAGATCGTCAAAGCCGAAGAAAAGACCGTGACCGAGGTGCACAAGAAGCACCGCACCAAGACGACCAAAACTGTCAGCGTTCCCGGAGGCCAGATCGATGGGCGCGTAAGCAGCCTCGATCTTTCGCGGAGCACCTGGTTTGCCGCGACATCCGGCGGCGTCTACATGAGCGCGGACAGCGGAAACACGTGGCAGGGCGGTCCGGTGCTCGACCATACGGATTACCTGAGCGTGAACTCCAACGGTCCGCTGGTGCTGGCCGCAAGGCGGCAAAGCTTAGCGCTCTCTGAAGACGGCGCAAAGACCTGGAAGCCGCTGGCGCTGCCTGAAAAGCTTTCCTCGGTGCGTACGGTGGCCATTGCACCCGGTGGCAGCCTCTGGATAGGTGGCCGCGAGGGCGTCTTTTACAGCGAGGACCAGGGCGCAAATTGGAAGTTCATGTCCACCCTGCCGATCTCAGACATCAGCAGCGTGACTTACGACCCGGATCTCCAGCGACTCGTGATCACGTCATCGAGTTCCACCTGGGTACTCGCGATCAACGAAAGCGACAAGAGCTGGAAATGGTGGGACGCCGGTTGGAATGTGAGAGGGGTGCGTTCTTCCGGCGGCAGACTGCTGGCCGCCTCGCTTTACAACGGCGTCGTCATGCAGCCCAAGATGGAAGGCTCCAACCAGGGCGTGGGCGTGGGAGCGCAGCAATAATCGGCGCGTAAGCACCAAGGCAGTCCGGTATAAGGTAGTAACAGCAGCCGCTCCCAGTGAGCGGCTGTGCCGTTCTATGCCCACCCACAGTCCTGAGAACGATGCGATCCGGCAAGCAGCGTCTGCGGTGCTGCTGCGCCCCTACGTGAAGGCGGACTTCGCGGCCCTTTTCGCGCTTGATCAAGTCTGCTTTCCCCGCGAAATCGCTTATTCCGCAAACGAGCTGAAGTACTACCTGCGGCATCCCCGCTGCTTCACGGTCGTCGCGGAGGAGCACGGGCGAGTGACCGGATTTGCGCTCGCGGAACGCCTGGTCGAAGCCGGCGCCGGTGCGGGACATCTCATCACGATCGACGTAGCCCCGGACGCGCGGCGGACGGGGCTGGGTTCGCTGCTCATCGCACAGGTGGAACGTCGTCTGGCTGAGGAGGGGGCCTTGCTCCTGCGCCTTGAAGTCGCAAGCGACAACGAGGCCGCGCAACGTTTTTATGAACGGCATGGCTTCGCCTTCACCGGCAGAATCCCCGGATATTACGCTAGCAAGGTGGATGCGCTCACCATGGTGAAGAGCCTCGCGGGGAACTAGCGTGAGGTCCACGCCGGCTCCGGAGTATCCCGGCTCCGGAGTATTATGGATCTGTGAGCACTTCAGCAGTTTCGCCAAGCTTTTTGCGGGAATTTCAAGCGCCTGAGCCGCAGTTCCGCCGTGCGTTCAAGATGCAGGATAGGTTGCAGATTCATGACTCGCGGCTTCGTCCCATCGCGGACAAGGTCTTTGCCGGCGAACGTCTGAGTTTTGACGACGGCGTTGTGCTCTATGGCACCCCCGATGTCCTTGCCGTCGGCGCGCTCGCTAACCATGTGCGCGAGCTGCTGCATGGCAACATCGCTTATTTCAATGTGAACCGCCACATCAACCCGACGAACGTCTGTGTGGCGTCTTGCCGCCTGTGCGCCTTTGGCCGCAAGAAGGGCGCCGAGGGCACCTACACCATGGCGCTCCAAGAAGCGTGGAAACTGGCTGGTACTGGATACCACGAGGCCATCACCGAGTTCCACATCGTGGGCGGCCTGCATCCGGACTTGCCGCTGGAGTATTTCCTGGACCTGGTACGCGGGCTGAAGGAGCGTTTCCCGCAGGTGCACATCAAGGCGTTCACCATGGTTGAGATCTCATTTCTCGCTCGCCGGGCGAAGCTCACCATTCCGGAGACGATCGAGAAGCTCAAGGCCGCTGGCGTCGATTCCATGCCAGGCGGCGGCGCGGAGATCTTTTCAGACCGCGTGCGCCATATCATTTGCGACCACAAGATCGATGGCGGCGAGTGGCTGGAGACTGCGCGCGCGGCCCACAATGCAGGCCTGCGTTCGAACGCGACCATGTTGTATGGTCACGTCGAGAATGATGAAGACCGTGTGGACCATCTGCTGCGGCTGCGCGCGCTGCAGGACGATACAGGCGGCTTTCAAACCTTCATCCCGCTGGCCTTTCATCCGGACAACACGGCGCTCGATCACCTGCCACGCACGACGGGGTTGACCGACCTACGCCAGATTGCGGTAAGCCGGCTTCTGCTCGACAATTTCGCGCACATCAAGGCGTATTGGCAGATGATGACGGCGGGCATCGCGCAGGTGGCGCTGCGCTTCGGCGCGGATGACATCGACGGCACTGTGGTAGAGGAGAAGATCTACCATGATGCCGGCGCGACGACGCCACAGGGGATGCGCCGCGCTGACCTGATCCGGCTGATCCGTGAAGCAGGACGCGAGCCGGTCGAGCGCGACACCCTGTATCGCGCGGTGACGCGGACGGAAGACAGCTTCACTGTCGCTATGTAACTCTTCCGCTCATGGAATCTGCGGTGACCGCAGGGAGCCGGCGGGAGCTGCTCGTCTTCTCTCGTCTTGTTTCTTTCGCACCTCGCGCGAGGCAACGAAGATCAGCCCGCTAAAGGTAAGCAGCAGCAATGCAATTGCGGCGATGCCATGCAATTGCGGCACCTCGCCATAAAGCAGCGCCAACCCCACAAAGACGAAGACCAGGTGGGCGCAGAAGACCTCGAGCGAAGCTTTGCCCAGCGTCACAAACGGCTCACGGGCGATCAACGGTTTAACGTAGCCGCGCAACCAGTAGAGCACGCAAACAAAGGCGACCAGGTTGACGGCCCGCAGCGGCCCAATCTGCCACTTGTCCACCAGCACGCCCAGCGTTTGCTGGGTCAGGTGCGGACCCACCCAGCCGTGACGCACGCCGATGAAAAAGAGGCAAACAGCCGCCGACAACGCCGTGCCCCATCGCGGCACGCGGCTCAACGGCAGCGATCCTTCCGCAGAGCGGGCGCCCAGCCACATGCCTGTAATCCAAACCGCTTGCCAGGCAAACAGGTCGAAGGCGCCCGATTCCTGCAGCGGGATCGGCAAATGCGTAAGCTGCACGGCGAAGCTGTGAGCCTGGGCGCGAAGACCGAGCTGTGCTCCCAACCAGACCGCTGCGCTCATTGAGAGAACAGGCGTCCAGCCACGGCGCACTGCCACGGAGAGCACCAGTGGCGACAGGAGCAGGAAGAGCACGTACATCGGCAGAATATCGAGCAGTGGCGGCGAGTAGATCAGCAGCAGTGAGCCCAAAACAGCAACAAGAGGATGGGCAATGTAGAAGTTCAGCAGGTTGTAGAGCGCAGCTTGATGTGTGAAGACAGCGAAAGCGCCTGCGAGTGTAAATGCTAGCAGGAGCAGCAAGACGTGATATCCGTAGACGCGCAGCGCGCGATGCCACAGCTTCGCGCGCAGTGCGGGCATGTCTTGGGACGCCTGGCGCACATAGATGCGGCTGACCAGCAGCGCGGAAAGAAAGACAAAGCCTTCAGCCGAGGAGATAAAGCCAAAGGGCTGATTGACGAAGTCGCTCAAGCGCGTCGGCAGGTGCGTTAATGTCATCCATACCAGGAATAGCCCGCGCAATGCATCGAGCTCCGGCTTCCGCGGCAGTTTGACGGTTTGGAGCAGCGATATGGAAGAGCTGCGAAGAGTCATCTTTAGGTAGGGACACGGCCAGTGCGGGCCGGTTGCGCCTCGCGATGGAGCCTATGCGGGTTAGACGTGATGCACCGGGCGAAGATGCAGGCGAGTTACCAGAATGCCCGCTGCGCACCGGAGGGATGCCCGGCGTGTTCCCACAATCGCGTAGCTTGCACGCGAGTGTTAGAAGCGGTAACTGACCCCGGTGGAAATGATTGGGTAGAAGCGCCCATAAGCAGCAAGATCTGACTTGATCTCACCGGTGAACTCTTCAAGATTTTGCTGGAACCCAGGGTCGTCAGCTACCGGGCTGCAGGTGGTGGTGCAGGCGCTGCCGGTCACGCCGATGTTGAAACTCGGCACGCCCTGGTACGCAACGCCGATCTCGGTAGGAAAAGAGAAATGCTTATGGTAGTTGCGCGAGATCGGATTACCCCAGCCCACGGTGAGCAGCGGCTGGACGCGGTTGACGTGCAGGGCGCCAGTCACGCCGAGCGGGTCGTCGGGATCGCTGCGGTAGGCCACGCCACCAAGGTCGATCTCCTGATGAGCCGGGATCAGCGCATGCCCGCCTGCCTGGGTGAAGTTGGGAAGCAGCACGCCCAGGCTTACGTGGAAACCTCCGGCATTGGGAAACCAGTCCACCATGGCCCGGCCGGATGCCAGGCGCACGGTGGCGTCGATCGGATAACCGCTCTGCACAAAGCTGCTGCTTGCGCCTAGATAAGTAGCGCCGACACGTACGTTCAGGTAGGCGCTGAGCGTGGTCGAAAAGTCCAGCCCAATGCCGGTTGTGCCTACCACAGCGGCGATAGCGCTACGGGTGAAGGGCGGCCAAACGCGTGCGGGTGGCGTGGGCGGCTCGGCGGCGGCGCACAGGCGCGGCATAGCCAACAGGAGCAGCCACAGGGAGGCAAGAACGAAAGCGGGCCTGGGGGAAAAACGCATTTACTTCTACATCGGCCAAAGGATGAGATGCATGAGGCCATCTCCATCATACCGCTTCCGCAGGTCACCCCGGCGCCTGCCTGAGACACGCGCCGGAGATTCGTGCAATGCGAGCCTCAAGATCCAGGCACGGGGCGTGAACGAGCTAAAACGCTGCAATACCTGTGATCGCGTTGCCGATAATCAGCGTGTGGATGTCGTGCGTGCCTTCGTAGGTCTTCACAGACTCCAGGTTCATCATGTGGCGCATGATCGGGTAGTCGTCCGTGATGCCGTTGCCGCCCAGGATGTCGCGAGCCATGCGTGCGCAGTCGAGCGCCATGGCGACATTGTTGCGCTTGGCCATGGAGATGTGTTCATGCTGCACCTTGCCGGCATCTTTCAAGCGGCCCACCTGCAGCGCGAGCAGTTGGCCCTTGGTGATTTCGGTGATCATCCAGGTGAGCTTCTCTTGCACCAGCTGGTGGCTGGCGATCGGCTCTTCACGAAACTGCTTGCGCAGCAGCGAATATTGCAGCGCAGTGTCGTAGCAGGACATGGCCGCACCCAGCGCCCCCCAACTGATGCCATAGCGCGCCTGGTTCAGGCACATCAGCGGGGACTTCAGGCCGCCTGTCTTCGGCAGCAGATTGGCCGCCGGGATACGCACATCCTGCATCGAAAGGCCGGAGGTGACAGAAGCGCGCAACGACCACTTGCCGTGCACGTCGTAAGCGCGGAAGCCGGGCCGGTCGGTTTCGACCAGGAACCCGCGTACGCGCCCATCCTCGTCGTCCGCCTTGGCCCAGATCACCGCAACATCGGCGATGGAGCCGGAGGTGATCCACATCTTCTCGCCGTTCAGGATGTAGTCGTCGCCCTCTTTGCGAGCGTGCGTGCGCATGCCACCGGGGTTCGATCCGAAATCCGGCTCAGTCAGTCCGAAGCAGCCGAGCTTGTCGCCCTTGGCGAGTTGCGGCAGCCATTGATCTTTCTGCTCGTCTGTCCCGAAAGTGTAGATCGGATACATCACCAGCGCGGACTGCACGCTGACGAAGGAGCGGATGCCGGAGTCGCCGCGTTCAAACTCCTGCATCACCAGGCCGTACTCCACGTTGGACATGCCGGCGCAGCCGTAGCCTTCGAGGTTCGCGCCGAAAAAGCCGAGCTCGCCCATGGGCTTGATCAACTCCTTGGGGAAACGGCCCTCGCGGTTGCATTCCTCAATGATGGGGATGAGGTTGTCTTCGATGAACTCGCGGGTGGTGTCGCGCGCCATGCGCTCGTCTTCGGACAGCAGCGCGTCGAAGCCGATAAAGTCGACGCCTTTGTACTTGAATGCCATGGGTGTGTGGGTCCTTCGCGCAAACTTGCAAACTTACTAGAGTAGCAGGCACGGACTATCCCTGTGCGGATCATAGACCGGCCATTGTGGTCACGCGAAAGCGGCCCTGTTACCACGGGCGATATGCGTAGGTGATTTTCTGAAACGAACCTCTTTGCCAGCGAGCCGAATTGCAAATTCTACGAAAGATATTCCTTCAGAAACGGATCGTCGGAGTGCACCAGGTCGTGGGTTGACCCATTGAAGACCAGCTTGCCATCGTGAAGGATAAGGAAGCTGGTATCCGGATCGGCCTGGCCTTCCGGCAGCGGTTCCATGCGGTTGGCGCCCTTGTCGAAGTGATGCGTGGCCAGGGTAAAGGCGTCCTGCAGACGATGCGTGATCAGGATAGAGCTGGTCTTGTTCACGTCGCGCTGCTTGATGATCAGCTCGATGATGTTGGTGGAGGTGATCGGGTCCAGGCCGCCGGTGGGGGAGTCATAGAGCAGCAGGCTGGGATGGGTAATGATGGCGCGCGCAATGGAAACGCGGCGCCGCATGCCCCCGGAGAGTTCGGAAGGGAACTTGTCGATAGCCTGTTCGAGCTCCACAAACCGGAGCGCTTCGCGCACGCGGTTGTCGATCTCCTCGGTGGGCACGTGTTCTTCCAGCAAACGGAAAGCAACGTTGTCGCGGACATCGAGAGAATCGAAGAGGGCACTCTCCTGGAAGACCATGCCAATGCAGGAGCGGAGCGCGAAAATGTCGTTCTCGTGCATGGCGCTGATCTCGTGGCCATAGACGAAGATGCGGCCCGAGTCCGGCTTGAAAAGACCATCCGCGAGCTTGAGCAGGACGCTCTTGCCTCCACCGGAGGGACCGAGCAGGATGCGCGTTTCTCCCGGCTTGACCTCAAAGGAGACATCCTGGAGCACCTGGTTGCGGTCCCAGCCGATCGAGACGTGCTCGAAGACAACCGCCGGCTTGGTGAGGTCGGGCTGAAAGCGCTTGTCGGCGCTCGGGGAGGAGGCGTCCATCGTTGCGGTTGCCATCCTCAACGTCCGAAGATGCCGACCATCAGCCGGACAATGATGAAGTCCACGACGATGATCAAGACGGAGGAGACAACCACGGCCTGGGTGGTAGAGCGGCCGACCCCCTGTGTGCCGCCCCGCGTGGTCATGCCGAAGTAGCAGCCGACCGAAGCGATAATGAAGCCGAAGAACAACGGCTTTACCAGCCCCTGAATCACGTCTGGATATTGGAGCGCCTGGTAGGCGGTGTGGAAGTATTGCGAGCCGTCCTGCCCAAGAAAGAAGATCGCGACAAAGGCGCCTCCCAGCGTGCCTACCGTATCAGAGATGACGGTGAGGAAGAACGACATCAGCACCGTCGCCACCAGGCGGGGAACGATGAGCTTCTTCATCGGATCGGTGCCCAGCGCGCGCATGGCGTCAATCTGCTCGGTGACGACCATGGACCCAAGCTCCGAGGCCATGCCGGAGGCATTGCGGCCGGAGACCATGAGGCTGGTGAGAACGGGCCCCAGCTCCTTGATCATGGAAAGCGAGACGAGCTGTCCAGTGATGGCCGTGGCTCCGAACTGCGCCAGTGACGATGCAGACTGGAGCGCCAGCACCGCGCCGGTAAAGAAGCCGGTGAGAATGACGATCGGGATGGAACCGACGCCGATGGTATCGGCCTGGGTGAAGATGTCATTCACATAACGAGGCCGGCGAAAGATGTTGGAGATGGCCCGGCCAGAAAGTATGGCGTAGTCCTGTACGGCACTGACGCCTTTTTTGGCGACGCTATCGAGAGCGAGCAAGGGCATGGTCAGATTTTAGATGGGACTGGCCGTCCAGGCGGATGCGCTCGGCGCTAAAAAGAAGATTGTCGCTGCCTCGAAGGCGGCATGTGGTCGTATGCGTGGTGCAGATCAACGAGATATCACACGATTCCTGCAGAGACGGGAACGAGACTCGGTCTATGCTTCCTTTACCCGCTTGCGAATCTCGATGTTTAATCGTTTGATCTTCTGGTTAAGCGTGGAGAGCGGAATGCGGAACTGCTCCGCGGCCTCGGTCTGGTTCCAGTTGGAGCGCTCCAGCTTATCGATGATGATGCGTCGCTCGATGTCTTCCAGAATGTCGAAAAGCGATGCGTCGGGGCTATGTTCGAGTAGGCTCGAAGAGTAGCTGCGTCCGGTGAGATGACCGGGCAACAGATCGACACCGATCACCGGAGTGGTGGAAAGCACGACCCCGCGTTCGATCACATGCTCTAGCTCGCGAACGTTGCCCGGCCACTCGTAATCCACCAGTACGCGCATGGCCTCTGGCGACAGACGCCGCAACGGCAGCGCGTTTTCTTCAGAAAAGTGGCGGAGGAAATGGGCAACCAGCAATGGGATGTCCTCGCGCCGGGAGCGCAGCGGCGGCAGGTCCACACTGATGACATTCAGGCGGTAGAAGAGGTCCTCGCGGAAGCGGCCGTCGCGCACAGCCTGGCGTAGATCGAGGTTGGTCGCGGCGATGATGCGGACGTCCACCTGAATCTCCTGCGTGCCGCCCAGATGCATGAAGCGGCGGTCCTGCAGCACGCGCAGGATTTTGGCCTGGGTGTCCATGCCCATGGTGCCGATCTCGTCGAGAAAGAGGGTGCCGCTGTGGGCGGCCTCGAAGTAGCCCTTCTTCGAGGTGTGCGCCCCGGTGAATGCGCCCTTCACGTGGCCGAACAGAGTCGACTCCAGCAAATCCGTTGGAATCGCGCCGGTGTTGACGGCCACAAATGGCTTGTCGCGCCGTGGCGAGTGGGCATGAATGGCCTTTGCAATCAGTTCTTTGCCCGTGCCGCTTTCGCCCTGGATGAGGACGGTGGAGCGCGATGGCGCTATCTGGGCCACCAGGTCGAAAGTACGCAGCATCGGTTCGCTCTTGCCGATAATGTTCTGGAAGTTGTAGCGCTGCTTAAGGGCGCGCTTGAGCTGGATGTTTTCTTCTTCCGCGCGATGCCGCCCGATAGCAGCACGAATGTCCGCCAGCAGCTTCTCGTTTTCCCACGGCTTCTGGACGAAATTCTGTGCGCCGGCCTGAATTGCGTCGACCACATTGCTGACGGTTCCGTAAGCCGTGATCATGATGACGGGAAGTTCCGGCTGACGCTCGCGAATGCGCGGCAGCAGGTCGATGCCGTTTTCCCCGGGAAGCGCGAGGTCGAGCAGGATGAGGTCGTACGCGTTTTCGTCGATCTTTTCAAGGCCGCGTACGCCGTCCGGAGCCATCTCGACTGCGTAGCCTTCGAGCTGGAGTAACGTTTCCAGAGACTCGCGGATCGCCGCCTCGTCGTCGACGATCAGGATGCGCGGGGAGGTGCCCGCGCCAACGCCGGAGGTGTGGCCGGCGAGTGTGGCGATTCCTTCAGACATGCACTGCTTTCCTTGCTAATGGGAATTCGAGACGGAAGGTGGTGCCGCTGCCCACCTGGCTTTCTACCAGGATTTTCCCGGCATGCTCCTGGATGATGCCATAGGTAACCGCCAAGCCCAGCCCTGTGCCGCGGCGCTGGCCATTCTGCGGCGCGCCCTTGGTCGTGAAGAACGGGTCGTAGATGCGCTGCATGTGTTCCGGCGCGATACCCGATCCGGTGTCAGTGATGGAGACGGCCACATGGCCATTCCCTTCCGTGGCGATGCGCAGCGTGCCGCCGCCGTTCATTGAATCCTTGGCATTGAGAAACAGGTTGAGAAAAACTTGCTGGAGCTTGCCAGGGTTTCCATGCACGGGCGGAAGGCCGGGTTCGAACGCGGTTTCGAGCTGCACCTGCGAGGTCTTGAACTGGTGTTCCAGCAGGGTCAGGGTTTCCTCGATGAGGCGGTTTAAATCCAGGTCCTTGAACTCGGTTCCACTGGTGCGGGAAAAGTTCAGTAGGCCGTTGACGATCTCCGAAGCGCGAAAGGTCTGCTTCGTGATCTTGTCCAACAATCCGGAAAGCCGTTCGTCGCCGCGCAGTTGCTTCGCCAGCAATTGCGTGTAGGAGGAGATGACGGCCAGCGGCGTATTGACCTCATGCGCTACACCAGCGGCAAGCAGGCCGATCGAGGAAAGCTTTTCCGCCTGGGTAAGCTGGGCTTCCAGGTGGACGCGTTCGGTAATGTCGTCCACCAGAATGATGCGGCCGACGACCTGGAAGTGGCGCGAAACCAGCGGCGCGATGGCGATGTTCGCCGTGCGCGTTTCGCCGGTCCGCATGGGTAACCGGAATTTGTACATATTGTGGACGCCCGGCACATCCTTGAGGCGTTCGAACTCCTCCACGAATGCGGCGGGGAAGACTGCGGAAAGCTTCTGGCCGAGCACATCGACACGCGCCTGCGCGCACATTACTTCCATTTGCGCGTTCCAGCTCTCGATGGTTCCGTCAAGGTCGGTGGCCAGGATGCCGACGTTGATCGACTCAACAATATTCTCGTTGAACTCCTTCAAGCGCTCGTATTCGGAGACCTTTTCGGCGAGCGAGGCGTACAACCGGGCATTCTGGATGGCGATGCCGATGTAGCTTGCAAGGGACTCGAGGAGCTCCACATCTTCGCTGGAAAGAAAGTCGCCATTGGTGGTCCGGCCCAGGCCGATCACGGCAATGGTCCGTCCCCCGCCTACGCGACAGGGCAGGTAATAATTGAGCTCCAGCGCAGCCGCGGAGAAGCGCTCATTCAGCGGCAGGTGCAAAGCCGACTGCGGGCTTTCAAGGAAGATATGCGAAGGCCTGCCTGGACCATCGAACTGGAGGAAGCCGAGGTCGAGAGAAATCGTAGTCTCAGCGGCAGTAAGCGCTGCCGGCAGACCGTGGCCGGAGGCCAGGCGATAGCGGCCCTTCGCCTCGGGAAGGAAAATGGCGACGCGATCCAACAGCAGGGTGCGCGGGAGCCGATCCACAAGCGCGTTCAGCAGCGCCTCAAGATCCGTCTCCGAGCTGAGCCCGCGACCAAAGTCGATCAGCGTCTGCCGGTAATCGTAACGCTTGCGATCGAAGACGCGGTCCACCCGCTCTTGAATGCCCCGCTTCAGCGGATCGAAAAGCTGCGCTGTGATGACAATGGCGGCAATCAGGCCCCAGGCGCCGAAAGAGGGCAGCCGCGTGTGGACGACCTCCGCCGCTACTGCAACAGCGCCGAAGTACAACGCAACCAGCGCGGCAGTAGCCAGCGTGTAGGTCACGCCGCGCTTGAAGATCAGGTCCACGTCCATCAGGCGATAGCGGACGATGGCCCAACTGAAGGTAAGCGGGATCAGAACCAGTGAAAGTCCAGCCAGCTCGGTCAGGTGCGCTGGTACTGGCCAATCCGCCAGGTAAGGAATCACGTTCAGAAGGGTAAAGGGCAGCACGGCCAGCAGCGTGCCGCGCGTGAGCCACTTGAGTTGCTGGCGCCGCAGGGTGTTATCTGTATGCCGGTAGTGGTAAAGGAAAACTCCGGCGGCGAGCACGTAGTAAAGCGCGAGATAGCCCGTCGCGATCTGGTCCAGTCGATGCAGCAGCAGTCCCGTTGCTGACCAGAAGAGGAAGGCAGCCGCTTGAAGTCCGATCACGGCAGCGGCGGGAAGATACGTAATAGCAATGAGCCCGCGCCGGCGCTGGGTGGAGGAGCGCTCTTCCGCAAACACAATTGCGAAGTGCAGGAACAGCGCAGGCTGGAGCGCGCCCGCTATGACATTGCCCCAGTAGATAGTCCAGTCAAAGGCGTTCAGCCTGCCCGTATGGTGAAAGGCATAGAGAACAAAAGAAACCAGGCAGAACACGTAGAAATGGGTGGAATGCGGCGCTGTCCATCGGCGAAACAGAACGTACAGGCCGATCAGGAGGTACACGACAGCAACCAGCCGAAGACCCTGGTACTGCGTCCGGTCAGGGGTCACCAGAATGACCGGAGCATCGATACGCACGCCGGAGCGCAACAGGGTGTAATCCAGGCGGCGATAGACGCCCGTCCGAAACCATTCCCGCACGAGGGACGCCAGCCGCGGCGTGGGATGGTCGCCGGCGGAGACCAGTAGATCGCCCGGCTTGATGCCAGCGTGTTCCCCGGGGCTTCCGTCCGGCACGCGTTGGGCCTCCAGGCCGCCATGCGCTTCCACCCACCACACCCCGTCGGTAGGCTCCTGGTAAGCGCGGTCTTTGACAAAGTTCAGCGACCCGAGCACTGCTGCTGCCAGGGTGAACAATGCCAACAAAACCACAACCACCCGGATTTGAAGAGGCTTCTGCATGTGTGGATCGGGGTGGTCCGGAAACGCGCACATTTCCGAGTTACCTGTAAGCACGCTGCGTGCCATGCGCACGGGGGCGGGCGGAAGGGGAGGTAAGGCCAGTATACCTTTGAAAGCAAGGTAGATAGCCGGTTCGAGTGCCGCGCGTGGCACTCGGGCCAGCCACGCAACTCTGTAGCCGCTGGTGGCCTTCACTATTGCCTATGAAGGTACATAGACAATAATTCCATTTCACGGATGTCCGATTCAAGCCTAAAGTATGGTCCGCTCTGTTGTTCGCTACCGTACATCCTTTCTCAGCAACTTCGCGATCTACTCACATATGCCAAAATTGGCGCAATTTGGCGTACCCAGGCTAGAGAATGATGTGATTGCGCATCCCGGGCCAATACAGTGACAATGACTTTATCCGCATGGATGACTGCCTCAGGCAAACAGCGCAATATTAAGAGCGCTCATGCTGCCATAGCCGGCGCGCAGATGCATTACCTCGAGGCCGGGCAGGGATCACCGCTCGTTCTGGTGCATGGCCTGCTCGGGACGGCCAGTCACTGGGCTCCGGTAATCCCGCTGCTCAGCGAGGATGCCCATGTATATGCGCCAGACGCCCTGGGCATGGGGGCCTCGGATCGCGTTGCAGCACTTGACACCCGGCTGCTTGCCGGTGCTGACCGGCTTATCGCCTTTCTGGATGCCTGCGGGATCCAAACGGCTGACTGGGTGGGCACCTCGCATGGCGGGGCGGTCGTGATGATGCTGGCCGCGAGGTATCCGGAGCGGGTGCGTTCTCTGGTGCTGCATGCCCCGGTCAACCCGTTCTGCGCGGCGGCGGATCCGCTGGTGCGTTTTTATCTAACGCCGCTGGGCCGGTGGTTTGCTCACCGCGCTCCTTCCCTCCCGGAGTGGGTGCACCGGTTCGCGCTCCAGGCCATGTATGGGGACCGGAGCCGGGTACGGCCCGGATCGCTTTCAGGGTATCTGGCCTCCCTTCGTGTTCCCGGAACAGTGGCTTACGTCTTGAGCATCCTCCGGCATTGGAAGGAAGAGATTTCTGCTCTTCAAGGCTCGCTGCCGGCTCTGCGCGAGGTGCCGATCCTGCTTCTGTGGGGCAATCGGGATCGTGCAGTATCGCCGGAAAGCGGCGAAAGGCTACAGCGGTTTTTCGATCGCGCGACCTCGGTGATCCTTCCAGGCGCAGGACATCTGCCCCACGAAGAGATGCCGCAGGCCTTTGCCGCCGCTATACACCACTTCCTTCAGCAGCAGCAGCCGATAGAGAGCCGCCCGGTTACCGAGCTTCCGATACAGCGGCAGGAGATTGAAGACGCGGCTTGAATGCGGAGCCCCATCCGGGGCTGGCCGGAAGCGCCCTGGTTTCCGGCACTGTGCCATCAGAGCGAAAGCGTTTCCGGCTTTTCTGATGCCGGGCTATGATGGTCGCCAAGCCTTCCGCCTTCCTGCTCATGACCCAGCGGCTCCAGACACGACTGTTGTATCTAGCGCTTGCCTTGTACATCTGCGTGAGCCTGAGTTTCTGGCTGGCTGGCGCCGTGGGGCTCGAACGCTCTTATTGGCATAGTGGAAACAGTGTCGAAGAGCCGTTTCAAATGGATGACGACCTCCTGACGGTCACGTCCGTACGTCCAGAAGCTGCCGCCGCGGGCTTGCGCAAGGGAGACGTTGTCGAGAGCCTGGATGGCCTGCAGTACAGCGGCATAAATCAGCGCTCACGGCTATGGAAGTACGCACACCCAGGGGACACGCTCGCCGTCGGCGTGCGGCATGCAGACGGCAGCCACGCCGTGGTGCGGCTGCGTTACGCTTTGCACTATTCCAATCCTGGCAGCATGGGCCAATGGCTCGGCATCGCGTTGCTGGTGATCGTTCCCACAGTGATTGCGCTGCTGGTGGGCTATTGGATTGTTATTGCGCGTCCTCGGGATAAAAATGCCTGGCTCATCCTGGTGGTTTTGAGCTTCCCGGAGGTCTTCTATTTCCAATCAAATTCCTGGCCCGGGCCATGGCTTCCATTCATAGGCGCCTGGTACCAGTTGTTGCAGACGCTTGGCGGCCTTGCGCTCTTTCTTCTTGGGGTGTACTTCCCGGAGCGGTGGCGTTTCGATCACAAGTTCCCCTCGCTTCGCAGAGCGCTGGTTGCCATCTTCTGCCTGGCGCTCCTGTGGGTTTATACCACCAACTACCATGAATACCTCCATCCTGGGTGGGCCACGTGGATTGCTGCTAGCGGTCCATGGTTCGAGCGAATCATCCAGTCAGCGCTGCTCCTTTGCGTGGTCCTCTACTGGGTCGCGCTCTACGACAAAATGCGGACCGCATCCACGCCTGACGTTCGGCGGAGGTTGCGTGTGCTGCTGGCTGGCTCACTGGTAGGGATTGGCAGCGTTATTGTTTTTGTTGTTTGGTTTCCGCATTTCGGCCACTACACGCAGCGGCACGTGTGGCCCCGCTACACCGGCGCCGTCCTGTTTCTTTTTTATCCGTTCACGCTGGCCTATGTGGTTCTGGTGGAGCGCGCCATGGATGTTCGCATCCTGGTGCGCATGGGCACGAAGTACGCACTGGCACGCGCCTCCGTGCAGGTACTGCGCATAGCCCTGGTCATTTTTCTTACCTTCCGATTTCTTATCCCGATGCTCAGAAAGGGTGAGCACCGGCCGATGGATCTCCTGATCATCGCGCTCATCCTTGCCGGGTTTGTTCGCATCTTTACGGCGCAGAACAGTCCGACCAGCAGGCTGGGGCGCTGGATCGACAAGCGGTTCTTTCGCGAAGCCTACGACGCGGAGTTGGTGCTCAGCGATCTCTCCGAGCAGGTCCGGCGCATCACCGAACCGCAGTCCCTGGTTGACACCGTTTCTCGCCGTATCGGTGAGGTTCTTCATGTGCGCGAGGTCGCGCTTTTGCTCGATGGAGGACACCAGGGATTTCAGCTTCAATCCGCCAATGGCGCCGGACCGGTCTATCTCAGCCAGAACTCTTACACCGTGCGCAACCTGAAGCGCAGCAATGGGCCGGTCACCTTGTATCGGGAGAATCCGGACGGCTGGTTTCTCCTCGCCGACGAAGAAGAGCGCTCTCTGCTGAATCGGCTGCACACAGAGGTGTTGCTGCCGGTCAATGGACGCGACCGGCTGATGGGCGTCATGACGCTCAGCGCCAAACGGTCCGAAGCGCCCTACACGCCTTCCGACCTTCGCCTGCTGCAGAACGTGGCGACGCAGGCGGGTTTTGCGCTGGAAATCAGCGAGCTCGGCCGCTCCCTGGCCAGCGAAGCAGCCCAGCGGGAACGGATCCACCGTGAGATCGAGATTGCGCGCGAGGTGCAGGAACGGCTCTTTCCGCAAGTGATCCCGAAGATCGAAGGCGCTACGCTTGCGGGCGCCTGCCGCCCGGCGCAGGGGGTGGGCGGTGATTACTACGACCTGATCGCTTTTGACGATGGGGAGGTCGGGCTGGCGGTGGGCGACGTGAGTGGTAAAGGCATCTCCGCGGCGCTGGTCATGGCCAGCTTGCGAGCGTCGCTGCGCGGCATGTTGATGGATGGTCCCGGCGACCTGGCACACACCATGGCCAAGGTAAACCGTCTGGTCTATGAAGCCTCCACTTCTAACCGCTACGCGACATTCTTCTTCGGCGCCTACGATCCTCGCACCCGCAAGCTGTGCTACGTGAACGCCGGGCACAACCCGCCGGTGGTGCTGCGGGGAGAGGAAACGCTGCGACTGGAGGCGGGCGGTCCGGTCATCGGACTTCTGCCGGATGTCGAGTATGAGGAGCGATCGTTGACGCTCCAGTCCGGGGACCTGCTGCTGGCGTATACGGACGGCATCAGCGAGGCCATGACGCTGGATGAAGAGGAGTGGGGCGAAGAGGGGATGATCGCCGCGGCGTGCGCGGACCCGAAGCACGATGCCGCTGAGGTGTTGCAGTGCGTGTTCGCGGGAGCGGATGCGTTTGCCGGAGCGGCGCCGCAGTACGACGATATGACGCTGCTGGTGCTGAAGCTTAATGCCACCTGATTGCACCGGGGTTGGCGGCGGGGGAGCGGTTTACGGAAACGCTGGACGTGGGCAGGGAAACAAGGGCATCCTTATCCCAGTGGGCATGCGGCAGGTATTTGCCAGTTGGACCACGAAACTGAACCCCGCAATGAGTGTTTGAGGGGACAGAGGGCAAGGGAGCGCAGAAACAACGCTCCAGGGAGGAAGTTCTGGTGAAAACGATGAAGAGGTTTGTTGGACCGATGGCGTTGGCTGCCGCTCTGTGCATGCCGGCGGGCACATTCGCCTTCGCGCAAAGTGCTGGGCAGGACATGCACGCAGCGGGCACGGATACAAAGGATGCTGCCAAGGATGTCGGCCACGGCATTGCCAAGGGCACCGAGAAAGCCTATGACGCGACCAAGAACGGCACAGAAAAAGTCGTCGGCAAGGGCAAGCACAACACCAAGAAGGCTTACCACAAGACCAAACACGGAACCAAGCATGCAGCGCATAAGACCGCTAACGCGACTGCGAGGACCGCAGACAAGGTTTCCGACCACACGCAGACCGCACCACAGTAACGCTGAAGAAGGGTACGATCAAGGCGCACGCACTGGTAGCTCTACGGTGCGTGCGCCTTTCGCCATGTTGGGTGCCGCGCCCGATTCGGGCTACTCGGTATAAAACTGCCCATAAAAAAAACGACCTGCGGAGTCATGTCTCCGCAGGCCGAAGGGCTGTTTTGTAGATTGATGTCAAAATAGCAGACCGCGATGCCCGGCAGTGTGAATTTTTTGCACAAAGAAGAAAAGCCCCTCCATGTCAAGGATTTAGCTCGCGTCAATCCGCGACATAAACCCCTTGCCGATGAAATCGAGGGTCGGTCAACTGTTGAAGCAAAAATTGGGCCACGTCAGCGCGGGAAATATGGCGGCTGCTGGACGGCAGTCCATCGGGAACCACGTGGTAGTTACCCGTGGCGGCCCCATTGGTGAGCCGGGGCGGGCGCACAATCGTGTAGTCCAGGTCAGAGGCGGCCAGCAGCCGCTCCTGGGCTGCCTGGTCACCCATGGGGTGCTTAAGCAGCGTGCGCTTCAGCGCGGAAAAGAGCAGGTTCGTCAGCGGGGTCTGGTATTTGCCAGCCGGGTAAAGGGAGCCGGCCGCACCGACCACGATCAGCCGGTCGATAAAGTGGGCGTGCATCCCGGCGATGATGTTTGGAAGGCCGCGGGCCAGCACGGATTCGGACTTGAGCGAGCGCGCTCCCAGAGCGGAAAACACGGCACGCTGGCCATCGAGAGCGTCGGCCACTGCTGCGCCGTCGAACACGTCACCTGCAACGATACGCAGGCCTTCCTGCGGTTGGAGTGCGGATGGGTCGCGAACGAAGGCGGTCACGACGTGTCCCTGGGCCAATGCCCCGCGCAGGAGGTGCCGGCCGATGCCGCCGGTCGCTCCAAAGACAATGATCTTCATTCGGTTCGTATCGCCTGCCAGGTACTCGGAGTGTAAGGACAACTATACCCGCGCAACAGCGGCAGGTGGGGCGGCGCGCTTTGCTTGTTTGCCGGGAGGACACCAGAGAGGCACGGGCCAACAGAGCGGGCTGTATGCACATCCCAACACCGACACCACACAGGGGAGAATGCATTGATGGCTGAACATATCGATCTCACGAAGGTAAAGAAGACGCTGGATACACTCATCGAAACACTGCGCGATGGGCATGAAGGTTTCACGCAACTGGGCGACCGGCTACAGGACCCAACCGCCCGGCGCTTCTTCATGGAAGAGCTTCAGGCACGTTCTAACTTCGCGGGCGAACTGGAAAACGAGTTGCATCGTTTGGGCGTAAAAGATGTACACGTGAGCAGCTCTGTTTCCGCGAAGGCCCACCGCGGATGGGCGGAGTTGAAGTCCAAGCTGGGCGGCGGCGACCACGCGCTGCTCGAAACGGCGGAGCAGGGCGAAGACGCTGCCAAAAAAGCCTACGCCGAAGCCTTGCAGGAAGACCTGCCTGGCCAGGTGCGCGATTTGCTTCAGCGGCAGCAGGCGCACATCCTCCAAGCACATGACAAGGTCAAGGCATTGCGGGACAACACGGCGAAGTCGAGCTAACGCAACGCTGCCTCGCCCAGCAGTTTGAGCACAAAGAACACCGCGATCCCGGCAAAGAAAACCAGCGCCATGCGGATGCCGGGTTCGCGGTTCGTTTCCGGCAGCAGATCGACGGCCGCTACATAGATGGCGACTCCGGCGGAGAGCGGCAGCCCTGCGCGCACCCAATGAGGCTGTAGGTCAATCAGCAGAGCACCGGCTACTGTGGCCGTTGCCACCACGACGGTTGAGAGCAGCGCGCTTCTCCGGCTGCGGCCGCTGGCCAGCATCACAGAAGCAACCGTGAAGCCTTCCGGCACCTTATGCAGGAAAACCGCCAGGAAGACGATCCAGCCGAGCAGACTGGACAGCGCAAAACCGGAAGCGATCGCCACACCGTCAAAAAGCGAGTGAACCGCCAGCCCGAAGACGACCGAATAGCTGGTCTTTCTGCTCAGGAACTCCCCCACATGCGTCTCCTCGCCGAAGTGGAAGTGCGGGGTGATGGTGTGTTCGATCAGGTGGATGATGGAAAAGCCAACCAGGATCAGTAGGGGAGCATCAGCGGAGGACATCCGGAAGCTTTCCGGAACCATCTCGAGAAAGGCCGCGGCCAGCATAAAGCCGGCCCCGAGCGCGACGAAGTAGCGAAGGTAGCGTTTCTCCCAGTGCGTGCGCACCAGCAGCAGCCCGCCAAAGACGTCCGCCAAGGCGGCGATGAGCCCGAGGATGAGGGAGAGAACCAAGCTCTTAGCTCCTAGCTTTGCTTCACAACTGCAAGTCCCGGCTGCCGTTTAGCTAGAAGCTGGAGGCTAGTAGCTAATAGCCGCTGCTACCCGCTGTGCCGGATGTGCATCACATCGCCATCCTGCACCTGGTAATCCTTGCCTTCGAGTCGCAGGGTGCCCTGCGCACGTGCAGCCGCTTCCGAGCCGGCAGCCAGCAGCGTGTCCCAGTGAATGGTTTCGGCGCGAATAAAGTGCTTTTCCAGGTCGGAGTGGATGGCTCCTGCCGCCTCCTGCGCGCGCGCATTCACGGGCACCGTCCAGGCGCGGCACTCGTCTTCCCCGGCGGTGAAGAAAGAGATGAGCCCAAGCAGTTGGTAGCTCTTGCGAATGAGCCGGCTCAGCCCGCTTTCCGTCAGCCCGTAGCTGGACAGGAACTCGGCCGATTCTTCGTCCGGCATTTCGGCCAATTCGGCTTCCACCTTGCCGCAGATCGCGGTAGCGCCGGCATTCGGGCGAGCGGCGAACTCTTCTATGCCGAACTTCGCAACCGCCGCTTCGAGGTCCGTGCCCAGCGTGGTGCTTTCCGAAATGTTCAGCACGTACAGGATCGGTTTCTGCGAAAGGAACATGAAGCCGCGAATCAGCTTCTTCTCTTCGTTCGACATCTCCATCTCGCGCAGGGGGCGTTCGGCCTCGAGCTGCGCCTTGCACCGCACCAGCAGCGCGTACTCCTTTTCAAGCTCAGGCGTGCGCATCTTCTTGAGGTCTTTTTCCAGGCGCTCCAGCCGCTTTTCCACTTGCGCCAAATCGGAGAAGACCAGGTCAAAGTCCACGTTGCGGATATCGCGCGCCGGGTCAATGGGACCGATGTGCGGAATGGCGTCATCCTCAAAAGCGCGCAGCACATGGATCAGTGCATCCACCTGGCGCAGGTTGGCGAGAAATGCGGTTTCTTTGAGCGCCTCCTGCCCGATGGCCGCCACGTCAACGTATTCAACGGTGGCGTAGGTGGTCTTCTTGGGGTCGTAGAGTGCGGAGAGCTTGTCCAGCCGTTCATCGGGCACCTTGGCGATGCCGAGATGCGCTTCGCGCGGGTTGGAATAGCTCTTCTCGTCCAGCTTGGCTTTGGTGAGGATTTTGAACAGGGAAGTCTTGCCGGCCTGTGGCAGGCCGATGATGCCGGTCTTCATGCTGATCTCGAAGCGTAACTAGGATTCGTGACGCCGCATGCGGCCAGCTTCTCCGCATACGCGCCAATCTCCGATGATACATGTGCTTCATCCGCCGTGGGCAGCTTGCGCTGCGAGGATCAGGACTGCTGCCCATTCTCCAGTTGCTGCTCATCCTTCGCAATGCTGACACGCTCGTGCTTGATGTCCAGGCGCATACGGCCGAAGATGCTCATATAGAAGTTCGCCACGTATACCAGCGCAAAGCCGCCGATCAGGTACCCACGCCAGTCCGGATAAAGCAGCTTGAACCGCGTGATGATGAGGAAAAAGATCGTGACGTAGTGGCTGAAGCAGTATTCGCAGGTGAAAAGGTAGAAGAGTTTCCGCTGCCATAGCTTGCGGCAGTGTTTGCTCCGATCGGAGCAGAATTCGCGCGGCTCGCGAAAGACCTCTTCGTGCGTCACCGTCCAGGCGATGCACGCGATAGGGATGGCGAGGAGGAACAGCGCGGCGATCTGGAAGCGGAGGCTCATCGTTTTCGTGGGATGCCGATTCGGCCGCAGACGATTGCGGCTACGCCGGCCGGGGGCGCAGTCCGGCCAGGAATGCGTCCGGCTCGCTTGTATTCAGTACGTCTTCCCTCCTCAGCCAGGCGCGGCGTAGCTGGCGAATTCCAAAGCGCAGGTTATTGAGCTCGCTGATGTGGTGTGAATCGGTGTTGATGACGATGCGGCAGCCATGCTCTTTGGCCATACGCAGGTTCAGGTCCGAGAAGTCGAGCCGGTTCGGGTTGGCATTATGTTCAAGCGCAACGCCGAGCTCAGCCGCGCGACGGATGACGGCGGCGATGTCGATTGCGTAGGCATCGCGGCGCAACAGCAGGCGGCCCGTCGCATGCCCCAGGATGCGAACGTAAGGGTTTTCCAGGGCACGGAGCACACGCTCGGTCATTTGCTGCTCCGGCTGCTGGAAAAGCGTATGCACGCTGGCGATCACCACTTCCATCTGCGCCAGCACATCGTCCGAAAGGTCGATGGCGCCGTCGCCCAGGATGTCGACCTCGATGCCAGGGAAGACGCGGATCCGGCCTTCCATTTCGGTGTCCACCTCGCGAATGCGGCGCACGTGCTCGAGCGCGCGCTGGTCGTCCATGCCGTTCGTCATGGCGAGGTTCTTCGAATGATCCGTGATGGCGATGTACGCATACCCGTGCTCCACGCCCGCTTCGGCCATTTCGCGGATGCTGTTGGTGCCGTCGGTTTCATGGGTGTGCATGTGCACATCGCCGCGTATGTCGTCGAGTTCGATCAGCCGGGGGAGTTCGTGCTTTGCAGCCGCTTCGATCTCCCCGCAGTTTTCGCGCAGCTCGGGCGGAATCCACTCAAGACCGAGCGCGCCATAGACTTCTTCTTCCGTGGCTGCGGCTATCTCGGCGCCGTCCTCGATACGTGCCAGTGCGTATTCGCTCAATGTGTAACCGCGACGGATCGCACGCTGGCGAATGGACACGTTATGCGTTTTGGACCCGGTGAAGTATTGCAGAGCTGCGCCGAAGGAAGCACGCGGCAGCAGCCGCACATCCACCTGTAACCCACTGCGCAGCCGGAAGCTGACCTTGTTCTGCCCTTTCGCGAGCAGGTCCGCGATGGGCGGGTACGCCGCTACGTACTCCACAGCAGCGGCCACCACGTCTTCTTCGCACGCTGGCCCAGTGAGGAGGAAGTCGAGGTCGCCGACCGTTTCGCGCCCGCGCCGCAGCGAACCCGCCGGGGTCACGCGTTCCACTCCGGGGAATGCTTCCAGATAAGCTGTCAGCCGTTCGGCGGCGGCTTCCGCCGTATTCAGCAGGAACCGCCCGCTGTTTTTGCGGTAGTCCTCTATTCCTTTGCGGAGCTTTGCGATTTGCTTTTCGCCAAAGCGTGGCAGTGTGGCTACCCGTCCTTGCTCGATAGCTGCTGCGAGCTCATCCACGGTGGAGACGCCGAGCGCTTCCCATACCAGCGCCACCGTCTTTGGGCCCATGCCGGGCAACTTGAGCATCTCCAGCATGCTGGGGCGGTAGCGCTCCAGCAGTTCATCCCGGAGCTTGAGGCTTCCACGCTCCTCAATTTCAAGGATGTTCGCGACCATGGCTTTGCCGATGCCGGGAATCCCGAGAAGCTGTTTCGGCTCGCAGCATAACGTGGCAAGCTGCACCGTGCTCCCTTCCACTGCTTCTGCCGCATTGCGGTAGGAGCGGACGCGAAACGGGTCGCCGTTGCTGATTTCTAGAAGGTCGGCGGTTTCGCCGAGGAGTTGTGCAATGCCGCGATTGTCCAAAATGCTGAGCCTCGTGCGCTACGCGGAGCAGGAGGGGAACTGCAACGCGAAACTTCGAGCCATTATCGCCGATTTCGGGCGGCATCCCAGGCAGCCGGGGAAGGAACAAAGACCACGCTGGGATGGCCGTCCATCTTGAAAGGCGGTTGCTAAGCGGCCTCTTTGGCGCGCAACACCTGGTCGGCCTGCGGGCCCTTTGTGCCCTGCACGATGTCGAACTCCACATCGTCGCCTTCCTTCAGGCTCTTGTATCCATCAAGCTGGATGGAGCTGTAATGCACGAACACGTCCGGGCCATCTTCCCGCCCGATAAAGCCATAACCCTTTGCGTTGTTGAACCACTTCACCTTGCCCTTGTAATGAGACACGTTCCGATGACCTCTCTTCAAGCAGAGTGAGGTAGGAGGTAAAACCCACCCGCCTTGAGGAGAGGACGCATCGGCGCGGGGTTTGGTTTACCGAAATGCACCTGCGGCGTCGAATGACGCATAGCACATTGCCCAAGCGCAGAGATTTCTCGCAAGGCCGCAACTTTGTTGGAGATACGGCGTTTACAGCCCTTCTACTTGCGCGCGCGTTGTTTGCGCAGCTTGTCATAAAGCAGGATGGAGATGATGGTTTTTCCGTCGTGGATCTTGCCGGCTTCGATCTGCTGCAGCATTTCCGACAGCGGCACTTCGGACAACTTGATGCGCTCGTCTTCTTCCGGATGCGCTTCGCCGGGAATCAGTTCTTCTGCCAGAAAGACCTGCATCCATTCGCCCAGAAAGCCGGGACTTGCAAAGAAGCGCGCGAGCTTGGTCCATCGCCGCGCGGTGTATCCAGTCTCTTCCATCAACTCGCGTTTGGCGCCCTTGAGCGGGTCTTCGTCTTTGTCCAGCTTGCCGGCCGGGACTTCAAACAGATACTGCGCCGCGGCGTGCCGGTACTGCCGCTCGATAATGATCAGCGGATCGCGCTTGCTCTTCCGGTCATCGACGGCGAGGATCACCACCGAGCCTCCGTGTCGCACAACGTCGCGCCGCGATACAGTGCCGCCGGGCTCACGCACTTCATCGGTCTGCACATTGAAGAGCGGCCCTTCAAAACTGACTTTTGAGGAAAGGACCTCGACGCCCTTTGGATATTTACGTTCGGGGTTGGTGGCCGGCTGCTGCCGTTCCACTTCTGGCTTGGCTTCGTCGAGAGTCCTGGCTTCCTTGATCGTGTCAGCTTTTTGGGTGGACATAGTTGGCTTGGATGCGCTCTCGGCTGAGGTACCATCCATCTCGGATGGGATCGCGTGTGAGCCACGGAGTGGAGGACAGCGCGCGCTTGCGCAAAGGCGTCGCGGTGATCGGCGTAGGGAATTGGGGAAGCTCGCTGCTTGCAGGTATGCGCAGGGCCTGCGTGCCGGTATTGGAAGTGGTGCATGCGTCCGCACTGTCTGAACGCCAACGACGAAGACGGGATGCTGTGGCTCTCCAGGAAGCGCGGCTCGACGCGGGCATCCTTTGGCTCGCTGTTCCGGACACTGCGATCCGTTCCGTCGCGGAGGAGATTGCCCGTCGACGGGGCACCGCGCTGCACGGACAAATTGTCGTCCATAGCAGCGGAGCGCTGAGCAGCGCAGTCTTGCAAGCCGCTGCCGACGCGGGCGCAGCGACTGCCTCCGTGCATCCGATGATGAGCTTCCCAACACACAAGCCGGTGCCGCTTGCCGGTGTGCCCTTCGGGGTGGAGTCGGCGGAGGCGGCTGCCCGGCGCAGGCTGTTCGCGCTGGTGCGCAAGCTAGGCGGCCGCCCCTTTACGCTTAGCGCGGAAGGCAAGGCGCTGTACCATGCCGCCGGCACACTGGCTTCGCCCTTGCTGACCAGCCTGCTCGCGGTGGCGATCGGCTCACTCGAAGCGGCAGGCCTGCCGCGAGTCGAGGCGATGCGCCTGCTGCGTCCCATCGCGCGGCGCACGGTGGAGAACGTCTTCCGGGCTGGCCCGGAGCAAAGCTTCAGCGGCCCTATTGCTCGAGGCGATGCAGATACAGTTCAGCTTCACCTTCGCGCTCTGGAAGCGCATCCGCTATGGCAGGAGGCCTACCGCAGCCTGGCAGACGCGGCGCTTGACTCCTTGCCGTCGGAAGATGCGGATGCCGTCCGCAAACAGCTTCAGACCCGGCCCAAATAGCGGGCGGCCCGCGCGATAGCCAGCCCGCAGCCCATCTGTTCCAACAAAGCGCACGCGCGTACCCCGCGTGAGAGACTGAGCAAGTAGGGCACCAGTTAGAGTTAAAGCCCCAGCGGCTCGAAGGAGATGTACGGCGTTGCGCTCGGAGTGTTATCCCTTTTCGGCTCTGCCGCAGATGAGCCGGCTCTTTCTCGATTACCTGCAGCGCGATGTCGCGCTCGCCCCTTTCTATTCCGTCATCTCACAGGGCGCGGAGTGGATGCAGGAAGAGGTTGCGCTTCCCGCAGTTACTCGGGCGACGATTGCCGACATCCTTGAAGAGCAAAGCACGGCATTTCAGGCGGGCGGACAGGCTTTGAGCAACATCCGCAAGTTGCGTGAGGGCGCGTCTGCTGTCGTTACCGGCCAGCAGGTCGGACTCTTCGGCGGCCCGCTCTACGCCCTGCTGAAAGCTGCCACTGCGATCCGGCTGGCGGAGGATGCGACCCGTGCCGGGCGCCCTGCGGTTCCTGTCTTCTGGATGGCGACCGAGGACCACGACTTCGCTGAAATCGATCATGTGGTCCTGCCGGAGCGGCACGCCTCGCATACCCTCCGGCTCAAGCGGCCAGCGCCGGTGCAGGTACCCGTGGGAAATGTTGTGCTCGGCGACGAGATCAAGCCAATCCTGAGCGAAGCCAAGGCCATCCTGGGCGAGAACGCATTCACCACCCAGTTGCTGCAGTGGTACCGCCCGGAGAACACGTTTGCGCAGGCGTTTGGCTCGATGATGGCGTCTGTGTTTGCCCCCTGGGGTTTGGTGGTGATGGATGCAGGCGGCCGTGAGATGCACCAGCTTGGCAGCGAGGTCTTTCGCCGGGCCTTGGTGGATGCCGATGAACTCCATGCCGCCTTGGTCGTGCGCGATGGCGAGTTGAAAGAACACGGCTACCATGCTCAGGTGCTGGTCAGTGAGGGCAGCAGCTTGTTGTTCCTGCTGGACCGGAAAACCGGCGCGCGGCTTCCGCTGCGCCGCGCGGAAGGAAGATGGAAGGCGGGCAGCCGGCATTTCTCGACTGAAGAACTGCTGGCCATACTGGCCGCGGAGCCTGAACGCTTCAGCCCGAACGCGCTGCTGCGCCCCGTCTTCCAGGATGCGGTTCTACCCACCCTTGCGTATGTCGGCGGCCCAGCAGAGATCGCCTATTTTGCGCAATCCGAAGTGCTGTACCGCGCGATACTCGGGCGCATTACGCCCATCCTGTCGCGACTCTCCGCAACGCTGGTTGAGCCGGCAATTGGCACGGTGCTGGACCGGCACGAGCTTTCGTTTCCCGATGTGTTTACCCGTCCGGAGGAGTTGGCCAAGCGGCTCGGGGCACGGTCTCTGCCCATAGAAGGAAAGCGCAAGCTGGCCGCAGCCGGAGAGTCGCTTGATCGGGAGCTCACGGATTTGACGAACTGGATGGCTTCCCTCGATGAGGGCCTCGGCCGTGCCGCGCACACCTCGGCATCGAAAATGCGCTATCAGATGAACCGGCTGCGCCGCCTTGCCGCGACGCATCAACTGCAACGGGATGCAAGTCTTGAGCGGCACGCGAACGCGGTGGCCAATGCACTCTACCCCGATGCGCACCTGCAGGAACGTGTGACCGGGGGCGCGTACTTTCTCGCGCGCTATGGAGAGGCGCTTCCGGCTTTCCTGGTCGAGGCGGCCGGAGCCAAGTGCCGCGAACACCAGGTACTGTACCTCTAGCCCGCTCGGAATGGCCTACAATACCGGCGAGGAGCGCCACCGCGCGGCACACCATGGCTTCTAAACAGAACAACAGCCCTTTCCAAGTGGCGTGCCCGGACTGCGGCGCCATGTTGACCATCGATCCGGCCACGCGCGCCGTCATCAGTCATACGCCCGCGCCGCGCAAACGCACCTTCGAGGATTTCGAGACCGCCGCCCGCGCTATGCGGGAACAGGATGAACGCAAGGAGAGCATCTTTCGCCAATCGGTAGAGGCCGAGCGCAACAAAGAGGATCTGCTCAACAAGAAGTTCGCCGAAGCCGTAAAGAAAGCCAAGGAAACGCCCACCACCGGCAAGCCCCTGCGCGAATTCGACCTGGACTGAGCCGGGTCGCGCGCGTCCTTTCTTTCGGTACTGCGGCACCGAGCCGCCATGCATCTAACCGTCCGAATACAAGTTCACGAAGGATGGTTAAGAAAACATGGAACTGGCACAGATCAACGACAAGGTGAAGAGCGTGGAACAAAGTCTTGGAGTGGACCGGAACTGGACCCGCGGCTTGGCGGCCGGCTCACTCATTACCGGAGCGGTGCTGCTCGCGAGCGGTAAGCGCAAGGCCGGCTTTGCCGTGACTGCCGTCGGCGCCGTCGTCGCATTGCTGGAGGACGTCGATAACCTGCGCGAAATATGGGATCAGCTTCCCGGGTACCTTCAGAATGGACAGCAGATGCTGGGGCGCGTGGAGTCGTTTGTCACCGAATTAGCGCAACAAGGGGAGCGAATCACCAAGCTCATCAACCAGCAGCGGAGCGCATAGGATTTATCCGCACTGAAGCGTGTGTCCTACATGCCGCACCCGCTTCAGTGCTTGCGTTCCACCAGGTATTTAGCAACTGCCTTCAAGGGCTCCGCCCGCTGCCCATAGGGCGCAAGCTGCTCGAAAGCCCTGGCGATCAGGATTCTGGCGTCCTCGAGCGACTTTTCTACGCCAAAAACTGCGGGCCAGGTGGCCTTCTCGCTTGCCACGTCCTTGCCCGCGGTCTTGCCCAGCTGCGACGAATCCTGGGTTACGTCCAGCACGTCATCGACTATTTGGAAAGCCAGCCCCAGGTTGCGGCCGAAAGATGTGAGGCGTTCGATATCCTCCGAACCGCCGCCCGCATAAATGCCGCCCGCGACCAGGCTCACCCGGATCAGAGCGCCAGTCTTGGCCCGATGAATCGCAAGTACCGATTCGGCAGTAGGTTTTTGTTCCTCGCCCTCAAGGTCCAGCACTTGTCCGCCGATCATTCCATCAAGGGTGCCGGTAGCCTCGGCCACTTCTTTGACAATGGCGATGGCGGCTGTCGGGGGACAGTGAAGGCTCGCCAGCACCTGATAGGCCTGGGTCTGCAATGCATCTCCGGCCAGGATCGCGATCGCTTCGCCGTAGACAACGTGGCAGGTGGGCTTGCCGCGCCGGAGGTCGTCGTCGTCCAGTGCGGGCAGATCGTCGTGTATGAGGGAATAGGTGTGCAGCATCTCAAGCGCGGAGCCGAGGTCTTCCACCCCTGCCGGATACTCGTCGCCACCGGCAATCATGCGGGCGGCTTCCATCGCCAAAACCGGACGGAGCCGCTTGCCGCCCGCAAAGACACTGTGGCGCATGGCGCGATGGATGGATGCCGGTTCCCGTTCCCCCGCGGGAAGCAGCCGCTCCAGGGCCGCGTCGGTGCGAGCCGCACCGTGTTCAAGAATGGCTCGGATCTCTTCGTGCATTCCGCCCATCATACCGTGACCATCTCGGCCGCCTCTGGCTTTCCTGCAGCCGGGGGCTTCGCCCTTTCAAACACGGCCCGCATTCGGCCAGGCCCACCACTGAGGACACGCGCAGGAGGCGGCGTATGCAGGCTGAATCCGGTATCCTGAGTGGTACGCTTGCTCCCCCGGCCGGCAAGGTTGACGTGCAAGTGGAAAGGACAGCCAGGCGCTTGCGCATTCTGCTGCACGGACTGAATTACGCCCCCGAACTGACGGGAATCGGGAAGTACTCCGGTGAAATGGCGGAATGGCTGGCGGAGCGTGGCCATGAGGTCCGCGTAGTGACCACGCCGCCCTACTATCCTGCGTGGATGGTTGCTCCCGAGTACCGCTGGTGGGCTTACCGCGTCGAATCCGGTCCCATACGCGTGTACCGGTGTCCGCTCTATGTTCCGCAGCGGCCTTCGAGCCTGTCTCGCCTTCTCCATCTGCTTTCCTTTGCTGCAAGCAGCCTGCCGGTCATGCTTCGCATGGCCTGGTGGCGCCCCGACGTGGTGATGACGGTGGAACCGGCACTATTCTGCGCGCCGGCTACCTTGTTGACGGCACGGCTGGCCGGCGCTGCTTCGTGGCTCCACGTGCAGGACTTCGAGCTGGATGCCGCATTTGAACTCGGCTTTCTGCCGGCTCGGGGCCTCATCCAGCGCCTGGCCTCCGTTGCCGAACGATGGCTCATGCGCTGCTTCAGCCGTGTTTCCAGCATCTCCCGCAACATGGTAGAGCGGCTGCAGGCAAAGGGCGTAGCCCCCGGACGCGCTCTACTCTTCCCTAACTGGGTAAACGTGGAGCAGATAGCGCCAGGTTCCGGGCCCAACCCCCTCCGGGCGGAGCTGGGTATTGATCCAGAGAAAGTGGTATTGCTCTACTCCGGCAACATGGGCATGAAGCAAGGCCTGGAGCTGCTTCCGGAGCTGGCTCAACGTTTTGCCGAGGACGATCGGATACATTTTGTCTTTTGCGGCGATGGAGCCTTCCGCCCGCAACTGGAGTCGATGGTCGCCGGCCTCGGGAATGTCACGTTGCTCCCCTTGCAGCCGCTTCCTCGACTTTCGGAACTGCTCAACGCAGCGGACATTCACCTGCTGCCGCAACGTGGGGATGCTGCCGATCTCGTAATGCCTTCCAAGCTGACGGGGATACTAGCCAGTGGCCGACCTGTGATTGCCACCGCAGCGGCAGGCACGCAAGTCGCGATTGCCATCGAGGGCTGCGGTATCGCGGTTCAACCAGGCAATATCGCCGAGGTCGTCCACGCTATTACGCTGCTAGCCGGCTCCCCCGAATTGCGCGCACGCATGGGCGCCGCCGCTCGCCAGCAGGCGATCGAACATCTCGGGCGAGATCGCGTGCTCGGCCGCTTTGAAGCGCATCTTCGCGAGGCCGTGCGCCTGACCGTCCCGACCCCCGGGCCACGCGAGGTCATGCGCCGCCCGTGATACCGTAAGACTCTGATATCGCTCGTGCATGCCTTTCCCAAGGCGTGCTTCCCCGCGCGAGAGGAGAGAATTCCGGCGTGAAGAAGGCGCTGATTACTGGCATTACCGGGCAGGATGGCTCCTACCTGGCGGAGCTCCTGCTGAGCAAGGGCTACCAGGTGCACGGCATCAAGCGCAGGTCCTCGCTCTTCAACACCGCGCGCATTGACCACATCTACCAAGACCCGCATGTGGAGCACCCGAACATGGTGCTGCACTACGGCGACCTCACCGACTCCACCAACCTGCTCCACATTGTGCAGAAGGTGCAGCCGGACGAACTCTACAACTTGGCTGCGCAGAGCCATGTGCAGGTTTCGTTTGAAGAACCGGAGTATACCGCCAACAGCGACGCGCTGGGCACGCTGCGGCTGCTCGAAGCGATCCGCACACTTGGGCTTGAGTCGAAGACGCGCTTCTACCAGGCTTCCACTTCGGAGCTGTATGGGCTGGTCACGGAAAACCCGCAACGGGAGACGACGCCCTTTTATCCCCGCTCGCCCTACGCGGTAGCCAAGCTTTATGCCTACTGGATCACTGTGAATTACCGCGAGGCGTACGGGATTTACGGCTGCAATGGCATTCTCTTTAACCATGAATCGCCACGCCGTGGAGAAACCTTTGTCACGCGCAAGATCACGCGAGCGCTGGCCCGCATCAAGGTTGGCCTGCAGGACCATCTTTACCTGGGCAACCTGGATGCCAAGCGCGACTGGGGACACGCGCGCGACTACGTGGAGATGATGCACCTGATGCTGCAGCAGCCGCAGCCACGGGATTACGTGATTGCCACCGGGATTCAGCACAGCGTGCGCGAGTTCGTGGAGCGCGCCGCCGGCCTGCTCGGCATCGAGATCCGTTGGAAGGGAACCGGCGTGGACGAGCAGGGCTTCGACCAGCAGGGTAACACGATCGTTTCCGTGGACCCGCGCTACTTCCGCCCCACCGAAGTTGAAACACTGCTGGGGGACGCTTCCAAAGCGCACCGCGAGCTCGGCTGGCAGCCCAGGACCAGCTTTGACGCGTTGGTGGCCGAGATGGTCGAAGAAGACCTGAAGGAAGCGGAGCGGGACGCCCTTATCAAACACCACGGCTTCAATGCCTTTCGCTATCACGAAGCGTAAGTGGCAGGACCAGGCGGCGATGGAAAAGACTAGCAAGATTTATGTGGCAGGTCACCGCGGGCTGGTGGGCTCGGCGATCGTGCGTCATCTGCGCGAAAGCGGCTATACGGCCATAGTCACGCGCACCCATGCGGAGCTCGACCTGACCGATGCGCGTGCCACCGAGGCGTTTCTTCTCGCAGAGCGGCCTGACTACATCATCCTGGCCGCGGCCAAGGTCGGCGGCATTGTCGCAAACAAAAGCTATCCGGCTGACTTTCTTCGCATCAATCTGCAGATCCAGAACAGTATCTTCGAGGCGAGCCGGATTGCCGGTGTTCGACGACTGCTCTTTCTCGGCTCAAGCTGCATCTATCCCAAATTCGCGCCGCAGCCGATTCGGGAAGAGTATCTTCTGACCGGCGAGCTTGAGCCGACGAATCGTCCCTATGCTCTGGCCAAGATTGCGGGGATTGAAATGTGCTGGTCCGCGAACCGGCAATATGGCACGCAGTTTCTAGCAGCCATGCCGACCAATCTGTATGGGCCCGGCGACAATTTCGATCTGCAGAACTCGCATGTCCTGCCGGCGCTGATGCGTAAGGTTGCCGAGGCCAAGGCCACAGGACGCAGCTTCATCGAGGTATGGGGCACCGGCACGCCGCGTCGCGAACTGCTCTACAACGCCGATCTAGCGGAAGCCTGTGTGCATCTGCTGAACCTTTCCGACGAACTGTTCGGTGCGCTGGTGAGTGAAGAACGCGCACCGCTGATCAATATCGGCACCGGCGAAGACGTCACCATTCGCGAGCTGGCCGAAACCGTCTGCCAGGTGCTGGGGTTCGATGGCGAGCTACGCTTCGACACCAGCAAGCCGGATGGCACGCCCAGGAAGTTGCTGGACGTGAGCCGCATCCGCGAACTCGGATGGGAAGCGAAGACAGGCCTGATGGAAGGAATACGCCTGACCTACGAGGCCGTGCGCGATCAAATCACTCCCGCCGGAGAAACTGTTTCGCGCTGATTCTGTTCCACAGCAACAGCACTACCAAGAGCAGGAGCGACGCAAGCGAAAGCCAACGCCCCCAACGCACGTCCGGCGTCGTGGACCATGCGATTTGGATTACTGAGAGTCCGGCGCTGACCGGAATCGCCAGCAGCCCGTCTTCCCGCCGCGGCCGCGTGGTCAGCAGGTTGCCATTCACCCGAACATTCCATGCGGGGTAGTCCATCAAACGCAGCACCGCGAAGGCGTTGACCGGCGCCTTCACGGTAAGCGCTTTGCGTTCTGGCTGCCACTCCACAAAAGACACAGCCGCGGGCACGATTGAATCGCGCTCCGGTTGCCACAGCGGATTCTGCTCGTGGCTGCTGTCTACGGTGTTCGCATCGGCATCGCGCAGCATGCGCACGAGCGGCAGGTTGCGCTGGATGGCGCCGTTGTCCGCGCCTATTGGCGTGTACTCGTCCGTGCCCTCCACGCCCGCCCCGCTCAGAAACAACGCCCGCTGCGGCGCGACGGCGTCCTCTTCATCGCAGGGCTGATAGAAATGCCACGTCGATACAGAAACCGAGACGAGCACGATGATTGAAACGACGGCGGCCCGCCCGCTTCGCCCCGGCAGGCGCGCGACTGCTCCCGCGAGCGAGACGGCGGCCAACACGCTGACCACCATCAGCCACCGCCAAGGGAACTGGAGAAATCGAAGGTGGGGCGCATGCTCCCAGACAGGGTTGCTCGCCGGAAGCAGAAGAAACAGCACCAGCGGCAACAGTGTTATCGCAGGAAGCAGACGCTTGCGTGTGCTCCTGCCCATCCTGAAGAAAGACACTGTAGAGGTTGCTATCAGGAGAACCGCCAGCCACGAAGCGGTGCGCAGTACCTGGTCGTGGTAGGGCTCCCCGGTAAGCGCAAATAGGAAACTGTCGCGGATGCGCATTCCGGGTGCGTCAGCGGCGCGGGCGATCTCCACCCATCGCTGCTGGTAAGCGGCGGGCAATAGATAGAACCCATCCAGCCCCAGCCCCAGCGCGACGGCCGCGCCCATGCGCAGAGCCGGAATCCAGTTCCTCTCGAAGCAGAGCCGCACAATAGCGAGCCATAACAACGTGTACGACGCGATCACGCCCGTAGGCGCATTACTTAGCCACACCGCCGCAAACGTCAGCGCCAGTGCCGCCACGGGAGGACGCCGGCGGAGCGCAAACACGAGCAGCACCGGAAGGAGTGTCGCAGCCAGCAGCTCGCCATACGCTGTCCGCTCATAGGCGACAAACAACATGTATGGATTTGCGACATAGAAACATGCCGCTGCCGTGGCAGCTTCGCGCGAAGCGAGCCACTCGCGCGCCAACCGCTGCATGGCCAGGCCGCTCGCAAACAGGCACGCCGCAGTAAACGCAACCGGAGCGGTTACCCAACCGAACAACGAGCCAAGCCCGGCGCCTAACAGCCACGATCCAGGAGGATAAAACACCAGCCTCGGCTCGCCCGCGCCGTAGTTCGCCGACACGACCCAATGCGGATACAGCAAGCCCAGTCGCCAATCCCGCGCCACCTCCATCCAGGAGAGCAGATGGAAATCGAAGTCGTGCCCGCACGAAGCGCCCCGGCAAACCAGCATGAGCACGGCCGCGATCGTTGTCAGCGCGATCAGTGCATAAGCGCGCCAGTCTGCCCCGGCACTTCTCCCGGCGGAAGGATCGGTCATGGAACGAGGGTGAGTGTGTGCCGGGCCGCTGCCGCCACGGCCTCTGGGGAGAAGGGCATGGCAAAGGTCCAGCCCTGGTACCAGGCTGTCCACTGGTCGCGGTAGTGTGGGCTGAGCGGGTCGCCGGACTCGCCCAGCACGATGTTTTCCGTTGAGCCATCCACGTCCGCCCAGTCCATGGTGAACCGCTGCGACGGGCCAAAGGTGTGCGCTACCTGCTTGACCGTGGTGCCATCGCCAGACTGCGGCAGCGTGCCGGTGCCGGTCCAGCGAAAGAAGGGAAGCCGGCCATAGAGCGGATGCGTGAGCTCCACTGTATGGCTCGCGCCGTAGCGCCAGGAGCGGAGATCGCCGGGCGCATGGGCTTCATCGAGCCCTCTGCCCACGGCGGCCGCCAGTAGCTCATCCCAGCTTCCATACGCAGGCGGCAGCCATGCCGCGGGATGATGGGTCATCAGCTCTTCTTCCGCAAAATCCGCTTCGGGCCATTGGTAAGCCTGCCACTCGGCTCCGAGCTTCGGCTCCAGCAGCAGCGGCCAGAAGGCGCGCTTCGTCGCGGTCACAATGGCGGCTGCCGACGAGTCTACCGCCAGCACGCCATTCCAGGAGCGCAGCAGGTCGGCCGCCACCTGCAGCCGTGTGCCCGGCTTCTTTGCATGATCGATGGCGTAGGCCACACGCTGCGCCAGCTCCTGGTCCACCTCGGAGTACACATCCGTTTGCAGCGTCAGCATGTCGGCGCGCGTCAGCTTGTCCTTGCCGGCCAGCCATTTCCAGATGCGCTCGTTGCGGTACGGCGAAGCCCAGGCGAGCGACAGCGAATACGGGTAGCCATCCGGCGTGATGCGCGCATTCGCCGTTGCCAGAATGCCGCTCGGCGGGTCCAGCACGGAAGGCATCGCCGTGTAGGGAACAATGCCGCTCCACGAACTTCCCGCGGCCACCGGTGTTCCGGAAAGGCCACCTGGCCGCAGTGGAATCCGCGCCGCTGCCTGGTACCCAATGTGGCCGGTCCTGTCCGCGTAGACGACGTTCAGCGTCGGCGCCCACCAGGCTCGGAGCGCTTCCTCGAACGAAGTCCAATCCGAAGCTGCGTTGAGGTCGAACAAAGGCACACCGGATGCGATTGCCGGGTCATAGATCGTCCAGCGCAGGGTGAGTGTTCGGCTTTCGCCGGGCAAGAGCGACGTGATCACGGGGCCATTTTCGGTGCGCAGCACGTCGAAAGTCTGGTCGCGACCCCAGCGCACACGCACCGTCTGCCGGTCGCGCTCCATCTCTCGCCAACCGCCATTTGCCCAGTACTCGCTGCGGTCGTTTGTCTTCTCGATTAGGACATCCTGCGTGTCGCCACCCATGGCCGTAAAGCCCCAGGCGATCTGATCGTTGTGCCCCGCAGCGACGAAGGGCACACCGGGAATGGAGACGCCGGTCACGTGGAACGATCCAGCGTGCAGGTCGACTAGGTACCAGATGCCGGGGATCTGGTGTGGCAGGTGCATATCGTTGCTCAACAGCGGCAGCCCGGTAGCCGTATGCGCGCCGGAGACGGCCCACTCGTTGGAGCCGGGCTGCGGGGCGGGCAGTCCCGCCAGGGCTTCAAGGTGGACAAGATCCCGCAGTGTGCTTTGCGTGGTGCTGGGCGGCTCGGTCGTGGTTGCCGGTAGTGTGCTCTCGGGCGCGATGGCGGCGGGTACGGGCGGATGATCGCGCCACGAGCCAGTCGGGTACAGGTCGGCGGCCAGCACGGGCCCCAGCCGCGCCTCAATGCGTTCCCGCGAAAGCTTAGTGGGCCATTGGGTATCCAGCAACTGCACCATGGTCAGCAGCACCAGCATGGAATCCACCGGCTGCCACGGCTTTGGTTCGTACCTCAGAAGCCGGAACTCTGCGGGAAGCTGGTTCCGCGTGTCGCCGATATAGGCGTTCACCCCGCGTGCATAGGCTTCGAAGTACGCGCGGTCGCGCGCGGAAAGCGAGGCGGCCAGCCGCTCTGCCGTGGGGCGAAAAGCGAGCACCCGCTGCATACGGTCGTGCTCCGCAAATTGCGCGCCAAGGACTTCCGCGGTTTCGCCGGCCGCCATGCGGCGGATCATGTCCATTTGCCACAGCCGATCCTGCGCTGTCACGTAGCCTTGCGCCGCGATCAGGTCATCGAGGGTCTGCGCTTCGAGGTGTGGCACGCCCTGGGCGTCACGCCTGACGGTCACCGGTGCCAATACCGCGCGTGTGCGGTGCTCTCCGTCTAATTGTGGCAATTGCGCGCGCATCGCGCGGTCGAGCCACACCACACCGCCTCCGGTGGCAAAGGCCAGAATCAGCGTGAGGATGATCACAAACCACAACAGCCGGATCAGCCAGGTACGCGGCGAACTCAAGCGCGCTCCATAAACGCGGGTTCATGGTCTTCCATGACTATGGGATTGCCATGCACCGCGGGCCAAACGGGTGCACGGCGCCCCCACCAGGCCCAGCACGCCGCTGCCGCCACTACCAATAGGAGCAGGATGTAGGGGCTGCCCTCCGGTCCGGTTGCGCCGCCGCTCCACCAGGTGTTGCCCATCGGGTGCTCCGCCAGCAGATGCCCGCGCACCATCATGCCGCTGTCGGCTGTTCCATAGAAAAAGGACTGTCCCCAGTCCCACGCCGCATGGAAGCCGATAGCCCACCAGAGCGACCCCGTGTACCACAAGCTGAGCGAGAAGAGCAGGCCCACTAGGGCGGCGGACAGAATGCCCACGTGGGATTCGCCCTTGTTGTTCAGGTGCATGGCCCCGAAGAGCGCAGAGATGAGCACCGCCGCTGGCCAAAACCCCATGCCGCGCGCAAGGATCGACTGCAGGTAGCCGCGCATCAGGGCCTCTTCCGCAAGGCCCACCATGAGGAACATGACGGCCCAGAGCAGGCCGTAGCCCAGGGCGGGGCCCCCATTGAGCGATACCTGTCCAAAGGCGAGCAGGTGCAGCTTCCACAACGTGAACACCAGCGCGCTCAATGCCACGAAGCCCCACACTGCGCCCGTGACCAACCGCAGGAGCTTGGCTTTGCCTGCAAACGGCACAGCGAGCAGCCGGCGATGTTCGATGCGTCCGAGGATCGCCGCCGCGGCGAATATGGCAAGGAGTTGCAGCCCCTCACCCAACAGAGCAACGCCAGGGGGCATGTCTCCATGCACTCGCTTGCCGTGCGTCAGCACCACCACTGGCGTAAACAGGACGGCCATGCATGCCGCGAACAGCAGCACGTACAAAACCGCCCGCCACCCAGCCCGCAGCCCCGTGCTGTTCATGAACACGCGCACGATCCCCTGGCCGGGTTCCTGCGGGCCTAAAGAACTCGCATCCAGACCGGAGTTCGGACCGGCTGCTCTTACATCTGCCTCTCTTTCACTCATGCATCGCCCCCGATGTCTCCTAGACCATACTGCAGTACGCCCGCCCACGCTTGACAGTTCACCGCGTCCCGGCAATCCTAATCATTCTCCATGGGGGCGTTGGTGACGCGCTCTCCATGGTTCCGGGGGCTGGCCTGTTTTGAACGTTCGCGTTTTTTATCACGATAAATGCTTCGACGGCGCCTGTTCCGCTTCGCTGTTCACGCGTTTCCACCGCGAATGCATTCTTCCGGAGGCAACTTACGGGTACCACGGGCTGGTGCATCGCGCAGGCGCGCTCTTCAATGAGGCCGATTTCACCGGCGACGAGAATGCCATCGTGGATTTCAAGTACTCGCCCTCGCCCCGGATCACCTGGTGGTTCGACCACCACCTCAGTGCCTTTCTTACGCCGGCAGATCACGCCCAGTACCTGCGTGGGCTGGCGGATGGCTCTTTTTCTATGCGGCGCTTCTATGATCCCAACTACACCTCCTGCACCAGTTTCCTGGCGCACATAGCATCCACGCGCTTCGGGTTCGATGCGACGCCCGTAGCGGAGCTGGTGAAGTGGGCGGACATCGTAGACGGCGCTCTCTATGCAAGTCCGGAATCGGCGGTCGAGATGGCCGAGCCAGCCATGAAGCTCACGCTGGTGATTGAGTCTACGGAGGATCCGTCCCTGATTCCGCGGATGATTCCGCTGCTCACCGAAGAGCCGCTCGCGGCCGTGCTTGACGAGCCGTTCATCGCTAAACTGCTGCCGCCGCTGCTTGAGCGGCACCGGGAATCCATTGAGTTGATTCGCGAACGCTCATCCTGTACGGACGGTACGATCTACTTCGATATCAGCGACCGCCCGCTTGAAGGCTACAACAAGTTCATCCCGTACTATCTGCATCCCGAGGCGACCTACAGCATCGGCCTCAGCAAGTCGAGCTTCCGCACCAAGGTGGCCGTCGGCTCCAACCCTTGGACCAAAGCCCGGCCTGATCAGATGGTGAACCTCGCTACCATTTGCGAGCGCTATGGAGGCGGAGGGCACGCCCGCGTGGGCGCCATCTCTTTTCCGCCGGATCGTTCGGAAGATGCGCGCGCCGCCGCTCTCGAGATCGTGGCGGAACTACGCGCCACCGATCCAGCACGTCAGTAGACAGAGTGGCGGCCGCGGAGTCCGCGCCCAGCAATCTCTCACGCGAGCGTGAATGAAAACATGGCCCCGCCGTCCAACTGGCCCTGTGCACGCAATGAGCCGCCGTGTCGTCGTACGACACGCGCCGCCGTTGCGAGCCCAATGCCGGAACCGGGAAAATCCTTGTCTCCATGGAGCCGCTGGAAGGCGTTGAACAGCTTGTGCGCGTACTGCATGTCGAAACCCGCCCCGTTATCGCGAACAAAGAACTCTCGTCCCCGCTCTGTTTCCCGCGCGCCGAACTCGATGACCGCGCGCGCGCGCTTGGAGGTGAACTTGAGGGCATTGTCCAAGAAATTCTCAAGGGTCACCTGCATCAATCGATTGTCCGCATAGGCGTGCAGCCCGGGCTCGATGCGCAATTCAATCCTGCGGCCCGGGTACAGCCGCAAGAGGTGTTCGGACAGCTCTTCGGCCATCCGGCTCATGTCCACATCTTCGCGCTGGAGGTCAGCGCGGGTGACTCGCGAAAGCTGAAGCAACGCATCGATCAAGCCGCCCATCCGCTGCACGCCCTGCCGGATGCGCACGATATGACTGCGGCATTCCTCGCTCAGGGCCGGCCCGGCATCTTCCTGCAAGGCCAGGCTGAAGCCGTCAATGGTGCGCAGCGGCGCGCGCAGGTCGTGCGAAACAGAGTAGCTGAAAGCTTCGAGCTCGCGGTTGGCGGCCTCGTACTCCGCCGTGCGCTGGCGTACGCGCTCTTCCAGTTCTCCATTCAGCCGCTGGATTTCATCCAGGTAGGCGCGGCGCTCCGTGATGTCCCGGTGCACGCCCACCCATTCGCGAATCGAACCGTCCTCATTCAATACCGGCAACGCCCGGATCGAGAACAACCGCCATACCCCGTCATGCCTCCGTACGTGGTGCTCAAAAACAAACATCTCCTTGTTCCGCACCGCTTCGTGCCAGGCTTCTACCGTTGGCTGCGCATCGTCGGGATGTACGGCCGCCGTCCATCCATAACCCTGATACTCGGCTAAACTTTGGCCGGTGAATGATTGCCAGTCTGGCTGTTCGCCACACATTTCGCCGGCTGCATTGTTGGTCCAGATAATGTCGCTGACAGCCTCAGTCGCGGTACGGAAACGCGCCTCGCTTTCGCGCATGCGCTCTTCGGCGCGCCGTTGCTCATCAATATCTGTGAGAGTTCCGAACCAGCGGATGATTTTCCCTTCCGCGTCGCGCAAAGCATGCGCGTTGCCCAGGAACCAGCGGTACATGCCATCCGCTCCCCGGAACCGGTACTCAATTTTGTAATCTTCCCCGGTTTTCAGGGAGTGGCGCCAGCATTCCCACGTGCGCTCCGCATCATCTGGATGCAGTAGTTCCGCCCACCGCGCGCCATCGGTTTGCCCGGGTTTCGTTCCGGTGTAGTGGTACCAGCGCTGGTTGAAGTAGTCGTGGCTTCCGTCCGGCAGCGTTGTCCATACAAGTTGAGGCAGCGACTCCAGAATCTGCCACTGCGCGCTTTCGCTGTTTGAAAGCGCCGCTTGGGTCTCTGTCAGCATGGACACGTCAGAGAAACTCGCCTGCACTGCCCGGCGGCCCTCCACGACGATCGGCCAGACAAATTCGTGCGAGGCAAACGTCGACCCGTCCAGGCGCCGGAAGTGGAGAATACCTTCGCTAATCGTGACTCCTTGCTCGACTGTTTGACGCTGGCGACGCCGGATTTCGGTCACATCCTGCTCAATGACGAACTCCGTCGGTGAGTGGCCGAGAATGTCTCCCGCGGAAGCCGCCCCGAGCGTTCGCACCCCTGCCGGATTGATGTACACGATCCGCAGATCTACATGAATCCAGACGGCAAAGGGCGCGTGTTCCCACACACCTCGGAGACGCTCAATCGTGGCTGAAACCTCGGAACCCGCAACCATGGCCTCTCTACTGCCCGCGCTTATCTCCATTCGCTCCTGCATCTCCAGATGGCCAACTGGCGTCCGCTCGGATTGCAAGCAGGATGCAACAGTCTCACCGTCAGTTTTGGATGCAGATTGTCGTAGTGACTACAAAGGCCGGGACGGCCATACGGGACGGCGCTTTTCCAAAAAGGATGCCAGCCCTTCGCGAAAATCTGCCGTTTCGCGCAGCGCCGCATTTACCTCTACGGCCTCGTCCAGCGCCACGTCCAGCCGCTCCCGCGCCTGCTCGCCTAGCAGCGCTTTGGTCGCGCGCAGGGAACTGGGGCTGTTGCGCAGCAGCGTTTGCGCCAGTTCCTGCACAGCACTCGCCAACGCTGCGCGTTCCACAACGCGCGTGACCAAGCCCAATGCGTGCGCCTCCGCGGCGTCGATCAGTCTGCCGCTCAGCAGGAGGTCCCGCGCCCGCTTCTCACCCACTTGCGCTACCAGGAAAGCGGAAACGATCGCCGGGATAAAGCCGATACGCACCTCCGTGTAGCCGAACTTCGCCTCCGGGACTGCATAGGTGAAGTCGCAGACCGTCGCCAGCCCCATACCCCCCGCCACCGCCGCGCCGTTCACCGCCGCAATGGTCGGAATCGGCAAGTCATAAAGCGCGCGCAGCAATGTCGCAATGGCCGCGGAGTCGGCCCGGTTCTCCTCTGGTGTGCGCGCCGCCATTGTCTTCAGCTCTTCCAGATCCAGGCCAGAGCAGAAGGCTTCGCCAGCGCCCGTCAATACGAGCACTCCAGCGGAGCCCGTTTGGGCCGCATTGAGCGCCTCCGTCAATTCCCGGATCATCTCCGCCGTGAGCGCGTTGCGCCGCTCCGGGCGTTGGAGCGTCAGCGTGCAAATGCCCTCCGCTTCTTCCACTTGTAGAGTTTTGTATGCAGTCATCGCGCTATTGCTTCGTCGCTCCATATTTCTCGGCAATGCCGGCGCTCAACCGCCGGAGCAGATCGAGCGCACCCGGCTTCGCCAGTTGGGTCGGCACTGCGGCACCCATCCTCTCCAGCTCCGCCACTGCAAGCTCGGTCGGCATGTTTCCCACCAGCGTGTCCTGCGCAAAGGGGCAGCCCCCGAGCCCCCCCACAGCGCTGTCGAAACGACGGCATCCGGCACTGTAGCCCGCGGCGATTTTAGCCGGGGCGTCGTCGGGCCGCGCATGAAGATGCAAGCCGATTTCGGCTCCCTGGGAAGCAGCAAATACGCTGGCGAGCACGCGCTCGATCCCGTCCGGCGTCGCGAGCCCCACCGTATCGGCAAGCGAGATCTGCTCGATACCGTTATCCACCAGCAACTCGCACGCAGCGGCCACTTCGTCTTCGCCCCACGGGTCGCCATAAGGGTTGCCAAACGCCATGGACACGTAGGCAACGACGCCCAGGCCGGCCTTGTACGCCGCCTGCCCGATCGCGTCCAGCGCATCCAGCGATTCCTCAGGCGTCTGTCGCTGGTTGCGTTCGAGAAAGGTCGGCGAGATGGAGTAGGGAAAACCCAGGGTGCTTACCGTGCCTGTTGCGATCGCCCGCTCCGCGCCTTTCGGGTTCACCACGATTCCGATGATCTCAGCATCTTCCGGCATCGTCTCGTAGGAGGCAGCCAAGAGCGCCAGCACCTGCTCGGAATCGGCCATCTGCGGCACCGCTGCCGGCGATACGAAGGAGACCGCATCGATATGCCGAAAGCCTGTATCGAGCAGCAGCCGTAGGTAGTCGGCTTTCACCTCCGCCGGGATCTCTTTGGGCAGCGCCTGCCAGGCATCCCGCGGACACTCAATCAATTTCACTTGGCTGTTCATATAAGCACAGAGAAGGGTATCAGGGAAAAAGGATGGGCCGTGATCATTGCTGACTGGCTGACCCGCTCATTCACTTCCTTCTACTGCTCTTGTCATTGCTTCACGTTTGCAGTACACCCGGATGAAAGCGCTTGACCTCCGGATTCAGCGCTGCGGCTTCAAGCGCCAGCAGCAGGGCATCGCGCGTCTTCGCAGGGTCGATGATCGCGTCCACCCACAGCCGTGCCGCCGCATACCGGCAATCTGTCTGCGCGTCGTAAGTGGCTACGATGGACGCGCGGATCTCCGCTTTCTCCGCGTCGCTCAACTTCTTCCCGCCACGTTCGAGCGCGCGAATCCGTATCTCCACCAGCGTGCTCGCCGCCGACGCGCCGGACATTACCGCGTACCGCGCCGTGGGCCAGGCAAAGATGAATCGCGGATCGTAAGCCTTGCCACACATCGCGTAATTTCCCGCGCCGAACGAACCGCCCACGATCACGGTGATCTTCGGTACGGTCGAATTCGATACCGCCGAAACCATCTTCGCCCCCGAACGGATGATCCCGGTCCACTCCGCATCGCGCCCCACCATGAAGCCGTTGACATCATGCAGAAAAATCAGCGGGACCAGGTTCTGGTTGCAGTCCATGATGAAGCGGGCGGCCTTATCCGCGCTTTCTGCATAGATCACTCCACCGAACTCGATGCGCTTCTCACCGGAATGGCTGGTCTGGGGCTGATGTTTCTTCTGGTTGGCCACAATGCCCACTGCATAGCCGCCGATGCGCGCATAACCGCACAGCAGCGTTCGCCCATAGTCAGGTTTGTACTCGTCAAACTCCGAGCGGTCCACGATGCGCGCGATCACCTCGTGCATGTCGTAGGTGTTGGAAGATGCGCGTGCCGGGTCCGGGTCGAGCAGGGCATAGAGCTCTTCCGCCGGGTACTTCGGCCGGTCCCGCTCCGGCTCGTAAGGGGTGCGGTCAAACGGCGCTCGTTGCGCATGCCCCAGCTTGCCTACCAGCGAACGTAACCGTGCCAGGCACAGATGATCGTTCGGCTCCTTGAAGTCCACCGTGCCGGAGATTTCTGCGTGCATGGCGGCCCCACCCAGCTCCTCCGCGGAGTACTTCTGCCCGATCGCGGCCTCCACCAGCGCCGGCCCGGCCAGGAACAGGCCACTGCCTTCCGTCATCAGCACATGATCCGTCATCACCGGCAGGTACGCCCCGCCGGCAACGCACATGCCCATGATCGCCGTGATCTGCGGAATGCCCTCGGCGGACATCACTGCGTTGTTGCGAAAGATACGGCCGAAATCGTCCTGGTCGGGAAACACATCCTCCTGCAACGGCAGGAAGACGCCAGACGAATCCACCAGGTAAAGCGTGGGAATGCGGTTTTCCATCGCGATATGCTGCGCCCGCAGCACCTTCTTCGCGGTCATGGGGAAGAACGCTCCAGCCTTCACGGTTGCATCGTTGGCGATGATCATCACCAGCCGCCCGCTCACCCGGCCCAACCCGCACACGGCACCTGCCGAGGCCGCGCCGCCCCATTCCTCATACATCTCAAAGGCCGCGAACAAGCCCAGCTCAAAGAGCTCCGTACCCGGATCAAGCAGCAATTGCAGGCGCTCCCGCGCTGTCAACCGCTTTTTCGCATGCTGGCTTTCGATCGCCTTGGCGCCGCCACCCTCGCGAATGGCCGCTTCCTGCTGCCGCAGCGCGCCCAGCAGCGCGCGCATGCCGGCCGCGTTCGTCTGTGCCTTTTTATTCTGCGGATCGAGCTTGGTTGCGATCGCGTTTTCGAGCTTCGCCGGGGTAAGCGTAGCGGCAGACTTGGGAGCGTCGGGAGTACTCGCTTGGCGGGCCATGGAAACTCGTCAGCATAGCACCGTTTCTATTATCCTGCCGTGCCGGACGCATCCCGGCACAGTGAACCCCATGCGCCGCTTCGCCGAAATCATTCCATGGCTTGTGCCGGTTCGCTCCCCTCCAGACCCAGCGCCTCTGCATTCGCCTGCATGGCTCGCAGGCAGAAGGCGATATGCTCGTCGAGGTCGATGCCCAGTTCCGCCGCGCCGTTCATGACGTCGTCCCGGCTCACTCCGCGGGCGAAGGCTTTGTCCTTGAGCTTTTTGCGCACGCTCTTCACATCGACATCGTGGATGGACTTCGAAGGCTTGACCAGGGCGCAGGCTGTGAGGAAGCCGGCAAGTTCGTCGCAGGCAAATAATATCTTGTCGAGACGCGAGGTCCGCGGCGTCCCGGTATAGTCTGCGTGCGCCAGGATCGCGTGGCGCATTTCCTCCGGCCAGCCCTGCTCTTCCAGAATGCGCACGCCCACGAACGGGTGCTCTTCGGCAGAGGGATGCCGCTCGTAGTCGAAGTCATGCAGCAGGCCCGTAGCCGTGTACAACTCCACCAGCGCTTGCGCCTCATCAGCGTCCAACCCACGCGCTTGCGCTTCTGCTTCGCCGTAAGCTCGCACGCAAGTCTCCACCGCCAGCGCATGCTTCAAAAGACTGATCGATTGCGTGTGTTCGTTGAGCAAATTCCAAGCTTCGGCCCGTCCATTGCGATTATTTTTCATTTTTGTTTTCTCCCGGAAAAGAACGCGATGCCTACCGTTGTTGCCGGGTTTTCTCAGGTCTGCACCCAAAGTTGTAGGTTTGCACATGGATTTTCGCTTGACGGACAATCACCCCTAGTCGCATCGTAGAGAAACATTCAGGCGGAACACGGGTTCCGCTGTGCAGGACGCCCGCTCTGGCGCTCCGTACACAATCTATGGCAACAACCTTAGCAACCGTTGAGGCGCGCGAGGTACTTCGTTGCGATCACTGCAGCCTCGTGCAATTCCGCACGATGAACTCACTCTGCAGGCGCTGTCACAAATCCATCGAGATCGACGAGCCTGAGCTGGCGCTTCCGCAGCTGCATGCTCCGGTCGCGAAGCCAGCCGAAGAAGAAAAAGGTCTGCAGGTGGCGCGCGCCGTGCGCGATACCCGCCGCAGCCGCAACCTGAGCCAGCGCCAGCTTGCCAGCCGCATGCAGGTGCCCCGCACTTATATTTCGAAGATCGAGAATGCCAAGGCCATGCCTACGCTTTCTTCGCTCGAACGTCTGGCCACCGCGCTGGAAGTGGACATGTGCAGCCTGCTCCACGACGCGCGCAGCCGCCAGCACGATGAAACCGCCGCCATCTTCGCCGACCCGTTTCTGGCTGAGATCGCGCCTTTCGTTTCGCAGCTGGATGCGCTCCAGCGCTCCATGTTCGTGAACCAGGTGCGCGACATGGCCCTGGGCCGCCGGCGCATCGCATAAGCCGGGGAAGCGGGACGTTGTCCTTCTTCCCCGGGGGTTCTCCCGCGCAGTGTTTGTCTGCGGGAGCCTCGCGTTGCTCCAGTGGGAACCCATGTGCTACGGTCGAACCTTGAGGTCCAGCACCGGGTGTCATCCATACAGCGGAGTCGCGTGCACGAGCTTTCCCCCGACGAGCAGGCGATCTATCGCCAGCTTCACCCGGCCAAGCTCCCGGCACACGTCGCCATCATCATGGACGGTAATGGACGCTGGGCAGGGAAGCGCAGCCTCAAGCGTTTTCTCGGGCATCGGCAGGGTGCCGAGTCCGTGCAGTACGTGGTGGAAACGGCTTCGCGCATCAATTTGCCGTGGTTGACGCTGTACGCATTTTCGCTGGAGAACAATCTGCGCCGGCCGAAGACGGAGGTCAACTTCCTGATGCGGCTCCTGCGGTCGTACCTCATCAACAACGTCGGCCGTATGAACGATAATAACGTGCGCATCGCCTACATCGGACGCACGCATGAACTACCCTCCGAAGTCAGGGACAAGATGCAGTGGGCCGCTGAAGCCACGGCGCAGAATTCTGGCACGGTGCTGACGCTGGCGTTGAACTACGGCGCGCGCTCAGAGATCATCGATGCCTTCGAGTCGCTGGCGCGTGAGCGGCAGGTCGCCGGACGATCGCTGGCCGGGCTCACGGAAGACGATCTCCATCGCCATCTCTACACCGCACACATGCCCGACCCCGATCTGGTGGTGCGCACCAGCGGCGAGCTCCGCGTCTCGAACTTTCTTCTTTGGCAGATCGCCTATTCGGAGATCTATGTCACCGATCGCCTGTGGCCGGATTTCCGTGGCATTCACCTGCTTGAGGCCATCGCCGAGTACCAGCGGCGCGACCGCCGCTACGGCGGCTTGAAGGATCGCCCCGGATCCGACGAAGAGATTCCCGAGCACGCTGCCGTCCTGGCCCCGCACTGACGAGCGGGTATGCTCACCATCGGTCATTCCACGCTGCCTATCGACACGTTTCTCGGCATCCTTCAGGAAAACGGCTGCCGTACGCTGGTGGACGTTCGCACCATTCCGAAGTCCCGCTTCAATCCCCAGTTCGCGCAGGACGCGCTCGCGCAATCGCTTGCCGGCGCGGGCATCTCCTACCTCTGGGCCAGGGACCTGGGCGGCCTGCGCCATCCGCGGCCGGACTCGATCAACGCCGCGTGGCGTAACAAGAGCTTTCGCGGTTATGCCGACTACATGCAGACGCCCGAGTTTGCCGCCGCGATCGATGGCCTGCTCACCATCGCGCCACACGAGCACACCGGGGTCATGTGCGCAGAGGCTGTACCGTGGCGCTGCCATCGTTCGCTTGTCGCGGACGCCCTGCTCGCTCGTGACGTCGCGGTGGAGGACATCATGTATGACAAGCACGGCGCGAGCCATCGCAAGCCGCACGCCCTCACTCCCTTTGCCAGAGTGGATGGCACACGGGTCTGGTATCCCATGCCTGCGGAGGAAGACCAGGCCCTGCTCTTCGGAGCTCGGCCTGGAGACAGCGACCTGTGAAGCTCGTTGCCTGCCCACGCCGGGGCCGCGTTATGCGGAACCACGCTCCATGCTCCCGTCATCCTGAGCGTCTCCGATGGGTCTACTCACTCCCATAGCGCGGCCGCTGAGACCTTCCTTTACCCCGCCCGTCTAACCGCATCAGTATTCTTGAACGATATGCAGATTAAGGTCCTGCTCTTCGGCGTGCTCAAAGACATCCTCGGCCGCGACCGCGATGCGCTCACGCTTCCCGAGGGCGCCACCGCCGATCGTCTGCTGGATGAGTACCGCCGCCGCGCTCCCGGACGGAGCACCGTATGGGCCGCCCTTGCCATCGCGGTGAACCAGCAGTACGCCCCCGCCACGCAGGTGCTCCATGACGGTGACGAGGTGGCCCTCCTTCCACCCGTATCGGGTGGCGCTCCCGAGCCGCAGCCCGCACCCCATATTGCCCTCACGCGTGAACCCATCGACACGTTCGCACTCACCGCTGCACTCAAGCACGCGTCCGACGGAGCGGTCGTCCTTTTCGATGGCATCGTGCGCGACAACACCCGTGGGCGCCGCACCCTGTTCCTGGACTACGAAGCCTTTGAGCCTATGGCTCTGGCAGAAATGCGCAAGCTCGCCGCGGAGGCCCAGTCCCGCTTCGCCATTCGCGGCGTTACGCTTGTGCACCGTCTTGGCCGTCTCGAAATCGGTGAAACCAGTGTGCTCATCCTGGTGGCTTCCGCGCACCGCGGCGCTGCTTTCGACGCCTGCCGCTGGATCATCGACACGCTCAAGAAAACCGTGCCTGTGTGGAAGAAGGAGCACTTCGAAGATGGCGCAGTGTGGGCCGATGGGGAAGCGTTTCCGCCGGAGATCGCGCAGCCTGCGCCCGCCCTGCCCACCCATCTGGAGCGGCGATGAAGCTCCTCCACGTCGCTGCTGCTGCGCTGCTCGCAGCATTTGCACCGTGCTTGCCCATCCTTGCGCAGCAGGCGCCGCCTTCGAATGGCTCCATCCCCACCCTCAGCGTCAACGTCCACCTCGTGAACGTCTTCGCCAGCGTGACCACGCGCGAGGGCGCCCCAATCGCCGATCTTACCAAGGAAGACTTCGCGGTCTTTGAGGACGGCCGCGCGCAGAAGCTTTCCGTCTTTGAGCGCGACACCTCCGCCCCGCTCTCCGTCGTGCTCGCCGTTGACACCAGCGGCAGCGTGCACAAGGACTTCGCCGAGGAGCAGGGAGCTGCGCGCAGCTTCGTCCACGCGCTGCTGCGTCCGCAGGACCAGATCGATGTAATGGAGTTCTCGGATGGGGTGCGTGAAGTCGTGGCCTTCACCAACAGCGAGCGCCGCATCGCGAACGCGCTCGGCACCTTCCACGCCGGTTCCGGCACTGCCTTTTACAGCGGCATCTACCTGGCGTCGCAGAGCCTGGCTCCGCAGCGCGGACGGAAGGTGCTGGTCGTCATCTCCGATGGCGGCAACACTGTGGCTGGCACCAGCTACCAGCAGGCGCTTGAAGAAGCCATCCGGGACGAGGTGATGATCTACAGCATCATCGACGTGCCCGTCGCCGCCAGCGCCGGCCGCGACCTGGGCGGCGAGCACGCGATGATTACGCTGGCGGAGCAGACCGGCGGCCGGTATTTCTATGCAGGCCAGTCCTCGCTTGCCGCAATCTTTTCCCGCATCTCCGACGACCTCCGCACTCAATATCTGCTCGGCTATTATCCGGCGAAAGTAGTTGCTGGCCACGCTGATACGGACGCCTTCCGCTCCATCGCGGTGAAGTTGCGGAATGTGCAAGCGAGTCAGCAATACATCGTCCGCAACCGCCCGGGGTATTATCCCTCCAGCGGTTCCCAGTAGTCTGGTGGTGGTCTTCTCTCGTTGGGCGAAAGCCCACTTTCGCCCAGTGCGCCCACCTCAGCTACAATTCCACCCATGCCCCTGAATCCTTCCCGCCGCGGCAAAAAAGCGGCCCCTTCCGGCGAGACCGGGCAGGAGGCCTCCTACCTGCGCTTTCTCAGCGAGAAACAGGTGCCCGTCACGGTCAAGCTGCGCGATGGCGAAAGCGTCAACGGCTGGATCGAGTACTTCGATGACCGCATGATCCGCCTCACGCGCGAGGGCCGGCCCAACCTCTTCATCTACAAGCAGCAGATTCGCACCATCACCGAGCACGCCCGCCGCAATGGAAATGGCGAAGAGGCGCGCCGCCGTTCCCCGTTGCGCAGCGAAGGCGAGGAACACGCCCATTGAGCCACCTTCCCGATTCGCTGCCGCTTGGCATCGCCATCCCGGCCTCCGCCATTGCGCTCAAAGCCGGCCAGCTCATCCGCGAGTTTTACGACCGCGGTGTCGAGGCCGAGTACAAGGGCGATGTCGACCTCGTCACCGAAGCGGACCGCGCCAGCGAGAAGTTGATCGTCGCTGGTCTCCGCGAGACCTTTCCAGATCACGGCATCTTCGGTGAAGAAGGCACGCGTTCGGGGCTCGACGCAGAATATCGTTGGTATGTCGATCCGCTTGATGGGACCACCAACTTTGCCCACGGCTTCCCTTACTTCTGCATCTCGCTCGGCCTGGAGCACCGGCCCCCAGGGCTCGCCGCCGATCAGGACGGTGAGATCATCGCCGGCATTATCTATCAGCCCATCCATAACGAACTCTTCGTTGCGGAGAAGGGGCACGGCGCATACCTGAACGGTCGCCGGCTCCACGTTTCGAAGACTGCGCAACTCCAGGAAGCGCTCCTCGCCACTGGCTTCCCCAGCCACAAGCGCCACGCCAATCCGAATATCCACTTCTACCAGCAGCTCACCCTGCGCTCCCACGGGGTACGCCGCGCCGGGGCCGCCGCGCTCGATCTTGCTTACACGGCGGCCGGCCGCGTAGACGCTTACTGGGAGTTCAATCTGAACCCTTGGGACACCGCCGCTGGCGTGCTCCTGGTGCACGAAGCTGGCGGGACGGTCACGCGCTTCGACGGCTCGCCTTTTCGCCTGGACAGCAGGGAAGTGCTGGCCACCAACGGCCTGCTTCTCAGCGAAGTACGCGGCTTCTTCGATGACATGTTTGCCGGACGCGACATCGAACCGGTGCCCACTCCGGCCGAATTCGCCGCCCGGCGCGCCGCCAACAGGTGAGAAACAGGGCGCATTCAGGAAGCAATCAAAGCGCTTGTTTTTTCAGGGGCTTCCTAGCTAATATAGATTAGCTAGGAGGTGCCGACATGGTAAGCGCAACGATGTTCGAAGCCAAAAGCAATCTTTCCAAGCTGGTGGAAAAAGCCGAAGCCGGAGAAGAGGTCTTCATCACCCGCGGTCGTGACAAGACGCCGGTCGCGAAGATTGTTCCTGTTGCAGAAAAGCCCAAGCAGCGCATTGGTTTGTTCAAGGGACAGTTCACGGTCGGACCAGAATTTTTTGAGCCACTTCCTGAAGATGAATTACGGCTTTGGAATTGTGAGGATGAGTAAGCTCCTTCTTGATACACACGCCTTGCTGTGGGCCGTTCTGGAGAGCCCTTCACTTTCCCGCACGGCCGCTGCGCTACTTCGTGATCCGTCGAACGAAGTGCTTATCTCCGCAGTCTCGGCATGGGAGATTGCCACAAAGGTGCGGTTAGGAAAGTTGCCGGGAGCCGAACGCTTCTCCGAGATATTTGAAGCTGCAATGGTTAACGCCGGTTACGACTCCCTGCCCGTCACCGTTCAGCATGCTTTGCGTGCAGGCAGGTTCACTGCCAGTCACAAAGACCCATTCGACCGCATACTGGCCGCTCAGGCCATCGCGGAAGACATCCCCATGCTCAGCAACGACCCGGCTTTTGATCTATTCGGAGTGCGCCGAATCTGGTAGGGAACACACCAGCAACTCAGTATTCCCCGTACCGCCCCGCGACCGACTCAAGCAACTTCGCCGAGTCGTACCCAACGCCATCTTTGAAGACGATCTCCACGTTTTCAATGTCGTTGATCTGCTTTGACGGATCGCCCTTCACCACCATCAGGTCCGCATTCTTGCCTTGTGCGATAGACCCGATCCGGTCCGCCCGGCCCATGTAGGTCGCGCCGTTCAGGGTTGCGACCTTGATCGCTTCCACCGGCGTGAAACCGGCCTCCACCAGCAGTTCCATCTCGCGCAGATCGCCAAAGCCCGCTACCACGCCGCCGTTGCCGGTCGGGTCCGGCCCGGCCAGCAGCAGGCCGCCCGCAGCCGCGAATTTTCGCTCCAGCGCCAAGTCGTGTTTCCAGACTGTGGTCGCCGGTTCAGCCGGCATGCGCGACCGGTGAGCCCACGCATACAGAAAGGCCTCCCGCGCCTCCGGCGTCATCGTCCGGAGCACGCGTGGATTCAGCGGCGCGTGTCCCGGCACGCCCTGCTCAAACACCGGCAGCGTTGAGGTAACCGCCACATGGTGGTCCACCAGCATCTTGATCAGCGCCGCCGCCTCCGGACCATCCGGGTCCATGTGCTCCAGCGTGGAATCGCCCATCTCCTTGGAGCACTCGTCCGGCTTCTTTCCCGGATCGAGCTGCGTGTTCACGAAGAACCCATGCTCCAGATCGTCGATCCCCAACTCCGCTGCTTCCGGATACGTGACCGAGCATAGGTGTCCGGTTATCTTGAGGCCACGCTTGTGGGCCTCCTCGATAGCCGCTTTGAGCTCAGCGCGCGTGATGTTCATGTAGGCCTTGAAGGACGTCACGCCCTCATCCGCCCAGTAGTTCACGAGTCGCCGTGCGTCCTCTGGTCCGGTGAGCTGGTGCATCTGGATGAACGGGCTGCCTGCGCCTTCCAGATATGGTCCGGTCACATCCATGTGCGGCCCCGGCAGCTTGCCACTGTCCATCAGCTTCTTTAGGTTCAGATCCGTGTAGGTTTCCACGCTGCCCGTAGTGCGCATCGTGGTCACACCATTGGCAAGATACAGTCGTGGTGCGGAGAAGGTCATCTGCGGGACCAGTAGAGGTGGCTCGGCCTTTCCGTTCGCCTCGAGGTCTGGACGCGCAATGTAGTAGAGATGGTTGTGCATGCCCACGATGCCTGGCAGGACGGAGTAGCCCCGCAGATCGAGCACCGTCGTATCCGCGTTCGACTGCACATCCTTCCCCGCATCTACCGAGCGAATCCGGCCGTCCTCGATCGCTAGATTGCGATCCTCTGCTGCTGGCGCACCCGTGCCATCGATCACGCGCAGATGCTCCAGTACCACCGTGTGCGCCTGCACCCGGACATACTTCTCGACTGCCGGCGCGAGCGTGGCCGGTGCGGCGGACGAACCCGCCTGCTGAGCACACACCGGAAACACCGCGAGTACGAGTGCAGAAGCAATGCAGCAAGAACGCATGTGCCTTCCTCTCCCAAGCTGCCGTCCATCATAGCCGGGATTCACCTTCCCAAACGGCTTTGCGGCAGCCATGGCATCGAACTCAAAGATGAGCAGCAACCCGCAGCAGCCCCAGCCCGCCGACCTGCGCACCTACTTCGCAGCAGAACGCACCTTTCTAGCATGGGTGCGCACCGGCCTCGCACTCATGGGTTCGGCTTCGTTCTGGCCCGCTTCGGTTTCTTCCTGCGTGAACTGCAACTGAACCACGCCGAAGCTATGCAGCACTCGACGCGCTACTCGTTGTGGATCGGGATTGCCCTGGTGGTGCTGGGCGTAGTGGTACAAATCTATGCTGCTGTGCGCCACGTGCAGCTTGTGCGGCATCTGCGCACCGGCACGCCACTTCCTGAGCACTCGTCCCGCCTGGGCGTGCTGGTCGCAGCCCTGCTTGCGCTGGTCGGTATCGCCATGGCCGTGTACCTGCTGATCGTCCGCTAGGCAGATCACAACGCATGCCTCCCTAATCCCTATCCTCTTTACCTCTCCCTGCTGGCTCTTCCATTTCCGGAAGCAATCGCTTACATTCAGCGATGCCACGGAAAGGCAGACCTCTGCAACCATGAAACGCGCTCCCGCTGCTCTTGCCCTGTTTCCTCTTGCCTTCGTAGTTGCCGCGCATGCGGCGGAGATGCCCAAGCTCACCGAGCAGAATGGTCATCACGCCCTGCTCGTCGACGGCAAGCCATTTTTCGTTCTCGGTGGCCAGATCAACAATTCGAGCTCCTGGCCCGCCACCTTGCCGGATGTCTGGCCCACCCTCGAAGGCATGCACGCCAACACCATGGCAGCGCCGGTCTACTGGGAGCAGATGGAGCCGCAGCCGGGCCAGTTCGACTTCTCCACCGTTGACCTTCTCGTAAAGGGAGCGCGCGAACACCACCTCTACCTCGACATGCTCTGGTTCGGCACCTGGAAAAACGGTGAGGACCACTATGTGCCCGAATGGATCAAGACCAATCCTGCCAAATATCCGCGCATGATCGACGAACGCGGCCAGCCCATCCAGGTGCTCTCTGCGAACGCCCCTGCCAACCTGGAAGCGGACCGCACCGCCTTTCGCGCGCTCATTCGCCACCTCCGCGAGATTGACAGTGACCAGCACACGGTCATCCTGGTGCAGGTGGAGAACGAGTCGGGCGCCATCGACGCCGTCCGCGATCATAGCCCCGCCGCAGAGAAGGAATTCGCCGGCCCAGTCCCGGCAGCGCTCGTCGAAGCCTTGGGCCGACGGCCCGGGAACTGGCGCGAGGTCTTCGGTCCGGATGCCGACGAAGCCTTCCAGGCATATTCCCTTTCGAGCTACATCAACCAGGTCGCCGGCGGCGGCAAGGCCGAGATGCCGCTGCCCATGTACTGCAACGTGTGGCCACGCTACCCTCGCGGTTACGAAATCCGCGGCCACTCCCAGCCCGGTTACGATTACCCCAGCGGCGGCCCTATGCAGGGCAACATCGCCATCTGGAAGGCTTCCGCGCCCAACATCGACATGCTCGGCCCGGATATTTACTCCAGCGATCCCGCCGTGTACCAGGGCATCCTCGCTGCGTATAACCGGCCGGACAATCCCGTCTGGGTGCCGGAGACGGGCCTTGGCGACAGCTTCGCCCGGGGTCTCTTTTATGTGCTCAACCTTGGCGGTATCGGCTTCTCGCCTTTCGGCACCGACCAGACTGACTGGACCCTGAAGCATGGCGAGCTGCCCAAGCTCCACACGGAGAATTACGAGCTTCTCGCGCCGATGGACCGCGCGCTTGCGCAACTGCTCTTCGAAGGCAAGGTGAAAGCCACCGCGGAGGAAGAAGGCCAGCCTGAGACGGCGCTTGACTTCGGTCGCTGGAATGCGGAGGTCCGCTTCGGCTTTCCACAAGAAGATGGCCAGCACCATGCGCCCGGAACGCCAGACCAGCATGGCCGCGTCTTTGTGGCCACGCTTGGTCCAGACACCTTTCTGTTGGGCGGCTTCGATACCCGGGTCACGTTTCGCCTGAAGGGCAGCAGTCCGGGTGTGAATGCTCGCGATGCGCAAGGGCAGGAGATGCACGCGCAGATCCTTCGCGCCGAGGAAGGCACGTACGAGAACGGCCAATGGCACCCTCTCCGCATCCTCAATGGCGATCAGACCGACCGGGGCATCAACCTGCACCACGAGATGACTGTTGTTCGCATCCAGATGGGCACATACTGAGCCGACCGCTTCTGAAAGCGCGCGCAGCATGACAGCGTACGTGACTTCATCCACCAGATGATCGAGAGCCGAGTGAACCATGCATGTTCACTGTTTGATTGTGCAAATACGAGCCATTTGTGGCGTTAGTTGGCGCATTCTCCCTATGCTTAGCCGGCCCATCGGACTGCAACAGGCCCCCGGCCGGAACGCTGCCAACGGACACTACAGCATTCCTTCCGACAATCCGTTCGTTCACAAGGCGGGACACCTGCCCGAGATCTATGCTTATGGGCTGCGCAACTTCTGGCGCTCTTACTTGCTATTTAGTTTCATAACAACGATACAGCGCCGGTTAGTTACATGACCGGCGCTGTATTCGTAAGTACGCGATCTAGCAACATGCTACTTACTCTCGTTCACTAACACTTCGACCGAAGGTGACTTCGTAGCGACAGCAGGGAAGAGGATAAGCGCCGGCTACCACCTTTGGTCAGCGGTACCGCAACCGGGTTGCTATAGGTGCCCTGGCTCAAGATGTGCTGCGGCGTCCCGAACGAGCCCGTTCCCAAACCAGCATAGGCCTTGACTGTGGTCACGATCGGCGTTGCGGTCGAGTAAAATTGCGTCAACAGATCCAGGCGGCCATCCCCATTCAAATCTACCGGTTGAAACAGAGGAAAGCTGGTCGTTTGTACCGGGACAGAAGATTTCCAGTAGAAGCCGCCCGTCGCTTTCGCAAGCAGGCTTGCTACCTTTGCCTGTGCTCCCGGCGCGTTGCTCGGGCCGAGGTTGATTAACAGGTCCGCACGCCCGTCCCCGTTCAGATCTCCGGCCGCAAGCTGATCCACCACTCCATAGCCATATTCAGGATTGCCTTGAGGAGTATCGGCGAGCGTGTACGAGGGCCCGGTCCGGAACGAACCGTCTCCATTGCCATCGAGCGTGAGGATCTCAGCTTTGTTGTTGCTGAAGATAGTTGTAAGGTATGCAAGGTCGATCCGGCCGTCCTTATTGAAATCTCCGGCTACTAGGCCAAAGCCTTCATTGAAAACAGTTGCTCCGTATGCGTGTGTGAGATTGCCCTTTCCATCGCTCAGAAAAACGTCGAGATTTCCGTACGGCGGGGAGGTGCATTCCTGCGTGCTGAAGTGCAACACCGCGACATCCGGCATGCCATCGTGGTGGAAATCGGCAACGGCAACAGTTGCATATTGGCTGGGCTGGATGGGCAGACTGCTGCTGGCGGTGAAGTTACCTTTACCATCTCCGAGCCACACATTGACAGCCCCATTCTGCACCGGGCAGCCATCCTTCGGATCTCCGTAGCCGCCAGGAGACACATCTACTACGTCCGCTTTTCCATCGCCGTTCAGATCAACCAGCGTGGGCGCCAGATCCCCATCATATGGCCCGTTCGTGATCGCCTTCTCGGTAAAGCCGCCTTTGCCGTTGCCCAGCAGCAGAACCAGGCCGTTGAGATTTGTCAGCAGATCGGTGTTGCCGTCTCCGTTTACGTCGCCGGAGGAAAGATACGTGACCGCGACCGCGTTCGGAGTCGCGCTCAGCGGCACCACACATTGGGAGAGGAAAACTGAAAAGCCGGAGTGGTTTGCGAGAGGAGGCAGGCGCCGGGAAGCAGTAGCGTAGGCGCAAGGACGGAAAGACCAAGCAGTTTGCTATGCATAAGTACATCTCCTAGAAGTAGGACAAAACGGCTTCGCGGGAGAGGGCACGGTCAAAACCGTCGGCTCGAAGCCGGGCCGGCTATACCACGCCCTCAACTCTGCCAGCAATGGCCGCATGGAAGCGGACAGTGAAACGATGCGAGTTGGGACAGACACTCCGCGTGCTCGAATGGTATCGGCGCAGACCCGGCCGAGGGCCCTCGATACACAGCCTATCCTGCTACAATGGTATTGACCTTACCCCGTCTGGAGATTGAGTTTCATGGCTTACGTCATCGCTGAACCCTGCATCGGCACGAAAGACTCCGCGTGTGTGGACGCGTGTCCTGTCGACTGCATCCATCCCAAGAAGGACGAGGGTGATTTCGCCGAAAAGGACCAGCTCTTTATCGATCCGGTGGAGTGCATCGACTGCGGCGCCTGCGTGCCCGTCTGCCCCGTCTCGGCCATCTATGCCGGCGACGACCTGCCGGAGAAGTGGGCCAGCTATACCGAGAAGAACGCCGCCCACTTCGGCCGGTAATCCCTTGTACCGCGATTCCAGACGCGCAGCCCTGTGCTGCGCGTTTTTGCGTGCACCCGGAACCATTCCGCAGCCATTGCGGAAAGGCTTCCATGGTAAGTGAAGCCGTCGTCCTTCGCACCTGGCCCATGCACGAGGCCGACCAAATCGTTTCTCTTTTCACCCGCGATCAGGGCAAGCTCAAGGGCGTGGCGAAATCCGCCGCAAAAAGCCGCCGCCGTTTTGGCGGAGCGCTCGAGCCCATGACCCACGTGCGCGCCAGCTACGTCGAAAAGCCCCGGCAGGAGCTCGTCCGGCTCGACTTCTTCGAGATCATTCGCTCTCCGCTGTCCGGCTCCGTCGATTACCGCCGCCTCGCCGCCCTGGCTCTTTTTGCCGAAGTCGTCGATGAGACCTTGCCCGATCACGACCCCAATGACGCTGTCTTCCGGCTCCTTCTTTCCGTCCTGGAGACCACGGAAGACGGTGAAGTCTGGATGCCCGTCACCTACTTCGCCCTGTGGATGACACGGCTGATGGGTTGGCTGCCCGACCTTCGCCACTGCCTGCTGTGCGGGGAAGCCTTCGCCGGAGCCCCGGCCTCCTTCCATGCGCTCAGCGAAGGTCTGGTCTGCCTCCATCATCGCCGCCTTGCCAGTGGAACGCTCACTCCGGAATCACAGCAGCTGGCGCAGCACATTCTCCATGCCCCGGCTTCCGCCTTCGCAGGGGAGCCCTGGCCCCGCGAGCGCGCCCGCGACCTCCGCCGCTTCGCTATCCAAACTCTCGAGCGCCACATCGAACGCCGTCTCAGCTCCGCCGCGGTCCTTTATAAACTCGGCGGGTAAAGCCCGGTCGCGCGGCACATCGTATACTACGGATATGTCGATCGTGCGTAATATCGCCGGCGTCGCCAAGGGAATGAGCATCACCTTCGGCGAGATGTTCAAGCCCACTGAGGTCGAGAATTATCCGGACGGCCCTGGGCCGAACCGCGGTGCGCATTTTCAGGACCGCTTTCGCGGCGCCCACATTCTGCAGCGCGATGAGAACGGCTTGGAAAAGTGCGTCGCCTGCTTTTTGTGTGCTGCTGCCTGCCCGGCCAACTGCATTTACATCGAAGCCGCCGAGAACACCGAAGAGCAGCGCATCTCCTCGGCCGAGCGCTACGCCAAGGTCTACAACATAGATTACAACCGCTGTATCTTTTGCGGTTACTGCGTTGAGGCCTGCCCGACGGATGCCATTACCCATGGCCATGGCTTCGAACTTGCTTCGCTCAATGCGACCACGCTGATCCAGCGCAAGGAAGACATGCTGGTGCCGTTCCTCGGCCTGCCGCACCACACCGAAGCGCAGTCCGACGGAGTAAAGTAACCGCGACGGTTGTTTCCGGTTCTAGGGCCGGCAGCGCTCGCCGGAAAGGCTGGCCGCGAGATTGGTATATGTAACCGTAACAAGAGCATATAAGTCCAGTGCTCCGAATGGTAAACTGCCCTCGTGAAGATCGCTCCGCAACGTGTAGCGTCCGCTCTCCGGCGGCGCTGGACAATCAGGCGCATCGCGAAGGCGATCACGGGCAAGCGGGGCATTGAGATTGGCGGACCCAGCGAGGTCTTCTCACCCAGCCAGCCCAATCCTTTTTTTCCTTCCATCTATGCTCTTGCCCAATCCGTGGACAACTGCAACTACGCCGCGAACACAGTCTGGTCCCCAGGGTCGAAGGGCAACACGTTTCATTACTGGGCGGAGGTCCCGGCCGGCCGCCAGTTCGTGCAGTGCGCCACACAGCTTTCCGCCATCGAGGACCAGAGCTACGATTTTCTGCTGGCTTCCCATGTGCTCGAGCATGTGGCGAATCCGCTCAAGGCGCTCCGGGAATGGCGACGAGTTCTGAAGCCGGATGGCTACGCGTTCATTCTGCTGCCCGAACGCGCGCATACATTTGATTGCCGCCGGCCGGTTACGAGATTTGAGCACTTGAAGCAGGACCTCGAAAAAGACACGCCGGAGAGCGATCTGACGCATCTGGACGAGATCCTTGCACTGCACGATCTGGAGCAGGACAAGCCCGCGGGCACGCCCGAGCAATTCCGCGAGCGGTCACTGCGCAACGCAGATAACCGCTGCTTGCACCATCATGTGTTCGACCCGCCACTGGTGAGTAAGGCGCTGCAGGCCACAGGGTTCGAGCCGCTTTACATTTTCACGCAACTGGCGCCGCATATAGCGGTCTTCTGCAGGCGGGCCAAGCCGGACGGATCCCTGCAGAGCTGAACCTGGCAGCGGCTTCAGAAGTTCGGGGATCGTGCAAAGCGCAGCTTAGGATATGTGCGGGGAGGAATTCTGCGGAGTGCGCCCCGTCACCCGATGCAAGCGCGCTTTCAGCTTCTGTAACAGACGCGCAGCCCAAGGGCTGTCTGCGGAAAGCAGCGTGAGCCCCGCGATGAGCAACGGAATGCCGGGCAGAATGGGCAGCGCGCAACCCGCGACACCGCCAGCCAGAAGGCCGTAACCGGCGGCCTGGCGCAAACTCCGCCTTATGCGACTTTTATTGGTCGCAGCCATAAGCGATTGGATGCGCCAGGGCGTCCAGCCAGCACGCCTGGGCTGCGGATGTGGACGACAAGGGATTTTTCGGTGTGTTGGCGTAGTAATTCGCTGAACCTGCAACAATGGAATTAGGGATCAGAAAACAAAAGGGCGAAGCCAGGCGGCTTCGCCCATTTGTTTGCCCATTTTTCGTCCATCAAGGAGCGCACACTATGGCACAGTTTCAGGAAGAGTTCCTAGCCAAAGCCGCCGCGGCGGCTCAAGCTGCAGGCCACATTTTTCCCGCCTACGCCGCCTGCGAAGCAGCGCTGGAATCCGCCTGGGGTCATTCCCAATTGGCACTGGAGGGCAACAACCTCTTCGGCCAGAAACAGGCGCATCCGCCACTTCCCGGCACCAGAACGATGGAACTCCCCACGCGCGAATACCTTCATGGGCAGTGGGTTCACGTGCCCGCGCAATGGGTGCGGTTTGCCGATTGGGAATCCTGCTTTCGCGCCCGCATGGACGTGCTTGCGCGCCTTTGCCATGCTTACCCCTGTTATGCTGTGGCGCTTGCCGCGTCCTCGGGAGACAGCTTCGTTGAGAACGTTTCCGCGCACTGGTCCACAGACCCCGACCGCGCTCACAAAGTGCTGGCCGTGTACCACATGCACCATAGCGTCTTTCAGCAAACAAGCCTGGCCTGAGCGAGTTGAATCGAGCTGAGCTAAAAACCCTTCGCGATACGGTAGTACACGTCGTTCCACTGCAGTTCTTTCTTGAACTGCGGAACCGTAGTGGCTTCATCAATCAGCAGAAACTCGATGCCGGCCATTTCGGCAAAGTCGCGGAGGTGCTCGGAGGTAAGGTCGAGGCTGAAGCCAGTGTGGTGAGCGCCGCCTGCCAGAATCCAGGAGACAGCGGCGGTTTTGAGGTCGGGCTCAGGCTTCCAGATGGCGCGGGCGACGGGCAGTTTGGGCAGCGGCTGCTCAGGCTGAAGAACCTGCACCTTATTCGCGACCATGCGGAAGCGTCCGCCCATGTCCACCAGCGATGCGACCACCGCAGGGCCGATGCGCGACGTGAAGACGAGGCGTACCGGGTCGGCCTTATCTCCGATGGAGAGCGGGTGGATTTCGAGGGTGGGCTTTTCCGCTGCGATGGAAGGGCAAACCTCGAGCATATGCGAGCCAAGCACCTGGCCGGCGCCCTGCATGTGATAGGTGTAGTCCTCCATGAAGGAGGTGCCTTTGGGCAGGCCGTGGCCCATGACCTTCATGGCGCGAACCAGGGCCGAGGTCTTCCAGTCGCCTTCCGCGCCGAAGCCGAAACCGTCCGCCATAAGGCGCTGAACGGCGACACCGGGTAGCTGCGGCAAACCGTGGAGGATCTGAAACGTATCCGTAAACGCGCCGAAACCGCCTTCGTCGAGGAAGCGGCGCAGGCCAAGTTCGATGCGTGCGGCTTCGAGCAGAGACTGGCGTTGCTGGCCGCCTGCGCGTAGCGGTTCGACGACGTGATAGGAGGAGTCATACATGGTGGCGAGCGGTTGGACATCGGCATCGCTCACCTTGTCCATGTGCGCGACGAGATCGCCGATGCCGTAGCCATCCACGGAGAAGCCGAACTGGATGTTGGCTTCCACCTTGTCGCCTTCGGTCACAGCGACGCGGCGCATGTTATCGCCGAAACGGGCGACCTTAAGCTGCTGCCAATCGTGCCAGGCACAGGCCGCGCGTGTCCATGTGGCGAGCTCCCCAAGGGTGGCCTCGTCCTGCCAGAAGCCGAAGATCACTTTGCGATTGAGGCGCAGGCGCGCGCCGATGAACCCGAACTCCCGGTCGCCATGGGCGGCCTGGTTCAGGTTCATGAAGTCCATATCGATGGTGGACCAGGGCAGGTCGTGATTGTACTGAGTATGGAGATGGGCGAGCGGCTTCTTGAGCGCGAGCAGGCCCTTGATCCAGTTCTGCGCGGGGGAAAAAGTGTGCATCCAGGCGACAAGGCCGATGCAGTTACTGCTTTGGTTAGCGTCAAGGCAGAGCTGGTGTATGGTGTCGGATGTGGTCATCACCGGCTTGCAGATGACTTTGACGGCCAGCGCGGAGGATTTCGAAAGCGAGTCGGCGATCTCCCGCGCATGCGCCCCGACCTGCTCCAGCGTTTCTGCGCCATACAGATGCTGGCTCCCGGTGACAAACCAGATTTCCAGGGATGAAGGGTCAATCATTGAATCGCCTCCGCGCGGTGTAAGGACGGGATCATCTTACCTGCCTTTGCGCCCTCTTGGGTTTGCTGTACGAATCCTTTGTTGGGGCTGGTAATCAGAGCAAATAGGACGGACACAACCCCGATCCATTGCGAGTTACATTGCTGTATCACACGGCCTCACTTCGGAGATGTGCGCACGGCGCGCTGTGCACGGTTACAAGTTCTTAGTTGAAACTGCGGGATCCGGCGGGACCGGAGGCGGCAATCTAAAATAGAAGCCTATGGATTCAACAGATGGGAAGGTAGCGCTGGTCACCGGTGCGGCGAAGCGCATCGGGCGCGGCATCGCGCTGGCGCTGGCGCAAGCGGGGATGGATGTAGCGATCACCTATCGCGGCTCGGCCGCGGAAGCGAAGGCGACAGTGGCTGACTTGGAAAGCTGCGGCGTGCGCGCGGCGGCCTTCGAGTGCGATGTGCGCGAGTTGGAAAGTGTGCGGGCCGCGGTTGAGGCGACCGTCAATAAGTTTGGGCGGCTCGATCTGTTGGTGAACAACGCCGGCATGTTTCAAACGGCTGCCCTTGAAGCGATCGACGTAGCGCAGTGGGATGCGATGTTTGCGACCAACACGCGCGGTCCGCTGCTGATGGCGCAATCGGCGCTCCCGCATCTCCGAGCTGCGGAAGGACGGATCGTCAACATCGGCTCCCTCGGCGGGATGCACCCGTGGGCGACGCATGCCCATTACTGCACCTCCAAAGCCGCGCTGCACATGCTGACGCAGACCATGGCGAAAGCCTGGGCGCCGGAGGTGAGCGTCAACTGCGTGGCGCCGGGAATGATCGTGAACGGCGAAGTGGACGACGGCTATGAGCACTTTGCCGCGAAGACGCCGATGAAGCGCAACGGAACGCCGGAGGACGTAGCGGCGGCCGTGGTGTTCTTTGCGACCGGACCCCGGTTTATCACTGGGCAGGTGCTCGCGGTGGATGGCGGCCTGGCGCTCTAAGGCTTAGCTACCCGGCCGTGCGTTACCATGGCTCCGCTTCAACATTGGAGGTGCGGCATGGGTTTATCCAGCTACGACATCATCGGCTTTGTGCCCGTCACAGACGGCGCGCGCGCCCGAGAATTCTATGAAGGCGTGCTTGGTTTGCGGTTCGTCAGCGATGACCGCTTCGCCGTTGTCATGGAGGCGAACGGCCACATGGTCCGGCTGGCGAAGATGGATGCGGTGACGCCGGCGCGCTACACCATCCTGGGTTGGCAGGTGCCGGATATTCAGCAAGCGGTGGAGGCGCTGACGGCCAGGGACGTCTCCTTCCACCGCTACGGCCTCCCCGGGCAGGATGAGCGGGGCATCTGGGCGACGCCGGACGGCAGCAAGGTGGCATGGTTTTCAGACCCGGATGGGAATGTGCTGTCCATTTCAGAGCACCCCGCGGCGTAATATGCGCCGCTGAGGCTTACTGGTCGTAGCCGACCCCGTATAGCTCATACAGCACCTTGAGTCGTTCGCGGGTGACGCGAACCTGGCACGAGCTGTGGATGAAGGGCGCGATCGTTCCGCCGCGAAAGCGGTCAGCAGCTGCGTCGCAGGTCTGCTGGCGATAGGTGAGCCAGGTACGTTGGGCGTCGCGCAAGCGATTGACTGCGCGGCTGTCAAGCGTGCCGCGGAGCGCGGAGTAGAAGCGGTTCAGACTTGCTTCCGTGGCCACTGCCGCTCCCGCCATGCAGGCGTTCATCGCTTGCTGCTGCTCGACACCCGCGCAGTCATGATCCTGCTTTTTCATCTCGCTTGCGAATACAGCGCGTGCGGTCTGTTTCGCGTCGCCAGCCGCCTCCGCGGAGGATTGCCCCCCAGATTGCGCACAGCTCAGTGGCGAAAACACTGCGAGCAGTACCGCCCATACCACGGCTCTACCTGCACAGATCCCGCCGGATGTCACTCTGCATCTCCATCTTTCACGCGTGCCCCGCTCTCCGCGTGCAGCTTTACCGGGCCAGCCGCACTGGTTTCGCATCCGTCTTGATGCGGAACATGACGTACGGCTTCTTGCGCAGGTCCTGCCCGTTGTGCAGCATGGGCTGCCGGTTGAGCTGGTTGGCGTTGAAGTAGAGATAGCCGTCGTCGGCCAGGCTCATGGTGTCGGGCCAGAGGATGCGCGGGTCGTGCGCGATGGTTTCGATCATGCCGTTCGGCTGAATCTTGTCGATCGAATCGGTCTCATAATCGCCGGCGTACACGTTGCCGGCAGCGTCGGATTCAAGTCCGTCGGAGGGGCCCTTGCCGGTGACCAACTGAATCGTGGCCGCGACCTGGTCGTCGCTCATCGAGCGGTCGCGCAGCGCGGCGGTGCTCACGGAGTAGAGTTTGTGCCCCGTCGTTGGGGAATAGAAAAGCTTCGAGCCATCGGCAGAGATGGCGATACCGTCCGCGCCGAACAGAACACGCTGCGGCGGCTTGCCGGGCTCGTACTGGTACAAGGCGCGGCCCTCCGCAGTGGGCTGGAAGCCGGCTTCCGGAAGCGTGCTGGGATGATTGTTGAGTCGACGCCAGCTCTTGCCACTCGCGAGATCGACGACGACGATGCCGTTGGGACCTTTTGAAGACGAGTCGGTAATGTAGGCGAAGCCGCCCTCTCCCTGGGTGAGATCGAAGCGCACGTCGTTCATGTAGGAGTTGGTGCCGGCGACGTCGGGCGGGAAAGCGATCGTTTTCGTAACCTTGTTTGTTGCGAGATCGATGCAGACCATCTTGGGGCCGTTGGGTACGATGGTCTTCAGCATCGGCGCCGCCGGATCGAGCACCCAGAGACGGTCCTGCGGATCGACCACCACACTTTGGACCGAGATGAAGTGATGCGTGGCATCGGCGTCGTCGCGCTTGTTGATCTCGGCATCGGGAAAGGCAACAGCCTGGCCGTCCTTGATCTCGGCCACGGTAAAGGGCACGTCATCGCCCCACCGGGGAAAGTTGACGAAGATGCGGCCATGGCGCGAGACAGTGACGCCCGTGGGCATCGGTCCGTTGAAGAGCGCGACTACTTCGAGGCTGCCGGTGGGCTGGTCGGTTGCAAGCTCGGGATGCTGAGCAGCGGGCGTGGACTGCTGCGCGGGCAGGGCCAGCGGAGCGGCGACGAGCGAGAGTGCGAAAAGCGAGCGGATGCCGAAGGCGCGTGCGCGGATCATGTGCTGATTGGATGCGAGGAGATGGCGCGCGCTGGAACGCGATGTTGCGCCATGGTGTCATCATTGCGGCGGCGAGCCGTTCCATTGCACGCCCGGATAAAGGCTCGGGAGGCGGGTGGCTCGGTAGATGTTTGCCGTGGGCGTGTTGAGCTGGAGCTGCAACACGGTTTGCGGAACAGTGCCGGATGTTGTCTCCAGCACCACAGAGCTCGGCAGGCCCACCAAACCGCAGAGATCGATATGCAGATTGTTGTTGGGCAGAAGCTGGACACCCCCGCCAAAGAAGTTGTAGAGCGCTGGCGGAAATACCTGACGCGATAGCAAGGTCGCCGTCTTCGCCTGCTCATCGATGCGCAGAACCGGAACAGTGGTGTAGCACGGCGGCGCGCCAGGAGACCCGCAGACCACGCCGGGAGAGACAACGCGATTATTGCCGTTGTCCATGATGCCGAGCGTGAAAACGCCTGTGGTGTTGGAGGAAAAGAATGTTGGATCGTGCTGCGCATAAAACCAGTCCACTGGATCGGTGCCGCCCACCAGCGCGAAGTCGCCTTGCGAGCCGAGCCTCCAAAGCACATTGCCCGAACCCTGGCCGTCCCGGTAGTCGATCTTGACCACCCAGTGCTGGTGGCGCATGGAGAAGAGGAGATTGCCATCGTCGGCGGAATAGACCACGGCATTGCCGTGTGTCCAGTCGGGGAAGTTCATGGGGTGGCGATTGACGTCGAGGTGGTCAAAGGCGCTCCAGACCCACACCGGCTGCAGATTCTGGTCCACATCGATAATGGCGTCGCCGGTCACAGTAGTGACGCCGGGATAGCCCGGGAGATCGGTAAATGGCTTCAGCGCATTGGCCAGGATGAGCCAGTGACCATTCGGCAGCTGAGAGATGTCGTGATGAAATGAGGCGAGACTGAGGTGATAGCCGGCGTCCTCCAGGCGGTCATTTAGCTGCTGTACGGTGAGCTGCCGGATGGTGCTGCCCGCGAGATCGATTTCTCGCGCCGCGCTCAGCAAGTCTGCGGGAGCCGGCGAAGCCAGCGGATGATTTATGGCGGGTTGAATAAGAACCAGGAAATGGCCATTCGGTAACGGCTTGATGGGGTAAACATTCGAGTCTGACTGGCGATCGGAAAAGGGGTAAGTCCAGATCACGTTGCCGCTCAGATCGGTGGCGAACGCACCGATGCCGTTGATCGTGCTGAAAAGTTCAATGCCCGGCTGTGGGGTAAGGTGTGCCGGGTCGCTGGCCGTTATCGGCAAGGGATACGCAGCGGGCAAACTACCGGTCGTGAAAACGTGGTCCGCGCCTTGGAAGCTAAGGCCGTTGGGCAAGGTGACAGAAGCGCGCAGATGGTAGGGTGTGTTCGCGAGCATCCCGGCAACCAGGATGCTGACCGGGTTTCCAGCAGGCATCGCTTGCGTCGGGGTGGCGAGACCGTAGCCGGTACCCGGGCCGAATTCAATGCTGACCTCGGCGGCAAAGGGCAGCGATAGCGTGTCCATCGCTACCTGCGGGTTGGCAGTAGAAGAGACCTGCTCGGAAAGCAGGCCGGCGGTGCCGGTGATATTTACGGTAGAGGGTGTACCGTCGACAACGTTGCCGAAGTTGAGCGCAAGGCTGGCAGTCTGGCTCGCTGGAGCGGAGGGCGTGAACGGGGAGTACTCGATCACCACGGAACAGCTTGAGTTCGCAAGGAGCAGAAGTCCGCAGGAGTGGGCCGGATCCATGGAGAATGCGCCGTCGCCGGTAAGGGCAGGTTTCATCGTCAGGGAAGATGCCCCGGTGTTGGTTACGGTCACGACGGACTGGCTCACAGCATTGCCAACTATGTTCTCGCCGAAATCGAAGGAGCTGTCGCTGAGCGAGGCCGTCGTAGCAATGGGGTCGGGGTCGGACTGCGCTGTTTGCGCTTTAAAGGCGGGACCATGGCTGCCGCATCCTGCAAGGGCAAACGCAACTACGGTGACCAGGGCGAAGCAGGACGGGATGCGATAGGAGCGCAGAGCCATATTTCGGCAGACGGGTGCCGTGGACATGCGGCGGAGCCTTCCCTTTGCAGGAGTGATGGTGCGGACACTCAAAGCCGGGGGAAGAAGATTAAGAATACGTGAAAACTCGGCGATGTCCAGTGAGGAATCGGTAATGACACCAATACGAGCCAGCCCGTTTTGGGAGAACGACGGATAGAAGCTTGAAGCTGTATGCTACGAATCGATTCAACACGGAGCTGCAAAGGGGGCACCAGTGCGAGCGGGATTGTTTACGCGGGAATACCCGCCGAATGTCTATGGCGGCGCGGGCGTGCATGTGGAGTACCTGAGCCGGGAACTGGCCAGGCGCATGGATGTGGATGTGTATTGCTGGGGCGATCAGCACGAGCAAAAGCGCATCGGAGCCGGCGAACTGCGTGTCTTCGGGCAGGAACCGTGGCGCGAAATCACCGAAGGGACTGAAGGCAAATTCAAAGGCGCGCTCGAGGCCATGAGCCTGAACCTGACGCAAGTAAAGGCGCTCGAAGGCATCGACGTGGTGCACACGCATACCTGGTATGTTTCCATGGCCGGTTTTCTTGCCAAGAAGCTCTACGGCATCCCATTCGTGCTGACCACGCATAGCCTGGAGCCGTTGCGCGCATGGAAGGCGGAGCAGTTGGGCAGCGGCTACCGCATGAGCTCGTGGATGGAACGGACAGCAATCCTC